>FNZT01000022.1:13095-29920 GCA_900109435.1 Ruminococcus sp. YRD2003 | reverse complement strand
CATTATGCTGCTTTTTCCCTTCAAGTATCCCATAAATGATGATACAGCATGCTTCGGTGGAATCTCCACCAGTATATGAATATGATCCGGACATGCTTCTGCCTCAAGCAGATTTACTCCGTACCAGTTGCAGAGTTGCCTCAGCATCTGTCCTATCTCACACCTCTTTTCCCCGTAGAATACTTTCCTTCGATATTTCGGGGCAAACACTATATGATACTTGCAATTCCACTTTGAATGTGATAAACTATGTATGTCATTCACTTTGTGATGACCTCCTTTTGATTATTCTTTTGCAGTTGGTAGCCGCAAATATATTGTAATCAAAAGGAGTTTTTCTTTCAAGTCTTATAGCTATAAGCTCTTTTGAACCCCCGGCCTAGCCGGGGGTTTTCATAATACAAAAAAAACGGGCTCCCAGTGGAAGCCCGATATTCTTATGATTATTCAACCGTAACGCTCTTGGCAAGGTTTCTCGGCTTGTCAACGTCAAAGCCCTTGCCGATGGATACGTAGTAGCTGATGAGCTGGAGCGGTACTACTGACAGGCTGCCTGCGAAGAGAGGCTCTATCTGCGGGATATAGCACACGAACTCCGCTGTATCCTCGAGGAAGTAGTTGCCCGCTGTTGTAACAGCCATTACCTTAGCTCCGCGGCTCTTGACCTCCACCATGTTGCTGATAGTCTTTTCGATGAGCTTGGTCTGAGTAACGACGGAGAGCACAATAGTACCGTCCTCGATAAGGCTGATAGGACCGTGCTTGAGCTCGCCTGCCGCGTAAGCCTCGGAGTGGATGTAGCTTATCTCCTTGAGCTTGAGGCTGCCCTCAAGACCGATAGCGTAGTCAATACCACGACCGATGAAAAATGCATCAGTGATGTTGATGAGCTTGTTGGAGTACCACTGGAGGCGCTCCTTGTTCTCAAGAATCTTCTCTATCTTTTCAGGAATTGTGTTTATCTCAGCGAGGAGCTCGTTGTAGTGCTCATCGGTTATCTCTTCCCTTGCCTTAGCGAACTGAAGCGCGAGCAGATAACCTGCTACGAGCTGACAGCTGTAAGCCTTGGTAGTAGCAACGGATATCTCAGGACCTGCAAGCGTGTAGAACACGTTGTCAGCCTCACGAGCGATAGACGAACCTACAACATTAACGATACCTAATGTCTTTACGCCGTTGTCCTTAGCCATTCTGAGAGCTGCAAGAGTGTCAGCGGTCTCACCTGACTGGGAAATAACGATAACAAGGCTGTTCTTGCGGAGCGACATATCACGGTAACGGAACTCGGAAGCGAGCTCTACGCGAACCTGCAATGATGTCAGTGACTCGATGACGTACTGGAGATCCATACCTACGTGATAAGCCGAACCACAGGCAACAATGTATATCTGGTCGATGCTCTTCATCTCGTCATCCGTGAGATTTACGGAATCAAAGTGCACCTTGCCGTCAGTAACAACTGAATTAATTGTATCGCGGATAACCTTGGGCTGCTCGTGTATCTCCTTGAGCATGAAGTGCTCGTAACCGCCCTTTTCAGCGGATTCAGCGTCCCACTTTATCTCTGTGAGAGGCTTCTCGATAACCTCGCTGTCGATGTTGTAGAAGGTAACATTGCCCTTTTCGAGCTTGGCAATTTCCATGTTGCCGATATAGTAAACATTGCGTGTGTATTTGAGAATAGCAGGAACATCAGAAGCTACGTAGGATTCGCCGTCAGCGATACCGATTATCATGGGGCTGTCCTTACGTGCACAGTATATCTCGCCGGGGAAGTCCTTGAACATAACGCAGAGAGCGTATGAGCCGCGGATACGTACCATTGCGCGTGCAATAGCCTCGATTGGGTCCTGAGAATACTTCTTGTAGTAGTAGTCAACGAGCTTTACAGCTACCTCTGTATCGGTCTGCGACTTGAACTCGTAGCCCTTCTTGATGAGCTTCTCGCGCTGTTCCTGGTAGTTCTCGATGATACCGTTGTGAACGCCGATAACGTTGCCGTCATCGGAACTGTGGGGATGAGCGTTCACAGCTGAGGGTTCACCATGTGTAGCCCAGCGTGTATGACCGATACCACAGGTGCCCTTGACAGCCTTGCCCTGATTGGTCATATCAGCAAGCACCTTCAGCTTGCCTTTCTCCTTGATAACCTCGGCAGGCTTCTCGCCGTCACGTACAGCGATACCAGCAGAGTCATATCCTCTGTATTCGAGCTTAGACAGTCCATCCAGAAGGATGGGCGCTGCCTGCTTCGTTCCTGTAAATCCTACAATTCCGCACATAGTTTTTTCTCCTTATTGAAAAACGGTATTATTACATTTCAAACCTCCTGCCGTATAAGACGATACATCCTATCCGGCAGGAGGTCTTTATAATCTCTTTATGCTTTCTGAAGAACAGACTTGTTGAATTCCTCAGGTGTGATGAATGTCGGCACTATCTTGTGAAGAGCCCTTATTGCGGTCTCTTCATCGTTTTCGAGAGCAGCATCGCGAAGCGATCTCAATTCGGTAATGAATTTGTCCTCGTCGATCTCAATCTGCTTGCCGATATATATGAGCTTGTTGGAGGTCTTTTTAAGTCCCTCCTCCATCATCAGGAGCTCTTCCTTTATCTTCTCGCCCGGACGAAGTCCTGTGAAGCGTATCGGAACATCTACATACGGCTCCTTTCCGTACATACGGATAAGGTTCTCAGCAAGAGTAACTATCTTGACAGGTTTACCCATATCAAGGACGAATATCTCGCCGCCGTGAGCCATTGCAGCTGCCTCCATAACAAGGCTTACCGCCTCCGGTATGGTCATAAAGTAGCGAATGATATCAGGGTGAGTTACAGTTACGGGCTTGCCCTGCTCTATCTGTTTCTTGAATATCGGGATAACGGAGCCATTTGAACCGAGGACATTCCCGAATCTTGTAGCAACGAACTCAGTGCAGCAGTTGCCCTTCTGCTGAGCAAGATACTGAACTATCATTTCGCAGCAGCGCTTGGAGGCTCCCATGGCGTTTGTCGGATTTACAGCCTTATCGGTCGATATCATGACGAACTTCTTAACCTTGTAGAACTGTGCAAGTGTCGCAACATTGAATGTTCCGACAACATTGTTCTTTATGGCTTCCATAGGAGAATCTTCCATCAGCGGAACGTGCTTGTGTGCAGCTGCGTGGAAAACAACATCGGGCTTATAACGCTCGAATATCTGGTTCATTCGGTAATAATCACGAACAGAAGCAATAAGTGTCACAAGGTTGAGCTCATCTCCGTACTCCATAATGAGCTCCTGCTGTATTTCGTATGCATTGTTCTCGTAAATGTCAACAACGATGACCTGCTTAGGTTCGTATTTAGCGATCTGGCGTACAAGCTCGGAACCGATGGAACCGCCTCCGCCTGTTACCATGCATATCTTGTTATGTACAAAATCCTTGATGTTCTTGTTGTTGAATGTAACAGGATCGCGTCCGAGGAGCTCCTCAGTCTTGATATCACGCACCTGTCTGAGAAGGCTGGATTCTCCACCAAGAATAAGTGTTCCGATAAAAGGAATTATCTTCAGCGGTAGCTTCGTTTCGTTGCAAAGATCGATAATAAGTTTTCTGTTTTCTTCCTGAAGAGAAGGGATAGCAAGTATTATCTGTTCTATCCTGTACTGCTTTGCTATGTTGGGAATATCCGATGATGTTCCAACCACCTTGATGCCCATGATATCCGTATCGAGCTTTTCGGGATCATTATCAACAATACAAACGGGCTCGTACTGTGCAGCAAGCTTATCTCCTGTATAAGGAGACTGCTGGGCGTTGATTATCTCGCTTATAAGCATCTGTCCCGCATTACCTGCGCCAATGATCATGGTTCTTTTTGCATGACTAATGTTCTTGTTCATACACTCCACCTCAACTTGAAACGTCTGATCGTATTCACCTGCTGCTAATCGGAACGATCACATTATTGCTCCCAACCACCTCTCACGCAGCGGTTTAATATTAACTTTTTTGAACAAAATATAGTTGCAATTTAATAGTATCGTGAAGCTCACAATACACCAAGATTAATTATAGTATATTCGCTTCGCATTTGTCAAGTATAAACGAATACTCGCTTCCGTTTTTGTGAATGTACACAAAAATCAAAAAAACGACTATTAGTTATTAATCTAAGTGTGTATTAATATTATATATGCAAAATGTATATTTGTCAACCATTTTCGACATCGCAGCCGCTGAACAATAATGGAAATAACACTTTTCAAATCACTCAGGATACCGCCGTATGCTGATTTCCTTCCGATGCGACTTGCACTTTTATCCAAAATGTGGTATAATGGTGTAAACTGCTAAAACAAGGAGGCTGAGTAATATGTCAAAGCCCACAAGTAAACCATCGAAGCTCAACGCTTCCGAACTGCTGATAAAGATTATGACAGCATTAGCAATGCTGCTTTACATCTACTGCGTGCTGCACATTACACTGTTAGACCGAAACGTAGGTACACACCGTCATGTACTCAGACCGCTGTGGGAAGTGCGAACGATGCTTCAGAGCGGCAACTACACCTACTGGTCAGGACAGATAGGCGGCAATATCATAATGCTGTTCCCGCTTGGATTCCTGCTCCCGATACTGTCTGGAAAATTCAAGAATATCATGCTCACCACAGTAGCAGGATTTGCATTTTCCGTTCTTATTGAATTCACGCAGTATTACACAGGCAGAGGTCTCTTTGAATCGGACGATATCATGCATAACACTATTGGCGCCTTCGCGGGCTGCTTGTTCTATCTAATCGTTGACAGGCTGATGAGCAAGGATCCGGACACTTACGAGTATAATACAGAATAAGAGCCAAGGTCATACGACCTTGGCTCTTTTCTTATCTGTACTCTGTACGGAAGTCTGCAAACAGCGCTGTACAGCCATTCTTCTGTGCAAACAGACCGATGAAGACTCCTGTGAAGCCTCCCGCCACCTCCGAGGAGAGATACCTTGTCTGTGCGGAGCCGCACTGTATCACGCGGTCGCCGTCGATGACGCGGAACGTGTAGCTGAGGTTGTCGAGCTCCACGCTCAGCCGCACTCTGCAAGAGCTCACAGGTACGGCGAACTGCTCGTGCTTCACATCGCCGATATTCAGCTTCAGGATAGCCTCACAGCCGTCAGCGGAGCTCCTCAGCATGAGGTCATAGTGGTGGTTTTCGTCCATAAACATGGTCAGCCCTGCTTCGCCGCAGTCGACAGTCACCTCCACCTCAGCAGTGCCGCGGAAATCCATCTGACGGATACCGATGAATGTCGGAGAGGCTACATCGTCGAGTGTGTGCTCTCCCGCGCGAAGAACGAAGCACTCCGACGAGAGCTCATATTTCGAGGTATCGGGGTGACGAAGATAACACCATTCCACGTCCGGCGAGGTATTGGCGAAGGTGTAAACGTTCCTGATATTCTGCGGGATATCAGAGTTTATCTCGTATTCCTGCTCGGTCGTGCCGTTGTTTCCGCAGGTGAACCAACCGTCCTCCCCGAACCGAACGGGAGTCATGCAGACCTCCCTGCCGAGGTGGTGATACGGCATCCACATATCGGTCTGACGGAAGCCGAGATGCACCATGAACCACTCCCCTGTCGGGCTCTGTACGAGATCGCCGTGCCCCACTCCTTGTATCGTGTATCCGCCGAGATCACGGTTTGTGAGCACGGGATTGCGAGGGTAATTCTCAAACGGTCCCCACAGCGAATCTCCCCTGCCGTAAACTATCATATGCCCGTATTCGGTGCCGCCCTCTGCCGCCATTATATAATACGAGCCGCCAATCTTATACAGGTGCGGAGATTCGAGATATCTTCCGCCTGCTCCGTTCCATACCGCACGGCTCAGAGTAAGCTTTTCGCCCGTATTTATGTCTATCTCGCACTGTATTATGGCAGGCTTTCCGTTATCGTCGACTCCGTTGCTCATGAAGTAAGCGTGTCCGTCCTCGAAATAGAGCGACGGGTCGATTCCGCCCTGCTCAACGTATATCGGCTCAGACCACTCGCCGCGGATATCGGTCGTGGTTATGTAGAAATTCTTCCCGACAGACGTGTTCGTCGTCACCATATAGAACACACCGTCACAGTATCGGATAGTCGCGGCGTACACTCCCGCGGAGCTCCCCGCTCCCTCGAGCATGACCTGACTCTTCCTCGTCAGACAATGACCTATCTGCGTCCAGTTTATGAGGTCGGAGCTCTCAAACAGCGGAACTCCTGGGAAAAACTGGAACGAACTGCAAACCATATAATACCTGCCGTCAGCGCGGCAAACGCTCGGATCAGGATAAAATCCCCTCACCACAGGATTTCTGTATCTCATAATGACCTCCGTTATCTCGCGACATCTCCGAGTTTTCGTTTTGCCATATTATAACACGGAAGTCCCGTAATTGCAAGAGAACTCTGCAAAAATGCTGAAGCTCAAACGCTGTTGTTATCATTTTCTTGACAAAAAATTATGAACGTAGTATAATTTATATATAATTATTGCCATATCTGATAACCGATATGAGCACGCATCAGGAGGACAGACAAATGAAAATTGGCTGCGTAAAAGAAATCAAAAACAATGAATTCCGTGTCGGACTCACTCCCGACAACGTAAAGGCATATGTTGCCGCAGGTCACCACGTTTACATCGAAAAGGGAGCGGGTATCGGCTCGGGCTTTGCTGATACTGAATACGTCGAGGCAGGCGCTTCCGTACTCGATAACGCTCCCGACATCTGGAACATGGTAGATATGATGATAAAGGTAAAGGAGCCGCTAGAGTCCGAGTACAAGCTCTTCCACGACGGTCTTATCCTTTATACATACCTTCACCTCGCCGCTGACAAAGAGCAGATGGATGCTCTCCTTGCAGGCAAGGTAAAGTCGGTAGCGTATGAGACTCTTCAGGAGACAGACCGCTCACTCCCGCTCCTCGCTCCCATGAGCCAGATAGCAGGACGTCTCTCCATTCAGGAAGGTGCCAAGTATCTCGAGAAGAAGTTCGGTGGCGCAGGTATACTCCTCGCAGGCGTACCGGGTACTCCCAAGGCAAACGTTGTTATCCTCGGCGGCGGCACCGTTGGCATGAACGCCTGCAAAATTGCCGTAGGTATGGGCGCTAACGTTACTATCCTCGACGTGAACCTCAAGAGGCTCGAACAGCTCGACAATATGTTCGGAGCTCACATACAGACTCTCTACTCCACTGACAGCAACGTTGAGAGAGCTGTCAAGGACGCTGACCTTGTTATCGGCTCTGTACTTATCCCCGGCGGCTCTACTCCTAAGCTATTCAAGGCTAAGTATCTCCCCGAGATGAAAGACGGCGCGGTATTTGTAGATGTTGCTATCGACCAGGGCGGATGCGGCGAAACCTCGCACGTCACGACTCATGATGACCCCGTATACATCGAGGAAGGCGTTGTTCACTACTGCGTAGGCAATATGCCCGGAGCTGTTCCGCGCACGAGCACTATCGCGCTCACGAACGCTACTCTCAAGTACGGTCTCCAGATTGCCGCAAACGGCCTCGAGGAAGCCTGCCGCAAGAGCGACATTATCTGCACAGGTGTCAACACCTACGACGGCAAACTCACAAATCAGAACGTTGCGCTCGCTCACGGATATGAGTACACAGATATCAAGTCGTTCCTCTGATAATCGAATGACCGAATGATAAAAGCCCGTCAGGTCCAATGCCTGATGGGCTTATTCTTATTTTCAGCGCTGTTCATTCAGCTCGGCGAGCCAGCTTCCGATACGTTCGCGCGAATCGGGGATATCGTCGCAGTAGATGCTCATCACGGGGCGGACGTCCGCGCCGCTCGCCATGGACTTTATATCATCTATGGTACTGCCGTAGCCGCTACTGCCCTGAGTTGCTATGAGATAAAGCTCCTTGCCGCTGAAGTCGCCGCTCTCGAGGAATGTCGCAACGGGCATAGGCACGCTCCCCCACCACAGCGGGTAGACGAGAATAATCGTGTCATGACCGCTGACATCTATCGGCTCTATCTGCGGACGCGCCTTGCTGCGAAGCTCGTTGCCCGCGACTGATACTGTGTCGCCGTAACTCGATGGATACTTCTCCACCGTCAGCGTAATCGCCTTTACATCGCAGTCTATCGCGTCGTCTATCATCTCAGCGATAAGCTGGTCACTGCCCATAAGATGACCGTCAGCAAGCAGGAGCGATGCTCCCGATACAGCGTCGACATCGTCCTCGAAGTCTGTATTTCCCAGCCTTGTGAAGTACACTACGAGCGGCTTTTCGCCCTTCCACTGCACCTTTTCTCCGCTGACTTTCTCGGCGAGGTCGATGTCCACCGCCCTGAAATGGCGGTTGAGATACGGTACGAGCGCAAGCCCGACGGCTATCGAGGCTCCGCAGCCTGCCGCGATAAGGACAGCTGCAAGCTTCTTTTTCTTCGTGCGAATGAAGCCCTGCATACCTCCGTGAAGCACCGCAAGGGCAAGCACTGCTGTCGCGAGATAAACGTGCATATCCACATTCCCGAACAGCCTGAATTTCGGCAGAAGTGTCCTCGAAACACCCATGCTGCTGAGCATCAGCGCAGCCGATGCCGCAAGCAGCAGCAAAGTTGATACGTTAAAAACGGCTCTTGCAGTGCTCTTGCCCTTGAACTCGAGAAGCCCCGCAAGGTACTTTCTCTTGATGATGATGTGCGCGGCAAGGCACACAAAAAAACCAATGCCGAGCACTTCATGCACGATATTCCCCGTGAAAACATACACCATCTGCGTCAGCATAATGGCATACATCAGCACGTCAACGACAATACCTACACTTTTTCCGAGTTTCTTTTTATCCATGACCGCCTCCTGTTATTTGCATATCACGCGCCGTCAGTTAATAGTCTTTTGAACTTAGACTGCAATTTTATCACTGCCGTTTTCTACCTGATATCAAGGCTTCGACAACTATTATTGTCGATGTCGCCACCCTATTTTAGTAACAATTATAACATCACACCGTAACGATGTCAATAGAAAAGCCATAGCACTTCTGATCTTTACACCAGAAACGCTATGGCTTGTTTTCTATATAAGCACGATTTCAACGTGCCATGGAAGTGAGATCACTTCTTCTTTTTGCTGTTCTTGTTGTTACCGTTGGAAGATTCCTTCTTCTCCTCTTCCTTCTCAGCTTCGTCAGCGATAGTCTCCACTGCTTCCTCGGGAGTAACCTCCTCGGTCTTATCATCAGTCTCGTCCTCGGGAGCACCGTTTGCTGTTAAAGGCTTTTTCTTCTTATTGTCAGCAATAAGAGCCTCGATGAACGCTACTGCGAAGAATACCACGAATCCAAGTGCCTCAAGAATAATGAGCGGCTGCTTAGCATTCTCGATAATGTGACTCATTTTATCAGTAGCTGTATTTGTTGCGGGAACAAGCACGCTGTATGCATTCTTGAATGTAACATTACGGTAGTAATCGTCAGACGTTCTGTTTACGAGATCAACAAGATTGTCGATCTTCTTATTGAGAGAAGCAAGCGACTCCTCGACCTTCTCCGTCTTTGCGGTAGAACCTACGGGGTTGTTCTTGAGAGCTTCCTGTCTCTCCTTGCAGTACTCTATCTGCTGCTTTGTACGTGAAAGTGTCGTTGCGATGTCGTTCTTTGCCTGTATCATCTTATCGTACTGCTCGGAAGCAACCGTGGACTGTGTATCAGTGTTGTCGCTGCCATTGCCGAATACGAATATCTGATCTTTCTGGTACTTTTCAATAGAGGTCTCGTACGCTGCAAGCTGCTCCTCATACTGAGCCTTATCGCGGTTGAGAGCCTTTATCCTGTACTCGTAGTATGCAAGAGCCTCGTCCTTGTCCTTTGTGAGGTTATTGACTGTTACATACGATGATACCTTGTCGAGGTCGATACTCTCGACGGTCTTTACTGCTTCATAAAGATCTCCGAACGTGTAGCCTGTTGCAGACGAACGGAAGCGCTTGTTCTCGTCGTTTGAGATATCCTTTACATAATTCTCAAGAGTCTGGAGACTGTTCTTGAATACATCGACGGCCTCGGAATAGTCGTAATCCTCATAGTTGATTGATGTAACAGCATTACCGAGCGACTCATTGTAGCCGTATCTCTCATAGAAATATGTCTGGTACTGCTCAAGAACAGCATTGAAAACCTCAACAGCCTGCTCGTCGGTAAGACCTGTGCTGTTGTAGTCAAAGTAAACTTTGTACTGTGTAGGGAAATATGTGGTATCAAGTATCTTCTCAACAGCATTTACATTGCCGTTTGTATCAATGACCTTATCATAGAGAGTTATCCTGTCAACAGCATCCTTTGGCTTGATACCAACGAACTTGATGCCCTGTCTGACAGGCTCAAGATTAGTGAGGCTCATATCAAGATCGCTGAGTGCAGCTTCGATAACAGCTGGGCTCTTTACGGTGTTAACATCGAAGTTGTCGCCGTTAGGATCAAGACCTTTCTCTACACCGTCAAAAGAGAAGCTGATGAGTGCTACGAGCGAGGGCTTGCTGACATGGGTCGTTACGGTAGCATAACCGAATGCGAAAACTACAAACAGAACTGCTACGACCACCCACACAAGCACATATTTTCTGAGCTTCTTCAGTACGGTGGAAATGGAAACGACTACTTCGTTCTCCTTATCTTCCTGATTTTTTATCGTAATATTAAGGTTACGATCGTCTTTCTTAGCCATTGCTTCCTCCTGATTTCATATCTATTCTTCGTTTTGAGTGCCGACTTGTCATTACCCGACACTTATTTATGATACCACTTTGATGAAAAAAAGTCAATGCTTTGTCAGCTTTTTTTAAATATTCCAATATATAGACAAAGCTACCGATTAATCACAGTTTTTTTTTGAAAAAAGCAACAATAAACGAACAAAAATCCCGAGGATCCTCGGGATTTTCTTGAGCATTATATCTCCACGCCATTGAACTTTAACAGTTCACGTGCTGTATCGACAGAATCTACGCCTGTTTTGTTCTTGACGGGAGCAAACTCCCTGCTTCTGTCGACCTCATATGCGAGGCAGTCATCCTGAAGCTTTACCATATCAAGTGCAAGCGTCTCGAACTTATATGCGTTAGGCTCCTCGGGAGATATCATCTCGCCGTTTGCGTTCATATAGCTTATCTTCTTGAATGCGCGGTGAAGCGGAAGTTTCACGGAAAGTGTTCTGTTGAGCTTGTCCACACGGAAGAGATAGTTCAGTATCACACCGTAGTTATATGACAGCGTACCATCTGGCTCGCGGCGATTTATCATCTCGTCGGTCATTTCGTAATACTCGACTATGGACGGTCTGCCGTCCTCGAGACAGAGCACTCCCACCTTCTCATTAGGGTCAGCCTTGGCAACAACCTTTGCTCCCGATACCTTGCCGGACTCAATGACGGCACCGATGAAGCAAGGGTCTGCTATTCGCTGTAATACGTTGTCTACCGCAAACACGTTCAGCCACTCGATGTGCGCATTTTGCACTATCCTGAGCATACCGGTCTTTGCCATGGATGCGTACCATCCGCCGTTGCCGTTTGGAGCGGTGGAAATAGTTCCTTTGCCCGAGAGCATGAGCTTGCCTTCGGTATCAACTGTCGGAAGCTGCTCCTGCACGAAGAACCATACATTATCGTCGCTGTAGCCGAAATAGTCATGCTTTTCAAAGAATTCACGGGTCTCGCGGTTGTTATCGACACTCGTCATAATAAAGAGCGGTACCCATGCACCCGCCTGTTTTGTGACCTCAAGAAGATTATTGATGAGGCACTCAAAAATATAAAGCTCGCGGTCAATACCTATTCTGTACATACCCTTGGGGTGCTCAAATCCGAGGCGGCTGCCCTGTCCGCCTGCAAGCAGAACAGCACCGACCTTCCCCGCACGTATCGCTTCAAGCCCGGTTTCAGTGAAATGGTCGCGATTCCTGGCGATATCGTCGAGAGTTGTCGCGTACAACGGTTCAAATTTGCCTCGCTCCTCCTCCATAACTCCATCATTGAGGACAGAGAGGTCGAGTGATTCAATATGCGAGACCATTCTGAGCTGGTCGTCATGAGAGAGTGACTTCAGATGTGCCACGATATGCTCCTGATGAAGCATATTAAGCATCTCAGATGTCTTGTGTTTCATATATACCCCTTTTTGGGTGCAAAACCCATAATTAAATAATTTCTGTCGGTAAAGGCAATATACACCATGTTGATTATAACACAAAAATTACAAAAAATCAAGTTGATATGGCTTTTTTCTTAAATCAAGCCTAACCTTCGTTCATATCAATAAAAGTGCGTTCTTGTTTTAGTACAAATTGCACAATACTCAATCCTGTCCGAATGTTGAATGTTCAGCAAATACTACAACTGCCGTCGTCGTCTGTTCAATGAACATACTCAGACCGATACATCGGGAGTCCCGCCTTCTCAAAGTTAAACAATTTCCTTGACAGCCGCCGATTTTTCGGATATAATTTACTTATCATACGCACGGTAAACATCGACATTTCACTTGAAAGAGAGGGGTTCATTGTGAAACCGAGAAAAAGATTTGTCGCAGCGTTACTTGCAAGCGCCATGACAGCCTCAGCACTGCCGTCTGACACGCTCAGTAACGTCTGCGCAGCCGAGCCGACCGTCTGCATAAACGAGGTCTGCTCACAGAACAAGACCTGCATTGCCGACAGCTACGGTGCCTACTCCGACTGGATAGAGCTGTACAACTCAGGCGATAAGGCGGTCGACCTGTCGGGCTGGGGATTGTCCGACGATACAGAACAGCCACTGCTGTTCACATTTCCGAGCGGCACTACATTAGGCGCAGGGAAGCACATTGTAGTGTTCGCCTCCAAGCAGCAGTCAACGGCTGCGGAGTTCCACACGGGCTTTGCGCTCAGCAAGAACGGCGACACTGTCGTGCTGTCAGATGCCGACGGCAAGGTGCTCCAGCAGGTGGAGCTCCCCACGCTCGGAACAGATGTCAGCTACGGACGCACTCCCGACGGAAGCGACACATTGGAGATAATGGCTCCGTCGCCCGCAAAGCCGAATACGGCGGCAGTATCCGCGCCCGCATTCTCCGCACCTTCGGGCTTTTACGGCACTGATTTCGCGCTCACGCTGTCCGCACCAGCAAACACTACTATCTGCTACACCACAGACGGCAGCGACCCGCTCACGTCCCCGACCGCGCAGGACTACACCTCAGCGATAACGGTCAAGGGCAGGACGAACGAGGAGAACATCTACAGCAGCTACGCCGAGGACGACAACTCCGCGACTTCGATATCGCGCGGCACGGGCTACAAGAAGCCGCCATTCAGCGTGGACAAGGCGACCGTCATACGCGCGGCGGCAAAAAACGCTGACGGCACATTCAGCAAGGTCGAAAGCCGAACATACTTCATCACGAGCGGTGCGCTCTCGCAGTACAAGGATATGACGGTAGTATCGCTCGTTACCGACCCCGACAACCTGTTTGACCCCGACAAGGGTATCTACGTCACGGGCAATCAGTATTTGCAGTGGAAGAAGAGCAGCGCTTATGACCCGCGAAAAAGCGCATGGGACACCGACAACAAGTGCAACTTCTTCATGCACGGCAAGGAGTGGGAGCGCGAGGCTTCGATAACTGTGTTCCGTGACGGAGAGAACATTGTCGAGCAGGATATGGGCATACGCATCAAGGGAGCTTCCACACGCAACACCGCGCAGAAGAGCTTCCACCTCTACGCGCGGAGCGACTACGGCGCGTCCAAGATAGAATGCCCGCTCATCCCCGACAACTTCGACCGTCAGGGCAGGCTCATCGACAAATACGATTCTATTTCGCTCAGAGCAGTCGGCGAGGAAGGACGTCTCCGCGACGGCTTCGCGCAGAAGCTTCTCGCTGACCGCGCGGACGTCACCACGCAGGATATGCAGATGTGCGTAGTATTCCTCAACGGCGAATACTGGGGACTTTATGAAATGATAGAGAAGCTCTCGGACTACTTCATCGAGACAAATTACGGCATCGAGAAGAAAGATGTCGCGATGATAAAGAACGGCGAACTTGAAGAGGGACCGCAGGAGGAGTTCGACAACTTCACGGAATTCTGCAACACCTATTCCAAGCTCGACCTGACGACAGATGCGAATTACAAGGCTGTCAGCGACTACATCGACATCGACAGCTTCATCGACCACTATGCCGCAGGTCTCTACCTCGGCACATACGACTGGCCGAACCGCAACTGCGGTGTATGGCGCAACATCGGCGAGCCTATAGAAGGCAACCCGTACAGCGACGGCAAATGGCGTTTCATGTCATTCGACTACGACTTCACCATGGGCAAGACCTACGGAGATTACGGCGGAGTCGAGGGCTACGCATATGACAACTTCCGCCATATGGAGAACATTGACAGAAACGAAAAGCTCGCTCCCACGAACCTGTTTCTCAATCTGCTGAAGAACAGGGATTTCCGCGACAAATTCGCAAACGTATACTGCGACTACGCGAACGAAGTGTTCTCGCCCGAGAAGGCAAACGCACTGATAGACACCTACAGCCGCGACTACACCGAGCCGCTCGCGCAGACGACCGTGCGCTGGTGGGGCTTCTACGGCGGCTCGAAGGAGAGCAATCTCAGCTACAACCGTCAGGAATACAAGAACAAAACTCTGCCGCAGATACAGACTTTCTTCCGCGAGAGAGCGAAGTACACTCTCGAGGATATGCGCGATTTCCTCGGTATCAGGTCACAGATGAACACCATAACGCTCAAGACCACGGGCAGCGGAAAGATACAGATAAACTCCATAACCCCCGATTGCTCGGGCGGCTGGAGCGGTGAATACATAGGGGACTGCCCTGTTACGCTGACTGCTATCCCCGACAGCGGAGCAGAATTCACAGGCTGGAGCGGCGGTATCACGGGTTCGGACAAGACCGTCACCGTGACGCTCAGCGAAGCTATGACGATAACCGCAAACTTCGGTGAGAAAAGCATCGTCCGCGGAGATGTCAACGACGACGGAGTGTTCGGTTCGGCAGACCTCGTGCTCATGCAGAGGTGGCTGCTCGGCACACGCGGCGAAAAGCTCGCTGACTGGGAGGCTGGCGACCTCTGCCGCGACGGAAGAATTGACACCTTCGACCTTGTTGCAATGAGGAAAGAGATACTGAAAAAATAAGGCGGAGGTCATATGCATGAACAAGGAGTGGTCTGAACTCAACAAGACAATGCAGTCTCAGCTGAAAAAACGCGACAGCTACGAGGACGGTAAAGCCACACTTTTCGAGCTCCGCGGCAAACTTGCTGACACGATAAACTCGTTCAGGAATGAGCTCACACGCGAGCAGTTCAGCGCTATCCCGTTCATCAACGCGGACGGCTACCACAGCAAGACCATCGCCTATTCGCTGTGGCACATCTTCCGAATTGAGGACATCGTCGCACACACTCTCATCGCAGGTGACGAGCAGGTGTTTTTCCGCGGCGGCTATCAGAAGCGTATCGGTTCTCCGATAATAACAACAGGCAACGAGCTGGTGAAGCAGCAGATAGCGGACTTCTCCGAGCAGCTCGATATCGGCGAACTGTATGATTACATCTCCGCGGTCAGGTCGGAAACGGAAGATATCCTCCGCAAACTTGCCTTCGATATGCTCAAACAGAAAGTGTCCGAAGAACACCGAGCCGAGCTCATGTCACTGAACGTGGTCAGCCCCGATGAAAGCGCGGCATGGCTGGTCGATTACTGGTGCGGCAAAGATATCCGCGGACTGGTACAGATGCCGTTCTCACGGCACTGGATAATGCATATTGAGGCGTGTATCCGAATACGCAGCAAGCTGTAAATAAAGCAAAATAAGCTTCTCTATTTAGAGTGCTTCCCTTAGCGGAATTTGTGGGCTACCGAGCCGTAAATTTACGGTACATATTCGGTATCCTGCGAAACCGCCAAAGGGGGCTCCCCTTCAGAGAAGCTTATTTTTGTTGTATAGCCAAACCGACTGATAATGCGAAACCGTATAATTCTATCGATCATTTCCACAAAGAGGTCGCCGCGGTATGAATGCTGTAGCATTGGAAAAACTGAATTTCCGTAATGCGTTGGAGGCCGAGAAAAAACGGTTGGAGAACGAATCCTCCAACCGTATTTCCATCAAGTCAAACAGCCATGATAAACAGCTTTATTACGACTTCTTTGAAGCCGCAAATTCTGCAAGTGTCGGGATCGCTTCTTTCGATGTTGAAACAAGCGAGTAGTACGCAAGTATCAACGAAGCGTCCTTGGCATCGGTCTTTCCGTCGGCATTGATGTCGGCAGAAGCTTCCTGAGCCTCGGAGAATCCGTTCTCTACGCCTGTAGACAGCTTTGAATAAGCCACAAGAACAAGTGTAGCATCCTTAGCGTCGATCTTGCCGTCATCGTTTACATCGCCGAGAGCGACTGTCTCGGTCGGTGTGGCGGTAGTAGTCCCCTGCTCCGATGAAGTTGCGGAAGCAGTTGTCTGCGTGGAAACAGATGTCGAAGCCGTTCCGCTGCTGGTTGCTGAAGCAGTAGTGCTTGTTGAAGCAGCAGCAGCCGAAGTGCTCGCCGCAGCCGTAGTCGTAGCCTTAGCAGTCGTGCTTGCAGCCGCCGTAGTCGTAGCCTTAGCAGTCGTGCTCGCTGCCGCCGTAGTTGTAGCCTTTGCAGTAGTGCTTGCCGCAGCCGTAGTCGTAGCCTTAGCAGTAGTGCTTGCCGCAGCTGTAGTCGTAGCCTTTGCAGTAGTGCTTGCAGCCGCCGTAGTTGTAGCCTT
>FNZT01000022.1:0-12596 GCA_900109435.1 Ruminococcus sp. YRD2003 | reverse complement strand
CAGTCGTGCTTGCCGCAGCCGTAGTCGTAGCCTTTGCAGTCGTGCTTGCCGCCGTAGTCGTAGCCTTAGCAGTAGTGCTCGCTGCCGCCGTAGTCGTAGCCTTAGCAGTCGTGCTTGCAGCCGCCGTAGTTGTAGCCTTTGCAGTCGTGCTTGCCGCAGCCGTAGTCGTTGTGATCGTTACAGTTGTTACAGCATCAAGGCAATTGAATGCGAAGCCGTTCTTTTCAGCATATTCCTGTGCTGCGGTATTCTTGTATCCGCTCATTACAAAACCGGAAGATACACCGGCAAAAGCCCAGTCACCGATCTCTGTAACAGTTTTTGGAACTGTAACTGCCTTGAGAGAAGCACAGTCCGCGAAAGCGCCTGCACCTATTGATGTTACCTTCTCGGGAATAACGATCTTGTTAAGAGCTGCGCATCCTGAGAATGAATAATCCGAGATCTTTGTTACTGTTTCCGGAAGAGTGATAGTTTCGAGAGATGAACAGCCTTCAAAAGAGCTGTCACTGATTTCTGTTATTGCCTTGGGAAGTTTGATGCTCTTGAGCTTGGAACACTCTGTGAATGCGCAAGTTCCGATCTCTGTTACCGAATCAGCTACAGAAACAGATGAAATATCTGCACATTGAAAGAAAGCGTATGTCGGAATATTAGTGATCCCGTCAGAAATGCTTACGCCCTTTATGGAGTCCTTGTACTCAAGATAATTGGTTTCTGTAAAGCTTCCCGAACCAGAAACAGTGATCATTCCGGCGCTGTCAATGACCCAGTTGGCAGAATCTCCTGCTGCGCCGCTGTGTACCGGAACAGGAACCGTAGTTACTGCTGTGGAAGTAGTTGTAGCTGTCGGAGCAGTTGATACAGCTGTAGTTGTTACAGGAGCATCAACAGGAACAAAAGGAATAGCGTTTTCTTCTGCGTATTTCTCAGCCACAGAACCTTTAACGCCCTTGATCGATTCAAGTTCCTGACAATCTACAAATACGTAATTTCCGATCGTTTTAACACTTGGAGGTATTGTGATAGTCTTAAAAGCGCAGCCATTGAATGCATTGTTTCCGATCGATTCAAGTTTATCGGATAACTTGATATCAGAAAGAAGTGTACAGTTTACAAATGCGCCTTCACCTATCTCTGTTACAGAATCGGGAAGAGTGATCGATACTAACCCGGAGCATCCGGTAAATGCATAAGGTCCGACAGAAGTAATACTGTCTGCGATCGAAACACTCTTGACATTTTCGAGGTACGAGAAAGCGACCTGTCTGATGCTTGTAACACCTTTTTCGATCACGATTTTAGAGATCAGATCACTGTAATCATCATAGGTCGTATCTGTCATGCTGCCGGACCCGCTGATCGTAAGAATTCCGTCACTGTCGAGCGACCATTTTACACCTTTTTCGTCTCCGCCTGTATCAACTGTTTCTGCTGCATATGTATTCAGATACATTTCAGAAACAGCAAGGGGCGAATATACAGCGCTTGAAAAAATCATTGCAAATGCTGAAGCTGCTGCAATTACTTGTTTTATTTTCATTAATTCTTCCTCACGTTTTTACTGAGCAAAACCGGCCAGAGACCGGTTTTGCAAATATAGTTTATGATGTTACTGTTACAGCCTTTGAAGCGTTAGCGCCGTCTGTAATAAAGAAGCTGATGGAGCATGACGGCGATAATACATTTTCGGTGTCACAATATGCGCCGATCTTTTGGTTTTCGGTATCCAAAACACATGATTCTTTAAGCTTGACTGTAGTTTTGGTAGTAACGCAGCTGTTTCCGTTATCTTCTGTCAGGACATTGATCAATGCATCTCCGCCGACATCGACCAGTGTATCAGCCGCCAATCCTATGGTGAACCCGACTAACGGACCTCCAGGAATGAATGATAATCCGAAACCTGCTCCCGTACCTATACCAACTTTGAGACTATTGTCAAATGCAACTTCCTCTTGATATACAGTATCTGTAGAGTTCACATAGCATCCGTTCATGGTAGCTGTTGTACTGAACATCGGCTGATTGTTATCAGTGATCTTCAATCCGTTGGCTTTAAGAACCAGAACATCCATCTTCATATTCTTGGTCTCGGGATGAACATAACAAGTTGCGTCGTATATTATATACTGTAAAGCAATATTTCTTTCATCGTACGCAACTGTTTTAACCGCCAGATATCTGAATCCGTCGGTTTCGTAAATTCTGATCGCTCCGTTTGTATTGACATTTCCTTTGAGAGCATAGATAGCGTCTTCGTAGTTGCCAAGTTTTGCGAGTGCATCTGTTATCTCATCACAAGTGCCGAAGTATTCCTTGCTGCATCCGTTAATATACCAGTTTGTCTGATACAGAGTATATGTAGCGGATTCTTCTTTTGCGTTGATAGTAAGTGTATACGGACCGAATTCATCTCCCGTAGCAGAGAAATTTACTGAATTAAGAGCAACAAGAATGAAATTTTCACCTGCCGGACCGGAAGTCAATGTTCTTCCGTTTTCATCCAATACCTTAATATTGGAAGAAGCAGAAACAGTCCAGTCAACATTAGTATTGAAACTGAGTTTAAGATATGTTAATCCGGTTGTTTCAAGAGTATCAGGATCGGTATTTGCATAATAAAGAGGCCATGAATACGAATCACCTAATCCACCGTCAGGTGTGAAATAGAATTCAGAGTATCCGCAATCCTCTACTTCAAGTTCAGCGGGTTCGGTTATCTGTTCTTCTTCGGATGTACCGCATACTTCACAAACGTGAGTTCTGATTCCGGCTGAAGTAACTTCCCATGCACTCCATGTATGATCTTTCTTTGGAATAACGATTTGCTGGAGCACCTTTGCGCACTTTGTGCATTTGCCGACCTTTAAGCCGGTTTCGGTACAGGTCGGTTCCTTAACAGTATCAAATGAACCGTTGAATGTGCAGTAGCCGCCCTTCTTTGGGATCGTTGTACTTGAGAGGATCTCACCGCACTTTGTACATCTTGCGATCCTTTCGCCGGCTTCTGTACAAGTAGGCGGAATAACCTCAAATGAGCCGTTGAACGAATGATATTCACTGCTCTTCGGGATCACTTCGGTCTCACGTTTACGGCAAACCGTACACTCATGAACTTTGAGTCCGTTCTCGCCGCACGTCGGGTTGGTGATTATTGTCCATTCGCCATATTTGTGAGTTGCGGGAATGGAATATCTGGAAACCACCTTTCCGCACTTTGTACACTTACCGACTCTTTCACCGGGGGTTGTGCAGGTAGGCTCAACGGTTGTTTCATAAGAACCGTTGAATGAATGGCCGGTAGGAGTGATCGTTTCAAAGACTATCTTTGAGCAGTTCTTGCATTTTCTGTATCTGCTTCCGGAAGTTGTACAGGTCGCAGAGTATAATTCTTGCCAGTCACCAAAATCATGTTCAAGCTTGGGAATGACAGCAGTTGAAACGACTTCACCGCACTTTGTGCATCTGCCTTCCTTGAGTCCTGTTTCGGAACAAGTAGGCTGCTTTACTGTATTATATGAACCGTTGAATGTATGACTTCCGCCCTTTGCGGGGATCTCCACTGTACTAACTACCTTACCGCATACTGTGCATCTGCCTTCCTTGAGTCCGTCTTCGGTACAAGTGGGTTCCTTGACAACTACATAGGAACCGTTGAAGGTATGAGCTCTTGCAGAGAGATGTACTGTTTCCATTCTGTTGCATATCGTACAGTACTTGAAAGCAAGTCCGGTCGATGAACAGGTTGGTTCAATTACAGTTTCGAGCGGTCCGTATTTGTGTTCAAGAGCAGGGATCTGGACTTCGCTGACTATATCGCCGCACTTTGTACATTTACCCACCTTGAGTCCCTTTGATGAGCAGGTAGGCTCCTTTACGGTCTCATATGAGCCGTTGAAAGAATGTCCGAGTGCATAAACAGTTTCGGTTTCGGTCTCATCGCATCTTGTGCATTTTCTTGTTCTTGAACCGTCCTTTGTGCAAGTGGCTTCTTTTACAGTAGTCCATTTGTCCCAGTTATGACCGAGAGGATCAAGCTGGACTTTGCTAACGACTTCGCCGCATTTATCACACTTGCCGACCTTCAGTCCGCCTTCGGTACAGGTCGGGAATTTAGTTGTAGTATATGAACCATTGAATGTGTGACCGGTAGCTGATGCTTTTGCTGTTTCGGATACGCCGCATCTGTTACACTTTCTTGTCCTTGTACCATCCTGTGTACAAGTCGGTTCCTTGGTTGTAGTCCATCTGCCCCAGTCGTGACCAAGAGCCTTAAGTTCTGTCTGACTTACTATTTCGCCGCACTTTGTACATTTTCCGGCTTTTATTCCGGCTTCTGTACAGGTAGGCTCCTTGATTGTTTCAAATGAACCGTTGAATGTATGTCCGAGTGCATAAATAGTTTCCGAGTCAGTTTCATCACATCTGGTACATTTCCTTGTTCTGAGTCCGTCCTCGGTACAAGTTGATTCCTTGACTGTGGTCCACTTGCCCCAGTTGTGACCGAGAGGATCAAGTGCGACTTCGCTGACGACCTCGCCGCATTTATCACACTTGCCGACCTTCATTCCGCCTTCGGTACAGGTCGGGAATACTGTCGTGTTATATGAACCGTTGAATGTGTGACCGGTAGCTGAAGCTTTCTCAGTTTCGGTAGCGTCGCATCTGTTACACTTTCTTATTCTGGTACCGTCTTCTGTACAAGTGGGCTCTTTATCAGTGGTCCATCTGCCCCAGTCGTGACCAAGAGGGTCAATGCCGACTTCGCTGACTACAGCTCCGCAGGTATTGCATTTGCCGACCTTCAGTCCGCCTTCGGTACAAGTAGGGAATACCTCGGTATTATATGAACCGTTAAATGAGTGTCCGTGTGCTGAGATCGAGGAACCTTCGATCTCGCCGCATCTTCCGCACTCTCTTTCCATCCAGCCGTCCGTCTCACAGCCTGCGGGTTTTACGGTCCCCCAGCTGCCCCAACTGTGTCCGAGGGGGTCAATGCCGATCTCGCTGACTACAGCTCCGCAGGTGTTGCAGTAGCCGACCTTTAATCCGCCTTCGGTACAAGTCGGATATGCCACTGTGTTGTACGAGCCGTTGAACGAGTGGCCGCGCGGGCTGGTATAAGAAGATTCCTTGTCACCGCATCTTGCGCACGTTCTCTCCTGCAAGCCCTCTGTTTCACAGCCGGCAGAGATAACGGTCTTCCATCTGCCCCAGTCGTGTCCCAAAGCCTTGAGGATGACTGTGCTGACTACAGCGCCGCATTTGTTGCACTTACCTACCTTTTTTCCGTTTTCTGTACAAGTAGGATAAGATTCGGTGTTGTACGAACCGTTGAACGAATGTGAGCACGCAGAAGCAACAACGAATGCATCTGCATTCTCTTCTCCTGCAAACTCAAAAGCAGGCTTGCTCAGCTGCATATCTGCTCTGAGCAGCGCGGGAGTATACTCACTGTTTTCTGCAAGAGCGGCCGCTGTTTTTCCTGCAAAAGCCGCAGCAGCTCCCGAAGTACCGTACTTTGACACCTCATAAGTATCCACATACGCGCCATAGTTTGAAGCAGACCATAGTGTGCCTTCGGATTCCCATGCACCTACCGAGATAACAGTCGGATAGGCAGCGGGGAAGCGCGGCTCATCGGTCGATTCATTTCCTGCCGCGGAAATAACGATCACATCATTTTCCTCGGCATAGTCGAGCGCCTCCTTGTAGAGGGAGGAGTCCTGAGCTCCCGCAAAGCTCATCAACACAATGTCGGCATTCTTTGATACCGCCCACATGATACCGTCTGTTACATCGGCAGCGGTACCGTTTCCGAAGTCATCGAGTACACGTACGTCGAAAACCTCGGCCTCGGGAGCAGCAGCCAGCAGCACACCCATCATCTCATTGCCGTGAGTACTGTCGATAGTTTCATCATCTACAAACGAAACTCTTTCACTCACCTGATAATTGGTGACGCCCGCATCAAGCAGCGCGATCCTGACGGTACCCGCATCAGAAAGCTGTCTGCTTTCTTCGGCGATTGCCTCTTCAAGATCGAGCTGTTCAATCAGCTCTTCGTGCTCGTGATCAGAGCATGATTCGTCGTGATCATGTTCACAATACAACTCGTCATGCTCGTGCTCGCAACACAGTTCTTCATGGTCGGTATCGCAGTGATGTTCTTCAAGAAGCTGCTGCTGATTATTCGCAGCAGAGCCGCTCTCAGCAAAAACAGTATTCGGGACATTCATGCCCAAAGACGTTGCGCTGACGACCAATGCGGAAACGGAAGCAAGTATTCTTCTTACATAGTTCCTTTCCAAAATAGCACCTCTTTCTTTAATAGAATAATAATATTATATCATTTTTACTCAATAGATAACAATTCTTTTATTGCTATCCGCAACTTTATTAACCATAAATTGCGATTCTTTTACTTTAAACGTCCCGTAATAAGAATACAGAGAGACATATCACTGCCAAAGCCAATACGCACCGAAATAAAGGCACATACAACTTCTCCCCAACGAAACGTACATATTATGCCCACTCAAAAAAACGAACGCCTCTCTATACGGGGAGGCATTATCGGAGCATATACCATATATTATTTTACTATAAGAGCCATATAGGCAATACTGCACAAAACCATCAGGCAGCCTTTGTGCGGTATTGCCTTAAATAATTCTGCACACACTCTTCTTGTTGCAAACAGAGAAAAAATCTGATAATATATAATGTAGAAGGGAGTGAGTATAATTTGGCAGATTTTTCCGACCTTATCAAAAATTCCGATAGAACACGCGGCTATTGACGAAAAGCATTTCGTCACGCTCACCGCAGACGTTTTTACAGAGATATTGCGCGAGCCTGACACAATTCTCAATAGCAGGAAATTACATAAACTGTGCTGCTTTTACTATTGAAATATACATTGCAAATCTATAGGCAATACCGCACAAAGCTTGTGCTGGAGATGCGCCGACAGATTATTCGTCAGATTGTATAGAAATTCCGCAGGCATACTGACGTATGTCAAGTAATTTCTGTGCAAGATGACGGAAAATATGCAAGCATATCCAGTACAAAGCCTTCAGGCGGGCTTTGTGCGGTATTGCCTATATAATAAAAGCAGATAGATCTGTTCGTGAAATACGACAAAGGAGGAAACCGTAATGGGGATAAAGAAATTACTGGCACTGACTTTCGGAGCGGTCATCGGTACATCGGCTTTTTCGGGAACAGGTGTGAGCTTCGGGGATGCAAATGCAGCGGACGAATACCTTATCCGCGATAAGTGGGGCTACTGTAAAACGGCGAATTACGTTGAATCCGAGCATTTCGTCATCTTCTACGGCAATAATGATACGACAGGGAAGGTGAACGACGCTTTTCTCAAGCGTAACCTTGAGGAGTACGAGCAGCTGTGGCACTGCTACGGCGAGTACCTCGGTATGGAGAATATGAACGTAGACATCTACGGCAAGAGCACACAGAAGTACAAGACGAACGTCTATCTCACCTACACGGGACTTGACCAGTATCCTGACGGCTGGGCATTTATGAGCGCAGAAGACGGCTACGGCATCGAGATAATCAGTCCCGAAGCTATGCTCGACGACCTCACTATCGCACACGAATTCGGACACGTTGTCACGATGCAGCAGAAGGCGTGGGTAGATCAGGGCATAACCGGCGCGTGGTGGGAGCCGCTCGCGAACTGGTTCCGTGAGATGTACCTCGGCAGCGAATACTACAAGGGAAGCGTGAAAACGGTATGGTTCGAGCCGTATATACGCAATCTCAGTCTTACGCTCCCTCACGGAAGGAACTACTATGAGGTGTGGCCGTTCCTCATTTATCTTTCGTACAATCCGGATAATATCGACGGTCTCGGCATTGACTTTGTGAAGCGCATGATCTCCGAAGCCAAACCAAATGAGCACCCGTTCACAACGATAGCCCGTCTGAGCGGAAACAGCGCACAGTTCATTTTCGGCAGCTATGCAAAGCGTATGGCGACGTTTGATCTTGGTGCAAAACAGGCATATCAGGCTGAGTTCAAGAAAAAGCTTGCCGAGTCGCCTTACTACTGGAACCTCTTCTACACTGTCCCCGAGGACAACGGTACAGGCTGGCTCAGGTCTCCGCAGGAAGAGGCGCCGATGCAGGGAGGTATCAATGTGATACCTCTGAAGGTGACAGGCGATAATATCTCCGTTGACTTCCGCGGCGTATCCGATGACAGCACCGCAGGCTGGCAGGCTTGTATCGTTACTGTTGACGGAAACGGCAGGGAGTCCTATTCCGACCTGTTCGGAAGCGGTGAAAGTATGAGCGTTTCCGCGTCGGGAGCGGCTGAGGCTTATATCACTGTCTCGGCAATGCCGTCTGAGATACGTATGGCAAATGCTTTCAGCAAGGAAGACACGGCACCGTACAGGGACAGTGACGAGCGCAGACGCTATCCCTATGAGATAAGGCTCACAGGCGCTGATGTGCAGCAGTCCGGCGGATATACGAAGGAAAGAGGACACGTTCACCCTAACGGCGGCGGCTGGGTAGCTGACACGGCGAAGGTGGCGGATACCGTATATGTCGGCAGGAATGCGATGGTGCTCGGAACAGCAGATGTTTCGGGAAATGTCCGCGTTGAGGACTATGCAGTCGTTGCAGGCAGCGCAGTCGTAAAGGACAATGCCGTGATAAGCGGTCACGCAGTAGTGAACGGCGGCGGCTGGATATATCTGGACGGCTGGGTATCGGGAAATGTTGAGGTCAGCGGAAATGCTGTCATAACCGACAGTGCAGTTGTTGCTACGGGCTGCAAGGTCTCGGGAAATGCGATGGTATGTCAGAAGGCATACATCAACGAGGCAGTGAATGTAACAGACAACGCCGTGATAAAGGGAAATTCCTACATTTACGGTTCGGGCACGTTCTCAGGACAGGCTATCACCGACGGAGACTATTCCAATGACCAGTCAAAGGACAGCGGTGTCGGATTCGGCTGGCTCGATGATAAAGGCTGGCACGCGACATCTGACGGCTACACGGCTTCATACGATTTTGCCGATAGCTCGGGATACTGGGCAAAGGATAAATATACCGCGACAAGTGCTCGTGTGTTCGGTGCTGAATGGGCGGAGGAGCGCACTTCGGCGAAGGGGGTTCTGAATCTCAGCGGAGGTGACGACTGCCTTATCCTTGACGAGTCAGCGCTCAGGTCGGAAGATCTTCAGATAAGTCTCGCAGCGCTCTGGAAGGGCGGCAGCGATAATCAGGAGCTCATTCATTTCGGCGATGATAAGGCTTATATAAGCTTCACGCCCTCGAATAAAAACGGAAAGGCAGAGCTCATTCTCACAGACGGAAATACGACCGAAAAGCTCACAGCTCCCGCTTCGCTGAGTAAGGGCGAATGGAGCAGGATAACTGTCCGTATCATCGGCGGAAAAGCAACTCTGCTGATAAACGGTCAGGTCGCGGACAGCAGGGAGGCAACACTTACCGCGGCTGATGTGATGAGCGCATCAGAGCATGATACCGCGGTCATCGGCAAGGGCTTCCGCGGAGCGGTGGACTACGTTCAGCTGAGCTTCAAGGAGACCCCCGAGCCGAACATCACATATTCAGGCAGCGAGACCCCCGATGACGGAGCTGTGCGCGGAGACGTCGATGCAAATGGCAGATTCGAGGCAGCTGACCTCGTGCTGATGAGCAGGTGGCTCGTCGGCGCATCGGACGCAAGGCTCAGGGATTGGAAAGCAGGAGACCTCTGCGAGGACGGCAGGCTCGACACCTTCGACCTCTGCCTTATGAGAGAGCTCATTGTTGCGAAATAACGTAAAAGTACAGATAGAAAAAGGGCACCCTCGGGATGCCCTTTTTTCGCTATTCAATCCATGAAAGTAACATGTTCGGATTTGTAGAACTCCGCACTGTCTGCGGGGACAAGCCCCTCACCGTAGTCGACCTTGTTGCCCTTTACGGAGAAATCGCTGAACCAGCCGTCAACCACATATATCCTGCGTGAAGTATCCTCCGCGCCGTATGGCTGATCCATGTAGAGCGTATTATTCTCGAAGACGTGGTGGTATCCCCAGCCCTCGACCTGCTCGTGTATCTCAAACGCCGCCACTATCTTTGGATTCTTGTTCCTGTAGCCGATGTTATCGTGAACGAAGCAGTCATTGCCCTTGATGTCGATGAAGCTGCCCGCGTAATTCTCGCCCGACATACCGTCGCCATAAAATGTGCAGCCGCTTATCTCGGTATCGGTCGTATACTCCTTGACGTCGATGTGCTCGGCGGCGACGTTCTTGAACGTACAGCCGATGACCTTATTGTGGTCGCACTTAAAATCGAACTCTGTCTTTTCCTTGGAGCTTCCGATGTATACGCCCTCGCCGTAGCCTGGAGTAACAAGACCTGTATCGTGGATATTGCAGTTTTTCACCGTACAGTAGGAGCTTCCGTCGCGGATAGCGACAGCCTCGGTACCCGTCTCGGATATCTCGCAGTTCTGAATCACTGTATGGTTGGAGTTATCGAGAACAATGCCCTTCTGCACGTAATTGCAGTCTATACCGTCTATCACCCACCGATCGCCCGTAATGTGCAGTATATAGCCGTGAGCCGTATCGGTCGCGTGCAGCAGCGGCGGAGCACTCGGGTCGAGAGCCTCAAGAGTAATCGGAGCCTCCTCTGTGCCGTCAGCCTCAGCGAGTATCTTTCCCTTCGAGCAGTCATAAACACCTGCGGCGACCTTTATCACATCGCCTGCCTTAGCGTTTTTCACTGCCTCACGAAGTTCGTCGATGTTCTTTACTATGACCGCATCCTGCTCTTTGACCGCCTGAACGAGCGCACTTCTCATCAGACAAAGGTCGAACGTGTCGAGCCTTCCGTCAGCACAGAAGTCAGCAGCCTTCCAGTCTCTCAGACGAGCGTCCGATGCTCCGAGCAGCCAGCGCTGAACTGCCACGATATCGGCAACAGTCAGCTTGCCGTCGAGGTTGACATCACCCTCAGTCCTCTCGCCGACAAAGTCCGAAAACTGCTTCATTCTGTCCTCATCGGGAGCGAAGTGGAAGTTCCACGAAAGGATTATATTCTCCTCGGCGAGGTCAGCCGTAGCCTGATAATTCCTGCGAAAGTCATCTATTTCTATTTTTTCGCTGCGCATATACGTGAAGTCCATAACGTAGCAGATGTTGTTCATCCAGAAGTGCATATGTCCGTCCAGCATCGTTTTCAGCGCCTCTGCCCACTCGCGCACCACCTCGGGAGAATAGGAATAGTTTCCGCAGTCCTGCATGGC
This sequence comes from Ruminococcus sp. YRD2003, assembly GCA_900109435.1. GTDB lineage: Bacteria > Bacillota > Clostridia > Oscillospirales > Ruminococcaceae > Ruminococcus > Ruminococcus flavefaciens_G. The sequence goes on along the minus strand of FNZT01000022.1, from coordinate 1,282 downwards.
GCAGATGTCGTGCGGACGCATCCCCGCAGTACCTAAAACGTCACTTAAGAAGGCGGTGAACTGCTGCGGAGTGGTATCGTTGACAGTAAAGAACGGGCTTATCATCAGCGGTTTTTCGGGACAGCTCTCGTTTATCGCGTCAACAGTCGCCTTTAGATTCTCGCCGATAGTACACACATATTCATCGGCATTCGAGCCGTCGCACGCCTTCTCAATGTTCCATATCTCATTATTGTAGTACCAGCCCGCTATCTGGTCGCCGTACTCCTCGCCGTAGCGGTCCCACATCTCGGTCACGAGCCCGCTGCAAAGCTCGGCATTATCAGCGCTCCATTCTGAGAAATAGCTTGTCGGCTCGCCGTAGCAATACTGCCACCATATATCGTCGCTGACCAGTCCCAGCCAGAGCTGCATATCATTAGCCTTTGCCGCTTTCAGCGCAAGCTCCAGACCGTCGCCGCCGTTGACTGTCGGCAGCTTGTCAGCCTCCGCCTTCGTCGGGAACAGGCAGTATTTCGCGGTGTACTCGTAATCCGCGGGGTCCTGTTCATTTCCGTTACAACTCTCGCGTATATAGTCCATTGAAGATTGCAGAATAAGCGAGTCGAAGCCCGCAGCTTTGGCGTCAGCGAACTCCTGTTCCCAGCGTTTCTCGTCCCAGTCCTGAAGGAATCTGGCTGTTGGTGTGAAAGAAGCGGTGAATTTGTGCGGGACATCAGCCGCGGACGCTCCCGCAGGCATGACTGATACGCCGCCTATCACAGCAGATAATACCATGCTAAATGATTTTTTCATAGAAGCCTCCCTCCCAGTGAATAAATGATATACTGATTATAACATACCATTTTTCAAAAAGCTACATAAAAATTGCTCTTTTACAGAATAACGGCGTCTCAAGGACGCCGTTTTAGTGTTATTCCTGCTTTTTGTAGACAGCAACGACGTAAAGCTCGCGGCTGTCGTCGCGCCTGTCATATATCACGTTGTCCACGACGGGCAGGAGGTGGTGAAAGCCCTCGCGATTCGTGCAGTGGACGCAGTAAACGCCGCCTTTCAGTTCGAGCGCGCCAACCTTTATTTCATCATATTCTTTCAGCTTGGATATGCCATGACTCTCCATATACCGCTCGAAAACAGCTTCATCGTTGTACGTCCCGCAGCCGAGCTCCTGCGCAAGCTCAGTCAGCTCCGACTTCACCGCGTCGTACTCCCTGCCCGTGAGCTTAGTCATAGTCCGCACAACGCAGCTTTGCTTGTCGTCGCTCGGGTTATAGTAAACGAA
>FNZT01000019.1 GCA_900109435.1 Ruminococcus sp. YRD2003 | reverse complement strand
CATTATGCTGCTTTTTCCCTTCAAGTATCCCATAAATGATGATACAGCATGCTTCGGTGGAATCTCCACCAGTATATGAATATGATCCGGACATGCTTCTGCCTCAAGCAGATTTACTCCGTACCAGTTGCAGAGTTGCCTCAGCATCTGTCCTATCTCACACCTCTTTTCCCCGTAGAATACTTTCCTTCGATATTTCGGGGCAAACACTATATGATACTTGCAATTCCACTTTGAATGTGATAAACTATGTATGTCATTCACTTTGTGATGACCTCCTTTTGATTATTCTTTTGCAGTTGGTAGCCGCAAATATATTGTAATCAAAAGGAGTTTTTCTTTCAAGTCTTATAGCTATAAGCTCTTTTGAACCCCCGGCCTAGCCGGGGGTTTTCATAATACAAAAAATTCGCGGCTCAGAAAAACTGAACCGCGAATTTGCGCGCGCCCGCTTGGCGCTGGCAATAGTCTACAGAATAGATGACATATAATATGTGTATTCAGATCAAGCTTTTTCGGGTGATCTGCCAGTGCTTATTTTATAGTCTTACGCTCACCCAGTTCAGTATTTTTAACCGTTGTACGCTCGGTTTCTTTCTTGGCATTTTCCTCAGTCTTTACCGTGGAAGTGGTTTTCTGGTAGTTACCAAAAAGGTTCTGTCCTTTGTCGGCTGTTGCCTGCGATGCAAGAACACTTGGCTCTGTACGGTCAAGCATTGCCTTGAAACTCGGGTCCTTAAAGGTGCCTGCTTCATCTATCTTGTTGAACTGTTCCTCGGTAATGTGGTTGAACGTTCCCTTATTCTGAAGCATCTGTATCTTAGTGCAGGTTATTATCTTTGAAAGAGGCTTTGCCATATTCTCAACAGTCGCCTTGTCGCCGAGTGCGCTTATCTCATCCTGAGCCTTCTTGAGCTGTCCCTGAATGGTGAAGGGTTCTTCCTTCTTTTCCTCGGGAACGGGTTGCTCCTGCTTCGGAGCATCAATGTCAGCATACATATTCTTGTAGATTTTGTTGAAACTCTGCGGATCATTTACGGTCTTCGCAATAAACAATACCCCTGTTAAAGGGAAATAGGTGCATGATTTATAAATACCTCACAGTATTTTTTTGTCTTCCACTGTAAAAACCACTAAATAAATACCGATATGGAAATCTTCCTATATTTCTATTATACGATTATTCGCTCAAAAAGTCATTATTCAATGAAAAACCTACCCGAACGTGCATATTCGGGTAGGTTTGTTTGTATCATCAGGAAAAGCTTCTTCTATTCATAGGAAATACATTCATTGCTGCCGTCATATTTCCACTTATCACAAGCGAATGAAGCTAATGGTTTGCCGCTGCTGTCGGTAAGCTCATAGAACCGATAACCGATATTATGGCTGTTCTTGATGCTGCCATCGGAGTCTGTGCGGTATGTGCCGTTGGAGAGCTCGAGAAGCCATGAGCCGTCGCTTTCCTCAGTTGCATTGACTACTGTGTATTCCGCTATAGACCAATCATTCACTCCAAGTCCGAATTTGTTCTGAACATAGCTGTCGGTGATGGAAGATTTGCCATCAGTAACCGACGAATTAACAGGCTCTATGTGCTGAGTCGCGCCGTACCATATAAGCGCCAGTCCCACAATAACGAAAACCAAGGGAAAGAGAATGCCAATTATTGTCGGAGCCTTTCTTCTGTTCTCGTTCTGCTCAAATATCGCATAGGGATCCTTCGGGTCAACGTTAATGATCCTGTGCTCGCCTACTGCTATGGGCGGCGTGCCGATGTAGTTCTCATTTCCGATCGCCTGAAGGCGCTGACCTTCATAGTAATATTCGTAAACAGGAGATGTCACCAGTGTAGTGTGGTGATTTTTATTAGTGGTGTGGAAGCAGCGCACATAGCCTATACATTCGCCCTCAGTTTCATCTCCGAAACCCTTTGATGACTTGACCAGCCCCGCTATTTCAGAAATCACGAAAAAGCCTCCCGCAAGAGCAAAGCAGCCTCCTACCAATAAAACGATAATATTTCCTGTACTCAGCGAGGAATCATTTCTGCTGACGTAAAAGATGAGCAGCGGAGCTGACATTATCAGTACACCAAACAGCAGGACAAACAAAGCATTCTGCTTTGGTCTTAGGTTGTTCCTGTCGGCAGTGTATGTATCCTGCGTACCGGAAATCAGCATAACCACTCCCCCGATGAAGAACATCAGTCCGAAGATGAATGCAGCGATCAAGACATGACCTGTCGAGACTGCTGCAATGATTGCAACAAGGAAGACTGTGAAAAAAGCAGCGGCTGTAATGCTCTTCATCAGCGATGATCTATCACCGGCGATAGGCTTGAATGCGTTTGCCAGCAGCTGCTGCCGAAGCTGCGACTTCTCTTCCGCGGTAATTTCCTGCTCGGTGCTGAAAACATAATTCATTGCATTAGGGTCAAATTTCATATAATCCTCCGTTATTCAGCGGTATCCGCCCTTATTTCAGGAATATTATAACACAAGTACAGAAAAACAAATAATATCCTCCAAGGTGAAGCCGCTCCTCTTGTTGATCATAATGTCAAGCTCTGCGGTGTTCCTTCACATAATCTCGTATGCGTACGATCATCATCTGTAGTAATCTGAGCCAGATCAGCCCGTAAAAAAGCGTGAGAACAAGGAGACCCAGACGCCCAAACACTCCTTGACTAAAACTCCAAGCAAATTGTCCCCATATCATAAAACCAATTAGGGCCCCATTGGTGATCTCAATGAGTCCGAACATAAGAATTGCGATCAGTTTCATAGCTTTTCTCCATTGTCAATCATTTATATGGAGCGCAGCGTTATAGCTGTGGCTTCGTCTCTGGTTACGCTGCATCCATGTTTTTTCTTCTATTATCGGAAGCAAAACATCAGTATTCTTCTTTATGTTTGTTAATTCTCCATAACAAGCTTGAATATTAAAGCCATAGTAATTCAATATCTTCATATACCCGCCTCCATCAGCTTAATCAGAGCCTTTTCAAAGTCCTTATCCTGCTGAGCAGTACGTTTAGGCATTCCTTTTGTTCGTCCGCCACTTCTGCGTATTCTTGCAGATACTGCACGGAATTTGAGCAGGCCCGAAATATTTCCCTCGATGTATTGCTTGCCGTCCTGATTGAGAACTACTGCACGCTTGCTAAGACACATAGCCGCAAGTCCGTTATCCTGAGTAATGACGATATCTCCTGAACTTACAAGATTGACAAGCCGAAAATCTGCACTGTCCGCTCCTTTATCAACGATTATTGTTTCAGCACCGTCACGCTGAACAGAATGTGCTGAATCGCATATTATTGTACTTTCAAGTCCATATCGCTTTGCTGTACTAACTGCTATTTCAACTACGTGACAGCCATCTGCATCTATTAATATTTTCAATTCTTTCACCTGCACTCAGAACGCTTTTTCAACTATGTTCTGCGCTGCGAACAAAGCTGATATTCCAACTGCGATACTCAAAATGATATACGAGGCAGCAGTAATATATGAGCCTTTTTCCATCAGCCCGCTTGTTTCAAGAGCAAAGGACGAAAACGTTGTAAAGCCTCCGCAGATGCCGACTTTAAGGAAAAGCACGAGCTTAGGAGACGCTGAAAACTGTTTCAATGCGAGTGCAGCCACAAGACCAATCAGGAAACAGCCAAATACATTCACTATAAACGTTTTCATCGGAAATCCGTCACTGCTGCCTATAGGGAGCTTACCTATCAAGAATCGGCATACAGCGCCTATCGCTCCACCTGCTGCAACTATCAGACAATCCGTCATACCAACACCTACTCATCAAATCTGATGTTATCATTATACCACATTACAAAAGCATTTACAACACCTCTGAAAAATGTTATAATACCGCGAATGGAAGGATGGCTCCGGACTTTCTTATAGTGAAAACCTCAAAAAATAACATATATCATCAAACGGCACTGCGCTGAAATGGCGTAGTGCCGTTCTTTTTTACCCTTGCACCCAAGCTGGTAACACTTTCACCCAGCTTGGGTGCATTTTCGTGTATCCGTTAAATTGTATCAAAATAAACTACAGCGAAAAACACATTAATGTGCTTTTCTATGTAAAAACCAAACAGCTCTTGTCAGTTAAGACAGGAGCTGTTTATTTGCTCAATGTTCAGTTATGATTGTATCAAAGTGAGCAATAACTTCAATGCTTTACACATTCTTGGAATAGACTCAAACGAACTACTCTACCTTTTTGTTTTATTTTGATACTTATCTATACTAAGTGGTTGATATTATATTAATCAGCTTGCTAGAGTTGCCTTGAAATACAAAGTTGCCTTGAAATACAAAGATATAGTCTCCATAGTCTTCAAATAAATACTGACCACCAGGCTGTATTTCATCAGCACTTTCTTTTTTTATTATTTTCCAGTCATCAACAGAATATGAAATGTATTCGCCATCATAAAACGTAATAGCTTTGTCAGTATCGACATATAGAATCCGTTCCTGTTTACGCATTGCATAATCCTGTTCTATTGTCATAGAATTCGAATCAATAAACGCCAATGTATCAGAGATGTGATTTTTTAAGTTATTACGTTCCAACTCATCATCATGTGGATCATGTCTGGAATTAGATAAGATTCCAATTAGTTTATTATTATCCCATGAAAAGTCAACAAGTGACGCTTTGTACCCTCTTAAGTTTAGTTCTTCAATCTTATCATATTCTCTGAAGGAATACTTATCCAGATATGCGCCTTCCTGGGTAATTATCACAAAATCCTCATTAAAAAATGCAATTGAATGTGCATACATATTTCGGCAGTTGAATATGCACTTCCGTTTTCAAATACAAATTCACCGTATGAATTATCATGCTTTATTATGCTTTCAATAATATACATATCATCGATTTTTTTAAAAGAAAGACTTCCGTCGTCCAGAATTCTACAATCAGTAGGAATATCATATTCAATCATACTGCTCATATTATAAATATGGAGCTTTTTGCCCGTATCAAAAGTAATTATCTTATTATTTTCAACCGAAAAATTTATTAGATCGCCAACAGATTTATACTCTTGAATCTTTTTTAATTCTATGTCATAAGCAGTTATTGATTCATTTGAATACACATAAAGAATATCTTTATTAGCATAAATAATAGGTTCTTTTATCTTCTGCACAACATCTTTGTTTCCATACCTATAAACACCGTCAGGCATTGTGTAATAAAAGTCATTTCCAACTCGGCATATATGTTTTTGATTATAGTTTTTTGTAACACTTAAATAAGTATTGTCCCATTTATGTGCATTTTCATATTCTGGCGGACAGAGAGGGATTCGAACCTTCATCACGTTCATGATTTCTCATATACAATTACTATTTCTTTTTATGTTCGTTCTCATAAGACTTGATACCTGCCACTGTATCAGGTTTGAGGATAAAGTGCTTGAACAGCCAGTTGCCGCGTAAAATATCCTCACCATAGAATTGTATCTCTTTATACATTTTCTTAGGCTGAATATCGACCTCTGCATCGATAGCATCGGTGATATCCGTATTTATCGGTACAGATTCTGGAGCATATATCCTGCTCATGCCATTCATTCTGAAACCATATTTTTTCATCATTGCGCCCATTTTGCCAGGCATATATTCAAGCTCACCTATACTGTTCACATAGACAACAGGGACTCCGAATGCCTCAATATAAGCCATACAGCGCTTGTCATTTTCATTGCGTTCTTTATTTGGTTTATTCGGATCTGCAGGTGAACCATGCGGAAATAGTATCAGTGAAAGTTCGTCATTCCTGATGTTATCATAGAAGTGCTTGCGGCGTGAATCGTAGCATATACCCACACCAACATTTCCAATGGAGTATGAATAATACTGCCGAAGTCCCCGCGCTTGAAAACTGCTGATTCGCCCTCAGACTTGGTAACAACACCACATACACCGTCAGGACCTGCGATCATATAGCGGTTATAGTAGTCGCCGTTCTCCTTGTCGAGATAGCCTGCTCCGATATAGGTATTGTATTTTTTGCTATGCTTATAGTCCACTGGCTTGCGTCACGACCGCAGTCATCTGCAAGTTTCCATATCTTCTGACTTGCCATATAACTGCATATGGCAAGCTCGGGCAGAACTACGATATCAGGCTTCGGAAGTTTCTCAATAAGCCCCTCGATATATGCTTTTCTGCGTTCTATACCTTTGATGTCGTTATCAAGCTCCAATGCAAATATACGCATAATATCACTCCGTTGGAAGGTCAATGAATGTTGGTTCATGCTTAGCCGCACGGACATATTTGAGCATATCCTCTCGTAGGAGGCGGACTGTCGAAGTATTGATACCCGGATGTCCGCAAATGTATTCATCGCTCATAAGGTCGTTATCTATGACGAGCTGTATGTTGTTATCCGTGTCGAATATAAGCTCCAGTGCTGATACTGAGCCAGGGATAGTATGCAGATACTCCTGCATCTTATCAGCCTCCGCAAAGGATAGACGGGCACAGTTCAGCTGCGATGTCAGGAACTTGGTCTTGAATGGCTTATCACCTGGCATAAGGAGCATATAGAAGCTGGTCTTCTGGCGGTTGCAGAGAAACAGGTTCTTGCATATCTTAGCACCAAGTACCTTTTCGATAGCAAGACAATCCTCCATAGTATCTGCGTGGTCGTGGTCAGCACGCTTGTAATCTATACCAAGAGAATCAAGTATATCGTATATGGCCATTTCAACATCTGAACGCCGCTTGGCAGGTTTGCCAGTATAAAGTGTGTTATCAATATTCATTGTATCAACTCCTAAAGAAATATTTGCGCAAAAGATTTAACATTTTTCAAAAAATTATTTCCTTGCGCATAATAAAAAACAAGTATGATACCACCTTGGATTCGTGTGATTTTGTTGGAATTTCGTGTGACAAAATGCAGTTAAATCGTCACACGCGCAGTTGAAACTGCAAAAGAGATAAAAAACAAATGCCTGTATTTCGGCATTTCAGCGAAAAACAGGCATTTGAAATATGTAAGTTCATGACTAAAAAGATGACATACGACAAATGACTAATTTTCGGACTTTGTCAAAACAATCATATCACAAAAAATATGTAACTGTTTTTTTGCTTTGTAAATTCAGCTCCATGTGTGAATGGCACATGGAGTTATATTTTAGAAGCTAAAAGTCATATCAGGTGTTTTTATATTTGAGATTAAATTCACGTGCAGTTTCCTTGAGAGAGATGTCAATACGACTGTCGCAGAAACGTCTTATTTCTTCGGGAATATCCTTATAATATCCCCGCAAATGCGGGGACGATCTTTTAGCACACTTTCTTTGCTGATGAGCCTCAGCAGTTGTTAACAGTATATCACATATTTGTTGAAAAATCAAGGAAGACAGCCGAAAGATTATCTATTCCCTACACTAAAAAGGAGAGCAGTTAATTGACTACTCTCCTTCTGTACGTTCTGCGGTAACTGCTCTTATCACAGCTAGGAAAATGCCTTTCTTCACAAATAATACCGTCACGGCCATAATCAGCACAAGTGCCGCAAAGCTCACAAGTACAGGGCTTCCGTACCATGAGAAAACATTCAGGAACTTTGTTGCATCATCTGCCGCAGGTGCCTTGCTGTGAATGTACAATACAGGTATGAAAACCCATGCCAGTAATGATCCAATGGGAATCAGACACATATAAAGGCTTATCATGTGATACACTCTGCCAGCTTTCCTGCTGTTATAGAACAGCATACAGATGAAAGATACGAGCAGCGGAAACAGCGTACCGTTAGCATCACGCCACATGGCCATATAGTCCGTATAACATCCGCCTTCATATGAAACATGAGCCTGCATGATACTGAATTCTGTTATCCTTGAACCGGCCAGAAGCATAACCATTGCATGACCGCTTTCGTGTAGGATAATATACAATATGACCGCTGCCGGAAACAGACATAACACCATAAGGAGTTTCTTTCTTTTCATAACCATCACCTCAGTGTTATGATCCTGATCTCAAAGGTCTGACTTGTATCACAGTCTGCACCGGTAAATACAAAGCCGTCAAAGGTATTGCCGTTATCTATCTGAATCTTCTCGGCTGACTTGTCCATCTGCCATACCGCATCCTGAAACGCATAGGCGTCAGTATAGTATTCACTGCTTATGGTATAGATGCCTGTCTCCTTGAGATCAAATACCAGTTCCTGATCGGCCTTGTCACCTGTCACATAAGCAGCAACTCCTCCGTCCGGTTCAGTGATCTTTACAAGTGTCAGAAAGCTGTATTCCTCGCTTTCATCTCCCCATCTGATATTCATTCTGCATTTTGTTGCGCTCTCGTTCCTGAAGGTGACTCCGGAGCCCGTGGCCTCGGTTTTACCGTCGGAAATACGTATCCTGTCCGTATATCCAAGTGATATTCGATCACATATCTTCTCACCTGTGAAGGCGAGATAGCCGAACAATACTACAAATCCCACAAAAGCCGCAGTTCCCGCGGCAAACAATGCCTTCCTGATCTTCTTATTCATCATCGATGATCTCCTTTTTCAGTCTTAAAAGAGCATCATTCATCGCATCTGTTTCCTTTTTCTCAGAATAGTAATTCACCATTGAAGCAATGATGTACATTACTGCAAAAAGAATACCGGTCAGAACGGCAAAGAACTTCAATCTGCCGCTTACATCTAATATCCGCGGCAGGGCGGTCACGACTACTGCAATAAACAGCGGCATACTGATCAGACGTCTTATCCAGTACGGAAGGCTAGCCCATTTACGGCAGTCCTCAAGTGCCCTGATCACTGTCGCTATGATATGGATACTCATGAACATCCAGGCCAACCCGAAGACATCAGTCGGTGACAATTCGTTGCCTGTAATATACCTGTCAAATGCAAGAATGATGATGCTGACTGAGAACGCCGGAAAAGCTACGGAAGAAACCTTGCGAAAAGAATCGATTATTCTGTTCATCACTTTGCCTCCTTCATTCCGAGTGCTTTCTTGAGACAGCCGACATAATTCTTTGAAACTATAAGAAATTCGCCGCTGTCCAGTTCTAACCGCACTCGTCTTCCCTCTTCCGGACGCATATTCATGATCGTTCTCAGATTTACAACTACTGACTTGGAGATCCTTACAAAATGCCTGCCCGCATATGTTTCTTCCACTTCATACAAAGTATTCTTTACTCTTATGACGTCATTCCTGAGATATGCAAAGACCTTTCCTTCAACCGCTTCAAAGTACATTATCCCTGCAAGCGGTACCTGACAGAATTCGCCCTTATCTCTCTCCCCGATTACATTCGTACCCGTATTACTGATTTCATTTATCAGTTCATTAACTTCACTGTCGCGGACTCTGCATCGGATCTCGACCTCGGTCTCACTGACATCACATTTTTCCCGAACAAACAGTTTCATATTGATCTCCTTAAAAACATTATATCGACAGGTACTTTCATCGTCAAGCAAAACAAGATAAGACGGACAATTCTGCTGATAAAAGGGACAAGTGCATTTATTCCTCTGAATGTAGTCATATAAGTATTATCGTAAATTCATTGCATTTGCTATTAATTTCATTTCATTTAGAACTATGGAAAATGTCATATGTCATTTTAGATAAAGGTTCATCGAAATTATCGTCATTCCAGTCATATCCAAGCAAAAATTTTTCGAGCGATATGCTTGGGATATCAGATTTCTCTAAGAAATCATCAACATATTTCTTATAAGCACCTTCAAGATAAATACGTTTTTTTAGCACTACTTCTACAGCTTTTCCTTTATGGCAGTCGTAAACTTCATCAAGCCTGAACAGTTTTTTGCTGCCATCAACTTTAAGTGAAAAGTCATCTCTATCTGATTCTGGAACATGTGTAAGTGATAATTTCAGTTTATCAGACGAGGCGTTGACAGCTCCAAGCCATTTTTTTAGCTGAAGTTCTTCATTAGGTGTTTGGCCTTCAAGCTCAAGCTGAAATTGAATATTTCTTCCGAACTCTTCTTCATAGGGATAAAGGGTATTTCTCACCTTTCCACCCTTAAATCTTGAATTGCATATCTGACATGAGGGGATAAAATTAAACAGTGACAGCGCAAATAATGGATAATCAGATTTGATATAGAAATGATCTAGGTCAGCTGTTGAATGATCCTCCTCATCATCTGCCTCTTCATCATGCCACATTGTTATATACTGTCTATTACAATACGGACACACGCTTATTCCAAGTGATGACAACAGTTTATTGCGCATTTCAGCGTTTATCTTATCGTAATGAATTATGTACGGCTGTGACGCATATTTAGAAGCAGCATCAAATTTTTCGTCTTTTTCGCACAGACATTCAGAAAGAGATTCGTCAATGTAATCTAATAAGGCATCAAAATCATTTTTAGTTTTATAATAGTTACTAAAGCTATTTATCAGCTCTTCATAAATATCTCTATCATAATTTTTAATCTGTTCTATTACATACTCTCTCAAATTCTTAAACTCTTCTCTGTTACTGGTTTCGGGATCAATAGTAATATCTTTGCCTCTTAAGTGAATAATGCATTTTCCTTCTTCCCTTTTTACTGTTGTATCCCACATATATAGATATTCTATAAAATCTATCTTTGTTTTCCCTTTATATTTTTTCAGTCTGCAAAGATACATATAAAGATCAAGACCTTTATATTTAGTACGAAGTTCATTCAATTTTGAAGTAAGAAGCTCTTCCACATTTATACAGTACATATCAGTATTACCGAAATTGATATATTTGATATTATCAGAACCATATTTAACATTGGTCTTTTTTATTACTTCTTTTACAACCTCATCTTTATAGCAATTAATAATGTCTTCATCAAACCATTTATTGATCTTTATCATCTTTCTTCTCCCCAGCATCAAGAAGTCTTAGCTGCTCTTCAAGATAAGTGCGCCATTCTTTGTCGTATTTCGTTGAATTTGTCATTCCCAGATACTTATGATATTCAAGTTCAAAGTTTCGTTTAAGATAAGGATCACCTATAATGCATATGTGATTTTTTATCCTGTCTATTTCTTTTTGGGAAGTATCTTTACCTATTTTGTGAATATCTTCAAGAAGCTTCACCATCTTTTTTTCAGCGAACGAACCTATACCTGTTTTTTCGAGGAAAAACGTATCCTGAAACAGCCTGAATATATTCGCACCAAATGTTTCATGCCTGTTCTCTCTTGGCACGATCTTAGTTTTAGAACCCTTATTTTCTTTTTTCAGATAGATAACGTTCTGCCTTGGGATATCAGATAACATTATGGGCGAATGTGACGCAAGGAATATCTGCACACTGTCCATATCACAGAATATCTGTTCAGCGACCTTGCTGATCTCCTGTATATAATCTTTCTGCCATTGAGGGTGAAAAAGCATATCTGCTTCATCTATAAGCAAAACAAGATTATTTATATTACTGGAATTTTTATATATTTTATGGAATTTGCAATATAAGTCGAGCATAGCCTCCTCACCTGATGAAAGTCCCCATTCAAAATCAAGAAGCATAGTGGTATATGAAACTTTCTTATACGAATCATAGAATTCATATATATCACATTTCCAGCCACAGTATATATCGTTACATATTTCCTTATTAATAGGTATAAGCAGATATCTGTCGTTATCTGATTGGCCTCTCCATGAAACATCTTCTAGACCATATTCTTCGACAAGTTTATTCAGAAATTTTCTGTAGCGTTCGGAAATATCCACTAATTCCCAAAATAAAGGCTTATCAAGTTTTCTATTCATTTCAAAATCTATGGTATTCAGAAATGTGTACAGAAGTGTACAGCTATCAGTTTCATTCTCTTCGTCATCATATTTATTATTATTCGCCTGTAAATTCACACATTGCTCTATCAAATCAAACAAACTTGTGTCACTGCTATTCTTATTTTTAAATTCAAGTTTTTTATAAAAATCATAAATATCTTTTATATCTATCAAATACGAAGCCAAAAGTGCTTCCGCAAAGACCGAACTAGGCTCATCTCTATTGATATTTAAGCCTTCTTCGATTTTACGAATAATAAATTGGGTGTTTTTTCTTGCTTGTTTTTCATCATCAAAATATTTATCATGTTCGCTTTTTGTCATTAATCCCTCAATAGCGCCCCTCAAGTCATAATCAAATTTAATTTTCACATAATCGTTCACGCTAAAAGGAAGCTCTATCTTTTGACTATCTTCGGCATAGCAATACTTATTTACGAAATCGATCTGATCAAGTATTATATTATTGAAATACTTAACAAATTCTCTCTTTATTGGAGAGTCAACGGAAGAATTAGCCTTTATCAATCCAGCTGTAGAAAGATTAGTCTCATCAGACATTGTCATACTATACATTTCTTTGTCAAGCACCTGCGTTATATACACGCTCTTAAGGTTCAATAACATTTCAAAATCGAGGTTAAAAACTTCTGTTAGTTCGTCTTCTAAAAATTTGTCAAACAAATCGAGACTGTTTGCCTCTCCTGAGAGATCTATTATCAGGTCTTCTTCAAGGTTTCCAGCTATTTCAGTTTGATAGCATTTATTGTTTTCCCCTGCTGAAACGACCTTCAGCCGTGAATTGTCCCATGTTACTTCTTCAAATACAACAATATATTTGTTATCGCTATCTCCCCACCAAGAAATGGTTTTTGAACGTAAAAAAGAATAAATCCTCTTTAAAAGCGAAGATTTTCCAGAACCATTGTTGCCGACAATAGCATTTATCTCTAAATTCCCCCCATAAAAGTCCTCAATATATCTCTCGTCACCACAAGATATCGTTAATATATTATTACTGAAACTTATTTTGTATTTCGATGAGAAATTAAACTCATTATCTTTAAATCCTCTTATATTCTGCGAATAAAAGTATATTAGCTTTAGCTTTTTATTTACTATTCGGATCTTGTCATTCTCTTCATCAAACTCGTAACGCTTCTTATTATCTTCAGCAACAATCTGTTTAAGTAATTCACGCTTGAGCTCGTAGCCACTATGCTTATTTACTACGTTTATAAGCTGTTCTACTGATACCCAGCCATGCTCGTCCATGTCAAGCTCTGCTTTTTTGGGATTATGTCGAAGAAGCAAACATAAATATTTAGACAATTCGTTCATTTTATTACCACTCCACTTGTTATTTCATTTATTATGTACTAAGTATAACACAATATAGCCCTAAAATCAATAGAAATCTCATATTATGAAGTGTTATACTGAAAGAGCAGTCGACAAACACCCAAAAAACTGGTAGAATATAAATAATAAAACCAGAAAGGGAAAACGACCATGAAGTACAGTATGCAGATAAGATCGACTGCTTTCACAATCGGTCTCATCATATACTCTTTTATTGCACTATTTTTCGTTTACACAGAATTTGGGATTGACTCTCCTTAGCCGACTTGATGTCGTATTCCTCAAGCAGCATTCCTATGATGTTCTTCTTGCCCTCGCTCATTGGTTCTCTTTTTCTTCTTGCCATAAAAAATCAGCCTCCTGTGATATTAATTCTATTTTATCACAGTTGACTGATTTTTTGCAGACTTTTTTTCAGAGGCTCTATCTATCGAGTTTCTTATTCAATGTTTCGCTTCCTTAATTAATCTCCATAGTCATTTGGATCGTTTACAACGAATTTACCGCCATGAAGAGCTCGCAACGCCAATTTTTGCTTATTTTTATTATTATACGCCAATACAATTGCTTCGGCATATCCTAAAGCTCCTGGGCTTCTTTCCTTTGCTGTTCTTACTATGGACTTCACTGATACACTTCCAACATGATCAACAAAAATATCTTCTTTCAGTTCATCGCCATAGGATACTATTATTTTGGCTATTCCCATAAGTATTGAACCAGATAATGAATTAGTTTCACCTTCCCAAGCACCAACAGCTAATCTTAATACAGTATCAAGAACGTTTATACCATATTTGTCATATATTCTTTCTAACGTACCGATTGCACATATCGTGTTAGGAAGTCTTTTGCCTGCTACTTTTAATCCATACGACTTGACTGTAGTGTCTATTATCATTTGCTTATCATCACCAGCCTCTAAATGAGCCGAAAATGTTTCGAATGGCAGCAAAGTTCTAACATGCTTCTGTTGATCTGCAAATATGTGAGCTTCTTCCTTATACTTAAGGTCGTCATATATCATGCACCATACGGGAGTATCACGGCTTCCGGATGCTGCAGCAACGATTTCGATAGTATGCTGACCATCAAATACATAGTTTACACCATCACGCCTACTTACCTTCACCGGATTAAGCTGATAAACATCAAACTCTTCCAACGCGTCTCTGATGTGTTTTTCTGAGAGAGCGCGCTGATAGTCTTGGTTTGATACAAGATTTCGTATAGGTATAAGCTCAAATGATACTTCAGGAATGCATTTTTTCTGCTGTTCCGATAATATACCTCCATCAATCATTACAATACCTCCAATACATCTTGTATCTTATCATCGAGCCTTATCAACATTTCACCAAGCTGAAGCTTTGCATCTTCTGTTGCAATACTCATATCTGTTTGCTGTTGTGCTCTTTCCATGGCTGAGATCCACATTGGGATCGTTAAAGTTAATCCTCTCAATGACATATCAGGATCGAATTTCGGCATCTGTTTTATTCCCATAGTAAGAGTAATCTCATTGTTGCCTTCTTCATTCGAATTAACCACTTTATTCCTGTGTTTTCTATTCCCATAAGCTCTCATCTTTACATCTTTACGATCAACAAATTCATGCCTTAACATGCTTATGGTTTTGTTATCATATCTCATCATACGGATTATTTCATTTTGACTAAATTCAACGTCACCGCTTAAAATGGCTTGAAACAGCTTCGGTTCTATCATATCAATTCTATCCATAGACTCAGATAATCTACGATATTTTTCAATTGTTGAGCGATTCATCCCTAACTCTTTTCCCATACTAATAGACGTATGACCGTAATGATAATAGGTTTCATCTGTCTTTTTAACATATTCCCGAGAAAATGAAATATATCCGCTTCGCTTTCTCTTTTCATAATTCACTAATTTCTGAATAGCATACCACTTTCCAATAAGATATTGATATGGTGTCGACTTCCTACTGTATTGACTGATACGATGTGAACAGATCCATATGGTAGCTTCATTGATATCCTCAAATTTCATATCGTTTATTTCAAAATCAATGTTTTCCTCAACACATATTCTGTATCTTTTATGTCCGTCCAGTATGACTCCGTTCCATATGACTATTGGCTCAAGACAGCCGTTTTCAATAAGATTTGATTCAAGTTTTTTCATTTCTTCCTGAGAAATAGGTATAGATAAACGTATCAACTCAGGATCAGTATGTAAAAGCCTTTTCATTTCAATTACCTCTATTAGTAGACTCAAGCACTCTTTCAGCATTGTCAAGAGAGAAATAGGCTGCTGATAGCTGTCTATTCATCTCTCCCTTCAACAAATATGTACCCTCTTTATTAATAGTCTTGCTTACGCTCATCAATCCCGTCATAAAGCTTCTACTGTGAATATAGCAGAAGCTATTATGCTTAAGCACAACCCTTATAGTATTCTGCGCCGGTTTGTGTGTACCAAAGAGCATTAATCTTCTTTGGCTTGCATTGTATCCCAATTGAATAAAAGAAGGAAGTCCCAAAGCGATCAAAGTGCTTTTATGTACTGTTATCCTCGAATACTTTGTGTTTACAAGTATTGTTAATGTATTTCCATTATCTGAATCATTCAAGCACATTTTCTTGTCCCTCTGTCATCTGTGGAGACGCTGTTTCATTGGAAGAGGCAGCACTTGTTTCAGCAGTATTCTCTTTCCCTTTGAGCGAGAAAACAGTATATCCGTCAAAAGTATTAACCTGAAGTGTACGATTTGATTCGCCATACTTAGGACCGAACGTTCCATTCCATCCTGGTGGGAATACAGGTCTTTTACTGATTTTTCCGTCTTCAGAGATCTCTTTTTCAAAGCATTTAAATGATGTTAGGTCGAATACAAGGATTTCCTCTCCGTCACCTTTGGCTCTATTCTTCTTTCCGCTTATCTTATATCGGAACTGTGGATTCCAATTCATAAGCATACATAGACTCTGAACAAATGGTTCTCCAGTTCTATGGGAAGGATATCGCTTGCCCTCTTTTTCTTTTGCCCAATTATAGCCTTGAATATCCATATCGCTGCACGGTTTGATTACCAGTTTTTTCTCATCTCGGTTTATCATAAACTTAACATGATCTACTTTAGGCAATAATCGTACTGCAGCAGTATTTACATATACCTTATTAACATTGATAGTAAAGGCTGGCTCTTTGATTTGTGCAAAGAATTCACCGCTCACCATTTCATAGTTATACAGATCAGTCTCTTCATCATTAGTTGAGAAGCCAAGCTGAATCTGACCGTCAGCAATAACTGCCTTCTGAATATCTTCAACTGCATTCATTTACATCTTCCTCCTCGAATAATTCTCCTAATTCTTGTTTTATAAAACCTCTTAGTTCCTCGTATGGCGTAACATTGAGCTTCTCGCCTGCGGAACACATCTGACCTTCGATTCTTGTCTGCCATTGTTCTTTTGTTAATTCAAATAATTCTCTTCGAGTTTTTTCTATATAGTATTCCTGCCCGAAGTTGTTGGCGAAGTTACCTGATACAGCCCTTACGCATTTCCCAGTAACTCCAAGCAGCTTTTCTGAAGTTGCCATAACATTATTTGAGAGGTATTCTTCCTTGTTAATAAGGATACTGGAATCCATGTTACTAAAGATACCGGCACAATCCTTCTCATCATGGTAAATACATCCGTAGAGCTTATATCTGTACTCTATATTCCACCCCATGATCTCAAACAGAGTATCGATAAAAGCTTTACAAGCTATCCCTCTTGTTTCACCGTTCTTCTTGCTCCCTTTCGACCATTGTACTGCATACCGGTTATTATAAGTTGTCGGGCGTATAGCCAGTTCTTTTTTCAGCGGATGTATCAATAATTCCACATAATTACCCGAAGACATATTACTAATACAGGTCTGATTGAACCTTATTTCTTTCTGTCCCAATGTGACCGCAGGTATATTCTGATCGTCGAACAACTTAAAATCAGCGATTTCATACCCCCTAAGGTCGAACGTATCGGCTTCTCCGGCTGCCTCAGTTACGTTGGGATAGTTGTCTGTATCAACGCCTTTACAAGCATTGATGTAATCTTCCTTTGTAAAGCTGCCCCACTTAGGATGAACTATCACAAAGCCCTTGAGTAATCCTTCAGGAATAACTCTGAGCTCAGGTAATAACGAAGTCCCTCCGAATCTTGCGTTATTCATAATACGCTGAACAGCTATAAAATCATCATGTGAGATTATCCGCTGATGATCGTCTTTATAATAACTCTGAGGTTTTTCCCCGGTATTCTTGAATGTTTTCTGTTTGTCAACATCCGGTGCGAATTCCTTAAACCGTTTTCTTGTCAGTACATCGCCGCAGTATCGCTCGTTTCTAAGCGTCCGCGCTACTCCGGAAGCTGTCCACTTTATGTTGCCAAGATAACTTCTCTTTGATAGCTTAATAAGGATATCCGCTATCTGCTGGGTAGAATAGCCGTAGAGGTACATAAAGAACATAAGCTTTGGAATATTCCTCGTATCCTGATTAACGACCAATTTCCCGTCTTCGTTCTTAACAAAACCTAAGAGTTCGGGCGTTAGCGGTAGCCCATGATCCAGTCTCATTCTCAGTGATGTTTCCATACTTCGGCTTCTCAAGCGGCTTTCATGCTCAGCAAGGTTAGCAGAAGTTGAAAGAGCTATATGGCTGTCACTATTCAAAGAATATATGCCTTCGGATTCGAAGTATACTCCGACTTTTTTAGCTCTCAACTTTCTTAGAGTACTGAGACATTCAACTGTGTTTCGGGCAAATCTGGATATATTCTTAACTATTATCAAATGAAGCTTTTCATGTACGGCGTCATCTATCATCTCTTGGAATCCCGGCCGTTGCTGTATAGTAGTTCCTGATTTTCCTTCATCAGAATAGATTTTGACAAGTTTCCAGTTGGGATTTCTGCTTACCATATCTTCATAGTATTTCTGTTGAAGCTCGAAGGAAGATGTCTGAGCTGGATTATCCGTAGATACTCTTGCATATATCCCTACAAGCTGAAACGCATCTGTTTTCACATATTGATTGTTTTCTTTTTCGGGATAATATGTATGATTGGAAGTATCAGCAGAACCGACTCTTCTTTTAACGCGCTCTCTTTGCTGTTGCTTAGTCATTTCAGGCATTATGTCCACCACCAACCTGTATTAATACGTTTTGAATATTCTGCTCGTTTTTGAGTCCATCTGAAAACAATAATGTATCCAGCTCATCATCTGGAAGAGGCTCAATACCTGCAGGTATCATTGACCTATCGCTGAGATCATCTCTATAATATGAAGCTAATGTGAATATATCCTCGGAAATAAAATACATACCAACCGGATGCTTCTGAGTTGCAAGTATCCGAGCGAGAAATGATATTTCATCAGGATCGCTACACACATTTCCAAGCTTCTGTGTTACAATAAGGTCAACTTTTCCCGAAAAACAATCATTTACAAGCCGACACCATTCTTTTGCATTCTCCATTCTTGGAGCTTTGGCACCGTTATCAATATAGAAGTCCACAAGCGTCCACTTAGGAGACAAAGAAATATCATCTGTAAACTGTTGTATATGCTTCTCCAGGTAATCATCATATTTGGTCTGGTTATAATATCGTATGTATACACCGATTTTATACGGTATATATGGCATAGGATACTCGTGCTGGATGCTTTCTAGCCATAACCGGTGCTTTACAAGCTGCTTCCTTCGCGGATCGTCAATAATATGCCGGCGAAAAATATTCTGATTATTATCATCAAGCTGAATTATACCGTCATTATCATATTCAGCTTTATCTTCTATTTCTCCTACGATCATCATTTCATCATTATTCATTGTATTACCCCTTAAAATGATTACTAATGGCTTAATTGCTCTCATCTGCAATAGGGAGCTGCCAATACCAGACTCCTTTTCTACGGAACGATTTGATTCCAAGTTCCTTTTTGAGAGTGTATAGTGTTCGTTCTGAGACTCCAAGATCTTGGATCTTCTGAATTATAACGCCGCTGGTGAGCTCGCCATATTCAAGCATATTGGTTAGGATTTCTGCAACATCGCTCTTTTTAAGATGCTTTTTATGATTTTTATTCTTGTTCTTCAGCCATTGAAATCCGATTGCTCTATTCATCCTGAAAGCAACTTCAGAACCTTCGGGAGCAAGGCTTGATTTGATCGGTATCATATATCGGATTTCAGGATCGTCGTCATCACGAGTTACCATTAATACGCTTCTGGCAATAGCTGCTATATCAATACTTCCGAGTCCACGATATAAGCTTTTTCCTGTTGCAGACTTATTCATGTGACCTATCAGCACCACTGCACAACGGTATCTTGATGCTATAACAGCCAAATTACCAAGAGTAGTTCTCATTCTGCCAACGCTGTGCAGATCTCCGTCCTGAATCAAAAAAGATTGAAAAGGATCAAGAATTAGGAGTCTTGCATGAGTTTCCTCTAATACCTGCGTTATTCGCTGATCGTTTAGCGTGAGGCTGCTGTTATCGTCTATTATATATGCTACCTTAGAACAGTCAGCACCAGCAGACTTGAGCCTAGGTTTTATAGTATCAGCTACATCATCTTCGTTGCATTGATAAATAACATATTCTGGATTCTCAACCTTGAATCCGTCAGGCATATCCTGACCTCTGGTAATAAGAGCCGCAATATGAAGCATAAAGGTCGATTTTCCCTCGCCTGGATCTCCTTCAAGCAGCGTCAGCTTTCCGTAAGGGATATATGGATACCAAAGCCATTCAACTTCTTGTTCTTTTACAGAGTCGTAGAATTCAAAAACGTTTTCCATAATTACCGCCTTGATTTTTTCACCTGATATGTGATATAATACAGGTGGAAGGTCATCTTAGTGAGATATGCTGCAATATACCGCGTTTTTGCAGCCTTACTTTTGCAGTCTTAAAAACTGTTTTTTTCGATTTTTTCTTACAAAATGTGCGTTATTATTGTATAGCTTGTATGTCTATAGGAGAGTAGATAATGCTTCATTTGTTAGTTTTACACAAATGGTACTCCCATAGTTGCAGCCTTAATGATCTCGCTCTTTTCATCGTTAAACACAGTCTTTTGCGAAAGTAGTGTTTTTCACGGAAAACTTTATCCTATCCATGTATTCACGTTTCTGGTCAAATGAACTGTGAACATATCTATTCAGCGTTATTTCGACGTTTGAATGTCCCAGCAGTTCGGACAGAGACTTAATATCGAATCCAAGTCTTACGCAATCCGAAGCAAAGTAATGACGAAGTGAATGGAAATGTACTGACGGCAGATTTACGTTATTGAGTATACGTGCAAATCTGTTCTGCATCGTTCTAGGTTCAATCGGCTTATCTGTCCCAGAAAGAATGAATTCATCATCTTTAACCTTGAATTCTTCTAAATACGAGATCAATTCTTCAGGTATTGGAATAACTCTTTTTGAAGAATCACTCTTCGGCTCAGAAATGAGAAGCTTAGTTTTCCTCTCACCATTCTTTATCTGAATTCTCTGGATCGTATTATTGACGGTCAAAATACGTTTTTCATAGTCTATGTCCCTCCCACGGAAGGCACAGAGCTCACCGATTCTTGAACCTGTTCCCATAGCTATAGCTACTCCTAGATTAGTTCTGCTATGATTCTTCATTACATATTCAGCTAATCTACCATACTCTTTTCTATCAAGTATCCGAACTTCTGCCTGCTTACGCTTGAATAGACGTATATCACTCAATGGATTGTTCACCTGATACTTCCTTGAGGCGTACTTACAGACTGATCTCATCAATGAAATGATGTCCGAAATATATCTATCTGATAGTCCAATCCTTTTTCTTGAATCAATAAAGCTATGTATATCTGTTTCACAGATCTTGGATATATCTAATTCCCCGAATATAGGGATAAGATGCTTATCAGCTTTCATCGTATAGTTTGCTGCGGTCGATTCCTTTATATGGTACTTAACTCCGTTGAACCATTCCTGATATATCTGATTGAATCGCAACGAAATATCTTTACTCTTTTCTCGAAAGAATTCATCGATCATTAGCCTTACAGCTTCTTTTGACGGCCCAAAAAAGCTTTTGTATTTTCTCTTTCCGTTCTCTGATGGTTTAGGGATACGTCCTTCCCACCGACCGTCTTTTCTGAGGTAGATATTATAGTCCTTCATTTTTTCCTCCCATATGCAATTATTTTTTATAAAAATGCTTGACATCACCGGATTAGGGTGATATAATAAAAACAACTTATTTGGAAGGTTTCGCAAAAGACTGTGTTTTACGAAAAACGGTCTGATGCGATTTTTTTATTTTTCATGCTTTTTGCCTGAGAAATGATTCAAAACCTTATCCAATTACTATTTATCCTAAAACGTAATCCGACCGTCAAAACTGACACGGTACAAGTGAATAGTATTTATCGATTAGAGTACGACCGTATATGTCAAACTCGATTATTTTTTGAATAGGCGTTAGCTTAATATAACAAATTTGTTTCCTCCATAGTCTATATATAGCCTACATCATTATAACACACCATTTTACAAAAGTCTATATATAGACTACATTTTTTTCTTAAATATCCTATACTGATAAAAAGGACTATATATAGACGGAGGGCGTATGATCACAAGAGAAGCTGTTGCAGCTCGAATTTTAGAGCTTTGCAAAGAAAAGGATATTACTATGAATGGTATTGCAAACCTGTCTGCCATACCACCCTCAACTATCAAGAATATCATCTACGGCGTAAGTAAGAATCCAGGTATTGTTACGATCAAAATGATTTGTGATGGTTTTAATATCTCACTTCCTGAATTCTTTGATTCTGAATTATTCTACAATCTTGAGCAAGAGATCAAATAAAAACATACCCTGCAATTTGATTTTAATAATCATTTTGCAGGGATTTTTACTTTAAAAATCAAGATAGGCGTTCTTATCGACAGTTAAGCATATATTGCTCTATTTCTCTACTTCAGCTGTTACTTCATATCCACCCTTAAAGATTATCGTTATTTCAGTCTTACTGTTTACCTTTACGCATTCTATCAGCTTTCTGATAAGCATATCTTTATATTCTGTAAGCTCACAAGAGTTGTTATCGATTATCTGAAGGGCTTGAGATATCCTAGACTTTTGATCATCATTGATATCATTGTTTTCTTCAAGATATTTCAGTCTTGAATTAAGTTCCTGTTCCTCAGTATAGAGCTTTTGGAACTGTTCGTCCAGAGCTTCTTCATCCATAGTTCCGGCTGCTATAAGGGAGATGTAATCATTTCGGGCATCATCGATCTCCCGAAGCCTTTTTTGGATCTCCTTTGTTTCTTTCAAGCTTACCCCTGCCAGTGCTTGTTCCACATTGCTTTTAAGCAGTTCCTTTATATTATCCTTGCAGTCATAGTACTCATTAATGGCTGACAGTATTGCTCTGTGCAACTTATCTTCATGAATTGAAGGTGATTGCTTGCAGTAGCGGTTACCATTATCAAGTC
The DNA here is from genome assembly GCA_900109435.1 of Ruminococcus sp. YRD2003. Lineage (GTDB taxonomy): Bacteria > Bacillota > Clostridia > Oscillospirales > Ruminococcaceae > Ruminococcus > Ruminococcus flavefaciens_G. The sequence goes on along the minus strand of FNZT01000019.1, from coordinate 23,975 downwards.
TGCTTATGCATCGCCATACCGGGCACTTCTTTCCATGAATGTTCCATATCTGCCTTTTATATGCCGATCCACACTCAGCGCAGACCATTATCTCGCTTAGCGCATATTTACCTGAATATCGTCCTTGCTGTGACAATGTTTTTTCACTCTTTTTACGCATTGATGATCTTCGAGCCAGTTCCTGTTGTACAAGGTTATATGTATCTCTGTCAATTATCGCATCATGTGCATCTGTAACAAGATATTTTGCACGTTCTCCTTTGTTCTTGGCCTTCTTATGCGTGATGCAGTCAACTGTATACGTCTTATGCAGTAAAGCATCTCCGGCATATTTTTCATTTGATAATATTGAATGTATTCCATTTATGTTCCACTCAGTATATTCACGTTTAGGTATATTCAAGGCATTCAGATGCTGAGCTATCTGACGAAGCGTTGATCCGTCAAGATACAGCTTATATATTATCCTTACCACCTCAGCTTCTTCAGGTATTATTTCCGGTTTACCGTCTGCTCCTTTGCGGTAGCCATAGAGATTGTTATAGCTATACCTGACCTTTCCGTCACGGAAGGCTTTCTCTACTCCCCATGATACATTCTTGCTTATCGACTCCGACTCAGCCTGAGCGAAACTGCCATACAGGGCTATCATGAACTCTGAGGTCATGGTCAGTGTGTTTATATTCTCTTTTTCGAATATAACACCGATGCCAAGGTCCTTGAGCTGTCGAACATATTCAAGGGTATCAACTGTATTTCGTGCGAATCGGCTTATGGACTTACAGAGTACCAGGTCGATTTTCCGCTTCTTGCAGAGCCTTATCATCTTATTGAACTCAGTACGCTTCTTGGTCTGAGTTCCCGATATGCCTTCGTCAGCGAATATGCCTGCTAGCTCCCATTCCTTATTCTTATTGATAAGGTCAGTGTAGTAATCTATCTGGACCTGGTAGCTGTTCTGCTGTTCCTCTTGCTCAGTACTGACTCGGCAGTAGGCTGCGACTCTGAGCTGGTGGTACTTATCTGTGGTGTCAGCACTTATCATTTTAGTCGCCGGTATCATCGTAACTTCCAATTTCTCTGCTCCTCTCCGTTATATTATTCAGCTTTACACCGTTTATAAGCTCGAGTCCTATTGTAGCATTATGGCTGACAGTTATGTATTCAGCACAGTTCTTCAAGAGCTCAATGTCAAGGGTGTTTTGCTGTTTTTTATCTGAAAGCTGCTTTTTCAGCAACTCTGTTTTCTGCGGAATGTCATTATATGTACAGCAATTAAACTTCAGTTGTGCCAGCTGCAGTATTGCTTTTTTCACTCGATCATAGTCTATTTCAGGGCTATCCATGAGCCTTGATATTTCATTGTTCTGCTTTAGTATTTCTCCGTCGGGGGTATATATGCTCATCTCAGAGTCTGTATCCAGTAGACTCGGATTTGCTATCGCTGAGTTAAGCATATTCATTACTGCCGATAATATCATCTGATCTGTTGCTTTGAATTCAAATGCTCCGCAATGATATGACTTGCAGGTCCATGTACCGTTCTGATTCCTAAACAGCCTTTTTCTGCATTCGGCACATATTGTCATGTTTCGTATTTCTTTCAGTTCATCGGGGACTATGCATATGTTAGTCGCTTTCTTCAGCTTTTTATTATTTGCTCTGTGAAAGATATCAGGGGATATGATCTGAGGGAATACCTCAGTACCAAGATACTTCTCGTTTTCCAGAATACGCTTTATCATATTCTTGTTCCATGTGCTGTCCTCACAAGGATGATATGGTATACCTTCTGCTTGCAGATCTTTTGATATGTCAAGCATACTTCTTCCTTTGAGATATTCAGCGAATATCTTTGAAACTGCGTATACTTCTCTCGGATGAGTCGTTATCTCTCCGTTAATCATCTGATAACCGAACGGTATCCTTCGATTCTTAGCCATTTCTGCACCTCCTTTCTTCACAAGGATACCACAAATCCGCTGTCTTATCTATCACCAAACCTAACAAAAAAGGTGCTTTGTTTTTGTTCACAAAGCACTGTATCTTTATATATTCTCTTTGAGTGATAAGCCCGATATAAGTATGAATTCAAGGCTTTTGTCTCTGACTATTATCCGCTCAACTATGATCCCGAATAGTTCTTCATCGAACTCCGTAGTGATATTATCTTGTTTTTCTATGCTGTCTATAAGGATATCAAGCTGCTCGAGAGTGTCATCCTCGTTATCCGCCTTAGCTGTCTTTTTCAGCTCTCGTTCTTGCCTTGCAAGCTGACTTTCCAGTTCAGTGAGCTTTTCGTTGTACTTCTTCTCATCCATGAAGCCTTTTTTCCTGAGTCTGGATAGGACATGACGCTGTTCCTTGATATCGGCGATATTCTTATGTATATCTATTATTTTAGTATTACCGCTGAAACGGCGCATATTAAGTTCTTGTAAGCTTCGACGTAAGGGGAGAAGTATTTCTCGATAGTGCTGTATCAGCTTATTGCACATTGAAACGAAGGCTTGCTTTATCGTTTCTTCAGGTATTGGTTTTGATTTACAGTTATCAGCATGATTATCATGATTTGTACAGGACCAATAATATATGCCATTGTTACGTTTCCTCTTATATATTGTTCCACAGATACTGCATTTAATTACTGAACGGAAGGCTGCTTTATTACAATTTTTGTTATAGTATTTATTCTCTCTTTCTGATAATAATTTCTGAACCTTATTAAAATCGTCTTTTGTAATTATTGCTTCATGAGAATCTATTATCAGGTATTTGTCTCTTTCACCGTTATTTTTTATTTTCTTATAAGGCACAGTGTCTGTATAATAAGTTTTCTGCAATAATGAATTGCCAATATATTTCTCATTTTTTAGAATATATTCTATATTAAATATGTACCATTTTTTCGCTTGTCTTATTGGAGGTATACCATTTTCATTTAACTCAATAGCAATTTGGCTAAGTCCGATTCCGCTAAGATACCATTCGTATATCTTTTTTACTATTTTCGATTTTGATGGATCAACTACAAGTTTACCATTCTTTTTGATATATCCATATGGAGCAACTGATGATTCGTATGTACCATTCTCCATACGCTTTCTTACGCTCCACCGCATATTCTGCGAGATGGAAGTTGATTCTTCCTGAGCAAGTCCACCCATAACTGTTATCATCAGTTCATCGCTGGTCTTGGCTGTATCGATGTTTTCCTTTTCAAAGTATATCGATATTCCAAGCTCTCTCAGGAGTCTGACGGTATTAAGACAGTCTTTAGTATTTCTGGCGAAACGGCTAAGTGACTTTGCATATATCCGGTCTATCTTTCCTCGTTTGCAGTCACGGATCAGTCTTTGGAATTCTGTTCGCTTTGCTGTGCCTGTTCCGGAGATACCTTCATCTGCGTATATATCCACAAGCTCCTCGGTTTCAGAGCCTATGAACTTCTCACTATAGAACTTGACCTGCGCTGCATAGGAGTGAAGCTGGTCTTCGCTACTTGAAGATACTCGGCAGTATGCCGCACAACGTATTTTATGTATCGTACTCTCGGCTTTTACCGGAGCTATATATGTAACATTAGCCATACTGAGCCTCCTTTCAACACACAAGGATACCACACTCTGCTCGGAATTGGTATCATCAAAGGGAACAAATGCGGCGGTTTACATTTGTGAAAACCGCCGTATACGTTTATTCCTCATCAGCCCTTCCGGCTGCTATGCAAAGGCACATTGCCAGAACGCCTACGGTCCCGCCAAACATTGCCCCTGCGATGAAGTGCATCATGCGTTTACCTCCCATTCTCTTATCGTCATATACCTTTCTGTGACCGTAACCTCGTTAATCTCACGAATTCTGACCTTTTCTGTTTCTGATACAGACTTCTCTACTGCAGCAGTGCCAAGTATCTGGTTCATTACTGCAAGCATGTAGTCTGCCATTCCCGGTTTAGTATTATTCATGTTTGCCTTCCTCTTTGATCCTGTTCCATAACTCTTCGAGCTCTGTTATGTCTTCGGTTATATTCTTCTCGGGTAATGATGCAAGCGTATCCTCCCTATACGCTGTATTCTGGCTTTTGCTTACTCTTGGATCGAGAATCGATACGATTCCTTTGTCTTCGGAGCTCCTTATGAGCCTTCCCACTCCTTGTTTAAGTTTTATTATCATCTCAGGGACGGCAACATCCATGAGAGGACACTCTGTTTTACGCATTTTATACTCCACTATCGGATCTGGTACAGGGAAAGGCAGCTTGAAGATGATAACCTGTGATAAGCTTTCACCCTTTATATTTATTCCTTCCCAATAGGTTCCTGTGCCAAGCAGAACTGAGTTCACGTTATTCTGGAACTTTTCGAGCCTGCGTTCCTGCGTCGTACTTCCGTCCTGAACCATTATCTTATATGGAAGTCCCATATTTGACAGCTTTTTAAAGACGTACTGCATATCGTCCTTGGCTGTAAAGAGGATAAGTGCCTTTCCCTCTGTAATGTTCAGAAGCTTCACTATCTCTTTAATGGCTGCGTTGCGATATGCGGTCCTGTTACGCTTAATTGGAATAGGCAGTTTATCTGATACATACATCATTGAGTGCTTATCATAGTTATACGGAGACTTCTTAGGTTCTGAAACGCATACGTTATCAGGACAGCCAAGATTGTTCAGGAAATACCTGTACTTCTCACTGAGTGTACCGGAATTCTGTGAGGTTATCGTTGCCGATGTAAGTATAGTTCTTCTGGATTCTGTGAACAGAAGTCTGCCTATTTCCCTGCGGATATCCTTTTTGCAGATATTAACTCTAACGCCTTTCTCGGTGGTCAGCCACACAAGGCAACCTTTGTTCTCAAGGTTTCTGAACATCTGCAGGCAGTTAAGTCTGCGATTGGTCCGCATTTCTATCTCAAGCATAGCGGAGCGTATCCTGAGTACGAGCTTTCTGACCTCTCTGATAGGTCTGTAATAGTACGTTCTCATATCGTCGATAGATTTGCTCTGCTGCTGATGAATATCATATTTCAGATACTTGAAGAAGTCATCCACCATCTGAATGATCTCGACTATCCTGCTTGAAAGTATGTTTTTTCTGCTTTCGGTTGCCTTCAGGACCTCGGTGCTTATCTCTTTCTGGCTGTATGCTGTCGTGAAAGCATCACGGAAGTTGTTTTCGAGGTTATGTGCCTCATCGACAACCAGTGTGCTGAAATCCGGCTTGAATATGCCTTCGCCTGATTCTTCCTTTATGAAATGTGATACAAGCATATTCTGATTGCAGATCACTATCTCATCCTTATTTCTTATCCTTTCACGCATAAGAGAGTATTCACATTTATGACGGAATGAGCACTCAGAGCATTTATCGCCGAAGGAGTTTATGCATATCTTGTCCCACACCTCATCCGGTACATATACATCTTGTCTGAGCTGTAAGCCATATTTGGCTCGGTCAAACTGCCGTGTGTAGTCCTTATGCTCTCTTGTGAATCTGTGGAAACGCTCGAGGCAGACGTAATTCTTCATTCCTTTTGCAATCTCCACATCAGCACGGACTCCTAAGAGTTCAAGCACATTGAGTATATCGCTCTCAAGCTGGTCTTGAAGTGCGATTGTCGAAGTAGCGATTATCATCTGCTTGCGCTCACGGAAATACTGAAGGACCAGCGGAACCAGATATGCTATTGACTTTCCGATTCCCACCTCAGCCTCAACAGCGAGCGACTTATTATCAACTATTGCCTGAGCTATCTCCTGAGACATAGCTATCTGACCTTGGCGCCTCTGGAGCCCGTTCTTCTCGTCGTTCTTAAAGAAACTATCCACCGCTGAATTTAGCGTTAATTCTTTTATTTTCATTACTTCACCTCATGTTTATGAACTTCAAGGCTTATCTTCAAAGCCTTATCTATTTTTCTGACATCCTTTTCATTGAGTGTGCCTAAATACTTCTTTAGCCTGTATATAGAGATCGTCCTGACCTGCTCAGTCAGCACACAGCCTATATACTTCTTCAGGATACCGTAATGTATGATGACATGATTGGGGATATCATTTTTCATTCTGGATGTAATGGGTACAATGATAGTTGTATCTGCGTAGGCATTGCCTTTATTGTTCTGTACTATCACAACAGGTCGTTCATTTGCCTGCTCAGAGCCCACACCTTGCCCCAGATCTGCAACATAGATATCCCCACGTTTAGGTAATAAGGTCATATAATTCTCCTTTATATGTATACGGAGCCGCTGTTAAGCAGCTCCGATTTATCGTTGTCAGCATATATCGTTTCATATACTGACGCACCCCTGCTCGGGGTACTTTACCGTCACTATGCGCGACGGCATTTTCCTTAATCAAAGGCCTCGGATATTCTCTTACCATTACTGGCACCCTCCCAGGTGGGGAGCACACAAGCCGAACTGAGTCCTCGCAGTTCACGTAGCTCTTTGTCTCTCTGCCCTTACGGGATCAGAGCCGCTTGTACGGACGGGCGCGCAAGTCGGCTGTCATTGCCATAATAGGAGTGGCTATACTCCTACCGCCATGCTCATATTTATCGCTCGCTCGTTTCCGAGGTCGTGGCGTATGGATGCCCGCGGCTCGTGGATTGTATCCACACCGATCTTGCTGCACACTTGTGTGCTGCTATTCAATTTTCAAGTTTCTAAAAGGCTTTTTTATTTGCCCCTCTACTCATAAAGAACTGAGAGAGGTAATTTTGCAACCTTTTTCCAAAAATTTTTTCATCTTTTTTTCTGCTGTTCTTATCGACTTTGATATTGCCCAGTGGCTAACGCCGTATTTTTCGCCAATCTGGGCATATGTCCAATCATTGAAATAGTAAAGAGTAATTCTGTCTTTTTGAATGGGAGTAAGTGCATCTAAAGCTTTTAATATAGTCTCCCTTCTCTCTTTTTCTTCAACCGATTCCTCAACAGGATGCAAATCAACATCAGGAAGATTACTGTGTGCTTCACCATTCTCAGCTTCAATACACTCCTCTGAGTATCCTTCCTCTTCATAACTTCGTTCTATTCTTCTAAGGTGTTTAACATCGTTTGCGTAATAACGATTATATTCTTCAGCCATCGAAGAAAATTTACTCTCTGAAACAATTATCATGCCTTTTGTCTTCGGATATTTTACTGTGATGTCCGGATCGTCAGATACTATAATATACCTTGGTCCGACAAAGTCAGGGTACAGCACTTTAGTACAGATAAAGTAGAAGCCCTTCTGGCTTATGATCTTCTTGACCTTCTCCATGTCAATCTTGCAATAGATTTTTTCCATTTTAGTGTCCTTTCTGCGGACACAAAAAATGGAGCCTGCATATATATGTACGCAGACTCCAAGTTCACCTGATTATGGCATGACAAGGTATGGGTACAAAATATATGCTTTTCATAGTTAAAAACCATATTTGTATCCGCGGCCCTTAATGCATATCAGGCTTTGAATATTATATTCAGCCTCGGGTATCTCTCCCTTGACTGTGTCTATATAATATCATAGAACACTATGTGAAAACAGACATAAAAAATAGGAGTTGTTTTTCGTACAACTCCTTGAGAAATGCGTTATTCAATTCGAATTAACAGGTTGTTTTCAACAATTTTACGAGTTTTTATGTGATGATATGGTGACAATCAGGTGAAATATGTCGATTTTACTCCTATTTTTTATATGAGTTTCCCTATAATATTTTTCGATAAAGTAAAAGGAGGCCCGAAAGCCTCCTCAATGATTATTCTCTTTAGTCTGTTGTTGCTCGAAAATACTCTGCCTTATAATACTTCTTATCCCATACCTCATCTTGGTCTAGAGTATATTCACTGATTTTACAATCATTATATAGATCATCAGCTATTTCGAGCGTAAGATCATGCAATTCAAGATTATTCTTATATTTAGCAGGTATAGCATCATATCCGATATAGGCACCAAGGATATTGCCTGTGACTGCTCCCGTTGAATCACTGTCGCCGTTATGATTAACAGATGTTCTAATAGCCTTATCAAAATCATCTTGATACTTTAAAGAACAATATACAGCAATTGCAAGAGTTTCTTCAGCGACCCAGCCCTCTCCTAATTGGTGGATAGCAGCAAGATCACTTTTCTCAGTTGAAGCCAGCATTACCGCTTTCTGCATAATCTCCGTAAAATCAGCTATATGTGCTGCCTTAGGGAATAATGTCTGCATAGTAAGAATAGCATCATCTACGGCTTCTTTGATTGTTGTTCCTTTTTCAACAATACTTCTTATGATATGTACCAATGCAGCGGCAGGAATAAATCCGAGATCATGACCATGTGTAAGTGCAGCAGCTTCTGCACCTATCATATCTGTTCTTTCAAAACTAATACCTTTATCGCAGAAATATAAACCGATTGGAGCAACACGCATCACTCCGCCGCACCCTTTACTGTTGTTGATCGGTTCGCTTGTGGAGCCTTTTGCTCCATGTTCGATGGCGGCTAAACACGTCATTCCTGGTGCTCTTCTGCTGAAAAGCTCTGGAACATTTAAAAGCCATGAATACAGATAGTCCTCATTTATTGGATATGATTCTGTTTGCGTTTTGTACCAACATTGGTACATTATCTGTATATAGCTTTCATAGCTGCCCATGATTCCTCTTATCATTCCTCTGGTTGTACCAAAAAGCAAACCATTTGCAGTAAATAGTGTCATTTGTGTATCATCGGATATTTGAGCTACACCATTTTTCAATGAATACTCAGCGATACCTTTATCACCATATTTGCTGAATATCTGCTCCTCTCTGAGGAACTCAACAGCATATCCTAATGCATCTCCAGCTGCTCCACCTATAAGGCAGCCGCGAAACTTATCAATATCTCGCATAATATCACTCCTAATTATACTACTGCTTTAATGGACCTCATCAGAAATCCACAAGGAATATACCAATGCTTATCTTACGGAAAGATCCCTTGATGTCGATGTTTTTGATCTGAGCAGAGAGCATTTTACCTGCATCCATGAGACGTGCGAAAATAAGGTTGTCCTTTTCTGGAACATATCCAACCTTGCGGCCGTCAGGCGCAAGGATTAGTATGGCATTGCTGTCAAATTTATTGTCTTCACGCTGGAGTGTCAGCTTGTCACCAATCGTTATCGCATCAAGCACGGTCTGGTCTTTCAGATGTGTAGTTCCTGCGATATACGAATCGAAGAGGTGTATCTCGCGGATAAGCGGCTTGAGTAATTCACCTATCTGACCGTTTTCGGATGCGACTGCCAGTTCGTTCTTTTTTATCTCTGCAAGTTCGTTCATTGTAGACCTCCTTACTGTGTGAGTAAATCCAGCTGCTGTTGAAGTTGTTTTTCGTATTCGGTGTATTGCAGCAATTCGGTTTCATAAGCAGTTCTTCTATCTGCCATTTCGTCCTTATCATCGAGGATCAACTTGTATGAATATGGCTCGGTTGTAATTATTTTTTGTATTTCCTGTTCAAGTGCAGCTATCTTCTCGGCAATATCCGGAACAACAATCGGAGCTTCACTGACTCCTAGCTGCGAAAGTGCCTGCTGAACAAGGAAATCAGTCTCTCTCAGCGTTTTTAGATCATTGCACTTGTAAGCTATTGAAGCCTGTTCCCATAACTCTGCAAGTTCTGGATGCTCCTGAATCACTGGACTCATATCAGGGTGGAGTTGACGTGCTATCTTACGGTAAATAGCTTTTATTTCTTTTGCATCAATTGGAGAAATTGTTGAATCGTTTTGGGTACTGTTAAACTCTTTGACCATATCGCTGAGCTGATTGCGATACTCTGTCATCTCTTGAGCAACATACTCGTTCATTGCTTTAATATCAGGCTTTCTGCCTTGATTCTTTGCAAGCTGACAAAACGATATCGATTTTTTAAGTGCTATACAAGCTATCTTCTTCTCGAACACTTGATTTATCAGCTCACCGAACTCTCTGATATAAGCACGGCGATACTGTAACGCTTCTTTTTTCAACTGATCACGCTGTAATAGTAACGATTCGTATTTCGGATAATCTCCAGCCGCTATATGTACTATCTCCATTATTCTATCACCTCGAAATCTTTCATTTTCCAAGCGTCAAGTGTTACATAATTCCCATCATCACCTTGAGTTGCCATTAATGCATCAGTTAATGTATGATACCATTTCCCGTCAAAACAAATTGATATTGTGCCGTCATCCTCAAGAACCGATTCTACTATGTATTCTCTTTCATTATAACTGAATCTTATTTTAGCAGGTTCTTTCATCAGGTAATACAGGTCATATAAATCAAAATTAGTTCTATCAAATTCAGTTAATCGATACAGATCACTGACCATATTTTCCATAATTGCAAAATTGCCAAAGAAGTGATCAAATCCGATTCTTGAACTAAGCATACTTTTTCCTTCAAGCAATAACGAAACAGCCTCTTGAGTCTTGCCTTCCTTTTCGCGTACAGCTGCAAGGCGAATGCATATTTCAGGAAGCGGGTCGTCAACCATATCTGTCCAGTGGTAGTAGTTGTATAGCGATTCAATTATCTCTTTAAATTTTTCAAAATCCTGATTGACATATTGTCCGTACCGATACATATCTGCGACTTTATATCTTGAAATATCGCAACCGGCTTTTGCCGCACTGGAATAATACTCAAATGCTTTCTTATAATCAACAGTTCCAGTACGTCCATAATACCAAATATATCCAAGTCCGCCCAATGCAGCGGTATTATCCTTATCATATTCAACAGTCATTTCATAGTACTTGAGAGCAAGCTCATACTCTTTTTCGTAGTAATATGCACCTCCGAGTTCAAACATATACTCAGGATCCGTAGTTTCATCAATAAGGTATTTTAATGCTTCAGTATATACAAAGAAATCATCTTCATCATAATTACCATTGCTCTTTCTGAATTTATCACATATTTCCAAGGCTTCACGAATCGTCACAAACACACCTCCTACACATTTTAGTATATTATATCATATTTTTTGTCGAATTTCAATATTTTTTGTTGCGAAGTGATACAAACAACAATTCTATCAATTAACTAACAAAGCCTTTGCTTAAAGGCACTGTTTTAAGAAATACTAGCTAAAGAGTACTTAAGCGAAGCGTACCTTTGTCTTTATATTGCTCTAGCACGACAAAAGAACAACCACCTTTAGTGGTTGAATATTTAATAAACAGTACAGGAAGTATATTAGTTATGCAATAGTTAATTTTTACATAAAATGTAAAAGTGGCACCTCGGAAAGGTGCCACTTTACGATTGGCGTTAACACATGCCATTTTTACTTGAAGACTATAAAGCGTGAATACTTCTCTATTTCTTTGTCTTAATACCAGTTAATGTCTGTAGTTTTTCAAGTTCTAAGGATGAATCCCTATCGTTACCAACTGCAACAATCGAGCCATTTGATTTTAATCCGATGATGTGATTTTCTCCTAATACTACCTCTTTTATGTTTGTCCAGTCGGAGATATCGAATTTTCTTTGATCATTCTTGCCTTTCACTTCTACAGTTCCGTCTGCTTTTAACCCGATTGTTGTATTGCCTCCTGCGGATATTGAAATAATACCCTTCCAATCTGATGTATTGCACTGATAATCATCATTCTTGCCGGCAGCAACAACTGTACCCTTAGATTCCAACCCAACTGAATGATTATTTCCCGCTGATATTGCAATAATGTTTGTCCAATCTGATACATTGCATTGCTTGTCATCATTCTTTCCAATGGCAACTGCAGTTCCATCAGACTTTAGTCCTATTGTATGGTTTTGTCCAGCAGAAACTGCAATGATATTATTCCAGTCTGATACGTTACATTCTCCATTGTCATTGCATCCTACTGCGACCACTGTACCATCTGACATTAGTCCAACTGTATGCTTCTGGCCAGCAGAAACTGCTATGACATTTTTCCAGTCTGATACGTTGCATTCTCCATCGTCATTGCAGCCTACTGCGACCACAGTACCATCTGACATTAATCCAACTGTATGCTTCTGGCCAGCAGAAACTGCAATAATATCTTTCCAGTCTGATACATCGCATTGTCCATCATCATTATTTCCAAATGCAACAACAGTACCATCTGATTGTAATGCAACTACATGTTTTTCACCATCCGCAACTGAGTTTTTCGGTAATTCTTCCCGTACTTTCGCAATACATTCGATTAGCAAGCTTTCGCTGTCTTTATAACTCGAAATACTTGCGAATTCAGTGATTGCTTCATTGTAATTGCCCGCTTTATAATATTTTTTTGCATCATCATACGACTGTTTTTCAATTATTAGTCCAAATACACAACAGCCCAAACATGAAAAAACCGTAAGGATTATCAGTGATACAAATGTAATCGTGAGTATCTTAGAAGTGCTTTTTCGATTTTCTTTTTGTTTAACTTTTATGGTATTTATTCTATCCTGGCATATTTTTATTAGTTTGTCAGAATCCTTCCAGCCAGGAATAGCGCTGAATGTTTTGATAGCCGTTTCATAGCCTGCGATACTGTTTTCTTTCATTCTAAATACGGCGTGTTCATAAATACCATTCTTGCGGCATGTTTCAGCCTTTTCCAGGCACTGCTTTGCAAGTACATCCGAATCTTTGAATCCTGGTATGCTTTTGAAAATCTCTGCAGCGGCTCTATATTTGACTGGGTCCTTGGCTTCTTTCATAGATGTGATAGCCTTCTTATATATAGCCATCTGCCTATTATATTCGTTACGTTCGTTAATATGTTTAATATATCCGTGCAGCTCGGATACTATTGCCTCGTCACCAAAACGGATTGCTTTAAGATAATAATTATTATCATCAAATGGCTTTTCACAATCAGCAAGATCTGTTTTTTTACGGATCTGCATCTCTACCATCATTTTTCCTAAATATGCGTATGCGTTTTCAGGATCTTGATCAAGCACCTTCTCACAATAGGTGTCAGCTTCATTCCAGCTCCCATCTTCAAGGAACAGAAAAGCTCGTCTGATAAGTGCGGAGACATTAACACTTGCCCCTGAAATTGCCTCCCTTGGAGTCGGTTTCGGTTCATCAGCTTTAACTATTTTTCTGATACCTCTAATCAAATCCTGCATGAAGCCAAGTTTAGACATATCCTGCGCCTGGAGATGCGAGAATTCTTCAGGGAGATTATATGGATCCATATCACGATAAGCTGGTATAAGGATTTTCTTTCCATTGCTTTGTCTTACAATAGATAAATAACGACTCCATTCATTCTTAACCCAAACGGCATTGAAGTATTCAGGTCGCGTGCCAAGGACCACCATAACTTTAGCTGAATTCAATGCTGCGAATATGTAGGGTTCATAAGCTGTTCCGAGTTTGTCTTCCAGAGTTATTCGTGCGAAGAATACCTTGAACCCTTCCTGTGTAAGCTGATGGTACAAGTCATTTGCAAGCACAGAATCCTGTGTTCGTCTGCCATTGCTATCCGTTTCCTTATAGCAGATAAACACATCAAATGGTTTTTCTTTCTGTGAAATAGCGAGAATACCCTTTTGGATCTCATTTATGGCATTTGCTTCAGCTTCATATAGTTTTCGCTGATCCAAGTCTGCATACTTTAGCGCGGATTTATAGTTATCATCATCAAATATTGAAGTAAACTGAGCGCGATTTACTGTAGGTACACGTTTCCCTGCTACTGGATCGTCAACATATTCTATTCCATAACGACAAAGAACAAGAGACCAGTATGCTTCTGAATCAGTTGTATCACCATTTAGAATCTTCTCATATATTTCCGTTGCTTTATCGAATTCGTTATTACGGCGAAAATGGTTTGCACGTTCATACAGATTTGCCCGGTGATCATCAATATAGTGCGGCAAAGTTTGTTCGGTACCGCAATAATCACATTTACAAATAGTTTTTCCTTCGGAGATTTTTAGTGAAGCGCCACACATTTTACATGTATATGCTGTCATAGTATCTCTCCCTTTATCATTATTTATTTTACCTTTATGGTAACTATATTATATGTTAAATTTTACCACAATATCATTCTGATTTCAATACAATATAATAAAAATCAACAAATAAAGGACTTAAATCAGCAGAATACACAACGAATATCATTGGGTTTTGTATGTATCAACAACAATTAAACAATGATGTGCGGGTGATATTATGTTTAGTACCTCCGCTAGCAGCCTAAAACATTAATCAATAATTGTATTGCTTTTTTTTAGTTAATGAGTTATAATAATTACATAGGTTGCGATTATTATTCTGAGCCTCATAGATTCAATAACCTATTAATTATCAAGTCAAGGAGAAGAGTAGTAATGGTTTCAGAGCTGATTAACAATGCAGAAATCGACGTAATTGATATGCTAGAAAACACTTCTCCCCATGCCAAAGACGCTTTTTTGAAGTCTTCTGACATGACAAAGCCTCCATTTCAATATGGTAAACTCGATATTTTGAAGGTTAATGACAATTTATCATCTTTGAACGAAATTCGAGGATTAAATGAATATCAGAGTTTAAGCTCATACAATAAACTAACTGCTGACGTTCTATTAGACTATTATCAAAAACAAAACGAATTTGTTGCGGCTTGTTACAAATATAATCATTCTGATACTAATAAAAGGGTTTATGTTGCTGAAGAACAAAGGAGGGCTAATATCAGCCTTTTTGGCGAGCCTGACAAACACGTTTTGCTCTGTCTCATTCACGAAAAACTCGAAGAAATACGCTCGAAAGAACTCTCATCAGAAGAAAAGGAAGAATTCAAAATACTTGAAGAGTTATTATCCGATTTGCCTCTTCATGTTAACGAAAAGATTGCGTTCTATCCATCTGAAGAAATACTTAAAAGATTTTCGGAAATGGTTAATCTATTCTATGATCCCTTTCTTAAGCACATTCCTTCGCAAGATGAGTATACAACCGAAGAGTGTGCAAATATAATAAATACAATATTAGCAGAAGAACTTCATGACTATATGGGCGATTGGAAAGCTATTACCGAAACAAACAGACTAAACGCTGCTGTTAATCACGATGAATGTAGAATAAGATTTCCCGCCGACAAGACTTATACTCCTGAAAAGCTTAAAACAATAATAGTTCATGAGCTTGGTGTCCATGTTCTAAGAGCTATGCCCTTCAAAGATACTGGGCTGAAAGCTTTCTCCTTTGGCTTCCCAGGATATGAAGAAACTGAGGAAGGGATAGCCAAAATAATGGAACAAGGTATTTCTGGTAAATTTCAAAAATCCGGAGTTATCCATTATATAAGTATAGGTCTGGCTCATCTAATGAAATATGATTTCAGGACAGTATTTGAAATACAAAAACGCTTACAGGGATTGAGCTCAGGGACATCCGAAGAAACATGTTACAACTCCGTTCAACGTGCCTTCAGAGGAACCGGCGAGCTTTCAAACAATAAAGACCTTGTATACTTTAATGGCTCATTACGTGTCTGGAGATATATTTCTGAAAATATAGATCACCCCAGCCTGTTTGATGATTTGCTGCTTTCAGCCAAAACTGACTTCTTTGATTCTTTTCAACGAGAGCTCGTTTATGAGATCAAGAACGGAAGGAAAATTGTTTTTTAATTTTACTTTTAACAAATCAACATACTATAAAACAATACAGAATAATTATTATTTCTCTACTAATGGAATACTTCTCTCAAACCGAGAGAAGTATTCTTTTTTTATTATGAACTATAAAAACAATACTAGTTGTCTTTTTATTTTTACCCGATTGAGCTAACGTTTCTCTCAAAGAATTAGATTCTTACTTACGTTTATCCCTTTCTCTCAAAAAAACGCCCCAAACGCCTATTTTAAGGCATTTCCTTCTTGCCAATTTGATTTTTTTGAGTTATCATATAGTCAAGGAAAAGGAAGCAGCCGGCAAGTGATACAAATGTATCAGCTTTCACTCCTTATACCTAATTAGGTAAATATATGTTCAATATTGTCCACTTATGCAACTAATAGGGTAATATGAGCGGTTATGTTCGCATCATTACAGTGTCGAACTGCTTAATGCTCTGAATAAGTTATTCTTTTAAGTTGCAAAACCAAACGGTTATCTCTTGACAGTACAAAACCATCTCAAATTCATTAATATGGAGGTATTATTATGAAAAAAGATGTTAAAAAAGGATTTATGGCCAAATTAAAGGAAAAGTTCGACAATCTAACGCTCTTTGGAAAAAATGGCGCCATTACAGCAATAGCAGGTGTAATGACTCTTGGCACAGGAATCTATGGTTATAATGCTCTTACCGCTTCAACCCCCGAAAAGACTGTTGAATCGTACTTTCAGTCTATTCAGTCAGGTGACGTTTCCGGAGCAATTGGATGCTGTACTCCAGATATTCAAGCTCAGTATAAAATGGGAATGGAATTTTCCGATTTGTTCGGCTTTATGGGAATCTCATCCAATACAATCACCAGCATCCTCTCTGATTCTAATGTCAAAGCATATCGTAATTACTCTTTCGATGTGAAAGACACGGTCTATAACGACGATAAGAACTTTGCAAAGGTATCTGTTGATGTCTTAGTTAATGATATCGTTACTGAAACCACCGTAATTCCTTGTGAAGAAATAAACGATTCATGGTATATCACTAATAAAAGCGATTCTTATGTTAAAGTTGATAAATGTAAGATGTCTCGCGCCGAAGAAGAACAGTATGCCAAACTTGATATAGTAGAATGGGCGCAACAACAGGGATATTCTGTACATCACATTCAAAGTTTTTCTAACAACAACCTGTCGTTCGTCCTCAATAATAGATCAATAGTTATTAATGACAGCAATTCAACGATCAGTTTATACCCTGGAGAAATAAAATCAATTGACTTCAGTGTCCCCTTTGGCATGATTCGATTCTACGATGATAAAAGTGCCGCATGTACTGTCAAAGGCAAATGGATATTGACAGCAGTGCAGAATAAGCAGATGTGTGAACTCCTCAGTGGATACAAGGAGAGAGGAGTTGCTGGCTTTTGCGGAAATGATCCCGCTGATAAATACATGTCAGATGACTATGTGCAGCTGATGAATACTTACGGCTTAAAGGCTGAGTGCTACAAGGCAGATACCGGTTATTTGTTCTATATATACAACGGAACCGACCGCCTTGCCCGAATAGCCGCACTGGATCACAAATCCTCTAACAAGGCTGAGCTCCTAGGCACATGGAACGATAGCACCGGTGAAGTATCGACTGGACCATTATTAGGCCGTGAAAGTTTTGCATACGATTATGTTTCATCAGGTGGTAAGCTTATAAGCACCCCCGAGCGTATGGAACAGCTTGAATCCTTTTTCGCAGGCAGCAACACAGTCTCAGACAGCATAACCTTTTCAGGCAATGAACCCACAGCTTCTACTAATGCTTCTCCTGTATCTGTCAACATCAAAGGTCAGATAAACTGTCATGGCGGTACAGTAGCAGGATATACCGGTGCTTACATCACAGAGAATGGTCCTGTAGGATGCGTAAGGACGAGCTTAGGCAACACATGGCACGTTACCGCTGTAAAGCAATTCAACAACTACGGCATAACATGGTATGAGCTATACGACAGCGATGACGGTGATTATTATGGCTGGGTTGACGGGAACTACATAGATTTCTATTGATACCAGCGACAAAACAATCGCTTCATAAGGCAATACACTAAGCTGACAATCGAGACTCACAAATTGGAGGAGCTCGTACACGGGCTCCTCCAATAACAGAAGCAAGTTATAATTAAAGATACTTACTCGAAAGGAGTATAAGAATATGGATATGAGTATTATTATCTTTGTGGCAATTGTTGTTGCTATCTATGTTATCCTCTCTCGTCTTGGAAGTGCTCTTAATAAGAAGATGACTGATGAGGCAATGGATGCGTTTGATAGCATTTCCGACCACATAAACAAAATGAAACATGAGAAGAATAATAAGGGCAGATAAACAGGAGGGTAAAAATCATGAAAAAAACAATTACTTTTATAACGATAATCACAATGGCACTTGTATGCTTTGTAAGCTGCGGAACAAACAACTTTAACGGTCAGTGGGAGTGTGTTGAAGCAACAGTACCGACCTATGGATGCTTCGGCAGCATCGATATGAATCAGAACTACAAGAACTTAGCTGATTCAGGCTGTTTAGGTCTGCTTTGTGAGATCAAAATAGACGGTGATAAGGTGTCGTATGAAGAGAATATGTGCAGCTATACCGTCTCTAATGTCAAGCGTAATGCCGATTCGATGTCATTTACTGTAGAAGACGGCAGGAAAATCAGCAGCCATGTCTCATTAAGACTTGCTGACAATGGAAACTCCATCATAGCAACACGGAATATGAACACCTATACGCTCGAACGTTCTGATTTAATACATAAGATAATACTAAGAATACCAATTTGGATGTACCTTTTGTTGGGCTTGTTGCTTGCATTCATTTATGTAGGTAAAACAGTTAAAAGAAGGGATAGTTCAGCATTCAAAGGAATAAGATGAGATAGCAAATAAATTTATCTGAAATACTATAGTTCAAATTGTTACTTGTGCCTTCATCGACTAAACAGTCGAATCAAGCTGCATTTAACTAATGATACTACTAAAGCTTTCAGTTACCATGCTATCCAAAAGCGAGCAAATCAAGAGCAATCCAAGGATTCATAATAACATAAAAGCATGGTATAGGAGAATCATATGTTAATTGAAAAGCTATGTATATTCGAATCATTTAAAGGCGTCGAAGCCCTTAAAGAGACAATCAATAAGACTGTTACTGAGATTGAAGGCACAGTAATCCCTATGGATATGACAGCATTTGTTGAGAAAACAGAGTCATATCCTCCTGAATACGGAATAGAGGTTACTGGAAAAACTACAACGGAGGAAGGTTACAAATGCGGAACAATGTGGCGGATACAAATTGTCATCGACAATACCGGCCTCAGAAGAAATGTGTTTGTAAACGCCATAGGAACGGAATCGATACCTGTGAGAGCAGGAATAATAAGACGTGATCAAGTCATAAGAAGGCTATTTGACGATGAATAAGCAGGGAGGAATAACAATGAACAAACAAGCAATTATGGATAAATACAAGGATAAAGGTATTACTCCAGGAAGGAAATATGCGAGAAGTGATATTACTGAAAAACTAAGGGATATCGCAAATATACTCATTCGCGAAGCTTACGGAAAAGAATATACAGATAAGATCTGTTTAAGTGATCTTCGGAAGATGATAATTCAAAAATCCGAGAAGAAGGCTCTCTATGATTCACAGGTCATAGAAACGGTAAGCGAGGATTTAAAAAAACTTGAAAGCCGCATTAAACGGTATGAAGCTGGTGACACCGGGGAAGAAAAGGCTAGAAAGGCACTGCAGATGTTCCATTTCGAACACTGTAAACTTCACAGTGTTTTTCTCTCAAACAAAAATGGTTCAGCTGAATATGATGACCTTGTCATCACTCCGAGGGGGATCTTTATAATCGAAGTTAAAAACATTTGCACTGATATATTAATCAAGAAAAATGGTTATTTATACAGAAAGAACGAACATAAGGAACCAGAATATCTTGGAAATCTAGGAGAAGCAATGGAAAGAAAAAGATTCGTACTATGGGGAGCCTTATCCGATGATATTAAAGAGAATATTTGCGTTGATGACATACACCTTGTACTCCTCTACGTTGGACGAGGCGTAGTTGATAACGATTTGGATTGGGTAGATGTATGCTACAGTTCAAACATATGTCGTTATATTGAAGGATACAACAACGAGGGTCGACGTATACTCTTGGAAGTAATGGAAAAAATATATCGGCGCATCAATAGCGTAAATGAGCCTAATGTCTGGGAACTTGGTGTTGATATCGATAAGTACGCCGAGCACTTTTCAAATGCGTTGAATGTTGTCGGCTGTGAGGAGTCAAAGTCCATTCCTGTAAAAGTTAGGAGAAAGCATCTACACATCAGTCATACAAAGACTCCTTCTCATTCAGTTCGAAGAAACATACTTCCCCAAAGGAATACTTCTAATCACAAAAACGAATTATTCATGTTAATGACATTTTTCATAGCAGCAAGAACGTATATGGAGTACAATTTCGATTAAAAGTCTTTCTGAGCAAATGTGTATATAAACAAAGTCCCCGTTCTACAACTGAACGGGGATTTTAAAGTGTTATAAAGCGGTATTAACCAAATATGTTTCAAACAGAAATCTATCTGTGTATTCGAAAACTTCGTTAACGGTCATCGGATCGATGCATTTTTCCATATAATATTTAGCAACATCCTTTATAGGCTTAAAAGCTTTCATATTATCGTATTTGTATTTTTCGGTTTCGATATCTGGCACACATAGCTTTTCTCCGAGTTCATATGCGGTTTCAAATTCTTTTTTTGCATCATCATTCTTCCTGCAATCAAGCAAAAAGCGACCATGTTCAATGAGGTATATAGCTTCGAGATCGGAAATGCTGTAGCTTTCAGGATCATGAGAAACATCGTTTTCCTTTAGAATATCTATGTACTCTTTGGCCTCGTTAAAGTACACAGCAGCTTTGGTTTCATATCCATCCTCTTTTCCCATATAGCAACAGAAAGCAGCGGCTATTTTGGCTTTAGCTGCTTCATTATAGATATCGAAATAGAACCCCTGCTTTTTCCATTCTTCATTATAGCTTTTCTTAATAGTCTCAAAGCATTTCTCACACATTATTTCTGCTTTTGAATAGTCTATACAGTTATTGGAGCTCTCCAGAAGGGTAATGTAAAAACTCAAACTGAATACTGCAGCTTGTTTTGTATATAGGTTATCGTCCTTGGCATGGTTTTCTTTGTCGTTAATCATTTGTTGGATGTCTTTTACCTGTTCATTAATACTATCAAGCTTTTGTTTATATTCCATATTATTATCGCCGTAAGAAAGAGCTGCGTCAAAAAGATCGACTATTGCAAGGTAAAGCTTATTGTTCAAAAGCAAAGACAACCACAATCTATCTTTTTTATCTAGATCTTCCCTTATCTTACCCGAAACAAGCAAATCTGCACGAGCTTTATCCAGTTCCCATATTCTTCTATATGCAATAGAACGTCCGACATATCCAGTAGCTATCATACCCTCATTGTTCGAACCATTGCGATAATCAAATGAATAATCATAGTACTGATGCATAAGTCCATATTGTCTTCTCCGCCTAAAAATAGAAGCAGAGTTATTTATTAAGCGAGCCTTTTCTTCTTTTACAGATGAGTATTTGTCGTCTTGAGTCCATAGAATATGTAGTTCGTTGCTATATAATTCCATAGCTTTACTTATAATACCTATTCTGCTATAATAGAGAGCCTTCTTTTTCAGATAATAGATTGATGGATCTATATGCTCGAAATACTGCTTCTCAAGTTCAATAGTTATTTCCTCCTTGGTAAGAGGAGAAAATTCCTTTAAAAACGGGATACTTTTGTATAGTTTATCTGCCTTTTCGAGCTGTTCAGTATGTTCCTTTATCTTCTTTTGTCTCCATAAAGCATCCATAAGGGTATTATGCAGGCGCATTATAAAAAGAATGTTTTTAACACTGATATTGATATATTCCGAGTAAGCTAACCCTATCCCGGCTTTCGCCGATTTTTCCGCTTCATCCATGATTTTTTTTTCGTTAAACATATACTCAGAATACAATACAGTGTACTCAAGAAGATCATTTTTATCTAATTTATCTTTAGCAAAGATATCAGACAGTTCTGAACCCTCTTTTTGACAAAACTCATGAAATTCGTAATCAAAAAGTGAGCTATTGATACCAAGGGAAACAATAATGCTGTTTTCCTTCTGGATATACATTGGCACTGTGTCTTGAAGTCTAAGTTTCACTATTCTGCTAAATAGGCTGGCATTCTCTAAAGCAGTGCTATCTTTTTTTCTTTTTTTACTCTTCTTTTCATTTTCTATCTGTTCTGTTGTCCTATTATCAAAAAAACCGATAATAATGATCCAGGTTAGTTTTTCGTAATAATCCAACTCATTCTCATTGCTCAGAAATTCCAGCAATTCTCTTCCAGCGTCAATATTAGCCCGAAACACATCATTAAAAAAGCAATCTAAAACATCGGTCTTAATATTTTCTATGATAATGTTTTCATCATAGTCGACTTGAACGCCTTTATTCTTATCAGTTCGCTTCTTTTGTTTTATATATTCGTTAGCTACTGTCGAGAATACCTCATCATAATACCCTGCTATATTTCCCTTAAGCTTTTTCACATTATTGCAATCAATTGAGGAATGATCCTTATCAAGTAAATAACCAACCAAGGCTTTTCTCAACTCAACACTTGCGCTACTCGTTCTATTACTAAACTGTTTTATCAATGATTCTTTGGAATTTGAATATTTAGAATCGTTGATGTTGACAACTCCTTCTAATATTCTCTCTATCCACTCTTCTTTAGAAATCGGTTCATTCTTTATGTATTCCTTATATTTTTCTTTTAAGCAATTGTTAAACAATGAATAGATATTAGTTAAAGAAAAAATATTGGTTGACAACATTATCATTCCTCCTAATATTCGAATTCTGATTTATATTGATTATATCCAATTAAATTTCATCTTCGTCAACTTATCTTCTTCTATTTCCAAAGAAGTCAATAAGAACGTTCTTTATAAAGTTATATCTACGAGCATAAGAGTTTTCAACGCGAATGAGCTCGAAACCATGATCGCGACAAATCTGATTCTTCTTACGGTCGCGTTCGCGGACTATCTCGTCTTCAATGTGTTCTTTGCCGTCGAGCTCTATCGCAAGAACAGGCATTTTTCTCCTACTATAATCACGTTGGTAAATAACGAAGTCAAAACGTCCAGTATAGAACAAATCGAGAGAGGAAATGTTATCAGAAAAGACCTGAGATATTGCTACTTCGTGTTCGACGCTGCAGCTTCCTTCATTAAGAAGAATATTATCAAGCGCATGATTCAAATTCTGTAGAAACGCTTCCTCTGTCTCTGTGCTATATGGTTTTATTCCAAGAGCGCGAGAAGAGATGTCTTTTGGAGTAACTTCAGTCTTACCGTTACTGGCAACGTAATTCACAAGTTCATATATATCATCTGGAGAATCTGGCTCGTGAAGTCTTTCAAGTTCCTTACGGCTCGATAAAACTATCAGCTGCTCCTTCGCTCTAGAAACGGCAACATTAACCAGTTCACGATTATTTTTCAACCAGTCATAAGTCTTGGGATTGGTTTTATCAGTAAGAGCCAATGAAAACAGTATAATATCCTTTTCGTCTCCCTGAAAAGCATGGACAGTTCCGCATGTCACATGATCGAGATGTGCTTCATGTAGCGCTTTTTGTATGCAGTCGCGCTGATTAGTAAATGGTGTAATAATACCCACGGATTTATCTTTGTTCATCTTTATAAACTGAACAATCTTATCCGCCTCGGCAGGAGCAGTGTTTTTATAATCCGTCGTGTTGTCTTGAATATCGCTGAATATCAGCGGGGTTTCAGATTTATCGCCAGATTTCACTTTCAATCTGCCATTATAATACTTCTTGTTGTTGAACTCGATAATCTTCCTCGTATAATAGATTTTAGGGTGGTTTAAAGAGCACCCCAATGAACCTCTGCCACGCTCGGTTGAGTAAAGCAGCATTGAAATCGGAATGAGCGTAGCGAATGGAGATTTCAATGCTGCGGCGGAGTTCCGCCGGGTTTAATCAAACAATCAACAGGCATTCACATACCCATGATATAATAGCTGTAATCAGCAGGAACAAGTTCTGATCTTCCTTAGTCGAACCTCAAGGTTGCTTCCTTAGAGAGTCTGTTCCCCAGAGCTGTGAGTTAGCTGCTTACACGTAGGCTGTTTATCCGGGATGCACTCCATCCGGTTTTACAGGCAGTACGGATC
>FNZT01000018.1 GCA_900109435.1 Ruminococcus sp. YRD2003 | reverse complement strand
GGCTGAGTTGTAGTGGTAGTAGTCGCGGAAGTTGTAGTCGTTGTAGGCTGAGTTGTAGTGGTAGTAGTCGCGGAAGTTGTAGTCGTTGTAGGCTGAGTTGTAGTGGTGGTAGTCGCCGATGTCGTAGTCATCGTGGGCTGAGTTGTAGTGGTAGTAGTTGCAGAAGTCGTAGTAGTTGTGGGCTGTGTCGTTTCAGTTGTTGCAGTAGTTGTTGCCGCTGTTGTTGTAGTTGTTGAGGTTGTGGTCTTTTCAGGGTCTGAGGTCGTCGTCACAGTTGTGGTTGTGGACGATGAAGTCGTTCCCGTCGGAGCATTTGTGCTCGAAGATGTTGACTGCGTTGTGTTCGTGGAAGCGGACGTTGTAGTCACTGCCGAGCTTGCCGTAGTTGTTGCTTCTGAAGCCGTAGTTGTCGGCTGAGCAGTAGTTGTAGTGGTGGGCTGAGCCGTTGTTGTGGTCGTTGTAGTGGTGGACTGAGCTATTGTAGTGGTCGTTGTAGTAGTAGGCTGAGCTGTGGTGGTAGTAGTTGTAGGCTGAGCTGTTGTTGTATCCGTTGTCGTAGTAGTGGGCTGAGCTGTGGTGGTTGTCGTTGTTGTGGTTGTAGGCTTAGCTGTAGTGGTAGTAGTTGTTGTGGTTGTGGTAGAAGTTGAAGAAGTTGTTATCGTGGGGAATGCTCCGCTGTAGGGGAGCTCGCTGATAATACCGTTTATGTAATAATTGATTGCCGTTGCATCGTTTTCGTCGATACCGTCTCCCGTATTATATGCATCTGCGTTCAGTATGCCGTGAGGTGAGAGCATATACAATGCTCTGTCGTTGAGGAAGTTGTTGAGAGCCGTTAAGTCCCTTGTATCGACCTTTCCGTCAGCGTTCACGTCGCCGTAAAGGGGAGTATATACTACAGAAGTAGTAGTTGTTGCGGTAGTAGTTGTTGCCTTTGATGCTGTAGTGGAAGCGGTTGTGCTCTTTGAAGTTGAAGTTGACGATGAGCTACTTACCGCTGTAGTAGTTGTGGTAGAAGTCGAAGCTGTGGTAGTTGCTGATGAAGTTGTAGTAGTTGTAAGGTACTGTGCGGGCTCGGTCATGGGCGCATAGAAATATACCATTTCTTTATCCCATTCACAGATAAAGCCGAGGTTCTCCTTGCCGTATGACGCGCAGGTGTTGTCAGCCGAGCTCCACGAATAGGGAGGTCTGTTCGCCGACCTTGTTCTGTGGAGGAGCACATACTCGCCGAATTCCGCCTTATCGGGGTTGCCCGGAGCCCAGTGCTCCCAGTCGTCAGCAAGATAGTCATCGGAGAGCCACTCTACCTCGTCGTCATCGTTGAGCTTGCCGCCGAGCCAGTAGACGTCCTTTGTAGCGCTGCTGAGGAGCTTCTTTATATCCTTCTCGTCGAGCTCGTTGTCGATGGTCGCGAGGTGACCGCCGAGGTTCTCGCAGTATTTCTCGGCGAGCTCCCATGACATACCGATATCGAAATACTGGATATCGTGATTGCTCCATGAGAGCTTGTCGCCGACGCCCTTATCCCACTCGCAGATGAAGCATGATCTGCCATACTGCCACTTGGGGTCGATAAGCTCCCATTCGCCGTTTTCGTCGTTTATAGCAAGCGGTACCTGATCTACGGAATAGCTTCCCGCGAGTATATCGCTCCAGTTGGAGTATTCAAACGGCTCGCCGTTTATCCACTCAAAGCCTGTTATGTTGTCACGGAATCCGCCTATCCAGCATATATCGCAATCTGCGTTTTTCTTGAAGAGCTCGTATACGAATTCCTGTTCCTCTGCACTTGTGATGGTAACGAGGTGACCGCCGAGGTCCTCACAGTATGAAACAGCATGCTTCCATGTTGTGTCATCGTTTATAATGGCGTATCTGCTGCCGTTGAACTCAGCCTTTGCTGTTTTTTCCCATTCGCAGACGAAGCCGTAATTCTTCTTGTATTTGTTGTAGGTCTCGTCACTGTGCTTATCCCATTTCTCATAATGCTGCTGCATAGCGATGTGGTCGGTATTGACAGTCTCTTCTTCTGTGACGAACTGGCTCCAGTTGGTATATTGGGGCTTTTCGTGTGTTACCCACGAGAAATTGTTCTTGGAGTCTATCGAGCCGCCGAGCCAGTAGTGATAGGTCTTACCGTTATTGATAAGCGATGCTATGAATTGATTCTCCTCATCGCTCGTTATGACAGCAAGGTGACCGCCGATGCTCTCGCAGTATTCCTCTGCTTCCTTCCATGAAAGGTTCTTGTCGAATGCCTGATAGGTGTGACCGCTGAAATCTGTCTTTTTGTTATAGCCTTCAAGGTTGTCCCATTCGCACACGAAGCATGAGTCCGCATCAAGGGAGACTTGCTTTTTCGGGTCGATAAGAGACCAGAAACCGCTTTCGGTTCTGAGAGCAAACGGTACGTTATCAACAGAGTAACTGCTGGCAAGTATGCTGTCCCAGTTGTCATATGTGAACTCTTCGCCTGTTATCCATGTCTCTCCCTCGATTTGGCTTCTGTAGCCGCCAATCCAGCATATTTCCTTCTTGGCGGGCTTGACAAGGTCGAGCACGTATTTCTGCTCTGCCTCGTCGGTTATGGTAACGAGGTGTCCGCCGAGGTCTTCGCAGTAATTCTTTGCTTTTTCCCAGCTCATACCCGTGTTGATTACACGGTAGTAGGAGTCGTTAGCCTCGTTGTGGACGGTGCTGCCCGACTTGACAGCGTGCATATATATCTTGTCCACGGGAGTATCAAGCTTATTACCCTTGCTGTCCCTGCATACTGCGCCGTCGTTGAGGTCGGTGCCGCTGACGGCGTCTGCCGAATTGTCATCGAACACGATATCGGACATCGCATACGCTGAATCGCCCTCCTTGGTGTAGAAGAGGTGGGCGTCGATACCGCCTGCGCCGCTGTTGAGGCTGCCGCTGACGTCCCCGAAGCTAAGGTCGCCGTCGAACGGACAGAGCGAATACTCTACGCCGTTTTCGGTCACTTTCTCCGAGATATCGGTGATGAACTTGTCAACGATGATGACGTCTTTTATCGCCTCTTTCGGGTCTGTCGTGGTCTTGTAGCCGAGATAGATGCGGTCGCTGTAGGCGCCGCAACCGCCGTTGAGGTCGGTGTCCACGACTTTGTAGCCATTGCTTATCAGCCTGTTCTTTGCGTCCATAGCCGCGCCCGCATTGTTTATCGAGTTGTAGCCCGCGAGCAGTATGTCACTGATGTAGGTCGCTTGCTTTGGGGCTTCCGCTCCCGCACTCAGCTGAGCGGGTATAAGCGCAGTCATCATTGCTGCCGAGCAAGCCGCGCTTATGAGCTTTTTGACTTCCATAGATGTTCCTCCTGTTGCCTGATTTGTACTGTCAATCCGACGCCTATATTTCGCCGGATAGTAACATTATAATTATACCACGCCTGACTTGTACAGTCAATTCAATATTTGCGGATATGACAAGTCAGAATCCACAAACTATTTGTGCTCTCAGTGCGATTTTTATTGATTTTTCGACGGCTTTTTGGTATAATTGTTTTGATAAATATTGCGCTGACAGCAATACAGAGGTGATACAAATGGAAGAAATGAGCAAGACTTTTATGGAAAAGATGCAGGCAGCAGCCGCTAAAGGACCGTCCTTGGAGGAGGTGAAAGCCGTCCTGACGCCTCACGGAAAGCTCGTGAGATGCTCTTATTTTGCTTCTTCCTGCGGAATGGCGTTCAACAGCAATACGCTGCTGGATATTTCAGTTGTTCTCGCAGACGGCGTGCAGAAGATATCATACACGGAAAAGAAAGCTTTTCATCCGACAGTTGCGACTGTATATATACCAAAACAGGACGTTCTTGCGGAAGTACAGGCTTTAGTCGAGCGTGAAAACCTTGCGGCATGGTCGGCACTGGAATATCACGACCCGTTTCAATGTACCGATTATTCGAGCAGCGCTTCAATTTCCTTGAACTTCGATGACAGCCCGATAGGCGGGCGGAAAAGCGTGCGTGCAGTTGTTAACGTTAGTGCAGCCTGTCAGCACGGTGGCGGCGAAGTGATACAGCAGTTTCGGGATATTCTTGAAACGGCTGTGCAGGACGCAGAGGATGTATCCAGAACCGAGAGCGGCTCATCAATGCTCGGACTGGGTATGATGGGAATGCTGACGAGTCCGCCGCAGTCACCGAATGACTCCGAGAAACGCTTTACAAGGTCCTCGAACATATAGCCGCAGTCAACTGCGCTAATCTTATCAGGACCGAGGTAGCCCTTCTGTGAGTTGAATTCCTTGATAACGAGATAAAGGGTATTGCTCTCCACCATACGGTTTATAATAGCATTGAAATCGAACTTTGCAAGCACGTCCTGTACATTAGAGGAGAATCCTGCGAGGTAGTCACGGAAGTTCGCCTCAATGTTGTCCGGATCAGCGCAGAGCAGGTCGAATGTGTATTTGCTTGTATTATAAAACTGATAGCCGGAAGCCTTTGTGAGAAATCCGTCGATAACTGCGAAGTTCTTCTTGCTTTCGTACTCTTTCAGCACTGCGTCATGTGTCGGGAGCAGACAGTCGTGAAAGCGCTTTACTACTGTCATTGGGAGGATAACAAGTCCGTACTCATGTGGTTTGAACGGACCACGCAGCATATCGGCTACGTTCCATATCATAGACGCTTTCTCAGCGATATTTGTTCCGACTACTGTAAATCTATCATTTGCCATATTTATTACCCCTTTTATCAGAATAAACAATTATTCAATTTATTATACCATATAATAGTGCATTTGTCTACTCTATTATATGAATTCCTTAGTAACAATTCTCTGTTTTATCCGATTTGACTGGGTTTCAGAGAGTTGTTGGTAGATAATATAAACGTGAATCACATTATTTTTCTACCATTTTTTCTACCAAAATCACACGTTTTTTGATTTCTTTTTCTTGATTCCACTTTCGTTGATTATATTCTATAATGTTGACATCTGCGATTCTCCCGTGCCTTCGGGATTATCGCTTTTCTTTTTTCTACCGCCAGTCTTTTTGGGCGGTGTTTTACTTGCTGCCTTTGACGTTGACTTTCTTCTCGTGGTCTTTTTCTTTTCGGCAGGCTTTTCAGCTTCGGATTTATCCTCTGACTTACCGCCGAGAACCCTTGCGATCGTTTCAGCCGAGTTGACCTTTGCATTGTATTCCAAATGACTATAAAGATTCGCCGTGATAGAAAAATTACTATGTCCGAGCCACTCCTGAATAGCCTTCATCGGAACATCATGAGCAAGCAATAAGCTCGCACAAGAATGGCGAAGATCATGGAAACGCAGTTGCTTCAAACCGTTTCGGGTAATGACGTAATGGAAGTGCTGTGTCACATAGCCTGGCGATAGCATATTACCATAGTTGTCACGGCAGATAAATCCGTCAAATTCCTTGTTGTAGCTCTTTCCGCAAGCCTTTTTGAACTTGACTTCCATTTTCTTCTTTTCAAGAAGCATCTCCTCGATGTGAGGGATCAGCGGAAGTGTTCTTCTGGTGGAATTGGTTTTTAGCCTTGTTTCTACAAAGATCTTCATCTCACCGTTATCGTCGTAGTCGCTTACTATCTTACGCTGAATGGTGATGGTCTTGTTCTTGAAGTCGATCGCATCCCACCTCAGACCAAGTATCTCACATCTTCTCAGACCATAATACGCTGCGATGTTCACCACAAGCTCCAGTTTGTCTCCTTTGAAAACCTCAAACAGTTCATTCAGCTCATCAGCATTGTAGAAGGTAGCTTCATGCCTTTCAGCTCTCGGTACTACTAACTTGTCCATAGGGTGCTTTGGTATCAGTTCCATTTTTACAGCGTAAGCAAATGCAGAATGCAATGCGAGATAATACTGCTTTGCGGTACTGCCCTTGCAGCCACTATCCAGTTTGTAGTTGAGATAGTTCTGAATGTGGTTATGATTGACCTGTCCAAGTGTAAGGTTCGGATAGTTTTCGTTGATGTATTCCATGTATCTCTTGCTGACCTTGCGATAGCAAAGATGGGTAGTACGAGCCACATTCGGTTTGATGTATGTCAGCCACTCGGTAAAGAAATCATCGAGCAGCATAGTTGAAGCGGTTTCATCACTCATAACAGCATACGGCACAGCGTTTGCAGACTTGACAGCGATTTCACCTTCCGAAATGCTCTTATCAAACTCTGCGACGATTGCTTCAACCGCTTCTTTCAGAGCTTTCTTTGAACACTTCACAGGCAATTCCGTGTTTACCCACTTACGCTTACGCTTTCCGCTGTGATCCTTATAGTCAAAGACAACATAGTTCTTTCCGTTCTTTACGGAAGTAATATATTTGTAAGGCAGACTTGCTTTCATATCTTATATCCTCCTTTGAGTTGAAAGCGGTAGAAGTCTGCTGTTGACTACTCTATTATAGCGCGTAACCAAATATAATGCAATACGATCAGACCGCTTTTATCCTTTTTTCGGCGCTTTACACTGGGGAATTCTCCGATTTTTGTAAACTTTTTTCCTTTAGCTCAATCACAGAGGATTTTGTCACTCTGACGATACGTCCCAAGTCAAGCCTTATGAGCTTTCCCTGCTTTACTAATAGGTATGCGTAGTTACGGCTGACACCGAGCATTTCGCATACTTGTGGTATAGTTACCACATCAGGATATTTCCTGAACATCTGTCTAACGGATTTTTTCGGCATAACGCTCCTCCTATCTCTCAGGAAGAAGAAAAAGAAAACAAATAGCGTTGATGTTTCATATTCAGTTTTCAAGATGCTGTAAATACATCGTCTGTCGGTTATTTTTATGCCCAAAGATTGATGTACTGTTGGCAGCTCCTACTCCGAGGAATAGAAGCTCCCGACGGCACATCAGCCGTCGTTCAAAACAAGGAGGTGTGTGAGAAGCACCATAGGCAGTACCCGATGAACGGATACTCCCGACAGCGTTTCAGCTATCGTCCTGCTCGATAAGCGGCAGGATACCTTCTTTCTTCAACTGTTCGTAAATGAACATTCTTCCACGCTGCGTCCACTGTGTATTAGGTTTGGCAATGGAATCACCGTTCTCGTCCAAGACAGTAAAAGTCTTTGACTTAACGTAACCACGATCAGCATACTTCTGATACAGAAGCCATACCTTGCCGAGCTTATACTGTATGCCGTGTTCATGAAGCCACTTGTTCAGCCACTTTGCTGACTTTCCGTAGTCCTTTGCGATAGTGGTTATGGGCATAAGCCCTGCGGATTGCAGAACCATATCGCAATATGTCGCCTTCGGCTTCATTTCCTCGATCTGCTTTGCCTGAATCGCAGTTGTCTCAATGAGACTGCCGTTCTGCTGCTTTGCAAGCTCCAGCCTCTGGTCTGCTATCTGTAATGCTCTCGCCATGACCGCATCGGGACTGTTCCATTGCTTTTCAAGGTTTATGAAGTATTCACGGCAGCGCTTGCCGATCTCGGTACGCTGTATCATGCAAAGCTCCTTTGCCATATCAATGGTGAGCTGATGATCGGTTCTCGGCTTTCCTGCAAGTCCGTCCGACCTATTATTCAAAAAAGAATAATAGTCTATTCCCTCAGAAAAACCATATTCGCACATTCTATCAAACCATATTGAATACTGCGTCCTGACCTCAAGGGCGGCATGAAGCTCCCGTCCGCTGACGGTAGGATTATCATTATCGTATTTCACAGCAATTGTGATTTCATTCATATAGAACACCCTCTCTCTATCTTGTCGGTGTTTTTGTTTGTGATTTACTCCTGGAATGTCGGGAACGGAGAACCGTCCCCGACGCAGGAGTGGCAGTATGCCTGCCAATATGAAAATAGGAGAAATGGAACTGTCGCATTCAGAGATGTTTTAGGCAGAACCCAAGCCGTCAGCTCAGGCTCTCCCGACAGCATCTCTGCTGTCGTAGTGAAAGGAGTTTCGATAGAGCATCGAAAAATGAAAGAAAAACGAACCTCCGGAAACGGTACAGCCTGAAAATGGACAAAGTAGCTATGCCGTTCCCTCAGCTCAAAGTAAACCTTCGTGTAGGAAGGAGGATAAGAGAGCTTGTTGGCTCATGGAGCGAACGCCCTCTATAATATCAAGCACAGAATTTGAAGAATCGGGCAAGATTTTCACTATTTTTTTCATTGGAAAAAGAAAAATCGTTATTGCGCACAAATTCTACTCCTTGTTTTCGTGCATGATGATGTATAATTTCAGTTTCTCTTTTGCTGACTTGATTCGGTAGCGTACTGTTTCAGTGGTCAGACCGTGGCGTTTCCCTAAATCCGCCATAGTGGTCTTAGTCTCTGCGTAGTAATACTCTACGATAAGCCGATAAAGGTCGGGATAGTCAGCTTTAAGAAGGTTGAGAGCAACAGGAAGATATTTCAGACGCTCGTTATGAAGTCGCTCCCGCTCAAGTTCAATCTCGTTAATGGGAAGAGTGGCAGGATCAGGACATACAGTGATAACATCTTCAAAAGTAGCTGTCTGGATGCGATTCTTCTGCTCCTTTTTTTCAAGATACTGTTCGTGAAGGAGAAGCCTGTTATACTCCTTTTCAATGTTCTTAGGCACATCATCACCGAAGTGCATATAGAAAAATCCCGTCATCACTTGCCCTCCTTCGGAGGGAACAGCGGAGTGAGGGACACTTCTCCGGCATCGACCAGACGCTGATTGCAGAGTGCGACCGTATAGCTTTCATCATAGAAGCAGCCGTCAAGGAACTCCCTGATGATGTACGCTCTGTTTCTCTTTCTGCCACGTTCGTCAGGCATCTTCCAGTTGAGCATTCTGAACAAGTGCCGCTGTCTGCAAGTTTGCAGTCTGAGCGCGATGCAGATAGCACAGAGATAGTCGGGATCGTATTTCGCCGTACCATTACGGTAACGGGAGATCGTACCCTTTGGAATGCCCGTAAGTCTGGACAGCTTTCTTGTGCCGACCTCCTTTTCTTCCATATATCGGCGGATCGCAGCAGCTACAGTATCTTCGAGCTGTTTACGCAGACTCCTTGTGCCATAGACTACTATATCATAATCGGTCTTGCCCCTACGGTTGGTGTTCAGCTTCACCTGGGGATCATTATATGTAGTTTTCATAAAACATCTCCGTCCTTTCCTGTCGGACGGAAATGTGCAAATGAACACAGTGAGACTGTCAATCGGCATAAACCGTCCGACAACCAAACATCACTCGTTCATTTGATCGTACCATATTCAATTCCATACAGTGATCGAGTAACCCCTTGCGCAATAGGTTCACTATACGGCTATGCACACCTCGGTGCGCATACTTCTATTATGACCTATCACACCCGAAAAAGCAAGATATAGCGCCGTTTCAGGGTGTCTCATTTTTGAAACGCCCTTTTTTTAGAAAACCGCCTATTCTCCACAAAATCTAAGGTTTTGGATAAAATCTTTCAATCTACTGTCAATCTCATTAAAACTGCGTATCTGCGATGAAAGTTCAAGTTTCTTCTCTGTAAAAAGCGTTTCCGCTATCACACAGTTTTCTCCAAATCATCACAATATACACATAGAAAAAAGGGCGGCCTGTAACTGCACAGACCGCCCTTATGCCGTTTGAAGCCGCATACTACTTCTCAATTTTTGTAACAGCATAGATATTCCGCAAGGCAATCAATGCAGAGCGTGATCTATTGTCATTGTCCAGTACACATTTACCACCTCCCATAGAAAAATCTCTTTCGATTCGTCTGTATGGAACTGTCAATGAACTTACAAAAACCGAGCTGTATGCTTGTCTATCCTGATTATACCAAAACAGTTCGACAGAATTTCCATAACTGGAATAATTCTTCAAATTCTTTTATTATACCATTTTAGATAGACGAAATTTGTACTTCTGAGAGATTTCGGCAAAAAAGAAAGAGCCGTTGTGTAACAGCTCTCTGAGGTATTCGTTATAGATAGTATTTCTTGATGTAAGACGAAACATCGACACCACTTTCCATGTACCTTAGCAGTATCTCCGCACAGGCGTGGGCATCGCTGTCCGCCTTATGATGATCAAGGGCGATACCGTAGTGATCGCACATCACATTGAGGTTATGCTTCATATCGGGAAGAATACGCCTGCCGATTTGAACCGTACACAGGTATTCAGCAGAGGGTTTCCATGTAATGCCGTAGCTTCGCAGGCAGGAACGCAGGACACTCATATCAAAGACAGCATTATGGGCAACAAGGATACCTTTGCTCATGATCGGCTCTATCTTCTTCCAAAGCTCTGCAAAGTTCGGAGCGTTCTTGACTTTATCAGCATCTATGCCCGTAAGCTGCGTGTTGAAGTAATCGAAATGCGTTTCGGGATCAACGAGCGAAAAGTAGTTAGCGACGATCTTGTTATCTTTTATCGCTGTTATGCCTATCGCACTCATACGGTCGTTCGCACGATTTGGTGTTTCAACGTCAAATACTATGTAAATAGCCATATCCTTATCCTCTATCAGTATAGTTCCAATTTGCAGTCATATCCTGTGTCATTATATCCGAGACTTGTTCTTTGTCCCGAAATACAACAAGAACGGTGTCATGAAGCATGAGTTCACCAAGTACATGGCGAACATCGAGCATTACCCGTTTCAGATGTATATTCACTGGCAGCCTGCCGATGTGGGGAGCATCGTCTATTCCGACCGCAAGTTTCTGAAGATTATCTACGGTCAGCATAATGACAGCTTCACCGACTCCACGAAATATCGGGACGCAGACGATGAAACACGAAACAATATTTATAAATTTATCGACAGTGCCGAGAAAACTGCGATCGCCGTCGATTGTGAGAACTCCAACCCGTACAAGCTGTACAGTGTGCTGAAAGGCTTAAATCCCGAAGAACTTGCCAAGATCGAGAAAATAACGCTCTATGACGATCCGCACACCACAGCAGGCTGGGACTGGCTCTCCAAATTTACGCAGATACCCACCGAGCATATCGAGATCGACCGTGTGACCGACAGAAAGTCCCTGGTCGATGTGCGAATGACTGCAAGCGTAGTCACGGACTTCTACCGTGACGGCATCACATCATTTATCATCGTGTCGAGTGATTCCGACTTTTGGGGACTCATCGAGAGCCTGCCGAAAGCCAAGTTTCTCGTTATGTACGAATATGAGAAGTGCGGAACGGCGATCAAGAACGCCCTCGCACAGCACGGCATCTACTACTGTGCAATAGATGACTTCTGCACCGCAGGAACGGAGGATATGAAGCGAGCTGTTCTCTTTGCGGAGCTTGAAAAGCATTTGCCCTCGCTTGTCGGTGAGAACCCTCTGGACCTTACCCACAAGATCTACGAAGCCACAAGAGTGACTGCTACCATGAAGGAAATGGAGAATTTCTGCAATCGGTATGTCAAGACCTTGCGGCTCAAGGTGAACTCCGAGGGAAAGTTTGAGATCGAAATACAGAGATAACGAAAAAGGACGGTTTGTGCCGTCCTTTTCGTTATATGGGGAACTTTGACTCCAGTGGGATCGAAGTTAGATATTCACTCAAAAATAATAAAATCCACCATTGCCGCTTTGTATTTTGCATTTTGATGGTACGTTTATCAAACATCTAAGAGCATCGGCGTAATCATTAGCCGGAGAAGCAAGCCCGATTGTTCCCGTTGTCCAAAGAAGTGTGTTTATCACCTGATATGTTGATGGCAGTAACATAAACAGTATCATAGGAATTATTCCAAGCAAAACAGGCAAAAGACTTGAAACAATAAATGCACCTTTGCTGACGGCTGCCGAACAGAAAGCACTCGGTGTACCGCCTTTAATGGATATTATTTTTGTGCTGTTCTCAGGATATGGAATTAGATGAAGAAACTCATGAAGCAGTAACAGCAAAGCACCAATTACAGCTCCCAATAATATGAAAGGTTTGTTTAATACTGCTTCACCGTTGTTTAGCACATATTGCTTAACAAGAAGTAATGAATATCCAACTGT
The DNA here is from genome assembly GCA_900109435.1 of Ruminococcus sp. YRD2003. Lineage (GTDB taxonomy): Bacteria > Bacillota > Clostridia > Oscillospirales > Ruminococcaceae > Ruminococcus > Ruminococcus flavefaciens_G. Next base: position 66,142 of record FNZT01000018.1, on the reverse strand, counting down.
TATTCCAAGAAATCCAGCAATTATAGCTATCGTTTTTGATCTATCCACCATTAGTCTTGCGTTATCAGGTAGTGGTTCATATTCATATCTGTAATCAGCTTTTATTATTCCTATAAACTTATACATTAAGCTCTCCGTTTCGTATATCAAGGTTTTTTGTTATGTCAACAACATTTTTCCATATACACGAATACCAGTTCATCATCAACGGGTTTTCGGTCAAAGATCTTATATCCCACTTTTTCATACAGCCGTATATTATCAACGCTTCTGGTACTTGTAAAAAGCTCAAAACGCTTGTCGGGATAGCAGTTTTCTATCTCCGAGAGAAGTTTTGTGCCATATCCTTTGCATCTGTGATCAGGGTGAACCATCAGTTTTCCGATATAAACCGTTCCGTTCTTTTCAGTAGCACGGACTGAACCGATAATAGAACCATTTTCATCTGTCAATTTCAATATGATACCATTATTGAACTCCTCAATGACCTCATCTAAGGTCTGCTTCAACGGAGGAATATCTTTGCTGCCAAACAGTTCAGCTTCACTCTGGTAAGCGAGGTATTGTAAAGCAAGTATTTCTTGCAGATCATTATATTCAGCACGTTTTATCACAGTTCTGCTCCCATCAGTATGACCTCAGTTTCCTTTTTGAAGCCATATTTTGCGTAAAACTCAGGCAGAACGCCCTCTCCGGCGGTGATAAGGTGGACTCCCACCATACCCTGCGCCTTTATATCCGCAAGGCACTTTTCAAGCAGTTCCTTTGCGATACCTCTGCGCTGATATTCGGGATCGACAGCGAGATCGTTGATATCAAAAGTCCTGCCATAATGGAACAGCATTGATGTTCCGAGGATAAAGCCGACGACCTTGCTGTCAAGGACATATTCAAGCCCATAGGCTTGCTTTGACTCCAACAGCTCCCGAACGTGAATGACCGCATCTTCCGGTTTCCACGGATCATTCCACGGCTCTCCCGAAAAGGCTTTTGCATATATGTCACCATAGCGCTGGATATGCTCCATAGTGATCGGTCGAATGTTATCTTTACTCATGATCGTCCTCCGTTACAACAAAAACTAAGCTTATTACCTTTTATTTCAAATATAAGCCGAGAATCAGCTCTTTTAATGAATCAGCAACAGGCTCGTTTTCTACGCCGCCTTCATTATCCAAATCTTCTATGAATATCCTGCCTGTTTCGACTTCATATAATAGGAATGAACAGGAATAAGCATCATAAATGCCAATAGGCATATATCTGTTCAGATCGCCGTCATATGATACCCACCTTTTAGCTTCTGCGATTAATCCGCCTGAACGTAAAAGAAAATCATCAGGCTTTTCGCCTATGTGCCTGATTGCTGAAAACAACATGAAACATTCAGGCAAGTCTTTATAATAGCCGAATACACCCGGCTGCCAGTACGCATTGAGATAATCTGCAATATCCTTTGGCAACTGGTAACCGATCTCACGATTGAAAATCTCAAAATCAGAGTGTTCCTGTCTTGCAACAAATATTTCACCTGCATTAAAACGACGCATTAGTTCAGGATCAACATTTGATAATCGTCTGCCTACCGGAAAGTGATATATATTTATCCCTTTATACCGCACTATATCCATGTAATGCTTGATCGCTTCTTCCATCATTTCCTCCTATATCTGCATAAACGCAGGCTTCGGCTCAGGATAGTCCGTTGCTTTCTCCATAACCATATTCGTCAAAGCCTTTTTCGCTATCCTGCCTGGATCACCGTCAGGACGCACCCACTCACGCAAGCTGTCTTTACCGAGGATAAGTGGCATTCGGTCATGGATAGAGCTTACAGGTTCGACCGATTCTCTTGTCAGCACGGCAAACATAGGTATCTGGACACCTCTATGCTCCTCAAAGCGGTACAGTCCTGCAAGGTATGTGATCTCAGAACCTTCCGGCTGTATCGCATACTTTTCTTTTTTGATGTTCCGCTGTTCATTTGCGTTATGGTAGCCGACCTCAGATGGCGGTATGCCCCATTCGTAGTACCAAGATGCGGGAATCACGCATCTCCGCCTGAACCAAGAGTCTTTCCATACGGGCTTCTGGTCCGCTGTTTCGATACGGCAGTTGATAAGCGGTTTTGATGATTGTTCGACCGTGAAGCCCCATATCATCGGGAACACCGCCATATTGCCTTGCTTATTCGGAGCAAACACCGCTGCCATATCGGTAGGACGGATATTGCCGGACATTTCCGCCGAACGTGACATAGTGTTCCTGATCGTATTCGCAAGCGGCAACTGCTGTGCCTTTGTGATGATTGGTGACAGCGTGGATCTTTCTGCATAGAACCAAGTACACATGGGGTTCGCTCCTTTCTTATTTGCTATGCTAAATCATAATTTATCTGATAAAGATTTTATATAATCACTTTTGTTTCCGTTCCAAAGACATATTGTGCATTTCCCGTCTTTGAAAATATGCTTACAATTTTCATATCCATATAACCAATAAGCGCATTCTGGACATAATTCTTCCATTTTAGATTTTGATTTTAGAAACTCACTGCCGCATTCTACACAAGTTCCAATTATATTATTCTCCATACTATCACCTATAAATTCCGATTTGGCGAGCGTTCTCGCACATTGATTAAATTACCTACTATACCACAATCAGCCGTGCTTTTCAATCCAGTATACGAAAAAACGGGAGCAACCCTGAGCGAGTCGCACCCGTTACAATACCGTCAAATCAAAGCTCAATCTTATCGGAGAAATCACCGTTGATAACGTAGTAAACAGCCTTATCTTCCGGCTTGATGTAAAACTCGATAGTCTTGACCTTGCCCTTGAATTTGCTCTTATAATCGGCTTCAACTGCCTTCTTTATTTCAGCGAAATCATATTCATCGCCACCGAACTGGACCTTGACTGTCTCAACGGGAGCAGTCGCTCTTGTAGTCTTAGCTGCGGTCTTTGTAGTGGTCTTAGCCGTAGTTTTCTTCTCAGCAGCTTTCGCAGGAGTCTTGGTAGCTGTTTTCTTAGCAGGAGCTTTCTTTGCGGCAGGCTTCTTTGCAGGCTTTTCAGCCGGAGCTTCTGCAGCAGTCTCCTTGACAGCTTCGGTCACAACCTCTGCCTTGACTTCGGCAACAGGTGCGGTTTCAGTTTTCTTCTTTCTTGGCATTGTGGATACCTCCGATCTATTAGATAATTCTATTATAACGCTATTTGAGCCATCTGTCAACCCACCAACAGGCGATATTACGCTGTTTGAATCAGATTCAAACAGATTGATGACCTCAATGCCTTTCTTCTGCGCCATACGCACCGTCTGTCCTGTTCCGCTGCGGTAGTGTTTGGGATTCCAGTAGCAGATACAGTAATCAGATGCAAGCTCCACAAGACGGGCATTTCTTGCTTTCATACAACCGTTATAATAGCGATCAGAGACTTGTTCTGCGCTGTCAGCAAGACCGAAAATATGCAGATATTCCGTTTTCTGTGCTTCATTCCACTTTGTAGACTGCTCCTCAAATGGACAAGGCAATACAAGGTGCAGTTTGACCTCTGTATAGTTCTCACGCAGTTTCAGAACGGTCAGGGCAGCGAGAGCGTCCCACCCCACAGCTCCGCCCGTGTAAAAGTCCGTGACCTTTTGCTCTGTCACGAAGCGTTCAAGCAAAGCGTAGAGCCGAGCTGAGAGCGTTTCTTTATCCTCAGCTATGGTTCTGTGTCCTGTAAAGCAGACTGATTTGTTCATAGTGCAACACCTCCACACCTTCTATTATACTATATCGGAATAGATAAGTAAATAGTTCGGGGCTTATGAATTATAAAATCCGAACGAAAGCATTATAATAATAGTAAGGACACGGTAAAGGAGATTCGGAGAAATGGAGTACGGAACAAGGTTAAGAGAGATACGCAAGGCAAAGGGATTTAGTATGTATAAACTTCACAAGGAGTCCGGCTTGTCTCAGGGGCATATCAGCGACTTGGAAAAGTGCATCAATCAGCCCACGATCGAGACACTTCAAAAGCTGCTTACGCCTATGGGCGTTACCCTTGCCGAGTTTTTCAACGAGGAAGGAGAGGTTTCTATCCTTACTGATACAGAGAAAGAGCTTGTGGCAGGATTCAGAACACTTCCCGAAGATAAAGCAGACCTTGCCTTACAGATGATAAAGGCTTTGAACAGATAATGACGGAAAACGCTGGCGGTGCGCCAGCGTTTTTGTTTTAGGGGAACTTTGAATCCAGTGGGTTCAAAGTTGGTATGATTTATATATCACAGGTTGGTCTGAACGGTTAACTGCTGATTGATGAAAATTTCAAAATTTCGTCTAATTCCACTTGTATTTTTGACGGAATTAAAGAAAACTTTTGAATCATACTCCAAAATACTTGACAGTTTCGGTTATTGGTGCTATACTCTAAATAACCGAATCGGTTATTATGTAAAAAGGAGAAAATGAATTGGACAAATTTTTGGCCCTGACCGAAGAAAAGAGAACGGCTATTCTCAATGCGGCGCTCCAGTGTTTCGGCAAGTTTGGTTATGAAAAAGCCTCAATCAATGATATTGCGGTAGCCGCACACATTTCCAAAGCGTCTGTGTTTCAGTATTTCGGCAGTAAAAAGCAGCTCTACATTTACCTACTGGAATACTGCAAGAAAATCATAGAGGGAATATTTGACAAGGAAGCCCTCAATTCCCAAACAGATTTGTTCGACAGAATCCTGGCATCCAGCCGCATGGAAATGGAGAGCTTCCAAAACCAGCCCTTTATTTTGCAGTTTATTACCAGTGCCTGGGAGGAAACTTCTCCCGAGGTGGCAGATACGCTAGCGATCCTGACGGAGGAGGCCAGCGGATTCCGAAACGATCTTGTTCTGCGGGAAGAGGATGCTTTGAAATTCAAAAACCCGGAGGATGCCCAGCCGGTCTTTCAGATGCTGCTTCTGATGGCCGAGGGCTATGCGGCCCGGTACCGTGGGGCGGCGTTCGATTTTCAGGCTGTCATGGAGGATTTTGAGGAGAACATCGCAATTCTGCGGAAAAATTTTTATAAGGAGGAGTATCAAAAATGAGTAAGCAAGCAATCGTCTTAAACCAGCTGACCAAGCACCATGGAACCCATCGGGGGATCAATGACCTCAGTTTCTCGGTGAATGAGGGCGAGTTTTTCGGCTTCATTGGCCCCAACGGTGCAGGAAAATCCACCACCATCCGCACGCTGATGGGCCTGATCCGTCCCAGCGGCGGCAACGCCTCTATTTTCGGTCTGGACTGCCAGACCAAGGCCAGTGTCATTGCCAGAGATGTGGGCTACCTTCCCAGCGAGAACAGCTATTATGAAAACATGAAGGTGCGGGAACTGCTGCAATACACCGCTGACCTGTACGGCATGGACTGCGAAACGAAAATGTATGAGCTGTCTGAGCGCCTCAATCTGGATCTGACCCGGAAAATCGAAGACCTGTCTCTGGGTAACAAGAAAAAGGTGGGTATCGTGTCTGCCATTATGACTTCACCCAAACTGATCATTATGGACGAACCCACCAGCGGATTAGACCCACTGATCCAGCAGGCTTTCTATGATATTCTGAAGGAGGAAAACAGCCGGGGCGCTACCGTGTTTTTTTCCTCCCATGTGCTGAGTGAGGTGCAGAAACTGTGTGACCGGGTGGCCATTCTGAAAGAGGGACAGCTTATTGGCATACAGTCCATCAAAGAACTGCGTGAGAGCGGCTATAAGAAAGTCTCTCTGAGCGCAAAGGAGGCTATCCCTCGCGATTTCTTTGATTTGTCCGGCATTGCGAACTATGCGGAGACTGCGGATAAGACCTCTGTTTCCTTTATGTATAACGGAAATATCACGGCGATTATTGACAAGCTTCACCTGCTGCATTTGGACGATGTGCTTTTGGAAGAGCCCTCTTTGGAGGAAATCTTCATGCACTACTATGCGTAAGGAGGTGTCGGGCATGGTCATTTTGAAATATGAACTGAAAAGGCACCGCAAATATATTTTGGGTTGGGCCATCGCCTTGGCTCTGTGTGTTTTTGTGATGACGCCTACCTATTACAGCTTTATGGATGTTTCCACCGGAGACCTCTATGAAACGCTGGGTACGAGTGATTTTTACAAAGGCGTTGGTGTGTCCATGGAATATCTGACCTCACCGTTGGGCATTTATGCGTTTCTTACCAGCTTTTTTATGATTGCGTCCGGTATTTTCGGGATGCACTTCGGTATCGCCATTCACACCAAGGAGTGCTCGGAGCGAACCTCTGAATATCTGTTTACAAAACCCCATACCCGAAAAACGATTTACTGGGCAAAGGCGTTCACGGTTTTTTTCGGCGTAGTGGTCGTGAGCATGGTATATCTTCTCGCCTCTTTTTTGGCGCTGGCCCTGTTCCGCTCCGGCATTGACTGGGGAGAGTTCTTTCTGATTGCTCTTTCCCTCATGCTGGTCACGCTGTTCCTTGCAGCTATGGGGCTTTTGGTTGGAATTCTATTTTCACGCAATCGAAGCCCACTTTTGACTGCCGGGTTAATTGTCTTTGTCGAGTACTGCGTCACCAGCTTCTCCAACATTGTCAGCAACCGTGCCATTAGTTTTCTGTCCCCGTACTCGTTCTTTAGTGCGGCTGAGATTTCCAAATCTGGCTTTTATGAGTTGGATTACTTGGGATGGTGTGTACTGCTGTTTGCCCTGTTTTTGGTGCTGTCTTATCGTGTCTTTTTGAAAAAAGACATCCAGTTCCGCTCATGAGGGGGTGCAAAGATGAAAACATTGGTGAAAAACGAATTCCGCCAAACCAGAAAGACCCTGCTGATCTGGCTGGGGATCATGTTACTGCTGTGCGGATTCTGCTATTTTGAACTTTTATCCTTGAAGGACAGTCTGGATGAGATGGCCCGGACAGTCGGCCAATTTCCTCGCTTGATCATGATCATGTTCGGTGTGAAAGGGGATCTCACGACTGCCCTTGGTTGGTACGCGTGTATCTATTTTTGGGAGGGGCTGTTGGCCTTTGCCTATGCAATCTCTCTGGGCCTGTCCTGTGTGGCGAGGGAAAAGAAATTTGGAACATCCGAATACCTGTTCACAAAGCCTGTGGAGCGGAAAACCATTGTTCTGGCGAAGGTGATCGTTTCAGCAGTGAACCTGCTGGTGTTCGCCCTGTTCAGCGGCGTGTGCAATTATTTCACGATCGTTCTTCCTTTGGGCGGTCTGGATCAGCCGGGAGCGGTGCTTTCCACAACGATGGGAATGTTCTTTACCCAGCTTCTCTTTTTTGCCTTGGGTCTGCTGTTTGCCAGCCTTTTCAAATCTTATAAGGCCGCGGTACGCGCCGGTACGGTTTTCGTATTGGCCGCCTATGTGTTGGCCTTTACTGCCGAGTACACAGGGAATCGTTTCTTGGATTATCTGACCCCTCTGCGGTACTATGATGTGTATGAAGTAGCACTAAATGGCGTCTATCTTTCCTACATCGTCTTAACAGTACTCATTGTGGGCGCGTGTGTAATGGTTTCTACAAGGCGGTGGAAACTGCGTGAGTTGTAAATGTAATTGTCCATAGATATTCTATTATCTGATGAAAAACAAAGAATGAAAAAAAACGAATGGCTATTATGCCCCAACTGCAACAACAAAAAGAGAATTAAAATCTGTGATAATACAGTACTTGAAAATTTTCCGCTATACTGTCCGAAGTGCAAACGGGAAATAATAATCAGCGTAAAACAATTCAATACCACAGTTATCACGAATATCGTCATACACGCAAAAATCGCATTCTTCTTCAAGAGACTCGACCTCAGCGATAGACTTCTTATCCTTCGCATCGTCTGCATCTTCGCCTTCGACCGCTGCTTCTGCGGCCTTGTGCGGAACGCCCAAATCACAGAAGATTATCTGTGTGAGCCTGTCCTCAGCCGTTTCAGCGTGAATACGGGCAACGTTCTCAACGCACCTGTTCAGCTTTGTATCGGGGTTGTCCTCAAAGGACGGATCAATCAGTCTCGGATCAAGACCGAGCTTTCTTCCGTCCGACGTAATCTTGAGCATATTGTCGATCGTAGGATCAACGTTTCCTGCATTGATAGCATCAGCTCTGTCGGCAAGTTCCTGAACAAGTTCCTGCTGAAAAGGAGTAGCTTCGACCTGAACTACCTGATAATCACAGTCGGGAACATCGAGTTTCAGCGTATCCGCCGTCCTAATGTCAGCCACCTGCTTGAACATACTCATCAATTCGGGCAGACCTGTATAGTTAGCGATACGGGTGCGCTCCTTGAAGCCTGTCACTGACTACTTATGGACTCGTTCTAAGCGATCTTACCGATAGATCGAAAAAGACAGGTAAATGGCTACTCTCCGTGTGTTGGAGAGATTGAAAGGACGAGAATACTATGATCGATGCACTTTACAACTACCGCCAGGGCGAAATCCACTCCGCTGAGTTCTCTGACGAGTTCAACAAGCTCTGTATCCCCTTTGAAGATTCGCTGAGTGAGGAACAGATTGATGTGTTTCACAAGCTCCTCGACTGTGTGAGCGATACCGCCGCCGCTGAGATGAGAGCTGCCTACAAGGTCGGCTTCAAGGACGGTGCGACTATGATGCAGGAGATTCAGGACTGATACAATCACAGCATAAGGAAAGGGCTATGTCCTCCGTGACCGTGTACGGAAGGCATAGCCCTGATTTTTTCTTTTCAGAAGCCTATTCAGTTTTCGTCTGCAAGGTTCACTATCTTCTTGCCCTGTTTCTCAGCGTATTGTATCGTGCGGTATGCTCCTCCGCTTTTATGCTGTATACAGCATACCACAAGGTCTGATCGGTCGATCATACTGCGGTTGCGGACTTGGATAGCAGACTTTGGGTGAGCTTCAGACGATTCAGCACACACCTCGACTTCATCGTAATAGTCAAGGTACTCCTTTTCGTTGTCACGGTACTCCGCTTTCATGTACGGGAGGACAAGTGTAAAATGGGTATTGCCGTAACTGTAACTGCGGATAGCTCGCTTAATGGCAGCAGAAGCAAGCAAGTCAAATTCTCCGTCCCGTCCGATCAGGAAGTCAACATACTCCTTCTGCGTTATCAGGTCATGCAGGAGCTTGTCAAGGCGGTCACTGATCTCCGTTCTGCGCTCTATGTATCTATGCCCGAAAAAGCAAACTGTGTAAATGTTCATCATCGCTATGCACCTCACATTGTCCCGTGTCGATTTCAAAACGGTATCTCTATCAATTATACCTAAATATTGTTGTTAAGTCAATACAAATTGAAACAATGTATAGGTAGATTTCAACTTGCGTATATTATAATTATATGTAGGTGGTGATACGAATGATTGATGCAGACTTCATATCGGACCGGATAGCAAAGCTGAGGACGGAGAAGAATATATCCGCACGGGATATGAGCCTGAGCTTAGGTCAAAGTCAAAGCTATATCAACAATATCGAAAACAAGAAGGCTCTGCCCTCAATGCAGATGTTCCTCTATATCTGCGAGTTCCTCGGTGTTGAGCCAAAGGACTTCTTTGAGGAAGATGTTACAAGCCCCGGCACATTGAATGAAGCTGTTGCAACATTCAAGTCCCTGTCCCCGAAACAGCTTGAAATGCTGATAGCGATTGCAAAAGAAATGAAGTAAGGCGGTTCTACGGAGCCGCCTTTTCGTTTTGCCCGTAAAATCCCCAGTGAAATATATAGATTTTTCATTGTCGAATGATTGACTATTTGTGCAGATTGTGCTATAATATAATGGATAATACCTCGCTGTAAGCGTAGGTTTAAGAGGTGTAAATACTATGGCTGAAAAGAATACCGCCAATATTGGCTTTGAAAAGCAGATCTGGGACGCTGCCTGCGTGTTGTGGGGGCATATTCCGGCTGCCGAATATAGAAAAGTTATCGTAGGACTTATCTTCCTGCGTTACATATCGAGTGCTTTTGAGAAGCGTTATAATGAGCTTGTGGCTGAGGGTGACGGCTTCGAGGACGAGCCTGATGCCTACCTTATGGACAATATCTTCTTCGTGCCTGAAAAGGCTCGGTGGTCGGTGGTGTCCGCTGCGGCTCATACTCCTGAGATCGGCTCTGTCATTGACGATGCTATGAGAGCTATCGAGGACGAGAACAAGACTTTGAAGAACGTTCTGCCGAAGAACTACGCAAGTCCCGATCTTGACAAGCGTGTTCTCGGTGATGTGGTCGATCTGTTCACCAATATGGATATGACACAAACAACCGATAAGCATAAAGATCTGCTCGGCACAACATATCAGTACTGCATTAAACAATTCGCTGCGTATGAGGGCGTTAAGGGAGGCGAATTCTACACACCTGAAAGCATTGTAAAAACAATCGTTGCGATACTACAGCCATTTGAGAATTGTCGTGTGTATGACCCTTGTTGTGGTAGTGGCGGTATGTTCGTACAGTCAGCAGATTTTGTAGAAGCTCATAGTGGAAAAAGAGACAGCATTTCTGTTTATGGACAGGAGTCAAACGCTGACACATGGAAAATGGCTAAGATCAACATGGCGATTCATGGTATAGGAGCTAATTTGGGTGATTATCAGTCAGATACATTTTTCAACGATCTGCACAAGACGCTGAAAGCCGACTTTATCATGGCAAATCCGCCGTTCAACCTCTCCAACTGGGGACAGGATAAGCTGAAAGATGATATTCGCTGGAAATACGGTGTACCGCCTGCCGGAAACGCCAACTATGCGTGGATTCAGCACATGATACACCACCTTGCACCAAACGGCAAGATCGGTCTGGTGCTTGCGAATGGTGCGCTGTCTACGCAGTCCAGCGGTGAGGGCGATATTCGTAAGAATATCATTGAAGCTGACTTGGTCGAGGGTATCGTTGCGATGCCGACACAGCTTTTCTACTCCGTCACTATCCCCGTAACGCTGTGGTTCATCACAAAGGGCAAGAAGCAGAAAGGCAAAACGCTGTTCATTGATGCCCGTAAAATGGGCTATATGGTTGACCGCAAGCACCGTGACTTTACGGACGAGGACATTCAGAAACTCGCTGACACGTTCAAGGCATTTCAGGACGGCACATTAGAGGAAGTCAAGGGATTCTGTGCGGTGGCTGACATTCAGACTATCGCTGCACAGGACTACATTCTCACCCCCGGCCGCTATGTCGGAATTGAGGAGCAGGAAGATGACGGCGAGCCGTTCGACGAGAAAATGAAGCGCCTGACTTCGGAGCTTTCGGATATGTTCAAGAAGTCCCATGAGCTTGAAAACGAGATCAGGGAGAAGCTGGGGGCGATTGGGTATGATGTCTGATTGGAAAGAATGCACCATAGCTGACTTAGGTGAAGTTGTCGGCGGTGCTACTCCCTCTACAAAAAAACCTGAGAATTATGAAAACGGCGATATATCTTGGATTACTCCAAAAGATTTATCTACTTTCAGCGGAAGATTTATTTTTCATGGCGAAAGAAATATTACGGAAATTGGCTTAAATAGCTGTTCTACAAGGCTCTTACCACCTAACACGGTATTGTTTTCTTCTCGCGCTCCGATAGGATATGTTGCTATCGCAGCTAAGGAGATGTGTACCAATCAGGGCTTTAAGAGTGTTATCCCAAATACTGATACGGACTTTATGTTTCTTTATTATCTGCTGAAATACAATAGGGATAACATCGAAAATATGGGAAGCGGTACTACATTCAAGGAAGTATCAGGCAATACTATGAAGTCAATCAAAGTATGTGTGCCTGTTGATATAGACGAACAGCGCAGGATAGGTGCAGTGTTGTCTGCAATTGACGATAAGATAGAGTTGAATACTGCGATAAATGAAAATTTACGCCTGCAAGCCGCCTAAATCTTGACCGCCGACACGTCGATCTCGCCGTTCATCAGCTTCGGCAGGAGCGTATCTCGAATAGACGCAAGATAACGATTTTCGTACTCTAAAGCTCGCTGCTGTTCAAATAGAGGACTGCAAAACCGCTGAAATTCAGCTAATGTATCGTTATCAGGAATGATTGCCGTAAAACTCTTCATGGTACTGCCTGATACTTCCTTAAATGTAGAACCCGAAGCAACATTTTCAATTGCAGAAAGGTTTTCTTTTAGAAAATAATAAACAAAAGCAGTACCTACATTATCCAATGGAACAATAGACTTGAAGCCCTGATTTGTGCATACTTGACCGTCTGCAATAGCAATATACCCGATAGGCGCACGAGAACTGAACAGTACAGTGCCTTTCGGCATAAGAGTAGCACTGCTTTTGGCAAGCCCTAATTCTGTAATATCTGTTTCGCCGTGAGCAACAAATTTGTATTTGTCATTAGATAAGTCTTTAGGGGTAATCCACGCTATTCCGTCGCTTGTATAGTATTCCTCAACCTTTTTTGACGGAGTACCTCCACCGACTACATTGCCCAAATCGGAAATAGTGCCTATTCTCCAATTCGGATCAGCATTGGTGATAAACAGGTCTACGAAATACGCCTGTGCCTGCTGCTCTAAATTTTCATTTATGTTAGGAGAAACAATATGATAGACAAAATTAAGTCAATTAGGAAATCCCTTGCTAACGACAATTATCTTGCTGCTTTAGCACTTGCGTTGACTATACCTGATATTTGTGGACAAGTTGAATTTCCGAATGAAAGCAAAGTTGGAAAAAGGTATAAAGATTGGTATAATAAGTATTGCTGTACTGAATATAACGGACCGCAATCTCCGAATGTTGTTACAACACTACCTAAATTGCCCGACTTTACAGCGGAAAACTGCTATAAATTAAGGTGTGCTGTTTTACATTCTGGAAATATAGAAATAAACGCCATTAACTTCAATGAATTTAAGTTAACTAAAGATGGTGAAACTTGTTCTGCTGTGGAAACAGTCACATCGAACGGCAAGTCCAAAACAACGAGTTATGTATATCTCAACACAACACGTTTTTGTAATATAATATGCGATGTTGCCGAAAAATACTACAACAAACACAAATCCGACTTTTCAAGATATCATATAGAAATACAATAAATAAAATGGATTGTAGCGATGTTGGTACTTTGAAAGGAGTACCAACAATGAAAACTACGCTTATCACCACTATCGAGCAGGCTATGCTGAAAAAGCTCGATAACGCACAACTTCAAGCCTTGCACGAGGTTCTTGTGCAGGCTTTCAAGGGTGTGTCGGTCACGGCTGTGGCTGATGCTGACAAAGCACCCGACAATACGGAGATATTAGAGGAATTCCTCTCTGCAAAGCGGATAGAGGGGTGTTCGGAGAAGACCCTGAACTATTACCGCAAGACGATCACGGCAGCTCTTGACAGAATCAGCAAGGGTATCAAGCATATCACAACGGACGATCTGAGGGCGTATCTGACCGACTATCAGGCAGAGAAGAAGTCCAGTAAGGTCACTATGGATAATATCCGCCGTATCCTATCGAGCTTCTTCTCTTGGCTGGAGGACGAGGACTATATCATCAAAAGTCCCGTTCGGCGCATTCACAAGGTCAAGACAAGCAAGACGATCAAGGAAACCTACACGGACGAAAACTTGGAGTTGATGCGTGATAACTGCGTAGAATTGCGGGATTTAGCGATGATTGATATGCTCGCTTCTACGGGTATGCGTGTCGGTGAAATGGTCTTGCTAAACCGCAGCGACATTGATTTCAACGAGCGTGAGTGCGTGGTGGTTGGCAAGGGCGATAAGGAGCGTATGGTGTACTTCGATGCCCGTACAAAGCTCCATTTGCAAAGCTACCTTGCTTCACGGACTGACAGCGATCCTGCCTTGTTCGTGTCGCTCCGATCTCCCCATAAGCGGTTGACGATAGGTGCGATAGAGCTGCGATTGCGGGAAATGGGGCGAAAACTCGGTATCAACAAGGTACACCCTCACAAATTCAGACGAACGCTTGCGACTATGGCTATCGACAAAGGTATGCCGATCGAACAGCTTCAAAGGTTGCTCGGTCATCAAAGAATTGATACTACACTACAATATGCGATGGTGAAGCAAAGCAATGTGAAACTGGCGCATAGGAAATATATTGGATAGGACGGTTTATAATGGAAATAACATATAAAGCGCTTTCCTCGCTTGTAAATAGAAAGATAGGCTACGGAATAGTACAGCCTGGTGACAGTGTTCCCAATGGTGTTCCTGTCATAAAGGTTTTTAATATTCTTGCAGGGCTGAAATCTATTGACAGCCTGGATACAACAAAAGCCGAAAATGCGGCAAAGTATTCTCGTACAAAACTAAACGGCGGCGAACTAATCGTCAGTGTTGTCGGTACTGTCGGAAGAACTGCTATTGTTCCTATGTCGTTTGCAGGCTGTAATTTGGTTAGAGCAACTGCATTAGTTGATATTCCCGATGAAACAATCGCTTTGTGGGTAAAATACTATATTGATTCCCCTGGCGGTCAGCTTTACATAGATACTAATTTGAACACAACTGTTCAGCCCACTCTTAACATAAAATCGCTTGAGTCTATGCCCATTCCGTTTTTTGAGGGCGACTATATGGAAAAAGCTGTGTCGATACTTTCAAGAATAGACGAAAAAATTAAGCTGAATATTGCGATAAATGAAAATTTACGCTTACAAGCAGCCTAAATCCGCACCGCTGATATGTCAATCTCGCCGTTCATCAGCTTCGGCAGCAGCGTGTCACGGAGAGCGGCAAGGCGTTCGTTTTCATCACGATAATTGCGAATAGTAGCAAAAATAGGTTGTATTATCGTATTGAATCGTTCCAAAGAATGAGCATTTGGAATTATGACAGGCACTTTTTTTAAGTTTGCTTGACTAACCTTTTGCTGTACTGCTCCCGTTACAATATGTTTGATGTTTGTTAGGCTAAAAAGCAGATAAAGGCTCTCCACCGTATATCCGAGCTTGCCAGTGATTATATGGGCGTGATTATTTACCCAAAACTTTCCATAGACGTATTGGAGTATGGGAAAACCGTTTGCGTCTATAACGGTTCCGTCTTCACCGAGCAGTAGGTAAATACCATCAAACAGGTAATTATCTACATAGTCCATTCTTGAGGTTGCTCCATAATAAGGATAGATTTTATCCATTTTATCGCGCTCTGCGCCAGATAAAGGAACTCGTTTAGAATCATGGAGTTCAATGATTTCCGATGCGGTTCCTATTCTCCAATCATCGGGCATTATTCCGCCAAACGGCTCAAAATTAACAAACCAAGCCTTGAACAGAGCCTGCGCCTGCTGTTCTAAATTTTCATTTATGTTAGGAGTACGATATGAATTTACCAACAGAATATATCGAAAAATTCGCTGAATGTTATTGTAATAGGCTGTTGGATTGTCGTATCAGCTACTATATTCACGACAAAGACAACCATTCAAGGGCTAATACAGTCCATTCAGGCATTATATGGAGTCGTGAAGCAGTAAAACAGCTTAATTTCATTGATTTCAATAATACACATAATCATGATCTTAATCACCTGATTTTGCTTATAACTTATATTGATATACTGCTTGAAGCAACAGACCAGATATATCGTGTATTATATAAGGAAAAGAAGCCAATGCCTTTGTCTGACGATACTGTTTTCTTGAATCGTCCGGAGTTATACAAGGCACTCGATGATAGGCAGTATTTCAAAGAAATACGCGCACTTCTCAGCGCGCACCCTATCAATCTTAGCGAGCCAAATACCAAGGAAAAGCGGTTTGCTGATACTCCTATCGGCTATAATCCGATAACCGATTTTAAGAACTATCATAAAATCGAAGGTGGCTATGACTTTTCATCTCGTCTATGGACAGCAACTCGCCATGATGAGAATACCATTCATTTTCCGATCAGAATCAACGAATTAGAAGCTTTTGCAGAAATGCTTAACAACAGATACAAAGAATTTCTGCAAAGACTACGGGATATAGCTTATAAAAGAATTTGAGGTGAGATATTTATGCCCTACACCGAAGAAAAATACGAAAACGCTATTATACAGCTTTTTGAAGAAATGGGCTACACCCACGCCTACGGTCCGGCGATCGACCGTGATTATCGTATCCCGCTGTATATGGAAGAGCTGACGGCAGCGCTCTATCGGCTCAATCCCGCGCTCCCCGATGATGCGATCAGCGATGCACTCTTTAAGCTGCAAAACTTTGAAAACGGCGAGCTTGTGCAGAAAAACGCTGTATTCATGGACTATCTGCAAAACGGCATTGAAGTCCGCTATACCGACAAAGGCGAGGAACGATCTGCGCTTTGCTATCTTGTGGACTACGCAAACACGGACAACAACTCCTTTATTGTGGCAAATCAGTGGACTTTCATCGAGAATGAAGAGAAGCGCCCCGATGTTCTGCTGTTCATCAACGGTCTGCCTGTGGTGCTGATGGAGCTGAAATCTCCGTCCCGTGAGGAAACGGACGCTTCCGAAGCCTATACGCAGATCAGGAACTATATGCACTCCATTCCCTCTATGTTCATCTATAATGCGATCTGCGTTATGAGTGACCTCTCGGAGAACCGTGCTGGTACTATCACTTCCGGCGAAGATCGCTATATGGAATGGAAGACAAAAGACGGCAGCTATGAAAATACGCAGTATGCTCAATTTGACACGTTCTTCGAGGGTATCTTCCAGAAAGCACGCCTACTGGATATCCTGAAAAACTTTATCCTGTTCTCCAATGAGGGCTTGCAGAGTTACAAGATACTTGCTGGCTATCATCAGTATTTCGCCGTTCGCAAGGCTATCGAATCCACGAAAAAGGCTACTGTCACCGACGGTAAAGGCGGTGTGTTCTGGCATACGCAGGGTTCGGGAAAGTCGCTGTCAATGGTGTTTTATGCCCATTTGCTCCAATCCGCCCTTGAAAGCCCGACTATCGTTGTTATCACGGACAGAAACGATCTTGACGATCAGCTCTATTCGCAGTTTGCGAAGTGCAAGGCGTTTTTGCGTCAGGAGCCTGTTCATGCCGAGAGCCGTGAACACCTGAAAACGCTTCTTGACGGTCGCAAAGCTAACGGCATTATCTTCACTACGATGCAGAAGTTTGAGGAATCGGGCGAACCGCTGTCTGAAAGAAGAAATATCATCGTTATGGCTGATGAAGCCCACAGAGGACAGTACGGTCTTACCGAAAAGATCAAGATGACGAAGAATGAGGACGGCGAACTTGTTGCCCGTAAGGTCATCGGTACAGCTCGAATTATCCGTGATACGCTTCCAAATGCTACATATATCGGCTTTACGGGTACTCCTATATCAAGAGAAGATAGAAACACCCGTGAGGTGTTCGGTGACTATATCGACATTTACGATATGACGCAGGCTGTCGAGGACGGTGCTACTCGTCCTGTTTACTACGAGAGCCGTGTCATGAAACTGAAACTCGATGAAAGCACCCTGAAACTGATCGACACCGAATATGAGATCATGGCACAGAATGCCGATGCCGATGTAATAGAGAAAAGCAAGCGTGAACTTGGGCAAATGGAAGCTATCCTCGGTCACGATGATACGATTAAGTCCCTTGTTGACGATATTCTCGATCATTATGAGAGCTATCGTGAGAACCTGCTGACTGGTAAGGCAATGATCGTTGCCTACTCCCGTGCTATCGCTATGAAGATATACAAGCGTATTCTTGAGATTCGCCCCGGCTGGGAGGAAAAGGTCGCTGTGGTCATGACGGCTTCTAACAAAGATCCCGAAGAATGGCATAGCATCATCGGAAACAAGCGCCACAAGGAGGAGCTTGCAACAAAATTCAAGGACAATGACAGTCCGCTGAAGATCGCTATCGTGGTCGATATGTGGCTGACAGGCTTTGATGTGCCGTCCCTTGCGACAATGTATGTCTACAAACCGATGATGGGCTATAATTTGATGCAGGCTATCGCCCGTGTAAACAGAGTGTTCCGTGACAAGGAGGGCGGTCTGGTCGTTGATTATGTCGGCATTGCAGGCGCATTGAAACAGGCGATGAACGATTATACCGTTCGAGACAAGAAGAATTACGGCAACACAGATATTGCAAAGGTGGCATATCCGAAGTTTCAGGAGAAACTGCAAGTCTGCCGAGATCTGCTCCATGAATATGATTATTCTGCATTTTTCGGCGGTAATGAGCTAACGGCAGGACGCACGATCACAGGTGCGGTCAACTTCCTTATGGACAGAAAGAGGGAGAAAGACAGAGAAAGCTACACGAAAGAAGCCCTGCTGCTGAAACAGGCACTCTCGCTGTGTTCCTCTATTGCTGAGGAAGATGAGCGTGAAGAAGCCGCTTTCTTTGAAGCGGTGCGTGTTCTGTTGATGCGTATCCTCAATCAGGGCGGCGGCAAAAAGCTCTCACTCCCCGAAATCAACGCTAAGATCAATGAACTGCTGAAACAAAGTATCAAGAGTGACGGTGTTATCAACCTTTTCTCAGACAAGGAACAGGACTTCTCGCTGTTTGATCCAAAATTCTTGGAGGAGATCTCCAAAATGAAGGAAAAGAACCTTGCCGTTGAGCTGCTGAAACGCCTGATTGCTGAACAGGTGCATATCTATAAGCGGACAAACCTCGTAAAATCAGAGAAGTTCAGCGAGATCATGCAGAGTGCTATGAACCGCTATCTCAACGGTATGCTGACCAATGAGGAAGTCATTCAGGAAATGCTCAACCTCGCAAAGCAGATCAGAGAAGCCCAAAAAGCAGGCGAAGATCTCGGTCTGACCGCTGATGAGCTTGCGTTCTATGATGCCCTCACAAAACCGCAGGCAATCAAGGACTTCTATGAGAATGAGGAACTTATCGCTATTACAAAAGAACTTGCCGATACGCTCCGCCGTAATCGAACGATCGACTGGCAGAAGCGTGAGAGTGCGAGAGCCAGAATGCGTATGATGATAAAGAAACTTCTGAAAAGTCATCGCTATCCGCCGGAGGGTATGGACGATGCGGTGGCAACTGTTATGCAGCAGTGTGAGCTGTGGGCGGATAATATCATGAGCGTATGAGCCAATAGCCCAAAGTCTAATGACACACTCACTTTCCGTTCCGCTGAGGTTCAAATCAGCATTATGGCGTGCGCCAAAATAACAGCATACTCTATTGGAACTGTAATATCAGACAAAGACCTGAGATTTGCTTACACAAGCATTTCTCAGGTCTTTTCTTTTCAGGCGGTTAGTTTTCCGCTCCGCAAGCTCAGACGGCTCTGAGGGGCGTTTCCGTTCGTCTGAGAATTTGAAAACCACTATTGACAATTCTCTTTTGCGGTGATATAATAATAACAGAAAATTTCATATGGGAATGATGTTCTCCCACGGGAAACCGAAACCGCTTAACATAAGCTGATGACTTCTGCGTTTTACGCAATAGTTGTCGGCTTTTTTATTTTTATTGGAGGAATTTCTATGCTGTTATCACTTGCGATCATTTTTCTTGTCGGGCTTTCTGCCGCTGCTATCTTTGAACGGATAGGCTTGCCACGCATCATCGGTATGCTCGCTATTGGAATTCTTGTAAGCCCCTATGTGCTTGATCTGCTCGATCCGAAAATACTCGGTATCTCCTCGGAGCTTCGGCAGATAGCACTTATCATCATATTGATAAAGGCAGGACTTTCGCTGAATTTGTCTGACCTGAAAAAAGTCGGCAGACCTGCGGTGTTGATGTCATTTGTGCCTGCCTGCTGTGAGATCGTCGGTTATGTGTTGTTCGCTCCGCTGTTGCTTGATGTGAACCGTATCGAAGCCGCCGTCATGGGGGCAGTGCTGAGTGCGGTTTCTCCTGCGGTGGTCGTACCACGAATGGTGAAGCTGATTGAGGATAAATGGGGTACGAAAAAAAGCATACCCCAGATGATACTTGCAGGAGCGTCCTGCGATGATATTTTTGTGATCGTGCTGTTCTCCACATTTGTAACTATGGCACAGGGCGGCTCGGCAAAGGTCACGGACTTCCTGAATATCCCCATATCCATTGTGCTTGGTGTTCTGCTCGGCGCAGTAGTGGGATCAGATGTGTATCTGCTGTTTGAGAAGTCTTATCAGCACAGACACAAGATCAGGAACAGCACGAAGGTCATTATCCTGCTTGGCACAGCGTTCCTACTGATGAGCATTGAAACGCTTGTAAAACCCTATATTGCATTATCGGGACTGCTTGCTGTTGTGGCTATGGCTTGCGTTGTCAAGCGGAAAACCGAGGGTAGCGTTTCTGCTCGGCTGTCCGAAAAGTTCGGCAAGCTGTGGATTGCCGCCGAGGTCATGCTGTTCGTGCTTGTGGGTGCGGCGGTAGATGTGCGTTATACCTTGTCGGCAGGCGGAATGGCGGTGCTGATGATATTCGTTGCCCTTGTTTTCAGGGCTGTGGGCGTGTGCCTGTGTCTGCTTGGTACGGAGCTGAACGCAAGGGAGCGAATCTTCTGCGTGATAGCCTATCTTCCGAAAGCGACGGTGCAGGCGGCTATCGGCTCGGTGCCGCTGTCGCTTGGTCTGCCCTGCGGAAAGATCGTGCTGTCGGTGGCGGTGCTTGCAATACTGATAACAGCTCCGCTTGGGGCAATTGGAATTGACAGGAGTTATATGCGGTTGCTTGATACTCAAAAATAATGATCAAGCAGAGGTCAGCTCGGCAATGCCGTGAGTGGCTTCATACTCCCTCACTCGGCGGTAAAAGGTGTTAGCCGACAATCCCATTCTCCGCATAAAGTCACGCCCTGTGATGCTCTTTGACTTCCATTCCCCATAAAGCTGACCGAACCTCGTCCAGTCGATCTCAATAGGCTTCCGCCCCGTATACTTGCCCTGAGCTTTAGCGATCTCGATGCCCTCACGCTGACGCTGTTTGAGCTGTTCGCGCTCCAACTGTGAGAGTGCAGCAAACACGGTCAACATGAATTTGCCCGTAGGCGTGTCGGTGTCGATCTTCTCCTTGTGGCTGATAAGCGTAACGCCCTTGTCGGTCAGGGTGTCGATGATGTTCAGTAAGTCCTTTGTGGAGCGTCCTAAACGGCTGATACTCTCGATGTAGAGGGTGTCACCCTCACGCACATAGTCCAGCATAGCTTTAAGCTGAGGGCGGTCTGCGTTCGCTCCCGAAATCTTCTCGGAGAAGATGCGGTCAACCTGATAGCTGTCCATGATCTCCTGCTGTCTTGCTGTCTCCTGATGTTCCGTGGAAACACGGATATAACCTATTCTACTCATAAAAATTCCTTTCTTTATTCAAGCTGACTTTTCTTTCTCTTGGCAGCTTGTTCGTTCTGCATATATCGGGCAAGTGTTCTCTGACTGTCACGCTTCTGCTGTGCAAGCCTTGAAAGCCTGTCCGCTTCTTTCTTTAGGGCTTTACGCTCCGCACTCATCTTGGCATAATCTTCACGGGCTTTTTTCAGTTCGTCTTGCAAGTCCTTGATTTTGGGAATAACGCCATTCGGAAACAGTTCTTTCAGCTTTTTATGACACTCATGATACTGGTCGAGTTCGTAACGGCAGTTCTCCCCATATTTCTTTTTAGCCTTTCCCTCCAAAGAAGAATAGTTCTTGTAATAGACCTTATACTTGCGATATTCCTCGATAGCCGGAATTTGCTTCTCCAATTTGTGGATACGGTCGCTCAATTCAAACTGCGGTGTTGACATGACCATAAATTCAGCTAACGCCCTGTGAGCTGCACTCTCCAATTCTTCAAGCGTAGAATTGCTTGCGTTCATCTCATTAAGTGCCTTGCTCGCCGCCTTCATATTCTCACGGTCTGCCCAGTTGGTCAAGCCCTGTGACTGCTGAAATTTCTCTGCTGTTGTGCGGATAATTCTTGCAGTTGGTCTGTGCGACATTTGGTACTTGTAACTCTCGATACGCTTTCTAATCTGCTGGCTCTCGTAGAAGTAGCCCAGCGTTTTGGCTCTTGTGAATTTTGCCCTCGGATTGCGTTCCTTTTGCTCCGCAAGCATAAATTTCAGGTCTATTTTGTGGTCGGGATTGTAGTCAACCAATATGCCGAAATCAGCACACTTTGCAAGGAAATCCTCAAAATCCTCGCTGACCTTGATAACCTCGTCAATGGCTCGTTTAAGCTGTTCTTTCCACGACAAATTCTGCTTGTCAAGCTCCCACTCCCAATGGCTCTTGCCCTTTGAAAGATGCGGATTTTCGATGATAGACAGTCCGTGTTTTCTGCA
Organism: Ruminococcus sp. YRD2003; assembly: GCA_900109435.1. Taxonomy (GTDB): domain Bacteria; phylum Bacillota; class Clostridia; order Oscillospirales; family Ruminococcaceae; genus Ruminococcus; species Ruminococcus flavefaciens_G. Next base: position 43,923 of record FNZT01000018.1, on the reverse strand, counting down.
AAGTTCGTCCGAAATCGTGCGGAGTTTGCTCCACGCTCTGTCTGGAATTTTGCCCTGATTATGCTCGGTTTCAAAGGTCTTGCCCGTGTAGAAATTTACATTGTTCACGATGATGTGATTATGCACATGGGAGTGGTCTACATGAACGGCAAGCACATACTGATACTCGTCATTGAAAAGAGCTTTGCAAAGCTCCTGCCCGATAAGCAAAGCCCGTTCGGGAGTGACTTCCCCCGGAGCAAACGATTGTATTATGTGCTGGCACTCGCTTCGGCTTCGCCCTGTACCGACACACTCTCGGATATTTTTGAACTGTTCTGATGCTCCACATGGAGAAGATACGCACAAGTTGCTAACAACATATTTGCCGTCTGCGGTTTTGTCTGGGTTGCAGATATAAGCAATTGCACCGTATGTTCCCGTGTGGATCGTATGGACACGAGTAATTGCCAAACTTCTTCTAACCTCTCTTTCATATCGGCAATATCTTCATCGTAAAGTTTGCCGCCTTTGTTGACACGGTGGGCTACCTGATTGAATGAATTGGAGATAGACGAAATGTACCTCGCTATCTGTTTGATGTCCTCGGTATCTTCCTCAACATTCATCACGGTGAGAGCAGAATATCTGCAAAAATCGCCCCTGCTTCTGAACGATGTTTCAGCATATCTGCGGTTGATCGCTTCAAGCTCCATGTCGTTCACTCGGAATGTGATAAGGTGCTTTCGGACTTCGCTCGGCTCGATGTCCTGCGGTGGAGATTCGCCCTCGGTGGTGTCGGGAGGTTCAGTGAAATCTACCTCGCCCGATTCCGTGACTTCCAACATTGGAACAGGCTCGGCAGCGGTGTCCTCGGCGGTATCTGTTTCGGGATTATCGGACAGCATATCCGCCTGCATTTCGTCCGCATAGGTGTGGGCAAGTTCTTCCGCAAGCTCCTCGACTTGCTTATGCTTGAACAGCTTTGCAAGGAAACCTTTTTCGGGCTTTTTGAATATTGACATTGTGTTGTCCTCGCTTTCTCGGCGGTTCTGCCGCCGTTCTTCGATTGCTCCTGCAATCGCTCTCAGGGGTCTTAGGGGAAATTTCCCCTGACAAGCCGTATAAAGTTTACGATTTTCCATAATCGTAATACTTTATACCGTGCTTGTGAAAATTGATCGGGCGTTTCACGCCCTCACTTGAATTTTGCCGTTTCACGGCTGTTTTTCACGCTCCTGCGTGTTTGGAGCTATGCGACTTTTCTCTGTATCCGCACGGCTCTGAGAGTATTTTACCGGGCTTCGGCGCAGTTATGATGCTGGGTGGGCGGCAGTCTGGTGAAACCTCCCGTTCGGCTCTCACTGAGCCGATTTTGAATGTCGATATGCTTATCGTTACATTCAAATTTTTGCCCTGCCTGACCGCCCATGAAAATACCCTTCTACTTTACTACCGACGTTTTTGAGAAAATGCTCATGATTTTCTGAAAAGTTTACAGTTTGTTCATGACGATTCTCCCTCTTGCATAGTTTCAACACGGGATTTCTGTTGATGATGACGGTGATTTCGGAGGGGAGATTTCTCGGAAATGGGATTGCTTTTTCGGGGACGGTGTGTTATAATTTAAGGGTAAGAGTGGGCGGTTGGCTTACTTGTCGTATTTACAAAATGGGGGGATAGATAATGAAAGCCAAGAGGATAAAAAGAATCCTTATAATATCACTGACAGTACTTGCGTTTCTCTTAATACTTGTAGAATATTTTATTTATGAAAACCTAAAGTCCTATGGCTACGGTGTGAAAGAACTTCCTGAAACAACTCTTGTATATCTTCATTTAAGTGACGGCTTCACTGTTAGTACAGAAGAAAATCATAGCGTATTTATTGGCAGACATTCATATATCTACGATGATTTGTTACAGAAAAAAGGCTACTATAAATCCGACCAAATGGGATTAGTTTATTCGTACAGAAAAGAGGGTAAGGATTACAAAGCTGATAATGTACACGAATTTCATATCACCGCCTCCAATGATTGGTGTCATTGGTTTAGAGTTTACGATATGAGCGGAGGATATAAAATAGAAGGTTTTTAAGGCCGCTTCTTTTCAATTCTCACAAAAACTGAATATACACCTACCCTATGCAGAGCAAAACCAGCTCTGCATTTTTTATGCCCATTTCAAAATTCCCCATAACATTTTCACGATAAGAAAAGTTTTATGGCGCACCCAAGTTCATGCGCACTGCGAATAGACTTTCACCCCGAAAGTGCGCTATAATTTTAGTATGGGCTGAGTAGTTCGGCTCGACTAAAATTTCAGAATGGTGGTGATGATATGGCTACGACTTCTATCGCTGACAAGCTGGCAAAGCTCGAAAAGAAGATCGCCAAGCGTGAGAAAACTATCGCTGACGAGACAAAGGAGCTTGACAAGGATAGAGCAGAATATAACAAGCTCTACATCATGTTCCTGTCCGACAAGTACAAGCTGAGTGGCAAGGAACTTTTCTCCGCTATCGAGCGTGAGCATGACCAGCTTGAAAAGCTCCGTGAGGGTGAGCAGTCCGATGATGATGCGGACAGTAATTCCTCGGTCACGGACGATAAGGACAAGCAGGACGATACTGCCGTCAAGCACAGCAGTTTTCCCCGTAGCTACTCAGGCGGTAATTGACGGAAAGGGGGCTTTGAATGAGTGACTATGTTTTTGAGATCGGTGACGATAACTTCCCGAAATTCAATCGGGAATATGTGAGCATGAATACAAGTGAGGGATTGCGGATCACAATTGCTCTTGTGGTAAGCGGTATTCCGTTTTCAGGTCACTTTGATAAGAACAGGATCTCTTTTGCGTATGACGCTGATTATAAGAGTGCTGCACAGGAGATCATCGCAAAGGCAAGCTCGGAGGAGTTTGACGAAATGCTCCGTGAGGTCAAGGAACACAGCGGAGAGGATTGTCTTTATTTCCTGCCGACTGTGGCGAATATCCTGCGTATGACGGTGGGAACGCTCCGCAACAGACCGGAGGATATTCAGCTCACTTTGTGCAAGCATTATACGGACGTTTGGCTTTGCGATAAAGATACGATCAAGCGTGAACTGGAAGATGTTCTGATGTTGAGAATGAAAACATTCTAAGCAATAATAGCTGTGTGAGGGACGGCGTTTGCCGTTCCGAACGGCTATCATCATAAAACAACAAACACAACAGAGGGGCAGATAGAGAAAGCGATCCCCTCGCTCTATAAGCATAGAGATAGACAAGCTAAGGAGTAACAAGCTATGAAACAGAAAACTATGCAGGAAATGAACGAGCAGTACAAGGACTGTCCCGTTCAGGTCAACACCTATGTCATTGACGGGACGGAGTACAAAGTTACAAGTCATTTCATCGGTGACAAGGACATTAACGATGTGATGTTAAAGTACGCTGAGGACAGGGCTATGAGCGAAATGCTCGGCACTGTTCCGTCTGCGGTAACAGCTTGATGAAAATTTCCGAAACCTATTGACTTTGCCGATATATTGCGCTACAATGGATATATCGGTAAGGTCGCTTTGGAGAAAGGAGTTATAGATGTTACCAAAGCAGACCGACTATAAAGTGGGAATGTACCTGAGACTCTCTCGTGACGATGAGAGACAGGGCGAATCCCTTTCAATAGAAAACCAGAGAAGAATACTCACAAACTATGTTCAGGAGAACGGTTGGAGCATTTACGATACCTACATTGATGACGGAATTTCAGGCACTACTTTCGAGAGACCGGGTGTCCAGAGATTGCTTGACGATGCAAAGTCGGGCAAGATCAATCTGATACTCTGCAAAGATATGAGCCGTTTCGGAAGAAACTATATCCAGGTCGGACAGTATGTAGATTACCTGTTCCCGATGTACAATATCCGCTTCATTGCACTGACTGACAACATTGATACAGCAAACTCAGATAGTGCAAGTATGGATATGATGCCGATCATGAATGTCTTTAATGAATGGCACTGCGCCAACACCTCCAAAAAGCTGAGAACGGTGTTCCACGCTAACGCTAAGGCAGGCAAGTATATGGCTACGTTCTGCACCTACGGCTACTACAAGGCTGACGATGATAAGCGTACTCCGCTGATCGATCCCGAAGCCGCTGCCATTGTTCAGCGTATCTTCAAAATGAGGGCAAGCGGAATGGGACATAAGTCCATAGCCGATGCTCTCAATCAGGAGCATATCACACCTCCGCTTGATTACAAGTACGACAAGCTCGGCAGGACTTATCCTCTGTATTCGCACCACCTGTGGAATGCTCAGACGATAAGGCGTATTCTGGACAATCAGATGTACCTCGGCAAGCTCGTTCAGATGAAAGAAACCACGGTAAGCTACAAGAATCACAAGGTTATCCGCAACGATGAATCTGAGTGGGTGATCGTTGAAAACAATCATGAGCCTATCATTTCTCAGGAACTTTGGGATAAGGTGCGTGAGCGTGACAGATCGGTGAGCCGTGGCAGGATCACAACGGAGAGGATCACAAGTCCGCTTTCGGGTTTGTGCTACTGCGATAGCTGTGGTGCTAAAATGAAAATGCAGAAAACACCTGAAAGCAAAAGTCCTTACTCTTACAGATGTGGGCTTCACGTCCGCTACGGCAAGAGCTTCTGCACCTCGCACAACATTCGTGGAACTATCCTTGAACAGCTTATCCTTGAGGATATTAGGAGACAGATCGACTTCGTTACCAATGACGATAAGGCAAGGGCGAAATACCTCGCCAGAAAGCAGGGCAACATTGCTCTTGTAATGGCGGAGGATAACAAGCGTAAGCGTGAGATCGAAAAGCGACTTGATGACCTCGGAAAGCTGATGCAGAAGATCTATGAGGATAGAGTGCTTGGCAATATGCCCGACAAGGCTTGTGCAGAGCTGCTTGAACAGTATCAGCAGGAAAAAGAGGACTTGCAGGCAGAGCTTAATGAACTGCGTAAACGCTTCGATGGCTACAAGCGTGAGGAAGAAGATGTTGACGAGTTTATCCGCCGTCTGAAAAGCTATGCAGGTGCGGAGGAGCTTACAAGACAGATGTGTCTGGAACTTATTGAGTATGTGACCATCGACAAATATGTGGATATGAAAACTCAGCGTGACATTCACATTTACTACAAGCTGATCGACAAACCGCTTAGGGATAAAACGAATGCCCTTGCTTAATGCAGGGGCAAATATCCCGAAATCCGCAATATACCGCTAAAAGCCGTATGGCTATTTTTTTGAAATCAATACCCAGTCCATATAGGTCTGTTATCCCATTGCCCGCAGGCTTTAGCTCCCAATCGGTTTTCTGGTCGCCAAAGACCGCAACCCAGTTGTCGAAGTGCTGTAAGCCGTGGTCACGGAGGAAGTCATACTCCAAGTAACGCATCATGGTGTGCAGCTCTGTGATAGAATTGCTCAGAGGTGTGCCGTAAGCAACACCTTAGCAACGAATATTTGGTAAAGTTTGGACGGTTGGTTTTACAGCAATAAAACCGAAAGGACAGATACAAATGATTGATGCGATGTACAATTACAGACAGGGCGATATTCACTCCGCTGAGTTTTCAGACGATTTCAACAAGCTCTGCATACCGTTTGAAGATTCTCTGAGTGAGGAACAGATCGATGTGTTCCACAAGATACTTGACTGCGTGAGCGAAACTTCCGCCGCTGAGATGAGAGCTGCCTACAAGGTCGGCTTCAAGGACGGTGCGACTATGATGCAGGAGATTCAGAACTGATACATTTACAGCATAAGGAAAGGGCTATGTCCTCCGTGACCGTGTACGGAAGGCATAGCCCTGATTTTTTCTTTTCAGAAGCCTATTCAGTTTTCATCTGCAAGGTTCACTATCTTCTTGCCTTGTTTCTCAGCGTATTGTATCGTGCGGTATGCTCCGCCGCTCTTGTGCTGGATACAGCATACCACAAGATCTGCTCGGTCGATCATACTGCGGTTGCGGACTTGGATAGCAGACTTCGGGTGAGCTTCGGACGATTCGGCACACACCTCGACTTCATCATAATAGTCAAGGTACTCCTTTTCGTTGTCACGGTACTCCGCTTTCATGTATGGCAGGACGAGCGTAAAATGAGTATTGCCGTAACCGTAACTGCGGATAGCTCGCTTAATGGCAGCAGAAGCAAGCAAGTCGAAATCGCCGTCCCGTCCGATCAGGAAGTCAACATACTCTTTCTGCGTTATCAGGTCATGCAGGAGCTTGTCAAGGCGGTTTTCTATCTCCGTTCCACGCTCTATGTATCTATGCCCAAAAAAGCAAACTGTGTAAATGTTCATCATCGCTATGCACCTCACATTGTCCCATGTCGATTTCAAAACGGTATCTCTATCAATTATACCTAATTATTGTTGTTAAGTCAATACAAATTGAAACAATGTATAGGCAGATTTCAGCTTGCGTATATTATAATTATATGTAGGTGGTGATACGAATGATTGATGCAGACTTCATATCGGACCGGATAGCAAAGCTGAGGACGGAGAAGAATATATCCGCACGGGATATGAGCCTGAGCTTAGGTCAAAGTCAAAGCTATATCAACAATATCGAAAACAAGAAGGCTCTGCCCTCAATGCAGATGTTCCTCTATATCTGCGAGTTCCTCGGTGTTGAGCCAAAGGACTTCTTTGAGGAAGATGTTACAAGCCCCGGCACATTGAATGAAGCTGTTGCAACATTCAAGTCCCTGTCCCCGAAACAGCTTGAAATGCTGATAGCGATTGCAAAAGAAATGAAGTAAGGCGGTTCTACGGAGCCGCCTTTTCGTTTTGCTCGTAAAATCCCCAGTGAAAAATGGAGATTTTTCATTTCCGAACGGTTGACTATTTGTGCAAAATGTGGTATAATATTACGGAGTATATTTGCCTGCTGTTCGAGTTTAGCATAAGGCAGAAAGGAGCGTATCTATGAAGAAAGCAAGTAATGGCAAAAGCCTATTCAATGAGATGACTCGTGTACAGATGCCTGCACTTGTTCATCTGACAAGGCTCGGATATACATACTATGGTCGAATTTTCGAGGATATGGCTGGAACAGTCTATGATCCCGATACAAATATATTGAAAGATGTCTTTTTAACTCAGTTTAAGAAGCTGAATCCCGAACATGAGGGCGAAGCTGAACAAGTCCTGAAAACCATTATTCAGGAACTTAGCTTTGACGATCTCGGCAAGAGCTTTTATTCTCGTCTGAAATCAACCTCTCCTATCCGGCTGATAGATTTTGAAAATCCCCGTAACAACGTGTTCCATTGTACGGCGGAGTTCACTTGCAAGAACGGTCAAGATGAGTTTCGCCCCGATATTACGCTCTTTGTGAACGGTTTGCCGTTAGTGTTTATTGAGGTCAAGAAGCCCAATAATCACGGCGGTATGGTCGCTGAGAGTGAACGTATGAACAGAAAGCGTTTCCCTAACAAGAAATTCCGTAGATTTATCAATATCACTCAGCTTATGATCTTCTCCAATAACATGGAGTATGATGCCGAGGGCGGTATTGTGCCTATTCAGGGTGCGTTTTACTGTACAGCAGCTAAACAGAGTGCGCCGTTTAACTGTTTCCGTGAAGAAAACCCTCTGAATGAAGATGTAGCACCATTCATCAAAGAATACCCATATAGTGCTATTGATGCAGAAGTCGAGAAGAAGATACTGAAAGACTTTAACAATCAGGTTATTCATACTTCTCCCGAATATCAGACAAATTTGAACGTCAATACTCCTACGAACCGTATCATCACTTCCATGTGTTCTCCTGAGCGACTGCTGTTTATTCTGAAATATGGTATCGCTTATGTGAATATGGAGCGTGAGGTTGACGGTAAGATTGAAACAGTCAATCAGAAACACATTATGCGGTATCAGCAGATGTTCGCTGCCTTTGCTATCCGTGAAAAGCTCTCTGAGGGAGTTAAGTCCGGCGTGGTATGGCATACGCAAGGCAGCGGTAAAACCGCACTATCGTATTATCTTAGCTATATTCTTTCCGATTACTTTGCTCAGAACAATAAAGTAGCAAAGTTCTATTTCATCGTTGACCGCCTTGACCTGCTTGAACAGGCTTCTCAGGAGTTTGAAGCCCGTGGACTTGTGGTAAAGACTGCTAATAGCCGTGCAGAGCTTATGGAGCAGTTCCGCAATAATCAAGCCCAGGAGGGCAACAGCGGACAGCAAGAGATCACGGTTGTCAATATCCAGCGTTTTGCTGAGGATAAGGAAAGAGTAACTCTGCCGTCCTACGCTACAAATTTACAACGTATCTTCATTATTGATGAAGCACACAGAGGATATAATCCTAAAGGCAGTTTCCTTGCTAACCTTTTCGATGCAGATGAAAACTCTATAAAAATCGCATTGACAGGCACTCCGCTGTTAGCTGATGAGCGTGAGTCTTGGAAGGTATTCGGCAGCTACTTCCACACCTATTATTATGATAAGTCCATTCAGGACGGCTATACTTTGAAAATTATCCGTGAGGATATTGAAACAAAGTATAAGGAAAAGCTCTCTGCTATCTATGAGAAGCTCGAAACGCTTGTGCAGAAAAAAGATATTAAGCGTGACCAGATCATTGAGCATGATTCCTATGTCAAAGAACTTACAAGATATATCATCAGCGATTTGAAGCGTTTCCGTACCATTCAGGGCGATGATACGCTCGGCGGTATGGTTATCTGCGAAACAAGTGAACAGGCACGAAAGATATATGCTTTCTTTGACGAGGTACAGCGTGAGCTGAATGCCGATTCTTCACACCCTTCGCATTTCAAGGCTGGATTGATCCTGCACGATAGTGATGATAAGGACACCAGAAAGCAGATCGTCAAGGATTTCAAGAAGAATATGACCATTGACATACTGATCGTATTCAATATGCTCCTGACCGGATTTGATGCTCCTCGGCTGAAAAGGCTGTATTTCGGCAGAAAGCTGAAAGACCATAATCTTTTGCAGGCTATCACCCGTGTAAACAGACCATACAAGGACAATAAGTATGGATATATTATAGATTTTGCCGATATTAAGAGCAATTTCGAGCAGACCAATGAAGCGTACCTGAAAGAGCTGAACAGGTTTAATGATCCGAATGAGGTAGGTGCCGCTAATGTTACCGATACATTCACTCAGGTCATAGAGGATAAAGAGGCTCTTGTTCAGCAGATGCGTGAGGTACGGCAAGTTCTCTTTGACTATACCACAGATAATGTTGAGGAGTTCAGTTCCGAAATATCCACGATAGAGGACAAGCAGGAGCTTATTAAGCTGAAAAAAGTGCTTATCTCTGCCCGTGACTGCTGTAATGTAGTCCGCACCTTTGGCGATGATGAGCTGAAACAAGCCTTTGCAAAGCTCGAAATCACAAGACTTCCCGAAATGATACGAGAAGTTCAGCGACAGATCGACACGATAAATCAAAAAGAAGCCTTTGACAGCGATGACTCCACAAGACAGCTTATCAACGAAGCAATGCAGGACATTACCTTTAATTTCTCAAAGATCGGTGATGAGGAATTGCAGATGGGCTTCATGAGTAAAGAGGAGTTCCACGAAAAATGGCGCAGGACAATACAGTCCTTTACGGAAAATATAGACCAGGACGATCCCGAATTTATCTCCATAAGAGAAGCGTTTATGCAGAGATTCAAGGAGTTCGGCTTCGCTGCCGATACCGTCCATGAGTTCACGGAACGCTCAAAGGCATTAGATGAAGTTCTCAAAAAGTTGGCGGAGCTTCAGAAACGGAATAAGGCTCTTATGCGTAAATATAGCGGTGATCCAAAATTCGCAAGAGTGCATAAGAGGATAAGAGAAGAAAATGCTCAAAGAAAGGCAAAAGGACTTTCCCCCATAATCGGAGAGTTTGACGAGTCGATCATGGAAGTCCTCAGAGCTATCAAAGCGGACGTTGACCAAAAGGTATTTGACCGTAACGATATTCTCAAAAAAGACGCTTATTTTGAGCAGACCGTAATGTCACAAATTAAGCACGGTATGGATACATTGGGTATTAGAGGGACCAGAGAGGACAGAGTGTTTATTCAGACAAGAATTTCCTCTCAGTACCTTAGCCAGTACAATGCGACATACCCCTCAGCTTAATGATTAGGAGTAATAAACAATGGATTTGCAGATAAAAGAAAAAACAATATCACTTATCGACTCACTGAAATCAACTTGCCAGACCTATGGTATGGGAAATGACGGTAATGAGTATAAAATCATCACTCAGGTGTTCCTGTATAAGTATCTGAATGATAAGTTTGGCTATGAGATCAAGAAACTCGATGAGCGTATCGCTAAGGCTGAAAAGTGGGAGATCGCTTATTCGGAGCTTTCGGAAGATGAACGTGAGGACTTGTTCGACACGATGAATCCCGATATTCCTCGTCTTAATCCCGAACACCTTATCTCGCACCTGTGGAATCAGCAGGCAAAGGGCGATTTTGACCTTATTTTCGACCAGACGATGATCGACATAGCAGATAAGAATATAGATATATTCTCTACTCAGACCACGCAGAACACAAAAATCCCGCTGTTTGAACGGCTCACTCAATACGTTACCGATGAAGCTCAGAGAGCGCCGTTTGCCCGTGCGTTGGTGGACAAGCTCGTAAACTTCTCCTTTGAGGAAACATTCTCGGAGCATTATGACTTCTTTGCCGCTATCTTTGAGTATCTTATCAAGGACTACAATACGGCAGGCGGCGGTAAGTATGCGGAATACTATACTCCTCACGCTATCGCTACCATTATGGCAAGGCTTTTGGTCGGTGATGATGCCGACTTGCATAACATAGAGTGCTACGATCCCTCAGCAGGTACGGGGACGCTGTTAATGGCTCTCGGTCATCAGATCGGTGAGGACAGGTGTACTATCTTCGCTCAGGACATTTCTCAGCGCAGTAACAAGATGCTGAAACTCAATCTGATACTGAACGGTCTTGTATCTTCGCTCGATCACGCTATCCAGGGCGATACGCTCCTTGCTCCGTATCATAAGAGTGATGATGGGCAGGCTCTCAGGCAGTTTGATTTCGTTGTATCCAATCCGCCGTTCAAAATGGATTTTTCAGATACCAGAGATGATATAGAGAAGAAATACTCGGCTCGCTTTTGGGCTGGCGTTCCGAAAGTCCCTGCAAAGAAAAAAGAGAGTATGGCTATCTACACTTGCTTCATTCAGCACGTTGTAAACTCTCTGAAAAAGACAGGTAAGGGTGCTATCGTTGTTCCTACGGGATTTCTGACCGCAAAGAGCAGTGTCGAGGGTGCTGTCCTCAAGAAGCTCGTTGAAGATCATATCGTATATGGTGCTGTAAGTATGCCTTCAAACGTATTTGCAAACACAGGCACTAATGTTTCCGTTCTGTTCTTTGATAATTCAAGAACGGCTGACAAGGTAGTGCTTATAGATGCTTCAAAGCTCGGTGAGGAATACAAGGACGGCAATTTACAGAAACGCAGGCTTCGCCCGGAGGAGATAGAGAAGATCATCACAACATTCCGCAACAAAGAAGCTGTGGACGATTTCTCGGTTGCAGTCACCTATGATGAAATAATCGCAAAGAAGTATTCTCTCGCAGCAGGACAGTATTTTGATGTCAAGATAGAGTATGTTGAGCTTACACAAGAGGAATTTGAAGCTAAAATGTCGGCATTCAAGACTGAGCTGCAATCATTCTTCGATGAGGGCAATGCTTTGCAAGCTGAGATTATGAAGCAGTTAGGCAAGGTGAAGTATGAGTAAACTGAAAGAGTACTGCATTAACATCACTGACGGAGAACACGGTTCGGTTAAAGAAGATCTATCAGGAGAGTATTATTTTCTGAATAACAATAATATAACGAGCAACGGAATAATAATAAAACCTGATGATAGAAGAATCTCTATTACAGAGTTTGATAGGATACATAAGCGTACCAAACTTGCTGCGGGTGATATAGTGATTGCTACTTGCGGTACTATTGGTAAATGTCAAGTTATTAGAGATGAAAAAATTAATTTCGATTTTTCTCGAAGCGTAGGTATTATAAAATGTGATTCAAGCCGGCTTTTGCCAGATTTCTTGTACTATTACTTAATCAATCCACATACTCAGAACAGGATTAAGAAAATATCTGAAGGTGGAGTACAAAAACACTTTTACATTGGAGCTATGCAGGAGTTTGATATAGAAGTGCCACCTATTGATATACAAAGAAAAATAATTGCCGTTTTGAGTGCGATTGATAAAAAAATCCAATACAATAATAAGATAAACGATAATTTACAGCACCAGCTCAAGCTGTTGTATGACTATTGGTTCACGCAGTTCGATTTTCCCGATGAAAACGGCAAGCCGTATCGGGCTTCGGGTGGTGCTATGGTGTGGTGTGATGAACTTCAAAGGGAAATCCCCAAAGGCTGGAAGGTCAGCACACTTTCAGATATTGCGGTATTACAAGCGAAATCGGTTATGCCACAAGCAGGAACAGCTTACAATCATTACAGTATTCCTGCATTTGATGATACACATAGCCCAGCGGTAGAAGATGGTGAAGCTATTGCAAGCAATAAGTATGTCGTTCCTGATAACAGTGTTCTTGTATCTAAACTCAATCCTCAATTCAAAAGAATCTGGCTAATTATAGATTCTACTGATAACGCTATATGTTCGACTGAGTTTTTACCTGTCAAAGCAACAGAAACAGGCGTATATGCATTATACTCACTTCTGTGCAGCGATGCTTTTTCTGTTCACCTAATTCAAAACGCAAGCTCCTCAACAGGAAGTAGAAAAAGAATTGATCCAGATAATTGTATGTCTTATAAATTCCCCTACGATCAAAAGGTATTTGCGAGATTTGATAAGGCAATCCAACCGCTGCTCATGAAAATAACAGGTATTCCAACGGAAACGCAAGCTCTTGCGGCTCTCCGTGATTGGCTTTTACCGATGCTGATGAACGGTCAGGCTACCATATCCGATTGATACGATAAATTATCGTTTATAATACTACACTATCTTCCTCCAACGGCGGAAGCTATGAAAAGGGACTGCCGTTGGGAGTCGTTCTCTTGAATTTTATTCTAAGGAGAATTGGCTATGATACAGGAGATCAAAAACGAAATTATGCAGAAAATGCTGTCGGTGTTGGATAATTTTCAGCTCGAACAGCTATCGGAAGTGCTGGACATTGCTTTCTTTGGCATTACTGCGGTATCTTGCGATAAGACAGAAGAAGATAGCAACAATAAGATCGTCGGCTCGTTCATTTCGTCTAAGCGGATAGAAGGCTGTTCGGAGAAATCACTGAAATACTATCAAAAGACCATTACCAATATGCTCGATGCTGTTGGCAAACAGGTAAAGCACATTGATACTGATGATTTAAGAAAATACCTGACAAGCTATCAGGAAGAAAACAATTCAAGCCGTGTGACAATAGATAACATACGGCGCATATTATCGAGCTTTTTCTCTTGGCTCGAAGAAGAAAACTATATTATGAAAAGCCCTGTACGCAGGATACATAAGATCAAGACCACAAGCACGATCAAGGATACCTATACCGATGAAGCATTGGAGCAAATGCGTGATGATTGTACGGATTTGCGTGATTTAGCGTTGATTGATATGCTTGCTTCAACTGGTATGCGTGTCGGAGAGCTTGTTCTGCTAAACCGTTCCGATATTGACTTTGAGGAGCGTGAGTGCGTTGTTCTCGGCAAGGGCAATAAAGAGCGCATCGTCTATTTTGATGCCCGTACCAAACTGCATTTGAAGCAGTATCTTGACGGCAGGACGGACGATAATGAAGCTCTTTTCGTATCGCTGAAAGCTCCGCACAAACGTCTTAATATCGGCGGTGTGGAAGTAAGAATCAGAAAAATCGGTAAACGCCTGAACATACAGAAAGCACACCCTCACAAATTCAGGCGTACATTAGCTACAATGGCAATCGACAAGGGTATGCCGATTGAGCAGCTTCAACAGCTTCTCGGTCATAGGCGGATAGATACCACATTGCAGTATGCTATGGTGAAGCAGAGTAATGTCAAGATTGCCCATAGAAAGTATATAGGGTGAAATAACAGAAAGAAGGGTTATTGTTATGGCAAAGAGTATTGAGCCAAAGCTCAGAAAAATCGGTGCATATCTCAAATTAGAAGAAGATACGAAATTTACCATACCAGAGTATCAAAGACCTTACTCATGGTCTATCACTAACTGCGATAAGCTGTGGCAGGATATTACAGACTTCATTGATAGTGACAGTAAGGATAGATATTTCTTCGGTACAATCATCATCAACTGCCAAAAGGACGATACAGTATTGGGGCTTATAGACGGGCAGCAGAGAACAACAACATTTCTGTTGCTGATGAAAGCTCTTTTAGTTCGTATCAATGTAGCGATAGGCACAACAAGTCAAGATGATGACTCTGAGAATCTGTGCAGAGGACTTAAGGAGCGCCGCAGAAAGATCATGGGTATTCTGTATAAGGCAGAAACAGAGGACATTCCAGATGATCCCGATATTGCAACGGACAGAGCTATCTGTAACAGTGAGCCTATCATTGAGAATTATTCTATCAACGAGCTTTATAAAACAGAATTGCAAACTATACTGAGTGCTGTTGACTACGCCGAAGCAGAGTCCAAAGTTATTAAAATTCCCCGTAAGCAGAAAGATAATAAGTATACGAACTTTTTTAGAAACTTCAAGTTTTTCTATGATAGAGCAAAGGAGCTTTCGGATTCTCAGCTTAACAGCTTTGCAAAAACTCTGACGGATAGCTGTGAAGTCATCGAGATAAAGAGCTGGCAGGTTGAGCAGGCTATTACCATGTTTAACTCTCTGAATTCTGACGGATTACCGCTTTACGATTCTGATATTATCTCAGCAAAGCTCTATGCCGAAGCGGAAAAGAGCAAGGTCAGCGATGAATTTACAAAGCTGTGGAAAGAGCTGATCGAGTTGATTGATGAGCTGAAGCAGAGTGGTATAGCCAATATTGATGCTATACTTATGCAGCAGATGTATTTTGAACGTGCAAAGAACAAGAACAATGAGATTGTTACAGCTACCGGCTCAATAAATGTAACAACACCAGGTCTTAGAAGATACTTTACAGATGACAACAAAGAGCTTCTCAATGATCCTATCGGACTATGCAATCAAATGATAAATATTGCAAAGATATGGAAGAAAGCGTCGGCTTATCCTGTTATTCAGGTTCTTTTGAAGTTTAATGATAATGCAAAGCTGTTCTTAGCAAGCTATTTTCACCGTTTCGATGCAGACAAAATATCCGAAGAAGATGTTATTGAAATTGCAAATTGTCTGTTAAGGCTTTTTACTGTACTGGAGCTTGTAGATATAGGCTATTCCAGCAGCACTTTCAAGACATTTCTTTTCGGTGAGATAGTTAAAATGGCTGACAGCTCTGTATCTGTGCAGGATATTAAGGCTGATTTCGATAAGCATATCTCTGAGAAATGGCAAGCTGACGAAATTAAGAAGTATGTGTCTGAATATGACAGGAATATGCTTGTATACCTGAACGAGTATCTTTTTGCTCAGGAAAACGGGCTGACATTCGTTCTTGGCAGCAAGTATGACATAGAACATATTATGCCTCAGAGTGGTGCAAACCTTGATGCTATCAGAAAAGATGCCCAGATCGACAGCAAGGAAGAGTTTGACGATACAGTCAACAAGCTCGGCAACAAAATACTTCTTGAAGAAAAGATCAACAGGTCTATCGGTAACGAGTGGTTCAGAACAAAGGTGTCTACTAAGCTTTCCGATAAGACAGGCTATATTGATAGCGAATATCCTGTTGCAACTGCCTTAGTCAAGAGGTACGAGAACGATACTAAACCTTATTGGTGCAAGCAGGATATTGAAAATGCTACTGATGTAGCAAGTGATAGAATTGTTAAATTTATTTTCTCTCTTTAATGATACAGAGACACGTTATGGAGTATTGTATATGGAGTATAAAAAAGTAAAGCTGTCTGAGTGTTGTAAATCTATTTCAGACGGCGATCATCTGCCACCGCCTAAATCACAAAGCGGTGTCCCGTTCATTACGATTTCAAATATTGACGGTGATAATCAGATAAATTTTAATGGCACCATGTTTGTTCCTGACAGCTATTACGATAGCTTATCTGAGGAAAAGAAGGCTCGAATCGGAGATATTCTTTATTCTGTCGTTGGCTCGTTTGGAAAACCAGTATTTATCGACTTTGATAAAAGATTTGTTTTTCAGCGACATATTGCTATTTTTAAGCCTAATGATAAGGTTAATTCAAGATATTTATACTATGTAATGCTGAACCCTGACTTTTATTATATTGCAGATAAAATGGCTATCGGAGCTGCTCAGAGGACAATTACTCTTAATTCTCTACGAAACACGACTGTTAATCTTCACGATATAGCTATGCAAAATGCTATTGTCGATGTTTTATCCTGCATAGATAAAAAAATTCAATGCAATAATAAGATAAACGATAATTTATCGTATCAATCAGATATGGTAGCTTGACCGTTCATCAGCATTGGCAAGAGCCAGTCACGGAGAGCAGTTAGTCTCGCTGTTTCAGCAGAATTGTTATTGATCTCAGCTAAAAGCGGTTTTATTGCTTCTGTAAAGTTCCTACACACTTGTAAGTTGGGAATAATCATTTTGGTATCAAGCAAAGTGTTTATGCGTATGCCCTTGAAAATACTTCCTGTCGAAGTATTTGTTGCTTTCTGTATGAAGCTATCGCTTTGGAAAAAAAGATATAAGTATTCAGGGGTAATCTTATCTGTTTTACTTCTGATAGAAAACACAGATTCGTTTATATCCCAATTGGTAGGCTCTTGCTGAATAAGATAGCATCTTCCTAAAGGTGCTATACTTGCAAAAAGAATGTCTCCTACACTAATATCCGATCTTCTGTGGACAATAGCTCTTGCTTTTTCATCTATCATGTCACACCCTGAAAAATCCAAACTACCTGTTGTGGTAAGGTTTTTTACAGTAATGTATCTTATGCTACCATTGCCGAGTACGAAATTATCTCGTGGATTTAAGCCTGTTGATATTTTCTCAACGCAATCACTAACAGTGCCTATGCTCCAATATTGCGGTATTTCACGCTTTAACTGCTCATTCCACACCATAGCACCGCCAGAAGCCCGATACGGCTTGCCGTTCTTGTCAGGAAAATCAAACTGAGTGAACCAATAGTCGTACAACAGCTTGAGCTGGTGCTGTAAATTATCGTTTATCATGCTATCGAAATCAGCGCCAATAGCCCAAAGTCTAATGACACACTCACTTTCCGTTCCGCTGGGGTTCAAATCAGCATTATGGCGCGCGCCACAATGACAGCATACCCTTTTGGAACTGAATAACTCACAAAGACCTGAGATTAGCTTACAAGCATTTCTCAGGTCTTTTCTTTTCAGGCGGTTAAGTTTTCCGCTCCGCAGGCTCGGACGGCTCAGAGGGGCGTTTCCGTTCGTCTGAGCATAGCAAAAGGCTCTGCATTACTGCAAAGCCCTTACGCTGATTACTCGTCCTCATCGCTGCACTCGTCAAGTCCGTGAAGTAGCTGAATGTAAACACACTCTGCTCGGTCACGTTCCTCTCCCTCGGCGGTCATCATCATTTCGAGGAAATATGCCTTTGCTTCTTCGTAGTCGGTCCAGACCTCACGCTTACCATTGCAGACAGTAGTGACCTTGCGTGTTCTCGGCATAGCCAATTCGGGTATCTTTAACATAGCTGTATCCCTCCTGTGTTTTATTGTAGATACATTATATCCCATGACAAGACAGGAGTCCAGCCCTGCGGAGTAATTGTAATAATAATTGTGCAGGGCGCAGCAATATTATAAAAATCCCCGGTGCAATATGCTCATGCAGAAACAGACTCGGTTATCCCGTTTTCCGCTTCATACTCCCTGACACGGCGGTAAAAGGTGTTAGCGGACAAGCCCATTCTCCGCATAAAGTCCCTGCCCGTGATGCTCTTTGACTTCCATTCCCCATAAAGCTGACCGAACCTTGTCCAGTCGATCTCAATGGGCTTTCTGCCTGTGTACTTGCCCTGAGCCTTAGCGATCTCGATGCCCTCACGCTGACGCTGTTTGAGCTGTTCACGCTCCAACTGTGAGAGTGCTGCAAATACGGTCAACATGAATTTGCCCGTAGGAGTGTCCGTGTCGATATTCTCCTTATGGCTGACGAGTGTTACCCCTTTTTCAGTGAGGGTGTCGATGATGTTCAGTAAGTCTTTCGTGGAGCGCCCCAAACGGCTGATGCTCTCGATATAGAGCGTATCGCCCTCACGCACATAGTCAAGCATTGCCCTGAGCTGAGGGCGGTCGGTGTTAGCTCCTGAAATCTTCTCGGAGAAGATACGGTCAACCTGATAGTCGCACATGATCTCCTGCTGTCTTGCTGTCTCCTGATGTTCCGTAGATACACGGATATACCCTATTCTACTCATAAAATCTTCCTTTCTTTATTCAAGCTGACCTTTCTTTCTCTTGGCAGCTTGTTCGTTCTGCATATATCGGGCAAGCGTTCTCTGACTGTCACGCTTCTGCTGTGCAAGCCTTGAAAGCCTGTCCGCTTCTTTCTTTATGGCTTTACGCTCCGCACTCATCTTGGCATAATCTTCACGGGCTTTTTTCAGCTCGTCCTGCAAGTCCTTGATCTTGGGAATGATGCCGTCGGGAAACAGTTCTTTCAGCTTTTTACGACACTCATGATACTGGTCGAGTTCGTAACGGCAGTTCTCCCCATATTTCTTTTTAGCCTTTCCCTCCAAAGAAGAATAGTTCTTGTAATAGACCTTATACTTGCGGTATTCCTCGATAGCCGGAATTTGCTCCTCCAAAGCGTGGATACGGTCACTCAATTCAAACTGCGGTGTTGACATGACCATAAATTCAGCAAACGCCCTGTGGGCTGCACTCTCCAATTCTTCAAGGGTGGAGTTGCTTGCGTTCATCTCGTTAAGTGCTTTGCTCGCCGCCTTCATATTCTCACGGTCTGCCCAATTCGTCAAGTCCTGAGACTGCTGAAATTTCTCGGCTGTGGTACGGATAATTCTTGCTGTCGGACGGTGCGACATTTGGTATTTGTAGCTCTCGATACGCCTTCTGATCTGCTGACTCTCGTAGAAGTAGCCCAGCGTTTTCGCACGGGTAAACTTCGCTCTCGGATTGCGTTCTTTCTGCTCCGCAAGCATAAATTTCAGGTCTATTTTGTGGTCGGGATTGTAGTCCACCAATATCCCGAAATCAGCGCACTTTTGCAGGAAATCTTCAAAGTCCTCGCTGACCTTGATAACCTCGTCAATGGCTCGTTTAAGCTGTTCTTTCCACGAAAGATTTTGCTTGTCAAGCTCCCACTCCCAATGGCTCTTCCCCTTTGAAAGATGCGGGTTTTCGATGATAGAAAGCCCGTGCTTTCTGCAAAGTTCGTCGGAAATCGTGCGGAGTTTGCTCCACGCACGGTCGGGAATTTTCCCCTGATTATGCTCGGTTTCAAAGGTCTTGCCCGTGTAGAAATTTACGTTGTTTACTATCACATGATTGTGGATATGTTCATGGTCTACATGGACGGCTAAAACATACTGATACTCGTCATTGAAAAGTGCCTTGCAAAGCTCCTGTCCGATAAGCAAAGCCCGTTCGGGAGTTACCTCTCCGGGGGCGAACGATTGTATTATGTGCTGGCACTCGCTTCGGCTTCGTCCTGTACCGACACACTCTCGGATATTTTTGAACTGTTCTGATGCTCCACATGGAGTAGATACGCACAAGTTGCTAACAACATATTTGCCGTCTGCGGTTTTGTCTGGGTTGCAGATATAAGCAATTGCACCGTATGTTCCCGTGTGGATCGTATGGATACGAGTAATCGCCAAACTTCCTCTAACCTCGCTTTCATATCGGCAATATCTTCATCGTAGAGCTTGCCGCCTTTATTCACTCTATGGGCTACCTGATTGAACGAATTGGAGATAGACGAAATGTATCGTGCTATCTGTTTTATGTCCTCGGTATCTTCCTCAACATTCATTACGGTGAGTGCAGAATATCTGCAAAAATCGCCCCTACTTCTGAATGATGTTTCAGCATATCGGCGGTTGATCGCTTCAAGCTCCATGTCGTTCACTCGGAATGTTATCAGGTGCTTGCGTACCTCGCTCGGCTCGGTGTCCTGCGGTGGTGATTCGCCCTCGGTGGTGTCGGGAGGTTCAGTGAAATCTACCTCGCCTGATTCCGTGACTTCCAACATTGGAACAGGCTCGGCAGCGGTGTCCTCGGCGGTATCCGTTTCGGTATTATCGGACAGCATATCCGCCTGCATTTCGTCCGCATAGGTGTGGGCAAGTTCCTCCGCAAGTTCCTCGACTTGCTTGTGCTTGAACAGCTTTGCAAGGAAGCCCTCGCCCGATTTTTTGAATATTGACATTGTGTTGTCCTCACTTTCTCGGCGGCTCTGCCGCCGTTCTTCGATTGCTCCTGCAATCGCTCTCAGGGGTCTTAGGGGAATTTTCCCCTGACAAGCCGTATAAAGTTTACGATTTTCCATAATCGTAATACTTTATACCGTGCTTGTGAAATATGTCGGGCGTGTCCGCCCGTGTCTGTATTTTTGCCGTTCCTACGGCTATTTTTCACGCTCCTGCGTGATTGGAGCTATGCGACTTTCTCTCTGTTCCGCACGGCTCTGAGGGTATTTTACCGGGCTTCGGCGCAGTTATGATGCTGGGTTGGCGGCAGTCTGGTGAAACTATTTCCTCGGCTCT
Organism: Ruminococcus sp. YRD2003; assembly: GCA_900109435.1. Classification (GTDB taxonomy): domain Bacteria; phylum Bacillota; class Clostridia; order Oscillospirales; family Ruminococcaceae; genus Ruminococcus; species Ruminococcus flavefaciens_G. Next base: position 23,068 of record FNZT01000018.1, on the reverse strand, counting down.
CCCTGAGCCGATTTTGAATGTCGATATGCTTATCGTTACATTCAAATTTCTGCCCTGCCTGACCGCCCATGAAAAACACCCTCTACTTATCTACCGCTATTTTTGAAGATTTGCTCATGATTTTCCGAAAAGTTTACAGTTTGTTCATGACGATTCTCCCTCTTGCATAGTTTCAACACGGTATTTCTGTTGATGATGACGGCGATTTCGGAGGGGAGATTTTCTCAGAAATGGGATTGATTATTCAGGGACGGTGTGGTATAATAATGAGGTAACAACAGGCGCTTGGCTTGAATATTGAAAAGAGGAATAACAAATGAGTATTTTTGGCTTTAGTTTTACGGAACATTCTGATTTGGCAGAGCCATATAAAACATTTGTAAGGCAGATGTCGAAATGGTACAACGGAGGGGAAATGCCCGAACTTGCGAGTCAGGATCTTCGCTTTGCCTTAGAGCTGCAAAGACAAAAGCTGCAATCGCTCGGACTTGATATGCAATGCAATCTCAAAAATACGGGATCAGCCACAGGCAATATCTATGGCGCTTCTTACAGCGACAGAGTATTCACAAACAGCAGTGTCAACGGAAATATGTGCATGACAAGAAACATCGGATGCAATCAGACTCAGATCTATAAAAATACAGCGAACATCGGTCTGAGTACGATATTCCAGAGCTTGAAAAATGATACCCAGCCGAGGGCTTCTATGCCGTTATGCTGTCCTCACTGCGGTGCGCCGTCTACGCTTGGGGAACTCGAATCTGGATGTAAATACTGTGGTACCGGATTTCTTATGAGCGAACTATATCCGAAAGTCGTGAACTTTTTCATTAACGAGGAATATAATAGAGACAAAAATGCTGCTAAAAACAAGCGTGAGTTGGCAATCTTTATAACGGTTAGCATTTTACTGACAATGATTTACGTCCTGTTCACAGGTCAAAACAGCAGCGCAATAGAAGAAATCACCGGTGGCATTGTTGCCGGAGGTATTGTCGGTGCTATGTTGTTTGGGACCAAAAAGCTATTTGAGGTCATATTCTTTATGGGCAAGAATATGAGGGGCGGAGGAGGTACAGGCTCAACTCTGTTTTATGCGAATAAGATCAAACGGCATGATCCTGAGTTTTCAATCGAATACTTCCGAGATAAAATCACATCACTGTTCAGAATGGCTGTTTACAGCAAGGATGCCACAGAGCTTGCCTGCTGTAAGTGTCAGTGTCCTGAAAAAGCGGCTGACATCATTGAAGCACAGCTATTCAACTTCAACATAAACAGTTGCAAAATAAAAGATAATGTTTGCGATGTTGAGGTCACGCTTTTTCTTGACTGTCTTCATTACAAAAAAGGAAAAATCCAAAGTAAAACTGACAAATACAGAATGCGTATCAGAAAGCATATCAAAGCCCCGACCGAGCTTGGCTTCTCTTTCTCTGCCGTTAGCTGTCCGTCATGCGGTGGAAGTTTCGATGCACGCAATGTGAAAGCCTGCCCGTACTGCAACACTGAATATTTGCACGAAGAACACGACTGGGTTATTACAAACATAAAGTAATAGAATCAAATGAAATAATATCTACTTAATGCGGAGCGTTACAAGCGTTCCGCTTTTTTATTTTCCCCATAACATTTTCACGATAAGAAAACTTTTATGGCGCACTCTATTTCTTGCGCACTGCCAATAGACTTTTGGTATCCGAGCGCGCTATAATATTACTATGGAGTTGAATAATTCAGCTCAACTAAAATTTCAGAATGGTGGTGATGATATGGCTACGACTTCTATCGCTGACAAGCTGGCGAAACTCGAAAAGAAAATCGCCAAGCGTGAGAAAGCTATCGCTGACGAACAGGAGCAGCTCAACAAGGAAATGGAGGAGTACAACAAGCTCTACCTGACGGCTCTTGCAAGCAAGTTTAAGCTGAGTGGCAAAGACCTGTTCTCCGCTATCGAGCGTGAGCATGAACAGCTTGAAAAACTCCGTGAGAGTGAGCAGTCCGATGATGATACGGACGATACTTCCTCGGTCACGGACGATGAGGACAAGCAGGACGATACTGCGGTCAAGCACAGCAGTTTTCCCCATAGCTACTCAGGCAGTAATTGACGGAAAGGGGGCTTTGAATGAGTGACTATGTTTTCCTTGTTGGTGACGATTATGAGAGCAACAACAAGGAATATGTTTCAATAAATTCTGACAAGGGACAGCAGATAAGCATTGCCTTCGCCACAAGCGGTATCCCGTTCAAAGGGCGGTTCGACAAAGAGCGTATGCTGTTCAACTATGACGGCATTTACAAGGAGTCCGTTGATGAAATAATTGCAAAATTCACCTCGGACGAGTATGCCGAACAGCGCAGGGAGATAGCGGAGCATAAGGGCGATGACTGCCTTTATTTCCTGTCTGATGTCGCAAAACTCCTGCATATGACAGAGGGTACGCTCCGCCGCAGACCTCTTGATATTCAGCTTGCCGTCTGCAAGCGGTATGTGGATAACTGGTACTGCGATACTTACACGATCCAGCATGAGCTGAAAGATGCTATGATGCTGATAACCAAACCCGAAATGAAAGACAGCGAGAAAGATAAAGCTGTCGGAAAGGACTAAAAATTTGAATACAACATCTGCCGTAGAGAAAAGAGAGAAGGCAGTTGACTATGTATCTGATGAGGGTATCAAGGTGAGAGTTTCTTACCCTGATGATGTTCCCGAAACGATCAGACAGCAGAAGATCAACAAGATGTACGATATTTTCCTCGGTGCAATGCGCCGCAACGGAACAGAAGAAACAACTGAATGATCTGGCAATCTGCCGAAAAATGATTACAGTTACAAGAACGCTGTTGCAATTTTCGGACGGTTGCGCTATGATATAGATGTAAAACCAACCGTCCGATTGCAAACGCAATTGGAGGTCAACAATGAAAAGAACAACTAAAACAAACGACGGTATCACGGCGATCTACGTCCGTCGCTCCGTCAGCGACAAGGATAAGGGCAACAATTCGCTGTCCATTTCCGCACAGAAGGAGGAGTGTATCAGATTTGTGGGAGAATGCGATTATCGTATCTATTGCGATGACGGCAAGTCGGGCAAAGATGTGATGCACCGTCCCGCATTTATGCAGATGATGAGCGATGCCCGTGAGGGACTTATCAGTAGAATCATCGTGAAAAAGTATGACCGTTTCAGCAGAAATATGAGGGAATACTTGAATATCACGGACGAGCTTGACCGCTACGGTGTGACCGTCTATTCGCTCTCAGAGCCGTTCAATACGGAGACAAAAGAGGGACGTATGATGAGGAACAATCTGCTGAATTTTGCGGAGTTTGAGCGTGAGACGATCGCCGCCCGTGTAGCGGATGCCTTCCAGACTAAGGCAAGAGAAACAGGCTTCTATCAGGGCGGTAAAGTTCAGTTCGGCTATACTCCCGAAAGAAGAACAATTAACGGCAAAACAGGCTCGGTGCTTGTTCCCTCGGAGAATGCCGAGGCGGTGCGTGTGGCGTATGACCTGTATCAGAATCCCGAAAACTCTCTGACCGATATTATCCGCTACATGACGGAGAACGGTATCAATGCTTCAAGACCGACACCACGCACGAAAACAGGCATTTCCAATCTTGACAGATCGCACCTGAGCCGTATTCTTGAAAATCCGCTTTATGTGAGGGCTGACAAAGAGGTCTACCGCTATTTTCTTTCCAAAGGATATGAAATGCTTGACGATATTGAAGCCTATGACGGTATTCACGGTTTGTTCGTTCACGCCGGGCTTGATGATACGCATTTCGTCAAGGTAGCCTACCATGAGGGGCTTGTGCCTGCGGAAACGTGGCTGAGAGTGCAGGACAGGAAGTCGCACCAGAGCAAGTTCCCGACAAACGGCAAGGCTATGAACTCTTGGCTTGTGGGTATGGTGAAATGTGCCTGCTGCGGCTATGCGATGCACTTCAATCACTGTGCGAACAGAAAAGGTGTTGTGTATCATCGCTTCATCGACTACGGCAAGTTCACGCTGAACGGCTGTCCCACTCCGCCCATTCAGTTAAAGCCGAGACAGGTCGAGGACGCTGTGCTGAAAGAAATGCAGAAGCGTATTGAACAGTTAAAAATTGCAAAGCGTGAGGACAGCAAGCCCGACACCGAAACGGAGAGTATCAAGACGGAGATCATTCGCATTGACAGCGAAATTCAGAAACTCATGGAAAAGCTCGCTGATGCGGACAGCGTACTCTTTGACTACATTCAGAAGCGTGTGAGCGCCCTGCACGAACAGAAGTCGGAGCTTGATAAAAAAATGCAGACTATGTGCCGTAAGCGTAAGGCGATCGACACAAAGCCTTTGGAAGAACCTATGAAGCAGTGGGATAAGCTGACGGTGCAGGAGAAGCACGATGTAGCGGCAGCTATGATCGATGTCGTGCTTATATCCGATGAAACAGGTATTGAGGTGAAATTTAGCATTTGAAAAAGTGCGGAATTTCGGTATTTTTTAGTGTTGATAAGGTGATGCGTTGGGCGTGCCAGTTGCAAAGATAACGCCCTTGCCGCCTGTCTTTTCATCGAGGTATCTGCATTTGAGGAAAAGATCGAGTGCTTTCTGTGAAGCCGAGTTGGAAATTCCGGCTACATTCTGCAATTTTGTGGCGACGAACAGGTTTTTGAACTCGTGGGCTTCATCGACGAACAAACGGTCGATTCCGAGCTGCTCAAAGGTCAGCGTATCGTCCTGTCCTGCTTTTTCGAGCTTGTCAAGCTGTTTCTGCAAACTCTTTCGGGTTCGCTCCATAGCCTTGATCTGGAACTTAGAGCCTTCGCTCTTTTTCAGTTCCTCAATGCCTTGCAGAATATCGTCGATCTGGCTCTGAATGGTCATGACCTGTCTCTCTTTGGAAACAGGAATCTTACCGAGCTGAGAGTGACCGATGATAACCGCATCATAGTTGCCAGTAGCGATTTTTGCAAAAAGCTGCTGGCGATTTTCCTTCTTGAAGTCCTTTTTGGTCGCAACAAGAATATTAGCTCCCGGATAGAGCTTCTGAAAATCGTCACCGATTTGCTCCGTCAAGTGGTTTGGAACGGCAAACAGGCTCTTGGTACACAGACCTAACCGCTTGCTTTCCATAGCAGTAGCGATCATCTCAAAGGTTTTTCCGGCGCCAACACAGTGAGCGAACAAGGTGTTTCCGCCAAACATAGCGTGAGCGATAGCATTTTTCTGATGATCGTGCAAGTGAATATCGCTGTTCATCATCGGGAAAGAAAGAGCCGAGCCGTCAAACTCACGGGGACGGATACTGTTGAACAGCTCATTGTAACGCTCTACAATAGCTTCACGGCGCTGCGGATCTTTGAAGATCCAAGCCTTGAAAGCCTTGCGAATATCGTCAGCCTTACGCTGTACCACACGGGTAGCATCAATATCCACCACACGTTTTTCCTTTGTATCGCCCAAGCCGTCAGGCACTTCGATCGTCTTGTAGACCTTCGGCTCTTGCAGATTCAGCAAATGCTCAAAGATGTCATAAGCGTTCATCTTGTGTGTGCCGTACTTTTGAGTCGCAAGCACCGACCTGTCGGAAGATTTGTTGCTTACATGGAAAGAATTAGCGTGGACGGAGTATTCCACCCCTACGATAGCAGACTTGTTCCAACGTGCAGACGGACTGTCACTCCGCTGATATGCCGGAGTCTGCAACAGCTCATACATGAACTGTTCGTAATACTTCGGATCGAGCCAAGCGGCACCGAGCTTAATGTCAATATCTCCGGCTTTCAGAGGTTCAGGCATAGCCTGTTTCAGCGCCGATACGTTGATATTGAAATCGGGATCATACTCAGCGATCTCCTCAGCTTCACGGAGCTTCTTGCGAATATCGCCCGAAAGGTACTCCGAAGCCGTCTGATAGTCATTCTCCGTATGGGGAATCTTGAAAATTTCGCCAGTAAGGTCGTGCTTCAGCTCGTCCTCGGTCATGCCTGTGAGCTTTCCCATATACTCAAAGTCAACCCGTGCTTTCTCAGCAATGGAGAGCGTGAGTGCTTCAAGTGCTGTATCAACTCGTTCCACAGCCTTCGGCGGCACGATAGTCCGCTTTGTGAAAATATCGGACTTTTCAAGGAGCTTAGTCTTATCATAGCTCTTTTCCAGTCCTGCCACAAGGTTATACGAAACATCTTCCGCAAAATAACGCTTGTTGGTCTGAGAGTGGATAAGTCCGAATTTCTTATAGAAATCGTCGTATGCCACATTCAGTTTTGCCTGCAAATCCTTGATAACGCTGTCAGGCTTGTCAAGCTCCATTGCTTCGATCAGCTCACGGGTGAGGTCACGAAGCTCAATAAACGCCTTGAAACGCTTGTGCTGTGCAGTACCCTTGTCGAAACGGAACTCACAGGCAGCGTTATTTTTCTTGAAGAAAACCTGATCGTCAGAAAGGAAAAAGCTGTAATTACGCAGTTTAGAGGGAATCTGCACCTGCACACCGTCAGCCGTTTTCGCATAAACATCTCTGCCACGCTCATGACTGATCTCCGCAGACAGCTTACCGACTGCTTCATGAAGTGCCGATCTCAGGTCAAAGCCGTCCTCAGCGACAACCATTGTACCGCTGCCGTAGAGCTTATTGCCCTCGACCACCGTACCAAGCACCATATCGGGGTGCTGTTCAAAGTATTTGTTGATCGGCAGACCGTCAGCCGTTTCACCGATATGTACCCAATCAGGAATATCGGACATTTCGGCAACAGACTTGCCCTCACGCTTCTGTAAAAAGATAATATCAGTGGTCACTTCTGTGCCTGCATTATCCTTAAAAGCTCCGTTCTTGCCACCCGGCAGTCGGATCGCACCGATGAAATCAGCCTTGTCAGCCAACATCTGGCGAGTGCTTTCGTCACGCTTATCGAGTGTGCCTGCCGAGGTCACAAATGCCATGATTCCGCCATTTTTCAGCTTGTCGAGAGCTTCGGCAAAGAAGAAATCGTGCAGTTTCGTGGTATCGTGGACGGTATCACGGAAACCAAGCTCACCGAACGGGACATTGCCGACAGCCACATCAAAGCAGCCGTTCTGAAAACGGTTCTGCTCAAAGCCCTGAATCGCAATATCCGCATCAGGATAAAGAGCCTGAGCGATCCTGCCAGACAGCGAGTCGATCTCCACGCCGTAAAGCTGGGAGTGTGCCTGCATATCTTCGGGCATTCTGCCGAAAAAGTTTCCGATACCCATTGCAGGCTCTAAGACAGCACCGCCGTCAAAGCCGAAATTGCCGAGAGCTTCATAGATGCCGTCAATAACCGTAGGAGAAGTATAGAAAGCATCATTGACCGTTGAACGAGCCTGAGCGTACTCCTGCGGAGTCAGCAGCTCTGAAAGCTCCTTATATTCTGCGGCCCACTTCGGATCGTCCTTGTCAAAAGCCTTTGCCAAAGCTCCCCAGCCGACATATTTCGACAGGGTTTCCTTTTCCTCATCAGTTGCAGGACGCTTTTCAGCTTCAAGTGTTTTCAGTGTTTTGATTGCATCGACATTCGCCCTGAACTTTGTCTTAGCACCGCCGTCACCGAGGTTATCATCAGTAATGGTGAAGTTTTCGCCCTTATCGGGTGCAGTTGCTTCCGGTGTGGGAGCATCGACCTCATCAACAACAGGTGCGACCTCCGGCTCTTTCTCAGCCTGAACAGTCTGCTCACGCTCCAAGCTGTCAATGAAATGGAATGACATCAGCATATCGCCATTATCGAGCCGAGAAGTCAGCTCACCGCCGTCAAAAGTCCAGTTCTTCGCACGGTCGAACTCCATGTGGAGGTCTTTGCCCGTAGGTTCACCGTTTTCATCGAGCTTTCTGGAAGTAAAATCAACGGTGCTTACACCCGTGACGATTCTGCGCTCTCCGATACATTCAGGACGGAGATGATCGCTGATCTCAAATATCATTCCTGGCTTCAATGACTTTTTGAGCTGAGATAGGTTCTTGACCGTAGGAATATCAGTCTTTTCCGTTTCATGCGCGACAGCAGGATTATCCGGTTTGACCTCAGCCTTTACAGGCTCAGGCTTCACAGGTTCAGACTTTTCCTTTTCGGGTTCAGCCCTGCCGATATACTCATACAGACCGCTGTAAAGGAGCTTATCATAGGAGATATTCTCCGTCACAGCGAAACCGCTGCTTTCACGCTGAATGGTGCAATCGTCCGAATAGAACGGGAGTGCGCCCGTCAGCGAAATAACCTCAGAAACCTCGCCAGTAATCTTGTGACGAAATCGGTCACCGACTTCCACGATCTTGTGGCTCTGCTCCTCAGCCTTTTCCGCTTTGAGTGCGGCCCTCTCAGCTTTCTGTTCAGCAGAAAGGTAGGTATCGTCCCTGAGCCGTGATTCGGTCATTGTTGCGACATTGTACCACGAATGACGGAATTTTTCGCCGTTCTCAAAGCTGAATGTGATACCCTGAGAATTATAGTCAACGAGTGAGATCTTGCCCTCACCGCTGTGTCCGCCTGTGCCATACTCCTTTTTCAAGAAATCGGCAAGCTGCTGGATAGTCGGGTGCTTTTCTTCGTAGAAGTCCTGCACACGGAGCTTGCCGTGAACAAAGCCAGTTCCACGGTCGATCTCGGCGGCAAGTGCTTCATAGACCTGAACACCGTCCACCACCGGACCTTTTGCAAACTCGGACTTAGGCTTTTCTTTTGCTGGCTTTGAAGATGTCAGCGGTTCGGGATCGCCAAACAAAGAAAGCTGTTCGCCCTGAATATCGGGCTTCTCCCAAAACGGAATATCATCGTTCTGACTCCGCTGAATTTCCTCAATAACAGCATCATCGGTGAACAGGGGCTTGTCAATATCCTCTGAAACCGTTGGAGCATCATCGACTGCCATTAGACCAAGCTCATAGGCGGCTCCGTCGATCTCAGCATGATGGTTTTCATAGGTGTCGATAGAGATAACGCCCTCGGCATTATCAATGATAACAGTAGCTCCGAGGGAAAGTGCCTTATCCTTGATCTCGTCAAGGCTCTCGGCATCACCCTTGTATTTCAGCGTAATAGACGGCACATCTTCCGCAGGAGAAGAAGTATCAGAAACATCGGCGGCATCACTCATAAGGTCAACCGTCTGTTCGTCCTTGCCAGTGTGCCTGTCGATAACCTCATCGGGAACGGATACAAGGTCAGAGAAGTCCAAGTCAGTCAGACCGTTCTCGATCATATCCTCGATACTGTCAAATTGCTCTGTATCGAATACCTCGCCGTCAAATTCGTGAGTGAACTTGAAATCCACAAGGTCAGCCGTCACCTGAATGGGCAGCTCATCATCGGTCAGAGTGGTAAACGCAAGACCGACATTGTGCAGATCGGAGAAATCAGCACCCTCACGGTACTCTGCTTCGCAAAAATCGTTGATAAGGAACTTTGCCTTATCAAGCGGAGTCTCGAAAGTATGCTGAAAATCCATGATCTCCACGGGCTTGTCGGGGTTATGCTCAAGCATCGCAGTACGCAGGAGTGCGGGGAAAGTGGTCATCTCACGGTAAGGCTCAATCTCCATTTTATCGCCACGGTTATAGATACCGCAGACGGGATCGCCGTCATAGAACAGTTCACCGACCTTATCGCCGTCAGCGATTGCCAGTTTCCATGTGCCACGCTCCGTTTCGGCAGATTCGCAGTCAGTCCCGAAGAACTTGTCAACGACCTGCTGTAATGTCTGGAGCTTCTCAGCTTCACGCTTCGGAGGGTTCAGCTCAAATGCCTGTTCAATCAGGACAGTATATCCAGCTTCTCTCAGCTTGTCGGAGTATTCGTCCTTGACATGAGCCGGAAAACCGACCATAGGCTGCCCATTTTTGGAGAGCATACGCAGTCCGAGGACTTCCGCACCGATCTCCGCATTTTTGCCGTGCATCTCGTAGAAGTCACCGACCTTGCGGAGCGATACCGGACCTTTATCTTCGGGTTCAGCCTTTTCAGCCTGCTGTCCGCCCTTGCTGATGATCTCAAAGCCCTTTTCCTCCATATCCTGCTGCCAGCCGTCATACGCAAGAACATCGGAAGTACCGAGAAGGATACCGCCGTAGTCGGGTGCGTCAAGGTCTTTCAGGGAAATGCTCTTGTCGCTGATCTTCTCGACCTCACGGTGAGCGCCGTCATACATGATAATATCACCGACTGCAAGATCGGACACCTTTGCAGTTTCGGGCTTTTCCTGCACAAGCTCCTTTTCACGGAAGAACTCAGGCATTTTGGTAAAGCCGAAGCTGTCACAGAAATACGCTGTATCCTTGCCGTCAACGGAAATGACGATAACATCGGAAACTGAAAGAGAATGACCTCTGAAATCTTCGGGGTGATTGGTATTGAACTGAGCAAAGAGAGCTTCAAGAGTAGCATTGCCCCTGAACTCTCCGACTTCGCCCTCATAGACAAGCTCATAATCGTCCTTGTTGAGCTGAACACCGTCATTTTTGAGCTGTTCCATACCCTCAAAGCGGATACCGTGATACTTGTCACCGCCGGGGAGCTGATAAATCTGAAAAGTTCCTTTCTGCTCAGGTTCAGGACGTTCGCCCTCCTTGAAGAAAACAAACGGCATATACTTTTCGATTGCTTTTTCCATCGGAAGATGATCTCTGGTGATATTCACAGAAGTAGTCATATCGGCATTGTTAAGCAGTTGATAATACTGTTCTTCTGTTGACAGCCTGTTCCATCTCTCAAAAAACTGCTTTCGGGCAGACTGCGCCTGTTCCTGAATACGCTGCATATCTTTCTCCGAGAGAGTATCGTCATAAATAGATACAACGCCCTCCTCGGAAATATGAGCAACAGTAGGATAATCGTGAGTTTCGGGATCAGTACGGGATACATCATAAGCCGTAATACCATTTCCTAACAGACCGAAGTGGATAGAGCTTTCAGGCTCAAAAGTTACATGATACTTTTCCTTTGCGATGATAGCAAATACCTGTTCGGTCTGAGCTTCATCACCAAGAATACCATAGAGAGCCTTTTTGATACGGTTGAGCTTCGGCTTATTGTCGCCTTTCTCCCAATCTGCCATAGCTGCGCCGCCAAAAGCGTTAAGCAGGTCAGCGATTTTTGTATCTTCAATATCGGGTACAGCCGCCTGAATATCATCACGAACCCACCAGAAAGCGAGGTCATTGAACTCCTCATGGGTGCGGTCAATGAAAGCCTGCCCGATCTCCTCAAAGGAAACAAAACGCTCCATACCGCCGAAACTGCACATAAAGCCGTCCTCAGTCCTCTCCGTATGCAGGGAGTGACGGAGGTTTTCAGCATAATAATAGGTGCGGTCTGAGATCTCGCCCTGTTCAAAGATAAACTCAATATCTGTGGCCCCGCCGCCCTCTAACAGGCCGAGGGCAAGCTCACGGCGAATATCCTCACCGTCATGATAACCGAGATCACGCCTGATCTGTTCGTCAATGTTACGGCTCTCACAACCTTCGTTGAAATGATATGTCAGAACCTCGTTGTAGAGGGAACTGATGAAATATCTGCGAAAATCCTTGATATTATCGACCTTTGCCATATTCTCAAGGACATTCTCTACCATGTAGATATTGGCTTTGAGCATCTTTGACTGAATAACTGCTCTGGGGAATGCCTGACCTCTGAGTGTGGTATATGGCAGAGGGGAACATATTTCGTCAACGATAAAGCCGACAATTTCATCAGCTTCTGCATAACCGTCCCGACCGTCCTGACAGAGCCAGTCACCAAGATGCCAGTAGTCGAGATTATCTCTGACAACTTCTGTGAAATACTCTACTTCTTCTGCGTTATATCCGTCAGTCACTCTCTCAGCAGATTTTTCAACACTCGGAATGTTGAAAGTTGGCTTTGCCACCGCAGGAATGATAGAGGATTTATCACACAGTAATTGATTTTTCTGTTTTGTATTGTTGTTATTATATTGTCCCTGATTTTCAGACAGCGGAGTTTCAGCAGGCGGAGTGTCCAGATACGGGTTTTCCACCTTCTGTTTTTCAGCCGATGAAGAAACAACGGCTTTCGCCTTGCCGCCCTCACGGATCGTAATAGCCTTGCGTCTGGTCTCAGCTTCAAGTTCGTCTGCTTCTTCCTTGCTGACGGGTACATCGAAAAAGCTGTAAACATATTCAAAATGATTGTTCACGCTCTCATTCGACAGGAGTTTTGTGCGAACAAGGTAGCCCATATCAATGAGTTTGTTCACAGCGTTATGCACGGCAGTCTTGCCCTCTTTGCAGATAGCTTTCAGTCCTGACATAGAGAAATTCCAGCTATTCGGCAGAGAAAGAACTTTCAGCATAAAGCCGATCAGTTTGTTTCTGATCTTATTGGTTCTGAGGAGCTTTGCACTGATAATAGTGAAATTGCTGTCCTTCTTCACACGGTTCAGGGTAGCGTTATCTGCTGTAAATGTCTCCATTTCAATGTCATACTTCGGGATAGAATCGTCCAGTTCCGAGTATTCATAGAAGTCATAGAGATAGCTGATCCTGCCCGTAGGAGACTCGTTTGGCATCAGCAAGGTCTTTTTGACATATCCCCACTGTTCCAGTTCAGCAAGTTGAGACTTGATCGCTGTTTCACCGTCCTCACAGATAGCCACAAGTCCGGCAATCGTGAAATTCCATGTAGGTGGTAGGTCATTGATCTTGCCGAGCAGACCTATCGAATCGCAGCCGATATTTGTTGACCGCACGAAGCAATTGCTCAGAACGGCATAACCGCCTGACCTATGTACTCGGCAGATCGTATCTGGTATTGTCTTTTTTGCTTTTGTTTTCTTGTCCATTTCTCTCACCTCTGCTTACGCTCCGTACACAAATTCCATGTTGGATATTCGCAGCTTGTTGACCGCATAGACATGACCATACGGCTTCTGCACTACAAGGAGGAAACCTCTCTTGCAAAGCTCATACACAGCGGTACGAAGCTCATCGAAGGTGAACTGTGAAAGCTCACTGTAACGGCGAAGCTCATCGACCGTAACGTAGTCAAAGTCTGAATGGTTGAGCATTGCCGTCAGCAGTTCATTACAGGCTTTAGCTTCAAAGTTGTAATTGAGCAGACTGATTTCAGTAGGGTTCGGCATAGAAAGACCTCCTTGACATAGTTCATCTGAAATAAAAAAAGCTCCTCAGCGACCTGTTTTCATACAGGCTCAGTGAGAAGCGATGTGCAATATTCAATTTTTAGGCATAAAAATAGCGGACAGCGCTTCTGTTATGAAACACCGTCCGCTATTGTCCATTATTCAGTTTGCTTTGTCAACAGACTTTCTACCGTTTTAGGGTTGTTTTCGGCTTCTACCAAGTTTCTACCAACTTTTTTACCGTTGGCTTTCTACCAAATTTCTACCAAAAATCTTCAAAATGCTTGAATTTTCAGAACAGCGCTGTTTCGCTGTTTTTGAGCTTTCTACCATTAAAAAGCCCCATGGAATCGGATTTTTTTGTGTGACTCAGTGTGACTCGGTGGTACTCAGTGTGAAATTGGTTTGATAATACCATATAAAATGTAAAAATACAAGCAAAATCTGATGATTGTGTATAGTTTGTTTGAGCATGATCTGAGGCACAGATATTGCAGATTATGAACGATACAAGAGCCAACAAACAGCCGGTCTCCCCATAAACGCAACATAAAAAAGACGCCTCCCATACGGGAGGCATCTCATTATTAACGTTATGATTCTTTAGGTTTTGCAAATTCCTTGAGAGTTGGAACTTCTCCCGTCGCCGTAGAGATGAGTGCGTAGTATGCAAGAACTGTTGAAGCGTCCTTTGCGTCTACCCTGCCGTCGCCGTTGACGTCGGCTGCTACACGCTGCTCGTCGGTGAGTCCGTCCTCGCCGCCTGTTGAAGCCTTAGCGTACGCAACAAGGATGAACGAAGCGTCCTTCGCATCGACCTTGCCGTCGGCGTTTACGTCGCCGAGAGGCAGAGTCTGCGTTGTGGGCGTGGTCTCGGTAGTTGTCGTGCCGCCCTCGCCTGTAGTCGAAGCCGCAGTTGTCTGCGATGTCGAGCTTGTCGATGTTGCTGCGCTGCCTGTGGCTGTCGTTGCCGAACCGGTGCCAGTTGTGCTCGACTGCGCGGGAACTGTAGTGCCTGCGCCTGTTGCAGTTGTTTCTGTTGAGCCCGCATAGCCCGCAGCCGTCGTGGAAACAGGAGCAGATGTAGTCGATGCGGGAGCCTCGGTCGTGGAGACGGGAGCTGTAGTCGAGCCACCCTGTGCCGTTGTTGCAGCCGTCGTTGTTGTCGAGCCGCTGCCGCTCGTTGTCGAAGCAGTTGTTGTAGTGGTAGCCTTATCGGAAACTGTCGTTACAGCACCTGTAGAGGCTGTAGTTGTAGTTGTTGCCTCATCGGAAACAGTCGCGGTCGCTGCTGTTGAAGAGGTCGTTGTTGTAGTCTCGTCGGAAGCCGCTGTCGTAGCCGCCTCTGTAGCTGTCGTAGTCACAACGTCGGAAGCTGTAGTTGTCACGATGTCGGAAGCAGTTGTCGCTGTGCCCTCTGTCGTGGACGCGGGAGCATCTGTCGTTGTCGTCTGAGCGGCTGTCGTAGTAGCTGTACCCTCAATGGTGGTTGCCGTGCCTTCAGTAGTAGTTGCGGGAACTTCGGTCGTGGTGGTTTCCGTGCCTGCCGCTGTAGTCGATGTCTCGGGAGCTGTAGTGGACGAGCCGCCTGTGGACGTTGCCGATGTTGTCTCGGTCGTTGTGCCTGTGGAGGTCGTGTCAGTGCCCGTGGTAGTTTCGCTCGAAGCCGTGGTCTGCGATGTGCTCTGCGTCGTGCCCGCGGAGGTGGTCGCAGCCGTAGTTGTCGCGGTCACGTTGCCTGTAGCGGTAGATGTGAGAGCCGCTGTAGTGGTCGATGCTTCGCCTGTTGAGGTCGTCTGAGCACCGCTTGCAGTCGTCTGCACGCCTGTTGAGGAGGCAGCAGTTGTAGCAGTTGTAACCGCTGTCGTAACTGACGATACTGGCGCTGCTGTGCTCGCAGTAGTCGCGGGAAGTGTTGTCGCCACTGTATTCGTAGTTGTCACAGGAAGTGTAGTCGCAACAGTATTCGCAGTTGTCGTGGGAAGTGTAGTTGCTGCTGTATTCGCTGTTGTCGCGGGAAGTGTAGTCGCTGCTGTATTCGCCGTTGTCGCGGGAAGTGTGGTCGCAACTGTATTCGTAGTTGTAGCGGGAAGTGTAGTCGCCACTGTATTCGTAGTTGTAGCGGGAAGTGTTGTCGCAACTGTATTCGTAGTTGTCGCGGAAAGTGTTGTCGCCACTGTATTCGTAGTTGTCGCGGGAGCTGTTGTAGCAGCTGCTGTTACTGCAGCAGTGGTAGTAGTCTCGGGAGCTGTCGTAGTTGCCGTTGTAGTTGCTGCTGTAGTTGCTGATGTGGTCGTAGTCTCGGCGTTCATCACCAGCTTTACGCCCGCGGCTTCATTGCCTGCTATCAGTATCTTTCCGCCGCTGACGATGAATGTGACATCGTCCGCCATGAGATAGCCTGTGGGAGCTACAAGCTCCTTGAGCGTGTATGTGCCGTCCTCGGAGAATACGATAGTCGCATTCTTGCCGCTGAGCCATACGAGAGTCTCTCCTGCGGCGTTGATGAGCATTCCGCCCTCTCCGACCTGTACGAATTCATCGCTGAATACTATCGGGGTCACGCCGTCGGGCTTGACGCCTGTGAGCTGGAGCTTTGCACCCTCTATCAGCAGGTCGCTGACGTCAACTGCTGAGATAGGAACGTTAATGCGTGCAATTGTGGTCGTTGTGGATTCTGTCGTTGTAGATGCCGCTGTAGTAACGGCTGTAGTCGTGGTGGTTGCAGCCGCAGAGGTTGTAGCTGCTGTTGTAGTTGTAGTCGCAGTAGTTGTAGCAGTCGTAGTAGTTGTGGTCGTGGTCGTGGTCGTCGTAGTTGTTTCGGTAGTGGTCGTTACAACGTCGCCCTTTGTCTTTATCTGAACAAAGTTTATTGCCTCGGGGATATCTTCGTCCACGCCCTTGGGGAGCTTGGCTGAACAAGCGAATGAATAGAGAGTATCCTTTTCGAGACCCTTCACTGTTATCGTGTAAGTAGCCTCATCACAATCTTCAGGTGCAGGCTTTATCACATTTTCTTCGTTCACTGCAAGGACTGCCTCGAGGATAGTCTCGCCGTACTTCACCTTGATAGCCGCCTGAGCCGCTGCCATAGCGGTTGGGAGCTCGTCTTCCGAGACGTCTCTGAGCGCTGTATCATATTCCGCGAGCGCTTTCAGGTATTTATCCGTATCTACCTCAGGGACATTCTTTAAGATAACAGGAGGCTGCATTTTTGCGCCCTCGGGGACAACAAACTGCACCTTAATGCTGTTCTGCGTGATATCGGCGTCTGTGTACTTTATACCTATGCGGTATAACTTCTCGCCGCAGTTTGCGCAGGAGGTCGAGCCAGCGCCTGTCTCGTCGAGCGACCACTCGCCCCATTTGTGACCCTTTGCGGCAATGACAGTGTCCTCCTTGGTAATCTGCTTAGTGCAAGCCTCATCGGAGTAATACTTGTCGTTTGCTGTGTCATGCCAGTAAGCGATATTGCCTGCTTCGATGCAGGTCGCCGCCTTTGCGGGAACAGCCTCGATAGCGGGCTTGCCAGTGAAGTAGCCGGGCTGACCGGGCTTGTCTATGCGGGCGTATTCAGCGTCGGTGTGCTTGGTGTCGAATACTGTGCCGTTTCCGCCGACGAGGCTCTTTGCATAGTATTCTGAACTACCGTATGAATAGCCGAACATTCTGAATGAATCTGTCACTTTTTCTGTAGTCCATTTCTCAGAAACGATTACAGTTTTCAGATTTTCGCAACTTACAAACATAGAATACATATGAGAGACTTTGCTTGTATCAAAACTGCTTAAATCGAGTGCCGTCAGCTTCTTACAACCGCTGAACATACCGTCCATATCAGTGACATTGCTTGTATCGAAGCTGCTTAAATTGATAGCTGTCAGATTATGACAATCCCCGAACATATAGCCCATATAAGTAACTTTGCTTGTATCAAAACTGCTTAAATCGAGAACTGTCAGATTCTTGCAATCGCTAAACATACGTTGCATATCAGTAACATTACTTGTATTAAACTTGCTCAAATTGAGCGATGTCAAATAGTCGCACCCCGCAAACATATAGGACATATCGGTGACGTTGAGCGTGTTAAAACTGCTCAAATCAAGAGAAATCAGTGGAACGTTGCTGAACATACCGTGCATATCAGTAACATTGCTTGTATCAAAACTGCTTAAATCAAGCGATGTCAGATTCTTGCAACGAGAGAACATCTCGCTCATATCAGTGACTTTGCTTGTATCTGCCTTTGAGAGGTCGATAGTTTCAGCGGTAAATTTGGCGAACATCATGGAACAATCCTCTGGAAGGACAGCGCCTGTCTCAGCAACAACAGCCTTAACTTTTTCGTTGCTCTTATATTCCAGAACATCTTCCTTGAACACATTGCCCGCAAGAAGCGTGAGCGTGCCTGTCTCCTCGTCAAAGGAAACGGACTTTATTATTTCCTTCTCGCCGCAAACCGAGCACTCGCGGTATTTCCTGCCTGTCTCGGCGTCGACCTGCGGCTCGCCCCATATGTGTCCGCCAAGGGACGGGGTCTCAGTGCCCGATATCTTCATGATATTATCAGCGCAGAAGATGCAGTGATAGAAATCAAAGCCGCCCTCAGTGCAGGTAGGAGTTGCCGTGTAGATATGGTCGAAGTTGTAGGTGTGAAGCCCCTTTGCACATTGCTCCTCATTGCATAAGTTGCTATGGAAGTATATCTTTATAGTGCCGATAGCTTTGGTCTTGTCCTTGTACTTTATAGTAGCAATGCCTACCCTTACGCCACCTGAGATAGTATTCTCCTTTTCAATATTAATGTCAAGAAGACTATTATCCATGGTAGAAGTGCCGTTTGATAATGTAAAGGTGGGGGTTACGCTGTTAGTGATGTAGTAGGTCGAGCCGTCCACGCCAGTGTGTGTTACGGGAGCAGCACCGTCAACCTTGTCTACTTTATAATCCGTGAGGTCGATTATAGGATCGAATTTAACGTTGCTTTTGTTTGCGTTAGCGAACTTGCTTGCGCCCGATTCCAGCAAACCAGCAGTTTTTGCGGGAGCATGGATAGTGACCTTATACTTCTCACTGTCTTTCTCTTTCGAGTTGCCGTAGTTAGCGTCGAGCAGCGTCCCATCCGTAACATACGGCGGCACATAGAGGTCAACGAGCGAATGCAGCGTTATCTCGTCGTCGCGCATATACTTTGTTTTCGTCATCTGGAATGCGTTAGTGCCTATGCCTGTTTCCTCTATGCCATAGGGAATATACAGCTCTGTTACCCCCGTATTCTCGAACGCAGAAGCGCCGATAGTCTTAACAGTCTCGGGGATATTGAGCTCCTTGAGGTTGTATGTGTCCATGAAAGCGTATTTGGGTATCTCTTTCAGATTTGCGGGAAGCTGAACCGTTTCAAGCTCGGGGTCGCCCCAGAACATCATCTCGCCCAGCTCAAAGTCGGAGGCGTTGGCGGTGAAAAGTATCTTCTTTACGCCGTGGAAGAAGTGCTGTTTTTCGCCGGTGTTGAACTGTAAGAGTTCGCCTGCGAATCTGACGTTCCACTTACCCTCTATCTGTACTTTTTCGATAGAGTTGTAGTAGGAATCCTTCATATCAGCGTAAGTGTGACCCTCTTTTAGGTCATAGCAGCCATTTTTGTTTGACACACCGAACAACGAGAATTTTTGAAAGTCAGTGAGGCTGTCCGTGGGCTGTCTGAGCACGAAATTCTTAGTGAATACGACATTTTTCAGCGAGCAGTTCTCGAACCAGTAAGCCTCATCGCCGCTCGTATTCCATTTCGGCGTGCCGTCGAATGTGAGCGTGTCCGTCACATTTGATTCGTACATGAACTCGTTATAGATAAGAGGAGAGCCTTGTATGGTAACATTACCGATATTACTACAGTTATAGAATGCGTGCGGGGCTATTCTTGTAGCTTTATTGGTGTAAACACTCAGATTTTTGTTGTTTACAGAGGTAAAAGCATTTAAGCCAATCAAATCTACATCATCGGGGACGTAATATCTCTCTGCATTATTTGCAGGCGGGAAAAAGTGCAGCATTTTTCCGCTGCCGCTTTCCTCGGAATAGTTCTGATAAAGAACGCCGTCCTTATCAGTGTAGAACGTAGTATTATCCGCGTCAACGCTGAAGCTCGCGAGCGACGAACAGCCCTCGAATGCGTAGTTGTCTACAGATGTCACATTCTTGGGGAGAGTGAATGATGTGAGCGCTGAGCAGCCCTTGAAAGCCCACTGTCCGATAGTTGCAAGTTTACTGGGGTTTGGATAGCTGTGACCGATAAATATGACAGATTCGCCAATATCAACAGTTGTAAGACTTGAACAGCCTTCAAAAGCATTTTTCCCTATGCTTTCAACGGTAAATGGAATGTAAACTTTTTCAATAGTGTTTTTGTTTTTGAAAGCGTCATTGCTAATACCGGTAACTGCACATGCATCATAATATCCGTTTTTTCCAGCTCCTTTGTGGAGAAACGCAGGCTGCGGGATAGTAACATTTGCATCTGAGCCTTTATATTTGTTGATATAATAACAATATACGTTCTTTACATCAGGCGAAATATAACCTGTTCCTGATATTGTATCCAGTTTTGTATAATAAAAATTGTCATCAAGATATTTTTCAAAATCAGTTTGTGAAATAAAGCCTATCTCCGTGCCATATTCTCCTGCCGCCTCCGCAGTAATACTGCTTGCGGGCTTGATAAGCCCCGTAGGATAATAGCCCGCGCTGTAGCCGAACACGGTCACCGCCGCGAGCGCTGCCGCAGCTATTCGTTTGAATTCCATTTTTTTACCTCTTGTTACTTTCCGTTTTATGATTCCCATATTTTCCTCCTTACGCCCAAGGGTCTGCGCTGTCGGGCTGTCTTATGTCCGCGAGCAGGAACTGCTCCCAGAGATACCATTTGCCGTCCTTTGCCTGCCTGAGCTGCACATACCGCGGAGAATCAGCTCCGCCAGACTGTATGAACAGCTTGGCATAACCCTGCTCCTGATACGAGTAGGGGTTCTCGCTGACCTTGACCGTGTACGGCTCTGCGGGAGTGTAGTCGTTCTGCGGCGTTGCTCCGACGAAGTACGAGCGCGGAACGTAGTCCTTGTCCCTGAATCGGTCGCGAATGAACTGCTTGTCGTGCTCCGACAGCGGCTGAGGTCCCTTCAGATAGCCCAGCATTTGCAGCGAGAGCTCGGCATTCTGCGGGTAGAAGCAGAGCGCAAGCACCGTCATTGCCGCCGTATCGAACGGCGTCGCGAGCTGCGCCTGCGGCAGAGCCTTAAACTCGTCGAGCGTGTCGGGCAGCTTCGCGAACTGCACGTCCACAGACTTGTTGGACGCTGTCTGCACCGCATCGCGGGCAACACTCTCGGTCGCCTGTTTCAGCTTGTCAAATAGTCCCATAGTATTCCTCCTTAACCTAACCTAAAAAAGGCAAATTTTTCCTGATATGACCACCCTATCTGATTAAAAAAATATAAAAAGCGCACCCCACGGGACGCAGTTATCCCATAGAGTACGCTTGCGTTATTGTATAAAACATTGAAAAGGGCGCAGTTATGCTGTCTGTACTTGATTGTGCTGTTATACCGCATAGTCATACGCCTTCCACCCCTTTTGAGAGAACTATTGTAGATGTTGAAGAACAAATACTACAATTCCTCAATGTATTATTTTACCATATATCAGAGAAAAAGTCAATAGAACTTGAGAGAATACTATAATCTTGAGTGAATACTAAATCTTGCAAGGAAAGACATAGATTTGACTTGTCTTTTCATCTTTGCCATGGTATGATTTGACAAACAGCTCCTCCCCATATGGGGAGGAAACGATCAAATACCCTTGCTGTTTGTCAGTTGATTTTTAATAGTAGTCGCTCACTAAATAAATCTCACACATCATCTGAGGTTCGCGGATCCGAAAAATAGTATCTGCAAGGAGTACCAGTGACACGCTCCACATATTTGCAGAAGTCTGTGAGATGTGCGCGGGAGCTATTGTAGAGCTTGCCGTCAACGAAGCTCACCGTATTCATTATGAAATGAACGTGGAACAGCGACTCACCACGCTTCTTTTTGTGAACAGCCCATAGGAGCTGGTATTCATTCTTGAAAAATGCTCCTATCAGTACCGCCCACGCCTTAGCTTTCTCGTATGTACGTACCTCCTCGCCAAAGGAGACGATGAAGTGCATCAGGGGATTGTCCTGAGTTTTATGGTAATAATTTTTAACATATAGCATCTGCTCATAGGTCTTGTTAAGGTCATATGGGTCAACCCCGTATCCGCCTATATGAAGCGCCTTTTCGTTGTCGTAAAGATAGTTTAGCGCGTTCAAAAGGTAATTGCTGTGGAATCCGTCAGTATACTTCTTTGACTTGATTATGACCATATCTCTGCGGCCTCCTTTCTTATTTCATCAACCATCTCGGGGGAGGATTCTTCGACTATCATGCAGGCTCTGTTTACAAGATTCTGTAATTTTGCTCTTTTCTCAGGGTTCATGCTATCTTGCCTGTGAACGCCGCATTCCACCAAATATGGACTGATTTTCAGCCCTCTCTCTTGAGCGTTTTGCTTAATAACAGCAAAGTCCTCTGCCGTCATTGAAACGGACGTATTCTTGTCTTTCTTGTCATTTTCAGCTTTCATATAAAAGCCCTCCTAAGTATATTTAAGGGGCGATATAACGCCTATCTATGCTAATAGATATTCTATTGACATTACATCTTACCAATTATATCAATATAATTATCTATAATTATTCTTGCAGGCGTCGCTTCGCTCCTTATTATACAAATGTGGTATTTTTTTGATATTTATGGTATTTTCTTCTTCTCTTTAATTATATACATATGAAATTCCTGTTTTTTCCTTTCCAGAAACATATATTATTATCGTGATGAAAGCAGTTATCATCGATATTACTGAGAAAGGAGAAACAGCAATGTTCAATAACAATCGCTATCTGACGTGCGGCGTAGACAGCACTATACCACTTGAATTACAGCTGTTCCTGTGGGAGTGTGTTGACCGACTGCCTGCTCCGAAAGACTATCTACAGGTGTTCGAGCTGAAGCCTGTTGGCAGCTTACAGTCGATAACGCACAGTTCAGAAGAACCGGAGTATCACATGGAGTACCTGCTCCCGTTGGATACTCCAATCAAAGAGAAGCTGTACATCATTGATGATGGCGATCACAGCACAATGCTCCTAGCAAACGAATATTAAACACGAATGCCAGCCCCTTCGGGGGCTGGTTCTTTCTATTTATGGAGGTAAAACAATGGAAGAAAAATTATACTGCTCCCACTGCGGAGCGCTTATCGGCGAGGATGAAGACTACGAAGAGGTTAATGGTGAAATCGTGTGTACCGACTGCTACGAGCGGCACACCACTACCTGTGACAGATGCGGATCGGTCATCTGGACAGACGACAGCTATGGCGACGAATATACAACACTCTGCCATCACTGCTACGAAAACCACTATACACGATGTTCTTGCTGCGACGCCCTGCTCCATGAGGATGACGCCTACCACCTTGACGGGGAAGATTATTGTGGAGAATGCTATCATGACGAGGTTGACAGAAATCGTTCGATACATGACTACGGTTACAAGCCTGAGCCTATCATGTATGGTGATTCCAATCGCTTCTTCGGCGTTGAGCTGGAGATAGACGGTGCAGGAAAAGACAGCGATAATGCTGATGAAATACTTGCAATCGCCAACAGGGACGAGGATCATATCTACATCAAAGGTGACGGATCATTAGACGACGGAATGGAAATTGTCACGCACCCGATGTCCCTGGAATATCACAAGCAGTTCTGCTGGGAGGAACTGATGAAAAAGGCTATATCATTGGGATATCGCAGCCATCAGACATCTACCTGTGGACTTCACATCCATGTCAATCG
>FNZT01000042.1 GCA_900109435.1 Ruminococcus sp. YRD2003 | reverse complement strand
GTTTTTTCTTTTCCGGCAAGTTCCTGTATATCGTCAACAAGAAGAACATCCGCTTGCATATACTGTTCACGGAACTTTTCAGCTGTATCGCCGTTGCTGATAATGTTTGTCAGAGAGGAAACCATATCCGTTGTTGTTGTAAGAATCACATGAAGCCCAGGCGAATTCTGCTCAATTGCATTTTTTACAGCATAGAGCAGATGTGTCTTTCCTGTTGCGGTTCCACCGAATATTGCAAGTGGTTTGGAATCTGCGTTCTCGGCAAAATGCTTCGCTTTCTCAAAGGCTTTACTATTCTCTTTGGTTACCTCAAAGCTGTCGAATGAAAATCTGCCGCCTTTCTTATTATCCTGCATATTTCGCCCTCCTTTTCAGCGTTCTTTTATCGTGTAGATTGGATGACCAGTACCATAATCCCTATATATACGATTTCCTTTAATCGTGAAGAGAGGATGTCCGGTACCGTAATCGGCATAGATCCTGTCGTCTTTAATTGTGTAAATAGGATGTCCGGCACCATAGTCTTTATAGATACGATTTTCCTTGATTGTGAAGAGAGGATGACCGGTTCCGTAGTCGGCATATACCCTATTGTCCTTGATAGTGTAAAGAGGATGACCAGTTCCGTAACCTTCGTATACTCGCATAAAAGACCTCCGTTCCGTGCAAAGCACATAATTGACGTATTTAATCCTTAACCTCAGTTATTTTTCGATATTGTTTATGAACTTATCGACATAGAATCCCTCCTGCTTATCGTCAGCGTTCTCTAAATTCACGCCTATTTTACTGCAAAAACTGGCGTAGGCGTCTATGTAACTCCTGTAATCCTTGTTCCCATTATATGAGAAATGCTCCTTTAAGTAGTCAGCGTTTACGCTGTCGTATATCGGGAACATATTTGGATTGCAGTGGTGACAATACTTTGATGCAAACGATAACTGAAAACGCCCTCTTGTTTTTGCAGCCTTAGCTAAATCTGTTACAAGCGCCGCAGCAACATCTTTGTCCGTTGTTGTTATCCTTGACTGAAAGCTCTCGCTGACAATAAAATCCGCGAACTCGTCGCCCTCGTCGGGAGCAGATGACTTGCCGAACGAAAGGTGAGTGGAATACTTCGAGTTTATTGTTATTACCTGCTGTAAAGCCGTCTCGCGGACAACAATAGCCTTAAAGCTTTCCAGAAATTTCTTCTCGCCATCAAACCAAGGGAAAGCTTCCTTGTTGGTTTTAAGATCCTCTCTGAACTGCTCGTAACCCTTTTTTGAAACTTCGTAATTTAGCATAATAAATACCTCCTAAAAGATTAATTACAGTCTAAATGAAAATCGTTTACCTCAACGCTCCCCACTTCACATGTGCAGAGCAGCCGCCGTTTGCCTGTCTGGTCTGTTTCCAGGCACCTGACTTCTGATTCAGGCATTTGCCCGTAGCCATTGGACTGCTTACCTCCAGTCTTGAGCCAAAATGATCGCAGATCTTCCGCTCA
>FNZT01000021.1 GCA_900109435.1 Ruminococcus sp. YRD2003 | reverse complement strand
ACAGTAGGTAAAAATACAAAGGCAATAACAGAGTACATACAGCGGCAGCTTGAAGAAGACAGAATGGCGGGTCAGCTGACATTGGACGATACAAACCCGTTTAACGGGTAAGCAGTAATAAAACGCAGGAAAACGTAGCCGCATGCGTCCGTGTTGCTACGCCTTTTCAGGCGTGGCTTGTACCATGAGCCCCTATGGGGCGTTTAAGGAAAAACCCCCGGCTCTGCCGGGGGATGTTTATTATTGCTGTTCAGCAGCTTTTAAGATTCGCGAGCAGAAGCCGCTCGATATTTGGTTTCAGCTCCTCGTTGCCCGACATAAAGAACACAACTCGGCATTTTTTACCGTTCTTGACCTTGGACAGGAGCAGGCGCGTCAGCTCGCTGCGGTCGTACTGAGCCTGCTCCTCGTTCGTGAGCCACACTTCAATGCGGCCCTTACTGCTTTTATCAACTACTTCCACGCTACCCCTCCTTCCTTATTATTCTTCCCACAAATCCGGATTTCAGACATCTTGATCCATGAAAAAGCGTTTTGAAGTAATTGCTGTGAATTATCAGATAGCTCTTCTAATTCTAAATACAAGTTAGTCGGATAATAAAAAAATATGGTTTTATGGTATTGATATGGACACTATTGAATGGACAGGTTGAAAGAATGCTGTTTGCCAGCAACTAAAAAAAGGCACTCCATATGGAGTGCCTAAAAAAACTAATTTTGATTTTGAGTTTCAGCAGGATCTGAGTCAATCAAGTCTTTTATTGATATGTAGTGATTTGGTACAAATCCTCTTACTATAGCAGGCTGGTTGTTTTTTTCTTTTTTACTGTATAGTTCAGATTTGATTATGCACTCTCGTTGCTGCATATTCGTGAAAACAGAACGTTTGGATTGTGACATATCCAATTCTTTCAAAATATCAGTGATTGATGTGGAAAGCGGTTTGAAAAACACTTTGGTTTTAGCGTTATTAAGTGTAGTCCACTCTTCCGAACGTGACAATTCAAATCCTTGTGTTGCTCCGATGATGTTCATTCTGTTTTTTCTTCCTTGTGTGAAGATCATATTGATTACACCGTCTTCTTTTAGGTTTTGTTCGCGTATTTCATCGATACATAACCAAAGATTTGAATACCTGTGTTTTACGTGGTACAAGTATAATGAAGCAAGAAGGATATCAAACAGCTTTCTCCCTTGCTCTTTAAAAGATGTCTCCAAAGAAAAGACTATGATCTTTTTAGGACAGTTTAAATAATCTGACCATGTTTTTTCATAATTAATACCATTTTCAAGTGTAACAAGTAATGGGATCAATTTGTCGCGTAGAGCTGAAATTGTCGAGCCGTCTTTTACAAGTATACTCTTTATATCGCTTGGAAGAATTCTTCCATCTTTTTCGAGTGCGTCGATATTCTCATAAATCAGCGTTTTGAGTTTAGCGTTCTGAGCTTCGGAGGAATCATAGACAGCTGAGTGAAGAATATTGAAGATATGATTTGCTTTGCTGTCTTTTCTGCTAATGCCTTCAACTGAAAAGGGATCAATGGGAAAATCTTGTTTTTCGAGATGGTAAACTATGATGTTATCATTAAAGAACTCTTCTGAGAGTGCTCCCTTTAGCTCGTCGACAGTGTTGGAATTGCTTGAATCAAGCATAATAACACGCTCGCCCAATTCAGCAAGGTAGGCTGCTATCCTTATCATCATATGGGATTTTCCAGAGGCAGATTCCCCTGTAATCAGCATATGGTTATTAGATTTTGTTCCATTTTCAATAATTCGTCCAGCCCATGTAGCGCTGTCTTCATCCATTATAAATGGGATAAACCTGCTATTATGAATCGAAGACAATTCATGGAAGAATAATGAGTTTTCTGCTTTGTTAATTGAAATCTGACTTTCAGTAGAAAGAATGCTGCGATCAATTCTGTATCGGTAGATTTGGTGTGTTTTTAGGAAGACATCAATGTATTGAAGCCTGCAGCAATAATGGTACTCACCTGTTATTATTTTATTGTTGAAGAGCGTTTTTATTAATGGGCGATGTTTGATCTGTATATCCATATATGGGATAATAAGTGAATCAAATGCTGTTGGATCAATATAGATGAATTCTTCATCTGTGAGAACGACCTCATCTGTCACATCATCAATAATATACGCTGTAAGAGGAAGACATTTGAAGTTGTAACGAAAAGCCCTGTTCAGTTGATTAACAAAGCTCTCGATTATTCTCTTGATCGGGTATTGACCAGTTCTGTCAATGTTGAGCAAAAAGCTGTTTATCAGATTAATGTCGTTTTCAGTGAAGTATTCGACATATGGAATAGTGGAGCTATTATAAGCTTTATCATATGAGATCCTGTTGAAAACTGACATTGCACAATTGATCATATGATAAGTATCTTTAATTTCATTCGGAATAGTATTATCTGTTTGAGTATTAATATGTATACCTATCCCCGCGAGATGAGAGCCGAGATAAGGCTCGAAAATCCTTTTGGTAAGTTCCATTGCTTCTTTCGCGGTTGAAGCTGTTTCGTTTGTGAATGATGTCACATAGTGGAAAACGGGGGTATTATCCTCATTGTTGTGGAACTTGGCAACTGCTTTGAATTGCTTTGCGGCATTGCGGGAGTTGTCCGGATCTATACCGAATCCTTCCTTCAGCACCTGATCCTTTCCAATGGGATAATTCACGACATTGCGCAGGCATTTGTCATCGCCGTGAGTGTGCTTGATCAATTTAATTGTTTCCATAAGTTCATGACCTCCTTTTGTATTCTTATCGCCTCATCGGGCATATCGGGTTTGAGCTCCGCGTACTTTTTGTTTGCATCGTTCTGTAACTGATACATAAGTTCAGGTGTGAGCGGTATGGGATAGTGCTGGAGCCTGTACAAAGCGACATCCGAGCGAGGTACTCCCTTATCCTTAGCCTCCTGCTCGATCTCATCGAACAGCGACTTAGGCACTTTGAGTGGTAACGGTACTTTGGGTTCTCTCTGATTTTTCATGATGAATCCTCCTAAGCATTGTAATTATTCCGTATGTGATGATTCTGTATATATTACTTCAACCCTCCATTCTACCTGATATAGTAAAATATATTATATTTACA
Source organism: Ruminococcus sp. YRD2003 (assembly GCA_900109435.1). Taxonomy (GTDB): domain Bacteria; phylum Bacillota; class Clostridia; order Oscillospirales; family Ruminococcaceae; genus Ruminococcus; species Ruminococcus flavefaciens_G. Next base: position 32,399 of record FNZT01000021.1, on the reverse strand, counting down.
GGATATAAGTATAGAACGATCGTAATACGGAATTACATATATGTACATTTCCGTGATAAAAAAAGAGAGTATTTTCAATATGCTTGAAGCGAATACAAATCATTAAATTGCCATGATCAGAACTATAAAAACTATACCTCACAGCAAAGCCTTGGGTAAAACTCAAGGCTTGTTTCATACATACAGCTTTGCCGATCCTTAATGGTGCGGTTTTAGCTGCGGATATCAGTCTCAAACAGTAAAATGGCGAAAATCCCTATTATTTTGATTTTGTAAATATATATAATTATTATGAAATAATAATTATTTCATAATATCGATTGATATTTTTGTCCTTTCACAGTCTGCTCCGATTATTCTTTTTCTCCGTATATATATTATTTCTACGGCATGAGAAATTGTCACCAAATTACTGTGAGAGGAGAAGAATCCAATGTTCGATAACGAGCGATTTCTGACGTGCGGAGTAGACAGCAGCATACCTCGCGAGCTACAACTTTTCATCTGGCAGCTAATCGACCAGCTGCCCGAGCCGCGCGACCATCTTCAAATCTTTGATTTGAAAAAAATCGGCTGTATGCAGTCGATAACCCACAGGAGCGAGCAGCCCGAGTACAGCAAAACGTACCTTTTACCGTCGGAGAATCCTGTCGCGGAAAAGCTCTACGTGATAGATGACGGAGGGCACTCAACAATGCTGCTTGCCAGCGAATACTAAAACACGAACGCCAGCCCGAAAGGGCTGGCATTTTCATTTTACGGAGGTAAGAAATGGACAAGAAAGACGAAAACAGGCTATATTGCAGTCATTGCGGCGTGCTGATAAACAACGATGATTATGAAATGGTCCAGGGTGAGGTCGTATGCGGGGACTGTATCGAACGGTTTACGCAGACCTGTGAGTGCTGCGGAGCACGTGTGTGGGACTCAGACTGTTACGGCGATGAATATACCACGCTGTGTTCATCATGTTACCAAAACCACTACACCCGCTGTATTGAGTGCAACACACTTTTGAGGAACGACGACGCGTACCATGTCGACGGCGACGATTACTGCTCCGAGTGCTATCGCGACATAATTGACCGCAGCCGCATTATACACGAATACAGCTACAAGCCAGAGCCAAAATTCCGCGGAGAATCCAAACGTTTCTTTGGTGTGGAGCTCGAGATAGACGGAGCAGGATGCTACTCCGAGAATGCCGAAGATCTGCTCACCATTGCAAATTCTGACGAAGAAAACCTATATTGCAAGAGTGACGGCAGCCTCGACGAGGGCTTTGAGCTCGTAACTTTCCCGATGGCATTAAAGTACCATAAAGAATTCTGCTGGGAGCAGCTGATGAAGAAGGCAATAGATATGGGCTACCGCAGCCACCAGACCAAAACCTGTGGGCTCCATGTTCATGTGAACCGCGATTCGCTCGGTGACACGCAGGACGAGCAGGAGGTTGTAATCAGTCACATCTTATTCTTTGTCGAGAGCCACTGGGCAGAGTTATTAAAATTCAGCCGCAGAAGCGAATACTCGATCAATCGCTGGGCGGCTCGATACGGGTATGAAAAGAATGGCAGGGACATCCTTGAAAAGGCAAAAAAGGGGAATCTTGGACGGTATGCTGCCGTCAACCTGCAGAACTATTCAACCATAGAGTTCCGCATTTTTCGCGGTACGCTGAAGCGGAATACCCTCATAGCCGCGCTTGAGCTGGTCAACGAGATATGCGATATCGCGTCAACTCAGACCGAGGACGATATTGCTAAGATGTCATGGTCGGATTTTGTGAAAAGCATCACCGAACCGGAGCTCATCACATACTTGAAAGAACGCCAGTTATACGTAAACGACGAGGTTACAACGGAGGAGGAAATGTAATGAAACCGACAGATCTGATAAAGACACTGCCTGCAGGAAGTCCTGCGGGAGAGATACTGAAAATTGCCGCAATCATCGCAACGACGGTGCTCGTGGACAAGATAGGCGAAGTCGTGAAAGAAGCCGTAAACGAGAATAATACGAGGCTTCTCGATGTTACATACAAGGAGGACAGGTAAATGTGCAGTTTGTTCGGATTCCTCGATTATCAGGGACTTATCCCGCATCGGATAATCAGGAAAATGACTCAGTCTCTCGCAAATGCCGCAGAAGAACGCGGTACTGATGCGGCAGGTATTTCGTATGTCAAGGACGCCGAAGTCGTTGTCTACAAGCGCCCGAAACCGGCTCACAAGCTGCATTTCAACCCACCCGATGGCGTGCGTGCTGTAATGGGTCACACGCGTCTTAGCACGCAAGGCAGCGAGAAGCATAACATAAACAACCACCCATTTTTAGGTCATGCGGGTATAGACTTCGCCTTTGCACATAACGGCTGCCTGTACAACGATAAGTCCCTGCGCAAGGAAAAGCAGCTCCCTGCGACGAATATCGAGACTGACTCGTACATAGCAGTCCAGCTCATAGAATCACAGAACAAGCTCGATTTCGATTCTCTGCGATACATGGCTGAGACGGTGCAGGGGAGCTTTACTTTCAGTCTGCTTGACGAGGATAACTCGCTTTATTTCGTCAAGGGGAATAACCCGCTAACTCTGCTCCATTTCAAGTCGCTCGGACTTTTCGTTTACGCGAGCACGGACACAATAATGCGAGCTGCGATGAAGCGCATAGGGCTGAACATATTCGCTTATGAGCAGATAGACATTGACGAGGGAGACATACTTAAAATTGACAAAAACGGCAATATTACCCGCTCGCAGTTCCAACCTGCTCCCAAATATTCGCATTTTTCGAGCGGTAAGTGGTGGTACGGCGACGACTGCTATTACGGTGAACATGAGGAAATGCTCTTTCTGTATTGCCGCTGTTTCGGAGTGGATACGGCAGATGTGGAACTCCTGCTTGAGTATGGCTATACTCCAAGCGAAATCGAGGAGATGCTCACCGACCACAGCCTGCTCCGCGAGACTCTGCGGGAGGTCAAGCTCATGATAGGCGAGGACATCTGCGAGGAGTATTGCGGCTGTTTTTACTGAGGAGATGGTGATATGCTGATCAAGGATAATCAAAAAATGCGGTATTACGAGGTATGGCTCACGAACGAGGAGCAGGCAGAGGTCGACCGTGCCGAGCTGACCAAGAAGCTCTTGTCAAAGAAAAGCGACAGTAAGTATAAGGTCGTGTATTATCTCTCGGGCAGCGCTGAACTGTATCCCTGCATCGAGGGCTTACTGCTGGAGAATCTGAGGCGCGCTTAATGCGCGCCTCGTTTTAATACAATCAGTTGATATAATCGCATATTTTTTTGGCAAAAATTTGTCGTTTTACGCTGTGAAGCGATGACTTGTTACACCATATTTATAATACATTTATAATAGAAAAGTCAAATCGCATTTCCTATGATAAAAATATGCTTTGAATTTGCTTTTTACAGATTGCAAATCTCAAAAAGAATATTCCTTGAGGTATATTTTTTTATGCTATTTCCACAGCAGGTAATGTGTTATTTTTGTGAAAAACACCAAAAATATTTGGGCTTTTGACATTACCCGATTTTTCCGCTTGCTTTTTTCTGCCCTTAAATGTATAATTAATAATGTACAGGTCTCTACGCCTGCACACAATTGATTAAGTTTATTATCTTTAACTCGGCACAAAAATACGGAATGTCATCTTTGTGCCGCTTTTATTGGCTCGAGTAACGTGAAAAAGGAATACTTATGATAGCTGCGTTTACTTTTGAACGATGCTAAGCATAATAAAGCTCCTTAAGTTGAGCGAATATTATATTGGTTCTGTTGCTTAAAAGGAACCGACCAACACCAAGTGGATAGGAGAAAAAGCAGAAAATGTTTGTCAACAAGAACAACATCAAACCGTTTGAGAAGGAAGTATGGCTTTCATCTCCCACAATGCACGGAGACGAGCAGAAGTGGGTAAACGACGCATTTGAGAAAAACTGGATAACAACTGCAGGCGAAAATGTAAACGAGGTCGAGAAGCTCGTTGCAGAGTATGCAGGAGTAAAGTATGCTGTAGCTCTTTCGTGCGGCACAGCTTCACTCCACCTTGCTACCAAGCTTGCAGGCGAAAAGCTTTATGGACAAGCTAAGCCTAACTGTGGAACACTTCAGGGACATAAGGTGTTTTGCTCGGATATGACGTTCGACGCTACCGTAAACCCTGTTGCTTATGAAGACGGTGAGGCTGTTTTTATTGATACTGAGCCTGATACATGGAATATGTGCCCTAAAGCTCTTGAAAAAGCTTTTGAGATATATCCTGATGTTAAGCTCGTAGTCGTAGCGCATCTCTACGGTATTCCCGGAAAGATAGATGAGATTAGAGCGATTTGCGACAAGCACGGTGCTCTCATAGTTGAGGACGCTGCTGAGTCGTTCGGAGCTACATACAAGGGCATAGAAACAGGCTGCTTCGGAGATTACAGCGCTATCAGCTTCAACGGAAACAAAATAATCACCGGTTCTTCGGGTGGTATGTTCCTCACAAACAGCAAGGACGATGCTGATAAGGTACGCAAGTGGTCAACTCAGTCAAGAGAGGCTGCTCCGTGGTATCAGCACGAGGAGATCGGCTACAACTACCGTATGTCGAATGTTATCGCAGGTGTTGTTCGCGGACAGATGAATTACCTCGACGAGCATATTGCTCAGAAGAAGGCGATATACGAGCGCTATAAGGAAGGCTTCAAGGGACTTCCTGTTACAATGAATCCTTTTGACGAGAAGAACAGCGTACCGAACTACTGGCTCAGCTGCCTTCTCATCGACAAGGAAGCGATGTGCAAGCAGGTCCGCAGCGAAAACGAGCCTATGTACATCTCAGAGCAGGGCAAGACCTGCCCTACCGAGATACTTGAGACTCTTGCAAAATTCAATGCTGAGGGACGTCCGATATGGAAGCCCATGCATATGCAGCCTATCTACCGTATGAACGGTTTCGTTACAGCGAACGGCAACGGACGCGGACAGTCCAATGCTTATATCGACAGAGGAGAGGCTTGTGATGTCGGTGCCGACATCTTCGAGAGAGGTCTTTGCCTCCCGAGTGATAATAAGATGACACCCGAACAGCAGGATATCATAATCGAACTTATCAGGAGTTGTTTTGAATAATGTATGCAAAGTACTTTAAGCGTTTGCTTGACTTTACACTTTCGCTCGGTGCGATAATTGTTCTATCACCGCTTCTTCTTATTCTGACTATTGTAGGAGCTGTTGAGATGGGCGGTAATCCGTTTTTCACGCAGGAACGTCCCGGTAAGAGAGAAAAGATATTCAAGCTTATAAAGTTCCGCACCATGAACAATAAAAAGGACAAGAACGGCAAGTTGCTTCCTGACGAAAAGAGACTTACTTCCTATGGTAAGTGGCTCAGAAGTACAAGTATGGATGAACTCCCTGAATTATTCAATATCCTTGTTGGTGATATGTCTATTATCGGACCGAGACCGCTGCTTGTGAAGTATCTTCCTTATTATTCGAAAGAGCAGCATCATCGTCATGATGTACGTCCGGGATTAACTGGTTATGCACAAGCTCATGGGCGGAATGCTTCAACATGGGATGAAAGATTTGAGTATGACCTTAAGTATGTTAAGCATATTACTTTTTGGGGCGATATTAAGATTATAATTGATACTGTGAAAATTGTTCTTAAAAGAGATGGCATTTCGGCTGAAGGCGAAGCAACAATGGGTGATTTTATTGATTATGTAAATGAGAAAAAAGCTACTGTAAGTGAGGTGGAATAATTGCAAAACAAGAATTCACTTATAAGCGTTATTGTTCCGATATATAAGATAGAAAGATACGTTGGAATATGTATCGAGAGTTTGATGAATCAGACGTATAAGAATCTTGAAATAATACTTGTTGACGACGGTTCTCCTGACAGATGTCCTGAAATATGTGATTTGTATGCAAAGAAGGATAATCGTATCAAGGTTATTCACAAAGAAAACGGTGGACTTGTTTCAGCTCGAAAGGCTGGTTTGCTTGCATCAAATGGTGAATATGTAGGCTATGTGGATGGCGATGACTGGGTAGGAGCAGGCTTCTATGAGGCCTTATACACCTCAATCGTTACAAGCAATTCGGATATTGCTTGTGCCGGACAGAGCCGCGACCTTTTTGAAAGAAGTGTGCATTTTACAAACAGCTTACCTTCTGGAATCTATGAGGGGGCAAAGCTTGAAGAATTATATAGAAATATGATCTCCAACGGCGAGTTTTATCGCCCGGGAGTTACAACATATGTGTGGAATAAGCTTTTCAAAAGAGAGGTTTTAATGGAATCACAGCTCAACGTTGATGACAGAATATCAATTGGAGAAGACGGTGCGGTAACTTATCCCGCATTGTTGGCTGCTAAAAGAGTATGCATTACAGATAACTGTGCGTACCATTATCGTCAGCGTGAAGATTCTATGCTTAAAAAGAGCGAATCATTTGCAAATGAAGCGAAAAAGCTCAGATATTTGTACGATTATCTGTTTAATTTTGCAAAGCAGAATAATAATGAGTATGACCTTATCAAACAGGTAACAGATTATGTTCTGAGTATTTGTATAATTCGTTCAGGCGGAATACTTGACGCTACAGAAACTGAGCCTGAGTTTACGCCTTATGGTTCAAAAATAGATGGAAAGAAGCTTATTGTTTATAGCGCAGGTACTTTTGGTCAGCAGCTTATGAATCGTTTCCTTGAAAACTCAAGATGCGATGTTATTGGCTGGGTAGACGATGATTATTGGGAGTACAGACGCTGCTGTATGGATGTTGATCCTGTTGAAAGCATAACAAAGCTTGAATATGACTATGTCCTCATTGCGACAGTTGATAGACTGCTCGCTAAGAATATATGCAACAGACTTCTTGATTACGGTCTTAGCAAGGAAAAGATATTGATAGTAAGCTGCGAAGAAGCTATCAGAGAAGAATTGCTCGGACGTTATCTGAATTGTAAGTAAGGTAAAGCTATGAATGATACAGCAATAAGGATTCTTTCCGCCAAGCTCGGCGAAACGCACCTGTTTTTTATCGGACAAGCCGGATATATTATAAAAAGTAAAAACGGACAGCTTCTTGGTTTTGATCTTTGTCTTTCGGAATGCGTTGAACGTGTTGAAGGGCACATGGGATTCAAGAGGCTTGTACCTAAGATACTTGATCCGTTTGAGCTTCAATTTGACTGCCTTGTAGCTACCCATCCTCATTTCGATCATTTTGATATGGATGCGATACCTCAGCTCATGAGCAATCATCATACCAAACTTTTCGCTTCAATCAATTGCGAAGCAGAAGTAAATCGGCTTATGATGACTGGTGAGAATACGTTGTATATCAAGCCGGGTGACAGTGTTGATTGCGGTGAATTTCACATTGATTTTGTTGAGTGCGATCACGGCAAGGGCGCTCCTGATGCAGTTGGAGCAGTTATTACTGTGGACGGCAAAAAGGTATATATGGCAGGCGATACCTGCCTGCGAATGGATCGAGTAAATGATATCAAGAATCTGGGTCAGCTTGATGTGGTTATTGGTCCGATAAACGGAGCGTTCGGTAATATGAATGAAAAGGAATTTGCTGAGTATGCTCACGCTCTTGGAAGCAAGCTCACAATACCGTGTCATTTTGGAATGTTTGCAACGCATGGCGGCAATCCAGGTAGATTCCTTGAAATAATGAGAAATGAGTATCCTGATGATAGAGTGCTCTTGATGAGCCTCGGTGAAGGAATAATAATATAAAAGGAGAAGTTGAAATGGAAAGAGAGTTTGAAGGCAAGAAGCTGCTTATACTGGGTGGAAATCCGGAGACTATTCCGCTTGTTGAAATAGCTAACAATTGGGGAATCAAAACAATAGTTGCTTCTGCAAGGCATACCGATCCCGCGAAGGCTTACGCGTGGAAATCTTATGATTTTGAAGGCCTTGATGCTGATGCTGTTATCAAGATTGCAAAAGACGAAAATGTGGACGGCGTTCTTGTCGGAGTAGCTGACATTCTTGTCCCTATGTACTGCAAGGTTTGCGATGCTCTCAATCTCCCTTGCTATGCAACTCAGAAAATTGTAGATGTATTTGCGTTTAAAGATGAATTCAAGGCTACTTGTGAGCGCTATGGCGTACACGGAATTCCTGAGTTCAAACTTGATGCTGAGATGAAGCGCGAGGATCTTGATAAGATACAGTATCCTGTTATGGTAAAGCCTGTCGATAACGGCGGTGGTGTTGGAATGACAGTTGCCTTTAATGAGGAAGAACTCAGAGAAGGTGTAAAAAAAGCTCTTGATGCTTCATTTAAGAAACGCTTTATTGTTGAAAAGTATATGCAGTGCGAAGATATGGGAATGTATTATACATTCAAGGACGGCGTTTGCAGTGCTTCCTGCATATATGACCGTTACACTACTGATGAACAGCCGGGCCTCAGCAGGGTTTGTCTTGGCGGTACATACCCTTCAAAGCATCTTGATGTGTACTTTAGCCGTATGCACGACAATGCTCTGCGTATGTTCAAGGAAATCGGTATTGAGAATGGTATTCTCATGCTTTCGGGCTTCTTTGAAAATGATGATTTCTATGTTTATGATACAGGCTTCCGTCTTCAGGGTGAAGCTCCTCATCTCCTTATGAAAGCAATCCACGGTTTCGATCAGAGAGAAATGCTTATCCGTTTTGCTCTGACAGGCTCAGAGGGAGATATTGACCTCACTAAGGATGACGATACAAGACTTCGCGGCAAATGGGCTGCAACAAAGTGGTTTTTACTCAAGCAGGGCAAGATCGCTAAGATCGAAGGACTTGATGACCTTGATAAAGACAGTTGCGTAGTTGCTAACATTCAGAGACTTCATGAAGGCGATACAGTCGTTCCTGAGTGGATTGGTAATGAGAAGCAGGTTCTTACAAGACTGTATCTTGTTTGTAATTCTAAGCAGGAACTTGCTGACAAGCTTAATTATTATGAGAAAGCGGTACGCGTTTACGACGAGAATGGAAATAATATGCTTCTCAAGGGATTTAATGCTGAGGAAGCTCTGGAGTTGAAGTAATGGAATTACAGAGATTAAAAGATAAGGTTATCGTTATTTCTGGTGGTACTAAAGGCGTTGGGCGTGCTTTTGCAGAAGCGGCAGGGCGTGAAGGCGCGAAGGTCGTCATTGGCGGACGTGATGAAAAAGCAGCTCTTGTAATAATAGATACGATCAAGGCTGTAGGTTCTGAGGGCATCTTCGTTAAGACAGACCTTACAAGCGTTGATGATTGTAGGAACTTGTTCGACGAGGCTTACAGAGTCTACGGTAAGGTTGACGGTTTCTTCAATTATGCGGGTATTACACCTGTTTCTCCGCTTGATACTTGCGATGAAAAGACGTTTGATGCTGTGATGGATATTAATTTCCGTGCAGCGTTCTTCTGTTGCCAGCAGGCAATAAAGTATATGCGCCTGAACGGTGGTGGTTCAATCGTCTTAACTGGTTCAGCTCATGCGTGGAGTGGAGAAAAGGACAGAGCAGCTTATGCTTGTAGCAAGGGTGTCCTGAGGACGCTTATGGAGCATATTGCTCACAACTATGCGACTGAGCATATCCGCTGCAATTATCTCACTCTTGGCTGGACTCCCACCGAGGGAGAGGTCGAGCTTAGACGGTCACAGGGTGAGAGCGAAGAGGAACTAAGGGCTCGCGCTGGAGCATATCTTCCGATGGGGAGAATGTGCGAGCGTGACGATTACATTGAAGGTATTATATATATGCTCTCGGATGCAAGTTCAATGATGACCGGTAGTACGTTCAGGATTACTGCTGGGGAGTATATCAGCTGATTGTTGAGAATTTGAGTTAATTGTGCTAAATAAACATACTGTGCATAATGTTGATTATGGGGAGAAAGAAAAATGTCAAATAAGATTCTTAAAATAGGGAGACCTTATATTAAAGATTCAGATAACGGCGTTCGGCTTTATTCTGACCTTTCATTAGATAACAAAAAATATACAATATGGTACGAATTTGACAGTAAATACAAAAATGCTATCACATTTGAACGCATCGACGGCATTGTTGTGAATGTTCTCCTTTATGCTATGGAGCATAGTTTGGATATCACTTCGGATCAGCCAATAACTGAGGAACTGATGTATTCACTTGAAAACAGTTTAATTCCTGCTATTTCAAAAAACATCCACAAGTATAAGCGCATTAAGCTACTGCTCAAATCTGAAGCAGGGACACTTTCGAATGATAGTGGAGTGAACGCTGTTGGTGCATCTGCATCTGGTGGAGTAGATTCGTTCTACACTTTGCTTAAGCATACTGGAATGGAAAAGAGTGATTTCAATGTCACGCATTTGACTTTCTTCAACGCTGGAGCTAGTGGAGCTTTTGGCGGTGATAAGGCAAGAGAACGATATCATGAAAGAATAGATTGGATTAAGAGTGTTGCTGATGAGTTGGGCCTTGAGATGGTTTGTGTCGATACAAATATAAATGAATTCCTTAAGCAAGGACATGAAGCGACTAATACCTATCGTACTTTGGCTATACCGCTTCTTATGCAGAAGCTGTTTAGTAAATACTATTTTGCGAGCTCATATGAATTTGCAGAGTTTAAATTCAAAGAAACAGATACATCGTTCTATGATATTCTCAATTTGCCTTGTTTATCGACACCGAATCTGAAATTTTATCTCAGTGGCGCTGAGGTATCAAGGAACGAAAAGCTTCAATTCATTTCTAAATACCCAATAACTTATAATAAACTGAATGTATGTGTTGCACAGGCGCATAATTGTAGCAAATGTGATAAGTGTCGCAGAACTATGATTGCGCTATACGGCTTGAAAAAGCTTGATTTGTATAAAAATGTATTTGACGTTGATTATTTTAACAAGCATAAACACGAGTATTTTCGTATAATGATGGCTCTGAGAAGTTGGAAGGAAGTTCCAGTTTGGCATGAATGGAACGATAACTATAAGCTTGTTAGGAGAGAAGTTTCTCTTTTAGATCGTTTTCTCGGAAAGATTACGCTTTTATATCGCGTTATGAGGCGAAAAATTTATAAGACAAGCTTTGGAAAGAGCATCTATGAGAAGTATGTGAAAAAGGATTAAGGTTCAGGAGTGAATGCGTTGCTGTCAAGATTGATTAAAGAAGCTTCCAGTATCATATCTGCCGATTCAATAATGCTGGATTATCCTAGATACAGAGCTCATGAAAACAAAGTGAATCTTCACTATTACCATGCAGAGCGTCAAGAGGGTGGCAGTAAAGATAGCTGTAATATAGGTGATTATCTTTCAGAGGTCATCGTCAGGGCAATGCTGGAACGTAAGGGATTCTCGCTTGATGATAAAATAAGTGGAAAAAGGCATTTATATGCGATAGGATCAATATTACAGATGGGCTATCAGAATGCAACGGTTTGGGGAAGTGGATTTGCTTTCGAACCAAATGGCTTTAGGGCATTGCCTCACAAACCACCTTTTCGCAGGCTTGACGTTAGGTGTGTAAGAGGACCGTATACACGAAGGACACTACTTAGAATGGGACATTCCTGTCCAAATATATATGGAGATCCGGCTGTGTTGTTGCCTTTGTTTTATCAGCCCTTATCAAAAGAAAAAAAGTTTGATTACCTGGTTATTCCGCACTATTCGATGTTTGAAAAGGCAAGAGAGGTGGTTGATAGTGAACAACTTGTCAGCATGAATACCAAGGACTACTGTAGTCTTGTTGACAAGATTGTCTCAGCCAAAAAGGTTATAAGCAGCTCACTTCATGGTATCATTCTTGCGGAGGCATATGGTGTCCCTGCAATATACTATGAGGACCGACCTGAACGTTTTCGATATAAATATGAGGATTGGTATGCCTCAACAGGAAGAGGAATTCATGTTGAAACCGATTTGCAAAAGGCAATAACCATGGAGGTTGCAAATGTTCCGGATTTGGCAAGAATGAAGAATCAACTTGTAGAATCATTTCCTTACGATTTATGGATGTAATAATCAAAATTAAGAGCTTGAGCTTCAAGTATAATAGGTGATATATATGAATGATATACAAAAGCTTCAATTAGAAATGCTAGTTAAACTCGATGAAGTGTGTCGCAAGCATGGATTGAGATACTATCTGGCATATGGCACTTGCATCGGGGCTATGAGGCACAACGGTTTTATCCCTTGGGATCATGATGTCGATGTTCTTATGCCTATCGAAGACGCTGTCAGACTGGAAAGATATCAAAAGGAATTTGGCGACTATTTCATTGCAAGTAGAAGAACGGATTCGTCTTTTAAGCTGATAGATATGAGTATAGTCGATACAAAGCACAAGTGTGAAGTAATTAAGGATGGTAGAGTTATTAAGAAGAGAAATGTCAACATGGATATTTACCCATTCTACAATTGCCCGCCAACAAAGGTAGGACTTCTTGCTAATATTATGAGATCACATCTTTATAAGCTACTGGTGGGGGGAATTCCTCAGAATCATGGAAAAGTTGCTGTAATCGCATCAAAGCTATTCATGTTGTTTTTTAGCGAAAAAAACAGAGAACGTGATATTCGTAGGATTGAAAAAAAGCTGAGATATAGAGGTAGAAGTTTTGAAATCGCAGATTATTATGGACTTGATATCACATTCCTTAGTGCGATAACTTACAAGAAAGAGTGGTTTGATAAGCCTAAGGAATTGATTTTTGAGGGATATCATTTTTACGGTCCGACTAATCCACACGCTTATCTAACAAAGCGATATGGTGACTATATGACCCCACCTTCAAAAAGTGCAATATCTGAGGAGGTTGTTATCAAGTTGATTAACGAAGAGGAGAATGAAAATGGCTAATATCGGATTATTAATCGCCGGAGGTTCCGGTAACAGGATGCATCAGGATATACCAAAGCAGTTTTTAACTGTACATGAGCGTCCTGTAATCGTTTACACACTGGAGGCATTCCAGAATCATCCTGAGATAGATGCTATTGCAGTCGTATGTATCGAGGGATGGGATCAGGTGCTTTGGGCTTACGCAAAGCAGTTCAACATCACTAAGCTCAAATATGTTGTTCCGGGCGGAAAAAACGGACAGGATTCTATTCGTAATGGCGTTTATGAGCTTGAAAAGCATTTTGATAAGGACGATATCGTTCTTATTCATGATGCTATTCGTCCTATGGTATCAGCAGAGATAATCTCTGACTGTATAGCTAAAACAAGAAAGTATGGGAATGCAATCACTGTAATTCCTTGTGCTGAAGCAATGATGCAGACGGAGAACGGTGAGGAATCAACAGGAAGCTATCCAAGAGACAACCTCAAGAGAACACAGACACCTCAGGGCTTTACTATCGGAAAGATATGTAATCTTCACAGAAGAGCTCTTGAAGCAGGTATCACAAATTCTGTTGCTTCATGCACTCTTATGATAGAAATGGGCGAGCAAGTTCATTTCTCAGCAGGCTCTGAAAAGAACATCAAGCTTACAACGGTAGAAGATATTGATATATTCAAGGCACTTCTCAAGGCCAAAAGATCAGACTGGTTAAAGGACTAATTGATTATGAGTTTTTATAAAAGCGAAAACTACAAAAAAGATATTGAGATAGCTGTTAAAGCTACAGTAGGACTTGAAAAGCTGTATAATTCTTCTGTTCTTATTGCAGGTGGTTCTGGTCTTATTGGTTCATTTATGGCTGATATGCTTCTTTATGCTAATCAGCATATGAATGCCAACATTACAGTTTACGCAATGGATCTCAGTGCAGAGAGACTTGCAGCAAGGTATGAAGGTATCAACACGGATAAGCTTCATTTTGTTGAGCACAACGTAAATGAACTGCCAGACTTTGATTTTTCTGTAGATTATATAATTCATGCAGCAAGTCCGGCGTTTCCAGCAGCATTTAATAGTGACCCTGTTGGAACTGTTATGAGCAATATACTTGGTACTAAATATCTGCTTGATTACGGTAAAGAGCATGGAACAAAGCGTATGCTCTATATCTCATCAGGAGAAGTTTACGGCCAGGGAGACCTTAGTCTTGAATCTTTTGAAGAATCATATGCAGGCTATGTCGATCCTACATCAGCACGTTCGTGCTATCCAAACGGTAAGAGAACGGCTGAGACGCTTTGTGTTTCATATACAAAGCAGTTTGGAATTGATACAGTAATAGTTAGACCTAGTCACACGTATGGTCCGACTGTTACAAAGGCTGACAATCGTGCAAACGCTCAGTTTGTAAATAAAGGTCTTGCAGGAGAGGATATAGTTCTTAATAGTGCAGGCAATCAGATGCGCTCTTATACTTATCTTGCAGATTCTGCTTCGGCTATTCTTTCTGTTCTTACAAGCGGCGAGAGCGGCAATGCTTATAATATTGCTAATTCAAATTCAAGAACAACAATAGCTGGTTTTGCAAAGGAAGTTGCTGCTCAGACAGGAACAAAGGTTATTTTTGCGGATCCTGATGAAGTAGCGAATGCAGAGATGACTCCTATCGCAAAGCAGGTTCTCAGTAGTAAAAAGCTCGAGGCTCTTGGTTGGAAAGGTCAGTTTACTGTTGAAGAAGGAATACGTCACACGCTGAATATTATGCGTGAACTATAATTAGTAGAGGGATAAAATGTTAGAAAAATTGAAAGAAGAAGTTTGTGCAGCAAATCTTGAACTTGTTGCCAGAGGTGTTGTGATTTACACCTGGGGAAATGTCAGCGGAATTAATCGAGAAAATGGGCTTGTTGTTATCAAGCCCTCAGGTGTTGATTATGTTGGTATGAGTCCTGATGATATGGTAGTCGTTGACCTTATTACAGGTGAAACTGTAGAGGGGAAATGGAAGCCGTCATCAGACACTAAAACTCATCTTGAGTTGTATCGTCAGTTCCCTGAAATAGGCGGAATAACACATACTCATTCTGTGAATGCAGTTGCATATGCACAGGCAGGTGTCGATATTCCCGCACTTGGTACGACTCATGCTGACTATTTCTATGGAGCAATTCCGTGTACTCGTGAGCTTACCAAAGACGAAGTCGAGGAAGATTACGAGCTCAATACAGGCAAGATCATCGTTGAAACTATCAGACAGCGCGGCATAAAGCCACTTGCTGTTCCCGGGATAGTAGTAAAAAATCATGGTCCATTCTCATGGGGCAAAGATGCCAATAGTTCGGTATATCATGCTGTAGTAATGGAAAAGGTAGCAGAAATGGATATTAAAACATTTCTAATTAATCCAGAAGCGGTAATGCAACAGTATATACTTGATAAGCATTATTTGAGGAAACATGGACCAAATGCTTATTATGGGCAGAAATAAAGCTCAGTGAAAGGAATAATGATGATGTCAAATCCGAGAATTGCAGTTATTATGAGTTCTTACAATGGCGAAAAGTTCATTGGGGAGCAGATTGATAGTATTCTTGCACAAAAGGATGTTGATGTAACTCTTTATGTTCGTGATGACGGCTCAACAGACAATACCGTTAACATAGTCAGAAGTTATTTGAATAAAGGAAATGTCAAGCTTATAGTTGATGGCAGAAATTTAAGGCCTGGGTTGAGCTTCCTTACTCTGCTAAAGAAGGTCGTAAAGCAGGAGACTAAGTATGATTATTATGCCTTTGCAGATCAAGACGATATCTGGCTTAGTGAAAAGCTAATAACAGCTGTAAAAACTATAAAAGATTCTGAAAAACCAGCGTTGTACTGCTCAAACCAAATCATTTACAGGAATGGTGTTAGGGAAGGAATGAGGTTTTCTGTTCCACCAGAGATGAGTCTTATTGGTAATATCACCCAAAATGTATTCAGTGGATGTACTATGGTGCTCGATAGAGAATTAGCCGAGATTGTTGTAGAACGTAAAACCCCCAAGCAGGATTTTCTTGTTCCAAGATGTCATGATTCGTGGATATTTCTCATTGCCTGTGTAGAGGGGCAGCCGTTCTATGATCATGATTCATATATACTTTACCGACTGCATGACAATAATGTCGTCGGTGTTAAACATTTGAGTTTGGTGGATAGGTTGCTCCGTTTTAAAAATGGAGGAGTAAAGAACAATCGCAGCAGATCGGCTCAGTATTTACTCGAAGCATACCCTGAACTCGGCTTCACAGATCGACGATATGTTGAGAAAATGGCATATTATCGTTCGAGCATGAAAAAAAAACTATCACTTATTGTTGACAGCAGTATTTGTAAAGGTTCAAAAGAAGGTACTGTTGCCTTTATTCTTAAGGTTATAATGGGTTACATTTAAGGGTACGTCTGTTGCTGTGTGAGGAGGTTCAAGTGATTAGGTTAAAGAAAGAGATGTATCTAAGGAAAATAAAGTATCTGGCTATAGTGTCTCTTGCGGTGTTGTTTTCAATGACATTTCACGTGACTCCATTTGACAATATGGATTTCGTAAGACATTCAAATGTAATGGACTATATCAAGATTACGCACATAAGCCTCCAAAAATTTCTTGAAAATGCGGCGATGCTGAACAAGAATGAGACGAGTTCGGGCACTTATGTTTTCAATGTTATCGAGTACTTTTTTGCTAAGCACTTTTCAAATAACTATACTTTAGTGTGGTTCCTTACCGCTTTAGATTACTCTGCAATTGCATATATTGCTTATGATTATAAAAAAACTCAAGGATATAAATTGTGCGAGGTTTTTTTTGCGGTAATCTTATGTTTTAGCTTTTTACCGTTTGTTCACGTTGTGTCAGGTCTTCGAACGGCTTGTGCAATGTGTCTTACAGCTTTGGGAATATATTTGCTCTATTTCAAAAAAAGCTATTGTATCTCATGTCTGCTTTTTATAGCATCTTCCTTGATTCATTCGCTAATAATCATTCCGTGTGTCGTTGCAATAGCTGTATACTTCTTTCCGTACAAATCAATAGTCACAATGTTTGGCGTAGCATTTCTGTTTGTAAACTCTGCCATTGCTATTATTTCAAGGGTTAATATACCTTTTCTTTCTCTCGTAGTTATAAAATATAAAAGGTATACAGGTGACAGACAGTTTGTTGGATATAAATTTCCTTATTATGGTGCTATACTTTTATGCGTAATCTTTTTGTTTTATTATTTTTACTTTTATACGTTTAAGACGATTAGTAAGAATGCAGATTCCAAGATTGATAACAAGTTGATAAATCTAAATTGCTTTCAAGAAGAAAAGAATAACATGAACAAGGAAAAAATGTATCTGTTCTTTGCAACATATTGTGTTGTTATCATTGGTAATTTTAAAGGTCATGAGTTTGTGCACAGACTTTCATATATGATGGGATGCTTTGCACCGATATTATCTTCTTGTTTATTTGAGAAAAGGGTTGGGGGAGATAAGCCATATGTGGCATTGTTCACCAGGATAATGCTTTATGGACTGCTATTTATCATGATATCGCTGAATATTTTTCATTACTATAGATTTTTTGTGTAAAAAAGGAGTGTATTGAATGATAGGTATAATAAAAGTGTTCAATGTCCTAAAAGATAAGAACAAACGTTTTTTATTTTTAGCTCAAAGAGGGTATTACAATAAAATGGGAGATCGAGACTATATAGAGCGTTTATACGAGGCTAAGTTCGGAAAAAGGATAAATTTGGATTCTCCCCAAACATACAATGAAAAGCTTCAATGGTTAAAGTTGTTTGATCGTCGTCCTGAATACACTACGATGGTTGACAAGTATGCCGTAAAAGAGTATGTTGCTCAAAGAATTGGTGAAAAGTATATTATTCCCACACTTGGAGTATGGGAAAGATTTGAGGATATAAACTTTGAAAAACTGCCAAATAAGTTTGTACTGAAATGTACTCATGATTCAGGAGGACTTGTTATTTGTAAGGATAAGTCGAATTTCGATATTGATGCTGCTAAGGCCAAGATTAATAGAAGTTTGAAAAAAAACTATTATTTATTATGGAGAGAGTGGCCGTACAAGAACGTAAAACCAAGAATTATTGCAGAAAAGTATATGGAAGATAGTGAACCGTCGTGCAAAGGACGACCGATTAATGATTATAAAATCTATACTTTTGGTGGTGTAGCCAAAATGATGATGATAAACAGTGATAGAGGTATTTCAACAAGAGCGGATTACTTTGATAGAGAGTTTAATTGGTTAGACTTTACCTGGGGATATGCTCATGCGGATAAGACCCCAGCTAAGCCTCAAAACTACGAAAAAATGTTTGAATTAGCTGAAAGACTGGCTGAAGGTACACCTGAATTGAGAGTTGATTTTTATGAAGTTGATGGAAAGGTATATTTTGGTGAATTGACCTTTTTTGACGGCAGTGGTTTGGATCGAATCAAACCATTTGAATGGGATTTAAAGATGGGAGAGTGGGTGACTCTTCCCGGAAAGAGGGCGTAATCATTTGAGTAATAATAGAGGAAAAAAGCTTGCACTTAATACGATAACCTCCCTTTCTCTACAAGTGGTTACAGTTATATGCGGATTCATTCTTCCGCGGCTTATCCTCGGCACTTTCGGCTCAGATGTTAATGGGCTTGTTAATTCAATTACACAGTTTCTTGGAGTAATAACACTTCTTGATCTTGGCGTTGGAGCCGTTGTTCAGTCATCTTTATATAAACCATTGGCTGAAAATGACAAGGATTCAATAAGTAAGATATATGTTTCAGCAAATCGTTTTTTCAAACGACTTGCAACAATACTTGTCGTGTATGTAAGTGTTCTTGTTTTTGTTTATCCGTTAATTGTAAACAAAAAATTTGGCTTCCTATTTACTGCTGCTTTGATTGGTGCTATAAGCATAAATACGTTTTCACAATATTATTTTGGTATTGTAAACAGTTTGCTATTAAGCGCAGATCAAAAAGGATATATACAATATACGGCACAGATAGTTGTTCTTGTGATTAATACTATATCTTGTGCAGTTTTAATAAAGATAGGCGCTTCTATTCAAATTGTAAAACTAACAACTTCTATCATTTTTCTATTTAGACCTTTATATCTATTTTTTTATGTTAGGAGTCATTATGATATTGACAAGAAGATCAAATATACTGAAGAGCCTATAAAACAGAAATGGAATGGAATGGCTCAGCATTTTGCAAGTTATATTCTTGGCGGTACAGACAATATCGTTCTTACTCTTTTCTCAACGCTTTCTAATGTTTCAATTTATTCTGTTTATAATCTTTTTATTAACGGTATTTTTATGTTGATAACATCGCTTAGCAATGGCTTTTTTTCGTTTTTTGGTGATATGTGGGCAAAAAACGAAAAAGAAGCACTACGTAAAACATTTATCTTATTTGAGTGGATAACCAATATGTTTTCCATATGGGTTTTTGGAAGTGCCAGTATGGTGATACTCGATTTTGTTAGAACATATACATCCGGGGTGGAGGATGCTAATTATATCCAACCTTGTTTTGCGTTAATCTTGGTAGTAGCGTATTTTGCTCGTAGTCTAAGAATGCCTTATAATTTTATTATTCTTGCAGCTGGACATTATAAACAGACACAAAGCAGTTATATTATTTCGATGATTATGAATATTGTAATTTCTGTTCTATTTGTAAAGTTTTTTGGTTTGGTTGGCGTTGCTATAGGTACATTTGTGGCTATGCTATATCAAACATTATGGATGGCATGGTATAATTATAAATATTTGATTAATCTTGAAGGCAAACGTTTTGCTAAGTTGATGTTTGTTGATATTTTTATAGTAATATGTGGTATTATAGTAGGATTTAATGTAAAGCTTCCTGTAAATGGCTATTTGTCATTATTCTTTAAGGCAATAATTATCGCTGTAGTTTGGTTGATTATATTGGCTTTGTTTAATATAGTTTTCTATAGAAGTGAGGTTAAACAATTACTCTATTTTATAAAAAGAAAGGTAAAAAGGATATGAGTTTAAAACATATGTTACTTATCAAGGCAAATGATTATTGGGATAAATATAGAATTAAAAAAAGACGAAAGGCTGAAATTAATAAGTTTAAAGATCCAAAGAGAATTAAGATTTATTCTAAAATAACGCTTTCATCTGAACAAGAAAAAGAGATTGATGATATATATATAAATAACTATGGTGAAAAGATTCCATATACATGGCATAAACATTTTACTGCGTTTACTGGTGAATTTGATAAATATTATTTCCCAGAATTGCTTTTTATTCCAGAATTAGAGAAGTATTTCAATAATAATAGCCATTATGCTAAAACATTTGAAGACAAAAATGTTTTGAGTTTATTAGCTAGTAGTGCGGATATAATCATGCCCAAGACTATATATTCATGTATTGGGGGGATTATTCAAGATAACAATCATAATATTGTTTCTTCTAATCCTATTTCTGAGTTGAATGGCGAATTTTTTATTAAACCAACAATAGATTCTTGCAGCGGTGTTGGGTGTCAGGTTCTTAAACTCAGTAATGGTGTAGACAATGTTACAGGAAAGTCAGTATTAGATATTGTAGCTGATAAGGGCTTGAATTGGGTTATTCAGGAGCGAGTTAAATGTCATTCGTCAATTGCAAAGATTTACCCTAATAGTGTAAATACATTTCGTATAATGACATATATTTGGAAAGATAAAATCCAACATGTTCCAATTATAATGCGTATAGGGCAAGGCGGAGCTAATGTGGATAATGCACATGCTGGCGGTATGTTTATTGCAGTCGATGATAATGGATCATTACATGAAAAAGCGTTCACAGAATTTAAAAAAGAGTTTAAAAAGCATCCAGATACTGGTCTTATTTATAGTGGATATAAGATAGACTTGGTGCCTAAGGTTATCGAAGCAGCTGAAAAATGCCATTCATTAATTCCACAGATTGGATGTATTAATTGGGACTTTACAATTAATGATGAAGGAAATCCAGTCTTAATAGAGGCAAATATACAAGGTGGAAGTGTATGGCTATTTCAGATGGCACATGGAAAAGGAATATTTGGAGATCTTACTCCTGAGATATTACGTTGGATGAGACATATGAAAAATATTAGCAATGATCAAAGAAGTTATTATAGGTGTGGAAATAATTTTGAAAAATAATGTATTGTTCTTTGTGAATAAATGCTAAAAATGGTATTGAAAGGTTTGAATTTGTATGAATAAAAGGATACTGATTACAGGTTCATCAGGCTTTATCGGCAGTAATCTTGTAATGCGTTTGCTTACGTCAGAAGTAAATTTTCATATTATCGGACTTGATAATATGAACGACTATTATGATGTTTCTTTGAAAGAGTATCGAGTTGCCGAGATTGAAAAACTTGCAAAGAATTCAAAATGTACATGGACAAATATAGTTGGCGATTTAGCTGACAAGTCGCTTATTGACAAAGTATTTGCTGAGTATAAGCCTGATATTGTAGTGAACCTTGCAGCTCAGGCAGGCGTTCGGTATTCAATAACAAATCCTGATGCGTATATAAATTCAAATATCATAGGCTTTTATAACATTCTAGAAGCTTGCCGAAACAATACTGTTGAGCATTTGGTTTATGCTTCATCATCGTCTGTATATGGCGGCAATAAGAAAGTACCTTTCAGTACAGACGACAAAGTTGACAATCCTGTATCTCTCTATGCAGCTACCAAAAAGAGTAACGAATTGCTTGCTCACGCTTACTCCAAGCTATATAATATCCCGTCAACAGGTTTAAGATTTTTTACAGTTTACGGACCTGCCGGACGTCCAGATATGGCGTATTTTGGCTTTACAAATAAGCTGATAAACAATGAAACAATAAAGATTTTCAACTATGGAAACTGCAAGCGCGATTTTACATATGTCGATGATATTGTTGAGGGAATCTATAGAGTAATGCAGAAAGCACCGGAGAAGAAAAATGGTGAGGATGGTTTACCGTTGCCTCCATATGCTGTGTACAACATAGGAGGCGGACACCCTGAAAATCTGCTTGATTTTGTTAGCATACTTCAGGAAGAATTAGTTCGAGCAGGTGTATTACCTTCTGATTATGATTTTGAGGCGCATAAAGAACTTGTTCCGATGCAGCCAGGAGATGTGTCTGTAACATATGCAGATACAACCGCTCTTGAGCGCGATTTTGGATACAGACCTGAAATTGATTTAAGAACGGGACTCCGCAAATTTGCAGAGTGGTATAAAAAATACTATGAGGTGAAATAATAATGTTGCCAGTTGAAAAAAGAATACAAAGTCGTGCTCAATATAAAGAGTGGGTATCTTATGAATTAAAAAAATATCAGAGTTCTAAGTTGAATTTTGTTTTAGAATTGTTTAACATATCTGAAAATGCAATTGGCAGAAAGCATACTAGATTATTACGAAAGACAGAATATTATAAAAACACAGGGAAAAGAATACGGTATAAATTATTAAATATTAGATTAAAAATTTTTCAGAATAAATATTGTTTGCACATTCCTTTAAATTGTTTTGAGAAAGGCTTGAGATTAATGCATGTTGGACCAATTCTTGTAAATCCAAATTGTGCAATCGGTGAAGATTGCTCACTGCATATAAATACCGCCTTGGCTGCTGGTGGAGTGTCAGATGATGCTCCAATTCTTGGAAAAGGATGTGTTGTTGGCGTTGGAGCTGTTTGCTTAGGTGGAATTACTATTGCAGATTACGTAGCTATTGGCGCTAATGCTGTAGTTAATAAAGATGTTTTGGATGAAAACATTGCGATAGCTGGTGCCCCGGCAAAAAAAGTAAGCAATAACGGTTCAAAAGAATGGAATAAGATTAAAAAAGGAGAAAAGCAATGAAAATAGCAGTAGCAGGAACAGGATATGTTGGGCTTTCGATTGCAACATTGCTTGCACAGCATAATACTGTAAAAGCAGTTGATATCATTCCTGAGAAGGTTGAGCTTATCAACAATAAGAAGTCGCCTATACAGGACGATTATATCGAGAAATACCTTGCTGAAAAGGAACTTGATCTTACAGCAACACTTGACGCTGAATCAGCATATAAAGATGCCGATTTTGTAGTAATTGCAGCTCCTACGAATTATGACAGCAAGAAGAACTTCTTTGATACAAGTGCTGTTGAAGCGGTTATCGACCTTGTTATGAAGTATAATCCTAATGCGATAATGGTCATCAAGTCTACTATCCCTGTTGGATATACTAAGTCAATTCGTGAGAGAACAGGCAGTAAGAACATTATTTTCAGTCCTGAGTTTCTTCGCGAGTCTAAGGCGCTTTATGATAACCTTTATCCGAGCCGAATCATTGTCGGTACAGACATGAATGACGAGAGACTTGTAGAAGCAGCTCATACGTTTGCGGGACTTCTTCAGCAGGGAGCCATTAAGGAAGATATTGATACTCTGTTTATGGGATTCACTGAGGCAGAGGCTGTAAAGCTTTTTGCAAATACTTATCTTGCTCTTCGTGTAAGCTACTTTAACGAGCTTGATACATATGCAGAAATGAAAGGACTTGACACACAGCAGATAATCAATGGTGTTTGTCTTGATCCGCGTATCGGTACACACTATAACAACCCTTCGTTTGGTTATGGCGGATACTGTCTGCCAAAGGATACAAAGCAGCTTCTTGCAAACTATGCTGATGTTCCTCAGAATATGATGTCTGCTATCGTTGCTTCAAATAGCACACGAAAGGATTATATTGCCGACAGAGTACTTCAGATTGCTGGATATTATGATGCTAATTCTGATTATGATAAGAGCAAGGAAAAAGAAGTTACTATTGGTGTTTACCGTCTCACGATGAAATCTAATAGTGATAATTTCCGTCAGAGTTCAATTCAGGGCGTAATGAAGCGTGTTAAGGCTAAAGGTGCTAAGGTTATCATTTATGAGCCGACGCTCAATGATGGTGATACATTCTTCGGCAGCCTTGTAGTAAACGACCTTGAGAAGTTTAAGGTTCAGTCTGACGCAGTTATTGCGAACAGATATGATTCTTGTCTCGATGATGTTCAGAATAAGGTTTATACAAGAGATTTATTTAGACGCGATTAGAATATGAGGTTAATGATGTATACAAATAATGAGATATTATTAATTCGTGATTTAGAAAAATGTAACTATGAGTATTTGATTGCCAAAGAGAATGAAAAAAAATATTTGAGAAAGAGTAGGGTGGATTATAAACGGTTTAAATCTTCATTAGGCTTTATAAGACTTAAGCGCAAGTATTTGAAGTTATACAATGTTGATACCTACCCTAGTACAGTCAATGAATTGGGATGGAATAATGAAAAAGCAGATAGGTGCTTGTTTATGCGATTTGATAAGAAAATCGTTGTATATACCTGTATTTCTGGAAAATATGATTGTGGCAGTGAGCCAAGATTTACGCTAAATCCAAATATAACTTATGTAATGTATACGAATCAGAATATCAAATCTGATATTTGGGAAATACGTCCAATTCCTGATTCATTAAGTCATTTGAATGATGTTCAAAAAAATCGATATTTGAAGATGCATCCACATGAATTCTTTGAAGAGTATGATTATTCCATATATATTGATGGAAATGTCCAGGTTATTTCAGATATGTCTGGACTAGTTAATGTGATAGATGATTCTGTTGGATTTGCAATGCATACACATTTTATTAGAGATTGTATTTATCAAGAAGCTGTTGCTTGTCAGACATTAAAAAAGGGAAATGCACAAGGAATAACAGATGACGTAAATAGGTATTTGCGCGAGAGATTTCCCAGACACTTTGGATTGCTTGAATGTACCGTGTTTGCAACTGATTTACACAGCGATGATAGCAAAGAATTATTTGATGAATGGTGGAACGAGTTTCAAATATCAAAATCAAGTCGAGATCAACTATCACTTCCTGTTGTTTTGTGGAGAAATGGAGTCTCAATAGAAAAATGTGGTACTATGGGGAATAATCTGTACCGTAATCCGAAATTTAGAGTTTTATCTCACATAAAATAAATCAAAAAGTGGGGGATAGTATGAAAGGTATAATACTGGCCGGCGGTTCCGGCACAAGACTTTATCCATTGACAATGGTAACATCGAAGCAGTTGCTTCCTGTGTACGACAAGCCAATGGTATATTATCCGCTGTCAACACTCATGTTGGCAGGTATCAAGGATATACTCATTATCTCCACACCTACTGATCTTCCGAACTTCGAGAGACTTCTCGGAGACGGTTCTCAGTATGGTATCAATATGAGCTACAAGGTACAGCCCAGCCCTGATGGGCTGGCTCAGGCGTTCATTCTGGGTGAGGAGTTCATAGGTGATGATGCTTGTGCAATGGTGCTTGGAGACAATATTTTCTACGGTAATGGCTTCGGTACTATTCTACGTACAGCCAAGAAGAATGCAGAAGAGAAAAGCCGTGCAACTGTTTTCGGTTATTATGTTCCCGATCCGGAGCGCTTTGGAGTTGTCGATTTTGACAAGAACGGACATGCACTCTCAATCGAGGAAAAGCCTGCTAATCCTAAGAGTAATTATGCAGTTACAGGTCTTTACTTCTATCCCGCAGGAGTAAGCGCAAGAGCTAATCAGGTCAAGCCTTCCGCTCGCGGCGAGCTTGAAATAACAACTCTCAACGAAATGTATCTCCACGACAGTCTCCTCGATGTTCAGCTTCTTGGACGCGGTTTTGCTTGGCTTGATACAGGCACAATGGACAGCCTTGCAGAAGCTACAAACTTTGTTCAGATGGTTCAGAACCGTCAAGGCATCGAGATTTCGGCTCCTGAGGAAATAGCTTTCATCAACGGATGGATAGACAATGCAAGGCTTATGAAGTCAGCTGAAAAGTACGGAAAATCACCTTATGGCACTCATCTTAAAAAGGTTGCCGAGGGCAAAATAAAGTATTAAGGAGAAAGGCTATGACCATTATCGTAACAGGCGGAGCTGGCTTCATCGGCTCGAATTTCGTGTTTCACATGCTGAACACATATCCCGACTACAGAATCGTATGTCTGGACAAGCTCACATATGCAGGCAATCTTTCAACACTTGCGCCCGTGATGGACAACACGAACTTCCGTTTTGTGAAGCTCGACATCTGCGACCGCGAGGGCGTGTACAAGCTCTTCGAGGAGGAGAAGCCAGATATCGTTGTCAACTTTGCAGCAGAGTCGCACGTTGACCGTTCTATCGAGAATCCTGAGATATTCCTTCAGACGAATATCCTCGGCACACAGGTACTCATGGACGCTTGCCGCAAGTACGGCATCCAGAGATATCATCAGGTATCTACTGACGAGGTTTACGGAGACCTTCCGCTCGACAGACCTGACCTTTTCTTCACAGAGACAACGCCTATCCACACAAGCAGCCCCTACAGTTCGTCCAAGGCTGGCGCTGATCTGCTCGTAATGGCTTATCACCGCACCTATGGTCTGCCTGTGACTATTTCAAGATGTTCCAACAACTACGGACCTTACCACTTCCCTGAGAAGCTTATCCCTCTGATGATTGCAAATGCTCTCGCAGACAAGCCTCTCCCTGTTTACGGCGAAGGTCTGAATGTACGCGACTGGCTCTACGTTGAAGATCATTGCCGCGCAATTGACCTTATCATCCACAAGGGCAAGGTCGGCGAGGTTTACAATGTCGGCGGTCACAACGAGATGAAGAACATCGACATCGTTAAGCTCATCTGCAAGGAGCTCGGCAAGCCCGAGAGCCTCATCACTCATGTTGAGGACAGAAAGGGACACGATATGCGTTACGCTATCGACCCGACAAAGATACACAATGAGCTTGGTTGGCTGCCAGAGACAAAGTTTGAGGACGGCATAAAGAAGACTATCAAGTGGTACCTCGAGAACCGCGAGTGGTGGGAGACCATCATCAGCGGCGAGTATCAGAACTACTACGAGAAGATGTACGGAAACCGTGCAGAGGTGTGATTGATGAAAGCATTCGTAACAGGCGTAGGCGGACAGCTCGGACACGACGTGATGGACGAGCTCGCAAAGCGCGGATATGAGGGCGTTGGCTCCGATATACTGGAGTCCGTACCTACTGATTATCCCTATGTACAGCTCGACATAACCGATGCGGCAGCAGTTGAGAAGGCAATATCTGAGGTAAAGCCTGATGTTGTAGTTCACTGCGCTGCATGGACGGCAGTTGACGCTGCCGAGGACGAGGAGAACCGTCCTAAGGTAAAGGCTATCAACGTTGACGGTACGCAGAATATCGCCAACGTTTGCAAGAAGCTCGGCTGCAAGATGATATACATTTCCACTGATTACGTTTTCAACGGTCAGGGCACTGAGCCGTGGAAGCCAGACTGCAAGGACTATGCTCCGCAGAATGTCTACGGACAGTCAAAGCTCGATGGCGAGCTTGCAGTTGCAAATACGCTTGATAAGTATTTCATCGTGCGTATCGCGTGGGTATTCGGCGTGAACGGTAAGAACTTCATCAAGACCATGGTGAATGTCGGCAAGACTCACGACGAAGTTCGTGTAGTCAGCGACCAGATTGGTACCCCTACATATACGCTCGACCTTTCGAGGCTGCTCGTTGATATGGCTGAGACTGAGAAGTACGGCTATTATCATGCGACAAACGAGGGCGGTTATATCTCATGGTATGACTTCACCGTGGAGATATACAAGCAGGCAGGAATGTCCACAAAGGTAACTCCCGTAACAACGGCAGAGTACGGACTTTCCAAGGCTTCAAGACCGTTCAACAGCAGACTTGACAAGTCAAAGCTCGTTGAGAACGGCTTCAAGCCACTCCCGACATGGCAGGATGCACTTTCACGTTACTTAAAGGAGATTCAGTGATATGGGACAGATAACAGTTGAGAAAAACGTCGGCGGCATCGAGGGACTTTGTGTTATAACTCCCGCAGTTCACGGCGATAACCGCGGCTATTTCATGGAAACATACAGCCAGCGCGATATGGTAGAAGCAGGGATTGATACTGTTTTCGTACAGGATAATCAGTCAGGTTCTACTAAAGGTGTGCTTCGTGGTCTTCATTTTCAAAAGCATTTTCCTCAGACTAAACTAGTTAGAGTGATTCGAGGAATAGTATTTGATGTAGCAGTGGATTTAAGATCAAACAGTAAAACTTTTGGTAAATGGTATGGCGTTGAACTAACTGACGAGAATAAGAAACAGTTTTTAATTCCTAAAGGATTTGCTCACGGATTTTTGGTCCTTTCCGAATTTGCCGAGTTTTGTTATAAGTGTGATGACTTTTATCACCCAAATGATGAGGGTGGTATAGCATGGAATGACCCTGAGATTGGCATTGAGTGGCCTGAGCTTGTTGGCGAATACAACGGCACAGCGAGTGCTGAGAGATACACTCTTGAAGACGGAACGAAGCTCAATCTTTCTGACAAGGATCAGAAGTGGCTTGGTTTCAAGGATACATTTAAGTTTTGATTTTTTGCAGCCTCTGAGAAGAGGCTGTACTTGTTTAAAATAATTGAGAGGAGCACAATAAAATGTCAACAATATTATTAGCAGGTGGAGCAGGCTATATCGGCTCCCACACGGCAGCTGAACTGCTTAATGCCGGATACGATGTTGTTGTAGCGGATAACTACTCAAACAGCTCACCTGAGGCAATCAAGCGAGTTGAGGATATTACAGGAAAAAATGTACCGTTGTACAAGGGCGATGTAAAAGATACAGAAGCACTAAGCAAGATATTTGCGAACAACAAAATCGATGCGGTCATTCACTTTGCTGGACTCAAGGCAGTCGGAGAGTCGGTTCAGAAGCCGATAATGTATTACCGCAACAACATCGACACAACTTTGTCTTTGCTGGAAGTAATGAATGAATATAACGTCAAGAATATTCTTTTCTCATCGAGTGCGACAGTTTATGGTGAGGAGAACAAGGTTCCGTTCGTTGAAACGATGAACCGCGGAGCTTGCAGCAACCCTTATGGCTGGACGAAGTCGATGATGGAGCAGATACTTGAGGACGCAGCAAAGGCTGACAAGGAGCTTTCTGTAATTCTCCTCCGTTACTTCAACCCCATCGGAGCACACGAATCGGGAATGATAGGCGAGGATCCGACAGGTATCCCGAACAACCTCATGCCTTACGTTACACAGGTCGCAGTAGGTAAGCGCGAGTGCCTTACTATTTTTGGCAAGGACTATCCAACTCCTGACGGAACGTGCCAACGCGACTACATTCACGTTGTAGATCTAGCCAAGGGACACGTTAAGGCTATCGATTATATTCTTGCACAGGATAAATGCTGTGAGATATTCAACCTTGGAACTGGCGTTCCTTACAGCGTAACTGAGATAGTAGAGACCTTCGAGCGCGTGAACGGCATCAAGGTCAATCATGTGTACGGTCCGAGACGAGAGGGAGACCTCGCGGAGCTCTACGCCAATGCGGACAAAGCTCTTAAGGTGCTTGGCTGGAAGGCTGAGAAAACTCTCGAAGATATGTGTCGTGATTCATGGAACTGGCAGAAGAACAATCCTAACGGCTATAGAGAATAATGACGAACGCGGGCATATGCCCGCGTTTTTTGTATTATGAAAACCCCCGGCTAGGCCGGGGGTTCAAAAGAGCTTATAGCGTAAGCGTCAAATAAACCGCGTCCCATAAGATATAAAAATATCCTCGCCGATGGCGAGGATAAACTTTATCAATTATTCCATGGCAGAAGTATCGTACCTGCCGGATTTGAAAACAGGTCGGTCAGATACTTTTCAACGTCCATACCGTTAGCCTGAGCTGTTGAAATTATCGAGTACAAAAGGGCGCTGCATTTTGCACCGCGTTCTGTATTATTGAAGAGCCAGTTTTTACGACCTACGGTGAAAGGTCTGATAGCATTTTCAGCTCTGTTGTTATCGATGGGAACATCTCCGTCTTCAAGGAACGTATACAGATATTTCTTTTCATTGAGAGTATATCTGACTGCGTCGACAAGCTTGTTCTTACCGCTGACCCGAAGCTCTTCAGTCCATGCAAAGAAAGCATCAAGTAAAGGCTTGATCTTTACAAGACGCTGCTCATATCTCTCTTCAGCTGTAAGTTCCGTCAGCAGTTTTTCTTCATGATAGATCCTGTTGCAGAAATCTACGCATTTAGCTGCTGCCGATGTTTCGTATGCTGATTTTTCTTTTGGCAGAGCGTTTACCCAATATCTTCTGACATGGGTGAGACAGCCGCATCTCTTTGCCTTTTGCAGTGCATTGTATGCTGCATAACCGTCACATACAAGGAAACCATCAAATTTTCCAAGAAATCTGACTGCATTTTCACTTTTTCTTGTAGGGTGATAATCAAAAATGATATTACTGCGGTCATTGATCTTTCCATTGCAGTATACCCACATTCTTGAGTCGGTCGTTGCTTTTCTGCCTTCTTCGTGCAGCACCTGAAATACTGTTTCATCAGCATGGATGATCTTTTCTGATAACAGCTTTTCTTTCATATTCCGCACTATTGGAGCACACCACTTCTCAGCTGCATAGCATACCCAGTTTGACATAGTTGCTTTAAGTAATGGGATGCCTTTGGATTTGAAGTCTTTCTCCTGCCTGTGCAGTGGTACTGCCTTGCAGAACTTCTCATAAATAATATGAGCGAGGAGCTCAGGAGAACAATAGCTTCCCGGTATCATAAGCTCAGGATGTTCAGCACGTCTGATATTGCATGGTTCTGTGCTTACTTCAGGAGCTGTACCGCACTTGATACACTTGTATACCTTTACTATGTGACGGCGGATATGAAATTTAGCAGGAGTGTATATCAGTTCATCGTATTTATCCTCACCGATCTCCGTCATATCAAAGCCGCATTTATCACATTTAGGAGCGTCTTCTTTATGTAATACTTCTTCGACAGGTAATTCGCTCATCCAGTCGTCATGAGTGCGCTTTTTCTTACGTTTATGCTCAGTAACAGTTGTAGTATTATCAGCAACAGGATCGTTCTTATCATCATTTACAGGAAAGAATGAAAGCTGCGTATCATTTCCCATGATTACAGAAGTTTGTTCAGTTTTTCTTCCGAATACCTGTTTCTTCAGCCATGCAAGCTGTTCCTGCATAAGAGAAAGCTGTTCTTCAAGCACTGTAACTTTATTACGGAGCGCAGCATTTTCCTGAGCCAATGATATATCATTATTTATTGTATTCTGCTCAGACATACTGCACACCGACCTTCGTTTTATGATATATATATATTATACCATAAAACTGCCGAAAAATCAAGAAATATCGCAGAATTTTCTTAATACAATATGCTCGGTTTCCCTTCACGGATTGCTTTAGGCTGTTCTATTTTTAAGCCTTCAAGAAGCCATCGTGTCTGCTGTGGTGTGAGCAGTAAAGCTTCTGTTTCATTACGCGGCCATTGGAATCTTCCGTTGTCAAGACGCTTATACAAAAGCAGAAATCCGTCACCTTCCCATAGAAGTCCTTTAATGCGGTCGCAGCGTCTGCCACAGAACAAAAACAACGCCGTACTATACGGATCAAGCTGTAACTGTGCTTTTATTATCATTGCAAGTCCGTCTATTGAACGCCTCAGATCTGTATACCCTGTGACGATATATACCTGCTTATCTAATGACAGATCATTCAGCATAATTCATGTACTAATGCAAGCAAAGTATCTGCTGAAATATCTGACGGAAGTGATATTTGCAAGCCATTCTTCTCAATACGAATATCAGATGTCGCTCTTGGAACAGCTACAGGCACTATTGCCGGTTCAGATTCCAAACACTGCTCCCGAACTTTACGAAGACGGTAGTAATATGTCTTAATATTGATCCCGTTCTGAGCACAGTACGCTGTTACGGTCATACCACTTTCCTGCTGTGCTTTGATCTGCTCCGTCCATTCCTGCAGCTGTACATCTCGCTTGACAGTGGTAATAGCTGTCGTTGTTTTCAATTCCGTATTCCTCCTATGTCTAATTTAGTCCAGTTTACTCCATAGACTATTTTAGATACTCTAATTTAGTCTATGGAGCTGCTTAGACTTTATTATACACCAGATTCATTCTTTGAGGAATACGTCGTTTATTTGACGCTTACCTTATAGCTATAAGACTTGAAAGAAAAACTCCTTTTGATTACAATATATTTGCGGCTACCAACTGCAAAAGAATAATCAAAAGGAGGTCATCACAAAGTGAATGACATACATAGTTTATCACATTCAAAGTGGAATTGCAAGTATCATATAGTGTTTGCCCCGAAATATCGAAGGAAAGTATTCTACGGGGAAAAGAGGTGTGAGATAGGACAGATGCTGAGGCAACTCTGCAACTGGTACGGAGTAAATCTGCTTGAGGCAGAAGCATGTCCGGATCATATTCATATACTGGTGGAGATTCCACCGAAGCATGCTGTATCATCATTT
>FNZT01000015.1 GCA_900109435.1 Ruminococcus sp. YRD2003 | reverse complement strand
CAACACTTTTTGATTATTATTTGCCAAAAATTCATATTATTTGTCAGATTAAACAGTCGATAAGTTCCATTTTTGGTATTGTTGACATGCTTGAATGTTATTTATAATGCCTTCGTGGCGGCGCTTTATTATAAAAAACAGAGCATTGTTTGAAGACAATGCCCTGTAATTCTTCTTGAATTGGAAATACTCGTTACGCCATATTGCTCATGATCAATGGAACGGCATCGATCATTTTTCTTTCGCTGTCCCATGAGAGCTTTCCGAAAAATGATAAGGATTTGAAATGTCCTCTTGAACCTAATCTGTATCCGTGATTTCCGTCAGTTCTGCGGTGGTATAATACCAGTCTGTGGTCAGAGTTATTGAAGTAATACTTGTTGAAATATATGTAAACGGGTATCTCCTCGCAGCCGTATCTGAAACGTATACCGACTCCGTCGGGATTCCATCCGAAGTACAGGTAGAAAAGCTTAGACGCCTTAAACGAAGCATAAACAGGTTGTTTGTTTTTCTTCAAGGCGTCTATTATTTCTTCGGATGTACAGTAAAGCTGATTTCTCTCTGAAAGTTGCTTCTCAATCTCGCTTTTGAAATCAACGACTGAATGACTGTTCTCAGGCTTATAATCAGCTATAAGCGTCTCGGAGAGATGTAATTGTGCTATGTGTTTTTTTGCGACATCTGTATCGGCAGCAAAATAGAATTTGTTATCGAAGTAGCGCTTCTGCCTTTCTATGGCGTCGTACACCTTATGATACACTACCTGATTCGGATAGTATTTATAATCTGTAAAAATAGAAATGCCATTGTGATAGAAGTATTCTAAAATAGCCGCAGCACAGCCTGCACTTCTGCTCTGACCGTATTCGCACTGACAGATGATATTCTTGCCGTACGCGTGCGCTTTTACTATAAACATTGCCATATCGTCAGCTTCGGGGAAATAAATATCGTATGTATATCCCTTGCGCTTGAGAACTTCAAGATCGAGATCCTCAAGCTCACTGTAAAACACGTCCTTGCACACTCCGCTGTAATCAACATGAGTGTAGTCCTTGTCTATGCGCTTTATCGCGGGATCGTAAAAGCAGATAACTACCGTATTATCAGGGAATGAGCCTTCTGCTATGATTCGTTCGATTGCTTCTCTTGAATATACAGATACGGTCATAAGCACCTCCGCACATTAATCAATATTTAACCTGAACATATGAATTGGAGATTTCTGCATGATCTCCCCAGAAAGCACGACTTATCAAACGCTCTTTTAGTCCGTGATGCCCCTCTTTCAAAGAAGAAGTCATCATGATACGCTTGCCCGATTCGTAGAACGCATTGAAAAGAAGTATGAGCTCGTCCTGTGTTTTTTCTTTTCCGGCAAGTTCCTGTATATCGTCAACAAGAAGAACATCCGCCTGCATATAATAATTCTTTGATATTCATATAGCTCACCCTTTCACTCTCTTCATTAAAATGTGCTGCGTAGGATTATTCTTCTATAAATATAATACCACATTTCAAAAATAATTTGGTCGCCGTAAAGGCGACATTTTTTCTTAAAGAAAAAATTTTTTTCAGATCCGATAGAAAAAGTGGTTTCAGCCATTCAGAACAGAGAGTATAGAACTCTACATCATCTGCTTGAAAGCCGAAACCACTGTGTCTTAGTCTATCAGATTTAATGCTTGCGGAAAATGATCCTGCAATAGAGAATAGTTTTCAGTCTTCATACCTTTGCTTGAAATACTGGCAGGTCGCAGTAGGGAAAGTTTCTATTCCGCTGCCTTTTTTAAAACAGAAATGTCTCTCGCTGTTGTCAGCAGTGAATGCCATCCCGCCACGAACTATTTTTATAGTAGTGCTGCCGATTGCACCATTCCAGTGTTTGCAGAGCAGACAGCATTTCTGAGCGCGTGATAACTGCATAATTGCCATTTTGCTCACCTCACTTCTTTATTCTATAACTGAAAGGATTGGTCTTCTTTCCGCTTGCAATGCAATCAGGACAAGGACTTTTCACACATTTTATCATTCCAAGTCTATATGGACATTCCTTGCATTTCGGCATATGTTTTGGTATCTTCATTTTAGTCATACAGCTCACCCTTTCGTAAGGAGTAACTTTGTTTCTTGCTTCTGTGATTATATGATACCATATTTCAAGAGGCTCGTGGTCGCCTTTAATGCGACAATTTATGAACCTATTAAAACCTGATCGAACTGGAAAAGAGCTCCGTTTATCTCGTGGATGTCATAATTGCCCCTTTCAATATAATAACGGACAATTATGTCAAATTTGCTTGAATTTGAAAGTCCGAAGCCTGCTTTTAAGAGCATTTCTTTTGTCTCGTTGATATCAAGTTCTAAAGCTATAGCAAACGCAACAGCAGTGGTCTTTTTGGGGTGATAATCTTTGTTTGAGCGGATTTTGGAAAACAGCTTGCGGTCAACGTTCGCCTTTTTATAGCAATCAGAGTCGGACATCCCCTTTTCATCTATCTTGCGAAGCAGCATTTCAGAAAAGCTCTCATCGATCATTTTAAGTTTATCTTCAAGACTTTCAGAGCGAGCTTCTTCGCGAACATGAAAACCTGAATGAACTGTATGAGCTTTACCTCTGCTATTAGAAGCCTTCTTTATTAATGAACGGATGGGCTCGGTTATACCGCCGACAATACCTACAGGTGCGGCATCACCTACAGCTGCTGAATAAGCCCACGATCTTGTTTCGTCATAGTAATTATCATCAATAAATGCTTGAATTTCTTTCAGTTTCTTTCTGCCGATATCGAAAGACTCACGATCAAAGATCACGATAGTTATATCCATATCATGAGTCTTCAGGAACGTTGAACAACTGTCCACAGCGATTTTCAAAGCCTGATCCTTTGGATAGCCATACGCACCTGATGAGATAAGCGGAAATGCGATAGTTTCAAATTTGTTATCAGAAGCTATTTTCAGGCACTCTTCATAACAGCTCCGCAGCAACTTCGGCTCATTGCTCTTTCCGCCGCTCCAGACTGGTCCGACAGTATGTATGACGTGAGCGGCAGGCAGCTTGTAGCCCTTGGTCAGCTTTGCCTTACCTACTTCAAAGCCACCGAGTTTTCTGCACTCGTCCAGCAGTTTCGGACCTGCTACACGATGTATCGCTCCGTCAACACCTCCACCGCCAAGTAGCGAGGTGTTCGCAGCATTTACTATTGCATCGACCTTCAGCTTTGTTATATCATCACGGATGAACTTTAATGGCATAATATCGCTCCTAAGCTTTTTATATCATAACATTTCCGGTCTTGGATCGTAATAACTATGCATTTAGAGTGGTAAGGGCATCTTCCTTTTATTACACTTTGAATCCATAAAATAAATCATTCCGTCGTTAATATTTATATAACTGCGCCCATTCACATCTTCAAAAATCGTTTCCTCAGGGTCACTTGCATCCACACGAATTCGACAAAGGCAATAATAAATCACGTCCATATATTCTGGCTTAGGGACATCAGATGCATACAATCTCACACCACGATGAGAGGGTTCAACCTCTATTTTGCGACTGGATTTATTTATAAAATAAATCCAGTCTTTGTCGATGATATATCTGTCTTCATAGCTGAGAATATCCTCTATTTTTGCTTTTCTTAATTCAAAAGAATGCACTTCTTCCTCATAGCTCATTTTTTTTATCATATTTTTTATGAAGCCTCCATTATACGAAGGCGGAATAGGCGGTTTAAACTTGAGCCGACGTGTAGTATATGAATCTGTAGTAATAAGTCCAATATATAATTTCCCATATTCTTTTTCTATTTCCTCGTCACTATATCCGTCTCTTTTTAGTGCTTTGATTTTCTTCTTTAGTATAGGATCTTCCAATGTGTCCATTGACGCTTTATTTTGTTTGTGTGAGGAATTGTTATGATTTTTAGATTCGAGCATATAGACGCTTTCAAGCGGTCTTTGCTGCCATTCCTTTGCAACAGGGAGGACCTTGTCTGTGATACGGCTGACGGTAGTATCAGATATCTCCAGACCGTAAATATCACGGATATGGTCCTCAATATCGGACGTAGACATTCCCTTGGCGTACATAGAGATGATCTTGTTCTCCATATCCTGAGAGATGCTTGTCTGATTCTTAGGCAGTATCTTTGGTTCAAATTCGCCGTTTCTGTCACGAGGCACTTCGATATCCACCTTGCCCATACTGGTGCGAAGAGTCTTCTTGCTGTGACCATTACGGCTATTATCAGTTTCCTTGTTCTTAACGTCATACGGCTCGTATCCAAGCTCAGAATCAAGCTCTGATTCAAGGCTCCCTTCCATAAATCCGGCAAGTGCTTCCTTGAACAGTTCATGGATATCGTCCATGCTCTGGATATTCGCTGCCGACAGAAAATCGCTTATCAGCTCTCTTCTTGCTCGCTGCTCTTCTGTTTCGTTTCTTCGCCTTCTGCTCATAATTAAAACCTCCGAAGTAGTGTCTCTTCTATTATACACTACTTCAGAGGTTTACACAAATTTTAGGATAGACTCTCTGAGCTTCTATCAGAAGAATCAGGCATAGAATGATTACCACTTTAACCACTTTTTTTCTTGCAATTTTTTTCTGAGCTGCCCCATAAAGGGGCAGACCTTAAAACTCTTTTATATTCTATTGATAAGTCTGTAGTAGCATGACCTGGAGATACCAAGCTTCCTCATTGCTTCCACAGGCTTTTTGTTTCCGCAACGAACTTCCGCCAGCACCTCACGCCAATTATCAGGTAGGGGTCTTGGCGGACGACCAAAGCGGACATTTTTCTTTTTGGCAGCTTCAATGCCCTCGCGCTGACGAGCTCGTATCTTGTTACGCTCGTTTTCAGCTATAGCACCGAGCACTTCAATCAGGATAACATTTATCATTTCGAGTACCCAAGCCTGCTCCGGCGGAAAGTCTGTGAGTGTAGTAGGAATATCCAGTATCTTTACCCGAACTCCCATTTCTTTGAACTGCTCAAGCTCGCGTTTGATGTCAGACTTGTTACGGCTGAGCCTGTCCAATTCTTTGATAACAAGCGTATCTCCCTTACGGAGTATCTGACGTTTGAGATACTGATAGCCCTCACGCTCCGTGTCCTTTCCCGATGCTTTATCGATGATAATGTTCTATACAGGTACCCCGAACTTCGTAAGAGCTTCGATTTGTCTGTCTTCATTCTGTTCCCGCGTAGAAACACGGGCATATCCATATACACGGTTATCCATTTTACCTCCAATCTGTCCCAAAAAGTGGTGGCGACTTTCGGAACGTCTCAAAAGTCAAAACACCACTTTTCGGAACGCTTTTTTCGCTATTTTTCAGGTGTCCCATAAAGTAAACTTTTTGGGACTTTACCACGCTCCTCCGTAGCAGCTCTCATACAAGCTTTCCCCACACATATACTTCACATAACGAAGAGCTTCATGGAGCAGGTCAGTGTCCATAAGCATCTCTTCAATCTCGTCGCATGTGTAGCCATACTCCAGAAGGAGCTCAACGTCTTCACTGTCAACTCCGTAGCAGCCACAGTAAGCAAGCAGTATTTCTTCGTGCATACTATTATAGTAGGGCGTGTCGTCGAGACCGTACGGGCAATAAAATAGTACGGCACGATACCGCAGAGCATACTGATCGCCGCAAGTATCACGCTTGCGGCAAACTTTCCTTTTCGCTCACCCGACTGCCTGAGCAGCCAGCCGAAAGAGCCGTTCTGATCCTTCCCCATTAGATATCCTCCTGTCTGTTGCGATAATTCTGCGGTGACACGCCCATGACATCACGGAAAGCCGCCGAGAATTTAGAAGCATTGTCATATCCGAGCCGCTGTGCAATGTCCGCAATATTCATTCTCCGATCAGAGATCAGCATTTCCGCTGCCGCTTTCATCTTGTAGCTCTTGATGTACTGATACACAGGTGTGCCGTATACAGCCTTAAAAACCTTTCTCAGTGATGCAGGCGGCATACCCGATATTTCGGAAAGCTCCTCGACTGTGAAAGTCTTATCGGGTCTGCTCGTGATAAGAGAATGTATCTCCTTGATCTTAGCGGTCTGGCTTGCAGGAAAATACTGCCGCTGTTCTGAATTTGCAGCAGTGTCAAGGGCAGAAAGCAGCAGAAGCAGCTCTGCGATCTTCACCCTGAAAAATCCAAGTCTCATACTCTCAGGCGTATGGTAAAGCTGTGAAAAAACAACATTCAGCTGCTCATTTGTACGGAGCAGAAATTCCTTATTCTCAGGGCAGAACTTTTCGCCGAGCATCTGCGGATCAACCGAAAGGAACGGCATCTCATGACGGAGCGATCCCTGCGCAGCCCCTTGCATAAAACCTATGGTTATGCCGTGATAGTGGGAAAGCGGCAGTTCGACTCTGCCTGCATGATGCACACGTTTGTCGATTCGCAGATCGCCTGCCTCCATATAGTATCGCTCGCCGAGGGTGTTTTCATGTTCGATGCGTCCCTCGCGGCAGTGGTCGATGCAAAGCACCGTATCCGCATTCTGATATTCCGAAACACAGTGCTTCATGTGAAAATCATTATACATAAGATATATACCGTCAAACACACGGTACATCGTCATGAACCCCTCGCCCGATTCATCATCGAGGAGCAGCACACGGCACTCGCCCTCGGCTGCGATCTCATGAACATTAGAGCCGAAGCTGGCTTTATCCAGTGTGTCAAAAATGTCACGGCTCATGCGATCCCCGCCTTTTCAAAATGCTTTTTCATCAGTCGTCTGCCGATCAGCCCGCCGATGATGCCGCATACAAACGCTGCAATAAATGTAACAGCACACATCCATGTCGGCATCAGTTTTGTAACGGTGTCGATGTAATCCTGTCCGAAATTCTGACGGGAAGCCCAGTATTTCTCCGCAGCGAAAAACAGCGGCAGATAGTTCGCTGCGACCCACAGGCTGAATACGCCGTTTGTGATGACAGCCTTTGCTGCACTCTTATAGTTTCCGCTTTTATAGATCAGTTCTGCGAGCAGTCCGGTGAATACCGATACCGCAAGCGGCGGCCAGCTCATACCGGTCAGAAGCATCAGAATGCCCATGATGATGCTCATTATCCATATCATACCGAATTTCTTGACCTTTGTCAGGAAGAGCATAAACGGGATACCGCCGAATATCGGGACAAGCACCGACAGCAGCGGCAGAAAGATCGGAATCATGCCGAGCATAGCGATAATGAACACGATCACAAAATAGATCGCTGAGAAAATACCGATGTTGATCAGATCTTTACCTTTCATAATTACCTCCGATTTGGTTAGACTTTACTAACCCACTGCCATAAAATAAAGTCTTGCGTCCAAGACCATCACATATTATACTACAAACAGAAAGATGTTTCAACTCCGTTTTGCTCAGGATGCTCCGATCTGATAATAATTTGATACCGCTGTTCAGCTTGCTGTATCAGCATCGTGATACATTCACTTTTCTGATCGATAAGGCAGCAGGGACACGATACGAGAATTTCAACCATGAATATGTCACGAAAATGAGCTATGCCTATGAGCAGTTCTACGCCGAAGCAAAAAAACGACGACTTGCCAAAGCAGAAGTCTCAAGAGAGGAATTTCATGTGGCAGGAAGTGATTATGCTATCAATCAATGAATAACTGTTGATTTTCAGAGACTATTGATGTATAATAAAGAAAAAGGACGCCGAACCGAGAATGCGGTTCTTGAAACAGAGCGAATGCTCCGAGCAAAACGTCTGCGATATGCTGCAAAAGCAGGACAGACAGGATAAAAGAGCCACAGGGAGTGATGAACAATGATCTTATATATCAACAGTTGTGTACGGAAGGGATCGCGCACAGACAGACTTGCAAGAGCTGTCCTTGAAAAAATGGGCGAATACACCGAGCTTTTTCTCCCTGCCGAGGACATAAGCCCGCTGACGGAGGAAATGCTCGAAAAGAGGACGGAGCTCCTCGCGAGCGGCGCATTTGACGCCCCTATGCTTCGGTATGCAAGGCAGTTTGCCGAGGCTGACAGAATAGTCATTTCCGCCCCGTTCTGGGACGGCTCTTTCCCGTCACTGCTGAAAGTCTACATAGAAAACATATACGCGGTAGGGATAGTTTCACGCTACGGCGCAGACGGAATGCCCATAGGGATGTGCAAGGCAGACGAGCTGATATACGTCACCACAGCAGGCGGACCGTATATCCCTGATTTCAGCTACGGCTACATCAAGGCAGTCGCCGAGACCTGCTTCGGCATCAAAAAAACGAAGCTGATAAAGGCAGAAATGCTTGATATCGAGGGCATGGACGCAGAAAAAATACTAACTGACGCAATAGACAATATACCTGAAATGGGGGTATAGCTTATGGGAACAAACATCATAAAACTGACAGGAAGGATAGATACGGGCAACGCATCTGAATGGGAGCAGAGAATAATGCCTCAGCTCTCGGCGGAAAACGAAAATGCCTTTGAAGCTTCGGAGCTCGAATACATATCCAGTGCAGGACTGCGTGTCCTGATGAGAGCGCGAAAAACAGTCTCCGCAGAAATGCGGATATTCAATGCATCATCGGACGTATTTGAAATACTCGAGATGACAGGCTTTACGGAGATATTCAAGGTCGAGAAGCGTCTCCGCGAGTTGTCGGTCGACGGCTGTGAGGTCATCGGCAAAGGCTTTTACGGCACCGTATACCGCATTGACCCTGAGACCATAGTCAAGGTCTACCATTCCCCCGACAGCGTACCGATGATAAAGAATGAACAGCGCCTTGCGAAGCGGGCATTTGTCAAGGGAGTCCCCACTGCTATCTCATATGATATAGTCAAGGTCGGCGACAAATACGGCTCGGTATTTGAGCTTCTGAGGGCGAGTTCATTCAACGACCACCTCATAAACGAGCCCGAAAATTTCGACGCACTGATGCATAAATACGTTGATTTTCTGAAGGTCGTCCACAGTGCTGAAATGGACGCCGACACGATACCCAAGGCAAAAGACAGCTTCATCGGCTATCTTGAAGTCATAAGGGAGTACATCACACAGGAGCAGCATGACAGGCTCAAAGAGCTTCTTTCGGCGATGCCCGACGACCTGCATATGGTACACGGCGATTTCCAGATGAAGAACGTGCTGCTTGTCGAAGGCGAGCCGATGCTCATTGATATGGAGACCATAGCAACAGGTCAGCCGATATTCGACCTTCAGGCACTATACGTTACATACATAGCATTCAGCGAAGACTGTCCCGATAATCTGAGCAGTTTTCTCGGCATTCGCGATGATCTCGGGAAGCCGATATGGAACAGCATATTGGAGAATTATTTCGATACTGCCGACAAGTCCGCGCTATCCGTGATAAACGACAAGATACAGCTGCTTGCGACGATACGCTTCCTGTATCTGCTTGCGATAACGGACATGAAGAACGGCGAGCTTGGCGAAAAGCGCATACGCCGTTCGCAGGAGCATATCGCGGAGCTTCTCCCGAAAGTCGCCGATTTTATGATATAAGCGGCGTGTCGCCGCAGCCTGTGTCGCGGCTGAGTTCTCAGGAACGGAAGTATATCGCCGCGCATCCTTGCTATTCCAGACATAATATGATATAAGCGTGGTGTCCGCGCTGCCGATTTCGCGGCATAGGTGATTTGACCGCATACTTTTTCGCCGCGCCTGTTGCTTTTTTATCAATTATATGTTAATGTATGAAATAAACCAGCCTGCGCTGATAAACTCAATAAACAGCAATATGCACAAAACGCATATTGCTGTTTTATTTTCATCTACAAGAATTATAAACAAACCGTTAATCCTTGATAATAACAGTTGACTTTTCTACGTGAATATGTATAATTAACACATAGAGCAACACAACTCAACAAACTAAAAGGAGGTCACTATTATGACTGATGAAATGAACAAAAACCTTGAAAACGAAGAACTCGACCTGGAACAGCTCGAAGGAATAAGCGGCGGTCTCATAGTTGACTGTGGTTTTGCGCGTGACTATCGAATTGTTGATGATAAAACGGGTGAGATATTAGATTCAGACTGTTATTCTACAGAATCAGCCAAAAGAACTGCCCTCGATCTTAATGTAAGCAGAGAGATCATCAGCATGGATGAGTATAAGAAACGTTTTGGAAAAGACATTGATCTGTCCATCAGGATCAATTCAAAAACAGGAAAAAAGTGGATTCAATAATAAGCACAAAAGGCATTGCAGGTACCGACCTGCAATGCCTTGTTTTTACTTCTGATACTTAGCCTTGTCCATTTCACGGATAGCCGCGCGGCGGATCTTACCGCTTCCGACGGTCTTGGGGAGCTCGGCAACGAACTCGACGACTCTCGGGTACTTGTAAGGCGCGGTATGCGCCTTGACGTAGTCCTTTATCTCCCTGACGAGCTCATCGGAGCCCACCTTGTCCTTAGTGAGCACGATAGTAGCCTTGACGACCTGACCGCGTATCTCATCGGGAACGCCCGTGACCGCACATTCGAGCACATACGGCAGCTCCATGAGGACGCTCTCTATCTCGAAAGGTCCGATACGGTAGCCCGAGGACTTGATGACGTCGTCAACACGACCGACGTACCAGAAATAGCCGTCCTCGTCAACCCACGCGGTATCGCCCGTGTGGTAATAGCCGTCGCGCCAGGTCTCTGCGGTGTTCGCCTCGTCCCCGAAGTAACACAGCGCCAGCCCTGGAACGCCGAATCCCGCAGCACTGTTATCCTTGAGCTTTATGCATATCTCGCCTGTTTCACCGATCTTTGCGGGCGTACCGTCAGGCAGCAGCACCTGCACGTTGTACTGAGGATTTGGCTTGCCCATACTGCCTGGCTTAGGCTCCATACCGACCACGTTAGCGATAGAGAGGGTAGTTTCGGTCTGACCGAAGCCCTCCATGAGCTTGATGCCCGTGGCTTTGTAGAACTGGTGGAACACCTCGGGATTGAGGGCTTCACCCGCAATGCAGGCATATTTCAGCGACGAAAGGTCATACTTGGAGAGGTCCTCCTTGATGAAGAATCTGTACATAGTCGGAGGAGCGCAGAAAGAAGTGATATTGTACTTCCTGAACATGGGGAGGATATCATCAGCGTGGAAGCGGTCGAAATCGTAGACGAACACAGCCGCCTCGCACATCCACTGCCCGTAGAGCTTGCCCCACAGAGCCTTTCCCCAGCCCGTATCGGAGATAGTGAAGTGCAGACCGTTCGGGTCGGCATTCTGCCAGTAGCG
This sequence comes from Ruminococcus sp. YRD2003, assembly GCA_900109435.1. Classification (GTDB taxonomy): domain Bacteria; phylum Bacillota; class Clostridia; order Oscillospirales; family Ruminococcaceae; genus Ruminococcus; species Ruminococcus flavefaciens_G. The sequence continues at coordinate 75,257 of FNZT01000015.1, read as the reverse complement.
GGCAGTCACATAGTGACCGAGCGGGTACTGATAGCTGTGTAGAACGAGCTTGGGATTGCCCGAAGTACCCGAGCTGAAGAAGATGAGCATAGGATCGGTGCCGCAGGGAGTCTCAGCCGTGCGCTCGAAGTGGGTGCTGTAGGCGGGAAGCTCCTCATTGAAGTCGTGCCAGCCGTCGCGCTTACCGTTGACCATGACCTTGGTCTTAAGTGTCGGAGACGACGCGCAAGCCTTATCGACCTCATCCGAGACGTCCCCGTCGGCAGTGCAGACGATAGCAGAGACCTCAGCGGAGTTGAAGCGATAAACGAGGTCATGCTCCTTGAGCATATTTGACGCAGGGATAACGAGGGCACCGATACGGTGGAGCGCGATTATCGAGAACCAGAACTGATAATGCCTCTTGAGAATGAGCATAACGCGGTCGCCCTTCCTGATACCGAGCGACTTGAAGTAGTTGGCAGTCTGGCAGGAATATCTCTTGATATCCTTGAAAGTGAAGCGGCGCTCGTTCTTGTTGACGTCGACATAGATCATCGCGGTCTTGTCGGGACATTTCTCAGCCATAGCGTCAACGATATCGTAAGCGAAGTTGAACTTATCCTGATTCTCAAAGTTCACCGCACTGAGTATACCCTCCTCGGTGGTCTCGCACTTGACGAATCTCTCGGCAACGGGGTGCAGCAGACCTGCCTTGTCGACATTAGTGAGGTGATGTTCAGCGATATGCTCCTTATATTCGGACATTCCCGCCGCACCTCTCGGAGCAGTAACGAAAGCGTATATCTCGCAGTCCTCGCCGCCGAGTGCGACCTCGTCATGCGGGAGCGAGCTGTCGTAATAGATGCTGTCGCCCTCATGGAGTATCTCGGTATGCGAACCGACGGTGATACGCATAGTCCCCTTTAAAACGATATCCATTTCCTGTCCCGCATGGCTCGCCATATGGAGCGGCTGAGAGAGCGCCTCCTCGGAGAACGGGATAACGACATGGAAAGGCTCGACGGTCTTGTTTTTGAATCGCGGAGCGAGGCGGTTATAGGCGAAGCCCTTTCTGCGGACTATCGGAACCCCCTCCCCTTTTCTCGTAACGGTATAGCCTCTGAGCTCGGGGCTGCTGCCCTCCATAAGCTCGGTTATATCGACATTGAAGGTATTGGCGCACTTGTAGATGAAAGTGAAGCTGAAATCCTGCTCACCCGCCTCAAGCCTGCAATATTCCTCGACGGGATAGCCTGTCTTTTCCGCCATATCCTCGACGGACAGCCCGAGGTCCTCACGCAGATGCGAGATACGTTCAGCGACCTCTCTGATTTTGAGTTCTTCATTCTGCAAACCGGTCATTTCGCTCATAGATAACTCTCCTTAAAGAAAAATTTCGGTGTAGGCTGAAATAAACGCTTCAAATACGTCAAATCCGCGAAAAACAAAAAAGCTCGTCTCAAAGAAGAATCTTTGAGACGAGCATCATAAACTGAATACCCGCGGTACCACTCAAATTGTGCCGCTATAGCGTAACACCACTTTCAGACTCCACCAAGTCCTATTCATTGACGCAGAATCACGGAAGCACTTACTGAAAACGTTCAGCGCTTCGGCTCAGAAGGGATACACAGCATTGCTTATCACCGACTCACACCCACCGTCGGCTCTCTGTAGACATTGGCGATACTCTGCTTGTCTTCCTCACAGCTTATGTTTTGGATTATAACACACAATTCGGAATTTGTCAAGCCCTTTTGAAAAATTTTTTGAAATGCAAAGGTCAGACCTCCACCGCTTGCCATTCTCGGAGAACGTCCTTATCATTCACATTACGAACGAAAACGAACAAGGGCGGAACCAAGTCCGCCCTTGAATTATATCATTTTTTTACCGCAGTAGGGACAGCATCTCGCCACTGCAAATCTGCCGACGAGATAAGAACCACAGTGCGGACACCGCACATATATCAGTTTCATGATGAGACTAACTAATGCCCCAACGAGTACTATTATCGAACTGATTATCACTGTCAGCTTTATCGGTATAATGAGTATCAATCCTAATCCTAAAAGGAAACTGCCCAGCATAACGCCGGCACATATCAAAGCCTTAATGAGCGGTGAATGATTTTTCATAATTATTCTTCCTCGTCATCCTTAGCCTGACGTCCGCTGTTAGCAGGGAGTGACTTCATTGTCGGGAACAGCAGAACGTCCCTGATGGAAGCGCTGTTGGTGAGCAGCATAACAAGTCTGTCAATACCGTAGCCGATACCGCCCGTAGGAGGCATACCGATCTCGAGAGCGCGGAGGAAATCCTCATCGGTGCGGTTAGCTTCTTCGTCGCCCTGAGAGAGAGCCTCTTCCTGAGCCTTGAAGCGCTCGCGCTGGTCGATGGGGTCATTGAGCTCTGAGTACGCATTGCACATCTCGCGTCCCGTAATGAAGAGCTCAAAGCGCTCAACATAGTCGGGAGCATCGGGCTTCTTCTTAGTGAGCGGAGATATCTCGATGGGGTGATCCATGATGAAGGTAGGCTGAATGAGGTGTTCCTCGACAAAAGCCTCGAAGAAGAGGTTGAGGATATCGCCGCGCTTGTGGCGGTCTTCGTACTCGACGCCCTTTTCGTCGGCTATCTTGCGGGCCTCTTCGAGGGTAGTGATGTTATTGAAATCAACACCCGAGAACTTCTTGACAGCGTCTATCATAGTGAGGCGCTCGAAGGGCTTGCCGAGGTCGATCATATACTCGCCGTAGGGCACGCAGGTAGTACCGCACACTTCCTGAGCGACGTGTCTGAACATATTCTCGGTGAGGTCCATCATACCGTAGTAGTCGGTGTAAGCCTGATAGAGCTCCATGAGGGTGAACTCGGGGTTATGTCTGGTGTCGACGCCTTCATTTCGGAAAACTCTGCCTATCTCGTAAACTCTCTCGAGGCCTCCGACGATGAGGCGCTTGAGGTAGAGTTCGAGACTTATGCGGAGCTTTACCTCCTCGTCGAGCGCATTATAATGCGTCTCGAAGGGTCTTGCAGCAGCGCCGCCCGCATTTGAAACGAGCATGGGAGTCTCGACCTCCATAAAGCCCTGACCGTCGAGATAGCGGCGGATAGAAGCGATTATCTTAGAGCGTTTAACGAAGGTATCCTTGACCTCGGGGTTGATGATGAGGTCGAGGTAGCGCTGACGGTAGCGAGTATCGGTGTCCTTGAGGCCGTGCCACTTTTCGGGAAGCGGGAGCAGCGACTTCGAGAGCAGCTCTATCTTCTTTGCATGGATAGAGATCTCGCCCTTTCTCGTGCGGAAAACGAAGCCTTCAACGCCGATGATATCGCCGATATCCCACTTCTTCTTGAACTCCTTGAACAGGTCAGCGCCGATGTCATTGGAGCGCACATACACCTGAATGCGGTCGGAAGCGTCACGAACGTCGATAAAGTTAGCCTTGCCCATATCTCTCCAGCTCATGATACGACCCGCGATGCGGACGGTATTCTCATTGAGCTTTTCGAGCTCGGCAGCCTTTTTCTCCTCATCGTCGCCGCAGGCAGCGAGTATCTGAGCTTCCTCAGCCTCATACTTAGCCTTGAACTCGGCAGCATGACCCGTAACATCATACTTTGTAACGGTGAAGGGGTCGCAGCCGCCCTCACGGAGAGCAGCAAGCTTATCGAGCCTGTCCTTCTTTAAAATATTTATATCCTGCTCTTCCTCAGCGGGAGCAGCATTCTCTATCTGATTTTCGTTCATTGGAAAATTCCTTTCAAAAAAATAAAAATGTAGGGGACGGCGTCCTCGACGTCCCGCGAAAAAAACATCATTATTCCGATGTAGGGGCGAGTTCCGCTCGCCCGTCCTAATGAATGAATTTGCGGGCGCACGGAATGCGCCCCTACCCCAAACGCTTACTTTGATATCTCAACGACCTCGAAGCGAAGCTCACCGACGGGAGCCTCAACGATGAACGTATCGCCGACCTTCTTTTTCATAGCAGCCTTGCCGATAGGCGACTCATCGGATATCATGTGATTTCTCACGTCAACGTGGTTGGTACCGACAATAGTGAAGGTCTCGGTCTTTTTGGTGCCGACCTTTCTGATTTTGATGATAGAGCCCATACCGATCTCGTCAACGGAGATATTGGAGTCCTCGATGACCTCGGCATTGTCGATAGTATGCTGTAATTCGGAAATCTTAGCCTCGAGTATAGCCTGTTCGTTTTTAGCCTCATCGTACTCGGCGTTCTCGGAGAGGTCTCCGTACGAACGAGCGACTTTAAGTCTCTCTGCAACTTCCTTACGTTTATTGATCTTGAGGTCGTCAAGCTCGAGGACGAGCTTGTCGTAGCTTGATCTTGACATCTGCTTACCCATAATGAACAACTCCTTAGATAAAATAAAAAATACTTATATATTATACTATAAAAAACGAGATTTGTCAATACAGACGGAAGTGTTTTTCATTTCCCCGCTCCGCTTGCAATTTCCACAAACTTATGATATAATTAATCATATATTTTATAAAGCGAGGACAAGCTTATGAACAGGATTCTTGACTGGGAGCACTATCTCCGCACAGCCGCAGACGCTGCAGCAGAGGGCATAGTCATGCTCCGCAACGACAACGGAGCCTTGCCGCTGAACAAAGACGAGACAGTCTCCGTATTCGGGCGCATACAGCTCCACTACTACAAGAGCGGCACAGGCTCGGGCGGAATGGTCAACGTTTCTAAGGTGACAGGCATCACCGACGGGCTCATGGAAGCGGGCGTAAAGGTGAACGAGGAGCTTCTCGGCATCTACCGCGAGTGGGACGAGGCAAATCCCATCGACCTCGGGAGCGGCTGGGGCGCCGAGCCGTGGTCGCAGGAGGAAATGCCGCTCAGCGAAGAAGTCGTGGAAAATGCCGCAGCAAAGGGCGAAACGGCGATAGTTATAATCGGACGCACCGCAGGCGAAGAAATGGAATCGCGCGTAGAGGCGGGCTCTTTCCTGCTGACGGACAAGGAAAAGGATATGCTCGCGAAGGTGCGTGCGGCATTCAAAAAGGTCGTAGTTCTGCTGAATGTGGGCGGACTTATAGACCTCGGATACATCGAGAGCACAGCTCCCGACGCTCTGCTGTACGTATGGCAGGGCGGCATGACAGGCGGCACGGGCGCGGCTGACGTACTGACGGGCAGGATAAGCCCCTGCGGCAAGCTCCCCGACACGATAGCCTACAGCGTCGAGGACTACCCCTCGCACGCTTATTTCGGCGACCGCGAGCGCAACTTCTATGCCGAGGACATCTACGTCGGATACCGATATTTCGACACATTCGCCCCTGAAAAGGTACGCTATCCGTTCGGCTTCGGACTTTCGTACACGACCTTTGACGTAGAGGTGCAGACCTGCGAGGTCAGCGGACTGACCGCGAGCATTTACGTAAAAGTGCGGAATACAGGCAAATACTGCGGCAAAGAGGTCGTGATGATGTACCTCAGCCGCCCGCAGGGCGAGCTCGGACAGCCCGTCAAGACACTCTGTGCCTTTGAGAAAACGCGCAATCTCGCTCCGAACGAGGAGCAGACCCTCATTCTGACCGCTGACCTGAGCGACAACGCCTCCTACGACGACAGCGGCGTTACGGGCAACAAGAGCTGCTTTGTGCTCGAAAAGGGCAGATACAGATTCTTCATCGGCGGCTGCAACAGCGAAGATTCGGCAAATATCGAACTTCACGAAACCGCGGTGGTACGCCGCTGCGAGCAGGCACTTGCGCCTGTGGAGGCGTTCGAGCGCTTCCGCCCCCTCCCCGACGGTGACGGCTTCAAGCTCGGTTTCGAGCCCGTACCGCTCAGCGAGGTCGACGAGGACGCCCGCAGGCTCGAACGGCTCCCCGCAGAGCTCGAATATACGGGAGATAAAGGCATTCGTCTTGCCGACGTCTACCGCGGCGAGCACACTATGGACGAGTTCATCGCGCAGCTCAGTGACAGCGAGCTTGCCTGCATAATACGCGGCGAGGGCATGGGAAGTCCACGGGTTACGGCGGGAACGGCGTCCGCATTCGGCGGTGTCACCGACAGGCTCAACGAGCTCGGGATACCCGCGGCGTGCTGCTCGGACGGACCCTCGGGAATGCGTCTCGACTGCGGTACAAAGGCATTCAGCCTGCCAAACGGCACGATGTTAGCCTCCACTTTCAACAAGGAGCTCATCACGGAGCTCTTCCGCTGCATGGGCATGGAAATGAGCGTGAACAAAGTCGACTGCCTGCTCGGTCCGGGAATGAACATCCACCGTCACCCGCTCAACGGGCGTAATTTCGAGTATTTCTCGGAGGACCCGTACCTCACGGGCACCATTGCAGCCGCGGAGCTCCGCGGTATGCGCGAATCGGGAGTAACGGGCACGATAAAGCATTTCTGCGGCAATAATCAGGAGACGAACCGCCACTTCCTCGACTCCGTCGTATCAGAGCGAGCTCTGCGCGAGATATACCTGAAAGGTTTTGAAATAGCCGTAAAACAGGGCGGAGCGACCTCGATAATGACCACCTACGGCAAGTTAAACGGCTTGTGGACGGCAGGAAACTACGACCTCAACACCACCATTCTCCGCAAGGACTGGGGCTTCACGGGCTTCACGATGACCGACTGGTGGGCTAAGATAAACCGCCGCGGCAAAGACCACGACGAAAGCGACTTTGCGGCTATGGCAAAGGCTCAGAACGACGTTTACATGGTCTGCGCGGACGGCGACGAGAACCCCGACAACACCCTTGAGAGCCTTGCCTCGGGAGACCTCACACGCGGCGAATTACAGCGGAATGCCGCCAATATCTGCCGCTTTATCCTCACGACGAATGCCTTCAGGCGCACCATAGGCGAGGGCGATACGGTCACCGTTGAGGGACGCCCCCAAGAGGAGCAGACCTCCGACGAACCCGTAGTATTCTACGACCTGACCGACGGTCTGAGCATCGACTTATCCGCAGTAAAATCGGTAAAAGGGACGAATCACAGCTTTGCGCTCACTGTCCTGGAACCTGGCTGGTACGAAGTCTCGGTGACCGCTTCATCGCAGCAAAGCGAGCTCGCGCAGATACCGCTGACCATTTTCGCGATGGGCACTGCGAGCGGAACTCTCACATGGAACGGCACAGGAGGAGCTCTTGTGACCCATTCCACGCGGATACCGATGTTCTCGCGCTTTACCACTATAAGGCTGTATTTCGCGCAAAACGGGCTCGACCTCATCAGCATAGATTTCAGAAAGGACAAGGAGCTTGCCTCTCTGACCGACATATCCGATAAGGAGGACTGACCGTGAATATCCAGATATTTGGGCAAAAAAAGTGCTTCGACACCAAAAAAGCCGAGCGCTGGTTCAAGGAGCGCGGTATCAGATTTCAGTCCATAGATATGAAAGAAAAAGGTATGAGCCGCGGTGAATTCGACAACGTGAAGCGTGCCGTAAGCGGCGTAGAATCGCTGATAAACGAAGCTGCAAAGGACAAACAGACCCTAACTCTGATGAAGTATCTCTCCGACAGCGACCGCGAGGAAAAGCTCTTCGAGAATCAGCAGCTCATCAGGACCCCTGTGGTCCGCAACGGGAAAATGGCTACAGTAGGCTATTGTCCCGAAATATGGAGCGAGTGGGAGTGAGCTTCGCTCACTATATAGATAAATCATTTATTACTTATTAGCAGAACATTTAATATTAAAATCTTGCTTTTAAAAGGCTGTTTTTTTCAAAAAAAACAACGTTAAAACCTGCAATGTTCCACGTGGAACATCTGTTCTGCAAGAGGTGCATTTGTAAATTGTTATAACTTGATATCGCATTGCATTTAACATTTCCCACATCATTACACATAGAAATGAAAGGAGCAGTTATGAAGATCGCAGTTTTTTCCGATATTCACGGTAACCTGAAAGCTCTGGAGACCGTACTTGAACGGATAAAGGCGCAAAACGCCGACCTTACCGTATTTCTCGGGGATATTTTCCAGCGCGGAAATGAAGAATTCGAGTGCCTCGACCTTTTAAAAAACAGCGATGTCGTTTGTCTGAAGGGAAATTGCGAGCTCTATGCTGCATACGGAGTAGATATCGACCCTGACGTCGAACACCTGAGAGCGTATTATGACGGTATCAGGGCAAAGATCTCCGAGGAGCAATTGCAGTTCATCAGACGGATGCCGCTGTATTACGAGGACGAATTTCTCGGTCATAAATTGCATTTTTCGCATTTTCTCTTTCTTGATGTTGATTCTCCTTACCCTTTCCCTCCGCTGTCAAGCCTGAAGGACGGCTCCTTCCACGAAGCCTGCAAAAGCCAATATATCGCAGGATTCGAGCTTGCTGCCATCGGGCACTCTCATCAGGATTTCGTGAACGGGAACGTTGTCTCGGTTTCAGCCGCAGGCTTGGAGGGGGCTTCTTTCCTCCTCATAAACGTGGACGAGAAGTCCGTGAGCTACGATCGCATAAGCCTTGAATAAAGCGTCGAACTGAAAAAACAGAAGTCTGCGGAGTTCTCACACTTCGCAGGCTTTTTTCGTTTTCTGCTGAAAAAATCGGAAATATCTTCCCGCTCCTATTGCTTTTTTATTAATTATGTGTTATAATTAGTTAATGTCGGTCATTCGACATGAAATTGCTTATTATACGGTTTTTCCGTAATTTTAAGGGTATCACCCGAAAGGAGCTATTATCATGGGACTTAAACAAATCATCAAAAACGCCGCTAATTCCGCTATGAACACAGGTATCGGTCAGGCTATCATGGGCGCAGGAAGCGCTATCCTCGCCGACCAGTGGAAGGAATTCTTCTACTGCGATACTATCCCAAACGACACTTTCGTTGTCAAGGGTCAGAAACAGGTCAAGAAGGGCGTCAATACCAAGGGCAGCGATAACATCATCACCAACGGCAGTGTTATCGTCGTTAATGAGGGTCAGTGCATGATGATCGTCGATCAGGGTCAGCCTGTCGAGATCTGCGCCGTTTCGGGCGAATACGTTTACGATACTTCCACAGAGCCTACCGTCTTCTCGGGCGACCTCCTCGGCAGCCTCAAGGAGACCGTTCAGGTCCTCGCAAGACGTGTGACTTTCGGCGGTGAGACTGCTCACGACCAGCGTATCTACTACTTCAACATCAAGGAAATGACGAACAAGAAGTTCGGTACTCCCCGTCCTGTTCCGTTCAACGTTACTTACCCCAAGCTCGATATGAGCTTTTCTGTAGACCTCCGCTGCTTCGGCCTCTTCTCGCTGAAAGTGGCCAATCCTATGACACTCTACAAGCTCTGCGGAAACGTTAAGGATTCATACAAGTTCTCCGATATCGAGGAACAGCTCAAAGGCGAGGTTTACGCTAAGCTTCAGCCCGCTTTCGCCAAGCTGAGCCAGAATATCCAGTACGACAAGCTCCCAGGCGAGACCGAGGCTATCACAGAGGCTATGAAGTCTCTGCTCAACCCCTTCTGGCTCGAACAGCGCGGTCTTGAGCTCGTTACTCTCGCTATCGAGTCCGTAAGCATCCCCGATGAGGACAAGGAACGTATCAAGAAGTACGAAGACCTCATGTGGGATACAAACGCTACACACGCTGCTTCTACTCTCGTAGGCGCTCAGGCTGAGGCTATGAAGAAGGCGGCAGACAATCCGAACGGCGCTGCTATGGGCTTCTACGGTCTTAATATGGCTCAGCAGGTAGGCGGCATGAACGCTCAGAGCCTCTTTGCTATGGGTGCTCAGAACAATGCCGCAGCCGCTGCTGCCGGTGCTGTCGGTGCTGCTGCTACTGGCGGCGGTGCTACATGGAACTGCGCTTGCGGCAAGGTCGGCAACACAGGCAAGTTCTGCGCTGAGTGCGGCAAGCCTATGCCCGCTCCCGCTCCTGCTGCCGATACTTGGGCTTGTTCTTGCGGTCATACCGGCAATACAGGCAAGTTCTGCGCCGAGTGCGGCAGCCCCAAGCCCGCTGACGCTGAGGGCTGGACCTGCTCGTGCGGTGCTCTGAATAAGGGCAAGTTCTGCGCTGAGTGCGGCAGTCCCAAGCCAGCAGGCGCTCCAAAGTACAAGTGTGACAAGTGCGGATGGGAGCCCGCTGACCCGTTCAACCCGCCCAAGTTCTGCGGCGAGTGCGGCGACCCCTTCAATGACGACGATATCGTAAAGTAAACGTATTGCCGTCGGAGGTAATAATATGTCTTACGCTAACGAATATAAATGCCCTTGCTGTGGCGCTAAACTCGAGTTCAACAGCACCGCGCAGAGAATGAAATGCCCGTACTGCGACACCGAATTCGACGTCGAGACAGTACAGGACTACAACGAGCAGCTTAATGAATCCATGGGCGACGATATGTCGTGGGAGAACGAGGCAGGCGGTGAATGGGAAGAGGGCGAGACAAGCAATATGCGCGTCTACTCCTGCAAATCCTGCGGCGGTCAGATAATCGCCGAGGAGACTACAGGCGCCTCATTCTGCCCCTACTGCAATAACCCCGTCATAATGGCGGGTACCTTCTCGGGCGACCTGCGCCCCGACCTCATCATCCCCTTCAAGCTCAATAAGGACGCCGCTAAGGCTGCCTATGAGAAGTACGTTTCGGGAAAATCACTGCTCCCCAAAGTCTTTAAAGACCAGAACCACATCGACGAGATAAAGGGACTTTATGTCCCCGTGTGGCTCTTCGGTGCGGAGGCTGACGCAAGTATGTGCTTCCGCGCAGAAAAGAAAAAGTCGTGGACCGACGCTAACTACCGCTATGTGGAAACTTCCTATTATCAGGCTGTCCGCAAGGGTAAGATCGCTTTCGAGCACGTGCCCGTCGACGGTTCGCAGAAAATGCCCGACGACCTCATGGAGTCTATCGAGCCGTTCGATTTTACTCAGGCTGTCGACTTCAAAACGGCTTACCTGTCAGGCTATCTCGCCGACAAGTACGACGTTTCATCCGCTGAGAGCGTCGAGCGCGCCAATACCCGCATAAAAAAGAGCACCGAGGCTGCTTTCGCTGCTACTGTAAGAGGCTATGACTCCGTACACTGCGAGAGCTCAGCTGTAAAGCTCAAGGGCGGCAAGGCGCAGTATGCCCTCTACCCTGTGTGGATACTCAACACCACCTGGAATAACAACAAGTACACCTTTGCTATGAACGGTCAGACGGGAAAGCTCGTGGGCAATCTTCCCGCAGATGTCGGCAAGGCGGCAGGTATGTTCCTCGGTATCACTGGCGGAATCGGTGTGCTCGGTTCGATACTCTGGTTCCTGCTCCACATTCTGACAGGAGGTTGATGATATGGGTGGTATTCTTTTAAGCTTCGCTATCGGTCTCATTATCGCTTGTATCGTCGTTCTGCCTAAGCTCTCAGAACTGAAAACTGTTCATATGAAGAACAGCGCGTCCGACTATACGGTCAAGGACAGTATGAGATTCACGGAGAATCGCGATACCTTCCTAAGTACGAAGGTTGAGAAAACTCCGCGCAATACGCAGACTTCTTCTCAGCGATAAAAACTCGGATCACCAAAGCCCTCTGTTTTATGCAGAGGGCTTGCTATTTCCGCAATTATATGTTATACTTATTTGTATCACTATTACATACATGAAAGGACAACAATATGATATTTGAATTCCTCAAATCCGTTATCCTCGGCATTGTCGAGGGTATAACCGAGTGGCTGCCCGTCAGCAGTACGGGGCACCTCATTCTCGTTGACGAGTTCCTGAACCTCCACGTCAGCGATGACATTGAAGCCAACAAAGCCTTTATCAAGATGTTCGACGTCGTTATCCAGCTCGGAGCGATCATGGCGGTAGTCATCATCTTCTGGAAGAAGCTCTTCCCCTTTGGTAAGGAGAACAACCCTCATCCGTGGAAAAAAGAAGGCTTCGGCGCTTACGTCAAGGCTGATACAATGCAGATGTGGTTCAAGGTCGTGGTGGCGTGTATCCCCGCCGCAGTGATCGGTCTGCTTGTTGACGACTGGATAGAAAAACATTTCTATAAACCGTGGGTCGTGGCGCTCGCTCTCATTACCTTCGGTGTGGCTTTCATCGTGGTCGAGAACTGGAACAAGGAACGCAAGCCTAAGATAAACTCCATTGCCGAGCTCACGTATCAGTCGGCACTAATAATCGGCGGTTTTCAGCTCCTCGCCGCGCTCTTCCCAGGTACTTCGCGTTCGGGTGCAACTATTGTCGGCGCCCTCCTTATCGGTATCTCGCGTACAGTCGCTGCTGAGTTCACTTTCTACCTCGCTGTGCCTGTTATGTTCGGCGCAAGTCTGCTGAAAATAGTCAAGTACGTCCTCAAGGACGGCGGCACTTTCTCGGGCGCGGAGCTCGGAATACTCCTCGTGGGTATGATAGTCGCGTTCGCTGTGTCGATCTTCGTCATCAAGTTCCTCATGGACTACATCAAAAAACACGATTTCAAGGTGTTCGGCTGGTACAGAATAGTCCTCGGCATACTTGTGCTGCTCTACTTCGGTATCAAAACCGCTGTCGCTTAAACCAAAAGCCCTGAAGAAGCTTTGCTCCTTCAGGGCTTTTCTTTTTATCGGCTCGCGGGGATTCGTCTCGCTGCCGCATCAGCTCGCATCATTCCTCTTCGGTCTTTGTTACCGCGATGCCGAGCACGTCGAGGCTCGCCTTGTCGACTGTGGACGGGCACTCGCTCATAAGCTCGCTCGCGTTCTGTACCTTCGGGAAGGCTGTTACGTCACGGAGGCTGTCTGCTCCGCACATTATCATCGCAAGGCGGTCGAGTCCGATGCCCATTCCGCCGTGAGGAGGCGCTGCATAGCGGTATGCGTCAACAAGGAAGCCGAACTTCGCGTCTATTTCTTCATCGGTCATGCCGAGCGCCTCGAACATCCTCTGCTGGAGCTCATAGTCTGTGATACGCATAGAGCCGCTGGAGAGCTCGGTGCCGTTGAGAACGAGGTCCCACGCCTTGGCACGTACATTTGCGGGGTCTGTGTCGAGATAGTCGAGGCATTCCTCCATGGGCATTGTGAAGGGGTGGTGAGCCGCTACCCATGTGCCGCTCTCGTCGTCATACTCAAAGAAGGGCATTTCCGTTATCCAGAGGAAGTTGTACTTGTCCTCGGGGATGACTTCGAGGCGCTTTCCGCAGATGAGGCGGATAGCTCCGAGGGTGGAGAGGACCGTCTTGGTCTTGTCGGCGCAGATGAGCACGAGGTCGCCCTCATGTGCATCTACTGCGGCGCATATCTTTTCAAGGTCGCCGTCTGCAAGGAACTTCTTGAACGAGCAGTTGGGCTCGTCTGCCCAGCGTATGTAGGCAAGTCCCTTTGCTCCGATACCCTTGGCGTGCTCGACGAGCTTGTCTATCTCCTTGCGAGTGTAGGTCGCGGCGCCGTTCTTAACGTTGATGGCGCGGACGCTTCCGCCCTCTTCTATTGCGTTTTTGAATACCACAAAGTCAATGTCCTTGACCGTGTCGGTGATGTCCTGTATCTCAAAGCCGAAGCGTGTGTCGGGCTTGTCCGAGCCGTAGCGGTTCATCGCGTCGGCAAATGTCAGTCTCTGTAGCGGGAGCTGCACGTCTACGCCCTTTATCTCCTTGAACACGCGCTGAATGAAGCCTTCAACGCACTCCTGTATGTCCTCGGCGTCTACGAACGACATCTCGAGGTCTATCTGGGTGAACTCGGGCTGGCGGTCTGCACGGAGGTCCTCGTCGCGGAAGCAGCGTGCAAGCTGGATATAGCGGTCATAGCCCGCTATCATAAGGAGCTGCTTGTATATCTGCGGAGACTGCGGCAGTGCGTAGAACTTGCCCTGATGTACTCGTGAGGGGATGAGGTAGTCGCGCGCGCCCTCGGGTGTGGACTTCATCATCATCGGTGTCTCTATCTCGAGGAAGCCGTTCTCGTAGAAGTATTCGCGCGTTACCTTTGCTATCTCGTGACGCATGATGATGTTCTGCTGGAGCGGTGCGCGGCGGAGGTCGAGGTAACGGTATTTGAGGCGGAGCTCTTCGTTGACCTTTGTCTCGTTGGTTATCTCAAACGGTGTAGTTTCTGCCTTTGAGAGTATGCGCAGGTCGCTTACGAATATCTCGACGTTGCCTGTTTTGAGCTTGTCGTTCTTGCTCTCGCGCTCAATGACCTCGCCCTTTGCCATAAGCACGTACTCGCTGCGGCAGGATGCTGCCTTTTCAAATACGGCGGGGTCGGACTTGTCGTTGAACATAAGCTGTACAACGCCTGTCCTGTCGCGAAGGACGATGAATATTACGCCGCCCTTGTCCCTTATCCTATCTACGAAGCCGCCTACTACGACTTCTTTGCCTGTCTCGGTGACCTCACCGCAATAATGCGTCCTTTTGAGTCCCTTCATACTGTCCATTTATTTATCCTCCCCTGTAAATGCGAAGAGCGAGCCGTTTCCGCCTGTCTCCTCGTCCATAAAATCAAGCATTTTATTGAAGTATACCTCTTCAAACGAAGCTGCGAACTTGTCGCCGAGGTATATCGTTACTTCCTCGCCCTTTTCCATTTCCTTGAGCTTTGCCTTGCCCTCTTCGAGCTCGTTGTCTCCGAGGACTATCGTGAATGCCGCTCCTATCTTGTTCGCGTACTTCATCTGCGCTTTCAAGCCGCGTCCCATAAGGTCGTATTCGGCAAAATATCCGTATTCGCGGAGCGCCCGCGAGAGCTCCATTGCCTTTTCAAGAGCCGCGTCACCCATCGTTGCAAAGTAGATGTCGCACTTCTTCGGCGCGAGATAGTCGCAGCCCTGTTTGTCCATGACAAGCAGCAGACGCTCAATGCCCATACCGAAACCGAGGGCGGGAGTGTGCTGTCCGCCGAGCTGCTCGATGAGCCCGTCGTAACGTCCGCCGCCGCAAACTGTTCCCTGAGCGCCTATCTCCGTCGTGATGAACTCGAAAACTGTCTTGGTGTAGTAGTCAAGTCCGCGTACTATCTTGGGGTCGACAGTGTAAGCTATGCCCGCATTGTCAAGGTATTTCTTCAGCTTTGTGAAGTGTTCGCTGCACTCATCGCAGAGATAATCGAGGATGACGGGTGCGTCCTTGGCTATCTCACGGTCTTCGGGGCTCTTGCAGTCGAGAAGGCGCATAGGATTCTTGACGAGGCGCTCCTTGCAGGTGTCGCAGAGCTCGTCCTTGCGCGGCTCGAAGTATGCCCTCAGCGCGTCGTGATATTTCGCGCGGCAGGTCGGGCAGCCGATGGAGTTGATGTGGAGCTCGATGTTCTTGAGCCCGAGGCGGTCGAGTATGTTCTTGGCAAGGCTGATGACCTCGGCGTCCGCTGACGGTGCGGGACTTCCTGCCATTTCAAGTCCGAACTGGTGGAACTCGCGCAGTCTTCCCGCCTGCGGTCTCTCATGGCGGAAGCAGGAGATGATGTAGAATATCCTCTGCGGCAGTGCCTCGTTGAGCATTCCGTTCTGGAGCATTGCGCGGATAGCGCCTGCCGTGCCCTCGGGACGGAGCGTGAACTCGGTCTCCTTTGCTTTTACTGTGTACATCTCCTTCTGTACGACATCTGTCGTCTCGCCGACCGAGCGCAGGAAGAGGTCGGTGTTCTCGAAGGTGGGGAAGCGCAGCTCGCCGAAGCCGTAGCTCTCCGCGGTCTCGCGCGCTATCTTCTCAACGGTATACCACTTGTGTATGTCCTTCGGGAGGACGTCCTCTGTACCGTTGGGGCGCTTGATGTTATTTGCCATAGTTTTCAGCCTTTCAAATCAGATTTTATACATTTGGGCGATTTGCCCTAACATGAAAATTGTCCCTGAACAGGGACAATTAAGCGATACCGTGTACCAGACACGGTACCGCATACGGTTTATATTCCCGGACTGCCGACCTCTCGCCAGTCAAGGTCGCCTCTTTCAAGTGCAAGGATGAGCGCCTCGGCTGTTGCTATATTGGTGGCTACGGGGACGTTATGCACGTCACACAGCCTCAGCAGGTTCATATCGTTCACGTCTGTGGATTTGGGGTTGATGGGGTCTCTGAAGAAGAGGAGCACATCGACCTCGTTGCAGGACAGCAGTGCGAGGATCTGCTCGGCACCGCCTCTTCCGCTGAGATAGCGCTTTATGGGAAGTCCCGTTGCTTCGCTGACCTGCTTTCCTGTTGTGTTGGTAGCAATAAGTGTATGCTTGGACAGTATTCCGCAGTAGGCACTGCAAAACTGTACCATTAGTTCCTTTTTAGCGTCATGAGCAATGATCGCGATCTTCATTTTTCTGTCCTTTCCCCTCCGAGCGGAAGTGCTTTTTTTATTTATGCTGTCTTTACCGTGAGCGGCACGAATTCTCCGCCGAGCCGCTTGGATATTGCGTCAAATGCTTTAAGTGCCGACGAATCTGTCGGGATAGGATTGCCCTTGCCTGTTGCGACTGTCATGGTGAAGTCGTCGGGAATAACGCCGATGAGCTGTACGCCCACCTTGTCGATTATCTCGTCGAGGTTAGATACAAGCGCCTCGCCGATGACTTTCTTGCTTATCTTGTTGATTATCAGACGCTGGCTCTTGTTGCCGCGGTTGTAGAACTCGTCTGACATGAGGCTCGCGTCTCTGATGCACACGGGGTCGGGCGTTGAGATTACAAGTATGAGGTTCGCCTGCTCAACGATATCGAAGACGTGTGAATTGATGCCTGCGCCTGTGTCGATGATGATATATTCAAAATATTTCTTTACAGAGCGGCATATCTCAACTATCTGCTTCGCATTTACGGACGTGAGAGTCTTGGGCGCGCAGAGAAGGCTGAGGTTGTTTGCCATAGGAACTGTCTGTACCGCGTCGAGAGCAGTCTTTCTGCCTGCAAGGACGTCACCGAGGTCGTACTTTATCTCGTTCTCTACTCCGAACATGATGTCGAGACATCTCAGACCGAAGTCAAGCTCGATAAGAAGCGTGCGGTGCCCCTGCTTTGCGAGAGTGTAGCCAAGTCCGGCACATACCGATGACTTTCCTGTGCCGCCTTTTCCTGATGTAACTGCAATTATCTTTGACATAGTGATTGTTCCTTTCCGATATCCGATTCCTTGAACAGCAGATCGGAATCTGCAATTATCATAATAATGATCCTAATGTACATTATATCACAAAATGGAGTTTTTGTCAAAGGGCTTTTTTGTACATAACAGAAAATTGTGCATTTCACCGCTTTTGGCTGCTTCATATTGTGCACATCTTACAAATCACCGTTCGGCATACGCTTATACAGCACTCAGCAGTGCGCAAAATGAGCGTGACATGGATCATCTCTGATAATTATTTTACTACTGTAATACCTTTTTGTCAAGCAAATTATTGCGCTTTACTGCGGTGTGTATGTCAGATAGTGCGAGAGTTAAATATTTTTCCGTTTTCATCGAAATGACGAAAATCTGCCTCACCCTTTGAACAAAATGTAAATGTTTGCCGTTCCTTATTGCAATATTGCTTTGTGCTGTGATATAATGTTATATATAATGTTATCCGTCACTCGGACGGTCTAACGTCTTTTTCCGAAATGGGGAGTTTATATGGAATACTATATCTTGTTTGAGGAGTATCTCAAGAATCTTAGCAAGCTCGCTGTGCCCGACCCTATGGCTATCCGCTCGTATATCACAGGGCTATGCAAAATACTGCGCATCTCGAAGGTCGTTGTCTTTTTCTATGACTCGCTCAAGGACGAGGCTACGGGCAAAGGACGCTCGACCTGTGTTTTCAATACGGGTGAGGAATGCGTCGTCGCCATCTCCGACAGGCTCGTTACCGAGATAAACAGCGTCGCTGTCTGTGAGGTGTCTATCGCCAAGGACGCAGAGCCGTGGAGCTACACCGAACGTGAACGCATCACGCTCGCTCTCAAAACTACCATGACCTTTATCAGCCGCCTCAGACTGAAGCACGTTACCGACAAACTCACTTTCTACGACCCCGACGGCTTCCATAATCTCAGGTACTTTATCGGTCACATGGAAAAGCTCGCTCTGGAGGACAGACTCGTCGGCAAGGTCGCTCTGCACTTCAATCTCAAGCACTTCTCGCTCGTCAATCAGCAGGTCGGCAGAAACGCCGGCTCCATCGCTATGAAGGGCTACTACAATACACTCAACGATGACCTCGACGACGAGAGTACCGTTTGCAGATGCGGCGGCGATAACTTCATCATGATATGCAGCCGTTCCGAGCTTGACCGCGTGCTGCGCTACCTCTCGGGCGCTGCTGTTATCTATGACAGGGACACGGGCGACAGAGTTATGGTGTCTGCCTGCACCGGCGTCTTTATTATCCCCGAGGGCTTCGAGCTAAACTCGCCCGGCGATATCATCGATAAGGTCATTTCCGCGTCGCAGTCTGCGCGTCAGCCGCAAAATGACGACGTTGTTTACTTCAACGAAGTCATGGTCGCAAATAAGGAAAGGATCGTCCATTTACAGCAGCTTTTCCCTTATGCGATACAAAATGAGGAATTCCTCGTGTACTATCAGCCGAAGGTGGATATCGATACAGGCGAGATTTCGGGCGCAGAGGCTCTCTGCCGCTGGCTGCGCGACGGCTGTATCGTCCCGCCTGCCGATTTCATACCCATTTTCGAGCAGAACAGCGACGTATGCAAGCTCGACTTCTATATGCTGGAGCACGTTTGCCGCGATATCAGACGCTGGCTCGACGAGGGAAGGCACGTTGTGCCCGTTTCCGTCAACTTCTCACGAAAGCATATGGCTGACGTTGACTTGCAGGAACAAATTGTCGAGATCATAGACAAGTACAGGATCCCTCATAGTTTCATTGAGGTCGAACTCACCGAGACCTATACCGACGTCGAGTTCCGCGACCTCAAGAAGCTCGTGAGCGGTTTGCAGTGGGAGGGCATCGGCACTTCCGTCGATGACTTCGGCGTCGGCTATTCGTCACTGAAGCTCCTCACCGACATACCGTGGGATGTGCTCAAGGTCGACAAAAGTTTCCTCCCCGTGGACGAGGACAACGACAAGAGCTGCCGCGCCGTTCTGTTCACTCATGTCGTATCTATGGCGCAGAAGCTCGGTATGGAATGTATCGCCGAGGGCGTCGAGACAGTTCATCAGGTGCAGATCCTGCGCGAGAATAATTGCAGGTATGCTCAGGGATTCCTGTTCGATAAGCCCCTGCCAGTCGAAAAGTTCGAGTACAAGCTCTCGGAACGTCACTACAGTTTATAATGTAATTGGCAGATGTCTTTCATCTGCCATTTTCCAAAGGAGTAACTCATGCATATAGAACAAGTAACCGATATCGCCGAAAAACAGCGGATCGCACGCGTTATACTCGAAGGGCTCAAAGAGTGGTTCGAGGTGGATGAGAGCCGTGAAAAATACATCAATGACTGCCCCAGTCAGCCGTTCTTCGCCGCTTTCGCAGACGGTGCCCCCGCGGGTTTCCTTTGCCTCAAAGAAACAGGCAGGGATACCGTTGAGCTCGCTGTGATGGGCGTGAAAAAAGAGCTCCACCGCTGCGGCGCGGGCAGGGAGCTCTTTGATGCCGCACGAAGCTTCGCTGCACAAAACGGCTACAGCTTCATGCAGGTAAAGACCGTTAAAATGGGTATGTATGAAGACTACGACAGGACAAACAGATTCTATCTCAGCCTCGGCTTCAAGGAGCTTGAGGTGCTCCCGCTCTGGGACGAGGCTAATCCATGTCAGGTCTACGTTATGTATATCGGCTGAATGCTCACGGCTCTCCGCCGCGTATAAGACGGAATTTCCGCTTGGAGATGGTCAGCACTCCCGCCTCCTTCAGCCGCGTCATCTCGCGCTGGAGCGAGCTGCGGTTCACGCAGAGATAGTCGGAGAGCACTGTCGTTGAGAACGGTATCTGCGGTGTGTCGCCTTTCGGCGTGTTGTCCTCGGTTATTTGCAGGAAGCTGATGAGCTTGTCCTCTATCGAGCGCTGGCTGAGTACCTCGATGCGCTCGCTCAGGGCTATCGCCTTCTCCGACATCAGCATCAGCAGGTTCTCAACTACCATTGAATGGCATTTGCACGCGTTCTCGCAGCGCTTCAGTATCTCGCTGCGGCGGAAAAACATCACCTCGCAGTCACTGTCGGCATCTATCTCGACCGAGCTGCGGTGACTTCCCGTGAATGTGAAAAATTCCCCGAATATCCCCTGCTCGTCAAGGGTCTCGACTATGGTGCGGATGCCGTTTATGTCGTAGCGCACCATTACTGCCCTGCCGCTCAGGATTATGCCTACCTTGTCAGCATTGTGGGAAAAATCAGCGATACGGCTCCCCGCACGGTACTTCTTTACCTCGGTGTTGAAGCACGTCATCATGCGGCGGGAGTCGGATTCGCATACTCCTCTGAATAAAATGTTTTGCTCGGGTAACATATTTTTTCTCCTTTGTTGCAAATGCAACAGATTTTTTGCTTTTATTATGATACAATATATTCAGACAAAAGTCAAGACGATTTTTGGCTAATTTCTATATTTTTTACGGAGGCGTTTCGCAATGAAGGTTAATGTTATCGGTGAACAGCTCCCTCAGCAGGAGATCGACGCGTATATCGAGTACGGCAAGAAAAAATACCGCGGCAGAGAGATCACCGAAATGACTGTGACCGCTGACGGAGATTTCGTGGACCTCAAATACAATTTCGCGGATATCCCGTTCGACAGGATCAGGCGCATCACAGGCTACCTCGTAGGCACGCTCGACCGCTTCAACGACGGCAAACGTGCTGAGGAGCACGACCGAGTTAAGCACACGGTCTAATGTTTCAAAGTCCGAGGCGCTATGCGCCTTTTCGGGCTTTATATATTTTTTCACGGAGGTTTTTTATTATGGCTAAATATGTTTGTCCAGTTTGCGGATACGTTCACGAGGGAGATGCTCCCCCCGAGAAGTGCCCTCAGTGCGGCGTTCCCGGCGCTAAATTCAAGGTCATGGACGAGAGCAAAGAGCTCGTTTTCGCTTGCGAGCACGTTCTCGGCGTCGCTAAGGACGTCACCGATCCCGAGATAATCGAGGGGCTTCGCTCTAACTTCAACGGCGAATGTACCGAGGTCGGTATGTACCTCGCTATGGCTCGCGTTGCCTACAGAGAAGGCTATGCGGAAATAGGCGCATACTGGGAGAAGGCTGCTTTTGAAGAGGCTGAGCACGCTGCAAAGTTCGCTGAGCTCCTCGGTGAAGTGCTCTCCGACTCTACTAAGGAGAACCTCGAGAAGCGCGTTGCTGCCGAGCACGGCGCTACCGAGGGCAAGCTCAAGCTCGCTAAGAAGGCTAAGGAACTCAACCTCGACGCTATCCATGACACCGTTCACGAGATGGCTCGCGATGAGGCTCGTCACGGCAAGGCTTTTGAGGGTCTGCTCAAGAGATACTTCAAGTAATTCTTTGATACATAAGTAAAGGCTGCCAATAGTTCCCGTTTGGCAGCCTTTTTTTGTTTTCCGCGCCGTTTTTTATTCCATAATGGTGTCTGAAATATGGCTGATAAAGAAATCGCGCCGCGGTTTTAGAGGAGCGCCGATAAAGAAGTATTTAAGATTTTAAGATGAGGTTGCGTAACCGCTCATATCCTGCTGACATCACAGAAAAGCGTTCATCAGAAATCTTGCCCGATACGTTATCTTCATATAGTCATTGCGAATGCACAGGGGAAATGTTTAAATCCGAAATCCATTCTTCATATCAATTCTTCGCCTGTTCCAATGCCTTCCTTGCTGCCTCAATTACGCCATTTGAGCTGTATGTCGCTCCTGAACAAGCATCAATGCCGTCTGCACTTACTTTTGACGCTATCTGCGGTATGATCGTATTCATTGCATCATTGAAGTATTCGGGATCATCGTCGTCTGCCCATGCGGAAATGCTTGTTATCGTGTCATTTTCTATGGTCAGTTTAACGTGAACGGTTCCCGCATAACCTTCAGCCTCGGCTTCGTATTCGCCGTTTCTGTATTTATATGTGACCTGCGGTTCCGTTTCGGGCTGTGTTTCTTCATGCTGTTCCTGTTCAGGTTCGTCATGCTGTTCTTCCGCACTTGTTTCATCTGCGGTGGTTGTTTCTTCCTCTGTTTTTTCCTCGGTAGATGTGGTTTCCACAGTTGTTATAGCTGCGGATGTTTCGGTAGATTCAGCAGTTTCCGATGTTGTCTTTCCAATGTTTGCTTCTGTGGTGGTCGTTGCGGTTTCGGATGCTGCTGAATTTGTAAAAGTGTATACCACCGAACTATCTTCGGATCCGTTAACTACTTTTGCAGAGTCATTATTCTTATTACGTGACACAACTCCGACTAATGACAACGGTATTATCATCGCACAAGTACAGATAATATTCGGCAAAGTCCTGTTTTCGGGCTTTTTTTCTGCAATATATGCCTTGCGGATCCGCATGACCGCATAGCCGATGAATACAAGACTGTATACAAGAACACTGAGAAAATAGCCTTCCCTGCCCTTCTGTGCCTTCGGTACGAAAAGCACAATGATGTGAATATAGATGAATGCATAGAAAATATATGCTAAACGCTGTATCTTCTTCCATGTTCTTGCATTCATTTTCTTGCGTATAGTTTTGAATGACATCACAGTGAGCGGTATCATTATCAACACCATTATCAGGCATACTGCACTTGTCAAAATGAAGTCAGAGCCTGTTCTGCCTTTGATCAGATTTGTGATGTATATCATGCCGTAGGTGATAATATGAGAAAAAGTAAGTATAGCCGCAGTGATTGAAAGCTCGCCGCGAATTGGCATTAGCTTTTTTATCGGAGCAGAGCCGTTCGGCAATGCACCTGCCCACATAACGACTGCCCAGAACGCTGCTCCGAGAGCTCCGCGTGTGAAGATTCCGAGGACATAATCACGGATGAATCTGCTCGTGATCTCAATGTCCGACTGTTCAATAATAATTGTAACAACAGTAAGCACCCCAGCTGTGATATAGAACACGGCAGGGCGTTTTTTCAGCGGCTTATCAAGCAAAAATGCTACTGTAAGCGCTATTGCAAGTGATATAAGAAACAGCATAAAATTACCTCTTTACAGTAATTGACCTCCGCAGTAAACTGCCGCGGAGGTCATTTTTATAGGAGAAAGGAAAAATCAGGAATTCTTTTTTCTTAATGCAAATGCCGCAGTGCCCGCAAGTGCAAGGACTGCCACAGGGACAGCCGCACTCGGGACGCCCGTTTTCGGATTCGTTGTCGCTCCCGATGATGTGGATCCTGAGGTAGTCGCAGAGATGGTCGCTGTCGTGGTCTTTGACGCCGTCGCTGTAGTCTCAGCCTCTGACTTTATCTCGAATTCAAGCGGCTTTGTATAGCCTGTAGCCGTGACCTTCACTGTGTAATTCCCGCTTCCGTCGAACACATTGTTCTCGCCGGACTTTACGGCAAAGTCGAGAGCTCCGTCATCGCCGACTAACTTCACGGAGCGCTTGCCCGCGGCATTGTAGGAAGTGCCGTTCACCTCAAAGCTTGCGATATTCTTGATAAAGTTCGCCGCGTCATCGTCTGAGAATCCGTCAGCCTTAACAAGCTTACCCTCAGCATATTTTACAGGTATCTCGTCAGCAGTAAGCGTGAAATCACCTGTCATCGATGCATACCTGCCGCTCTCATCAGTAACCGTTACAGTGTACTTTCCAGGCTTTGCATCGGTATAGCTTATTTCGCTGTCAGTTGCAGTAAAGCCGTTGCCAACGCTGATATTCTTCTTGTAATCATCGGGGAAACCTGTCAGCGTGAGAGCGGTCTTTCCTGTTCCCGCGGTCGAATCCTCAGCCTTGACCTCGCCCGCAAACTTGACGGGAAGATAGTTCTCGCCGACGTCAACAGTCGTGTAGCCGTCAAGCGTGATGAACGTCACGGACGTTACAGTCTTGCCCATAGAGTTCTTGTAGTTATCGTATTTCAGCTCGTTGCCGTGACCTTCCTCGGTGGTGATTCCTGCCGACCATGAAAGCTGTCCTGCACGCCAGATGTTTTCAAGGTGGCGGAGCGCGTACTTGTCGCCCTCCTTCGTATTCACAATAACGCCGTAAAGGTCAGTCTCCTCGGGATATCCGTTGACGTTGAGCTGATAGTCTCCGTATCTTGTTGATGTCATAACAGTCGCCGAACCGCTTACGTTCTGCTCACCGTTCGTATCAACGAGCTTTGAAACTGACAGCGAATCTCGTGTAACCGCTACTTCCTTGTATGCGGCAGGCTTGCTGTCAAGCTTAGTGAATCCGTATTCTGTAAGCTTGTCAACGTCTGCGGAATCAACTTCAACAGGATAGTTTACACCAAGAATCGTTCCTTTTCCGTCATTATATGTACCCGCAACAAGCTGACCTGCTTCGTTCATCGACCACTTTTTCTCCGTCGCGGATGAAACTGCGTCAACGTCGTATGCGTTGTCTATCTCAGCCGCATAGAAATCGGCGTATGGGATATTCATTGTGCCGTATACCTTGTCGCCGTCAGCTGCACTGACAGGGAGCGAAGCAGTGGTAAATGCAGCGAGAGCCGCTGCGCTTATAAGTGAAATCGTCTTTTTCATATTTCCTCCTTACGCAAGCTGCGAAGCAAGCTCTTTCAGCTTTGCAAGGTCGTCGTCGGAAGCAGCTTCGTTAACGATGAAGCCCTCGTCGCCGATAAGCTCTGCGCCTGCTGCCTTTGTGCGGTCGTACCAGTTGCGCATCCACTCGCCGTCGCCCCAGCCGTAGGAGCCGAAAAGAAGTACCTTCTTGCCGCCGAGAGAACCCTCGATATCTGTGAAGAACGGTTCGAATGTATCTTCCTCAAGCACCTCTGCGCCCATTGCAGGGCAGCCGAATGCGATCGCGTCATAATCAGCGATATTTCCGCTGAACCCCGATACCTCGAAAAGTTCGGCGTTTGCACCCTCAGCCACAGCCTTTGCCATAGCTTCGGTGTTGCCTGTACCGCTCCAATAAATTACTGCTGTTTTCATAAAAAATTCCTCCTATTTTACAGCCTGAAACAAGTTCATGCCTTGATTTAATCTATCGAACAGGGTGTCCCTGCAACGATCGTAAATTTCAAATGTCTGCTTTGCTTTTTCGGCATTTTCGTACACTTTCCAATAGCCGCAAAGCAGACAGTTTTTCCCACTGTTGCTGATAAAACCCTTGATGTCACCTATCGGATAACCGAGAAATACGCCTATCTCATGAGGAAAACTTTCGCAGTTCATACGGCTTGCAAGCTTATCGAGCATTTCCGAAATCGTTATATCGGCGGTATAACCGTACTCAGAAAGGAATTCCCTCACCTGCTGCATTTTCAACCATGCTTCAAGCATTTTCTCATTGTAGATATATACAAGTGTGCGCTTTCTGCATTTGCAGAGCTGTTTTGCACAAAGTCCGCTGCCGTAAAGTTTATCCGTAAATTCACAAAGATACTCCGACATAGTACATTCATTACGGTCAAATGAAATGAGATTTGCACACTTCACTCCAAGCAGCGTCGGTGCACCGTGAAATGCAAGGACACTGTCTATGCTTTTGCGTTCAACTTCGGACATATTTTCTCCCCTTGATATCGGATAACAGCTGCTTCAATGCGCTCACACTGGAGCTGTGAACGTGCTCAACAGGTACTCCTTTTTTCTCAGAACTTTTCTTCACCGTACCCAGCATCTTATGGGAACAGGTCCCCGTGAAAACTACCATAAGATCGGGAGTTCCAAGTTTATTTTCAAAGTCCGCAGGCATCTGAGTGAATACCTTGGATTTGTGGTTGAATTTCTTGCAAATGTCCTGATAGCGTGTAGCCATGCGGTCGTTTCCGCCTACGATAACTATACTCATTTTTACCTCCTTTTATTAGCTGATACTAACATATGTTTCAATGTATGGGGCGATATGAGTATCGCCCCGTTGTGTTTATGTTTTTGTGGCACGTCCCATGCATTGCAAAGTTCTGACAACCGCATACACATGAAGTCTTTGCCTTGCTTTTGGTACTTTTTCATTATAGCAAGCTCTTTTTCGTGCTCAGCCGAACTATGCGGCATCATTATCTGATCTCTATTTAGGAGTGTTAGCTTTTGATAAGACAACGCCAAAAATAGTTAGCATTTTCTAACGATGATATTATATCATACTAACTTTTAATTGTCAATGCATTTTGAGGCGATTATGCACAATTTGTATATCTGTACAAATTGTTAGCATATACTAAGTAAAAATAAAGCAATTATAGAGATCTTCATTGTTTGAATCCATTATTGCCTGTAATGGTACACGTCACAGCGGCAGTCCACATATCACTCTGATTATAAGAGATTGAACAGTCTTTGTTAAACTGTAATCTATGGAAAGACACATAAATCACTGATAGGTTTTCTATTACCTGTATTTCGGGAAAACAAAAAAGCTCGATATTTCGGGCTTTTTTGGCGTGCCATCAATTTTGTTATGCCATATATGTTAGCTGTACATAACAGACGCCTTTAATGCGTGGAAAATAATTCGCGTCCCGGAAAAACTGAGACGCGAAACTGCCCGCGGGGGCTCCCCGCTGTCTAGGCATAACAAAATTGATGACATTCATTTTTTCGCAATTTTAAGCGTATTTTATATCATCATATATCAAGTGCTTCAGCACAGTTCTTTTCTTACATATAAGCATAGCATATTCTATAGCATTTGTCAAGAAAAAACTTGTGCTTCAAATATGTATGATTGCTCCAAGTGTTTGTGACACATGGAGCTTTTTCTACTTTCCAAAGTGTAAATTTGGCACTTTGAAGTTGGCTCTTTGCACTTTGACTTCAGCTTCGGCTCATCATGATCATTCCAGTACCTCTATCCCGTGGAACAGGAAGTGCATCCGATCAATCCTCTTATCCGTATGCCAGTGACCAAGGTACCATGCTTCATAATTTATCTTATCTTCGATGGTGTCCAACCATTGTTCTGTACTGTTATCTACCTTCGACTGATCAATGCACGAAATGAAGCATTCGGTCGGAATATACTTCGCAGGACAGGTATGAGAGAAAACTATATCAACAGTGTTATCTGCGAGCTGCTGTTCCAAGTATTCTTTTATAACAGGCGACGGTTGTTCGTCAGGCCACCATTTCATTCCTCGGCTCAGACGATAGAACTTGTCTACGCTGTATGCTCCGCCTATTACTATGCATCTCTTTCCTTCAAGCGTGAAAATATCTCCGTCTATCGGGAAGAGTATATTTGGAAAGTCTTCCTCATAGAGAACTCGACCGCCGTTCCACTCCTTTTCTTTGTAAGAGGCAATATTCTGAGGACGATTTTCATGATTGCCATGAATGCAGAAGAATGTTGATCCAAATCTGTTCATTGCTCTTTTGATTCCTATATCTTGTAGCGTTCCGGTATAGTTTACACCGACATCACCAAGGATAACCACAATATCGTCTTTTGCCGGACTGTGTTTATCAAAGAGATCATATATTGTCTCAAGTGAACCGTGGATATCACCAGTTATATATACCATATCATTTCTCCTGCCTTTCTTTAGTATTCATCTTTTTAGGTGTTCCATTATAATATCACACACTTGGGCTACTTGTCAATATTATAGGAAAAATATTTTATGATTCAACTATTGCTTTATTTTCAATGTTGTGATATACTGTTTACAAAGACCAAGCAGAACTGAACTTCTCACTTGGTTCAAAATATGTCAATATCTAGGTGCTTGACAAAACGCGCCTCATGTTTAATTTGTAAAAACGCTTGGTGTTAATATAAAAATCAGGATTTGCTCACTAAAAATTCTTATAAAAACATAGAGAAAGAGTCCCTATTCTTAGTTTTCATCATATTAATTCTATGATATTATAGTCTTGTTGATGGAACGATATGAGTTGCAATTCAAATAATTATGAAGGAGTACATCATCGTATAACCGATGATAACAAGGGCTTATGATTAAGTTTAGCGAATACATAAAACAGAAGCGAACGGAAGTAGGATTAACTCAGGATGATTTATCCGAGTTAATGGAAGTTTCTCTTAATACCGTTCAAAATTGGGAATCAGGCAGAACCTCTATAAAGAAGGAACGGCTTTCTAAATTGGCTGAAGTACTAAAAGTGGATTACAGCGAACTCGAAGCTGTTTTTTATGATGACGGCGAGAATTACCCCAATTTTCCGTTCTTTATGTTCAATGATGAGCAGATCAATATTATAAACACGTTGCGATTAACCCCTGAACTGAAAGAATTCATAATGCTTCTGAGAATTTATAATGCAGATAATTGGAATATGGCATCTCAGAAACGTATGGAGTGGTACGAAGGAATAATGAGTTCGCTCCGAAAGATCCCTTTTAAGTATACAGAAGATAAGGGCGTGTTTAAGGTTTATGAATTCGGTTTACAAGTTGATAGATTCTTTAAATATGTACCGCCTGCGTTTTGCTTTGAAATGATTCGTGCCAATCCTAATACTAATTTTGATATCAGGAAACTTGATAAAAAAGAGATTCTAAAATGGATGGATTATCGTGTTTTTCATGAATCGTACAGAAGAGGATATGGCAGCAATCCATATGGATCTTATTATGGTGAACTCTCTCGAACAATTGCCAATTTTACAGAAGAGACAGTCAAATCCAGCTATAACAGTTCATATTACAGTGATTTATATAGAGATACTGAATTGTATCAAGTTGTTTCCAACGCTTCCAATCGCAATACAACTTATCAGCTTACAGAAAAAGGAAAGCAGTTTAAAGAATGGTGTAAGGATATATACTAAAGAAAGCTCGCCTATATTTGCGTAGGCGAGCTTCTTTTTTTGTCATACATCAAATCACTCTTTTGTCTTGTTCACTTGCTTTAAGCATGATCGTCCCAAAGGTAAAAAACTCAGTTTTTTATCCCCATTCTTGCCGTATTACTCCGTTATCAATGGCGTAGTTTCATGTGTTTTCGGCGATAAAAAGTTTTTTTTTGAAAAACTTAATACTCTCGTTTACTTACGTGTACTCGACAGTTGTATAAGTTACAGTACCATTGACTCATCACGCAGGATGTTTGGATTTTGCCAGTATCTCGATTGAGATATTTGATTTGTGGTTTAATAATGCCTGTGAGGAATATAGGGAAAACGGAGATTTCTGTTTCTGACTAAAGCATTCATTCTGCGCCCATCGATTATTATTGATAGGCGCCTTTTTATATTGATTTGTCTTAATGTGAAGACATTGCTCATGATATAATAGATATATGGAAGGAAGGTTGCTATGAAGTGTATAAAGATTATCGGAGTAAACGAAAGCGCAATACTGAAGAATAACCTAACTAAAAGCTTTTCGGTTGTATGTTTATTTCAAGAGGAAAACAGCTGGGATGTGTGGGTCTCTTCATATTACCATGGAAAAGAATGCTTCGAGATGCCTATGGATAAAGACGACCCAAATTTTCATATATGGCAGGCAGATATGATAATTCGTTTCTGTGAGCGTAATATACATACGGATACAGTCTATATCGTCTATGATACAACATATCAAATTGCAAGAAATATAGCATACGAACTATCTCTTTGCTATGGCATTGGTTTTGACCTTAACAACGAACCAGAGCCTGATGATGAAGAGATCCGAACAGCGATAAGAGCAAAACACACTCAGATAAGCTACTCGCTGCTCCATGTTCTTAAACCTATGGATTACTGCAAAATGATGCTCGAAATAATGTTCAGGCAGTTAAGCGATGTAATTGCAGGCAAAAGAATAGAAGAATACAACGCATATGATTTCTTTATCAACCGATGCTGCTATATATGCCTAAATAATGGAACAATACTACATTTTGACACAGAAACAGAATTGGAAAGTATTATTATCCCGAATATGGACGATATCGAATACGTACAGTTCTATGGTGTCCCAGAAATAGCTGACCCGTCAAGCTTTGAGATGAACGATAACGGTCTTTTCTATAATTATGATTATAGTATAGTTTTATGCAGCTATGGTATCTACGACTACTACGGCTTTCATTTCAGCTATAACAGTATTGACGGATTAACAGAAAGGCGCTCGGAACTTCCCGATAAATATAAGGGCTACCGGCAAATTTGCTGACAGAAATAACCTGCGATGTAATGTCTTATTTTTAAGACGTTGCTCATGCTATAATGTAAAAAAAGACACGGAGGTATTGTTATGAAAGAGATCAGAGTAATAGATATCAACGAGGCTGAAACTGAGCTTAATAGGATAACAGGAGAATATGCTGTCATTTACTTATCCGAAAAGACCAGGGACATCCCCGAATCATTAAGCAGAAATGAAAAACGTAAAGAGATACTTAATCTTGCAGTAGACGAAGAGTGCTTAGACTTCAATATAAGTCAGGCTGACAGCATCATACGTTTATGCGAGCGAAGCTTCAACATTGATACAATTCTTGTTGTTCACAATGACAGATACAATGCGGCTCTCAACATTGCATATGAGATAGCTCAGTGCTATGGTCTGTTTTTTGAATGTGATACAGAGCCTGAGAACGAATATATTCGCAGACAGGTAAGGGCAAAATATACCCAGATAAGCAATTCATTGCTCCATATACTTGAACCTATGGACTACTGTAAAAGAATGCTCAAAATTATGTTTGATCAGATCACAGATATTATCACAAGAAAGCGCTTGGACGATTTTGGCAACGTGGACTTTTTCTCGGATCGTCAGTGTACAGTTATACTAAAGAGTGGTATAAGACTTGAATTCCCCCTTGAGACCAATCTTGAAAACGTTGTTTTTCCCGATATTGACGATATAGAATATGTACAGTTCTATGCAGTTCCGGAAATAGCTGATCCGTCAAGTTTTAAAGGAAACGATGAGGGATATTTCGGAGGTGGTCACATAGAAGACTGTTATTATGAGATGTATGGTCATTCTGGCAGCAACAGGAATTACATAGAACATTGTAATTACGAAATGTATGATTATTACGGAAACAAATTTGGATATAACAGCATTGACGGAATAACTGTCGGTGAAAAGCCTATACCTGAAAAATATAAAAACTATCGGACAATACAGCGTGAGTATTACGAGTTTTATAAGCCCGATACTAAAGGTCAGGAATACTATGATCCCGGTATGAAAGGGGCATTTCTCGGAATGAAGAAAGCCGAGGAATACCTTGCCGAAAAAAACGGATATGTACCGAAGTTTTATCAGCTTCCAAGACGTTTTATCTACGATTACATAAGTATAATTGACAAGGAATATATCGACCATTTAGCACAGTTCATCGAAATGATGAGAGAAAACGATCTCTGGAACGGCAACGAGCTTGAAAAAGCCTGCATATATACTGCTTACCTTTATACCGGTTCGCTGATAAACTGGGGACATTGTGAGAATATGACGGTACTGCATTGTTTGTTTGAGAATTATCCGAACAAAGAGGTGCTGCCTGAATTAGAGAAGCTTTGGAATATTGACAAATACATACCAACGACTGAAAACGATCCCGTGAATATGCTGTGCCTTGCTGTATACGCTCTTATTGAGACAGTACGTCCATACAACGGAAGACGGGTGCCGGGAGAGCTTTACGAGAAATGCCTTGATAAGGCTTATGAGCTGACTGAAGGACGCACTGAACTGAATAATGCTGTAATTATGGCAGGAGCCTTTGCAGGCGTTTACTGCCAGAGATTCTGATAAGGAGGTCAGTATGCACAATTATGAAAAGCTATGCGACAGGCTGATATTTGTTCCGTCTGGCAGAAAGGGGGTGAAGGATCGTCAGGTAATGCTTAAACACCTGCACACTGACGGCAGCTGCAAAGAGTATATGCTAATAATGAACGCTATGCTGAAGCAGAAAGCAGATCTGTTATCCGGAACAATAATCATTTTTCCGGACGGAATCAAACCTTCTTTTCAAGATATTGAAACGTTTCATTTTGATATCTGCGAATACTCTCACAACAATTTTGTTAGCTTTTCAAATAATAGTACAGCAATATTTCTTCCGGAATCAGAGCTTGAATATGCGCTCATGCCACTGACCGAGAAGGTATATAAGGGATACGCTCTGATACTGAATCTGTACAAGCACAGAGGTAGAAAGTGTAAACGACTATATATGGCTTATTTCTGAGAAAAGGAGATATATTGATGAATAGACCGAATGTAATTGTCATGTCTGCAAGAGAGGCTCTGAGATACGTTATGAGCCATTTCTGCGAGCCGGGAATGACAGAATATCCTGAAAACACCGATACCTACGCTGCGATATCCATTCAGGATACTATAAGCGGAGGCTTCGGATTTGAGCTGAAAGAGAACGAATACTGTAAGGCTGTCCTGACGCTGTATTTCGACGATATCGAGAAACCAGAGCGTGGACTGAAGCGCATGACTCCCGCGCAGGCAAAGCAGATAGTTGATTTTATAGAGGCAAACAAAAATGCTGACACGCTGCTCATTCATTGCTTTGCAGGCTTCTCGCGTTCAAGAGCAGTCGGAGTATTTGCACGCGAATACCTCGGAATACCGCCGACAGATGATAAGTATTTCAACAATCATGTATACAAGCTGCTGAAAAAAGCCGTGGAAAAAGGAGAAGAAAATGAATTATAACGAGTACAGAATAATCATTGAGAATTCTCCGGAAACATACGGACTTGAATACAATCTCGCTGTCACATGGCTACATCCCGAACGTCTGCCTCTAAAATTGGCGTCATTGAATGGATGTACAGATAAGATTATTAAACTTCCCAATGAAGCGGTAAACAGATATGGAAAAAGTGTACCTGTTATTAGTATAGGCAAAAATGCTTTCAAAGACAATTCCGTTGTTACAGATATAATTCTTTCTCCTAACATTTCCTATATCGGAAACAATGCATTTTCAAGCTGTACTGCGCTTGAAAGGATAGTTCTGCCAAAAAAACTGAAACATATTGATAAGGGAGCATTTGCGGGCTGTACAGCTCTTACGGATATTTATTATGAAGGTACTCCCGATGAATGGATCAACATCTCTGTTGAGCTTGAACGGCACGAGTATGTGTACGGCGAGCTTATCCCCGGAACACCAGTGCAAAAACTGACCGCTGAGAGGATCATTCGGATACGCGGAAATGAGGCTCTGAAACTCGCAAATATACATTTTCATTGTCTGATCTGAATATAAACACAGCCCTCATCTGAGGGCTGTGTTTTCATTCGATAACGTTCGCCTTATGGAACTCGATGAATTCTTCAACGGTCATATCAGGCAGCTCACCGAATTTTTCAAGCATGAGCTTTATTATAGCAACTGTTCTTGCCTGAGTATTGATGCTTTTCTGGGGATTGAACTCAATATCTGTGAAGTGGGTGAAATCAGCGATTCTGCGAATCTCATCAGCACTTATCGACTGCTTGACAGCCTCGATGTAGATGTAGTCGTAGAACACTGTCTTGGGCTCTGTCGGGAAATCATGGCCGTCATAATTGAAGCTGATAATTGGACCATGGCGGCGCAGTCTCTCGTCCTTTTTGGCTTCCTTTGGCTCGACTTCAAGAAGGTCGCGGAACGGTCCGCCAAGCCTGAAGACCTTGGAGCTCTGAAAGATATTTTCAAGTGTATAGCCGTTCAGCTTCAGGTTGAATGCGCTGAGCTTTACTCCGAGCTCATTGGTGCTTTTTGTGCTTATCTCAATTGGTTTTGCATTTGTTTCAAGTCCTGTGATAGCTTCATGCAGTTCTTTTATCGAGCGATGCTTTTGCGCAGGCGAAAAGCCTGCATACCATTTGAATTCATAATCGATCGAGTTTACCTTACCATTTATTAAGGTGTATGAAGGGCGTAAAGCCATTTTATAATCCTTTCTACTTGGTTCAAATATCTTAACCTCACAATTCGTAATAGAAGCACGAAGCTTTGATATTTCAGATTTTGTAATAGTCTCGCTGTCAGTTCTAAACAAGCGAAGATTGCTCAATTTGCATATTGGAGAAAAATCGGAAAGATAATCATTACCAATTAATGTAAACTGTCTTAATTCATTGCAATTATTCAAAAATGAAAGATCATCTATGTTTGTCCGATTAAGAACAAGTTTGATTAGTTTAGGAAAACGCTTCAAAAAATCCACTGTTACGTTAACATCAACAAGCATTAAGAATTCAACATTAGTTAAATCATTATTGAGAATGCATTCACTCAAATCACAATGCCATAGTGTTATACTTTTTATGCCTGAAATATCATGCTTTCCAAAATCGACCTGCTCCATTGCTCCTTTTTGGGTTCTGCCTGTATAATGAATGTGGTCTATTCCAGCAATTCTCATCTCACGCAAAGCTTCCTCAAAAGAATACGCTAACCTTGAACGTATTCTTGCTGGTTTACCCGTTTTGAAATATGTGTGTTGTGCGTTCTTTATTGCCTGCTCTATCTCATTACGGACGGACTTCGGATAGATTACAACTACGCTGTCAGCGTGCGTTATTGCCCATGCTACCATTGCGTCACGAGTTGTTTCTACGGATACCCTTACAGTTTCAGGATCATCATAGTTTTCTTCATCAACATTTGCGATACGCAGATCACCGTCAAATGCGTCATAAACATCATTTAATGAATCACGGTAGCATATGAGAGTGAAAACCTCCCTCTGACCGCCTTTAAGCTCAGGCTGCGAGCTTATATATTTTTGTAAGCCCTTGTCACTCTTTATCTTCTTCAGCTGACTGACTTCTACGCAAGCGGAATCAAGAAGCTGAACATCTGTAAGTCTGTCAACACGAAATATTGTTAGCTCGTCACTGCCATCAAGTGCGCAGACCAGATAGTATTTTCCGTTTGAAAATGCAAGCTCATACGGATTAACAACTATATCGTCTTTATACCTCTTAACAGGTTCAAAATCATAGTCATGATCGATCACATTGCACGATATCTGCTTATTTTTGAATATTGCCTCCTGGATGTCTTCAATGTACAGAAATATATTCTTATTATTTGAACGCGACGTAAATTTGGCTGTCAGTGCTCTTTTGGACATCTGCTCCGAGAATTCATCCGAGCCCATTGCGCCAAGCTTCTCAATTATTCCAGCAGTGTACTTTTCGGGTGCGATATGGGAATAAAGTATGCTGTCCGCAAGCAGGCGCAGCTCGTAGTCCTCAAAGGATCTGTTGCTATCTTCAAGATAAAAGCCTCGTTTTCCCTCAAGCTTTACAAGAGTATAGCCCTTTTTTTCGAGTTCTTTAAATTTTTTGTCAAGTGTAGATCTGTTAAGATTATAGTGTCCCTTCTCCTTAAGGTGTTTGATTATCTCTACTTTTTTGACTGGCTTTTCAGGACTTGAGCCCTTAAATATTTCAAGTATCGATTCTATAAGGAACGCTCTGTCTCCGTCGCCTCTGACAGGTTTATTCCTTTTCTTTTTTTCAGTTTCATTGTCCTTTTTTGTAATGTCAGGCTTCTTTTGAGGCTTCATAAACACACCTCCAGTATGTATTCCTCTGCCATATCGATGACCTGTCTCAGATGTCCGTTGCCCTTGAATCTGTGGTCTGCACCAATGATGATATTCAATTCCGCTTTTGGATTATTGCTGCAAAATAGCTGCATATCCTCGGGCAGTACGATATCATCAGAATCTCCGTGGATAATAAGCATTTTTCGCTTCAGATCGCGTTTAAGGATATAGTTTTTGTCCAGTTCATTATAGAAACTGTATGAGACCTTGATTTTACGGTCGAAACCCATTTCCTGCCAGCCTGTTTTGCGGTAAGCCTCCATATCGTCAGTGAATTTCTCGAATGAACGCTTCATATTCACCGCTGGTGCTCGCAGAACAATAGCTGTTTCCTGCGGTATCTCGTCCATGTTCAGGAGCGTTATGTATCCGCCGAAGCTGGTGGCAAATATAGCTGACGGGCAGGATACGTCATAGCAGCTGTCTGCGTATCTCATGACCTCTATCATATCACGCCGGCAGTTGTGTACGCTGAAATATTCGTCAGCCTCACTTGAACCGTGTCCGGGAAAATTGAACGCAACAACGGCAAAGCCGTGAGCTGTCATTTGCTTGGCAAGACGAGCGATTACGCTGCTCTCCATGTCTCCGCAGAACCCGTGAAGTGCAAGAATATAGCCTTTTATCTGGATTTCAGGCTCAAAGTGCTTGACCTTTATCCCATACACATTATGAATCTCAGAATAACGTGTTTTCATAATATCTCCTTTACTTTGATTATATCAGCCGGACAGCGTGCTGTCAAGCCTGTAATTCAAGTATAACTTATTTAACGTCATATTTTTAAGACGTTCTTGGAATAACTACTCAAA
This sequence comes from Ruminococcus sp. YRD2003, assembly GCA_900109435.1. GTDB lineage: Bacteria > Bacillota > Clostridia > Oscillospirales > Ruminococcaceae > Ruminococcus > Ruminococcus flavefaciens_G. The sequence goes on along the minus strand of FNZT01000015.1, from coordinate 38,939 downwards.
ACTAATTATAACAAAACATATAACGCCTAATCTGACTATGGACAACTATCATTTCAAAATATCAGAAGCGGTCTTTTTGTCTTAGTAACAATACATTCAACAAGGTGGAATCTCTTTTAATTCTTCGTCAATCATTTGGCACTCCTCATCAAACTCAGCTATCGCCTTGTTATTCTCCTCGTCCGTGCTGCCGAACCATGTCAACTCATAGAGCAGACCAGCTGCAAGTTTGATAATCCCAAGCTTGGCTATGAGCTCGTCAGGCACAGAATAGCCGAGCACTTCCCCCCACTTGACGAATAAAAGGCTGAAATTCTGACCGTCAGGCTCAACAGCGAACACATCAAGGTGATGATCCTCAAATTCTTTTGCAGCTATAGAATTATCAGTTTTTATAGGCTCGATCTTGCTTATATCCAGGATAAGCTTGCTCAGGGCTTGACGAAATTCGGGTGTAACAGAACCTTTTCTTTTATCGTGCAGCCAAATCCATTCGACAAGTTCATCAATATCAGCTTTAAGTATCAGTTCTTTTGCATTCATGATCATTCCTCCTAAAAACCTATACGGCACTGTTTATTCTCAGCTGCATTTATCATCTGCGGCATAGTAATATCTTCTGCTTCAAGCGTGGTAAGCAGTGTATCACTTATATGAGAGAGGTCCTTTTCAGTCAGTCTCTGTGACATATTCATAATAGCTGATTCAAGCAGGTTGCGCACAAAGCGTCCGTTGCCGAAATCGTGTATCTTCACTGCATCCTTGAAAATGCTCATAGCCTTTTCAGCCGCTTCGTCTGTGAGCTGCATACTCTTGTTTTTCAACATAAGTCTCAGTATATCCAGCAACTCGTTCTCATTATAGTCAGGGAAATCAACGTGAAACGCTATACGGCTGCGGAGCCCAGGGTTCTTATTAAGGAATTTCTCCATTTTATCAGGATAGCCAGCAAATATTACAACAGTATCATCACGGTTGTTTTCCATTTCCTGAACTATCGTATTTATTGCTTCATCACCGTAAAGACCGTCGCGGTCATCGACCAGTGAATACGCCTCGTCAATAAATAGCACTGAGCCTTTAGCTCTCTTGAAAGCAGCTTTGATAGTGGGGGCTGTCCAGCCTACATACTTACCAACGAGCTCAGAACGTCCGACTTCAACGAGCCAGCCCTTCGGAAGCAATCCGTTATCACGGTATATCCTTGCAACGAGCCTTGCAACTGTCGTCTTGGCTGTTCCTGGGTTACCGGTGAATATCATGCTCCTTGCTGGATTCCCGATGTTTATCCCGTGCTCCTTATAAACCTTATCGAGCTTGAAAAAGGATACTGTCTTGCTAATAACGCTCTTGACGTTGTCGAGCCCTATCATTTCAGCAAGCTCATCAGCTGCTTCACCTTCCGCCTCGTCTATTTTTCGCTCTGTTCTTGCACACGAAGCATAGGCTGGAAAAATGTTCGTCCTGATGTACTCGTTATAGTGATCATTGAATATTTCGTCAAGCTCGTTTATGTAATACGCATCTACCGAGCCGTCAAGACGCTCAAAAAGCTTATCGGTCACTTTTATCTGTTTTTCCTCTGCAAGCCTGGTCAGATAATTCTTACAATCATCTAAACCAACAGCCTTCTCCCGGAAGTTTACAAGCATGATCTCATTTTTCAGATGCACGGCGATCTTCTCCTCTGTCTTGACATCATGCCTTCTGAGGTTAAAAACAGTCAGTGTATCGTTTTTGTGTTTCAGTGCGTATCTGCAAGCATCTTCGATCATCTTTTCCGAATAATCAGCAAATTCGCTTTCCTTACGTGATGAGTTAACACTTATCATGACTGTTCCACCACTAATATTATCATAAGCCTGCTCAATAAGATCGCCGTGACATTTGCAATATAGCTTCTCATCTATAAATATAATTCTACCCGATTCTAATCTGTTTTCTTTCATAAGTGCAGAAACAAGATTATCAATCGTTGTTATTGTTCTTTCAGTATCATTTCCTTCAATAAGATAGTGTACAGGGTGACCGATAAATCTGTCAAGCGGTGATTTTGCTATACGGGAAGCTTCTTCAGCAAGATCAGGCATATATATCTTATTAGCATATTCCTCAAGATCAACAGCGTTTTCCACTGAAACAATGTGCTCATCAAGACGTGCATATCTCAATGCGTCGATTTTCATGAATTCTTCTATATCATCAGGAGTATCAACTGCGCAACGATTTCTCAGTGATTTTTTTACATTTTCAGCAGATACTTCTTTCTTTTTACATATTTCGCCCTCAAGTCCAAGCAAATTCCAGAAATTGTCAGTTTCAGTCTCAAAGTCCTTATTACTGCCGTTTCCTCCGATGATGAAAACGCACTCTGTCCTTCTTAGGTATGTAATACAACCGCAAAACTTTCCCATGTTTTTTTCACAGTAATCATCACACTTCACTGCAAGATCATCACAGAGATCTCTGCCTTCATCACTCCTCGTATCAATTGAATTCACAAGCTTGATCTTACATTCATAATATCTCATACACTTCCCCTTCCTGATTATTGGAGTCATTACTTCTTCTTATTCGTGTATTCCCTGTTCGGCGGATAGCTATTGATAACGTTAGTCGGATAAAAAGTACCGTACATATCAACCAACTCTGAAAAGTGATCCTACATAGGCTCATCTCTCGGATCAACAGGTGCATTGTATACGTAGTCATCATAATGCTCGCGGAAGTACTCCTTGCGTGCTGCTTTGCGCTCTTTTTTAGTCATAGTTATACCTCCCACTCAAATCTATCAGGATGTGAACACGTTTCTCTATTAGTATAATAACACAGTCAATGTCTTAATAAGAAGACATTGACTGTGTTATACTTCTATCAGAAGGAGGCGAATAATTATGAAAAAGCCAAGAATTCTTGTAACATCAGCCCGTGAAGCATTGAGATATGTTATGACGCATATCGACCATCCCGACCAGAATGATACCTACGCTGCAATTTCGATACAGGACACATGGAACGGTGGATTTGGTTTCCGGCTCACTGAGAATCGTTACTGCAAAGGCGTACTTACACTTTATTTTGATGACATTGAAGAACCCGACCACGGTTTCAAGCTATTTAAGAAAGAACAGGCACTTGATATTATCTACTTCATAAAAGAACACAAGAATGTTGATACGCTTCTCATACACTGCTATGCAGGGGTATCACGTTCCAAAGCCGTTGGAGTATTTGCACGGGAATACCTTGGAATACAGCCAACTAAAGACATCGTCTTCAATGATTATGTTTATTTTATGCTTAAACACGTTGCAGACGAGCTCGGAGAAAGTGAGGTCAAATATGAATGATATCTACAGCTATCTCAACTCAAAGGATGTTGAGGAACACTGCCGTAGTATAGACCATAAGTTCAACTCGCTCGAAAGCTGCTTTATTATCAACGACTGCTGCCGTATCAGCGTTCAGGAAAAGCACCGCATTTTCCGTGAGATCATGGAAACTATGCCTGACTCTGCTCTTTCTGACAGAATGACTAATGCTCTTGGTTACAACAGCTTCTATACTGCTCTCAAAAAGACTATCGAAGCAGAGGAGCATTATCTTGAACTGCTGAAACACAGTGGCAGCAATATGGTCTATACATACAAATATCGAAACGAAAAAATGAACGATTACTTTGAAGAAAATACTATTTTTTCTACTTATGATACCGCTTTAAGATCAATGTATAAGGATATCAAGTGTGAAATGGAATCTGAGCCTGACCTTGAATACTTTGGAGAAATGACAATGCGCGAGCTCGATACAGGCAAGCATATTGTTGCTGATTTCGACAAGAACGGAAGTATCATACGGATATACGGTTCATATGAACTCGAATACAGCGAGGAAAACGAGATCTTTGACTGGTGCTGGGTACATATCCCTGTTCCGTTCAAGGAGGGAGATATCCTTGTAGAAGCCAATAAATCATATACTCACAGAGACAAAATGGTTCTTACATCAGTCTGCTACTGGAACAGGGATGAAGAGGAAATGAAACGGCGTACAAGCTATTGGGATGTAACAGATATGACAGCTTATGGCTGCTGGGTCGATGACACAGGTCACTTGTACGATGAATGTGTCCATGATTACCATAATCTTGCTTACTGCAAAGATGAACTTACAGGAAGGGAACGTATTCTCACCGCACTGAGTGCTTGCAAACAGAGAAGAATTGACGATTCTATGCTGATCATAGCTTATGAAGCTGTTCAGAACGAAATCGCTATGAAAAGGACATTTCCCGGCTGGGATTATCTTGAAGAATACTACAAAACAGCAGGGATAGGTGACATTTATGAAAAACGCAGGCTTATCAAAGAATATGAAAGGAATAAATATGGAACAGATCACTTCTTTTATTGATTCACAGACTCTCAGGAGAATGCTCGAGAATAAAACGCTGCCTCCGGCTGTTGAATGTATACTAATAGCTCATTCCGCCTGCCGCTCGGTAACTGACAAGATCAATGCCAGTTGAAATACAAAAAAGCCGCAATTCATCGACTGCAGAATCAAAACGACCTTGGCGAGGATGCCAAGGTCGTTTTCTTTTCGTCTAATGTTGATATCATTCTTCGATTTTGTTAGGATGTTTCGGCTTGCGTTTATATGCCTTCTTATTTTCGGGAGCGACGCGCGTGACAGGGTTGAGCCCGTTCCAGTCACGGCGCTTGCTGTCATTCAGCTTTTTCTGCTCCTTCTTGCTCATTTTGTCAAAAGGAACGAATTTCTCCATTATTCTTCACCTGCCTTGAAGTTGTAGATAGGCTTGATAATCTCGTTTATCTCGACGGTATCGCCGATATTGTCAACGATGTCGTTCAGCGACTTGTACGCCATAGGGCACTCGTCAAGCGTTCCGGCGTTTACGGAAGTCGTATAGATACCGTCCATCTGCTTCTTGAACTCCGAAACAGTGAAGCTCTGCTTTGCCTCCGAGCGCGACATAAGACGTCCGGCACCGTGAGGAGCAGAACAGTTCCAGTCAGGGTTGCCCTTGCCTGTGCAGATAAGGCTGCCGTCACGCATATTTATCGGTATCAGGAGCTTTTCGCCTGCCTGAGCAGAAACTGCGCCTTTGCGGAGTATCATCGTATCTGTATCTATGTAGTTGTGGATAGTTGTGAACTGCTCTTCTACGTGGAGGTGCATACCCTTGATGATCTCGTCCATCATCGCCTGACGGTTTATCATGGCAAATCTCTGAACTATCTTCATATCGTGGACATACTGGTCAAAAAGCTCGCCTTCACAGTAAGAAAGATGCTTGGGGATACCGACCTTTCCGGTATTTTTAAGGCGCTTTATAGCTTCCTCTATCTTCTTCTCCTTGCCCATTTCCTTGTACATCTCTATGAGAGCCTTTACATCCTCCCTGTTCCGCGCAAGGTTGAAGAAAGCCTTTTCCTGATAATAGCTTGCAGTCTCGACTCCGAGATGACGCGAGCCCGAGTGGATAATGATGTAAATACAGCCGTCCTCGCCCTTGTCAGCCTCGATGAAGTGGTTGCCGCCGCCGAGAGTACCTATGCTCAACTCAGCGCGTGCCGACTTTATCTTATCGTAGCAGTAGAGTTCAGTGAGATCTATCTGCTCCGCATAGCGGTGCGCCTCTTCGCGGACCTTGAAGCCCGAGGGAATCTTTTCGTGGATGAGCTTGTCGAGCTTCTGAAGCTCGATGTGCTTCTCCTTGATGCGAATTGTCTCCATTCCGCAGCCGATATCCACGCCGACAAAATTGGGCACGACCTTATCGGTAACGGTCATAGTCGTACCGATAGTGCAGCCTGCGCCTGCGTGAACATCAGGCATTATGCGTATCTTTGCTCCTTCAGTCATAGGCTGATTGCATATCTCGGTAATCTGCGACATAGCGGTCTTTTCGATAACATCTGTAAACACCTTGGCGGTGTTGTATTTTCCTGTTAATTCAATCATAGTTTCCCTTTCCGAGTCTGCAAATGGGTACAAAAAAAGCACTCCCGCAGGAGTGCCTGACATATTTGTGCGCGCAAAAGCTCAGCACACGGCTGTACACATATGGCAAACTCCATGCTTTCTTGTTTTATTATTCAGTTTTGATGTCGGATATGAGTTATAGCTTTTAGTCATGGTGTTCACCGTCCTTTCGTAGAATATGGCTTTATTATAGCTGTGTACAGCTCGGTTGTCAAGTGTTTCCGCAAAATGTAACTGAACTGTAAACGAAAGGACGGTGTAAAATCAGTTTTGATCTATAAAATGAAGAGATACATACATTATTGCTTCACCATTACTTAGTTCTCCCCAAGCATCGACAAATATATGCAATTCATAGCGTCTCATTATACCGTTTTTCTTCTCATACAATACATATCTATCAGAATCGTGGAAAATTAGGATATAACCTTTAGTACGTCCCTTATTCATTACTGGCTTTAACCCCATGAAATCCTCTGCTTTTATTTTCTTCAGCAATTCATAGAATATGATATTATTGTCTACGCCTTCATATTCTGAGAGCCAATCCAATTCATATGTCCGCAAATAATAGTTTCTTCTCTCACTTTCTTCTAGAAACATAAAAATTCTTTTAATCAGTTCTTCAGCTGAACCCTTATCGACAGAATATTTGTCAATACCAAGCCGGCTGTATTTTTCAACATATTGCCTTTGAAAAGGAGTAAGGAGTTCAGGTGTGAATTGATATATCTGTTTACATACCCAAGGTGGAAGATTATCAGCTGAATTATAATGACTATTGTTATACTTTTTGCAACTGTTTCGGAACTCGCTAACGAGTTGCTTATGCGGCAGGCACCAACCATAATACTCATCATCATATATCTGACGATACTCTTTATTATAAACCAAATTGACGGCTTTATCGAAAACATCTTTGCAAACATCAATGTCTAGAATCCCATCATACAGATCTGAGAGATTGACCTGTTTTTTAAGAATATCTCCTTTAGTATTGATATATAGATATTTATTATCGTTTTCGCTGGCTTTATGTAATGATACTATAGCGATAGTACATTTCTCCGGCAAATCAGGAATAATTATACGAACATACATCATATAATAGCCGGCTTTGTACTCCGTACCATTATAATACCACACTTTTTTGAGGAATATCAGCATATTATCGCCGCGATAGCCGTTCAAGAGCTTGGGTGTACTTTCAACATAGTCCTCAGAATCCATCCAGCCTATTGATATCCTATCTCCTTTCGTCAGCGTTTCATATTCATTGTTGCAGGCATTAAGGTCGCCGACTACGTTTTCGACATCAAGGATATCTACAGTACATTTCGATGACGAGCCATCGTCTCCGTAATATTTATACTCTCTGGCATCGTTGACATATATTATAGTATTTATTCCAGCATACAGCTTGGCAAGATTTTCTTTCATCAATCATATTCCTCCATAAGAGTAAAAGTCGGAGCTTCGTTTCTTTTATAATTCACCAACATCAGGCGAATTCCACATTTCACCGCCGTATTCTATGTAGTACGAATAGAATTCCTTAATCCACCTGCGGTCATTCAAATTAAAATCGTATAATTTCCCGCCAAAATATAATGCCACATAATCAAATGAATTCTCAAATCTGCCAAGCGTTCCTCCGTCGCATAATGGTAGGATCCTGCATAGACACTCGAAACGCGAAGCAAACCTGCGGCGTATTACGTCCTCGGGAATATCGTGTCCGCCCTCGGAAACTCGTTTCGCAACGCGAGCTATATGTTCCTCGATCGTATCCAATCCAAGATAGATTATTTCGACTCTATATCCATGAGCTTTCGCTTTTTTGATAGTTCTTATGATCTGTTTTCCTGAAAGAGTGGTCTCCTGACAGAAATTTATACCGTTCTCGATACAGAAGTCTATCTCCTCGAGAGCTTTACGCCCTCCGGCGATGAGACTGCCATGCTCACGCGCGAGCTTGTCCGCGTCGATAATGCGTCCGAGCTTGTTTTCATCAGATGTGTACCACTCGATAAAAGTGCTTTTTCCTGCACCGTTTACGCCGGCAACTATCGTAAACTCTTTCTCATTATCGATTGCTTTTCTTACACTCATATAGATTCACAACCTTCAGCCCTTTTTCTTGCGACATTCTCACAGTTTGCGCAGTTCCGCCCTGCTTCTGCTTGTCATAGTAGCAGATGCAGTAGTCCGCAGCGCACTCAACGAGCCGTGCATTTCTCTTTCCCATGCAGCCCTTGAAAAAGCGCTCAGATGTATACTCGATACTGTCTGCACGGCTCAGAACGCTCTTGAAGTCGTATTTCTGAGTAGGTGTCCAGTTTCTTGTCTGTTCCTCGTTTGAACACGGGAGTACAAGATGCAGCTTGACCTCTGGATATTTACTGCGCAGCTTCAGTACATCCATCGCAGCTATCGTATCGAAGCCGCAGGCACCTCCTGCATAAAAATCTGTTATCCCTTCCTCAGCTATAAGCTTCTCGAGCACATTATACAGCCGCTCAGAAAGCTTTTTCGGGTTTTCGGATATTTCTCTGTGACCTGTAAAACAAGCGGATTTGTACATAGTGATATTTCTCCTATCGTTTTTTCTTGATTATCTGTTATTTGGAGATGAACTCCCACAGCTTTTCTTCATCTTCCTTGTCGAGGAATTCATCTATCTCCCTTGCGCCGTTTTCGTGTGTTTTGATGTATTTGCTCACGGCACCGATAAGCGCCTCATCTTCGGGAAGCTCACCCTCATACAGACCGACGTTTATCAGGGGAGACAACTCCTCCTGTCCGCAGTAATAGTGCTTGATAGAATGGCAGTCAACATATCGCCAGCGTTCTCCGCACATGTAGCCGTCTTCCATATAATGCAGGCATCCGGGAGTACAGCAATCCAGGTTATTATCATGCGTATAAACAACCACCGCGTGATGAGGCCTATGGAAAGGCTGGCAGTCCACGGTCAGGATATCGCCCTCTTTATAAGGCATTGGAAGGTACAACCTACCCATATCAGGACGATACCACATTTGAGATTCCGAATCAAGAACGCATTCGCTTCTGTCATTTTCCCAAGGGTAATAAACATTTATAATGTCAAGGTTTCCTGTGATAACATAATTAGCCTCATATTTGTATTCATTGTCCACAAGGCGATAACGTTCGATGACATACCAGAAATCATCATATTTTTTGTTTTTATAATCCTCTCCTTCAGCAAAAAAGCTTTCATGGTACCAGACAAACTCCTTATATGAATGGCAGGGCCATGTATGGTCTTCATAGAATTCGATACCATTTATGGTATACCGTCCTCTTTCAGTGACCTGGAAAAGAATGTCGGGGGACTCCTCATGAAGCAATTGCAGCCCGAGCTCATAGGCTTTTACTGTTGCAAGAACTATTTCATCCTGTTTGTCGCTCAGGTGCGGTCTGATCCTTTCAATTAATTCAAGCTTTTTTCTCAGATCAATTGGCAGACAGGGCACAATTTTAAAGCAGTCATAATCGCTGATATACTGCTCGCGGTTATCGTAGAGCCAGTTCCTGTAATACTCATCGCCAAAATAAGCGAGTAATTCTTTTAAGATTGCTGATAATTCCTTGTTCATTTATAACTCCTCCTGTACGCAGTAATAGTGCTTGATAAGAACGTATCAAGCTCATCAAATAACGGCTAAAGGTAATTGAAAATATCCACAGCTTTATCCTTTTTCAATTGAATCAATTATGATCCTATTCTCCATCGTATGTGATTCTGTGTATTTCTTCTGTCAAAGCATCAATCGCCATCTCATAATGTCTTCTTGTAAGTCTGATAGGTCTTTCCATATATCCTGTAATATGTATACCGGAACCGTTATACTCCTGGTCATAAATCATTACGTTTATCAGAAGTGACTTTTCGTCCAAAACGTTATGATATTCACCAGCTATACCATACGTCAATCCTTTTGTCAGCTGATATGCCGCATCATATTCCCAGTTTTTGCAGCCATATATTTCCTGACCATCAGATCTCTTAAAATAACTCATTTCTCTTATCAGCAAAATATCCTTTCTGTAACAATACTCTTCTTTAATTCGAGAACCAAAGTACTGCCATGTCTGAAAATACAGCCTTTTGAAATATGAAAAATCAAAGCAGTTATATTCAGATAAATAATAATTCATCATTTCCCAATTATAGATCAATTCTTCATTTTCTTCCATAGGTTCTGCATATATGATCTCTTCAGTCTCAGGTTTCTCTTCCTGTTCATATATTACTGTTCTGACGCATTCGTCATCAGCTTCAAAGGCTGAAAAAGAAACAGTATCCAATGCGGCATCTGTATTTCCGAATACCTCTTCGATGCTTCCGCTGCCGCTTATGATGATATGAGCCTTTCTTCCGGCAAATCGGTACAAGTATTGTATCATTTCATCAAGCTGTTCCTTTTTATCAGCAACGAGGTCAATATTTCTGATTATAAGGGTGACCCAGCCTACCGAATGATATATCTTTTCAAAGAGTTCATCAAGAGTTTCATCTCCGCTTAAGTCTCCTATACACGACTTTGCAATATAACGATAATAATCATAATTACGCTGAACAAAACTAACGGCTGAAAACATATCATTATAACAGTCTCCAAATATATTCTCACGCTCTTTTTCATAAATGAATCTTTCCAGTGTATTATCTGTCAGTTCTCTATCCCTGCTGTTTATATAAACAACCGATTTTTGAGACTGATGAAGGAATTCGAGCATATTCTTGTCAATTGTATTTCTCATAATACTCCCTCCTTAATGCTATAATCCTGTTATTTACTCATTTCAAGCCATACCCTTTGAAGGAGGGCGTACACATATTCATTGTATCCCTGCTCATTATTTGACGGGATATTGAGTAGTTCGCTGGCAAAAGCTCCGACTGCTTTTGAACGTGAAACGCCGGCAAAACAGTGAATGAGCAGCGTATCAACATCATTTTCATGCTTTTTAATGAACATTACAATGTCTTTAGCCTGATTCGGTGTTATCAGCTTCAGACCGTGCTCGGGCTCTTCGATATCATCAAAGTAAAGCGTGAGAACGTCCTTGCAGTATTTATTTGTCTTTAGTTCAAAGCCAAAGCCTCCCCCGATAGTATCCTGTATGGATATTGCAGCGTATTTATCAGTCTTTTCGGGAACTTCTGTAAGTCCTGGCTCGCAGAAATGCCTCATAACATAACGCAGCGCATTTCTTGCGGAAGTGACAAGTATTCTCGGCTTTTTCATTTTATCAGCCCCTTTATCTTCATCAAACTGTCAATATCTCCGTTACTGTACATTTCCAAAAAGTCTGCTATTCGTATCTCGCCCTTTAGCAGCCTGCTTAATACGATAAGTTCCTTTTTACTCTCCGGCAGTTCTTCTTCCGGACACAACTCTGTCTTGAGGATAAGAAAATGAAGATGCCCGAAGGCTCCTTTACATGAATGGAGTTGATCTTTATAGTATCCAAGGCAGTACAGGCACATATCTGTATCATCGCTGTGTTTCATGTAATCCGGCAACACTTTATAATGCTTAACGTCTGCGACAACTGCATAATTATCGCCCGATTTGACGATATCTCCTATCTCGTATTTATGCGGTATCTCTGCATATGCGTTTTGGACATTGTACTCGGCGTCTACATATTTGGAAATAAAAATGTCAATAATCTCTTTATGAGAATTCAGTTCAATGGTAAAAGGTTCAGTATCAACATAGTTAAATTCGCGCATGATTATTTTACAATCTTCGCCCTCCAACATTTTTGCGATTGCAATAGCTCTATTCAATTCAAAGCATATAGTACCATTTATTTCATAATCGTCCGCTTCTATCGTAAATACTCTGTAATGTTCACCATAGAACGAGGCATCATTTATGTTTTCAAGTAATCCCTGCTTAAATTCAATATACTCCTTCAAAGCCCATTTAAAATCTTCAGCGAAGCTGTTATATGCCCCTCTTTTAAAGTCTTCTGTTGAGTAATGTTCATATCTCTCCTGCAAAGCTGCAAGTTTATCATTGAAAGAACGACTGCGGCTCTGCGCGATAAGAATACATTCAACCGCCGGAGCGAGTGTCTGACCGCTCAGGTGCTGGCGGAGCGTTTTCGAGTCAATAAAATCAAGTACAGATGTTTTCATTTCTTATTTCTCCCTCATCAATCTTCTCAAGTCTATCGTGTTCATCTATCAAGGTAACAATGATAATGCTCGCTGTGGTCATATTTCACTATCGGCTCAGATTCCAGTTCAAAAGCCGTGCATATCTCAGCGAGATATTCGCTCCCGATATGCGGGCTCATATATATCACAGCCTTGCCCTTGGGGGTTATCTCCACGCGTCCTCTCGGATAGTAGTCGAATCCTACTTTTCTGCCGCAGGGGAGGATATGCTCCCACAGCTTTTTGTGGTTGTAGGTATTCCCGGATTTCGCGATTCCCTCTGGAATGCTGCCGTCAAAAGGATAGCATTGAAGTTTGTCGCCTATAAGCCAGAATATGCCTCTTTTCATACTATTCACCCTTGTACATAATAACGCGGACTTCTTTTCCCATTGTCCTCATATCTTCTATATTGCAAAACGTTCCTCTCGTCTTGCCGTCCCATAGCATAAGCCCAATATCAGCATCTTTTGCCATCGCTATATCCTTCCGCCTATAGAATTGGAATCCTGACATTCCTTCCGCAGGGATATGCTTCTCAGGAAAACCGCCAAGATTATTCCTTGTATTCTCTCCGCTGATATAGATCTCAACATTGGCGTATTGCCGCTTAGCAAGGTATTCCTGAACGAGCTTATCTGCTCCGAAGCAGTCGCCAATAACAATCTTGTCTTCTGCCTTGCAGATCGCATTAAGAGCAGATATCGTTTCAGCATTCAGCCCGCTTATGGTTTTTGAACCTCCAACAAATACTGTCATAACCTTCTCCAAAAGCTTGATATTGCAAATCCTTTGTTTCATCGATTTGATTATAACATATCAAAGCTTGTTTGTCAAGAGGTATTTACAGATTTGTTTGTCTGATTCTGCGAATTTTCGATTAACAAATATTATTTTTCACATTTTAGGATTTGGCATATCTTATAAGAATTGTGAATAAAGAAACAGCCACAGGATAGTACCTGTGGCTGTCTTTCAGAGTATACTATTATAGTTCATACGTCTATGTGATAGATCGAAGCGTCCGCCTCCTCGCCAGTTATTGCAAGAACTGCCGCCCTATAAGCGCTGAGCTGGTCCTCGTACTTGTGGTCGAGTGAGTTCGCCTCGGCATTCGTCTTGTAGTCGATGATGTGCCATTTGCCGTCCTTCTTATAAAGCAGGTCAATAACGCCGTTCCACAGCGCAAACGTCCCGTCAGCCTCTTCGGCTCTATGGCAAAACGGCACCTCGCAGTGGACTTCCTCTGCTCCGCTCAGCTCCGCCAGCAGATCGCTGCCAATACCGTTGCTCTGCGGATATCCGCCGCTGTTCATGCACTCATACACTTTTTTCAGCATATCCACGTATTCGTCCGAAGCATTATATTTCCCCACTATCTCAGCGGCGAGCTTTACGGGATCCGTTTGGCTTTTCGCAGAGACTAAGCACTCCATAAGCCTGTGTACCATAGTCCCCACAAGAGCTGCATTCGTGCGTATCTCCTTTGCACGCACCTCAGCATCGGCGTTATCCTCGAAATCATCCTCGGAGTCTATAACTGACTTCAGCTTTATCTGGCTCGGACGAATGATAGCATACGTCGGTTTTCCTGGCTCCGTTTCATTAAAGAGCGATGTTTTTTCTGCTTCGTCATAGAGCTCAGCAGCATTAGCCTCCGTACGCTGCGCCATATCCGTATCGTCAGCTTGATTTATAAGGCTGAATATGTCACCATCGGTATCGTACAACAGCGGTTCCCACGGATTTCCGTTTGCAGGTTCTCCCGAAGATTTTACAGCGTTGCTTATTATCAGCAGATTACGCGCTCGCGTCGCCGCAACGTACAGCAGGCGCAGCTTTTCGGCAGTCATTGATTCCTCCTCGTCGATAAATGCAGCCGGATAGCGCTCTGTTTCGGCTATTTTCGGCTTCTTCTGAGAGAGCGAGAATATGTAGCAGTCACTTCCGTCAGCATTATGCTCCGTGCGCTTGTCGGGTGAATGATCTGTTGTGTGAGGATCTGCCAGTATCACAACGGGAGCTTCAAGACCCTTGACCTTGTGCAGATTTGCAATGTGTACACGGTCGCTGTCACGCTGCAGGCTGATACAACGCTCCTGCGCGGATTCGTCGAGCAGATCACGCAGGAACGCCGCTCCGTCACGAACGCTTACGACCTCGCCCTGTACTTCCGCTGACCTTAGCAGTTCAAGCGCATAGTACAGGTATTCGAGATAAGCCGCTCCCGTCTTCTCGATGATACGCAGCTCGTCCATAGCAGCGCAGAACAGCGCAGCCGGTGTCATCGTGCGAGCCTTGACAGCCAGCTTTGCAAGCTTATCTTTGGCAGCCTTTATCTTCTCACACTCGGGTGCCTCGTTCTGATCTGATCCGAAAAGCGTAAGCCTGCCGCCGCTGTTCCTCAGCTCGATGAGCTCGCTGTCGCTAATGTTGAACACCATGCCGATCAGAGCGCTGTATACAGCCGTTTTATTATACGGATCAGCAGCCGCCTCCATAACAGGCACCATTGCGCACAGTGCAGGACAATCGCTGAACTCTATCTTGCCCTCGACCATTACAGGGATATTGCAGCGCTCGAATTCACGCAAAAACTTGGTGATGTGATTCTTGTTATTGACTATGACCATGAAGTCGCTAAATCGCACATTCCGTGCAGGAGCTTCATTACTGCTCTTTATAAGCTTATCCTTGTCACTGACAAGACCGCGTATTATCTTAGCGACCTGTACTTCGTCATCGACTATCGAATTGCGATTCATCTCCACATTATACGTCCAAACGCCTCCGATAAGGGAGCTGTCGTCCGTATCCTCTATCGGAATTGGACTGAATCTGCTTTGATGTGGCGTATCTTCGGGAAGCAGCCGCTTGAATGTGTCGTTGAACCAGTTTCTGAGTTTTGCAGTTGAACGGAAATTACGCGTCAGCTGCACTACCTCGCCAACACCGTTCTCAAACAGATGACGTACCTCCTTGAAAGCGGCTACGTCTGCCGAACGGAAGCGGTATATCGACTGCTTGGGGTCTCCGACAATGAACAGCGAGCCCTTGCGCGGAACGCATTCACGCCAGTTCGCAACAGGCTCTTCCGCTGTGAGATAGAAGAATATCTCTGCCTGCATAGGGTCAGTGTCCTGAAACTCATCGATGAGGAAATAGCTGTGACGGTCGAAGATGTGGCGTATGAGCTTGCCGCCGTTCTCCGTGTCCTTTTTCAGCATATCCCGGAGGTACAGCTTGTAATCAAAAAATGTCAGCTCGCCGTTTTTGCGAAGTTTCTCAGCTATCGCTCTTGCAGCCGAAACGAGGAAGTCCATTGTGAACGAGTACCTCAGCTCTGTCAGCGCTCTGAACAGGTCTGTTTCCTTTATCATGAACTGATAGTATGTCACTCTTTTTCCTGTGAATTCAAATAGCGACTCGTCGAGCACGCCTATCTCACTTGGTGAGCACGTCAACCTGAGCCCGTCCAGCTTGCCGAGGACGTAGCACACGTTGTCGATATTGCCGTTCCAAGGGCGGCTCAGCATATCGTATTTCTGCATAAGCAGTTTCTTGCTCTCGCGGCAGTCTCCAGTTCCCTCACTGATGGCTTCCGGGTGGCTGTAAAGGCAGCGCAGTGCATTTCTCACAGCAGTTATCTCATTGCTGAAAACGCTCTCGATGTCTGTATCATCAGGCATTTCATAAATGAAACGCGATGCTCTCGCTTCTATTATTTCGGGAATAAACGCGGCAAAAACCTCGCTGGGGCGATTCTGGACTGACCTGAAACGCTCGTACTTCGCAAAAAGCTCATCGCCGTATTCGCGCCTGAGTATAGTTGAATATTCCCGGCGGTAGACCGTTCTCATCTCATTCTCGCTCTTGACCGCCGAATCGGAGGGGATACCGCCCTCAACAGGGTGCTCGTGAAGTATCAGGTGCGAGAAGGAATCTATCGTACCCATAAAGCATAGGTCGATGTCACGGAGCGCCTCAGCGCATCTCACTCTTTCTGCGAGTTCGACTTTTTCATCAGCCGAAAGGCGTATCAGTTCCTTCTGGAAGCGCTGGTAAAACTCCCTTGCAGCAGCTTTTGTGAAGGTGATAGCGGATATTTTCCCAACAGGGATACCGGCTCTGACCATAGCAGTCATGCGCTGAACGAGCTGAGTGGTCTTGCCGGAGCCTGCACCTGCTTCAACGAAGAAATTGGTGTCTATCTCAGTTGAAATACGTTCTCTTGCGAGCTTGTCCATATCAGTCATCGTTCTTCACCTCCTTGCAGATCCCTGCGAATCCGCAGTATCGGCAATTATCCTTCACTTCAGTCCTTCTGAAATCGGCGTTGCCAACTCCGTAAGCAAAGCTCTCTATCATATGCTCCAGTTCATTTCTGATCTGTTCGTTATATTCGCATTTAACTGACCTTTTGTCACGCAGATAGCGGTATTCGCCGCCGCTTACCGTAATACCTTTTGACTTTTCGAGCATGGCCGCGTAGAGGAGCACCTGCATACACGAAGCAGTGTCATTCTCTACATGGGAGATCTTGCGGCTCGTCTTGAAGTCGACAATAACGTGTTGACCGTCAGGTGTTTTCTCCAGCCTGTCGAGCCTGCCCTGGAGTTTTATGCCCCCAAACTCAACGGGCTCAATATCGCACTCAGACTCCTCCACAGTATTCTCTTTTCTGCTGTCGAAGCCGTTTTCGACCATTTGCATTATTTCTTCACGTTCGCGGACAACATCAGGTGCGTTCACAGGAGGACGTGACGTCAGAAAAGCGTCAAAGCGACGTTTTGCCTCGGAAAGCAGTTCCTCTCTCGACCATTTCTGCTCAGCTGAATCCTTCATCAGGTCATGGATGAGGATACCGCGGTCAAGCGCACCAATAACAGTGAAAACGTCATCCTCCTCGGGCTCCTCAAGCCTAAGGATCTTTGAGAAATAGTATTTTCTCGGGCAGGATAAATAAGCCTCGACAGAACTCGGCGAGAAAGTCTTGTCAAGGCTGACAGAAGCCGCCGTCTCTGCCTTTTCTTCGGTCGCCGTTCCGATGATCTTATCTCCGTTATTATACGCTCTTCCTATCAGCCTTTGAGCCGAAAAGCTGTCATCGAAGAAGCCGACACGACTTACGCTGTTCCTGAGATCATCGAGAGTTGAAGTATCGCCGTTTTTCGCCCTGAATATCTCGAAGAGCTGAGACGAAGCGTTCGACTCCTTTAGCTCTGCTGTATCATAACCTGAATAGGAAAGATGAACAGTATTTTTGAGTGCCGAGGCTATTGTTATAAGGTCGTTGAGTGATTTTTTTCTGTTGTTTATGACAGCCTCAGAAGTCGGCGCAGCACTGTCATACAGCAGAAAATCGCCGTCGGGGACAAGGTAGTTCTCAGCCGGTGAGCCGGGGAAAATGTCGGCGGACAGCCCCGCAATGAAAAGTTTGCTCCTGAGACTGCACATCGCCTGTTTGATGCCGGTCACATGAAGCGCTCCTTCACGGCTGTTCTCGCTGCACACGCTTTTGCGCAAAAGCTGAGGTATTATATCGACCGCATTTCCGCCTGACAGCATGGTATACGCGTCAATTTCGTCGCAGACCGCCTTGACCGCCGAACGGTCAATTCGTCCGCTTGCGCCGTCGCGTATAACCGCATAGTTTTTGACGATATATGATATACCTCGCTCGAACTGTGCCGCGATCAGCCTTGCTGACTCTGCGAACTCACTGTTTTGTGGAAAGCTGTTCAGATAAGCCGAAAGACGGCTGTCGTTCTTGGCCTTGCTGCCGGAAAGGCGCATAGTGCCCGCAAAATCAACGAGTGTTCGGAGCTGTCTTTCATCGTTTACGGCGAGGTCCTCAATGAGCCCCTGACGGTCGAAGCATTCGCTGAAAATGACGTCAAACAGAGCGTCACGGCCGTGTGCTCCGCTTGTTTCCCATTTCATAAGGTCTCTCAGCAGACCGGCAGCCGTCGTATTAGTCAGCGGTATCCCACAGCCAAATGTTATCGGGATACCGTATCTGCCGGCTAAGTCGTAGAAAAGCTGGGAATACTGCGCTGTATCTGTAACAGCAACAACACATTCGTCGAAGGGAGTACCGTTTCTGAGTATCATATCTATTATGTGCTCGACCTCGTTCGCAGCACCGTATGCCTCTGTTATATCGCAATAGTCCACGATACCTGTCTCGACATTGAACAGCTCACGGAGACTGACCTGCCTGTATCTGCCGTCAGAGACTACGCCTGTGAGAACAGCTTCAAGCGGCGTTATCGGGTACTCGCTGAGTGTTATGAAGTCAGAATTGATGGGCTCGGCATTTTCAACTGCACGCCTTATGAGCTGTATCCCGTCGATCAGTCCGTGCGCCTTCAGCTCGGCTATGTACCTGTCGTAGACTTCACCAAGAGCCATGCTGTTCTCGCGGAACTCACCATGTGAGAGCTTGTCGTGCAGTGCCGTGCTCTCGTCGGAAATGATAAGCTTACGCAGCGTATCGAGAGCCACAGCAATGTTCTGTGCATCTGCAAAGGAAGCTGACGAGAAATAGCTGATATCGTTCAAAAAGCTGAAGATAAGCGCAGGCTCGTCTGCTGACCTGATGAATGTCTCTGCGGTAGTCTTTCCGCTTCTCATCAAGGCTGTCTCTGCGAGCTCAGTGCTGCTCATGACGCGCATACACAGCGTATTCACGCCGTGACGCGCAAGGCTCCTCAGGAGCTCAGTCCCATTTGCTCCTGGAGCCAGTATAATAGTTTCTCTCATAATTTCGCCTCGTTTCGGGAATGTATAGTGTATAAACGACTGAAAATTATTATTTTATACTATTATACTATATGCTCATGGTATTGTCAATCCATGTTAAGGAAATATCAAATCAGCCACTTTTCACGCTTAAATCTAACTGTTTCAGCTATCATAATATTTAATATTATATCTCGGGTATTGACAAATCCGTTGTTTCGTGATAGAATAAAAATAAGGATTGATAATATCAAACAAAGGAGGCTTCCCTGTGGATTCATATAATGTAACTGTACTAAAAAAGAGAGACACCTCAAAAGCTGCCGTTCTTCTGCAAAGGACATTCAAGGATAATACGCTGAGATCGAATTACTCGGCGGCATACGTAATAGCTAAGACGCGAGGCAATATACCGAAGGATTTTGACGCTTTTCTTGAAGAGTACCCTGTCAGACCACAGGTATCCCCCGTGTTGATGAACACGCTCGGAAATAAGTGGGAGGTCTTACACTCGCTTGTAAGCAACTGCAAATGTGAGGACTATGCGGCATATCTGCTGTTTGAATCGTTCTGTACTCATCCGAGAGAATACAGTGAAACGCCTGCAGGGCTTTCAAGGCTGTCTGCACGGCTGCTGGAGATATCTCCCGACAACAGACTGGCTGACCTGTGTGCAGGTCAATCCTCATTTATCCGCGAATGTCGTGTCCTCGGCTATGAAAACGACTGCACTGAAAGCGAGATAAATGCCGAACATCGCGTGATAGCAATGATGAGAGCTGATATCCTCGGTGGGAAAATAACTGTTACTTCTGAGGATTCGCTCAAGCTCGAGGGCGAGTACGACAAGATATTCTGTCATAGTCCAATGGGAGTAAAATGGAAGTTTTTCGACCCTTATTGCAATCATTCCGCCTCTGCCGACTGGCTTTTTGCAGGTAAGTGCATTGAGCTCATGGCTGATAACGGAAAAGCAGTATGCGTATTCATGAACAGCACTTTATGGAACCAGTCAGACAGCAAATGGCGGGAAAAGTTCGTATCCTCGGGATATATAGAGACTATAGTCGCACTTCCGACCAATCTTTACAGCGAAACATCTGTATCATCATCATTGGTAGTGTTCAGCAAATCGAACAATTCAGTGAATATGATAGATGCAACAGAGATATTTACGCCTGTTCGCCGCAGAAACACACTTTCTGATGAAAATGTCGAGGAAATTCTCGGACTTCTCGGCAAAAAATGCGGAAACAGCCGCACAGTAGGCTATGACGAGATCGCAGGTAACAATTACGACCTCTATCCCAAAAGCTATACGGAGGAAGTCAAGGTCGAAAAGGATTCTGTTCCGTTCTCCGAACTCATAACAAGAGTTACACGCGGTGCGCAGATAAAGGCAGGAGACCTGGATTCGCATTTCAGCGAAAGCGAGACAGATACGCGCCTTCTGATGCTCTCCGATATGAACAAAGGCGTCATTTCAAATGATTTGACATATCTTAAAGGACTGGACAAGCGCTATGATAAGTATTGTGCAACTGACGGCGCATTAGTTATGACAAAGAACGGATTCCCTGTCAAGACTGCGATAGTCAGCCTTGAAGAAAGTCAGCGCTATCTTGTGAACGGCAATCTGTATATAATCGAGATCGATGAGTCAAAGACAGATCCGTTCTATCTCAAGGCTTATCTTGACAGCCAGCAGGGACAGGCACAGCTGCGCAGTATCCTTGTCGGTACTGCAATACTGAATCTGCCCATTGAAGCGCTCAAAGGGCTTATGATACCTATGTGTTCAATGACTGAGCAGAAAAGGATCAGTGAAAAGTATATCAAGAAGCAGCAGGAAATCATCAAATTACAGGAGCAGCTCGAAAAGGCTGAAAAGGAGCTCACCGAATTCTTTCTTGTGAGCGAATAAGAAGGTGATTATTTGGATGAATGTATCTCCATATTCAAAGCGTGGCTTCTGTCGCGTGATGGGATAGCTATACCGGTTTATAAGCATCCGAATCCGGAATATCAATTTAATGAGATACTTCTTTTGGCAAAAGAATACGGAGACGAAGCGGTAAAAATACTCTGTGAAGAATACGAAAGTTCTCCTTCGGAAAGGAGCTTGCACAGCGTGGTGAGATAAAGACCGATTTCGGGGAAACTCTTTCGTGGGAATATCTTTGCTATGTCAGAGAACACCAGATAAAATGGAAAATCCCCACCGAGATACTCTATGGTGAAAATGATGGTCTGACGAGCCTTGAAACCATAACTGCATTTGCTGAAAGGATGGGCGCTGGTCTGACGATCATGCCCGGCGGCGAGCATTGGTTTCACACCGAGGAGCAGATGCGGTTTCTGACAGAATGGCTGACGGAAAGGAGATAAAACCATGACCGACCGCTATCGTGACATAAAGCAAAAGCTGTGTAAATATGCCGAGCAGGACAAGGATATGAAAGCGGTGATAGCCATAGGCTCATCGACACGTTCCAATGTGCCTGCCGATGATTTTTCCGACCTTGACCTTATCATCGTGACAAATGCCCCCGACAGGTGGTATTCGGGGGAATATCCTGCGCTTTTGGGGAATGTGAGCATTTCATTTATAGAGCCTACCCTCGGCGGAGGCAAAGAGCGCAGATGTATTTATGAAGAAGACAGGGACGTGGATATGATAATATTCACCCCCTTGCAGTTTGAAAATGCGCTCAAAGAGGGCGTTGCCGAATGGGTGATGAACAGAGGGTGGATACTTCTTTATGACGTCGGCGGTTATGCGGAAATGATACCGCAGTTTGTAAAACTTGAAGTACATCATGCCGTAATGACAAAAGAAGAATATGAAAATACGGTCAATGACTTTTTCTTCCACAATATATGGGCTTGCAAGAAGCTGAACCGTGGCGAACTTTGGTCGGCGAAAATGTGTATTGACGGCTATCTTAAAGAGCACCTGCTTAAAATGATCGGGCAGTATCAGCTTTGTTTTGGAGATACGGATATATGGCATGATGGAAGATTTCTTGACCGTTGGGCAGACAGCTGCATACTTGATGAACTTAAAGACTGTTTTGCACACTACGACACCGATGATTGCAGGCGTGCATTATTGTCAACGCACAAGTTGTTTGCAAGGCTGGCGAGAACTGTTGCCGACAATAGAGGTCTCGCATATCCCGAAAAAGCAGAGGCGTGTGCAATGTCATATATGACCGGAACGATCAATAAAGAGATGTAGTTATGGAAGGAAAGCTGACAGTATATTTTGACGAGTCGTTCTGGGTAGGGGTATTTGAACGCTGTGATAACGGTAAGCTGTCTGTGTGTAAGATCACATTTGGTGCAGAGCCGAAGGAACAGGAAATATATGCGTTCTTACTCAGACATTACACCGAACTGCGTTTCAGTCGGGAAGTAAATATAGACAAGCGCAAAGCGGCGGATAATCCCAAGCGCAGACAAAGGAACGCAAGAAAACAGATGGAGCAAACGGGCATCGGCACAAGATCGCAGAGGGCTTTGCAAATGCAGCTTGAACAGAATAAACAGGAGCGCAAGGTCAAGAGCCGTGAACAGAAGCTTGCAGACAAGAGACGGATATTTGAAATAAAACAGCAAAAGAAAAGAGAAAAGCACAGAGGGCGATGATGAACTGTACTTCCGTGATTTAAGATATCGTATAAGACAGTTGGGAGAAGTGTGATGTATATTGTCAAAGCAGAGGAAAATCAGGTAGAAAAAATCGTAGATATGTCTATCAGTGCTTTTGAAACAGACGTAAATGTTGGCGGAACAAAAGATGACTGTCCGCCTGAATATGATTCGGTAGAATGGCATAAACAAATGATCCGGGAGGGGCATTTGTATCAAGCAATGATAGGAAAAGATCTGGTTGGGGCAGCCATTATATTCCAAGATGAAATAAAAAACAGTATATACATTGGCAGAATATTTATTGATAGCATCTATCATAGAAAAGGTTACGGAATTCGTTTGATGGAATGTATAGAAAAGAATTTCCCAAGTGCTGCTGAGTTTGATCTGGATACCCCATGTTGGAATGAGCGGACAAATGCTTTTTATAAAAAATTAGGCTATCGTATCATAAAAATTGAGGATGGATTCGTCTTTTACCGGAAAAGAAAAAGCGAACCGAATGGAGAACGTTACTGACAAATCGGAGTTTGCCAAGCCGTTTATATAGAAAGGAACATACATGAGACTAAAAAATATTCTGATAGTTGTTAAAGACATAGAGAGAGCCAAACAGTTTTACCATGATCTGTTCGGTTTTGAAATGATCCTTGACAATGACGGCAATATGATACTGACGGAAGGGCTCGTGCTGCAGGAAGAAAAATACTGGAAAGAGTTCATCGGGAGAGCTATAATTCCGGAGAACAATTCCTGCGAGCTATATTTTGAAGAAGCCGACATTGAAGGCTTTATCGAAAGGCTTGAAAGGTATTATCCGGAAGTGAAATATGTCAACAGACTTATGATGCATAGCTGGGAACAGAAGGTCATACGCTTTTACGACCCGGACGGAAACTTAATTGAAGTAGGAACACCGATGTAAAATGGCAAATATCATAACTTTGTTCAGAATAATGTATAGCATTGCTATGCTGTTCTTTCCGACATTATCGACAACATTTTATGCGCTGTATATCGCTGCCGGATTCTCGGATATGATCGACGGTGCGGTTGCAAGGAAAACAGATACCGTCAGCAAGTTCGGCTCGCAGCTTGATACGTTCGCAGACATTCTGTTTGTGATAGTATGCCTGATCAAGCTGCTTCCGGTACTGGATATTCCGGTCTGGCTTTATATATGGATATTAGTCATAGCATTTATTAAAGTGGCGAATATCGCGGTTGGATACATCAGACAGAAAGCGTTTGTTGATGTTCATTCCATGATAAACAAAGTGACCGGATGCTTGCTTTTCTTATTTCCGCTGACGCTGACATTTATTGATCTGAGGTACAGTGCAGTATTTGTTTGTTTTATCGCAACAGCAGCGGCAATATATGAAGGATATCTGATTCAAGCAGGAAAAACGACTTAACGGGAAATGTTGATTTAGCGGAGATGAAAAAATGAGCGTAAGAGAGATCAATCCTGAAGAAACAACAAGAGCGTCAGCATATAAATTATGGATGAAAGCACCAAACCCTATGGTTACGTTCTTTAAGACATTTGATGTGATGCCCCTAATAAACAAGAGCAGAATGACAGGTATGAAATTCAATATGCTGCTCGATCATTGCATAGGCAAAGCGGCAAGCTCTATTAAAGAGTTTTATATTATGCCTGTTGGCGATAAGCTGATGCAGTACGATAAGATCGCCGTCAATACGATCGTAAAAAACAAAGAGGGCGAAGTGAGTTCCTGTGACATTGCTTACACCGATGACCTCGAACAGTTTAATGCGGATTATTTGCAATATACGAAACAAGTTCATGACACCTGTTCGGATCATGATCTATCGGAAAACTACATGGTGATCGGAACCTCTGCCATTGTAGAGACCGAAATTGACGGTGCAGTCGGAATGTACAGCGGTATTTTCAATAATCCGTTTATGATTTGGGGGCGATACAGGCTTGATGGTGACAAAGCTTTACTGCCCTTTTCATTTCAGTTTCATCACACACAAATGGACGGCGCTCATGCAGGTGCATTTTTAAGAAATCTGGAAGAAGAAATCGGCAAATTACGATCATCATAAAAAACCTTTGTAAGATGTTCGGCAACAATGCAGAGATTGTAACCCCACCGAAAAAACGTAAAGGACGATGATAGACGTATCATCAAAAAAACGCCGATATTCCGATGATGACACTCTCCGTGTCGCCAATGTGACGCAGCGGTTCTTTACATTTTCACAGTTCCATGGTATCCTGAGATCAGCCGAAAGGCAATGAACGAAAGGATCTGATGCAGTGGAAAAGAATGGAAGAAAACTGCTACTTGCAGGCTTGGGGATGATGGCGGCTTTCATCGTCTGGACGATGCTGATACAGACTGTTGACGTGCAGCCTGTCGGACAGAACGGAACAAACATCGGCTTTGCTGGACTGAATCAGTGGTTTCATAAGTTGACAGGCGTACATATGGTACTCTACACTGTCACTGATTGGTTGGGACTTGTGCCGATAGCCGTCTGTATGGGATTTGGCGTGCTCGGATTTATTCAGCTTGTCAGAAGAAAAAATCTGTTCAAGGTAGACAGCGATATCCTGCTGCTTGGGGTATATTATATCCTTGTGATCGCAGGCTATCTGATCTTTGAGATGATACCAATCAACTACCGCCCGATTCTCATTGAGGGGCGAATGGAAGCCTCTTATCCGTCCTCGACAACGCTGCTTGTAGTCAGTGTGATGCCGACGCTTGCCTTTCAAGTGCGACGAAGGGTGCAGAACAGTGTTGTAAGAAAGGCCGTATATTCTTGCACTGCTGTTTTCACGCTCTTTATGGTCATTGGACGGACTGTATCGGGCGTACACTGGCTGACGGATATTATCGGGGCATTGCTGCTGAGTGCAGGGCTGTATCTGCTGTATCACGGCACTGTCAGACTGACGGAGGAACACAAATGGAATTCAGCGAAAAACTACAGACCTTGAGAAAGAAGAAGGGTCTGACACAGGAAGAGCTTGCGCAGGCACTTTTCGTATCACGCACAGCGATCTCAAAATGGGAATCCGGCAAGGGTTACCCGAGCATTGACTCCTTGAAAGAAATATCAAAGTATTTTTCTGTCACGATCGACGAACTGTTGTCCTCGGAGGAACTCATCACCGCCGCACAGGACGATAACCGTAAAAATATTGCCGATCTGCTCGACTTGCTGACGGGCTGCACCGACATCATGGCGTTGATGATGCTCCTCCTGCCACTTTACCCGGAGAAGCTGGGCGGCACATTTACAGCGGTCAGTTTACTGCGGTATACACAAATTGCATTGCCGTTCGCTTGTGTCTGTTGGGGCTTGATGATATTGCTGATCACAGTAGGTGCAGTCAAGGTGCTGATGCAATACAGGCATATCGAAAAGGGACGCAGCGCAGTGACCGTTGCTTCCTTTGTGCTGAGCATTATTGCCGTGCTATTTCTGACCGCTGCAAGACTGCCATATGCGGTGACGATCGTGTTTCTGCTGCTTATTGTCAAGGGAATACTGGTTTTCAGGGTACACAGCGTTTAATGCAACAGACAGTTGCTTGCAGTATGCCTTGATATATGCTATGATATAGGTGAGGTGATATTATGGAAACTAAAAACATCATTCAGGAACTTAGGATAAAGCACGATATGTCGCAGGAGGAGCTTGCGGGCAAGATTTTTGTCACAAGGCAGGCAGTAAGCCGTTGGGAGACAGGCGAGACCGCACCGAACACGGAAACCCTGAAATTGCTGTCCGAATTTTTCGATGTGTCGATAAATACACTATTAGGCGCTCCAAGAAAGCTGATCTGTCAGTGCTGCGGTATGCCGCTTGATGACAGTATCATAAGCCACGAAGCAGACGGCACTCTCAACGAGGACTACTGCAAATGGTGCTATGCCGACGGTGAATATATGTACAGCAATATGGACGATCTGATCGAAATATGTGTGAAAAATATGGTGAGTGCCGAACACCCCGAGAGCGAAGTCAGAGAATATCTGAGGTCGGCTCTGCCGCAGCTTGACTACTGGAAGCGATACGAACAGCTTTCGGACGGCGGAGAGTTTGAGAAGTTCAAGCAAACGCTGATCGCTGAGATCAATGCATTGCAGATTAAGGGTATGCCGAAGTTGGATAAACTGGGTGCCCTTGTGGGAAGCTATGTAAATCTGCCGTACAGACTGCCAAACGGAAACGCTGTGAAATTCCTTGACGACAACACGACCTATCTTGGCAATCAGCTCGAATGTGAATTTGGCGGTGAGCGCTGCTTTGGTGTGCTGGCGAATATGGAGTTTATCCTGGTCTGCACTTATGATAAAGGTGGTGAAAATCCCGAGCTTGTAATTTACAAAAAGCGGTAATAACATGATCTTAAGGAGAAATGACTTTTGACTAAAAACAGAAAAACGGAGCTTGCAGTGTAACCGGGAGGTTTGCTGCAAGCTCACAAGCCTCCCGGAAGTATGGATATATCACACTTTCAGGAGGTATCCCCATGAACAGGGAACATAAGAAAAGACTATTTGAAAAAGGTTATTATAAAACACACCCATGCAATGATACGTTTATTTGCAAGTTTTGCGGCAAAACTGTCGTGCCGACAGGTGCAGGCAGCGATCACCGAAATCATTGCCCATACTGCTTGTCAAGTCAGCATTTAGATAATGAGCCGGGAGACCGATCAGCGGACTGCGGCGGCATTATGGAGCCTGTCAGCGTTTGGGTCAGAAAAAACGGCGAATGGGCGATCATTCATCGGTGCAGGATATGTGGAGCGCTCAACTCAAACCGCATCGCCGCTGATGATAACCCTATGAAGCTGATGTCGATCGCCATGAAGCCGCTTGCCACACCGCCTTTTCCGCTAGAAAAGATCGAGGAAATGACAAGAGCTATGGGCGGTGACGGAGATTTGAAGTGGTAAGTAATAGGGAGGTCGGTTCATGATCACAATACAAGATCACGAGGGTAATATGCTTGTGTCTCTGCCGTTCCTTACACATTTTACCGCCGCAGCAGACACCTGTGTTTCGGAATACTATCAAAGACGCATTTGAATATACGGGAGCAGTCACCTATTCACAGCCCGGCAGTGCCTTTACCTGCTGAATACTATCGGTAGAATCATTCGGATTTGCTTAAATACGATCTTTCTCAAACATAAACAAAGCGAGTTGTCATTACATTCTGACAACTCGCTCTTTTCTTTGTTTATTCGTCCTCATCACTGCACTTGTCAAGCCCATGCAAGAGCTGAATATAAACACATTCAGCACGTTCATGCTCCTCGCCGTCAGTGGACATCATGAGTTCAAGGAAATACGCCTTTGCCTGTTCGTAGTCCATCCAGACCTCACGCTTGCCGTTGTACACGGTAGTTACCGTTTGGCTTTGTGGCATTCCTAATTCAGGTATAGCTAACATATGGGTTACCTCCAATTTTTCAACTACGATATTGTTATAAATGCAATTATATATTGAAAAATAGCTGCTTTAGGCTTGGGTCTCCATATGAAATGCTTACATCCGTTAAGATACGGGCAATCTGCACCGGACCGTAGCCGTCAATGCAGAGCTTGAAAATCTTGCGTACCACCTCAGCGGCAGGCTCGTCAATTACCCACAAATTCTTGTCGGTATCCGACTTCTTGTAGCCATACACGGGCGGACACAGGTGCTTGCCTGACTGTCCTTTTGCCCTGAATACCGCACGAATTTTCTTACTGCAATCATGGGCGTACCAGTCATTAAAGATATTTTTGAAAGCAAGCAGTTCGTTCTCGGACTTTGATAAGTATGGGTTCGATGTGACGGCTGTGGCTAAGATTAAGAAGCCGAGGAAGAAATAGTGTGGACTTTGATTCCGGTACTGGAGTCAAGGTTACAAATCTGAAACTTGATTTACTCCCCAGTATATGCTATGATAATAGTATCCCACGGAACAGGAGCAAAAGAAATGAAACGAATCATGATAATAGAAGATGAAACAACCCTGCGTGATGAGCTGTCTGTCTTGCTGAAAAATGCAGGCTATGAGCCTATCGCTGTGACAGACTATTCTAATGTATCGGAGCAGATGAAGTCCGCCAATTCTGACCTGATACTGCTTGACATCAATCTCCCGAACGTGAACGGCGAAACACTTTTGCAGGACTTCCGCAAGAGCAGCGATACACCCGTCATTATGCTTACGAGCCGTACCACCGAGATAGATGAGGTATTGTCCATGAGCTACGGTGCAGATGATTATATCACAAAGCCCTACAATCCGACGATCCTGCTTCTGCGTATCTCGGCGGTATTGAAACGTTCAGCAAAGGTCGGTGCAGTACAGAAATACCATGATGTGGAGGTCAGCACTGTCAAAGGTAGTCTGACACGAAACGGCTCGGAGCAGATACTCACCAAAAATGAAATGATTATCTTTCAGCAATTGCTTGACCGTCAGGGCGAGATCGTTACCCGTGATGAGCTGATGACCGCACTTTGGGACAATGACGAATTTGTCAATGACAATGCGCTCTCGGTCAATGTCAGCCGCCTACGGGGCAAGCTTGCAGAACTGGGACTCCCCGAAGCCATTGAAACACGCAAGAAACAGGGGTATGTGCTGAAATGAAGCTGACAGACTACTTGAAGGACAGGCTCACGGCATACCTGATCTACGGCATTTCTTGGTTGCTTGTGCAGATCTTTATGGCGGCGTTCCGCATATCTTTTCAGGCGATCGTGATCGTCAGCCTGATACTTCTGCTTTCGATCATTTTTGCGGAAGTGTGGGGATATTTCCGCAAAAAGAGCTATTATGATAAACTCCTGCACTGTCTGGACGAGCTGGACAAGAAATATCTGCTCTCCGAAATGACAGAAAATCCTGACTTTCTGGACGGACGCATTTTATACGAGGTCATGCAGGAAACCAACAAATCCATGTGTGAGCATATCGCTGGGCATCGCCGTGAAAACAAGGAATTTCGGGAATATATCGAACTTTGGGTGCATGAGATCAAGCTTCCCGTTGCGAGTGTGCAGCTCATGTGCCATAATGACGGTAACACCAAATACGCAGAACAGTTAAAGCGCATCGATAATTACATCGAGAATGTTCTCTACTACGCCCGAAGCAGAAATGCCGAAAAGGACTACATCATAAAGCCCGTTTCGCTCAAACGTGCCTTTGCGGATATTGCGGTCAAAAACCGTGAGGAATTGCAGGAACGGAATATCACGCTCCATACCGAAGATCTTGATATGGATGTCATGACGGACGGTAAGTGGCTGGGATTTATCCTCGGACAGATCATGGGCAACAGTATGAAATATGAAGCGAGTGAAATTACCGTCACAGCAGAGGGCTTTCCCGACAAGACCGTCCTGCATTTTCGTGACAACGGCTGTGGCATTCCCGAACATGATATGCCGTATATCTTTGAAAAATCCTTCACCGGCGAGAATGGACGGACGCACAGGAAGTCTACGGGAATGGGGCTTTATATCGTCAAAAAGCTGTGTGACAAGCTCGGTCACAGTGTTGCAGCAAAATCAGTGCAGAGGGAGTTTACCGAGATCATCATCACATTCGGCAAGAATGATATACATGATGTACGGTGAGTGACATTACAAAATTGTAATGTCCTGTAAGATTAAAACAGCGACAGAAACGAAAAAATGCTGTATGATAGAATACAGAAAGGAGCTGTTAACATGGAACTTCTGAACATACAGCAAATTGAAAAATATTACGGGAACAAGTCGAGCCTGACGAAAGCCATTGATGATATTTCTTTTTCGGTGGATAGGGGCGAATTTGTTGCCATTATGGGTGCTTCGGGCAGCGGAAAGACCACCTTGCTCAACTGCATCTCCACCATTGATTGTGTGACCGCAGGGCATATCTTCCTCGAAAACACGGACATTACTGCTCTCAAAGGCAAGGCTTTGAACAAATTCCGGCGTGAAAAGCTGGGTTTCATTTTTCAGGACTTCAACCTGCTGGATACGCTGACCGCCTACGAGAATATTGCGCTGGCACTCTCCATACAGAAAAAGTCTGCCGGTGAGATCGACACGGCAGTCCGAAATGTAGCCGAGCAGCTCGGCATCACGGAGGTCTTGCAGAAGTATCCCTATCAGATGTCCGGCGGTCAGAAACAGCGTGTCGCTTCGGCTCGTGCCATCGTTACAAACCCGAAGCTTGTGCTTGCAGACGAGCCGACAGGTGCGCTCGATTCCAAGGCGGCGAAAATGCTGCTGGAACGCTTCCGCTATCTGAATCAGGAATGCGGTGCGACCATTATGATGGTCACGCATGACAGCTTCACCGCAAGCTATGCGGGACGTGTCATCTTCATCAAGGACGGCAGGATCTTCCACGAGATCGGCCGTGGAACAGACAGCCGCAAGCAGTTTTTCGACAAGATCATTGACGTGGTGACGCTTCTGGGAGGTGACGTGAGCGATGCTCTTTAAGCTCTCCCTCAGTAATATCCGCAAAAGTCTGCGTAACTATGCGATCTATTTTTTTACGCTGATCATCGGCGTTTCGGTGTTCTATGTGTTTAATGCGATTGGTGGTCAGGCGGCAATGCTGAAACTTTCCGAAAGCCAGTATGAGATCATCCGACTGCTGGAATCGCTGCTTTCGGGTGTCAGTATTTTTGTAGCGTGTGTGCTTGGTCTGCTCATTGTATATGCAAGCCGTTTTCTGATGAAACGACGCAACAAGGAATTTGCTCTGTACATGACACTTGGAATGAGCAAGAGTAAAATATCTGCTATTCTTCTGACAGAAACCATTCTCATTGGCATTGGTTCCCTGTTTGTCGGATTGTTGATCGGTATCGGACTTTCACAACTTATGAGTGCATTGACTGCGAGTTTGTTTGAAGTAGACATGACTGCCTATCAATTCACCATTTCAAGCGAAGCAATCGTCAAGACTGTTGTATATTTTGCAGTGATGTATCTTGTGGTAATGCTGTTCAACAGTGCCGTCATCACTCGCATGAAGCTGATTGACCTGTTGCAGTCCGGTAAGAAAACCGAAAAGATCAAGCTGAAAAACCCTGTGCTATGTGTTCTGATTTTTCTGGTTTCCGCAGCAGCACTGACATATGCCTATATTCAGGTTGGCTGGCACTTAGTACAGTTAGACCAGGCGAGGTTCACACTCTGCATTGTACTGGGATGTGCTGCAACATTTTTCATCTTCTGGTCGGTATCCGGAATGCTCCTGCGCATCGTAATGAGCATGAAGAACTTGTTTTACCGCAGTCTGAATGCGTTTACGTTTCGCCAGATAAGCAGTAAGATCAACACAATGGTATTGTCTATGACCATTATCTGCCTGATGTTATTCGTTACGATCTGTACACTGGCATCCGCATTTTCCATTCGCAATTCTCTCAACAGTAACCTGAAAGAATACTGCACCGCTGACTGTGAGATCGTCACCATGGAGTGCGACAGTGAGAACGGTGATTATGCACTTTCCAACCTGTATGCCGCAGCGGATCTGTCGCTTACTGACGGATTCCGGGAGTATGTGCATTTTATCACCTATGCAGACCCGTCTTTTACACTGAGCAGTGTAATGGGGGATATATTAAATCAGGCATTGGAACAGGATCCCATGCTGAAAGGCAATGCATGGCAGGAAATTATCAGGATCAGCGATTATAATGCGCTCTGCCAACTCTATGGAAAAGATACGATTGCACTGGATGACGGAGAATATGTACTTCTTTGCAATTTCAACAACCAGCGACAATTGTTTGATAAGGCACTTGCAAACAGTCCGGATATGACGATTTTCGGCAAAACACTGCACGCACGTTATGACAGGTGTCAGGACGGTTATATCATGATCGGAGCGCAGGCTTTGAATTTCGGCATATTTGTTGTGCCGGATGATATGATCGACCCGAACTACAGGTATATGGAATATCTGGCTGGCAATTACACTGCCGATACCGATGAGGAAGTGATTTCTGTTGAAGCAGAAATGCGCACAAGATTTCATCAGGCTGTTGAGAAATGGGAAAAGGAGCATCCGGATGAGGATTTCATTGGTTCCATTAACACCAAGAAGGAGATCTATGAAAGTGCCGTCGGTCTTGGTGCGATCGTGACCTTCTTAGGTTTGTATATCGGACTTGTATTTCTGATCGCCTGTGGTGCGATCCTCGCCCTCAAGGAACTGTCCGAAAGTACAGATAATCAAATCCTTCAGCTTCGATGAGCAGTCCGTCTTCGCCGTACTCATCAAGCAGCATTATGCAATGGTAGGCATTCTTGTCTTCGTACATAAGGTCTCTGGCAGCAGTTATCGCTTCATGCTCCTGATATGGGTTTGCTTTCAGCCTTTCAAAGTCTGAGTGAGGCAGGAATACCCATTTCTCAACCTCACAGCGTTTGGTGTTGTGGTCGGAAGCCTTATGCATGAGCTTACCGCTCATAAAGTAGTTATTCATATCTTTTCCTCCTGACATTATTATTCCATAGACAGCAGGCGTGATCTGCTTTCTATGTATCTGCCACAGGAGGCTCACAAATCGTTCACAGTGCCTTTTACTGTCATCGTTGGTGTAGTTTCTCGACCTGCTGCCGATGCCGTCGAAAAAGGCTCACAAATCACTGGTAGACCTTCTATCATTTGTTTTTGGAGGAAAATAAAAAAGGACTCGATTCCAGCGTTTTCACATTTCGTGAAAACCACTAAAACCGAGTCCGAAACTTTGTGTACTATTTTTAGCTGAAAAATCTGAGATTAGCTGGTATATCGACCTTTGAAGAGCTCCAAAACTACCTTTGTGGGGGTTCAACTCCCTAAAAAGCCTTAAAACCCCCCAATGTCATCCCTCATTTTTTCAATAACTTTTCTGAAATTCGGGTAGCAAAAAAGCCCGATATTTCGGGCTATTTCTGCATTGTCATACATTTAGTCATGACGATATGGCAGGGCATAACAAAATTGATGACATTCGATTTTCCGCAATTTTCCGCAGATTTTAATATCACCATTTTTTAAAGCGCCTGCGCGCTATTCTTTTCTTGTATATAGTATAGCATATTATATTGTTTTTGTCAAGAGAAAAACAATATTCATAGAAATATTTTTCAGTTAACAAATATGTATACTTGCTCCATGCATCTTACGATACATGGAGCTTCTTCTATACACCTCAATCATACTTAAGTACTGAAGGAACTATGCATTTCATATAATACTTCTTATTGCTGTATATTGACTTCAACAGCTCTATCGCTTGTTGCATCATATACAATTACTCTTTTTATATTTAAATCTGAGCGTTTGGTTGATAGGTAATGATAAGCAAGAACCTGGCGAACGCATTTCTCATCGATATAATTACGAACTTTGACATCTAATATTGTATCTGCAGTTATGTAGTCTGCCAATCCAGAGATGTGTTCTATAGATAAATCAGGATCATAATTATTAACTGGTTTAACATTATTATACAATTCTTTCTTTACAAAACTTGCAGTTCTGGAGCCAAGTTCAACAACCAGTTTCACGAAGTAGCTGTACTTTTCCTGGACGATTTGCTGTGCGGATATTACATTGATCAGCTTAGATACGGCTTTTCCATAGCTTCGAATCATCAATTCCTTGTACTTGAGCATACAAGCTCTGATAATTATACAGTCATTTATAGTTTCGGAGCCCGCTTCTTCTTGTGCCTGTTTTATAAAATGACCTAGATACGATTCGCCATATACTAAATACTTGGAATAATACTCAACGCAATATCCTACAATAGAGTTACACTTTTTATCAAGGGCAAAATTATTTTTTCCTTTGAAGCACTGGTATTTGGCTTGTTCTAACTCTCGTTTATACCTTGTAGTCAGAAAAGAATTGAACTTGTTGTAGCTTTCAATCTTCGAACTAACATTTGAAGATTCAATCCATATCGTAGTATTATCCAGGCTGATTTGTTTCATTAGATCCACTCCGATAATGGCGCTCTCTCTATCGTTCACTACCTTTTTATACGGAGTATACAAAACCAATTCTTCAAAAGCCCTCTTAGATATCTTACTAATTCTTCTGATATAGTTGTTGCGTATCAGGAACCCTTCAGCATCGGATGTCGTTTCAAACAAAGGCTCAAACGAATACTTCAAATGATAGATTTGTCCATTTGTCAGGTTTTCTTTAGTGGAGTTCATGCTATTAATAATTGAGCGCATCACATCATCAAAGCACATAAAATAGTCTCTTGAGTTACTTATTAGATCGAGCTTCGCATCAAATCTTTCAAAATATTTGCGGATATAATCATCGTTGATAATAGCCTTCTCAGGATATGTTAACTCTAATGATAATTGTCCTGGATTGATTCCGGAAAACAATCTTTGTATACTATTATCTAAAATCAAATCGATGATTATTTCGCTTTCTTTTCCATAATTTGAACTATAAAAGTGCTTCTTTAGATTAACAATATCATGGAGACTATTCATCATTAAATCTGCGGCTCCATTTTTGTCTTTTGATTTAACACATAAGTATTGAATCGACAACAGCTCGTCTCTGGTGCAACATTGTTTTAATTGAAAATATGGATAATCCTGAGTAAACTTATTGTCTATACTATAGATAATTATGTTTAATGCATCATTTTCGTTTCGCGGATTATTACGTTTATATGCAGAAACGTACTCGCTCATTTCATTCATAGAAACCGGCATTTCAGCTTCGTTCCCCAAAACTAAAGAGACATGCTGCCTTGAGTAATATTTGTATCGGTAATATGCACATCTGACTTTTACAGATTGCTTTACATACTCTACTATATCATCATTAGACATTTTTGAGTTTTTCTTACTAATGCAATGCGATTGTATTAGTAAGAGGTCCTTCTCAGAACAGATTTCATTGATTGAGTATGTAATGCCGAAGACATCAATCCTTTGGTTTTGAATATCCGGCAACATCTGGCAGAATTTCTTTAATCCGGTTTTATCACTGTTTTCAGAAATATAGGCTGATATTTCTTTTTTTAAAGACTCAGTATCATGCTCAGTGTAGTTGGGGTAAAGGATGTCAATACAATTATTTGCGATTTTAGAATATACATATTCTCTATCGTATTTCTCAACCAAAGTTTTAAAAAGTTTTAAAGCACTATCGGAAATATCACAAGACACATTGTACTGATCATAGTTTTCACAAATAGAATAGTACGGCTCACAATCAACAATACTAAAACTGTCTGTTTCTCTATCATACCTTCGTTCTGTAGTCTTTATCGGGAAGAATTTTATTTTTTCGGTATGAAGTTTCTTCATTATTGGATATCCGCCGATATAAATATAGTTATTATCTACTTCTTGGATAACTGTGTCGTAGAATTCTGTTGCTGGCTCAATAGCATTGAATCCTGTTTGCTCATCAACTTTTATACTATAGCTGCCTGTTTTTCCTTCTAATTCTATTACATACAGTCCATTTGAAAGCTGTCCATTTATTACATCTATTGTTGTATCCGCTTTTAATTCCTGACAGGATACATAGTTGCAAAAAGCATATTGAAGCTCGCCGTTTTCATCTGTAGCAACTTTCATCTTCTCAACATTATAATAAACATAGCACTCTCTTGTAGCTTTTAACAATTCGTCATTTTCAGGTGCAAGGATATCAATATCATCACGATACAGCAAGGCATTTCTTCTGCATCTTCCTATTGCTTGAATAATCGTAGCATTGTTTGACGGTTGATTATCCATATAAAGCACATGGGCTCTGCGTATGTCTATTCCTTCTATAAGCTTGAACTTATTAATTATAACATCATACTCATTATCATCTTCACAAAGTTCAGCCATAATAAAGTCTTCGTTAGTTATATCAATATACTTCAAATTATTCTTTTTGCAGAGCTTAATGATGATTTCAAGAAGTTTATCATCATTACCAACACATCTGAAGATAGCACATGGATTGTAGTTGAAAACGTTCTTATGTTTTTTCTTTATCTCTATGAGTTTCCTTATAGCTTGTTCAGGTGTGCCTGTTGTCTGATTAACCGTTCTCAGCATCATAGTCTGAGTAAAATTACACTGAATATCACTATGAGTATTTGTAGCCGAGAAGTTTATCACTTTGTAGCAACGATCTGCAAGCAATTCTTCAAAGCGATTTGTTCTTATATGTCCTTCATCCCGCAGCCAGATACATTCATTTCCTTTGGGAATGCGATTTAATATATCATCTGCCTCAAGCCTGCTGTTAATTCTATAATCTGCACTTCCATATACTATGAAATTGTCATTATTACAATCTTTCATCAGATTATCTCTTACCTGTCTGTTCAATTGACCTTTTGAAAGAGTTGTAATAATGTAGTAGTATTTCGGAAGGCGATCAATAAGCTTACCCATCATTTTTGTCTTGCCGGTTCCTGTTGGCGATGTAAAGTTGATAGCTTTCATAGAAGAATACGCAGGACTATTTATCAGTCCGATTAGTTCGTCAACATATTCATCTTGCAGCTTATTAATCTCTATAAAGGCTTCTTGCTTATTCATATTTAGTCACTTCCTCAGAAATAAATCAGGAATATAAGGTCGATTCATACACTATTTGTTTCATTATACACTATATTTATTATTATTTCAAGAAAAAACGCTAAACAAATCGAAAAGCCACCAACAGCCATATGGTTTCTATTACATACGTCTGTCAGTGGCTTATGCGTTATTATTTCTCTACTTCTACTGTAGCCTCTATCCCACCTTTGAATATTATCGTTATTTCAGTCTTACTGTTGACCTTTATGCACTCTATCAGCTTTCTGACCAGCATATCATTGTATTCTGTCAACTCACAGGAGCTACTTTCTATATTCTGGAGCGCCTGAGTTATCCGAGACCTCTTATTATTGTCGATATTATTGTTTTCTTCCAGAGCCTTCAGTCTTGAATTAAGTTCCTGTTCCTCAGTATACAGCTTTTGGAACTGCTCATCCAGTGCTTCTTCATCCATAGTACCGGCTGCTATAAGGGAGATGTAGTCATTTCTGGCATCATCGATCTCCCGAAGCCTTTTTTGGATCTCTTTTGTTTCTTTCATGCTTACCCCTGCCATTGCTTGTTCCACATTGCTTTTCAGAAGCTCCTTTATATTATCCTTGCAGTCATAGTACTCATTAATTGCTGACAGTATCGCTTTATGAAGCTTATCTTCATGAATCGACGGTGATTGCTTGCAGTAACGGTTACCGTTGTCGAACCTACTCACACATCGCCATACAGGACATTTTCTTCCGTGTATGTTCCATGTCTGCCGCCTATATGCTGAGCCACATTCGCCGCATACCATTATCTCGGTCAGAGCATACACTGCTGAAGACTAACCGCCTGTATATCCCGCCGGAGGAATATTAATCCGGCAACTCCAGCCCGCCGAAAAATTTTTTCGGTGCGGGCTTTAGTAGGAGATGCCTTTTTTGTCTCTTTTTAGGCAGAGTATACGGTTTCCTCACTGTTTTTTCTACTTTTTGTCTATTGACATTTTACCGTGGGACTCTCTGATATTACTGCGAGCTATATTATACCATATCAGGCATTATAAGTCAATCGACATTCCCTGAGATTCTTCTATCTCAGGTTCTTCGTCCTCAGCCTGCTGAACTACATGAAAACTGTCAACGCCTGGGATTATAGAAAGAGAACTGCCGTTGCTCCATCTCGTCATGACCTGTCCGGCGTCATCCACTCCTATAACTTCTCCGATAGTACCGGGAGGGATAGGTCTGGGATCTTCGTTCATGCTGTCGCAGCATATCTTTGTTCCTTTCGGGTACTGCTGTCTCAGCCGTTCAACCTGTTCTCTGGAAGGAAATCCTTTCATGCAACCACCTCACATTTCCATAGACATCTCATCTTCCTCAGATTCTTCAATATCTTCGGATTCTTCTTCATCCTCGTCGAGATCCTCATCGTCATCCTCGGACAAGTCTTCGTCCTCGTCTTCATCGAGAGCTTCTTCCTCATCTTCGTCAGGCTCGTTTTCGGACTGCTGCTTTTCAGCCATTGCCTGCTGTTCCTCGTAATCACGGTCAAGCTCATCCTGAATAAGACCGAGGACGAACTGCTTCTGTGTCATGTTGTGTCTCTCAAGGTAGTCTTTGATCTGATTAAAGAGG
This sequence comes from Ruminococcus sp. YRD2003, assembly GCA_900109435.1. GTDB lineage: Bacteria > Bacillota > Clostridia > Oscillospirales > Ruminococcaceae > Ruminococcus > Ruminococcus flavefaciens_G. The sequence goes on along the minus strand of FNZT01000015.1, from coordinate 119 downwards.
TCCTCCGGGACCTGAAAAGCCATTGTACGCATATTTCCCATATATTTTTCCTCCTTGATAGTTGTCTTGGGATGGAGCTCGTCATCAAGTGCTTTTGATACAAACTCCGCCATTGTTAT
>FNZT01000029.1 GCA_900109435.1 Ruminococcus sp. YRD2003 | reverse complement strand
GCCAACCTTTATTTCATCATATTCTTTCAGCTTGGATATGCCATGACTCTCCATATACCGCTCGAAAACAGCTTCATCGTTGTACGTCCCGCAGCCGAGCTCCTGCGCAAGCTCAGTCAGCTCCGACTTCACCGCGTCGTACTCCCTGCCCGTGAGCTTAGTCATAGTCCGCACAACGCAGCTTTGCTTGTCGTCGCTCGGGTTATAGTAAACGAAGTCCATGTCGTTTTCTCCTTTAACTCAGAATTTCTGCCAATGAAGCTGCTTTTCAATGTCGGGAACAAGCTGCTTCGTGCGGACTGCTCCCTCGGCAGGTCTGCCGATACCGATAAAACAGGGTATCATATACTCCTCGGGGAAGCCTGTCGCCGCTCGCGCCTTTGCCTCCTCGTCCCCGCACGGGATACGCAGGTTGCAGCCGTAGCCCTCCGCCGCCGCGGCAAGCCACAGGTTCTCGATACTGCACCACACCGACGCAAAGCAGTTCAGGTGCGAGAGGTCGGCGGGATGAAGCACGTCCACCTTCTTTTTCATCAGCGGTATTATCACAGCCGCCGCCTCCATGAGCATACTGTACTGCTTCGGCACGGCATACCGATAGGCGCTCTTCTGCACAGGGTCGGAGATGAACGTCATCCTGTCCACGTCCTGCACTGTCAGAGCTTTCGGCACGCCCTCGAGCACCTCACGCATTATCGCCTTGTCCGTCACAACAATGAAATGCCAGTCCCTGAAATGGTCGTTGGTCGGAGCTTTATACGCCGCCCCGATGATACGCTCGATGACCTCGCGCGGGCCATCCTCGTCGGTGAAGTCGCGGACACTGCTCCTGCGGCTTATCGCCTCATAAAAGCCCTTAGCCTGTATCTCACTTGATTTGGTACTCACATTATACCATATCCCGCGGCTATTTACAACACCGAATTTATGTGGTATAATTGGGAAAGAGGTGAGGTGAATGAGCATTTTCAGAAAGAAGTACCCGCTCCCGATACCTGAGCCGTTCACGGCTGACGATATTAAGGTCGAGGCGAGCATATGCACTGGCGAGCGGACTATCGGCTTTTATGACAGAGCGACAAAAAAGCTGATGTGCGCGGAGCTCGTCCGCTCCGAAAAGGACATCGCAGATTTCTACCGCAAGTACGGACTTGAATACAATGGAAAACTGGGATAAGGAGAGCATAATAATGGCTGAGAAACAATACACAGGGCACCAATGGTACATCATACAACCACGGGGAGATACTCTACAACGGAGGTCATTTCAGTATCGCGCATTTCAGCTTTAATTGCAGCTTTGACTGCATTTGTTCCGTATATGAAGAAAAATCCGGATCCATTCCTGCTAATGATATAAAAATAAGCTCTGCTACGTATTAAACATAGCAGAGCTTATTTGATGTATTGGTGAGATGCTTATTAGATATTTCTCATTCGCTTGTGAGAAATTCGGATATGCTCATGTCACCGCCTATTGAGATATAGGAGTAATAAGACAATATCGCGGAGGCATCTTTAGCGTCTATCTTGTCGTCGCCGTTAACGTTTGCGACAGCCTTCTGCGTATCCTCGAGCGAGCTTTCTCCGCCTGTAGACATTTTTGAGTACTCGACGAGTATAGCCGAAGCATCCTTTGCATCTATCTTGCCGTCAGTGTTCAGGTCTCCAAGACTAACGTCCCTTTTGACTTTGTAGATATCGGCAGATACGAGCTTCATCGTTGACGGATCAACAGTGCAGAGCGTAACGTGGTCATCGTTTCGTTTTTCAATATTGACATAGCGTAGCATACCGTCCTCACAGGGCAGCATCCAGCCGAGGTCAACACTGACTTCAAGGATATCACCGACTATCTCGCCGTCATCGCTTATCTCGGCACGCATTGTTTTGCTGTTATCATCGGAATAATCGGTGTTTATGGTGCCATCAGTGAGATATTTGGGATCGCCCTGACTCCAGATGAGGTAGTTTTTCTTGCCCGCTCTTATCAGCTCTCCTCCGCCATATACGGAATTATGTTTATCTGCGTAGTATTCGACTATTTTTTTCACTTCATACTTCTTTGTCTCTTTGTCAAAGACGGTAAGGTACAGATCCATCGGACCATCGAAGCTGTTGCCTTCCTTCTGGTCTATCGAAGCAAACGAAAGCAGGCACTTTGAATCTGTGAGAAGCAGATTACCGAGGTATACGCCTGTATCGTTGTCGCCGCTTTCGCCCTTTATGTTAAAAACACTTACCTGTTGGGCGGTTGCAAGAGCGTCTGTATCTGAGTATGTGAGGGCGACAGCACGTGGATAGCCGTCTCCGAGATCTGCAAAGTAAGCACCGGATTCATCAACAGCAACATCCTGATCAAATGAGTGTGAGGCGTATAATTCTGTACCGCCTACGTCTGTATTTGAACTAATAATTTTCAGTTTCTCCTCATCGATAATAAAGGACATATTAGCCTGATGGTGTACATCATCGCCACAGACTCCATTAGCATACATTGTATGGCAGGTGTGGATATAGAGCTTGCCGTCATATTCTGCAAAGCAGGTATTGCCGCTTTTGAACGGTTCGTATGTATTAGCGCCTTTAATGGTCATGTCTTCGAGATGCTGCCAGTCCTTTGAGTATTTGCAGATACGAAGAACTATAGCATCGTTGCTCTCGGAATAGTTATCGTTGCCGTAAATGATAAAGTTGTACTTCTCACCGAGAAATGTACCGCCTATTTTTTCATCGTCTTTAACGAAGCATTTCAGATGAGTGAATGTTTTAGCCTCTGGGTCGAGTATAGCAACGTTTACGCCGTTATTATTATCTATTCCGTATGTATTTGACTGCATCATTGTGTAAGTACCGTCAGCATTTAAAATAAGCTTTGCACTGCCTGGATCAAGAAACGGTTCTCTCAGGTGATCTTTAAGAGGGTCAGGCTCAGGAAAGGGAGAGCCATCAGTAACGGTTTTAAAACCTTTTCTTTTTGCGTAAGTCTCAGCATAGGAATCGGGTTGGCAGTATACCGTCAGATTTTTGACGCCTGCAAACGCTTCATCGCCGATGTCCTTAACGCTTGAGGGAACATAGATGTTTTCAAGATAAGATCCGGTAAAAGCATGGTCAGCAATTCCCTTTGTTCCGTCTGGCAAAACAACACTGTCAGAGCAGTGCCAGCCCTCGATAACAATACCTGAGAGTGTGACGATATCAGACAGCTTGCTTTGCGTGTCGAGCCAAGAAGTGATATTGAAAGCGTTAGCTCCGATATGTTCGAGCGTATCGGGAGCATTGACCTTTGCGAGTTTTTTCTGGTGCCAAAAGCAAAGATTACCGATCCATGTTACTGTGTCAGGAATAGTAACTGAGGTATACTCAGTCTCGAACATATCCGACATCGAATACGAAAAAGCTTCATCCCCGAGCTTTGTAACGGTTTTTCCGTCTATTTGTGACGGGATTACCAGTTCTCGGCGACCGTTTCTGCGATTGACTCCTGTTATCATGATAGTGCCGTCTTCAAGCGCCTCATACTCGTAGCCCATATCAGAGATATCCTCATCAGTAACGGGAGTTTTTTCCCCAGGGTCTTCCGTTTCAGACTGCGCAGGAGCTTCCTTGCCTGTAAGCGCATTGTACACATCGGAAGCCTGCTGCAAACTTGTCGTATTGCTCAGGAGCTTGCCTGTGCCGTCGTAATAGCCGATAACAGGCAGAGTGACGCTTCCCGAGATGTCAAGGTCTGAATACATACGGGACGAGTATCTGCTTCCCGAGGAATTCTCGCCGCTGCAAAAAACGACCTTGTCAGTTCCGAGCTCTTCGCGTAATGCCTTGACGGTCTCGATATTGTTTCCGTCGATATCAGCGTAAATTACGCGTACATCACCGCCGTCGAGCCAGCCTGCTGCAATGATATTCCGAAGTGTAGTGCGTGTATTGAAGCATTCGGGTCTGCCGTAAACGACAGCCGTAGGTATGCCGTCGCCGAGTGTGACCTTGTTTCCGTCAACATCAACGAATTCGGCTGAATTTGCAGCGTCAGCGGTCAGTACAGCTGCCTGCATGAGCGGCACGGTCGGCATAGCGAACGTGCAGGCAGAAAAAGCTGTGCAGAGCGAGAGAAGAAGTGCAGTTCTTTTAAGATTCATATTTCATCCTCCAATAGAATCGGTTAAACAAATTATAACGCAATTTACGAATAATGTCAATAATTCTGAATTAGCTGTGCTAAAAATAGCAGCTACAGTTGTAGGTGTTTCCGTGTGTGTATGGACATCGTTTCTTCGGTAATGTCATTGAATTGAATATGTCGCCCCAAAATGAACACTTCGGCCGCACAAGTTGAACAGTGCCGTCGGCAAGAATGAACACTTTCGTCGCGTGAAGTGAACAGCAGCTCAAAATGATTGCGAAAATCATCAATTGCACGATAGAATAGTGTTACACGCAAAAGCGTGAATACTATTGAAGGAGGTCATAAAAATGACCAATTATCGTGAGATCCTGAGGCTAAGCTGCCTCGGACTTAACAAAGCACAGATGAACTCGGCAATCCCGTCTATCCTCCCGCACGCGCGGAGCTCGCAAAGCACGGTATCGGCTGCGCAGGGAAGACGGCGGTGCAGCTGAGGAAGTCCGACTACGGGAAGTACGACTATTTCATCGGTATTGAAACTGCCAATATCCGCAATATGAACCGCATTTTCGGCAGCGACCCCGACGACAAAATATACAAGCTGCTGACCTTTGCGGGACGCGGCGACGACGTCTCCGACCCGTGGTACAGCCGCGACTTCGGCAAGGCTTACGCCGATATTGAGGAGGGCTGCCGCGGACTTCTGCGCAGCATTATATAAAAACGCAGGTCGCTAACTGTTATGCGGCAGTATTACGGGAATCTATTGGGGAAGAACTTTTCTTTCCTATGATTTCTTTAAGGACACTATAGACGAATATGCGAGCACATTTATGCGGACGTCGAATGTACAAACTGTGGTGCACATGAATTGCCAAACTCTTTTGGGGCGATGCCAATGAGGATGGTAAGATAGATAAAAAGATGTTTAATACGTAGCAGAGCTTATTTTTATATCATTCTTGAAAAAACGTTATTTTTAGTGCTTTTTGAGATCAAAATGAGGTAAATAAATCGCCGCCCATGAAGGGAGGTTCTGTATTGCCAATCGTACTGATCCTGTGCAGACTACTATCGCAGACGGGAAGTTTGCGTTAAAGTTGATAAAAATCATCGAGAGCTATTGACTTTTTTTGTTTCAGTGATATAATAAAAATGGGTATTATACCTAAAGGAGGAACTTTTATGAAATTGAGGAAAATTATGGCGGTTGTTATGGCTGTCGGAATCGTGTGCGGAGCTCCTGCGGCGGCTGGTGTGAATCAGGCGAAGCCTCTCACGGCAAATGCCGTGCTAAACATTCCGATTGTTGGAAGCGGTGAATGCGGCGAGAACCTTACATGGGAGCTCGACGCCTACGGCAGACTAACTATCAGTGGCACGGGGGATATGACCAATTATGGATTCTGGGATTCTGAAAAAGCACCGTGGAGAAAAGTCGGTGTTACTGTGCGGGAGCTTATACTTAATGACGGGCTGACTTCTATAGGAAGATATGCTTTTAAGGATTGCAGCATTAGTAAGGTCGTAATACCTGATACAGTTACAAGTATAGGGGAAGAGGCTTTTTATAGTGCGGGGCTTAATTCAATTACTTTATCATCAAATCTTGAAACTATAGGAAAAGAAGCATTTGGCTTTTCTACAGGCCTGAGTGAAATAACTATTCCCAAGTCTGTAAAGAATATTGAGGAAAATGCTTTCTACAATTGTAATTCACTTTCCATAACTATCCTTAATCCTGAGTGTGAAATATATTCATCTTCAAGCACCATTGAGAACCGTGGAACAACATACAGTTCATCGGGAAAGATAATCGGCTATAAGGGCTCAACTGCCGAGGCGTACGCGAATGAATACGGAAACGAATTTGTTGATATTGAAACCCTGTCCGATGAGCCTGAAAAGCCCGAGAAAAAGCCTGTTGAGGGCGAGACTTCGGGAACATTCAGTGGAGATAAAATAAAATGGAGCTTTGACGAAGAGACAAGCACTCTCACCATCAGCGGTGAAGGTGCATGGAATATTAAGGCTGAAGAATTTTACGGTGATGCTATTCCATGGAGAAGCTATGACGGCTATGGTGATAACATAGAGCACGTCATTATCGAGAAGGGCATTACCGAGGTTTCTCATCAAGCGTTCAATGGAATGAAAAATCTCGAGAGCGTGTCCATACCCGAAGGCGTGACCGTTTTGGGAGCATACGCTTTTGCATTCTGCAAGAGTCTGAAAGAGGTCAAGCTCCCGAGCACTATCACCGAGATAGGAAATTCGGCATTTAGTGGCTGTACTGCACTCGAAGAGATAACGATCCCCGATGATGTTGCTATTATATGGGGGCACGCATTCGAGAATTGTACTTCTTTGAAAAAGGTCACAATGCCAAAGTCTCTTAAACAGAATAAAAGCAGTTGGTATGAATATTCAGCCAGTGTTTATGAAGAAAATCACGGTTTTGCTGTTACTGTTATCGGTTTTGAAGCGTTTGCAAATACAGCTATAGAAAGCATTGAAATTCCTGAAAATGCTGACTGGATCTCAAATCAAACTTTTTATGATTGTAAAAATCTCAAGAGCGTAAAGATCTCGGACAGCGTTGGATCCGTTGACCCGATGGCATTTGCTGGAAGCGGACTTGAAAGTATAGAGATACCATACACCTGCAAAAAAATAGACAGCAGTGCTTTAGCTAACTGCCGTGCTCTTGAAAAGGTAACTATCCTTGACCCCGAATGCGATATTTATGATAGTCCCGCAACAATTTGCAATATAAACGGTTCAAACGCATATACATATACTGACAGTGAAGGAAATACTGTTACAGACGAGGCAACAGGAAAATATTACGGTACTATCTGCGGCTATGATCATTCCACAGCGCAGGGCTATGCTGATAAATACGGCTATAAGTTTGAATCTCTTGGTGAGTCTCCCGTTCCTTTTACATCGACGACTACCGCAGCAACTACTTCGACAACTACTACCACCACGACAACAACGACCACCACTACGACAACTACCACGACCACAACTACCACAACTCAGACTACAACTGCCGCGACGACGACTCTTCCTGTTTATACCGGACCGATCACCCCTGGTGATGTTGATCTTGACGGAAGTATCAATAACAGAGATGTATATGTCATATTAACGGAATACGCTGCTTTAGCTTTGAATCAGCCGTCTACACTGTATCCGGGACTTGCTCCGGCAGCTGATGTTGATGAAAATGGAGTTATAAACGCTGTTGATGCTTGTTATATCAGTTCATACTATACATATACCTCATGTGGTGGAACAGGCTCAGTTTCAGATTTTGTGAATGGTATTTCAAAGGAGTCCTTCGATAATGCTGAGGCTGAACTGTCACTCTCCAAGATAACCGTAGATTTAGATGAAGAATGGTCAAATAATCAGGAAATGATTCTTTCTATCAAGGGAAATGGTGCTAAGATAGACTCGGGCGGTATCCATATCATTCTTGACCCGGCACTTAAGCCTGTTCACGATTATGACGGAAGATTAGCTTGTAGAGCCGGAAATTCTTTAATGAGTGTTCTGTCAGAGGATGAAGATTCCAACAGCTTATTCTTCACATTCACATCTGCTGATAGATATATGCTCCTTGAGAGCGAAGATACAACGCTGTTGAGTTTTAGTGTCGAGCTTCCCGATGATATTCAGCCCGGAAAGTATCCTGTCACTATTGTTTACGAAGACGGAGATATGCTTGGTTACAGCTATGGTGACTATTCAGACAAGCTAACTGAGTATGCTTTCAGTCATATAGATCAGGGATACATAGAAATAACAGGTACCCCGACAACAACTACTACCACAACAACAACTACCACAACAACAACAACTACCACCACCACCACAACAACAACTACAACTACCACTACCACAACAACTACAACAACGACCACAACTACTGCAGCCACCTCCACAACTACTGCAACAACAAATACCACCATAGCTGATAGTCGTTTTGTTGGTGAATGGGAGCTTTATAAGCGTGATGAGAACGGGCGGATCGTGACAAATGACGATTATTACCTTGGATTGGTCATGGATCTCCGTGCCGATGGTACCGGTTTTCTTTATGAATACGCTGAAAACCATACCATGTTGAGCAAAGCAACGCTTACATGGTCAAATTCGGGAGATGTTATCACCATCAATTCACATAATCCCGATTATCCGCCTGAATATGCTGATCATACATCAACTCTTACTCTTACAGATGGTGAGCTTGTAGAGCAGTTTTCTCCATACAGCGACGGATATGTGACTGTGGTGCAGTATTATCATAAATTGAGCTCAAGTGTTCCTACAGAAACAACCACCACAACTACTACTGCAAAGCCCACAACAACTACTACCACAACAACAACTTCGACCGCAAGCGCCACCACAACTACCACCACAGCACAGGAAACGACCACCGCAACAACTACAACACCCGAGCAGCCGGCAGTCTCCTTCGGCGACCCGAACGGCGACGGAAAGGTCGATTCAAAGGACGCTTCGTTTGTGCTGGTAGAGTATGCGAAACTCTCAACGGGCGGCGAATCTGAGCTGACCGAGGCTGAGAAGTCGGCGGCTGATATGAATAAGGACGGCAAGACCGATTCCAAGGACGCTTCTGCGATCCTTACATACTACGCATACGTTTCGACCGGCGGCGACAAGAGTATTTCCGAATTCTTTACGAATGAATGAGTCGTAACTTGCGATCTTTCAACTTGATAGATATATCAAAGAAGCTTTGATCGTTTAATACCCATATCAACAAGGGTTCTTGCTGTGATAAATTCGCAGCAGGGATCCTTTTTGTATCAGAATGTCCTGTCCTCAGAACCTTGACATTGTAAAAATGTAGTGCTATAATATATAACATATACACGTATATAAAAAATATCTGTTGTGTCCCTGATTGGAGTATAAGACAATGCTTAAAAAAATAATATACAGGCTCGCATTGACTGCTGTGTTTTCTGCTTCATTGCTGCCTGTTCAGAACGTACTTGCGTATGAGAATGAAGAGCCGCAGATATGTGTTCGGACAGTCGATATCGGAGATCATGAGGATACTGCTGTTGCGATCGAGTTAAAGAATGACCCCGGCATAATCGCTGTAGGTATAAGCATAAGCTACGAACCTCTTGAGTTGGAACTTGTAAGCGTTGATAACGGCTTCCTTTTTGACGGAGCTGATTTCACAGCGGGCGGAGATGTATCCGCAGTTCCGTATAAGCTGATGTGGTCTGATGCTCTTGCTAAAGATGATCACACCGAAAATGGTACACTTGCCGTCCTGCATTTTAAAGTCAATCCCGAGAATACCAACGGAAAAGCAGAGATCAGTGTTGAACTCGACAAGAAGAATACCTTTAATCATTCTCTTGAGGACGTAAGCTTTGAAACTGTAGGCGGATGTATAGTCTGCGAAAAAGATGACAGAAACCATACTTATGAAGCTGAAACAACTTCGGAGTTCTCGCCGGATACTACCGATACCGGAGCATCGTCTGATGAGACTGTATCAGAAGTGTTTTCACCTCATGATGCTGAAGAAAAAGCACTGGAGTCATACAGGCAGCAGCACGGAGATGTGGAAGTGGCGGCGGTTTCGTATACTGGCAGCGATGGCGGAGTTTCGGTAAGTATTGTGGATAAGAATAAAAAAGTGCTTGCAAAATATGTCTATGATAAGACCGGAAAGGATATAACTCAGGATCGTACGGAGAGAGCATCTGAATCTACGGCTGAAAATAACGAAAACGAAGGGAAAAGCTCAGGCGCAGTAACAGCGCCGGTACTGATAATGCTTCTCATCATCGGTTTATTCGCAGGCGTGCGCCTGCTGCGCAAACATTAAGCTATATCAGCATTTCTGATATCAGAGATGTTAATATATTTTTTAAGGAGGTTTATTATGAAGATCAAGAAGATCCTTGCAGTGCTGTCGGCATCAACAATAGTATGCTCGACAACACTGAACAGCTTTCCGGAATCAGACTTTTTGCTTGATTCTTTGAGGGCTTTTGCAGCGGAGCTTTCTCCGCCTTATGCGTTGACAGACGGTGACAGCTCATCTGCTGCGAAAACAGCAGATGAGCTGCATACCACTGACGGATGGTACTATTCACTCAAAGACGAACAGATCACGATCACCGGCTATGACGGTGCTGAAACTGCAATAATGATACCTGACAGTATCGAAAAAAAGAAGGTCGTTGCTGTCGGTGATTCGGCATTCAAGGGCAATAAAACCATAACTTCTGTTGATCTTGGGGACGTTGTCACGCTTGGTGCAATCATTTTTGATGGCTGTACAGGTCTGACAGAGGTAACTATCCCGAAATCAGTAAAGAGCACCGGTAACCAGTTTGACGGCTGTTTGCAGGGAAGCTCAGTCGAGAAGGTTGTATTCGAGGAGGGTATCGAGAACATTCCCGAAAATATATGTTTCAATGCAAGAAATGTCAAGGAAGTCGTTATCCCCGAGAAGGCTGATGTTACAGACGGTTATTCTATAGGCGACAGAGCTTTCAGAGGAACAGCTTTAGCGACAGTTATTCTGCCGGACAGCCTTACATCTATAGGAGACAGTGCTTTTAGGGACTGTGCATATCTGACGGAAATAACCATACCCGGAAATGTCAATACTATGGAAGCCCATGTGTTCGATGGATGCAAACGCCTGAAGGAACTCACTATCCCGAAATCAGTAAAGAGCACCGGCAACCAGTTTGATGGCTGTTTGCAGGGAAGCTCGATCGAAAAGGTGGTATTCGAGGAGGGTATCGAGAACA
>FNZT01000017.1:24178-80524 GCA_900109435.1 Ruminococcus sp. YRD2003 | reverse complement strand
TAAACCAAAATTAACTCCGTTCGACTTGCATGTGTTAAGCGTGCCGCCAGCGTTCGTCCTGAGCCAGGATCAAACTCTTTATTAAATAGTATATATCACTCTCTGTCTCCAGAGTTTGAAATATCTTAATCCTGTTCAATAACGCTTGCGTTATTACTGCGCATTTTTTACTCTTGCTTGAGTTGTTTCCTCATTACAAGGAATCTCAAGGGTCGTTACTTTTTTCTTAGCATTGTTCAATTTTCAAGATGCTGTGCCGTCACACTCTCTCGCGGCGACTTAATTATTATAGCACGCTATTTGCGGTTTGTCAACTCAAATTTTGTTGTGATTTTCATTCGGGTTTTAGCGATTTTCAACAATCAACATATAGGCGCATATATTTTGTTTAAAACTCAACCCTCAGACTGTTGCTTTTTTCCCGAAGATCCCTGCAAAAACAGCCGCCGCAGTCATAATGAGAGCCGCCGCTGCCGCCAAAGAAAGCGCACATCCCGTGTTATTCTCCATTTTCAGATCCTTTCCGTCCCCACGAAGTATACGGTGTTATTCTTTATTTTAAACTCAGGCAGATTTTCGACAAACTTGCTGAACTTCGAGTAACCGAAAGTCTTGACGTCGAAATCGGGCAGCTTGGCGCAGAGCTGCTTTTTCAGCTCGCCGAGGTTATAGCCCTTCGTGCCGTTCGTGCGGACGACAGCCGCCAGCGCCACCTCCACGCGTTCAAGGTCAGTCGCCTTGGTTTTTAGCGAGACAAGGATACTGCTGCCCACCTGACGGAAGCTGAGGCAGTCGAAGTCCTTCAGGAACTGTGAAAACTTGGAATAGCCGTAGTTTCTGACATCGAAATCGGGGTAGCGTCCCTGAAGGCGGCTCCCGAGCTCACCGATATTTATCTCGTCCTCGAGGTTAGCATTTTCCGCGATAATTCGGATAATAGCGGGCTCAAGCATCTTCATCTCGACTATCTCGTTCTCGGCAGTAGGCTGTATCTCCTCCTCCGCGAGGACTTCGAGGTACTTGAACGCATTGCACGCGGTACTGAAAGGTTTCGGAGTCTTCTTCTCGCCCATTCCGATGACGTGCTTGCCCGACTCCCTGAGACGTATCGCAAGCCTCGTAAAATCGCTGTCGCTGGACACGATGCAGAAACCGTCCACATTATTCGAGTAGAGGATATCCATCGCGTCGATTATCATAGCGGAGTCGGTCGCATTCTTGCCGGTGGTATAGCTGTACTGCTGGACAGGCGTGATAGCGTTGTCGAGCGCCATATTCTTCCAGCCCGCAAGGTTCGGGCGGGTCCAGTCGCCGTAAACTCGCTTGTAAGTGACGATACCGTAGTTAGACAGCTCGTCGAGGATATTCTTCGTATACTTTGCCGCGACATTATCGGCGTCGATAAGCACGGCATATCTCATTTCGTCAGTCATTTTCCACCTCTTATTATTGGCATCAAGAGCCGTATAAGTCAAGTATACACCAATTTGCCGCCCTTTGCAAGCAAAATCCGCAAAAAAGAAAAAATCCCGATGCACAAAGCTTCGGGATTTGTTAATGCCAAGGTTATTACCCCAGCACTATGGAGCGGATTACGAGGCTCGAACTCGCTACCTCCACCTTGGCAAGGTGGCGCTCTACCAGATGAGCTAAATCCGCATTGTGGTGCTTCCGGTCGGAATCGAACCAACGACACGAGGATTTTCAGTCCTCTGCTCTACCGACTGAGCTACAGAAGCACAGATGGCGACCCGGATGAGGCTCGAACTCACGACCTCTAGCGTGACAGGCTAGCGTTCTAACCAACTGAACTACCGGGCCAAAAAGTGGTGGGGACTATAGGGCTCGAACCTATGACCCTCTGCTTGTAAGGCAGATGCTCTCCCAGCTGAGCTAAACCCCCACATAAACCTTTTATTCCGTCAGCCGAACGCTGTCTGTTGACTATCAGTCCCCTGACGACGAAATTAATTATATCACACCTTTCCGGATTTGTCAAGCACTTTTTTCAAAAAATTCCAAAAATTTTTTATATCCCGATTTTTCGGGAAGTATGAGCCGTCCTGTCTGTATTATTGTCTGCGGACAGATGATATCCGCCCGCAGACTCTGATATATTTATCCCTTGAGCTCCACACGTCTTATCTTTCCGCTGATAGTTTTGGGGAGCTCGTCGCGGAACTCGACTATTCTCGGGTACTTATAAGGAGCAGTATGCTTCTTGACGTAGTCCTGTATCTCCTTTTTGAGCTCGTCGGTGCCTTCCTTGCCCTTCACGAGCACGACAGAAGCCTTGACCACCTGACCTCTTACGGGGTCGGGAGCGGCGCTGACACCGCACTCCAGAACATACGGAAGCTCCATGATAACGCTCTCTATCTCGAACGGTCCGATGCGGTAGCCCGACGACTTGATAACATCGTCAACACGACCGACGTACCAGAAGTAGCCGTCCTCGTCCTTCCACGCGGTATCGCCCGTGTGGTACATACCGTCGTGCCATACTTCCTTGGTTTTTTCCTCGTCGTTGTAGTATCCGAGGAAAAGTCCCGCGGGAATACCCTTGTCGAGGCGGATGACTATCTCGCCCGTCTCGCCCGTCTTGCAGGGCTTGCCGTCTGGGTCTACGATATCCACATCGTACATGACGCTCGGCTTGCCCATAGAGCCGGGACGAGCCGTCATGCCGACGAAATTTCCGATAGACAGCGTAGTTTCGGTCTGACCGAAGCCCTCCATGAGCTTCACGCCCGTAGCATTGAGGAACTGATTGTACACCTCGGGATTGAGAGCCTCGCCCGCAACGGTCGCGTACTTGATACTGCTGAGGTCGTACTTGCTGAGGTCCTCTTTTATAAAGAAGCGGTACATCGTAGGCGGCGCGCAGAACGTCGTGATGTTGTACTTCTTGAACATCGGGAGTATCTTGTTCGCGTCGAATCGGTCAAAGTCGTAGACGAAAACGCAGGTCTCGCTGAGCCACTGTCCGTAGAGTTTGCCCCACAGAGCCTTGCCCCAGCCCGTATCGGAGATAGTGAAGTGTATGCCGTTGGGGTCGACGTTATGCCAGTAGCGCGCAGTGATGAAGTGACCGAGCGCATAGAGGTGGCAGTGCGTAGCAATTTTCGGATAGCCCGTCGTACCCGAAGTAAAGAACATGAGGTTAGGCTCTCTGCCGCAGGAGAGGAGCTCGGGGTCGGTCGGACGCTCGAAAGAATCGCTCTGCTCAGCGATACCCTTGTCGAAGTCAGCCCAGCCCTCGCGCTCGCCGTGGACCATCATACGGAGTATATCCATGCCGCACTCCTCGACAGCGAGGTCGACCTGATGAGCAACGTCGCCGTCGCCCGTGCAGACGATAGCCTTCACGCCCGCCGCCTTGAAACGGTAGGTGAAGTCATGCTGAACGAGCTGATTCGTCGCAGGGATAACGATAGCGCCGATCTTATGGAGCGCGATTATCGAGAACCAGAACTGATAGTGTCTCTTGAGGACGAGCATGACCTTGTCGCCCTTCTTAATGCCCATCGACCTGAAATAATTCGCGGTCATATTCGAGTATTTCTTTATTTCGGCAAATGTAAAGCGACGCTCCTCCATTTCGTTTGACACATATATGAGAGCCGTCTTATCAGGACATTTCTCCGCGAGCGCGTCAACGACGTCGAAACCGAAGTTGAACGTACTCTCGTTCTTGAACTTTATACTTGTGAGAGCGCCGTTCTCATCTGTCTCGCAGTCAACGAACCTGTCAGCAATGGGGTCCTTGATATTGGCGAGGTCGAAGTTGGTAACACCGGGGAGAATAACGGGCTCGAGGTTGGATATAGCGTGAGTGGGCTTCTCGTTCTGCCCGAAAACAACGGCATAGAATCGGCACTCATGACCGCCTACCGCCCATTCGTCGTGGGGCTCTGAGCTGTCGTAGTAGATAGAGTCGCCCTCGCTGAGCACCTCAACATTGTCGCCGACCTGCACTTTCAGCTGACCGCTGATGATGATATCGAGCTCCTGCCCCTCATGAGTATGGGGGTGCGGAACGCGGAATTTCTCGTCAACATAGGGGATAGTAACGAGGAAGGGCTCGCCTATCTTGTTGCGGAATTTCGGAGCAAGGCGCAGATAGCTGAGACCCTTTCTTCTCGCAATGGGAAGCCCCTCGCCCGCTCTGGTGATATCGAAGCTGTTGATACGGGGAGACTCGCCCTCCATGAGGTCAGCTATCTCTACGCCGCACACATTCGCGAACTTATATATAAAAGTGAAGCTGAAATCCTTTGCACCGCCCTCATAGGCGAGGTATTCATAGGTCGATATACCGACCTTTTCAGCCATTTCCTCGGGAGTCAGACCCACGGATTCGCGGGTTAGCCTGATTCGCTCGGCGACCTCTCTAATTTTAAACTCGGGATTGATATTACTCACAGCAAGCCTGCTCCTTTCAAAAGAATCGTCAGAAAATATGATATAAAGCGAATTACCGCCATTAGCAGCACATTATCAATTATATCACTGTTGGGATTTTCTGTCAACATCAATTTTGCCTCCGCGCAGATATACGCTCGGTAGTATTCACAAAAAATATTCATTTTCGTAAATTGTCAAAACTTTACAGAAAGTAACATTTCTTTCCAGAATGCATAATTTTCATATTACAGACCTGATAAACGCCGCCTGATATTACTTGTGGTAATAAAAAACGTTGTACAAAACGTAGATTTTTATTGGTGAAATCACCAAATCTTACCTCTTCCCCTTTAAAACAGAAGGGGTATGTGATAGAATTAGACTTAGGAACGGCAAGTTTCAAGATTCGGAAAGGAGGTGCAGTGTCATGTTCGGCAAAATCTTCAAAAAGACCTATTCGATAGCACTTGCGATGTCTATCGTTTGCTGCGTATCACCTCTGGCATTTTTCACCTCCTCGGTGAACGAAGGCGATTCCGCGCAGGTCACACAGGAGGACTTGAAAGACCTTGCAAACCAGATAGCGATAATGGTCAACGAAGCACGCACCGAGCACGGCTTGCAGCCGCTCTACGTCGCCCCATATCTCTGCGACTGCTCGAACGTTCGCGTAAGAGAATCCGTATTCAAATTCAGCCACGAGCGTCCGACAAACGAGAACTTCGATTCCGTCATGGACACGACCCTCGCGCCGTATCTTTCGGCAGCCGAGAACCTCGCAGCCTCCGAAGACCCATGCACAGCGGAGGACGCATTCGCACAGTGGCAAAACTCCGACGAGGGTCACTGGGACGCTATCCTCGACCCCGATATGACGCATATGGGCGTAGCAGTCACCTACGAGCACAAGGACAGAAACTCCGAAACCTTCAGGGAAGACCCGTTTGAATGGTACTGGGAGCTTCTGCTCATACAGGTGCAGAAAGACCCCAACTGTGCCCTGCTCGTCGACGACCCCGACAATCCGGGCAAAAAGAAGAGGGTATACACCGCCGACATCGAGCTCAACGGCCAGTATCTTCCGACGCGGTATGAAATAATCCCCGAGTCCACAGGTGACCTCTCGGGCGACGGAGTAGTGGATTCATTCGACTACATCACAATATTACAGTACATCGAGTATCAGGACGCGCTCGCGAAGATGAAAGCGGGCAAGGAATACAACGAGGAGCTGCTGAAGCACCCCAAGACATTCAACGCGCTCCAGAAAGAAGCAGCCGACTGCTTCAAGGACGGCGTCATCAACATCAACGACGCAAAGGTATTGCAGAAATACGTTCTCGGCGAGGTAAGGACCCTGCCGTACGAATTCTGACATCAGGCAAAGGAAATACGACAGAAAAGGTGTGTTCATAAAAAAGGACGGCGGACCCCCTGCCACTCACAGCGGGGTCTGCCGTCTTTTTGCGTATATTGCAGCCTGTCCGTGTACTCAGCTCTTGTCGCCGAGCATATTGTTCACAGCGCTGACCAGTGCCTTTATCGAGGAGGTGATGATATCGTTGTCGATACCCGTGCCCCAGTAGCTCCTGCCCGTGCCCGTGACTATCTCGACGTAAGAGACAGCCTTAGACGCCGAGCCGACCTCCAGAGCGTGCTCGGTGTAGGCGTTGATGTTGAAGTCAGCGCCCGTATAGGAGCGCAGAGCGTTGCTGACCGCGTCAAGACGGCCGTTGCCCGTATCGGTCGCAGTGACGCGCTTGCCGTTGTAGTCGAAGGACACCGTCGCCTCGATACCGTCGCGCTGTACGAAGTGCGTCTCGGTCACGCATATCGGTGAGGTTATGTCCACGAATCTCTGCTTGAAAATGCCGTAGACCTCGTCGGGGAGAAGCTCCTTGTGCTTCTTGTCGGAGACGTCCTTGACGATGTACCCGAGCTTCTCGCGCATCTTTTTCGGGAGGTCGTAGCCGAAGCGCGTCTCGAGAATGTAACCGATGCCGCCCTTGCCCGACTGACTGTTAATGCGGATAACGTCCGCAGAGTATTCACGTCCTATATCTTCGGGGTCGAGCGGGAGATACGGAACGCTCCAGCGGTCGGTGTGCCCCTCGGCGCGCCACTTCATACCCTTGGCGATAGCGTCCTGATGCGAGCCGCTGAACGCCGCAAACACGAGCTTCCCCGTGTAGGGCTGACGCTCGTTGACCGCCATGCCCGTCAGGCGCGAGTATACCTCGTTTATCGCGGGTATATCGCTGAGGTCGAGCTGCGGGTCAACGCCCTGAGTGTACATATTCATCGCAAGCGTGATGATATCGACGTTGCCCGTGCGCTCGCCGTTGCCGAAGAGAGTCCCCTCCACGCGTTCTGCTCCCGCGAGCAGACCCATTTCCGTGTCCGCAACAGCACAGCCGCGGTCGTTGTGGGGGTGAAGCGAGACGATGACATTTTCGCGGTATTTCAGGTTCTCGCACATATATTCCACCTGATTTGCGTAAACGTGCGGCATCGAGAGCTGCACGGTCACGGGGAGGTTGATGATGACCTTATCCTCGGGAGCGGGCTTCCACACGTCGAGCACGGCGTTGCATATCTCGAGGGCAAATTCGGGCTCGGTACCCGTAAAGCTCTCGGGCGAATACTCGAATCGGTAATTCCCCTCGTACTTTTCACGGTATTCCTTGCAGAGCTTCGCGCCCGACACGGCGATATCGATTATCTCCTCGCGGCTCTTGCGGAAGACCTGCTCGCGCTGAGCAACGGAGGTGGAGTTATAGAGGTGGACTATCGCATTCTTGCAGCCGCGCAGAGCCTCGAAGGTCTTTTCGATAATGTGCTCGCGTGATTGTGTGAGCACCTGGATAGTCACATCGTCGGGGATGAGGTCATCCTCGATGAGAGTGCGGCAGAAGTCGTACTCGGTCTCGGAAGCGGCAGGGAAGCCTATCTCGATCTCCTTGAATCCGATATCGACCAGAACCTTGAAGAATTCGAGTTTTTCGCCGAGCCCCATAGGGATGACGAGTGCCTGATTGCCGTCGCGCAGGTCGACGCTGCACCATGTCGGCGCCTTATCGACGTAGGAGCGCTCGGTCCATTTCATCGCAGTCTTCGGAGCTTCAAAGAACTGCCGTGTGTACTTGCTTACATTTTTCATTGTCGCCATAGTTATGCCTCCTTGTATAAGCTGTTGACACGAGGGTAACAAAAAAGTCCCCTCCATGCCCTGCATGGAAGAGACGAAGTTACGAATATCTCCGTGGTACCACTCTTCTTGGCGTAAAGAAATACGCCCGCTCATCTGCGCCTGTAAACGCATATCCCTGTAACGGGAGAAGCCCGTTCAAGCCTAATTGCCAATGCTTTCAGCCGACTGCTCGGGGAGGAGCTATGACCCGTATCCGTCTGCCGCCTCGCACCGAACGGCGGCTCTCTGAGAAAACATCCTCGGGTTTTGTTTCCCTTCATCGCATTTATTACTTGCATTATACACTGTCGGAACGGATTTGTCAAGAGGTTTTCAAAAAAAGCACTGACGCATCCGCCGCGTCAAAGGCTGAAAAACAAAAAACGTCCCGTTCGTAAGGAACAGGACGTTTGATGCTATAAAAATCAGTCTGCAAGAGGATTGCCGTCAGCATCCGTATTGATCTTGCCAACGAGGATCATGATGCCCTCGATAAGGCCCCAGAGACCGCCTGCACCGCAAGTACAGATAGTAACGATGATCTGGATGATAGCTCTCTTTGTATTGCCAAGGTAGAAGTTGTGAACACCCCATGCACCGAGGAAGATACCGAGCAGACCTGCTGTCATTTTTGACTTCTGTTCCATAACAATAGTTCTCCTTTCAAATCCTTATGATAATAAGTAAATCAAGTGAACAGACATAAAAACACTTTTTATAATCTGTTAACATCCAGTATATCACATACTTTTCACAAAATCAATATCTATTTTGAAGTTTTTTTGAATAAGCGGATAACATTCTGTTATTTGCGCAAAAAATAATATTTTTGTGACAGTAATTTGGTGCATAAGCACAAATTTAGACAAAAAGGCTCCTGACTCGAAAATTATTTTATTTTGTATATTGACGAATTAACGTGAACGTGGTAAAATAATACTTGTAGGGGAGATTTTCCCCGAATAATCTGTATAAAACAGGAGGCTTTGAAATGAAATACGAAATTATCGGACAGACAGTCCCCGCGGTCGAAGTTACACTCAGCACAGGTGAGTCGATGTACACCCAGTCTGGCGGAATGGTATGGCAGACAGAGGGCATCAAGATGTCCACCAATGCAAGAGGCGGTCTCGCAAAGAGCCTTGGACGTATGTTCACAGGCGAGTCTGTATTTATGGCTAATTACACAGCCGAGACAGAGGGCGCAAAGATAGCATTCGGTTCGACAGTCCCGGGCTGTATCGTACCCGTAGACATCTCACAGGGCGAAATGATAGTTCAGAAGGGCGCATTCCTCTGTGCTCAGCAGAGCGTTGACCTCAAGGCTACATTCACCAAGAAGTTCACGGCAGGTCTCTTCGGCGGCGAAGGCTTTATCCTCCAGCGTCTTTTCGGAAGCGGACTCGCATTCCTTGAAATAGACGGCGATAAGGTAGAGCGCGTACTTGCTCCGGGCGAGGTGCTCAAGGTCGATACAGGTAACGTAGTAGCATTTGATACCTCTGTTAGCTATGATATAGAGACAGTAAAGGGTCTCGGAAACATCTTCCTCGGCGGAGAGGGTCTCTTCCTCACGAAGCTCACAGGTCCCGGACGCATCATCCTCCAGACCCAGAACTTCAACGACTTTGCAGGCAGAGTCATCTCAATGATGCCGCATAAATAAGAGCTATTAGCCTATAGCCGTTAGCCCTTAGCTAATGGTGTCCCTGCGGGACATATTTCAGATGTCGCGAAGCGACACCGACAGCTAAAGGCTAAAAGCTAACGGCTAAGGGCTCAAATTTAAAAATCCAATGACCGCAGAGCTTCGCGCCGAGCGGTCATTTCTTTGATATAAAGGTGATACAATGGCAAGGATATATCCGCTTTTCAGCTCCAGCAAGGGCAATTCCTCCTTTATCGGGACAGAAAAGGGCGGCATACTCATCGACTGCGGGGTCAGCTTCCGCAGGCTGACAGCCGCCCTCGAGCTCAACAATATCCCACTTGAAGCTGTACAGGCGGTATTCATAACACACGAACACAGCGACCACGTCAGCGGCTTGAAGCTCCTGACGAAGAACACGGGAATGCCGGTCTACGGCACGAAGCGCACGCTCCAGCGGCTGAGCGACACGGACAAGGTCTCGGGGAATTCTCCGCTCATAGACATGGCAGGCAAGACCATAGCGTGCGCAGGCTGCGAGCTGACGTGCTTCAACACGCCGCACGACGCGATACACTCCTGCGGCTACAGGATAACCACCGAAGACGGCAGGACGTGCGCTGTCTGCACCGACCTCGGCCACGTCACCCCCGAGATAGATTCGGCGCTGCTCGGGTGCAGGCTCGTGCTCATCGAAGCAAACTACGACGAGGATATGCTTCGTCACGGACCGTACCCGCTGTATCTGAAAGAGCGCATACTCTCGCAGAACGGCCACCTCTCGAACCACGCGTGCGGCGAGCAGGTCAACAGGCTGATACGTCAGGGCACGACGCACATAATCCTCGGACATCTGAGTCAGGACAACAACCGTCCCGACATCGCCGACAGCACGGTCCAGTCGCATCTGCTCGGCTATACACGTGGGCGCGATTATCTCATGGGAGTCGCCCCCGTAGAAACACAGGGAGGAGCAGTTATTTTCTGATGAATATTGAACTCATAGTTGTCGGCAAGCTCAAGGAGGACTACCTCCGCGCAGCGTGTGCCGAGTACATAAAGCGGCTGGGAAGATACTGTACGTTCACGCTTCACGAGCTCGACGAGTGCCGCCTGAGCGACTCTCCCTCGGAGAAGGAGATAGCCGCGGCGCTGAAAAAAGAGGGCGAGCAGATACGCAGGCTGGCGAAGGGCATGGTGATACCCATGTGCATCGAGGGAAAGCAGCTCACGAGCCCCGAGCTTGCGGAGAAGATAGCCTCCGCGGGAGTGGACGGCATAAGCACGGTAACATTCATCATCGGCAGCTCATTTGGTCTTGACCCCGAGGTCAAGTCAATGGGAGAGTTAAAGCTCTCGATGTCGAAGATGACGTTCCCGCACCAGCTTGCAAGAGTGATGCTTCTGGAGCAGATATACCGCAGCTTCCAGATATCCACAGGCGGCAAATACCATAAATAAAAAGCACAGACATCGCAAAAAAGCACCCTGTAAGGGCTATATTCATACAGAAGCAATGCGGGGTATTTATTGAGGGAAACCCTTTTGAAAAAGGGTTCTCCCTCAAACTCCCTTCCTAAAACTTTCAATTTAAATTTTGCCCCTATGGGGTACTCTCATTGAAAAGAAAGACTTACTCTTTTCATATCAGGAGAGCACCCCATAGGGGCAAAATTTGGACTAAAAGTCTTTGGAAAGGGGTTCGGGGGAGAACCTTTCTTCAGAAAGGTTTCCCCCGATATATGTCCCGTAATACTTCCGTATAGGTACAGCCCTTACAGGGTGCTTTTTATTAGAATGATTTTGATTCGAGTGAGATGCAGAGGACAACGTAGACTATCATCAGGAGCAGTGAGAATATCGCGCCGCCCGAGAATCCCGAGGTCACGAGCCCTATCGCATCTAAAACAAGTGCGATGAAGGCGAGCTTCTTACAGCCCGTGTAGTCGCCCTGAAAGCCTTTTATCGCCATAAACAGCGACAGCAGACTGAATATCAGCGCTATCGCGGCACCGAGAATTCCTCCGTTGAACAAGCCCGAGATGACTGAGAGAACAGCTCCGATGATGATGAGTACATTCCATACCTTGAATACAATTTTCATGTTTTTCTCCTTATTTCATGTTTATTACTTCTGAAGCGTTCCGTGTGAGAGCGACTTCAGATATGCGTTGATGAACCCGTCAAGGTCGCCGTCCATAACAGCCTGAATGTTACCGTTTTCAAAGCCTGTACGGTGGTCTTTCACGAGGGTATAGGGCATGAACACGTAAGAGCGTATCTGCGAGCCCCAAGCTATCTGGTTCTGCACGCCCTTGATATCCTCGATTTTTTCGAGGTGCTCACGCTCTTTTATCTCAATGAGCTTTGAGCGGAGCATCTTCATAGCGTAGTCCTTGTTCTGGTACTGGCTTCGCTGAGTCTGACAGGATACAACGATGCCCGTAGGCTTATGGATAAGGCGTACAGCCGAGCTGGTCTTGTTTACCTTCTGACCGCCCGCACCGCTTGAACGGTACACCTCCATCTCGATGTCCTCGTCGCGTATCTCGACCTCAATGGAGTCATCGATCTCGGGCATTACTTCGAGAGCGGCAAACGATGTGTGACGTCTGCCCGACGCATCGAACGGTGACACGCGTACAAGTCTGTGAACGCCCGACTCCGACTTCATATAGCCGTAGGCGTTGTCGCCCTCGATGAGGATAGACGCCGATTTGAGACCCGCATCGTCGCCGTCGAGGTAGTCGAGGAGCTCGACCTTATACTCATGGCGCTCAGCCCAGTGGTTATACATACGGTAGAGCATCTCAGCCCAGTCCTGAGCCTCGGTGCCGCCCGCGCCCGCGTGGAAAGTGAGGATAGCATTGGAGTTGTCGTACTCGCCCGTGAGGAGTGTCGAGAGCTTCTCCTCCTCAAGCTTAGCCTTGAACGCGTCAGATTCGGACTTTATCTCATCGACGGAGCTCTCATCGTCCTCCTCTATCGAGAGCTCGATGAGGGTGATGATATCCTCAAGGTTATCGCTGAGCTTATTGAATTTTTCTATCTTTCGCTCGAGGGACTTGGTCTCCTGGAGCACTTTCTGCGAATTTTCGAGGTCGTCCCAGAAGCCGTCCCTGGCTGTTTCCTCGTTGAGTTCAGCCACACGTTCCTTAGCCGCCTTGATATTCAGAACGTCGGCGAGCTCTTCCACTTCTTTGCGATAGCCGACCATTTCGACTCTGAGTTCGTCAAGAATAATCATAACAAATTCCTTTCTGATGTCAGATTTTGCACATATACACATTAATTATACCACACAATTCCGCAAATAGCAAGTATCGCGGGAACAAATTTCCGTTTTTTATTTTGCGGGACACGTGAAAGCTGTACGTTCCCCCTTTACAATACGGCAAAAATATGGTAGTATATATTACAGATAAAAAGCACCCCAAGGAGGGAGAGACAATGACAGAACTCACAGATGCAGACAGCAGGTCTGAGATAGCTGCGCTGAGCCACGAGGTATACCGCCTCACAAAGCAGCTTGAAGAGCAGGAACAGCGCCGCTTGACCGATGCCATGCCCGACAAGTACGACCCGTTCGGAAACCCTACGGAATACAAGGGCTTCTGCGGCGACTACACCAAGATAGACCCGCGGATAACGGAGGCAGGCTACGAGATACCCCTCGAACCCGACTTCACCGAGCGCAGGAACCTCAAACGCGCCTACCGAAAGAGCGGCTGGCTGATGATATTCCAGTTCGTGTTCTCGAATGCGCTCGGGTTTCTGGCAGTGCAGCTCATTTTATGGCTCATGAACGCGCTGAATCCCGCCGCCGACGCTTCCGCCGTCAGCGACTACATCCGCGGCTCGTCCATACTCGTATCTATAAACATGATGATATACGTCATAAGCAACGTCGGCATCGGTGCGATAGGCATGAAATGGGGAGGGATAAAGTACACCTCTCTCGTGCGGACGAAGGACTTCGGCATAGGCAGAGCTTTCCAATACTGCATGATAGCCCTGCTCCTGTGGACGATATCGCTCTACCTCATCACGTGCGTGAGCGACATATTCATGCAGTACGGCATAGACATCGTCCCCGACATGAGCGGAGTAGCGAACACCTACCTCGGCAAGACGGTCAACATCCTGTACGGATGCATATTAGCCCCGATAACGGAAGAGCTCTTCTTCCGCGGAGTACTCCTGCGCACGCTCGCTAAGTCCAACCAGCGCTTTGCGATATTCGCGTCGGCGTTCTTTTTCGGACTTGTCCACGGCAATCTCCAGCAGTTCATACTTGCCTTTCTGATAGGCATATTCCTCGCGCACATCACCATCAAGCACGGCTCGATAATCCCGTCGGTGATAGTGCATATGTTCATCAACAGCGTCTCGACGCTCATCGGCGAAGTATCGGGGATAAGTACGGCAGCATCGCTTATCTGCTACCTCATGCTGCTTGCGGCATCGCTTCTGGGGATGATACTTCTTCTCGTATTCCTCAGCAAGGACAAGCTCCCCTCGACCACCCCCAAGCAGGCACGCCGCGGATTGCTCGTAGCCGCGGGCTCACTGCCCTTCACGGGAGCGGTCATCATTTACATCTTATACATCGTCTATCAGCTTTTGAGCAAGCACTGATGTAGTGGAAATACACAAATACGGGAACCAAAAATCGTATAATATTTCAGCTCCCTTTATTGGACAAAAAGCACGAACTGTGTTATAATTTTAAGTGGAGCAGCAGATAACGATACAGGAGGTCGATACCTATGGAAATGGCATTGGTCGTAGATATAATCACCCACCTTCTCGGCAACAGCCTGACAGACACCACAGACATACAGGCACTCATCAACGATGAGAACGTCACAGCTCTCGTCGGAGTCGTCAAAGAGCTCCTCGACGACGACTACAACTACTACAACAACACTCTCCTTGCTATCCAGAGCAACGAGCTCGACAAGATAAAGATAAACATCGACAGCGCGAAGAGCCTCTACTACGAGGGGCTGGACAATCCCGAGATAACCAAGCAGAAGCTCGACAGCGCCCACGACAAGCTCCGCGAATCTCTCCTGACGCTCATGCGCTACGTCGAGAGATACGTAGGACAGCTCCGCAACTGCAACGACCGCTTCAACAGAGGCTCCCTCTTCGGACAGAGGAATCTCAACGCAGAGATAGACAAGAACATCTCGCTCCTCACCAAGTCGATGAGGCTCTTCACCTACACGGTAGAGCTCGACTACGCGGTAAATTCCGTTCTTCAGTACAACGTCGAGCGCTCCTTCAGCAACCCGTGCCGCGACATGGTGAAATTCATCGAGGACGAGAAGATACACCGCCTCGTGCTCTCGCTTTGCGGAGACAACAACGAAGTCTACGACTTCTGGTATCATATGGACAACAACCTCAGAGTCTACCTTGACCCGCCGCTGAAATACAAGCAGATAGGAATGATGGAAAATGAGCAGAAGGCAAAGAGCTGATAAAGACACATCGAATACCAAGAAGGAGATAGCGGTCATCGCGGCAGCCGCGATGATACCTGTGGCAGGAACGCTCATCGCACCTGCCCTCATAGCAAAGAAGCTTCTCCCGAAGGTGACCGAGTCCGCGAAAAAAAGGAAAAACGGTTAAAGTGAAAAGCGCCGTAAAGAAGCGAAGGTTTCTTTACGGCGCATTTTTATCTTCACCGCACCGAAAAACTCCCCCGCGCCCCTTGCTATTTTCTCGGCGATATGATATAATATATGTGTATACCCATTTGGTAAAATTCAGGTAAAGGACGTGCTCATTATGTCTGTAAACTATGACGTTATAATCGCAGGCTGTGGCGCTGCGGGACTATACGCCGCGATCAATCTTCCCGCCGACCTCAATATCCTTATCCTCTGCAAGCGTGAGCTGCCCCTCTGCAACTCTATGCTCGCACAGGGAGGCATCGCAGGCGTGTACGACTCTCCCACCGACAGCATACAGTACCACCAGAACGACACGCTGATAGCAGGCGGCTTCAAGAACAACGTTGACGCCGTACACACGCTCGTCAGCGAAGCAGCGCAGGACATCGAGCGGATAATCGGGCTCGGTGTCGACTTCGACAAGAACCCCGACGGGAGCTACCACCGCACGCTCGAGGGCGGACACAGCCACCACCGCATCTTCCACCACGCCGACTCCACAGGCAAAGCTATCACTACGACCCTGCTCGACTGCGTGAAGAAGCTCCCGAACGTGACGATAATGGAGAACACCATGATGTGCGCGGTGAAGCAGACCTCCACAGGCTATTCAGCGTTCCTGAAGACTCCCGACGACGAGTACATCACGGCAAACTGCCACTATATGATACTTGCCACGGGCGGTATCGGCAGAGTATACCAGTTCACGACAAATTCCGCGATAGCGACGGGTGACGGCATCACATTTGCGTACGAAATGGGCGCAAAGATAAAGAACCTCAGCTACGTGCAGTTCCACCCGACAGCATTCAACAACCGCGCAACACGCGAGTGCTTCCTCATCTCCGAGGCAGTCCGCGGCGAGGGCGCATACCTACTCAACTGCAACAAAGAGCGCTTCATGCACAACTACGACGAGCGCCTCGAGCTTGCTCCCCGCGACGTGGTATCGCACTCGATAATCCTCGAGTCGCGCAAGCAGAACTCGACGGACTTCTACCTTGACATAAGCTATAAGGACAGCGAGTTCCTGAAGAAGCGCTTCCCGATGATATACAAGAACCTGCTCGATCAGGGCTGGGACCTCACAAAAGGACCCGTACCGATATTCCCGTGCCAGCACTATCTTATGGGCGGCATCGACGTCGGCAAAAACTCCGAGACCACGCTCCCGAACCTGTATGCGTGCGGCGAGTGCTCGCACACGGGAGTACACGGCGGCAATCGCCTCGCAAGCAACTCACTGCTCGAAGCGCTCGTATTCTCGCGCCATGCAGCACTTGACATAGCAGCGAAGGCATCTAAAGCACCGAAGGATTTCGAGGAGGTGCAGTTCGACGCACACATCGGAGCATCGCGCATCCCCAAGGGCATACGCACCGAGACACGCAAGATAATGCAGGAGAGCCACTTTGTCATTCCCGACAAGAAGAAGGCAGCGGAGGGCTTCCGCCGCGTAAAGGAGATACGCGAGGACCTGCTCAACGGCGGCTATCTTGTGGACGCAGACTACGTGCTTGCGAAGTCGATAGTGACCGTGGCATACATCATACTCGGCGAGGTAATGCAGTAAGAGTGCAGCCGTGCGTGCGCCCGCGAACTCCCCGCCTGTAACGCATCGCCCGCGCTCCCATACAAACGCTCCTCAAAAGAAAGGCAAAAGGATGAAATTGCTAAAGATCGCGGCAGCCGCATTGATGACCGCGGCTCTGCTGCCGACAGCGGCAGTGCAGACACACGCCGCCGAAGCCGTACTTCCGCTGCTAAGAGCGGACATAAACGGCGACTACATCATAAACACGCAGGACATGGTACTGCTGAGCAAATATCTTCTCGGCGGCGGAGAGCTCACAGCCGAGCAGGCAGAGCGCGCCGATTGCGACGAAGACGGCAGAGTTGACACCTTTGACCTTATCCTCATGCGCAAGAGCTATGTCCGCAACGCCATAGACGACCCGCAGGGCACCTACATCTGCGAGAGCAGCAAAGGCACGTACTATATGTGGTTCGGCGAGCGCGGCGAAGGCTCGTCCGCCGACATAACCGCCGATGATTCCGTCCCCTTCACGCACAGCAAGTGGGGCGACGATATAGAGCTGACCCTCTCCGCGGAGGAAAGTGTCTCCGCGAAGATATCGTGGCTTGACGGCGATCGCTTCTATCTGAAGAGCAGCGGAGCCGAGCCCGCGCTCTTCACCTACAAGAGCGACGTCCCATTTGACAAGGGACCCTACCTTATCGGAGAATACGTCTCCGACAAGGGACGCAGCTACACGCTCAACTGGCTGTCGGGGAGCTGCGGCAGCGAAGAGATCAAGGTGCTCCCGATGAGGACTCGCGCGCAGTTCATCTACAGCGACGGGACGTCCAAAACGGGCAACTTCTCCCGCATGGACAAGTATCACTTCACCCTTGAATGGGAGGACGGCACGGCTGAGAACTTCACCCGCCGCGAGATAACGTACAAAGACGGGATAACCTATGTCAACGGCGTGCTCATCGCGAACAAGACCTATCCCCTCCCCTCGACCTATGCTCCGGGAGGACTTCTCCCCGAATTCAACACAGCGTTTGCGAAGATGCAGTCAGCCGCAAAGCAGGACGGCATGAACCTCAGTATATGCTCGGGCTACCGCTCGTACAGCTATCAGGCACAGCTTTACAACAGCTACGTTGCGCGCGACGGCAAGGCAAAGGCGGACACCTACTCCGCCCGTCCGGGACACTCCGAGCACCAGACGGGGCTTGCCGCGGATATCAACTACGCGAGCGATTATTTCACCTCCACGCCCGAGGCGAAATGGCTTGCGGATAACTGCTGCAAATACGGTTTCATCATCCGCTACCCCAAGGGCAAGGACGATATCACGGGCTACAAGTACGAGAGCTGGCATATCCGCTACCTCGGCGAAGAGCTGGCACAGCTCGTACACGATTCGGGGCTGACGCTCGAAGAGTACCTCTGCGTAGATTCAAAGTATTCGTATTAAGGAAGGTAACAGCCATGAAATTATTACAGTGCTACATCGACAATATCATCACGACGGCTCTGATGGAGGACATCAACTACATCGACGCCGCCGCTGACAACCTCATACCGCCCGAGCACCGCAGCTCCGCGTACTATGTCGCGAAGGACAGCGGAGTCGTATGCGGCATAGAGGTCGCAAAGCGCGTATTCGACCTTGCAGGCGGAGACGTTGACTTCCGCATACTCCTTCAAGACGGCACAAAGGTCAACAAGGGCGACATCATTGCCGAGCTTGAGGGCAGCACGCTCACACTCCTCAAGGGCGAGCGGACAGCGCTCAACCTTTTGCAGCATATGTCGGGCATCGCTACTGCAACGAATAAGTGTGTGGAGCTCGTCGCAGGGACAAACGCGTCCGTCACCGACACGCGAAAGACTCTCCCAGGACTACGAGCACTGCAAAAGTACGCGGTGACAGTAGGCGGAGGCAAGAACCACCGTTTCAATCTCTCGGACGCAGCAATGCTGAAGGACAACCACATCGACGCATACGGCGGCATCACAGCAGCCGTGACGGCACTTCGCGAGAAGATAGGACACACGGTGAAGATAGAGGTCGAAGTACGCACACTTGACGAGCTCCGTGAAGCTCTTGCGAACAAGGTCGAGATAATCATGCTCGACAACATGAGCTGCGAGGAGATGAAGCAGGCAGTGGAGATAACCGCGGGAGCTGCTCTGCTGGAGGCATCAGGCAACGTCACAGCCGAGAATATCCGCGCTGTAGCGGAGACAGGCGTAGATATAATCTCGCTCGGAGCGCTCACCCACTCCGTGAAGTGTTTTGATATCTCAATGAAGATTCGCAAATGAACGCAGACTGTAGGGGCGGATATCATCCGCCCCCTGTTTTTACCGCACGGAGCATTCCCCCTGTAGGGGCGGCGTTCCGCCGCCCGCCAATATACCACCGCCCCCGCGACAATCACTTGTAGGGAACGCCGCCCTCGGCGTTCCGCAAATTCCCGAACACTCCGCCGCGGCACATTAGCACTCTAGCCATATAAGTGTTAGCACTCGTATATAACGAGTGCTAAATTTCATCTGTTTTTCACAAAACCATAATAAACCCAACACAAAACGGCTGTATCATACAGACAATGAAACGAAAGGAGCTCACCCCTATGTTTGAAGATGATTACATTATGCGTCAGATAAAAGAATGTATTGACGCAGCGATGAGACTTCTGTTTCACGTAAACGTAGAATCACCCGCAATGCTGGTGCTGAAGGACCGGCAAAAGGAGGAGCTTGTCCAAAAGCTGACCGATATGCTCGACGGCGGAAAGGTCAGAGAGGCAATATCCGAACTGGACAGAGAAACGGCTGACAGGTCGCAGGACGACCTTATCGTCGGCTACAGATTCTACACCCACCTATGTCAGAAGGACGACGATTACCTCGATAAGTACGGGCTGCTGTACTCCGACGTCGAAGCCGAGATGAAACGGTTCTTTTCGCATTACATCTCGCCTGAGGTAGTTGACCTTGTGACACATTCAAAGGATTAAAAGAAAAGTCAGTGAAAGGACTGATCCCAATGGAACACGTATATCCCACCGAATGACGCACACACTATCACCGACAGACCCGAAAGGGCTGAATATTAAGGAGGAATAAATATGATGTACGGAATGACACCCTTTGAAAGAAACGCATTTGACCTTTTCAATTTATGGAACGATATCGACAAGAGCTATGACAGTATGCCCGTCAACGCCTGCAAGACCGATATCAAGGATGTCGGCGATAAATACGTGATGGAGTCGGAGCTGCCTGGCTTCGAGAAGGAAGACATCAAGCTCGACATAAACGGCGAGTTCCTTGTTATCTCCGCCGAGCACACCGCGGAGAAGGAAGAAAAGGACGACAATACCAAGTATATCCGCCGCGAGAGAAGATACGGCTCATACAAGAGGAGCTTTGATATATCCGACGTTGACGCAGAGACTATCACAGCGGAGTACAAGAACGGTATCCTTACGATAGAGCTCCCGAAGAAGAAGCCCGCGGAACCCGTAGCGAAGAGGCTTGAAATAAAGTAAAAACGAAAAGGACTGCGTAAGCAGTCCTTTTTTATACAGCGCCTATTGCAAATCGGCTGAGGCAGCGATACGCAAAGCAGTCAGCTCGTCCTTGCAATTGACAGTAATGACGGAAAGCTCGCTGTTGTCGTCGAAGATGTCCACGCTGTAGGCATCGTTGCCCTCGTCGTCGCGCAGGCTGTCCTTCATATCCGAGATAAAGAGCTCACAGCCGCTCTTTTCGACATCGTAAGCCTTCTCGGTGAAGAAGAACAGGCCTCCGAAATTAGTGAGTTCATCGCGTGTTTTCTCATCGGCAGACCTGATATCCTCCTCTGACAGCTTCAGAAAATTCCCGAACATCGACCGCGTAGTACCGTCAAATTCGAGTCCGAAGCTGCCGAAGACCTTCTTCAGGTCAGCCATATCCATCATAGTTTTATACAGCTCGTTCACATCGACATCACCATCGTCGCTGAAGCAGACATAGCCCTTGACGTCATTGCACCTGAAATCATAGACAGTGCTGTCCTCAGCATCCACGGTAAAGTCCGCAGGAAGCCGCACGGTCACGCCGTTTACGGTGAGCTGCTCCCAGTCATCGGGCACCTCGAGCGCCTCTTCGGGGAGCTCAGAGGCAGTCAGCCCGAGCCGTTTGATGCTGGTCTCCTTTAATCTTTGCAGTTTTTCCGCGTCGCTGAGCGAAGCAGTCTCGGCAGTCGTCTCCTCCACGCGAGCAGCCTTGTCAGCTTTTTCCCCGCAGCCCGTCAGAGCGAGCAGCGAGAGCGCGGCGATAAGTACGGCGATTTTCCTCATTGCTTATTCTCCTTGCAGAAATTGTCCGTGCGGAAGGGAGCCGCGGGAATGCCGTTTGAGCTGAAAAGCCCCACATCGGCATAGTTTATCCACTTAAAGCGCACGTTCACGGGACGCTTTACCTTCTCGGACTTTATATGTATCTGGTCACCGAGTATCTCCACGGAGTCGGCAGGGAAGTACACACCGTCCGCCCCGGCGAGCTCAAAGCCCTCGCGGCAGCTGTCATTTCCCGACAGGCAATGCGACGGGTTATCGAGGTAAACGACCATAGTATCGCCGTTCCTGACCTCATGCGAGCCGTACAACGGCGGCATGGTATCGGCTCTGTCCGAGAGCCCGTAGACCTCGCTCATCGCCTGCAAAAAGAGCCTGTGCCCGACCGCAGACTTGTCGGCGGGGTGGATATTGTTGTATTCGCCGCAGTCGAGGGTGACAGCGAGCCCCGTATTTTTCACGGTGCGGAAGAGCCTCTCCTGCGCCTCACGTATGAAAGCCCAGCGCATTGATTCGGTATCTCCGTCGCATGAATACATCGGCAGCTGCACGATGAGGAAAGCCATACCGTCGTCGTGCCAGACCTCGCGCCAGCAGCGTATCAGCGCGCACATCAGCTCATAGTAGGACTCGGGGCGGTGGTCGTCGGACTCTCCCTGATACCAGAGCACGCCGCGCACAGTATATGGCGACACACGGCTTATCATGGTGTAGAAGAGCCCGCAGGGGCGCATTGGATTTTTAATCCCGAGCGGACCTGGATAGCGGTTCTCGCCGCATTTTCCGAGCACTTCGTCCCACGAAATATCGGGGTTTTCAGCGTAGCACTCGCCGACGCGCCTATCAAATTCGGTCTGATATGCAACGTATTCGTCATACTCGGCTATCATCTGCGCGTCGGTCTTTCCCTCGACCGCCGAGGCATACTCATCGAGGTAAGGGCGCAGCCCCGCGGTATCGAGAACATCTCTCGGCACCCATGCGGAAGCGGAGGTACCGCCCCAGTTGCAGCCGATAATGCCGACAGTGCAGCCGAGCCTGCGGCTGAGCTCCTTTGCGAAGTACCAGCCGACCGCCGACCACGCGACCGAATCCGTCTCCGAGGCGGCAGTCCAGCATGAAGCGGCTTCTGCGGCAGTAAGCTCATCGCCGAGCATAGAAACTTTCGGCGTGTAGTAATAGCGCACATTCTCGTCTGCGCACTTTCGGAGCTCATCGGTGCCGTGCCTGTCGTTGCGGAGCTCGAACTCCATGTTTGACTGCCCTCCCGCGAGCCAAACTTCCCCGACAGCGACGTTGGAGAATTGCTTCTGTATTGCACCGCAGGCAACGACGAGGGTACAGCAGTCACATTCGGGGAGCGCAGGCAGGACAGCTTCCCACCTGCCGTCCGTGATGACGGCTTCCGCGGAGGCGTGAAGCTCGGGGATGCTGACGGTGATGCGCTGCTCCCTGCCCGAGCACGAGCCGAACACGCGGATGTTCTTGTGACGCTGAAGCACCATATTATCGCTGAAAATCGGGGCTGTTTTCATAGTAAACTCCTTTTGCGTGGAATCTGTAGGGGCGAGTTCCGCTCGCCCGTCATTTTTTGCAGTTTGCGGACGCCCGAAGGGCGCCTCTACAGTCAGAACTGCGCCTTTATAACGCCGCGCTTGGCGAGCTGGATATAAAGTCTGAGGCGAGCCTCATCGCGGCACTCGGGCTTGACCATATAGTACATATAGTGCTCCATGAGGTTAAAGAGGTCGATAGTCCTGCCCTCTATCTTGAACTGTTCAAAGCCCATGGGGATATACTTCTCCCATATCGCATCGGGAGAGATATGGCTGCTCAGTTTACGGCTCTCGAAGGTAGTGCGGTTCATGCACTGACAGCCGAATATCGCCTCATTCTGATACTCCGCGTACTTGGGTAGCACAGAAAAATCGAAGTCCTTGTTCGGGTGCTTTTTGATATGCTCGGCATAGGCGAACTGCTCAGCGCCGATGACACGGTAGTGCTCGGAGCGGAGCTTGCAGTTCGGATTGCAGCACGCATTGACGAGCAGCTCGCACTTTTTCTTGTCGCGTATTTTTTCGAGCGCCTCGAAGTTATTGTTGAGGTCATAGTCGATGACGACGATATGGTAATCGCGCTCAAGCTCCGCATAGAGCTTATCGGGCTCGGTTATACGCTTGCAGGTAGAGCTTGTCAGCTTGTAATTGGGATAATTCGAGCGAATGTAGTCCTCGAGCACGGGCGAAGCGACGATGACCTCATTCATACCGTTGTCGGCGAGGTGCATTATCATATTGCAGTAGTCGTCGGAGAGGTGCTTTTTCTCGATAAGGGGGTTCGTGAAAGTAAAACGGAGCGGAATGCCCTTATCGTTGAAGGCTTTGATGACGGTTTTAATGAAATTCTTGTCACAGATCCCGTACTGAAAGCGTCCGCCGTTCCAGATCGCAGGCGGGAATGTGCCGTATACGGAGGCTATCTCGACGCCCTCGCGGAAGTAGTCGGGCAGGACTTGCAGCATCTCCGCGAAGATGATATTGAACGCGAAGTGCTTGCTGAAATCGGGGAGGTGGAATCTTGCTTTCATATATTCTCCTTGAAATCAATGTGTAGGGGCGCATTACAGCAAAGCTGCATATAGCATCGCAATCCAAATCAAAGATTTGGTGCGCTGCTTATCCGTGCGCCCGTGTAATGTCATTGAAAAATATATACTTGTGCGGGCGGATAATATCCGCTCCTACAATTGGTTGCGGTTGCATTTCGCTGCGTAGGGGCTGCCTTTGGCAGTCCGCATTTTCACTCGCATTGCACGCACGCCAATAAATCGGCGTACCGCCGCCCGTAAATGCACGAACGAACCAACTGCAACGGACTGTAGGGGACGGCGTCCTCGACGTCCCACTATCGGGAGTTTATCTATAGGTGAGAGCCCCGCTGTTCTCGAGAGCCTTCAGCAGCGTGAAGCGCGCCTCGTCACGGCATTCGGGCTTAGCCATATAGTACATATAGGTCTCGAGGATATTGAGAGCGCTCGCAGTGCGCCCCTCGATCTTGAACTGTTCAAAGCCCATAGGCACATACTTTTCCCAGATGTCGTCGGGCGAGATATGAGTGCGGAGCCCGCGTATCTCGAAGATACCGCGCTGCGAGTAAGGGCAGTCGCGGAAGTGCTGGGGGTCGAACTTATCGGGATTGAACGGCATACCTGGGTGCTTTTTGATGTGCTCGTTATAGGCTATCTGCTGCTCACCGATACAGCGGTAATGTGCGCTTCTGCGTGGACAGTTAGGCTCACAGCAGGCATTGACGAGCAGCTCGCAGTCCTCTTTACGGGGGGAGTTTCGAGAGCACATCGAAGTTATTGTTGAAGTCATAGTCAACAACAACGATGCTGTAGTCCTTTCCGAGCTCCTCCTCGAGCTTAACGGGGTCGGTGATACGCTTGCAGGTCGAGCTCGTGAGCTTGTACTTCGGGTAATTCTTACGTATATAGTCCTCGAGCAGCGGAGACATCACAATAGCCTCGTTGAGCCCGTTGTTCGCGAGGTTCATGACCATATTGCAGAACGGGTCGGAGAGGTGTTTTTTCTCGAGAGCGGGGTTGGTGAAGGTAAAGCGGAGGGGGATGCCGCGGTCGTTGAACTCCTTGATAACGCGCTTGACGAAAGCGCTGTCGCAGACGCCGCCCTGAGTGCGTCCGCCGTTCCATATCGAGGGCGGGAAAACGCCGTAGAAAGAGGCTATCTCGACACCTTCTCGGAAGAAGTCGGGTCTGTTCTTCAGCATTTCCGCGAACATCAGGTTAAGGCTGAATCGTCCCGAAAAATCGGGCAAATGGAATCTTACTCGCATATTTTTCTCCTTTTTGGCAGGGACGCCAAGGCGGCGTCCCCTACAAATGTTATTCTATACAGTCTCCGCGCTCGACGGCGACCTCATACCCAGCGGCTTCAATGCGCCTTTGCAGGCAGGCGCGGCATTCCGCCGCCTCTTCGCCCGTACATATCTTGTTGTCGTAGAGGTCATACTTCTTCCGCACATCTACAGGCGAAAGGTTCGGCATCACCACATTGCAGCCCGTCTGCAAGCCGAGTTCACGCCCGTTCGGAGCAATAGTACCGAGAGCGGTCGTTGCGGGGAGCAGCACCTTCGGGAACATCAGCCTGAGAATGCCGAGCAGCCTCAGCGTTAGCCCGAGCGTGCCGCCCTTTTCGTCCGCAAACGGCGTGGAATGGTGCGGTACGAACGGACCTATCCCTATCATCTGCGGCTTGAGTTCCTGCAAGAACCGAAGGTCTGCAATTATGTGGTCGGCGGTCTGATAAGGCGCCCCCACCATAAACCCTGCTCCGACCTGATACCCGAGCTCGCGCAGGTCGAAAAGGCACTGCTTGCGGTGTGAAAGGCTCATTTCCGCGGGGTGCAGGCATTTGTACAGCTCCTCGTCGGCAGCTTCATGACGCAGCAGGTAGCGGTCGGCGCCCGCCTCTTTCATGCGCCTGTAGCTGTCAAAGCTGCGCTCGCCGAGGGACAGAGTTATCGCGCAGTCGGGATATTTCCCGCGCAGCTCTGATATCACGCCGCAGATAAAGTCGTCGGTGAAGAAACTGTCCTCGCCGCCCTGCATGACGAAGGTGCGGAATCCGAGCTCATAGCCGCTCTCGGCGCAGAGCATTATCTGCTCGCGCGTGAGGCGGTAGCGGTCGGCGTCCTTGTTACTGCGGCGGATACCGCAGTACAGGCAGTCATTTTTACAGTAGCTCGACACCTCGATGAGTCCGCGCAGGAAGACCTTTTTCCCGTAGTGCCGCTGACGCACCTCGTCAGCGCGTCTTCGCAGGAGCTCCGCAGCATCCGCGTCATCGATCACTATCAGGAGTTTCAGTTCCGCGTCTGACAGGTCTGAGGTACGGTAAAGTTTTTCGATAAGCTCGGTCATATCAGCCTCCGAGGCGTATCATCTCGTCGATACACTTGCGCGCGGAGGCGATGAGCTCGTCGCTCATGAGTATCTCGAAAGCCTCACCGCTGTCCATTCCCGCGAGCGTATTGTACACATCGGGGAGGGTCGTGAGCTTCATATTGCGGCAGACGATATTTTTAGTCACGGGGTAGAACTTCTTATCGGGACATTCATACTGCAAATGCTCGGCAATGGAAGTCTCGGTACCGATGATGAACTCCTTCGCATCGGACTCCATGGCAAATTTCATGATACCGCTTGTCGAGCCCGCATAGTCAGCAAGAGCCACTACGGCGGGAACGCATTCGGGGTGAACGAGGAAGAGAGCGTCGGGATGCTCCTCCTTAGCCTTCTTGACCTCCGCGACCGTCAGCGCCGCGTGTGTGGGACATCCTCCGCTGAGGAGCTTGATATCCTTTTCGGGGCACTGAGCCTGCACCCAGCTTCCGAGGTTGCAGTCGGGGATAAAGAGCAGCTTGTCATTGTCGAGAGCCCTGACTATGCGGAGCGCACTCGACGACGTAACGCACACATCGCAGACCGTTTTCAGCTCTGCTGTCGTATTGATATAGGCGACGACGGTGCGGTCGGGCTCCATAGCGTGTATCTGCGAGATGAGGTCCTTGTCCATCTGCTCCGCCATAGGACAGCCCGCGTCCTTGTTTGCGAGGAAGACGCGCTTCTGCGGCGAGAGCATCTTCGCGGTCTCAGCCATGAAGTGAACGCCGCAGAAGATGATATTTTCGGCGTCGGTCTTGGTGGCATCGACGCTGAGCTTATAGCTGTCGCCCGTGAAGTCGGCTATCTCGACTATCTCGCGTGCCTGATAGCTGTGTGCGAGGATAGCAGTATTCGTTTCTTTTTTGAGCTTGATTATCTTGTCCTGTAGTTCGCGTACTGTCATATTTTTACTCCTTTTCAACGGTAGTCTCGTCATCCTGCGGCATTTCGGGAGCATAGCCCGTCTTTCCGCAGAGCGGACAGATGTATTTCTCCACGTTCCGATACTGCTTCGGCACTCGAAAGAATCCGAGCTCGGCGAAATTCGGGCTTGTGAAGTTGAGCTTTATCGTCTCCGCGAGATTCATCTCGACCTCGCATTTATCACATATCATAGCGCTTCCAGAATCCTTTCCGTCATTTCGGTGCAAGTGAGGGGGCTCCCCTGCTTCGAGCCCATAATATCGGCAGTGCGGAAGCCCGCGTTAAGCACGTCATCGACAGCTCTCTCGATACGGTCAGCCTCCTCGGCGAGCCCGAGCGAGTACCTGAGCATCATCGCCCCCGAGAGCACCGCAGCTATAGGGTCAGCCTTATTTTGTCCCGCGATATCGGGCGCAGAGCCGTGTATCGGCTCATACATACCGCGCGTACCGTCCCCGAGCGAGGCAGACGGCAGCATACCTATCGAGCCTGTTATCTGCGAGGCTTCGTCGGAGAGTATATCGCCGAACATATTCGAGGTAACGATGACATCGAACTGCCGCGGGTCGCGTACGAGCTGCATGGCGGCGTTGTCGACGAACATATCCGTGTAAGCGACATCGGGGAATTCCTCCGCGAGGCGGTGCATAGTCTGCCTCCAGAGGCGCGAGGTCTCGAGGACATTCGCCTTGTCCACGCTGCAAACGCGCCTGCTGCGCTTCATGGCGGTGTTGAAGGCAACCCGTCCTATACGCTCTATCTCGGTCACGCTGTAGGCTTCGGTGTCGAAAGCCTCCCGCCCGTATCTGCCCTCGCGGAATCCGCGCTCGCCGAAGTAGATACCCCCCGTGAGCTCGCGGACGATCATGATGTCGAATCCACCTTCGACTATCTCATCCTTGAGCGGCGAGGCAGCCCTCAGCGCGGGGTAGAGCTTAGCGGGTCTGAGGTTCGTATACAGCCCGAGAGCAGCGCGGATGCCGAGGAGAGCCTTTTCGGGGCGCTTATCCCCTGCCAGACCGTCCCACTTCGGACCGCCGACCGCTCCGAGCAGCACACAATCGCTCGCGAGGCAGCCGTTCACGGTCTCCTCGGGGAGGGGCTGTCCCGTTGCATCTATCGCGCAGCCGCCTATGAGGTACGGTTTGAATACGAATTCGTGTCCGTATATCTGCGCAGTTTTTTCCAGAACCGCGACGGTGCTGTCCACTATCTCGGGACCGATGCCGTCGCCTTTCAGAAGGGCGATTTCAGCTTTCATAAATGCTCCTTACTGCCCGCTGACAGCGGGCGCGGCTTTTTCGAGAATGACCAGACCGCGGAAAGTCACGAGTTCCGCAGCGGCAGTGATGAGTGCGATGAGCACGGTCAGGCTGTTAAAGACGACAGACATGATCACCTTGTAGTCCCCGCGGTTGCGGACGGACTTGATTATGCCGCCAACGCCCGTACACGCCCCCATGAACCACCCCACGGCGAGCAAAACTATCTTATCCGCGCAGGCGACCTCGACAATGCCGATGAAGGTGAGCGTCGCGAGGAAGAGTGCGCCTATCGTTACAAACAGCCTGATGTTGCCCTTTATCGTCGCGGAGAGTACGATCACAGCGATCGAAGCGAGCGCGAACA
Organism: Ruminococcus sp. YRD2003; assembly: GCA_900109435.1. Lineage (GTDB taxonomy): Bacteria > Bacillota > Clostridia > Oscillospirales > Ruminococcaceae > Ruminococcus > Ruminococcus flavefaciens_G. Next base: position 52,208 of record FNZT01000017.1, on the reverse strand, counting down.
CGACAACAGCCGCAATGGGCAGAGGTGCCTTTCCCACGGGGACACCCGTGACGAGCAGCATCTCGAGCAGACCGATAGGGAACATTATCAGTGCGGGATTATAGCTCTTTCGTTTCATGATTCCTCCTTTCAGGGACTCTGTGCAAACGACTTTCGGCAAGCAACAATATGTAGGGGACGGCGTCCTCGACGTCCCGTTTCAAATCATCGCCGCAGGCGATACCTCCAATTACGCATTATACGGGCGCACGGATAAGCAGCGCACCAAATCTTTGATTTGGATTGCGATGTTATATGCAGCTTTGCTGTAATGCGCCCCTACATTCTGAGCTCTGAGTTCTTCTACTTCACCGCTCCGTTAGCGATCGAAGCGATAAGCCCGCCGTTCCCGATGATTTTCTGCACGAACTCGGGGAACGGGGCAGTATTGTACACTTTTCCCGCAGTGAGGTCGCGGATGATACCGTTGTCGAGATCGGCCTCGACTATATCGCCCTCGCGTATCTCCTCCGCTGCCTCGGGACACTCAACTATCGCGAGCCCGATGTTGATAGCATTGCGGTAGAAGATACGCGCGAAGCTCTTTGCAATGACGAGCGAGACCCCGCTCGCCTTAATTGCTATCGGAGCGTGCTCGCGCGAGGAACCGCACCCGAAATTCAGTCCTGCGGTGATGATGTCGCCCTGTTTAACACGTGCAGTGAAGGTCTTGTCGAGGTCCTCCATGCAGTGAGCGGCGAGCTCCGACGGCTCGCTCGTATTGAGGTACCGCGCGGGTATGATAACGTCTGTATCGACGTTGTCGCCGTATTTTATCACATTACCCGAATATTTCATGCCATTACCTCCCACGGAGAAGTTATCCTGCCTGTCAGCGCGCTTGCGGCGGCAGTAGCGGGGCTCGCGAGGTACACCTCCGACTTCGGGTGGCCCATACGCCCGACGAAGTTTCGGTTAGTGGTAGTCACCGCGCGCTCGCCCTCGGCGAGAATGCCCATATAACCGCCGAGGCACGGACCGCAGGTAGGAGTCGACACAACAGCGCCGCTCTCGATGAATACCTTCAGCAGACCGAGCTCCATAGCCTCGAGATAGACGCGCTGAGTGGCGGGTATAACGATGACGCGCACGCCCTTTGCCACGTGTCTGCCGCGCATTATCTCAGCCGCCGCCTGCAGGTCCTCGAGCCTGCCGTTTGTGCAGGAGCCGATAACGACCTGGTCTATCTTCACATCGCCGATATCCGCGAACGTCCTTGCATTTTCGGGCAGGTGAGGGAAAGCGACAGTCGGCTCTGTCTCGGAGAGGTCGATGTGCAGGACTTCGTCGTAGTCTGCGTCTGCATCGGGAGCATATACCTTCGGCTCGTCAGCTCCGTGCCCGCGTATATAGCCGAGCGTGAGCTCATCGACCTCGAAGATGCCGTTCTTAGCGCCCGCCTCTATCGCCATGTTCGCGATAGTGAAGCGGTCAGCCATAGTGAGCGAGGAAAGCCCCTCTCCGCCGAACTCCATCGAGCGGTAGAGCGCGCCGTCCACGCCTATTTTCCCGATTATCTGCAATATGACGTCCTTTCCGCTGACATAGGGACGCAAAGCCCCCGTGAGCTCCACCCTCATCGCGGAGGGCACCTTGAACCACGCCTTGCCTATCGCCATAGCGCACGCCATATCGGTCGAGCCCACGCCTGTCGAGAACGCACCGAGAGCGCCGTAGGTGCAGGTATGCGAGTCAGCGCCGATGACAGCGTCCCCCGCGGTGACGAGACCTTTTTCGGGCAGGAGCGCGTGCTCGATGCCCATATCGCCGACGTCATAGAAATGGGTTATATCCATATCCGCACAGAAACCGCGGCATACCTTACACTGCTCTGCTGCTTTGATGTCCTTGTTGGGCACGAAGTGGTCCATCACCATCGCGACCTTATTATTGTCGAACACGCTGTCTTTTCCGAGCTTGGCGAACTCACGTATGGCAACGGGCGAAGTAATGTCGTTGCCGAGAACGAGGTCGAGCGAGGCGAGGATGAGCTCCCCCGCCCGCACGGACTCCGCTCCCGCATGAGCCGCAAGAATCTTCTGCGTCATAGTCATACCCATATTATCACGCTTTCCGGATTATTTGATATCACAGAAGTAAGTGATATCCTCCTGTTTAGTGAAGTGGCTGCCGATTATTTTTTCGACATACACCATATCATACCAAGTCGAGAACTTATACCCGCACTTATGGAATCGTCCCGCGACGGAATAGCCGAGGTGCTTATGGAAACCGAGGCTGTTGTCGGTGAGGTACTTATCCTCGGTCTCGGGGACGGCGATACGCGCGTACAGATTGGTCACGCCCATTTTCCCGAGGGCTTTCTCGAGCTCGGAGTAGAGCAGCCCGCCGATGCCGCATTTCTGATAGTCCTTGTGAGCATAGACCGTCAGCTCCGCCGACCAGTCATAGGCACTGCGGTCGGAGAACGGCGCAGCGTAAGCAAAGCCGACTACCCTGCCCTCGGTCTCGGCGACGATGTAGGGATATTTTGCGGATATCTTCCTCATACGCTCTGCAAACTCCGCCTCGTCGGGCACGTCGTACTCAAAGGATATCGCGGTATACTTGACATAATAGGCGTAGATATCGAGCAAAGCGGCAGCGTCCTGCAAATCCGCGCACCTTAGCAGTAGTTTCATATCATACAACTCCTTTAGAGGCAGCACCGAACAAAGCTGTCAGGCGACCTACAGTTGTTTCATGGTCTTGAGGCAGTTATCGCCGCGTTCTATGGCGACGATACCCGTGCGGCACATCTCCATTATGCCGTAGGGCTTCATCAGCTCGATGAACGCGTCTATCTTGGATGTTTCGCCCGTCAGCTCGCATATGAGGGCAGTGGGAGAGTAGTCCACTATCTTCGAGCGGAAAATCTCGACCGCAGTCATTATGTCCTGTCTTGTAGCGGGCGAATTGCGTATCTTTATGAGCAGCAGCTCGCGGATAACGGTATCATGCGGGTCGAGCACCTCGACCTCCTTGACGTCATGGAGCTTCTCGAGCTGTTTGAGTATCTTGTCGCGAATGTCGTTATCGCCGTGGAAAGCGACAGTTATCCTTGAAAACCCCGCAGACTCCGTCTCGCCGACGGTAAGGCAGTCGATATTGAAGCCGCGGCGCGTGAACATACCCGAAACGCGCGAAAGCACGCCTGATACGTTTGAAACGATAACGCCTATAACGTACTGATTATAATCCATGCACTCACCTCAATCAAAGTCGTTCCACAGCGGAGAAGAGACCGCTTCATCGCAGTCCACGGCGCAGTCGATGACGAAAGTGCCGTCGTAAGCGAAAGCCTCCTCCGCGAGCTTTTTGAGCTCATCGGCAGATGCAGCCCTGCCGCTTCCCGCGCCGAAAGCCTCGGCGACCTTGACGAAGTCGGTCTGTCTTCCGAGTGTAGTCGCGGAGTAGTGCTTGTCGTAGAAGCGTGCCTGTAGCTGGCGCACCATGCCGAGCACACCGTTATTGAAGACAACTACGGTCAGCGGAGTCCCCTGCGCGACAGCAGTCGCGAGCTCATTGAGGTCCATGCCGAAGCTGCCGTCCCCCGTAAAGAGGACGGTGCGTCTGCCCGTCGCAGCGGAAGCGCCGATAGCGGCACCCATGCCGTAGCCCATCGTACCGAGACCGCCGCTCGTGAGGAAAGTCCTCGGCTTGCGGAGCGGATACATCTGAGCGGTCCACATCTGATGCTGTCCGACGTCGGTGACGATAATGCAGTCTTCGGGAGCAATGCCGCTGACCGTGCCGATAATGTCATGCGGCGAAAGCTTGCCCCCGATGTGTCCGTGCTTCCTGTCCGCGAGGTCATATCTGCGGCGCTCCTCCGCACGGAGCTCCTCAATGCGCGCGCTCCACTCGGGGAGCTTTCGCTCGGCGATAATGGGCAGCAGCCTGTAGAGAGCGTCCTTGATGTCGCCCTCTATGGCGAGGTCGGCAGCGACGTTCTTGTCGAGCTCGGCATTGTCGATGTCGATGTGTATGATACGCGGGATATGCCCGTCCCCGAAAGCAGCTCTGTCCGAGAACCGCACACCGAGAGCGATTACGAGGTCAGCCTCGCTCTGAGCGGCAAAGGAGGCATAGTGACCGTGTATGCCGTTCATCCCGAGAAAACGCGGACAGTCGCACGGCACGGCAGAAAGCCCCATGAGCGAGCAGCCGAGCGGCGCATCTGTCTTGTCAGCGAGCGCGAGCAGCTCCTTTGAAGCCTTGCCCGAAATGATACCGCCGCCGAAGTAGATGAAGGGCTTCTGAGCGCTGTTTATCAGTTCTGCTGCTCTGCGCAGCTTATTCTCCGAGGCGAAACTGAGCGGATAAGGGCGAACGGGGTCGGGACGCGGCTCGAAGTCCCATTCAGCCGTCTGTACGTCCTTTGGGATATCCACGAGCACAGGACCTGGTCTGCCTGACTTGGCTATCTTGAAAGCGGAGCGGAGCGTATCCGCGAGCTCGCGAATGTCCTTGACTATGAAATTATGTTTTGTCACGGGCATAGTCACGCCGAGGATATCGACCTCCTGAAAGCTGTCGCGTCCGATGAGACTGCAAGGCACATTGCCCGTGATAGCGACCAATGGCACAGAGTCGAGGTAAGCGGTCGCGATACCCGTAACGAGGTTCGTAGCCCCGGGACCCGAGGTCGCGATACAGACGCCGACCTTGCCCGTAGCGCGTGCGAAACCGTCCGCAGCGTGAGCGGCGCCCTGTTCGTGGGCGGTAAGAATATGTTCGATCCTGTCGCGGCTGAGATAGAGCTCATCGAAGAGGTCAATGACCTGACCTCCGGGGAAACCGAAAACGGTCTCGCAGCCCTGCTCGATGAGTGTCTCGACCACTATTTTTGCACCGGTGATCCTCATAATATCGTTTTCCTTCCGAATAGGGATATACTTCTTCTATTTTAACATTTTTCTCCGTAAAAATCAAGGGCATCTCCAAAAACATATTTGGTCAGGGAAAAAACGCAGTATACGGCGGCAGTCCGCTGACTTCGGGGATAAACACGGCATCCCGCGGACAAGCCGTGTCAGCACGCACACATTGCGCGTCCCTGCCCGCTCCCCCCCTTGACAAACGCAGAAATATGTGCTATAATGCAAGCATAAACCAGTGAGGAAGTGTAAGTAACCGCTTCACAAGCGTCCCAGAGAGCCTGCGTAGGTGTGAGCAGGTACGTGCGGCTGCGGCGAATGGACTTCCGAGGGCGAGCTGAAAGGGCGACCGAGTATGCGAGCCGCAGCGGTACTGCGTTATCAAATCCCGTGTATCACAAGTACACATGAGCGGACGTTTCACACGTCAAGCGGGGTGGCACCGCAGAAGCTATGTATCCGAGCTCCTGTCCTCGACATCAACAATGTCGGGCAGGAGTTTTTATTGTACCGAAAAAAAGACAAAAAGGAGAAAAAAGCTATGTCAAACGAAAAAATACCCTACAAGATCTATCTGGAGGAAAGCGAGCTGCCGAAGCAGTGGTATAACGTGCGCGCGGACATGAAGAAGAAGCCCGCACCGCTCCTCAATCCGGGTACAGGCAAGCCCGTCACAGCCGAGGAGCTTGAGCACGTATTCTGCAAGGAGCTCGTAAAGCAGGAGCTTGACGAGACAAACGCCTATATCGACATTCCCGAGGAGATACTGTCCTTCTACAAGATGTACCGTCCGTCGCCGCTTGTAAGAGCATACTGTCTCGAAAAGGCGCTCGGCACCCCTGCAAAGATATACTACAAGTTCGAGGGCAACAACACCTCAGGCAGCCACAAGCTCAACTCAGCCATAGCGCAGGCATACTACGCAAAGCAGCAGGGACTGAAAGGCGTCACAACCGAAACAGGCGCAGGTCAGTGGGGCACAGCGCTGTCAATGGCGTGCTCATACTTTGGACTTGACTGTCAGGTCTACATGGTAAAGGTCAGCTACGAGCAGAAGCCCTTCCGCCGCGAGGTAATGCGCACCTACGGAGCGAGCGTCACCCCCTCTCCCTCGAATACGACAGAGGTCGGCAGGAAGATACTTGCCGAGTTCCCCGACACGAACGGGAGCCTCGGCTGCGCCATATCCGAAGCAGTTGAGGCAGCCACTTCGCAGGAAGGCTACCGCTACGTACTGGGAAGCGTACTCTCACAGGTACTCATCCACCAGACGGTGATAGGACTTGAGAGCAAGATAGCAATGGACAAATACGGCATCAAGCCCGATATGATAATCGGCTGTGCAGGCGGCGGCTCAAATCTCGGCGGACTTGTTTCCCCGTTCATCGGCGAGATGCTCCGCGGCGAAGCCAATTATCAGGTAATCGCAGTCGAGCCCGCATCATGCCCGAGCCTTACACGCGGCAAGTACGCATATGACTTCTGCGACACAGGCAAAGTGTGCCCGCTCGCCAAGATGTACACACTCGGAAGCGGCTTCATGCCGTCACCGAACCACGCAGGCGGACTCCGCTACCACGGCATGAGCTCCATACTCTCCGAGCTCTACGACCAGGGACTCATCGAGGCGCGCTCGGTCGAGCAGACCTCGGTATTCGAGGCAGCCGAGAAGTTCGCAAGAGTCGAGGGCATCCTGCCTGCTCCCGAGAGCAGCCATGCTATCCGCGTAGCGATCGACGAGGCGCTCAGGTGCAAGGAGACAGGCGAAGAAAAGACGATACTTTTCGGACTCACAGGCACAGGCTACTTTGATATGTACGCATACGGCGCATACAATGACGGCAAGATGAGCGACTATATCCCCACAGATGAAGAGATAGCAAAGTCACTCTCCTCACTGCCCGAGATAAAATAAAACAAGGGGTCCACAGGCTGCCGAAAATGAACAGTAGTTCAGAGCACGGCAGCCTGCTTTTTGTCAATTTAGCGAAACAATAAATAAAAAAACCGCGAAGCGGAATCCGCGGGGGTCCGGGGTGAGGTTCTCACCCCGGCAGGGGGTGACCCGAGGGGGACAGCGTCCCCCTGAGCAGCAGGCAGGCGAGCAAAGCAATGCCTGCCGACCGCTCCGTACATCTTCGCCTCGGCGCAGCCGACGGAACACTTACCGATACTATACAATAAATCCCCCGCAAAGCGGGAATCACCCTCACAGAGGGAGACAGCGTCCCTCCCTGAGAAGCAGGCAGGCGAGCAAAGCAAAGCCTGCCGACCGCCCCGTACACCCTCGCCTCGGCGCAGCCGACGGAACACTTACCGATACTATACAAAATATCCCCCCGCAAAGCGGGAATCACCCTCACCGAGGGAGACAGTGTCCCTCCCTGAGAAGCAGGCAGGCGAGCAAAGCAAAGCCTGCCGACCGCCCCGTACACCCTCGCCTCGGCGCAGCCGACGGAACATCTACCGATACTTTACAATAAATCCCCCCGCAAAGCGGGAATCACCCTCACCGAGGGGACGACGTCCCCCTTGAGAAGCAGGCAGGCGAGCAAAGCAATGCCTGCCGACCGCCCCATACATCCTCGCCTCGGCGCACCATTCACCGTTATCTGCTGCCTTATCAATAAATACCGAAATATCAAGTCTGTCAGGGTATTGACAAATCAATGTCACTTAGTATATAATAGTTTTATCAAAGGCGTAGCAGTCAGAGTAGCTTTTTCGCGGTCTTTCAGAGAGCGGACGGTCGGTGCGAGTCCGCAGACGAAAAAGGTGAAGTGCGGCTGTCAGCTTCGGCGGGGAAACCAAAGTATCCGCCGACGAACTCCCGCGTTAAGGGCTCAGAGTAAAAAACGGAGTGGAACCGCGTAAATACGCCTCCTGTGTCTTCACAGGAGGTTTTTTGCATATTTTACGATGACCGCATGAGAAAAAACCGCATACACAAAGTTGAGTTTCCCTTTTCACGGCATCGGCGGGGTCCGCACCAAACACGATCATTCGCAAAAACCTGCAAGGAGGAATAATATGCAGCTGTATAATTCTCTCTCACACAAAAAAGAGGAGTTCGTACCGCGTGAGGCGGGAAAGGTCTCGATGTACACCTGCGGCCCGACCGTGTACCACTATGCGCACATCGGCAACCTCAGAAGCTACATCATGGAGGATATCCTCGAGAAATACCTGCGTTTCACGGGGCTTGATGTCAAGCGCGTGATGAATATCACCGATGTCGGACATCTCACAAGCGACGGCGATACGGGCGACGACAAGATGCTCAAGGGCGCCAAGCGCGAGCACAAGACCGTCATGGAGATAGCCAAGTTCTACACCGACGCATTCTTCGCAGACTGCGCCAAGCTAAACATCAAGACACCCGATGCGGTCGTACCCGCGACCACGTATATCGACGAGTTTATCCGCGTTATCTCTGCCCTTATGGACAAAGGCTACGCTTACGAGGCAGGCGGCAACATCTACTTCGACACCTCAAAGCTCGAAAAATACTACGTGTTCAATGACTTCAAGGAGGAGGACCTCGCAGTAGGCGTCCGCGAGGGCGTCGAGGAGGACGAGAACAAGCGCAGCAAAGCCGATTTCGTACTGTGGTTCACCAAGTCAAAGTTCGACGACCAGGAGCTGAAATGGGAGTCTCCGTGGGGCGTGGGCTATCCTGGCTGGCATATCGAGTGCTCGTGCATAAGCATGAAGAACCTCGGCGAATACCTTGATATCCACTGCGGAGGCATAGACAACGCCTTCCCGCACCACACCAACGAGATAGCGCAGTCCGAGGCATACCTCGGGCATAAGTGGTGCAATTACTGGTTCCACGTTCACCACCTCAATACAAACAGCGGCAAGATGAGCAAATCGAGCGGCGAGTTCCTCACGGTGTCTCTCCTTGAGGAGAAGGGCTACGACCCGCTCGTTTACCGCTTCTTCTGCTTACAGTCGCACTACCGCAAGTCTCTCGTGTTCTCGTGGGAGAACCTCGACAACGCGAAGGTCACATTTGACAAGCTCATCGCGAAGATAGCTCCGCTCACTGCTGACAAGTCGGGCGACATCGACAAGGCTGAGTCCGACCGCCTCATGCAGAGCTTCAACGACGCTCTCGGCAACGACCTCAACACCGCTATGGGTATAACCGTGCTCTACGATGTGCTGAAATCTGCTGCAAACAACGCGACAAAGCTCGCTCTCATCAGCGAGTTCGACAAGGTGCTCGGGCTCGACCTCATCAAGAAGGCGGAAGCTAAGGCGAACTCTGTAGGGGACGGCGTCCTCGACGTCCCGAGTGACGTTATGGAGTTAGTCGAGCAGCGCAAGGCAGCCCGCAAGGAGAAGAACTTCGCGCTCGCAGACGAGCTCCGCGACAGGATAGCAGCTCTCGGCTATGAGATAAAGGAGACTCGTGAGGGTACACAGATAGCCAAGAAATAGCAAAGGATGGGGACTATATGCTGCTTGCTCTCGATGAACAGACTAACCCGCTTTTCAAACTGATCGGTTATTCCTTAACTCTGTTTGTGGCAATAGGGCTGATTTATGAGGTAGCCGGACTGATAAGCCTGTTTGCCCTGCGTATACTGTTCAAAAAGGCTGACCGCCCCGGCTGGTCGGCTTTCATTCCCGTATACAATGTATTCCAGATGTCAAAGATCGCAACAGGAAAAAGCACTATGGCTGTCTTAATTTCCGTCTTAATCGGTCTATACCTGCTGCCGCAGATATTATTATTAATAATCAGTCCAATCGAAATGCTTGTTGACTCCCCAACGTTTACGTTTGTGGTGAGCACTGTCTTAATGATGTTCGTTCAGACAGGAATGATGGGTTTGTTGATAGCTTTGATCCTATTTGGTGTTCTTTCATACTCCTTCGTCAAATCATACGGCAAGGAGCCGTATCTTTGCAGACTCGCAATTTTTTTCGCTCCGTTCATATTCATCATAATAGGCTTCAGCAAAAAAACGGAGTACGTAGGTCCAAACTGAAATTCAATTATAAACATTTGCTACTTAAGACGAGCTCCGCGACAAGATAGCGGCTCTCGGCTATGAGATAAAGGAGACTCGTGAGGGTACACAAATTAACAAGCTTTAAACCAAGGGCTATGCTTTCGGCAAGTAACAATCGCGGGAATATACTTGTCGCTCATATATGTGAACGAGTTTACGAGTGACCACGCGAACCGCCCGCGGGGGCTCCCCGCCGCGATGGTACACAAATTAACAAGCTTTAAGGCAAGGGCTCTGCTTTCGGCGAGTAACAATCGCGGGAATATACTTGTCGCTCATATATGTGAACGAGTTTACGAGTGACCACGCGAACCGCCCGCGGGGGGCTCCCCGCCGCGAGGGTACACAGATAACCAAAAAATAATGTATAAACGGAGGTAATTAACTATGAGTACAAATGAAGGAATGGCTTTAGCAGGACTAGGAATATTCTTTATTATCCTTATCGGAATAGCTTTTCTCGTTGCGCTGGTGATGCTGGTCATCAATTTCGTCTCGATGTGGAAGCTCTTCGAGAAGGCGGGCGAGGACGGCTGGAAGGCGATAATCCCGATATACAACACCATAATAATGTCAAAGATAGCTACGGGCAATTACAAGCTCGGTATAGCGTCACTATGCACATCGGCAGCCTACTCATTATGCATGGGCGTAGCAAACACCATCAACGCCATCGCTACCTCGGGTGACGGCTCTCTTGCGATACTCAGCATTATCTCGCTCCCGCTTTCACTTTTAAGTATGGTGCTGAGCATCGGAATGGCAGTGCTGACAGGATATTTCCGCTACATCTTCACCGAGTCCTACGGCAAGGAAACGGTATGGTGCGTGCTTTCGATATTCTTCGGACCCATTATCTATATCGTAATGGCATTCGACGGTAAAACAAGCTACGTCGGACCGAAAAACCACATCAAATGGTTTGAATGAACAGGGCTGTGTCACGCTTGACATTTGAGCGTGTATGATGTAAAATAATAGCAATGACAATAATTCACCGAAAGAGGTACTTAAAATGCTTAAAAACAACGAAAAAGTCATGGACAAGATCGTCGACCTTTGTAAATCGAAGGGCTTTGTATACCCTGGCTCCGAGATATACGGCGGTCTCGCCAATACATGGGACTACGGTCCGCTGGGCGTCGAGCTCAAGAAGAACATCAAGAATGCGTGGATGAAGAAGTTCGTGCAGGAGAACAAGTACAACGTAGGTCTTGACTCGGCTATCCTCATGAACCCCCAGACATGGGTCGCATCGGGACATATCGGCGGATTCTCCGACCCGCTCATGGACTGCAAGGAGTGCAAGACCCGTCACCGCGCCGACAACCTCATCGAGGACTTCGACGGCACCAACGTTGCGGGCTGGACCAACGAGCAGATGATGGACTACATCAAGGAGAAGAACATCGTCTGCCCAAACTGCGGCAAGCAGAATTTCACTGATATCCGCCAGTTCAACCTCATGTTCAAGACCTTTCAGGGCGTTACGGAGGACAGCAAGGCTGAGCTCTATCTCCGCCCCGAGACAGCACAGGGCATATTCGTAAACTTCGCCAACATCCAGAGAACTACCCGCAAGAAGGTCCCCTTCGGCGTAGCACAGGTCGGCAAGTCCTTCCGCAACGAGATAACTCCGGGAAACTTCATCTTCCGTGTACGCGAGTTCGAGCAGATGGAGCTTGAATTCTTCTGCAAGCCGGGCACCGACCTTGAGTGGTTCGACTACTGGAGAAGCTACTGCAAGAACTTCCTGCTCAGCCTCGGTCTCAAGGAGGAGAATATCCGTCTGCGCGACCACTCTCCCGAGGAGCTCTGCTTCTACTCAAAGGCAACTACCGACTTCGAGTACCTCTTCCCCTTCGGCTGGGGCGAGCTCTGGGGCGTAGCCGACAGAACAGATTACGACCTCACCCAGCACATCAACACAAGCGGCAAGTCTCTCGAATACTTCGACCCCGAGACCAACGAGAAGTACATTCCCTACGTCATCGAGCCATCGCTCGGCGTAGAGAGGCTCTTCCTCTCTGTCGTTACTGAGGCATATGACGAAGAGGAGCTCATCTCCACCGACAAGAACGGCAACGAGAAGAAGGATGTCCGCACAGTTATGCACTTCCACCCCGCACTCGCACCGTATAAGTGTGCAATTCTGCCGCTCGTAAAGAAACTCTCGCCCAAGGCAGAGGAGATATACGAGATGCTGTCAAAGAAGTTCATGGTAGACTATGACGAGTCGGGCACTATCGGCAAGAGATACCGCCGCGAGGACGAGATAGGCACGCCCTTCTGCATCACAGTCGACTTCGACACCATCGAGAAGGACAACTGCGTAACCGTCCGCGACCGCGACACAATGGAGCAGGAGCGTATCGCTGTTGATGACCTTGTTGCCTTCCTTGAGGCAAAGATGGAGTTTTAATCAAAACATAATAAGGGCATAAGACGATTCTCTTTGTAGGGAACGCCGCCCTCGGCGTTCCGCCGCACGACGACCGGCGGCAATACGGAACGGCGGGGGCGCCGTTCCCTACGATTATTTCCACAGATGTGATTTGTAGGGGCTGGCGTCCCCGACAGCCCGAATCGGAGAAATACTATGAACAACGAAAAGAAAGCGACAATAATCGGCAGGATAGTGCTCGGGCTGAGCATTTTCGCGCTCGCGGCGTTTATCGCCCTCGCGGTCTCGGTAATGCTTTTTTTCAGATCGTGTACCAAGGTCGAGCCCAACAGCGGCAAGGAGCCATACACCACCGACTACATAGAAAACTGGCTCGAGGACTGCTACGGCACTGACTTCACGTTCGTGCGCGAGCTCGAAACTGCCGAATATTCCGACGAAACAGCCTATCTTTACTCCGACGCAAACGGAGTGGAATTCTCGGTCGTCCAGTTCCTCAACCACGGCTATATGTTCAACTCGCACTACGAGGTGACCGACTACTACCTATCTGCTAAGATGTTCGCGGACAGGGACGTCCTCGCAAAGCTCGACGATTCGGGAGTTTCTTACAGCTTCAAGCCCGAGGGGGAGGTGCGCTCTCCCTACAAGTGCGAGATATGCGTCAGCAGAAGCAACGAAATCGAGCCCGCTGCCGACGTGCTCTACAGCATTGCCGACCGATACATCATTCCCAAATTCAAAAACGGTAAGAAATACGGCGCGGAATTTGACAGCTTCTCGCATATGAGCCCATGCTTCGTGCTCGTCGACAGCGACGGAAGCTGGCTCTCCGACTTCGTCAATATCCCGACTACGCCCGATGGGCAATACCCCTATATCATAAAATCCAAGCCCGAGCTCATCTCGCAGGCAAAGGAAAGATTTACTTCACGTTCTGCCGCTCAAAAGGAGGAATAAAATGTTCAAAGGAAGATATCTTCTCTCCGCGGCGCTTGCTCCCGCGGTGATACTCTTTTTCTACATACGCAAAAAGGACAAGGTCGAACCCGAACCGATGAAGCTGCTTCTCCAGCTCGTGGGACTGGGCGGTCTGTCCATTATCCCCGCCATAATCCTCGAGCTCATCGGCGGTGCGGTGCTCTCGCTGGTGCTCAGCGAAACAAGCCCGATATACCAGTTCCTCGACTGCTTCTTCGTCATCGCGGTCGCAGAGGAGGGCTGCAAATTCGCTTGTCTCTTCCTGCGGACGTGGTGGTCGAAGGAGTTCAACTACACCTACGACGCCGTAGTATACGCAGTGTCGGTGTCGCTCGGATTCGCTGCGCTCGAGAACGTGCTCTACGTATTTGAGGGCGGCTTCGGAGTCGCACTTCTGCGTGCTCTGACGTCAGTCCCTGGGCACACCATATTCGCCGTATACATGGGCTATCACTACGGCGTAGCCAAGAAGGCGTGGTGCGCGCGCAAGATACCGCTTACCATAGCGGGCTTTGCGATATCGTTCATACTGCCTGTACTGATACACGGCTTCTATGATTTCTGTCTTTCAGTCGGAAACTGGCTGTTCGTGATCGTTTTCCTCATGTTCGAGGTAGTGATAACCGTCCTCGCCTTCCTTACCGTAAACAGGCTCTCACGCGAGGATTCACCCGTTTCACCGTATTCATACGTATGACATGAAGCGGCAGATGTACATCCGCCTGCTTGTATCAGATACTACTCACGCAACTGCGAAAGGAGATGTGAAGCTTGGAAGCATCCGAATACAAATGTCCGAACTGCGGCGCCGACCTGAAATTCGACCCGACTATCCAGAAACTCGGCTGTGAATACTGCGACAGCTCGTTCACGATCGAAGAGGTAAAGCAGATATACGCAGAGCTCGAGGCTCTTCCCACCGACGAGGTGGTCGAGGAGGCAAAAGACGAGTTCGCCGAGCACACCAACCTCTACCACTGCCAGAGCTGCGGAGCCGAGATAATGGCTGACGACGGTCAGACGGCTCTCTTCTGCTACTACTGCCATAATCCCGTCATTCTTGCGGGCAAGCTCACAGGCGACTACAAGCCAAACAAGGTCATCGGATTCAGATATACGCGCGAGCAGGCTCTCGACGCGTTCAAGAACTGGTGCAAGGGGCGCAAATTCGTGCCGAGCGACTTCAAGTCGCAGCAGCAGCTCGAAAAAATGACAGGACTGTATGTGCCGTTCTGGGTGGCGGACTGCGACGTTGACGCCCGCTATTCCGCGACGGGCAAGAAGGTCCGTACATGGACATCGGGCCAGTATGTCTACACCGAGACCAAGGAGTTCCGCATAATCAGGAACGCGCGCATCCTCAACAAGGGGATCCCCGCCGACGGCGAGAGCAAGATAGACGACCTGCTCATGGAAGCGATCGAACCCTTTGACTACAAAGACCTCAAGGACTTCTCGATGTCCTACCTCAGCGGCTTCTACGCCGACAAGTACGACGTCGACCGCGCAGGCGTATTCCCGCGTATCCGCGAGCGCTCCGACAAGGTAGCGCGCGAGGTCATACAGAAAAGTATAGCGAAGGGGTATTCCTCGATAAAGGTCGACAACGAGAGCTACAATATCCTCAAGACCGACTGGAGCTATATGATGCTCCCCGTGTGGTTCATGAGCTACAAGTACAACGATAAGGTCTACGAGTTCGCAATGAACGGTCAGACAGGCAAGCTCGCGGGAACACCGCCTCTTTCCAAGCCCAAGCTCTTCGCATTCTCCTCTATAATAGGACTGATCGTGGGAGTTATCTGCTTTCTGGGAGGTGCGCTGCTATTATGAAACGTCTTATATCGGCAGCAGCTGCCGCGATCATAGCGATAATGCTGATGCTCCCGTTCTGTACTCTGTGTGCCTCCGCCGAGAATACCGCGGCAGGCTGGTCGGGAGACAGCTCTCTCTCATGCGTTATCGACAACGCGGGCATATTCAATGACAAGAGCTACGTTCTCGAACAGCTCAACTCGAGCACAAGAGAATACTCCGAGAAGCTGCAAATGAATATCTGCGTTTTCATCGCAGGACCTCAGTACCGAATGAGCGACAGTGACGAGGTGCAGTTCTGCAAGAAGGCATACTCCGAGCGTTTCGGCGATGATACCGACGGCGTGTACCTCTTCATTGATATGACGGGCAAAAAGCCTGCCTATGACTATATGGCTACAGCAGGCAAGGCTATCCTCTTCTATCAGGAGGACGTGGACGAGATCCTCGACGCCTCGCTCTGCTATCTGCCCTCATCCGATTCTTTCAGTGCAGACACGGACTATTCCTCCGATGTAAGGACAGCTATAAATTCCTTCTACGGTCAGCTGAACGAGTATCAGGAAGATTTTCGCGCAGGACTGAAATATTATTACGACAAGAACACGAAAAAGTACATCTACTATTTAAACGGCGAGCTGAAGGTCACTGAATTCAAACCGCCCGCCGTGTACCTCAAGGCATTGCTCATAGCAATTGTCGGAGGCGGCATCGCCCACCTCATCACCTTCTTTGTCGCCAAGAGCAACTACAAGTTCAAGGCAAAGACGAACCCCAACATCTACCTTGCAAAGGACGAGACGCGGTTCTCGGTAAATAACGACGAGCTGATCCGCTCGCACACATCGACGACGCATATCCCGCAGAGCAGCGGAGGCGGAGGCGGCGGAGGCTTCCGCAGCGGAGGCGGAGGCGGCGGCAGCTTCGGCGGCGGCGGCAGACACCGTTAAGGCAACACCGCACAAAGCCCGCCTGAAGGCTAAATTGAAAATGAATGGGGCGATGTCCACATCGCCCCCCTTCACATTGATTTATAGGGGCTGATGTTGGCATCAGCCCCTACTTCTGTTCATACATAAGCAATACGGAGTATTTATTGAGGGAAACCCTTTTGAAAAAGGGTTCTCCCTCAAACTCCCTTCCTAAAACTTTCAATTTAAATTTTGCCCCTATGGGGTACTCTTCTTGTATGGAAAGAGTTAGTCTTTTTTTTTCGTGAGAGTACCCCATAGGGGCAAAATTTGGGCTAAAAGTCTTTGGTAAGGCGCTCGGGGGTGACTCCCCGCAGTGCGGGGAGATGTCGCGAAGCGACAGAGGGGACCGCCGCTGTTGGCGGAACCTTTCTACAGAAAGGTTTCCCCCGATAAGTCCCGTATTGCTTCCGTATGAGCACAGCCGCTCACTTGATACCCGCCTCGTTTCTGAAACGGGCATTATACTCGTTATACGCCTTGACGATCAGCTCCGCGCACAGCTCATCGCCGAGCTCGGCGCTGTTGAGGCAGAGCGAATAGAGGTCCTTATCCTGCCAGCTTCTGCCTGTGTTGACGTTGAAGAAGGTCTCACGGCGCTTGTCGATCTTTTTCAGCATATTCTCGGCCTTGTTCGGGGCGACGCCGTACTCCTCGGTCGCGCGCTGTATCCTCGCGTCGTGCGGAGCGTAAATATACACGCTGAAACAGCCCTTATCCTCGAGGATATAGCTGCCGCACCGACCGACGAGGACAAAACCGTTCTCGCGCTCGGCTATCTCGCTGATGATGCGGCTCTCCATGAGGAAGACCTTATCCGAGAGGGGCAGATTCTCCTCCATAGTTCTTGCGGGATTAGCCGAGAGCAGCAGAGAATAGAGGAAGCTCGTAGGCACGCTCTCCTCGGCAGATTCGAGGTACTCGGCGGAAATACCGCATTTCTGGGCAGTCATTTCGAGTATTTGTCTGTTATAGTAGTTGACGCCGAGTTTTTCCGCAGCAAGCTTGCCTATGGTACTGCCGCCGCTGCCGTACTGACGTTCGATAGTGATGATAGTTTTCTTCATATCAATGGCCTCCGCTTCCTTATATATAATATAACATAATATAATTATACCACAAAAATCAGATATTTCAACAATGTCGAATAAAAAACACCTGTTTTTAAATGTGATTCTACCTTTTATACAAGTGAATGTTGAAATACTTGTGCAGTCCGTACAACAAACCATCGCATTCAACGCAACTTTCGACCTCCTGCCGCAAGAAATGGTATATGAGAGAACAGCAGAGCCGACGCTGTTTCCGCCGAAATCATCCGTGCGCAGTATATAGGCAACACCGCACAAAGCCCGCCTAAAGGCTTTGTACTGGATATGCTTGCATATTTTCCGTCATCTTGCACAGAAATCCCTTGACATACGTCAGTATGCCTGCGGAATTTCTATACAATCTGACGAAAAATCTGTCGGCGCATCTCCAGCACAAGCTTTGTGCGGTATTGCCTATAATGCTATGACAAAAAAATATCATTCCCCGCTATTGACAGTTTGACAAAAATTGTATATAATAGTATTTGAGGGTAAATCGGTATTTTCGGTTTCCCTGCGCGGCATTTCCGCCGCACTGAAACGATAATCTTTTAGGAGGTATATATCAATGTCACTGACAAAGAACCCCAATGTATTAAAGTGGGTCGACGAGATGGTCGCTCTCTGCAAGCCCGACAAGGTAGTATGGATCGACGGCTCCAAGGAGCAGCTCGACGCTCTCACAGAAGAGGTAACATCTCTCCCCGACGACAGCTGGGACAAAATGTACAAGCTCAACCCCGAGAAGTACCCCAACTGCCTCTACCACAGAACACGCCAGAACGACGTTGCCCGCGTTGAGGACAGAACATTCATCTGCTCGAAGGAAAAGAAGGGCGCAGGTCCTACAAACAACTGGATGGACCCCGAAGAGATGAAGGCTAAGCTGATCCCCATGTACGACGGCGTAATGAAGGGCAGAACGATGTATGTCATCCCCTATTCCATGGGCCCCATCGGCTCTCCTCTTGCCAAGGTAGGCGTTGAAGTTACCGATTCTATCTACGTTGTGCTCAACATGAACATAATGACAAGAATGGGCAAGCAGGCATTCGAGAACCTCGGCGATACCTCCGACGATTTCGTAAGAGGCCTCCACTCCAAGGCAAACGTTGACCCCGAGAACAGATACATCGTACAGTTCCCCGAGGAGAACGCTATCTGGTCGATCAACTCCGCATACGGCGGAAACGTACTTCTCGGCAAGAAGTGCTTTGCACTCCGTATCGCATCTTTCCAGGGCAAGAACGAAGCATGGATGGCAGAGCATATGCTCATCCTCGGCGTAAAGAAGCCCAACGGCGACATCAAGTACATCACAGCAGCATTCCCGTCGGCTTGCGGCAAGACAAACCTCGCAATGCTCATCCCGCCCGAGGGATACAAGAAGGACGGCTATGAGGTATTCACAGTCGGCGACGATATCGCATGGATGAAGCCAGGCAAGGACGGCAGACTCTACGCTATCAACCCCGAGAACGGCTTCTTCGGCGTTGCTCCTGGAACAAATGCAAAGTCAAACTACAACGCTCTTGCTTGCACAAAGGAAGGCGCTATCTTCACAAACGTAGCACTCGACAACTCCGACAACACAGTTTGGTGGGAGAAGCTCAACGATAATCCGCCCAAGGACGCTACCGAGTGGACAGGTATCAAGTGCAACGGTGAGGAATGGGTAAAGGAAGGCAAGAAGCTTGCTCACCCCAACTCAAGATTCACAGCACCCGCAAAGAACTGCCCGTGCATCAGCCCCGAGTTCAACAATCCCGAGGGCGTGCCCGTATCGGCTATCATCTTCGGCGGACGCCGTGCTACAACAGCTCCGCTCGTATATCAGTCGTTCGACTGGACACACGGTACATACATCGGCTCAGCAGTTTCGTCTGAGACAACAGCTGCTGCAACAGGTGCAGTAGGCGTACTCCGTCACGACCCGATGGCAATGAAGCCCTTCATCGGCTACAACGTAGGCGACTACTGGGCTCACTGGCTCGAAATGGGCGCAAGACTTGGCAGCAAGGCTCCTAAGATATTCAACGTAAACTGGTTCAGAACAGACGACGAAGGCAACTTCCTGTGGCCCGGCTACGGCGAGAATATGCGTGTTCTCGACTGGATCATCAAGCGTGTTGACGGCGAAGTAGACGCTGTAGAGACACCTATCGGATACCTCCCCAAGCCTGAGGACATCAACCTCAGCGGCATCGAGGACGAGGTAACTCCCACAGCACTTCAGGCTCTCCTTACGGTAGACAAGGAAGAGTGGAAGAAGGAGATCGCCGAGATGAGAAGATACTATGACGAGGACATCAAGGCAAAGGGCGGCAATATCCCGCAGGCTCTCTACGATGAGCTCGACATGATAGAGGCAAACCTCAACAAGTAATGCGCCAAGCGGGCGCGCGCGGTTCGCGTTGAAACCTGTTTCAGGGCGGCAGTGCTCCCCCGCGGTTCATACAAAAATAAAAGGCTATCGGGCGACCGATAGCCTTTTTGTATAATTGCATGGGACGGCGGAGAACCCAATAATCCCGCATAAAACACCATCGTGTAGGGGCGCCGATTGGGCGTACTTGCCATAACAGAACAATGCCATGATACAATATGTAGGGGGCGATGCCCACATCGCCCCGCCAATCCCCCCAGTCATACCCACGGCAACTATCTGTAGGGGACGGCGTCCTCGACGTCCCACGCCTTACATAACACCTGACAGCAACCAACTGTAGGGGCTCTTTTATACCGCAGCCTTTTTGCTGATGACGATGCAGGTGACGTTATCCCAGCCGCCTTTGGTGAGGGCCTTTTCCGCGAGAGCCTCCGAATAATTCGAGTGCCGCTCGCCGAGGACGCCTGCTATCTCCTCGTCGCTGCACATATCGGTCAGACCGTCGCTGCATATCAGCACCTTGCCGTCTCCGAGCTCGACGGGCTCGTGTGCATAGGCAGTCAGCCCCATTTCGTCGTCGTCCACGCCGAGGAAAGTTATCAGTTTATGCGCGTCGGAGCTGCTGCGTATCTCTGCTTTCAGCTTGCCGTCGCGCAGCTTCTGAGCGGCGAGGGTATGGTCCTGAGAGAGGCGGGTGAGCTTGCCGCCGCTGTAGTAATACACGCGGCTGTCACCGAGATTGAAGCTGTAGACCATGCCGTTATCTATGCACACCATAGCAAGCGTAGAGCCGCTCCTGCCGCATTTTTTCTGCCCGGCCATGCGGCAGATACCTGCATTTGCGGCGTTGGCGAAGTCGTTGACGGCGCTGTGGAGCCTGCTGATATCCACGCTTCGGAGGATCTCCGCGCGCTTGCTCAGAGAGGTCACTGCAATTCTGGAAGCGAGCTCGCCGTAAGCCTCTCCGCCCATGCCGTCGCAGACCGCGAAAATATAACGGATATGGCCTCCCACAGCCTTGCTCAGGAGGCAGCTCTCCTCGGATTTTATGCCGAATCCGTCCGCATAGAAGCTGTCCTCGTTGCCTTCGCGGACGAAGCCTACGTCCGTGACAGCTGACACGATCAGCTCGCCGTCCTCGGATTCGTCGTCGTCTGTCCCTGCGAGTATCGAGACGTACGGCTCCTCTTTTTTACCGAATAATCGTAACATTTATATCATCTCTTTCATGCGGAGCTTATTTTTTTCTGTCCGCGCTTTTCGACAAAAGTCGATTTTGTTCAACAATGCTATTATATCACGGAGCTTATGAAAAATCAAGGGCTTTGCGGGAACTCTCCACGCGAACTGTCGGGGCGCCGTTTCCGTGTCCTGATATGGATAAATGTTTTATTTTATTTACAATTATAAATGCCGTTTTTATTGTAAAAAACGCATTGTTTCACGTGGAACAATGTTTTTTTTGTTGCTTTACAGTCTCCGTTTCAAATATAGCTAAATGTTTTAATTTTATACAGAGTTAGATATTGCAAACGCTTAAAAATTGACACCTTTTCTCTATAGTGTTAGAATATACTAAGAAGGATAATTATGTTAGGAGAATAGAAAATGACACTCAAAGAAGTCAGGGTCGGCGATACCGTCCGAGTCACACAGATAGGCGGCGAGGGTGCGCTGCGTCAGCACTTCCTCGACATGGGAATAATCCCGCATACTGAAATAACCGTCTCTAAACTCGCACCTATGGGCGACCCTATGGAGCTGACACTGCACGGCTACGAGCTGACGCTGAGGCTCGCGGACGCCGAGCTGATACAGGTCGAGCCCACTGAGAAAAAAGCCGCAAGCTCCAGAAAAGCCGAAATGAAGCGCTCCGAGCACCCAGGTCTCGGCGAGGGAGGAAAGTTCCACCCAAAGGGCAGCGGTACTCCCCTGCCCGCGGGCACGGTAATGACATTTGCGCTTGTCGGAAACCAGAACAGCGGCAAAACTACGCTTTTTAACCGCCTTACAGGCTCGAAGCAGCACGTCGGCAACTTCCCCGGAGTGACCGTCGACCGCAAGGACGGGGCTATAAAAGGTCATCCCGACACGCTGATAACCGACCTCCCGGGTATATATTCGATGTCGCCGTATACGAGCGAGGAGATAGTTTCCCGAAATTTCGTGCTCAACGAGAAGCCCCATGCCATCATAAATATCGTTGACGCCAATAATATCGAGCGCAACCTCTACCTCACAATGCAGCTTCTCGAGCTGAATATCCCTATGGTCGTTGCTGTAAATATGATGGACGAGCTGACCTCAAACGGCGGCAGTATTGACTTCAACGATATGGAAAAAATGCTCGGAGTGCCCGTAGTTCCGATATCTGCGGCTAAAAACGAGGGTATCGAGGAGCTCGTCGAGCACGCCGTTCACGTCGCGTACTACCGCGAGCCGCCCGTTATACAGGACTTCTGCGAGAAGTCCGAAAACGGCGGCGCTGTTCACCGCTGTCTGCACGGTATCTGCCACCTCATAGAAGGGCGCGCCGAGCAGTCGGGGCTGCCTATCCGCTTCGCGGCAAGCAAGGTCGCAGAGGGCGACGAGCTTATCATCAGTCAGCTCGGGCTCGACGACGGCGAAAAGGCCCTCATGGAGCACATCGTGCGCCAGATGGAGAAGGAGCGCGGGCTCGACAAGAGCGCCGCTATAGCGGATATGCGCTTCCGCTTCATTAACAGGCTGTGCTCCGAGACTGTCATCAAGCCAAAGGAGAGCAAGGAGCATATCCGCAGCCGCCGCATAGACAGGGTGCTGACAGGAAAATATACCGCTATTCCCGCCTTTATCGGCATTATGGGGCTCGTTTTCTGGCTGACCTTTAACGTCATCGGAGCGTGGCTGCAAGGGCTGCTCGAGGAGGGTATCGGCTACTTCACCGATGTCGCCGACTCCGCCCTCACGCGCGCTCATGTCAACGACGCTATCCACAGCCTCATAATCGACGGTATCTTCGCGGGAGTGGGCAGCGTGCTCAGTTTTCTGCCCATTATCGTCACGCTCTTCCTATTCCTCTCGCTGCTTGAGGACAGCGGCTATATCGCCCGCGTTGCCTTCGTTATGGATAAGCTGCTGCGTAAAATAGGGCTCTCGGGACGCAGTATCGTTCCGCTGCTCATTGGCTTCGGCTGTACCGTACCCGCTGTAATGGCGACAAGGACGCTCCCCAGTGAGCGTGACAGAAAAATGACTATCCTGCTCACCCCGTTTATGAGCTGTACCGCGAAACTGCCTATCTACGCCTTTTTCATCAGCGCTTTCTTCCCCAAAAGAGGCGGCCTCATTATGACGGGGCTCTACCTCCTCGGCATCGTCGTCGGCATCTTCGCCGCCATTTTCTACAGGCATACCCTCTTCCGCGGCGAGCCCGTCCCCTTCGTTATGGAGCTCCCGAACTACCGTATGCCAGGGGTCAGAAATACCACGCAGCTCCTCTGGGAGAAGGCTAAGGACTTCCTCCAGAGAGCGTTCACGGTCATTCTCATCGCCACTATCGCCGTGTGGTTTTTGCAAAGCTTCGGGCTCAATCTCGCCCTCGTCGAGAACCCCGAGGACAGTATTCTCGCCTCTGTCGCGCGGCTCGCCGCTCCGATCATGAAGCCCGCGGGGCTCGGCGACTGGCGTATCTGCGTTTCCCTCGTGACGGGTTTCATCGCTAAGGAGAGCGTTGTCTCGACGATGAAGATCCTCTTCGCGGGCGATGTCACTGCGTTTATGTCTCCCATTACCGCGGCTTCTCTGCTCGTGTTCTCGCTCCTGTATACCCCATGCGTGGCTGCGATTGCCTCCGTTCGCCGCGAATACGGCAGAAAATGGGCTGCATTCGTGGTCGTGTGGCAGTGCGGGATCGCCTGGCTCGCGGCGGCTGCCGTTCAGCTCGTCGGACTTGCAATGGGTAAGTGAACATGAATGCTGTTGATATCTTCCTAATAATCATCATCGCTGCGGCAGTCGTCGGAGCGCTTGCGTTTATCCTCCGTCACCGCAAGGACGGAGGCTGCGGAGGCTGCGAGGGCTGCGCTTACAGCGACAGCTGCAAAAAGAAAAAGAATTAAGGAGGGCTTAATATGGACTACAGAAAATTCGGAGAGAGCTACTATATCCGCCTCGACAAGGGCGACGAGATAATCACCTCGCTGCTCGATATCTGCGGAAAGGAGGGCATTTCAAGCGCTACCTTCTACGGTATCGGCGGTTGCAGCTCGGCTGAGATACAGACCTTTATCCCCGAGAGCGGCAGCTTCGAGACCGAGACCGTCAGCGGTATGCTTGAACTCGTGTCCATGACGGGCAACATCGCCGTCAACGAGAGCGGCAGGCTCACGCACCATACTCACGCCCTCTTCTCCTACAAGCAGGACGGCGCACATCTCACTTCGGGCGGGCACATCAAGTCGATAACCGTGCTCTACACCGCGGAGATAGAGCTCCGCCCCGTCGTCGGAGGCATCATACGCAAGAAGAAAGACCCGATAACAGGTACGGGATTCTGGAATTTTGATTAAGGAAAAACAGCCATTGGGCATATGCTCAATGGCTGTTCTGCTTATTTGATTGAATTCAGCTTCTTCTGCAATTCTATCATGTGATTACGGCAGGCGGTTATCTCGCCCGTGTACTTGTTGAACCACTCTACGTCCGTTTCGTCAGGCTGCTCCTGAAGCAATATCGCCTGTACAAGCGCCGACTGCGAACGCGAACGCTTTCTCTCTATCTCCTTGATAGTGTTCATGCACAGCCTTATTTCCTTCTTTAATCGACTCTTTTCTCCCATCATCTATCCTCCTTCCGTTAATGCCCCTGCTTATCTATCGAATCTACAAGAGCCTGCGCTTCTTCATATCCTTGGTCGAGCTCCGCAAGTATATCATCTACGGCTTTTTTCGCTTCCGTTAGCTTTTCCTCGGTCTGCATCTGCTCGGGATACCGCATTATGCAGGTGTGGAACTCGTTTATCGTCTTCTTCCTGTCATCGCTGAGACGATTGAGCAGAAATGCGAACGAATCCGCACTGCTCATATCACTTATCAGGCGGACATAGCGGAAATCCTTATCACCCTCGGCATTGAGGTAGGAGTCTATGTCCTCGGACACATGGCTCAGATTAGCCGTGTACTGTATGTAGTACTTCTCCTGAGTCCGCTTCGTTTCGTCAATGTACAGTCCGATGAAAACAAGCAGTGCTACAAGTGTGACCGCAAACAGAACGATAGCACTAATCATTCTCCTTTTCATCAACGATTCCTGACTTGTCCGCATCGTTCTCATCCTCCGTGTATCCTATTTCTTCAAGCCGCCGCTTCTCCTTCTCTATCGCCTCTCTGACCGCTGACTCGCGGCGCTCCTTTTCCTCCTGCTCGTGGTCTTCGCTGAGCTTCCTGCCGAGCTTCATCACTGTTTTCAGCTCGTACAGCGCTATCAGCGTCGTCGGTATCATCACGAGGAGAAGCAGTATCTTCCTCGAATCGGTGAACGAATTCACCCATATGAAAAACTGTGCCTTGCGCTTGAATCTGCCGACTATCTTGTCGGGGGCGACCGTTATGCTGTCGTCGACGGGGTTGGCGTCGCCGCGGGTGATGAATCTGCCGTCATCGCTCTTGCCGACTATCCTGTGCGTCACGAGCATTCCGTAGATGTCGCTCTGCTCGGAATAAAACGAGATTATGTCACCATTTGTCAGCTCCTCGGGGTCGGTCTTTTCGATTATGATGAAGTCTCCCACGTGGAGCGAGGGCTCCATACTGCCCGTAACTACGCGGAGTATGCTGTGCCCGAATATGTCGACCGCCTTGCCCTGCGCCGAGAATACCATGACATATATCACGAATCCGAGCGCGAGCACTACCAATACCGTTGCGATGATGTTCGCTATCCTGTTGGTGTTGTCGCTATCCTCCTCGGAGCTTTCGGCGGCTTCTGCCTGCTGAGCCTGTATCTCCTTGACCTTTTCGGCATTAGCACGGATGCTCTCTTCAAGCTCGCGCTTCTCCTGCCTGCGCTCCTGCCATGCACGCATCAGCTTCTCTGCTGTGCCTACGTGGTACTCCTTGTACAGACGATTCATCTCCGCCTGTATCGCGGCGGTCTCCTCGGCTGTCCTTACAGGGGGCGTATATGCGGGTCTCGGCTTGCTCTTGTCTGCTTTGCGCTTTTTGCGCTTGAACTTCCAGTCACTGATAAAGCGCCTGAGCTGGTACTTGGCGACCTTCGCGTACTTGCGGTAGTATACCTCCATTTCGGTACGCTCCTGCTTTTCGCGCTCCTTCTGCTCCTTCCCCGCCTTCTTTTCGGCAAGGAGCTGCTTATACAGCGGGTTGTCCGTATCTTCGGGGATAATGCCGAATACGGTCGCGAGCAGATGCCTTATCAGCCTCATCAGCACATATATCGGATTCCACGAGTATTCGCGGTATATATCCCTGAAATGCTTGCTCTCGAAGTGCAGACGCTCTGCCTTGAGACGCTGGGCTCGCTCTGCTTCGGCGCGTTCCTTCTCGCGCTTCTGCTGTTCGAGCTTCATGCGGGCTGCGACAGCTCGCGGGTCTTCGAGCTCTGTCTCGGTCTCGCCGTTTGCCTCCATTGCCTCCTTCGCGGCTTCGAGCTCCTCATCGGTGACGGATTCGTACGCCTGCTTTTCGAGCTCTGCTTCATCGGGCGCTCTGTTGAGCTCCTCGTCGGCTATGCCCTCTGCTCCTCCGAGCTCATGGCGGGCGAGCTGCCTGTTCTGCTCGATACGCTCACGCTCGGCGGCAGCACGCTCCTCTTCCTCTCTCTTCAGGCGCTCTTCCTCTTCGAGTCTGCGCTGCTCCTCGAGACGAGCCTGTCGCTCCTCCTCAAGACGCTGACGCTCGCGCTCCTCGGCTTCCTGCTCGGCGCGCTTCTTCGCAAGCATCTCTTGCAGTCGCTTCTCTTCCTCTTCTTTGGCTATGCGCTGGCGTTCGAGCTCTGCCTTGCGCTCTTCCTCGATACGCTCCTGCTCCAGTCGGCGCGCCTCTGCCTCGATGCGGAGCCGTTCCTCCTCTTTGCGCCTCTTTTCGAGCTCCTTGATGTACTCAGTCTCTATCTCGATGACCTCGTTTATCTGCTCGAACATGAGGTTGAGGTCGGGCGGCAGCTTCTTCTCGAGCCTGAATTCGCCGTCTGCTGCGATATAGCCCGCTACCGCCTCTGACGTTACACTGTAGTCGGCGGCAAGTTCTTTGCTGAACTTCTTCTCGAATTTCGGAGCTATCTTCTTGCCCTTGTGCTCCTTCAGCACCTCGAGCTTTTTCTCCGAGTCGTTGTTCATGTATGAACGGAACAGCAGGAGGTTCAGCACTACCATTTTGTAGAAGTCCTCGATGTACTCCCTCTGCGGCTTGACTGCGCTGTTCTGCACGTTTATCTCGTAGCCTACCTTGTCGTAGCTCTCGATGTACTGCCACAGCGTCAGGCAGGCTTTGAGGTCTACGTTCTTCATTATCGCGTTCGTCCGCATTACGGGCGGGCGGATGTACGTCGCGCCGAGGGTGGTGCAGAGCTCTGAGCCCTTGTAGCCCTCTATCGCCTTTTTCAGCTTCTCTACGCGCTGCCATACCGTATAGCCGTTGTCGTCGTATGTGTCAAGGCTGTCTACCGTCTCTATTTTCAGCTCGACCTTCATTCGTCCGCCGTTTCCGTCGTCTATAGACGTGTCGTAGCCGAGGGAGAAGACCTCCTCGTCGCGGGCGACCTGTGCAAGCTTCTCATATCTGGTGTTGATGAAGATGAAAAGCCTGTCTATCAGCGTGTTCACAAACTTGTTCTCGTAGGTGAACATACTCTCTTCCTTGTGGATGTTCAGTATCTTCGACGGCGTTATCTTGCCCGTTTTTTTGTCGATGCTCTGTATAAGGTCGGTGTGCTGGGCGAGGTGCTTGACCGAATCTACCGTTATTTTCCTCGACAGCGCTATCGGTACTACCTCCTCCACGTCCTCTATCGTCTTCCTCGGGGCGCGCAGGAAGTTGTCCACGTGGACGAGGCCGTTCTCTATCGCCTCTACCCATGATACGTCTATCGCCTTCTCCATTATCTTCTTGTTGAAGGCAAAGGTATTATGGCTCGAACGGAGGAGAGAGTCAAGCGCGGAATATACTTCGTCGTCGTCGAATGCCTCGGAAAATTCGCTGAATTCCTTGTACCACTCGCTGTATCCGTTTTTCACTTGCTCTCACCTGCCTTTTTTGCTTGGAATAATTATTGCTGCGCCTTTTCTGGGACGCTGTCCCAGCCCCTGTCAGAGGCTCTGCCTCTGAACTCCGCAAGGGCTCTGCCCTTGACCCGCCAAGGGGCGCACCCCTTGGAACCCAGTTTTCGTTGCCGCTCGTTTCACTCGCTCACTCTGTTCAAAAGTCATAGTTTGCT
>FNZT01000017.1:0-23689 GCA_900109435.1 Ruminococcus sp. YRD2003 | reverse complement strand
CTGCGTACCGCCTGCCCGTTTGTGCGCCCGCGCGGGACGTACAGACAAGCGAGCAATACGCAGTCGCCATTTTTTATCAGAACAGCTTCTGCAATCTCTCAAGATATGCGATGGACTCGTTCATCTTGTTCTTGCCGAACAGCTTGTTCATGTACGTACACAGCTCGCGGAGCTCTTCACGGAGCATTGCGAGGTTCAGTGACTCGAACTTTCTGAATATCTTTGTCGCAAGTACGTAGTCGATGCCGTCAAGCTCGTCGCCGCCGCACGCTACGTATACGGGTACAAAGAAGTTCATCTGCTTTAAGATACGGTTACCGAATGCTACTCTCAGCTTCTCTATTACCCACAGGTCAAGCTGCTGTATCTTCTTCAGGCTCTCCTGAGATATCGGGTACTTGTCGAACGCCTCATGGAACAGCTTATCGAGGTGGTCGAAGCCGAGACGCATCGGCGGTGTATCGGGCGCTTCAAACGCTACGCCCTTCGCGTCAAGGTTTATCGGCTGAGCACGGTCGTATACCTTATCGGAAATAGCGAATGTGGAGTCGTCGTTATTGGCTGTGCCGATATACCATATATTCTGGGGGATGCGTATCTTGCCCTTGTCGAGATTAACGGGGTCGGTGCTCCATGCGTTGGGCACGATATCGAGCTCCCACTCGTCTGCGTTCGGCATTTCGAGTATGGAGAGCATCTCGGCAAAGTAATACTCAACTCGCGCGATGTTCATCTCGTCGAGGAGTATCAGGTTTACGTCGTTGTTATAGCCCGACGAATATATGCGCTTGAGGACTTCCGTTTCGTTGAAGTTCTTCGTGAATTCGTTGAAGTAGCCGAAAAGCTCGGTGCGGTCACGCCACGAGGGCTGTACAGATGCGATAGTCGTGTCGACTTGCAGGAACTTTCCGAATGAGTACGGGAGCGATGTTTTACCTGTACCCGAGATACCTTGCAGGATTATCAGCTTCGTTGACGCCATGCCCGCTATGAACAGGCGTATGGTCTTGGGCTCATAGTACAGGTGCATACGCGAGCACGCGAAGTTGCGGAAGGTATCGACGATACCCTCCAGCGTTATCTCGTTGTCGTACTCGGGCGGTGTATAGGTCTTGTAGAAGTTATCGACCTCAATGAGCTTCGAGAAGCGGTAGTCCGTTGTCTGGACTACGCCGTCCTCGACTGTGCCGACTGCAACGGGGGCGGGAGCGCCCTCTTCTCCCTCGCCGCCCGCATATACGGTCTGGCCAGAGGGAAGGGTCATGGTGCCTGTGCCGCCCATCTGTGCGACCTTCATCGCCATTATCTCGTCCTTTTCCTTCGCCATTTTCATTACTCGCCTCTGGAGGAGGGCTATCTCCTCGAGCAGGTCTTCGTTGCTGACCAGCGAGTGTCTGAAGCGTATGTATTTCCTGATGAACAAGAATATCATGACGGCTATGAGAACGTATATCGCGACTACTATTATTATTGCCAGTATCGACAGTATCCAGCCGAGTGCGCCGAAATCCGTCGAATACTCCTTGAATATCTCTATGTAGTTCTTTATGTTGAATATCTGCTTCACGCCGCTGCCGATACCGCGCACGATCTCGGCGTAGCCTTTCAGCATCTCTGACATAAAGGCAAAAAACCATTTCAGGAATCCGTTCATGTTATGCTCCGTATGTTAATGTTGTTTTCCCGCACTGCCGCGGGTCTGTGAAGCTTATTCCGCTTTCGTTTCTTCTGCGGCGGCTGTTTCTGCTGCCTCAGCAAGCGCCTCTGCCTTCTCGGCAGCAGCTTCTGCCTTTGCTTCCGCCTTCTCGGCAGCAGCCTCGACCTTTTCAGCCGCGCTGCCCGACTGCTTCTGCGCCGCAAGGTATTCCTCGATAGCTCTGCGCTTTATCTCCTCTTCGTCCAACTCTGCGGGCTCGGGGCGCTTCGCCTCGATTATCGTCGCGATGAACTTGTAAAGCTCGAACAGGAAGAATATCGCCATCGGTATCACTATGCAGATGAAGAATCCTGTCTTCGTGCGCAGGAAGTCCATCACCCTGCCGATGAACGGGAGCTTTACATCCGTCCATTCGCCTATTACTGCGCCCTGTGAGATCACGTCAGTGTCCTTTACGGGGTTGTTATCACCCTTTGTGACGTATTTCACTATGCCGTCATCGTTGAGAACTTCAACTATTCTATGCGTATTTTTCACTCTCTGTCCGTCTATCGTGGTCCAGAATGTGATGACATCGTTTTCCTTTATCGAGTTGAAATCGTCGATCTCCTTGCAGATGATGAGGTCGCCCTGCTTGAATGTGGGCTTCATCGAATCTGACTCGACCGCCATGGGCATATAGCCGAAGAGATGTGCGACTCCGTTATTCTTGCTCGATGAGAATACCATTATGGTGATGAGAAGTGCGAATATTAAGACTATCCATGCCAGAACATTTGCAAAGATACTCAATGCCTTTTTCATAGTTGATCTCCTTTTACGTTGTTTCCGTGATCTTGAAGCTCATGCTGAGCTTTAATGTACCGCCGATGATAGCATCTACACAGTCGGGATCGTTGCCCTCGAGCCATATCACCACGGTATATTTGTCTTTGTCCTTTGCTTTGAATTTTTCGCCTGAGGTGCGCATCACGACCGACGACGACAGAAATTCACTGTCGCAGTCGCTCTCCTTGCCCATACCGCTCGACTTCGTCTTGCCGTAAACTGTCTTTTCGCCGTTCTTGTAGACAGCTATGCGCACAGCCTCGTCTACGCCCTTCGTCACGTTCTCGATGTTCATCTCGCCCGTATAGCTGATGGTATCATCGCCCGAGTTGATGAGGTAGAATGTGTAGGCTATGTAGCTGTCGCCGTTGTGGCTGCCGTTTATCTTATCAACGTTAGGCGGTATGTCCTCTCCGCTGATATTTGTCATGTCATAGACGATATTCGCATTCAGCACCGCGTTCGACCTGTCGTATTCAGGTGTTTCGGACAGGGTAAGACCCTGATGCACCATGTCGTACTTGTTGACCTTTACGGTGAAACTGCCGAACTTGTCGTAGAAATAGGATATCGCGTATGCTATGGATATGAGCAGTATCAGGATGATGACGAGCAGTGCCAGCACGCGCATCACGATGAAATGCCTCTTGACCTCTTTGCTTTTCCTTCTCAGCTCAAGGACGTCTCTGACTTTTTCCTCCATTAAGAGACACCCCCCTCATTTTATGTCTTAGTCGGACTTGCGTCTGACGTATCTTTCTGTCATATACTTGCCTGCAAGTGTGCCCGCACAATACGAGCACTCGAATGTGTAGAGCGTTTCTGCCTGTCGGCTGCTGTAGACTCCGTCAGCAATAGGCTCGGCTCCGATGTCGTTGACAAAGCTTACTACCGATTTGACCGCATTGTCCGAACGCTCGCTGCTTCCGAGGAAATTCGCGACCTCGGGGCTCAGCAGCACGTAGTCCACGGGAAAGCCCGAAAGCCTCATCATCGGACACGTGTCGCCTCCGAAATTAACTATCATGAAGTGGAAGCCGCGGTTGCGCATATGCTGGAGCACCTGCGCTGCTCTGCCGTCGGTCTCCTCAAGGAGCTTCTCCGACAGCTCGAAGCATATCCTGCTCGTCGGGACGTCGTAGCGCGTGAAATATTCGAGCAGCGTCTTCTCCGCGCCCGCTTCCTTCAAAAACCTGACAGGCATATATACCGAGACCCAGCTGAATGTCAGCTCGCGCTCGGTAAACGTCTTGTATGCCTCAAGAGCCTGTATCAGCTCGAGGTAAAAGAGCCTTATCGCCTGATTCGTTATCTCGCACACGTCGCGGAATTTGTCGGGTGTGAGTACGCCCAGCTTCGGGGAATTCAGCCGCGTCTGGGACTGGTATGCCGCTATCTGACCGCTCGAGATGTCCCTGATGACGCGGTAGTGCAGCTCGACTGCGCGAAGTCCGCCTACCAGCGGCTTTTCTGCGTTTCCTGCCATATCGGCTCCCCCCCTTTCACATAATGCGTACATATACTCTTATACTATTTTATTATATCATATGAGGCGCCAATTGTCAATGAATTAACTTATAAAAATAGCGGGGAAAATTCGTGCATTTGCATAAAAAGGACGAATTGCCGATACTTTGCGTAAATTCAAGAACGATTATTACTGTCTGTTGCTTCAAGGCTTTCGGACGCCCTTTGGCTGTACTTATCGGAAGTAATACGGAGTATTTATTGAGGGAAACCCATAACACAAAGCGGCTCCGAAAGAGGTTCAAATCCTCAACCGGAGCCGCTATTTCTATGCTCGCCACTTTAGCAATTAAAACCGTAACGAGGTGAAGTGACGTCTTGCGGGCTTACGAAGCCTTACTGCCTCACCTTCCACAGCCATACAGCCACAGCCTCCCCGTGTGGATATCTATTGATGCGGTACGTGTACTTTTTATCCCAACTCTTCAAGCAATGTGAAGTATTCTGGATTCTTTGTGCGCATAAGATCATCCTCGTTTCTAAATGTAACATTTGCTACACTTACAAGTATATTATATCAGTTCATTCAGAATATGTCAATAGCCGCTTTACTAAGTGCGCCATTTGGCGATAGCAAAGCGGCTATTCTCAGATATTTGGTTATTTACACAAAGCTGAAGTCTATTTTTCTACGTTTCATATATCCTTCAGCCATTCCTTATACTCAGCAATCACAGAATCCGGGGCTGTGAGTTTCATCTGTTCCTTGAAAGTTATGAGCCAACTCCAAAAGGTAGGGGATATCTGTACTTCAACGGCTACGAAGTATTCATCGCCGCATTTGCCAATATTCGTCTTTTCTCCGAATTTATCGTAGATACTGCCTATGAGCTTCTTTTCAAACTGGAGTGTCACAAGTTCGGTGCGTCCGCCGTACATTCTGAAGACCTGTTCTGTATACTTAGATACCGTCCGAATTTTCTCTGCGGCTGCTTTACAGATACCTTTATCAAGGCGCTGAACAGAGTCCATTCTGTCTACACGGTAGTTTCGGACTTCATTTTCAGTAGCCGGATCATAAGCCATAAGGTAATAGTTATCGTTATTGAATACAAGGGCGATTGGCTCAACCTCATATATGGCTTTGTCCTTTCTGTAAGCCTTATTTAGGTTCTCGTCAAGGTCAAAATACAGGAATGAAGCCATTTTCTTTTCTCTGATAGCATTTTCGAGGACGTTTACGTTATAGTAAATCTGCTCGTTGTTATGCTTTCGGGTATTGAAATGCACGATATTTCCGGTCAGTATCTCTGCCTGATGGCTTCCGCCGAGAGCTGCTATCTTGGATATGAGGTCGGCTGATTTCTTTTCTGTAATGAAACTTGCTGCCTGAACAGCATCAATGAGTATCTTGAGCTCAGGAAGGCTGAAACTGCGGTCCTCTATGTAGTAGGCGTTCTGCTTGCCGAGCTTCGTCTGCATTACCTCATATCCCTGTTCATTCAGAACGGCTATATCCTTGGCTACTGTACGTCTATCTGTTTGTATTCCGAGTTCGCTGAGTTTACTGCACAACTCGTTTGTACCTATCGGATGCTCCATATCGGTATTCTGCTGTAATATTTCGAGAAGTTTGACTACTCGAAGTTTTTTTGTTGTGGTTTCTGACATGGTTACCTCCTTTGCTTATCTAGGAAGAGAGCCGAGAGATTAACTCTCGGCTCTTTAATTTGTTATGAAACTTTGGTGAGGCATATTCGTGCATTAGTATACTTGACATAATCGCTTTCGGGATTTGTGGTAACATTTATTTCATCGTTAGACGAATCAAGCATATACACTTTCAAGTATAATCCATAGTTTGCATATTCTAATCCGGCAGTTTCAAAGATGCTGCCAGAATACACCTTAAATTCTATAGGTATCTTATAAACATTGCTGTCAAGCATACTATTTAGAGATGCTTTAGTATATGTCTTTCTTACTTTATAGGTAAATTCATTGGGTGATGTTATTGGAGTGCCCTCTCCATCAACTTGAACATTTCCACTTGAATCGAGATATTCTGTCGAAGTTGGAGAGATACCGTCAAGTATATTGAATGTACTACCTTCAATATACTTGAACATAGGCTTTAATTCGGTATAGCTACTATCAATTGATCTTAGTTCGACTTCGCAGACAATTGACTGAGCATTTCCCCATGCTATCGGGCAATCCTCAACACGATAAGTTCCGACTGTATGTATTGTTGAAGGGAATTTTTTTACGTCATTTGGATCATTCGCATTGATTCCAAGCTGTGGCAATTGACCGCCTATTTCGGAAAGATCTTTGCCAGCAGGCATATCAAGCGCATCATGCGTTATATATGCCTTTTCGGTAGAATCCATATAGTACTGATTAGTAATACTTGACTCTATTTCGTTCTCAGCGTCCCAAAGCTTAGTGGTTTCTTTTGAAACTTTACTGAAAGCCGTCAGACTGTCTTTGGATGAAATTTTAGAAATAGCGATAACATTCGTTCTGCCTGATAGAGATTGCTGATAGAACTGATCCGGCAGGCCCGTTGTTTTTTCAAATGTGATCGTTGTGCTTGCGGTTATCAAAACAGATTTATCACTATTTAGTGTAAGTTTGTCAGCTAACGACACATTGTTCTGCAACTCGATGTATGAAGCGTTAACAATCACATTATTTCGCTTAGTCCAACTTCTATTAAGATCTGTAACGTTTTGATTTCCGATCTTGTATGAAGTGACTTCAACGTCTTCAACGCCCTTTACTCCGATGTCGTTTACGCTGTCATGTTTGTTAAATTGGATCAATAAGCTTTCAAAGATCTGTACATGGTTTCTTGTATCTTCGATATATGTGATTAATCTACCGGTTTTAGCAGCTTCAGTCAAGAATACTCTTGCAGTAAGATCAGCACTCAATTGATTATCATTGTCAGTTGCACTGAGGCAATACTTAGTAGCATCGCCACCGACCTTCAGACTGTTTATTCTGATTTCTTGATCGTATACATAACCCAAGAACAGATTTGTTGCATTTCTTTCACTATCCTTAGTTATTCTCGATGGATACGGCTCATTCCCGAGGGTTTTACCAGCACTGATTGCATAATGATAGATAGTTTGAGCAGTTGAATAATCCGTGTATATTGTCAGGAAATAGTGTTCGGTAAGATATGTTCCACCATTCCTAAATGTGATCGAATCAACTGTATATCTGTCAGAAGAATCAATCCCGGTTTCACCGACTTCAGAATATCTAAAGGTTATTCCATTATTCGTGCCTCCGGAATTATCTGTAACGATACCAGGATATGTTTCGTGTGGATGCAATGATGAATTAACTAAGGTACCACTATCATCCTGCTTTATCGTAACAACCATCATATCATTGAAGCTCACGGGTGAATATGAAGATGAACCGTTAGAGAACTTACTCAGATCCAGATACCCTGAAGAAGTGTTTAAAGCAGCATTATCTCCACCAGAATAAAGATTATTCAGATAATATGCCTTGGAATTATACTGAGTATCAATCAGAACCATTTTTGTCGTACTTGGTAAATTCGCACCTCCTGCTGTTAAATTATCAAACAGTAACCGTTTAGAATAGTTGCCGAGAAGTGTATCGCCGCCGTTTACAGCTTCAATCCATTCATCTGCTGTACGCTTATATGTATACGCAAATTCAAGTGTAACAGGTGTGCCGATGTTTTCGACGAGCACGTTTCCTTGAATAGCGCTTGCCGGAGATGTTACCTTATAAGAGGTACCGGATTCAGCGCGGATATTGAAATCGTATTGTAAAACTTTTCTTACATATACCGGCACATAAAGGTGATACGCTATTTGCCCTGTTGCTGAAGGATTCAGATACTGAATATCGAGTAGAGTAAACTGTCCGTTCGTTGCAATGGTATCCGTATCATTTGCGTTCATATAGAACTGTCCGGAAGTACGTTTCAAACAAGGAGTTGCGTTAGAATTTGTCGAAGAACCAGTGATAGCATTGGGCTGTGCAGATTTAATTGTAATAGTATTTCCATTTGCATCATAAACGCACTTATGAAGAACTACGTTATACACATTTTTCTCATTTGCAGCATAATTGAATGCCCAGCTCAGGCTTGGATCTGAATTTGTCAGCAGAGCAATATAGTAATTAATACGATTTGTGGTATTGATTTTGCTGATATCATCAACAATAAGAACAGGGAAGTTTCTGTCGCCTATATTAAAGGTTCTCGACCCCATTTCGTCAACGATATTGGAGATCTTACTCTTCAGTACATTCTCCACAGTGCTTGCATTGGAATAATATCCTGCAACAGAATTCTCAATATCGTATTGGATCTGATTAACAGCAGCAAGGCTTGCGCCATCGCTCAGCAGCCTTTTAGGCGTACTTGCAGCGTCTATCTCAGTAATAGGGTTCATATTGACATATGGAGAAGCGGCGATGACTCTTGTTTTAGAAGAAACATCATCTATCCACGCAGTATTTGATACAACACCATTATAATCGGCACAGATTACATAGCCTTTAGCACCAGTAGTGTTGGGATCGTAGCCGTAGTTATTACCTCCGCCGACAACCTCTGTTGTTTCAGGGCCTTTATCTTCATCATTATTCTGACAGAATGCAACGATTTTGATTATGTTGTAAGTTGTATCACAAGTTCCACCGCAAAGGGCACCCGTCTGATTGGTTGCACCTGTGATTGCAAGATTTTTAGCTAAAATGTTATAGCCATAATACTCTTTTTTCTTTGCGTCACCAACATAGTTTAGGTAGCCTATTATACCGCCGGCATAACCAGAAGGACAACTGATAGTACAATCTGAAACAGTAACATTGTTTGTGATTATCTTATTAGCTTTTTGGGTACTCTCTACATTATGTCCCCACAGGCCAACAATTCCGCCTGCATAGTTATTACCGGTTATTGTATAGTTATTAACTTCGCTTTCAGAAATATTGATAGTATTTACATCACGTTTTCCAGCACCTAAAAATCCACCTGCAAAGTTCTGATGGCTCATTATTGTTCCGTTTAATCCATCTTTACAGGTTATTTTAACGTTTTTGATTGTTGAGTCAGCGCCTGATGAAGCAAAATATCCAACAAGTCCTGCGGCAGTGTACTGAGATTCAACGTTCTGATTATAAATCGTACAATCGGATAGATTGAGTTTACATTTGTTAACAATGCCAATCATTCCGCCTGCATTTATTTCAGCAGATGCACTATTAACATATGTCAGCGAATCCTGACGCAAAGTTCCAACAGTAACATTTTTGATTTCTACCAACGAAGAACCACCGCCACGACAATTGCCAATAAATCCGCCAACGCCGTAGTTATAGTCATTTCCCGTCCTGTTTTCGCAATCACTTTCAACCTCAATAATGCTATACGTAGCATTATTATTATCAATTGAAATTTCACTTTGATATGATCTGCCTATCATTCCTCCTGTGTTTCCTGCGCCATGTACCTTAATACCGTAAGAACCATTTGACTGCGTGTTGTTTATTGTTATTGATGTATTAATTGATTTATTGTCATTAGGGTTCCAGCCAATCATTCCTCCTGTATATCTGATACCTTTAACATCAACATCCTGTAAAGCAACACTGTCAATAGTTTGCCGTGCTTTCATCGTTCCGATCAAAGAACCAACACTTATCATATTAATGCGGTCTATACCATCAGTTGCCTTTTGAGTGGTACCCGTCATAGGACCAACATATGGTATGTGATCTTTACCATTGGTAAATTTATTATCAATGCACTCTGCCTTAACATTTCCTGTGATAATAAAGTTATAATATCTGCTTGAATCAACGTTATTGGTGGTTCCATTTTGTATATTGAACAAACCAAGTCCAACATTATCAATATGTATATAAGTATTATCAAAAACATATAAGCTCGTAGCATCTTTATATGAATAATAATAATTATAATTCATATTAAGACTGATGGTAGATCCAGCTCCGATGAAGTTATTGATTCTCAGACTGGAATCATTCGTAATGTCAGTGGAACCATTACTACCTCCTTTTTTGGATATTATCTTTCCTCCTATTCCCTGGAAGCCATCAGGCAGATAGTATGTTCCACCGGACAGAGTTATGCTGCAGGTGTTGTTTGAATTGGCTATGTTTTTTGCATAATAATCTGTCCCGTCGGTTGTAACAGGTTTTGTATATTTCGCAATCAGATACGGGATATTATTCAGCTTTGTTGCGGCAGCAAATGCGTAAGTGTCATTTATTGAAAGCAGGTAATCGGCGTTAGATGCTTTGGTTCCAACAGTGTTATATTCAGCACGTCTAACCGTTTGATACCTGCCTGCATTATAATAGCCAATCTTATTACCCGTATTTGCATTATCAGTTGTGAAGTTCTGTTCAGTTCCCATACCGCTGTTGACAATTAACGACATGATATAGAAACTCTGTGCATTCCGGGCTGTAATAGCATAACTGGAAGATACTTCAAGTTTTTCAGCATCACTGAGAATAAGACTGCCGGATTCTTTTAACCAAGCCGACTTGATATCCGCGATTGAATAGTGCTTAGTACCATTCTGCATGGTAGTTTTCTGAAGCTCATAGTCATCTGTGTTATAAGTGTTGCTGTCAACAGCTCCTATTGAACTATCAGACTTTTTCTTTGCCCAATAAGTTGTTGTGCCGTTAACAGTTCTTGTACCGTCCTCAAACGGTCTGTAAGCATCGCTTTCAGTAACAGCAAAGCCATTAACAACTCTTCCGATTATCGGATTCACATAAAGCCATGCAGTATTGCTGCTTGAAGCCATGTTAGTTCTCTTGTTAGTCGGAGACTGATTGGTAGTATTGCTTGTAGGATCAGTTATAACATTAGCATCTGACAATCCGGTTATATTGCCGGTCATATTTTTGAAGATAACACCACCGTTAACAATAACGCCGACATATCCGCCGACAGCCTGGAACTGAGCTTTTGTTCCTGTCACCTTAATTGTATGGCTGCCGAAATTGACCTGAACGTTATCAATGATGTTATCTCCACCTGCAACAGCAGCAATAACAGAACCGTAGGAGTATTTTTTTCCCTCTGTGATGTAATTATACGTTTCAGTTGCATCGTCTAATGTAATATCTGCATCAACATTAATTGTAAGATCTTTAATAACACTTCCGTCGCTGTAATTTATAAGCGGATACTGCGTCTTATTTGTTATTGAGGCATTTGATACGCCACCGATAATAACACCTCGGAAATGGAAGCCTTCTGTTTTGTTTCCGAGTCCTACAAATCCTGAATCTGCAGCAAGCTCGATATTTGTTCCAGAGATGGGTCTAATCACATAGTATGCTCCAGCTAAGTACTGACGCATTTCATCTTGCGATTTTGTAGAACTGCCATTTTTAAAACTACCGCCGGAATATGAGTACTGTAGATGATCATCGCCATCGCAAAATGTGTTATCAAACCTTGCATTGATAACCGCTGTAGAAAGCTCAGCTCCATTTATCCACTTTGATACTCTTATTAATTCGTCTGCATTCTTAATAATATATGGATCAGTATAAGTACCACAACCTTCAATAACCAGACTTGGCTGATGATTGACCTTAAGCTGATAATGATCAGATGTTCCACTGGATATTTCTGATGCAGCACTTACAACTCTAACATAAGGAAGAAATCCAGTGAAAGAATCAGACGGAGTCGCATTCTTTGTTGGTATAGATGAATACTGTGTAGGGTAATTATCATCGGTCGCAGATTCTCTTGAATAATACTGTTCCAAACTTGGATACTGCGTGTTTCCGTTTAAGGCAGAAGTATAACCGATTTCCTCACCGTATGTTACACTATGCTTATATCCACCTGTAACTGTACTCCAGTCATCTACATAGGAGAATGTATAAGAACCATCTTTAGCAAGAGAACGCTCAAGGAGAGTAGCTCTTGTAAAAATTGACTTCGTGGTGTTGTAATTGTATCCGGACAAACCAGGAGTATTTGCAGATTTTCTTCCATCAAGCCTAATGTTTGAAAAGTCTATGTTAATATCCGTGTCGGAATTTGTAACTCCGGAATCGGTAGAGGATGCACCGACATAACCTATCAGGCTTGTAGCCGCTTCTTCTCCGGCGGAATAGCCTGAACCTGTCGAAATGTTACCTATCTTTAGTGAAACAAAGCTGCCAGTTCTGTTGATAAGCAGAGGAGCATAGTCAGCCGATACACCGTCAGTACCCTGGAAGTTCCAGACCTTGATACCAGCAAGCGAAACACTTCCGCTCATGCTGTTGATGGTAGTAATATCGTTTGTTGCAGAGGATTTACCCTTTACTGTTCCATAAACGAGCGCACCCGTTCCCTTGGTATTAACTGCGCCGATATTACCAGACAGCACAACTGTTCCGACTGTCAGGTTAGCGTTTACATCATAGAAAATACCATTCTGCATCATATAATGCTGCGTTGCTGATAGCGGTGACCATTTGTTGGTGATACTATTATTTGCGTTTTCGGTTGTAGTAAACTCTTCATTGTAGAACGTGAATGTGCCTGCTACAGTTACAGCACTGTCAAGCGTTATCGGATACCAGCTATAGCCGCGCATATCATAATCAGCACTGCTTGAGAATTCAAAAGTGTCGTTGTCATTCACTTTAAAGTGTTTCTGAATATTTGAAGCAGCATAGCGATACACGCCCCAGCGCATCAATTTGTCTGATGCAGTTGAAAGATCAGCGTATGTTCTCGTTCCTGCATTGCCTGTATCTATCAGGTCAAGATTATAGTAATACCTTGTATTCGGATTAGCTGTAGCTCCTTTAGATGTCTGAGCCTGATAGGTTATACCGGTATTAGTGTTATCAGCGTTGGAAGAACTTGCCATTTTCAGCTTATTCGAGCTGCTGTTCGTACCATCATAGGTGCTAATAGATACAATGCCCTGACCATTTTTCATAATACTGTTAGCATTATCTGCACTGTATGCACAAATCTCATCAAACACGCCATTAGTAGCTTTGAATGTTGAATCAGCGTGTAACGATAGCTTATAATCATAACCTGAAGGAAGCTCAAGATAAATACCGTCACTGCTTATTTTACCTTTATTGACAATCATGCCCACAGAACTAGCATTACTAGTCAGCATCTTGATGTTTCTCAAATCAAGCTTATTAACAGTCCAATGCCCTGAAGCAGAATAAGCAAGTCCCGCTGTACCGCCAGCACCAGTCTGTTTTACTGTAGTAATTCTTGAAGACGTATCATTAACCTTAAAACCATCGATAACAACATCAGCGTTCTTCCAATCATGTCCAAAAAGGCCACCCATAGAAGTGCCATTATTGCCTTCAACCTCTATTCCATCCGTTTTGACAGCGGCTGTTTCGCCTATTTTAACAGTAGCTTTACTGCTTCCATCGAGAACTGCAATAAGACCGCCGATTTTTTGAATACCAGTAACATTTCCTTTCAGAGTTACATCATCAAATGACCATACTGCATTACTTGCACCGCCGGATATTTTACCGATAACTCCTCCGATGATACAATTTGCATTACCAGTATTACCAGTAATATCACCATCAAATTCACTTCCGGAAATAGTGATATTTCCAGCACTTCCAGTTGCTTCGCCGATAAGTCTGCCAGCGATGGTGCTTACACCACCGGTCAAAGTAATACTCAAATCAGATAAAGTATTACAATCTGAACAATTAACACTATCGCTGACTGTTGCTGCAGCTGTGCCAACATAGGCACTCGTTTTATCTTTAGTGGTTCTTCCGTTTATATTTAAAATTGTACCGTCAAAATCAATGTTTTTAAAGCTTGCGCCTTTTGCAATAGCAACCAAGCCAAGATACTGTTTACGATAAACGGGCCTGT
The DNA here is from genome assembly GCA_900109435.1 of Ruminococcus sp. YRD2003. GTDB lineage: Bacteria > Bacillota > Clostridia > Oscillospirales > Ruminococcaceae > Ruminococcus > Ruminococcus flavefaciens_G. Next base: position 9,806 of record FNZT01000017.1, on the reverse strand, counting down.
CACTTCCGCCAACATTCTTTATATCAAGAATGATTGTATGATTGTTTCCAGCAACAGTTCCGGAATACTCAACTGCTGTCGAGCCGTTATCTCTTGTAATACCGCGCAGTCCAGTATCAGAAAGGTCTAATGAAGAGGTGTTCTTAAAAGAGATGTTTGTACTTGCCTGGAAATTTGCAATATTGTTTTGGATTATTTTGTTAGTATTTGTATTGATCTGAAAAAGCAGAGATACCTTTGCATAATCAGCGACCGTACTAATATCCTTGTACGTTTTGCTATCAGTCGTTGATTCTGTTGGAGAAGCAATCGTTATCGCATGATCTGCGATCGTAAACACATTCGCATTTGTGAGCTTTGTGCCATCAAGAACAAGCACATCGCCCCACGATCCGACATTGTCGATTTCCACTGAATTAGGAGTATAAGTCCAGCTTTCAGCGTAAATGAGCGCATCGCCTCGAGTTCCGACTAACTGTCCGTTGCCGTCCTCAGCTTTAGGTGAAGCGTTGCTAAGATCAACATTGCCAGTCATACCAAGTACGCCGTTTCCGATATCTCCGACAAGACTTCCACCATTAAACTCGGATATACTTGATGTTCCAATGGTTACATCTTTTGAATATAAATAACCATTTGTAGTCTTTGCAACAAGTCCGCCAAACAATGTTGCATCCGAAGCTCCTGCCGCACTTGTAAGACTGAAAGTATCAAATTCTACATAGGCTGCATTTGAATCAGCAGGCTCAGCAACATAGCTGATCGCACCTCCGAAATATGCCGAGCTCAGAGTGTTTGATGGTACGGCTGTCAATGTTTTAATTTTCAATGAATCTGAAAGTGCTTCCGCTTTATATGAGCCGATCAATCCGCCGTATGCGGTCGATTTTACGCCTTCACCTCTTAATGAAGCATGATCAGATATGACTCCAGTATATGTGGTGACATTATTCGCGGTGGTCGCTTCTCCTTTAATTGTGATGTTTGCACCGGAAAAGGACTCACATTTGCCGATCAGACCGCCGGTATATCCTGTGCCCGACGCAGTCAGTGCGACCTTGCAGTTTATGTCATATTTGCTTACATCCAGTGTTGATGTGCCAACAGGAGGAGCATAATAACCAAACAGACCGCCTGCACCATTTGAGCCGAGAATAAACTGCTCAATATCATAACCCGGAACGTTCATTGTTACAGTACCGCCGTTATTGCTGCCTACGATACCGCCTGCATAACCGTTGTCAGCCTCTATTTTTCCGTCTGCAACCTGGAGATTGTTGCTCGAGTCATTACTAATAGTTAACGATGCACCCGATCCCATTGACCCAACAAGACCGCCTGCATTTCCGTTATCGGAAGTAACATAGTATCCGAAGTTTGTGCCAGTGTATTTGGCTGTAAGCGAACCTTTTAGAGTTCCGCAAAGTGCTCCTGCATCAACTGGATAACCATCATCGTTATTAGCAGTTGCCTTAGCTTCGACGCTGGCAATATAAGTTGTTTGAACTGTTTCACCTGTAACTTCGTCAGTACTTGATACAGTAGAAGTCGCATTATTGGTAAAAGTAAGATTGACAGCTGCGCCATCCTCAATTTCACCTATTGCACCGCCGTATCTAATTACAGCGTCATCATCGTAAACTCCAAAAGTTACGTTCCATGAAGCAGTTGTATCACTTTTTCCATCTGAACGGATTTTGTTTGCGATAAGCGGAGCGCCCTCTGTTGTCAATGTTCTATTAATAGTGATTGGCTTTATCTCTCCATCTGTACCTTCAATCTGAACACAGTCATAAACTTCTCCAAAAAGAGGATATCGCATATTAAATGTAGTCGGAGAACCATTTTCAAATATGATTTTTCCCTTAAATGGGTAATCTGAAGTGCCTATTGGTTCAAAGGTATGCTCTTGCTCCATATCAACATTATTTCCTGTAGAACTTGCGATTGCAATGAAAATAATATCATTCTGATGATTCGTATAACCGCTTTCGCCGATACTCCAGTTATAATATGCCTCTGAATACTTAGCAAGGTCATCAAAGGATGAGATCTTTATACAATCTTCACCGTTGACTGTTTCGCCCGGCGTAGTAAAGTCGGCGATATTATAACGAGGCTTAACTTCTGCAGCAGCAGTTATTGGTTTTGAAAGCAATTCGTTTATCTTATTAAGGCACGCCGGAAGTTCAGACACAGGCAAGCAACCAATAAGCAATGACAGCGAAGTAGTCAGACTTATTGTTCTATTCCGTATTTTTCTGTGTTTTTCTTTTCTTTGTCTTTTATTCATTGAGTCTCACCTCGGTCAGAAGGTAAAATATATATTCATTTCTTACGAAGGATCAGCTAAAGTAACTTTCGTTTTTAGCATATTCCAAGACATACTTTCATGTACGATATTGCTCGAATCAGTATATCCATCTATTTCTTTTCTCGCATCCTCATCAACTACATAAAATTGTATATCATATCGTCCGCCAGATGAAGCGGAGGATACATTGATTTTCAATGATGCTATACCTGTACTCGAATCATAATTGTATATGCTTGTATCAGCAAGAACAGCCGAATCTGTAAGATCAATTCCGAAGAGGTCATTTATCTGCATACGATTTGGTTCAAGAAGAGCCGTATCCCATGATAGTATTTTATCCATAGTGCCGTTTCCTGTAAGCGTATAATTAAATGCATCATAGGATTTCGGAAGATATGCAGTATTGTCGTTGAAATCTCCGGTCCATCCCTCGGATAAATCAATGTTGTTCGATTTTGCATAAAAGAAAGCATCTATCGAATTAAGATCGGGATGTTGTTCAGTTGGATTGGCTTCAAGTTTAACATAGATATCTTCATCAGCTACTGAAGGCGGAAGAACAACTTTATATGTATTCTTTGCGCTTTTTTCTCCCTGGGCCGGAGTTAGAGATTCGGTTATAAAAGCTGATACTGTAGTTTTATTAAGTGTAATCGAAGAATCACTTACGCGATTTCCATAAGTATCTATCTTATATATTTCTATTTCATCATCTCCAAGAATTGCATTCAGCGTGGTAGCGTCATTTGTAGCGTTATACTCGGTAACACCGTTATTCTTGTATAGTTTTGCAGTAAGTGTAAACGTAATGGGAACAGAATAAAAGCTGGTAGGATTGTTTTTATCGTAATTGTAAATAGAAACTTCAAATGGTTCAACGCTCTCTGCATCAAGAGTGACGGATTTGTAATTCTTATAGCTGTATCCTGTCAGGTAATTTGATGTGAAATATGTTTTCACTCCTGTATCTGCAGCAATTATTCTTTTGGCTACGTTCTGATCATCTGCAAATTTTGCGTGTGTTATGACTCCGCACAATGCTAAAGCGGCAACAATTATCCATATGGTTAACCAGTGCTTCTTCAAGTTTTTTAATAGTTCTTTGCCATTTTTCATACTGTTGCCACTCCTTTCCATTGGATTTTAATAATCTCTGTAAGCTGAGAGATAGAGCATATCTGTTTCCTTATTTGAAATTTCGGCAGGATCCCATGCTATATCAAGAATGAAGGTACGGAAAAACGGATTTCCTCCCCACGAACTCGATTCGGATTCAGGAACACTCAGGATTCCTGTTTTCTGCCAGTATAGAGGCTCAGCATATTTGTTTACCACATCATAGTCTTCATATGAATCTTCGTGATAATTATGATCCCCCTCCGAATAATCAGTATCGCTTTTGGCAATTACTCTTCCGTTATCCACCGTTGCATTTAAGTAATCAGAGCCGTCCTGAGCACCACTTTTAATACATTCGCTTTTTAGGATGTATATTGTTTCGTCTTCACTTATTCCATACAAATTGTCTCTGTCAAATTCATTGATTGCTGACCATGTTGCGCCGACTTTATATTCGACGACATCTGTGTCAAAGCTGTAATCCGCTTTTTTTGGTGGTTCTTCCGGGTTAGCTGTATTATATGCTGTATTCTGAGTGTTCAGAGCCGTAATTGCATTTCTGGCACTCGCCGGAGTTGTACAAACAGCGTTGTTGTAATATAGAATATCTCCATAATATATCTTATACACGAACGGATTGTTTGTTGTATGAGCAAATTGGAGCGTAAAACTGGTCACATACTCTCCGGCGACCGCAAATGGAAATGACTGGGAGGTAGGTGCTCCAACTTCTGTGCTTACTTGAAGCGTTGAAATGTCGAACGTTCTGACATCTTCGGCGCAGGCGTTGCTTATAAAAAGCAGATCAGGCGTTTTAACCTTTTGAAGTTCAGCAATTTGTCTATTGTGATTGAACCATGCAAACGCCGGCATTGCAAAGAACGTTGCCGCTGTTAAGAGAAGGGCGATTATGATCTTGACTTTCGTTTTAATTGACATTTTCTTTAGTTTTTTTGCAACTGCGATCATAGTCATCCCTCCTTTCTAACGAGTTGTTAACATAATCAATTAAGGCTGGCTGTCATTTCAATCAATATATAGTCTACATTATTGCCTATGAAAGAATCTGCGTTATTATAAGCATCTGTAAGTGTGTGTGTTGCACTATCAATATTTGCCGTATTGTTCTGAACATTGCTGAGAGCTGATGTGACCTCACTGTTTGACAATCCCTTGAAGACTTTGTTTGTCATCTCGCTGCTATTCTTTGTTGTGCTGAGATATGTAAAAACGGCAGTTCTATCATCATTGGGCGAAGGTGCAAATAAAGGATTATCCTTTTTAGGAGAATTAGCATCATACACCATCTGCTCAAAAGTGTTTGCCCATTTCCAGTATATCGTAACGGGATATTTTTGTCCCGATGTGACCGAAACAGCATTGCCTGCATTGTATTTTACACCCGAAGCGTTGATACAGTCTCCGAATCTTATGGAGCGTCCGGTTCCGAGGAAGCCTGAATAATAGTGTGTTGTGGGGTTATAGTCTGAAAAGAACAGGATATGTCCCCGAATGAATTCAAGCGCTTCATTTTTATTTTCAAGGTCAGCCGCATCTTTTATCAAGCCGTCGGAGTTTGCTACAGTCAAAGAATCTGTGATCTCGAGCAGATCATTGAGTATCGGATCATCGTCCTCGTTTTCAGGCTCCTCATATTCTCCTATGAATCCGCGAATGTTAAAGTTAAAACTTATATCAAGCGTTCCTGTATTGTTAGGCACGACCCAGAAAGTTAATTTGCCATGCGAGTTCGGTACCAATCCATCTGAATAATGTCCGTCATCAGCATTGGCTCCAGTTTTTCGCCATATGATTTTTCCATATTGCCCTGAAGTTTGGAATGCATCAAGAGTATCCATATCGACACCTTCTGAATATTCATTATCTGCCATCGAAAACTCTTCATCATCGTTATTTTCAATATAATTACCTCTAACTTCAAGCTCAAACGGAGGAGAAGCAACACTCACTCCCATACCGTTACCAGACACTGTTGAATTGGAGCTGAACCAAGAAATTGTGGCGAAAATCCAGACGACGAATGCGAACACAGCGAGCGAACCAAACTTAATTAAAGAACCTTTTAATCGCTTCTTTCGCTCTTTTTCATCACCATCATTTTTTTGCTTTGGACTTTGTGCAGTCTCGTTAGCAGTTGTTAATTCATTTGATTTAGATAAAGCTTCATAAGCCTTTGCACTCACTATGTTCACCTCCAATGCTTTATATTTGTGAAAGGGCATAATATTCCCATTACTGCATAGTTACTCTACTTTATTATATCATTTTTATATACCATTTTCAATGCACATTATAGCTAATTATGCCATTTACTATTTGTAATGGTTGCTCAACCTGATAATTACTTCAACCAAAAAATTTCATAATAGCGCTATTTGCCGAATACAGATTGTATAATCGCGCTGCCGTATAACTATTGATATATTTTTATAACTAAAGCTGATTATGGTAACTATGATATGTTGTTATAGTGCTATATTTGTTAATTATATCTACATTCTTGTTTGCATTGGTCATATTTTGGATTATGAAATAATGTTTCTATGTATTATCAATCATCGTGACACATTATTCTGATAATTTGCCTTATGCCTACTGTGAGCAAATCGGCAAGGAAATTCGGGATATATCAGACGAGATACCGTTTGATATTCCTGATACATGGGAGTGGGTACGCTTTTCTTCTGTTATTGAATTACAATCAGGACAGGATTTGACACCTGATAAATACAATGCGATTGAAAAGGGCTTGCCTTATATTACAGGTGCAAGCAATATTGAAAATGGAGAAGTAATAATAAACCGTTGGACTGAATTTGGCAGAGCATTCGCACTTAAGGGAGATATTTTGCTCACTTGCAAAGGTACAGTCGGTACAATGGCTATTCTTCAAGAAGGAAAGGTGCATATAGCAAGACAAATAATGGGCATACGCCCTTATAACGGAATAGATACTGATTATGTAAGGCTTGTTTTGGAAACGCTTGTTGAAAGTTTAAAAGCAGCGGCAAAAAGCATGATACCTGGAATTGCAAGAGATGATGTTCTATTTTCGTTTATTCCTATCCCGCCCCTTGCCGAGCAACACCGCATAGTCGCCAAGATAGAAGAACTACTCCCATACATTGAAAAGTACGGCAAAGCAGAAGAACACCTCACCACCCTAAACACCACATTCCCCGAAGCACTGAAAAAGTCTATCCTGCAAGAAGCCGTACAAGGCAAGCTCGTTCCGCAGAACCCTGATGACGAGCCTGCGAGCGTACTGTTGGAGCGTATCAGAGCCGAAAAACAAGCTCTTATCAAGGCAGGCAAGATCAAAAAGGACAAGCACGAATCGGTTATAGTAACAAGGGATAAAATTCCTTATGAGATCATAGACGGAAAAGAACGCTGTATAGCCGATGAAGTGCCGTTTGAACTGCCGGATTGTTGGTGTTGGTGTAGGCTGGGTACTATTACAACAGTTTTAGGCGGTAAAAGAATACCAGCAGGACGTAAACTATCCTTAGAAAAGACCGATCATATTTACATAAGAGTTTCCGATATGAAGGATAGCGGCATATCTATGGATAATCTGCAATACGTTCCTGACGATATTTACCCGTCAATATCTCGATATATAATCAACAAAGAAGATATTTATATAACAGTAGCAGGTACTATCGGTAAAGTTGGTAAGATACCACCAGAACTTGACGGGGCTAATTTGACTGAAAATGCGGATAGATTAGTTTTCAGCATCATAAATCAGGATTGGCTTATTATGTGTCTGCAATCAAGTATTGTTCAATCTCAAATAGCTGATGCTACTACAAAAGTCGGACAGCCTAAATTAGCTATAGCAAGAATACAGAATCTTTTCATTCCACTAGTCAGCAGGCAAATATTCACCTTTGAAATATATCTTCCCGAGCTTGTATGCAGCAAAAGTATCTCCTTTGTCAGCCTCAGACTTCATAACAGCAAGTGCATCAGATTTTTCATTATCTGTAGAGTTCTTTGCTCTGAGTAACTTCAAGGCAGACTTATGTTCATCTGACCATTTGAAATAATATTTGACGCTACTTTCTTCTGTATCAGCAGGCTCATAGTCATATTCATCAGGTATGATGATTTCAGTATACTCTTCGATATCATCAATAATAGCATCAACTTCAGCAACAGGAATATCAAACTGTATCTCCGTTGCTGAACGAATTATCATATTTTTTACTGATTTGAAGCTATCATTATCGACCATTGACGGGAATTCTACCTTAGCAGATGAATAAAAGTCGTGCTTGGTCTGCTCCATATCGCACCACAGCTTATACATTTTTTGAATTGATTCGTTCTGCGATAGCCTGAAAAATATATCATCAACTGTTTGCTTAACATCTTTTTTCAAGTAGCCGTAGACTTTTTTACCTTTAGCTGATTGAAGCTGCCCGTGAAGTTTTAACATTAGTTCAATTGTTTCTATATCAACACTTCTTCCAGCGGATACATCTTCCGTGAGTTTTTTCATGAGCTCTGTACTCTCACTTTTAAGTAGGTCACGAATATCCGTCTGCTGCTGATATAAATGTTTTAGCTCATCGGTATATATGTCATTCATGAAACCGCTTCGTATCTTTTCACTGCCTTGCTTAGTGAGAAATCCCTCACGCTCATTTGTCGAGTAGACGACAATGTGAACGTGAGGGTTAGTCTCTTTGTCATGAAACGCAGCATACCATTTCAGGTTTGCTATATCTATTTTTGACTGCTTTGCTATATTCGGTATCTGCCGCTTCACAAGCTCACGCCATGCTGTTAGGTTATCATATCCCATTTTTTGTGCATCGTCCCTGCGGAGAGAGACTATGTGAGTCCACACATTTCCATTGTGGTTTGCGACTTCCTTAGCGACTTTATTCAAATTAATTGGCTCATCTGTTTGTGAGAATAATCCATGAGAACCAAACTTAACTGCACCAGGACGATTGGCAAGGTATCCGATATAGTTTTTCTTGTTTGCGACTATGTCAGAGTTATGTTCAAGTGTTTCATCTATAAACCTTGACGCATTCTTTTGAGTAGGATTGCTTTTGTATTCTGCATAGCTGAAACCTAAACTGCTGTCTGGGAAGTCTTTAAGCATAGAAGAGATAAGCTCCTGTTGCTTTTCGGTTGCAGGAGCTGTTCCACTGTTTTCTTTTACTGTTGCAGCACCTTCACGAGTAGCAATGTATTTTACATAGTTTGACAGCTTTTTATTATCGCCGCTTTTCAGGTAACGGCTCACCACAACTAATCTCGGCATAGCTTACTCGTTCAAAGCGACATTACCGCCAAACCATGAACCGTAGAAAGCTCTGCCGTTTCCGAAATCGAAACGCATATGACCGATCTTAGCCGCAAGTATGTTTTCTTTGTCACAGGCATAGAAGAGCTTTTCCTCATTCTTATCTGCTGCTGTAATATTCATTTTCATACTCATCATCCTCCTGTAGTTCCTTCTGCGGTCGCTTCTGTTGTAGTCTCATGTAGATCGTTTATCTTGTCCTGAAGCACCGACACATTGTATCCGTAGCAGTTCTTGGCTATGTTTCCATAGTTTCGGGCAATGTCGCCTTTGGTATCTGTTGACAGAAACGACATTCCGCTTGCAAGGCAGAATTCAATATTGGGATACAAAAAGTACGCTGTCTTACCGACGCCGGCTGCACCTATCATAAGGCTATGAACATCACCTGTGTCTACAAGTGCCGTTGTATTGACCTTTCCCTGACATCCGATGACCGTACCTTGCACCTTCGGCAGATTCTTTCCTTGCCTCCACAAATCAGGTTCGTATGGCTGAGAGATAAAAGTCTGCCTTATCTCCGGCTTGGTTGCCCATCGTGCGGTTCCATGCTGTCCGTCACCGACCGCCTTTGATTTAATACTGTTTATTCCGCGGCTGTCCAGCACACTTACAACTATTGCAAAAATTATCAGACACGCCGCCATTAAAGCTAACAGATATATTTTTTTATCATCCAATATCTCACTTCCTCGTATAATAGATTTTAGGGTGGTTTAAAGAGCACCCCAATGAACCTCTGCCACGCTCGGTTGAGTAAAGCAGCATTGAAATCGGAATGAGCGTAGCGAATGGAGATTTCAATGCTGCGGCGGAGTTCCGCCGGGTTTAATCAAACAATCAACAGGCATTCACATACCCATGATATAATAGCTGTAATCAGCAGGAACAAGTTCTGATCTTCCTTAGTCGAACCTCAAGGTTGCTTCCTTAGAGAGTCTGTTCCCCAGAGCTGTGAGTTAGCTGCTTACACGTAGGCTGTTTATCCGGGATGCACTCCATCCGGTTTTACAGGCAGTA
>FNZT01000039.1 GCA_900109435.1 Ruminococcus sp. YRD2003 | reverse complement strand
TTTTTCAGCTCAAAGGCGAAAACAGGGATACCGTTCACGGCAATGACCATATCCACACTGTTTTTATTATCGGCGGAGTAGTACCACTGGCGGTTCACGGTTATCTCGTTGGCGTTATAGTTGTCGGTGGCAGTCTGATTCAGTCCCGATTCGGGCTTAAAGTAGCACACACGGAACGGAATGCCCCTGTGCTTGAAGCCGTTACGCAGAACGGCGAGCAGTCCGTCCATATCGACTGCCGACTGGAAAGCCTTTGCGAACTTTTCGGGAGTGCCGCTCTGGAGCTCAAAGCGCTGCCACGACTTGGGCTGAGTACCCTTGACAAAGCGTATCAGCGTATCGAGGTAGAGGGCGTTTTCTGCGTCGTATGTATCGTTGTTGCGTGTATATCCGCCTGCGAGCATATCGGCTTCGATATCGGATTCAAAGCGTTTTTCGTTGGTCTCGTCTACGCTCATGCCTGCGGCACCTCCTTTTTGCCCGTGACATATTCATATATCATGGATTTTTTATAGGATTCCAGCTCGGTGAGGAACTGTTCTTTTTTGGATATAAGGCTGTCTATCTCGGTGCATTTTTTGTCGAGATATTCGGCGATTTCTTGTTGTTCTTCAAATGGAACAAAACAAGTTTTTACATTCTGAATAGTTGACACAGATAATCCTGGTTGTGCAGCTGTTGAAGAAACATATTGATTCAGATTCATACCAATTAGCAAGTAGAAAAGGTAGTCCATAATACAATAAGTGGTGTTTGTTGTAATAACAGCGTGTTCTGTAGCCCAAAATTTTCCACTTACTCTATGTACATTTCCGCATAAGGCACCTTGCCTTCCAACCAATAGGTTATTGCCTTCGCAATTATATTCGTTGTAATAACCTCGAATTCCATTTCCACCGTAAACAGGATATTCTCCTTCTGGTGCGATTTGTTCTGAAACAAGGTTTTTTCCTGCATACATATTACAAAGATACTTCAAGGAAATAATATCCCACTCCTGCGGAATCTCCCCTATCCACTCAATACCGCTGTCCTTCATCGGTCTGTCGCCTCTTACGCCCTTTGTAACCGCCTGCGTGATGACAGCCTGACGGAGCTTTTTGTATTCCTCAACAGATGCTTTTGTTTTCTCGATGATGTTGTCGATATGGGCGCATTTGCGGTCGAGGTAGGAGACAAGTAATTGCTGTTCCTTTAGTGAGGGTACAGGAAATGAAAAGTCTTTTAGTTTTTCTTGAGAAAGTGATGCCATTATTGAACCACTTGAATGAATAGTATAATATTTCCAAAATACATAACTTGATAAAACATAGTAAAGATATTCGTTTGAAAATCTATTATGTAATGGACGGATTATAAGCAAATGACTGTTTAAGCAAGCTTTATCTGGTAATTCCGTTATTTTCGCAAGTTTTCCAATTGTTCCATCTTTAGTGATTAACAAATCTCCTACTTGAATTTGTATGAACTTGTCCATTTCATAACGTTCTTCGCTGACATGATAACACGTTTCCCAGTTTACTTTACCATTGATAAAATCAGTACCAGTTACACAGTATGGTCCTTCATCAATAAAATCACTTGAACCAAGACCTTGCCAGCCTATTCTGCCCTTCATATATGAATAGTATTTAAGCTTAACTATATCCCATTTTTCAGGTATTTCCTCAATCCATTCAATACCGCTGTCTTTCATCGCTCTCACTGCTGTTCACCCCCGAACAGTGCCGCAAGGCTTGCCTGTATATCCGCTTCGATACCGCTTAGCCTTGCCATTATATCCTCAACCTTTTCAGGTGCCTGATACTCATAGAAATAGCGTGTCATAGGTATCTCATAACCGACTTTTGTCTTCTTCGTGTCTATCCACGCATCGGGAGCATAAGGCAGCACCTCACGGGCGAAATACTCGTCAATATCCTCCCTCAGCGGAACATTTTCCGTGTCACGCTTTGAAGCATCTGCAACAGGTTTGCCTTTATTGTCATAATATATCTCTGCTTCAGGGCAATCAGAGCGCAGGAACGCAGAGATACCTGCCATTTTCTCAAAATACTTCCAGCAGCGCTTTTTCTTGTCAGTTATATGCTTGCTGTTATTGAAAGCAGTTTCAAGCTCGGACAGGCTCATGAACTCCTTTCCTTCCATTTCAGTAAGAGCGACTGCGCCTTCATAAAGCAGTTTATCCGCATCTTCTCTGATATTATCAGGATTATC
>FNZT01000016.1 GCA_900109435.1 Ruminococcus sp. YRD2003 | reverse complement strand
CGAAGCTGCAAACGCTCTGAGAAGATGCGACCCGGAGTTCAAGCGCTTCTACGCTCTCAAATACAAAGAGGCTAACAAGCACAATCATAAACGCGCACTCGCTCTCACTGCCAGAAAGTTGGTCAGGTTAGTCTATACACTGCTGAAGACTAACCGCCTGTATATCCCGCCGGAGGAATATTAATCCGGCAACTCCAGCCCGCCGAAAAATTTTTTCGGTGCGGGCTTTAGTAGGAGATGCCTTTTTTGTCTCTTTTTAGGCAGAGTATACGGTTTCCTCACTGTTTTTTCTACTTTTTGTCTATTGACATTTTACCGTGGGACTCTTTTATTTGAGCCTCACGCTCGAGCACGGCTTCCTTGTATTTCTCCAGAGCCTTTTTAGCGTCGAGCTTATTTTCTTTATTCCACAAGGATTCATCACTAACGATCTCGTAAACGAAATCATCTTTATTGAGTTCTTTTTTCTTTTCATCATATTCTACGGCGTTAAGCAGTGCCTTTTCTCCGTGCTTTTCCGCGAGCAGCAATGCAGCGATATTATTGACGACTATCTCTTTTGTTGGAATAATACCGTTTTTCTTGAAAGTGTTCTGGTATTCTATTTCGTTTTTGATCGTTTTGTTCCGGTTGTAATTTTTCTGGAATTCGATCTCATCTTCTATCTGTTCATCGGTAAGACGCTCCTCTTGGGGCAGATCATAGTTTTTCTTCTCGAGTAAGGTCCTGTTATTGTAATGTCTGAGCGTTTCATTTTCTTTAATGCCATGCAGCTTTGAGCAATAAGCGATAAGATCGGGGAGTTCCTTTTTGATCTCCTTGCTGAGCAGGCGGGCGGCATTGACTCTCTGTCTTCCGACTCCGCTGACGCCCTTGGTGAGGTTTGAGATACCGCTGTGTTCTTTATCGTAATCGTCGGCAGCCTTTGCGATCGTTTGCAGTGCTTCAACGATTTCTTTCGGATTTTTGTCATACATTACTTCAGTCTCGGAAAAGTACATACAAGCATTATACAGCGCCTTGAACGTAGACGAAGAGTCCTTGGAGTAATAGTGTTCCACACCTGATGAAGTGAAAACGTCCATGCTGTTTTTGAGAGCATTTTTCAGATCAAGAGTCTTATTTTTGAAAACTTCTACATTATTGCGCTGCTCAGTGCGGAGCGTTATATTCTTGTCGTTTACTGTCCTGCCGTTGAATTCCTCCATATCCACCACTTTAATGGTGTCGCTAATACCGACATAAGTATCCTTTATCTGCTCTTTCAGCGTGGAGTGCGTACTTTTTGCGAGTTTAGCGATCTTCTTGCCGACTCCGAGTCTTTCGGCATTGGCTTTCTTGCCTCTCTCGCTGACATATTTCGTGCCTGCTTTGGAGAGGTCGTCTATTATTTTCATTATCTCTTCGGGCGACTGACCTTCGGCGTTTATGGAAGCTGCTCTGGCAAAAGCGTAGTGCATTTCGCGGAACTGCTGAGAAGCCTTGGGATTATTAATTGTGAGCACACGCATATTTCTGTACAGTGCTTTTGCGTCTTCTACGAATTCGTCCACCGACTCCTTAAAGCTGTCGATCAGTCTGATATTAGCTTTATGACGCAGCTCTTGATTGTAAAGCGAGGCTTCTGCACCTTTCTCCTTATCGAGCGGTACAAAGCTCTTGCCGATGAGATTGGTGTTTTCAAGAGCAAAGGTGTACTTGTTATCCTGATTGACGAGTCCTGTCAGGATATCGTTTGAATCCTTGGGAAGATAACCGTTTTCGACGAGCTTGTTCACAGTTTTCCTGACCTCGGGTTTCGTTGCCTCGGCGCTCAGCTTCTTCATAATATTGAAGAAGTCGGCGTAGCACTCGTTCACGCCATCCTGATCGATAGTTGGATTTCCCTTCTCGAAAACGAAAACATTATTCATATTCGGAAATTTTACATTGCTGAGCTGATCGCTGTATTCAAAGAATTTCTCGAGCTCGGGTATCTTGTCCAGTTTGAGCTGGCTGTTGATGTGCGTCAGGACAGAATTGCTTTGTAATACGGAATAGATGACATTTACATCACTTATTCTTGAAACATCCCAGCCGTTATCGAGAGCGATCTCCTGCTCGTTCATACGTACTTCTTCGTCTGAGACGACATCAGCCGAGAGCAGCTTGTAATTTCCTCTTGTTGCGTTATCCTCAATGGTTCTCAGAGACGCCCTTACCGAGTCACAGGAAGCTTTCATTTCTTCCTTCAAGCTTGCCTTGGTATCCGCGTCAAGGAACTTGTTCCTTGTTTTCTTCTCGAGTTCGCAGCGCTTTTCGGTTGCTTTCAGGTAGTCGGCAAGCTGGCTTTCACCGAGAGAAATGTTGAAGGTCGCTGAAAAAGGGACATTCATTTGTTTGATTGACTGCAAGTACTTTTCGTTTTTGAAGTTGGGGAAAGAAGTAGTCTTTATTACGTCGGTACCGAGCAGCCAGCTCCCGACATTATTCGTATAGAGCAAAGAATCCTTTCCGCACAGTTCGTCAGCGATAAAAGCTGTATGCTTAACGAATGCCTTCATTGGTTCATATGATTTGTTTGTGATATTATCAGCAAATTTTTTCATCAAAGAGCTGAGGTCGGCCATAGCGCCCATGTGCTTGTCGGCGTCATCTGCGTTCAGCGCTGCCACAGCGGCATTGAGCTTGTCACACTCATCTTTTTTCAATCCGTCCTCTTCGTTTATGATCTTGAGTATATACTGAAAAATATCGGAATTGATCCAATCTCTCATTATTTCGACATGATCTTTTTTCTCAAACATGATAAAACCTCCGTGATTTAAAGCTTTCTCTGAAATGCGAAGGGCATGATGTCAAAAACAAAGATTTAACTATCATTTCCATTCACGCGCATCCAATGTAACAATTATATCATAATTACACAGAAAAGTCAATGATTCTGCGAATATTCGCCATAATTTGCACCAAGGAGAAACCGTGCCAGATATTACTTTTGGTATATGAAATGCACCGTATTGACATTGTTCCGAAATGATTATATAATATCAGTAATGACGCGGCGATCTGCTCCTGAAGTTCTGATGAAGCATCGTTTTCGGGACCCGACCGTCCAAATAATTTCACAGGAGACAGCCTATGAGAGTACGTTTTCATCTTCCTGATTTTTCGGGCAGTTTCAAGCTCAACCTGCTTTTCGCCGATATGGTGAAGCAGCATCCCGAATACTTCCGCGACGGAGTCGAGATAGCCTCGGTTTACGGCGTATTCCCGCCGTGTCTGTGGAACGGCGGCAGGTCGCAGGGCGGCAATTCCGACAAGGCATACATGAAAGCCGTCATCAAGGAGTTCAACGACCGCGGGATACCTCTGCGCTTCACGTTCACGAACCTGATGCTCGAAAAAAAGCACCTCAGCGACGAGCGCTGCAACATGATGCTGAACCTTGCAAACAACGGCATGAATGAGGTGATAGTGGCGTCGCAGATGCTTGAGGACTACATCCGCAGGAACTACCCCAAGTACAAGCTTACGAGCTCAACGTGCAAGCGGCTCGACTCCGAAGAGGCGCTCACAGCGGAGCTCGGGAAGGACTACAACGTCGTCGTCGCGGACTACGACCTCAACAACAGATTCGACATACTCGAAAAGCTCCCGCGCAAGCAGGACGTCGAGCTGCTTGTAAATGCGTGCTGTCAGCCGAAATGTCCCATGCGTGTTCAGCACTACAAGGACATCGGACAGGCACAGATAGATTTCTGCGCACACATCAAAAAGTATCCGAACGTGCCGTTTGACATTGCCAAGAGCGACCCGCACAACTTCCGCGACTGCCCGTACTCAAAGCGCAATATCTACGGCATACGCGACCTGCCAACACATATCTCCCCCGAGGCGATATGGGAAAAGTACGTGCCTATGGGCTTTGAGCAGTTCAAGATAGAGGGGCGCACAGCCAGCACTTTCAACAAGATAGAGACCTACCTCTACTACATGGCAAAGCCCGAGCTGCGCGACGAAGCGCGCTACTACCTCCTAAACATCATGGAGGAGGCGGGCGCGCTCATCTACACGTAAAAAAGAGGGCTTGACAGAACATCTTCTGCCAAGCCCTCTGATCGAATAATGAAAAGAGAAGGATCACGGTATCCACCGACACGGATCCATTCTCCATTCACGTGCCTTTGCCAGTATATCGCTGATAAAGGCGCTTTTCATATTTGTGTAGCTGTCTCTGTCGTCGGGGTACTGTTCCGCGAGGTTGCGCTTGAGCTCGGAATAGGCGCGCGCGTCCACGCTGTGACAGTTGAGATAATCGCGCATATTCAGGTAGTTTTCCCACGCTTCCGAGCCATACCGCACGACATGGACATGGTGCGTCCTGTAGTCGAACCCGCCGCAGACGTAGAGGTATTGCTCGGGCACGTCATGTCCGCGGAAGATGAATCCGTGTTCCGCGAGGACATCATTCAGCGCGAGGACGTCACCCAAATCCGCCGCACCGACCGCTATGTCGATTATCGGCTTTGCGCAGATGCCATGTACAGCCGTGCTCCCGACGTGCTGAATATCGGAAGCCGCACCGTTAAGAAGCTCCCGAAGTGCAGTAATTGTCTGCTGAGCGGCTGTCACCCACGCATCATTATGCGGCTCGACCGCCACCTCACCGCGGCACAGACCGAGCTCCGTTCGCTTACCGAAGGCTTTTGCAAGTGCCCAGTCCTGCATGGCGAGGAACATTCTCCCCTTGATATCGCCGTATCTGACCCACATGAACTCGTGGTCGCTCTCTGTCGGGGCGGATATTTTCTCACCGAGCTCGCCGCGGTAGTAGGTCTGTATCGGGTGAAAAAAGCCGAATTTCTCATGATAGCAGTATGTCTCGGCAGAGCAGACCATCTCCCCGACTGATACCGCGTAACCCGCCTCCTCAAGGCACTCGCGCGCTATGCAGTCGGTATGGGACTCGCCGCTCTCTATTCCTCCGCCGAGCAGGAAATAGCCCTTGGGAGTGCGCACCACGTCGACCGTATCTCCGCGGACGGGAATGATATAAGCGCCCTCCCTGTCGTAGTATTTCTCGTTTTCCTTAATGCCGAAGACCTTGTGCATACTACCACCTCAATTTCTATTTTGATTATACCTCAGCGGCATAGAGTTGTCAACATCGGCACGGTGAACAGCCGACAAAAAAGCCTTGCATTCTCTTCGGCTTTATGCTATAATAATACTGTATAAATATGCGAAGAGAGGTATCATTTTGGCTAACGATAAGATAAGGAATTTCTGCATTATTGCTCATATAGACCATGGCAAATCGACGCTTGCCGACCGTATCCTCGAAAAGACCGAGACGGTCGCCGTGCGCGACATGGAGGACCAGCTCCTCGACAATATGGACATCGAGCGCGAGCGCGGAATCACGATAAAGGCGCGCGCCGTCCGCCTGAAATACACAGCCAAAGACGGCGAGGACTACATCTTCAACCTCATCGACACCCCGGGTCACGTTGACTTCAACTACGAGGTCAGCCGCTCACTGGCGGCGTGCGAGGGAGCGATACTCGTCGTTGACGCCTCACAGGGCATCGAGGCGCAGACACTCGCGAACACCTATCTTGCGATAGAGCACGACCTCGAGGTAGTACCCGTCGTAAACAAGATAGACCTTCCCTCCGCAGACCCCGAGCGCGTATGCAACGAGGTCGAGAACGTGATAGGCATCCCCGCAATGGACGCGCCGCGTATCTCCGCGAAACTGGGCATAAATATCGAGGAGGTGCTCGAGCGCATAGTCACCGACATACCCGCCCCCAAGGGCGATACTGAAAAGCCGCTCAAAGCCCTTATTTTCGACAGCTACTACGATTCATACAAGGGCGTTATCATCTACGTCCGCGTGAAGGAGGGACGCGTGAAGGTCGGCGACAACATCCGCCTCATGGCTACTGGAGCCGTTTTCAACGTAGTTGAGGCAGGCTTCATGGACGCGACCAGTCTTGTGAACAACGGCTCGCTCGAAGCGGGCGAAGTCGGCTATATCGCGGCATCTATCAAGTCCATCGGCGACACCCGCGTCGGCGACACTGTCACCAACGACGATGCCCCCTGTGACGAGCCGCTCCCGGGCTACCGCAAGGTGAATCCGATGGTATTCTCGGGCATATACCCTGCAGACGGCGCGAAATACGGAGACCTGCGCGAAGCACTCGAGAAGCTCCAGCTCAACGACGCGTCGCTCTCCTTCGAGCCCGAAACGTCAGTCGCGCTCGGATTCGGATTCCGCTGCGGCTTCCTCGGGCTGCTCCACATGGAGATAATACAGGAGCGCCTTGAGCGCGAGTACAACCTCGACCTCATCACGACAGCTCCGTCGGTAATATACAAGGTCACATTCACGAACGGCGAAGTGAAGTACATCGACAACCCCACCAACTATCCCGACCCTGCCCTCATACAGACAGCCGAGGAGCCGATGGTCAAGGCGAGCATACTCTCGCCGTCGGACTACGTCGGCAACATAATGGAGCTCTGTCAGGACAGGCGCGGCGTCTTCAAGGATATGAAATACCTTGATGATACGCGTGTCGAGCTTCACTACGAGCTCCCGCTGAACGAGATAGTATACGACTTCTTCGACGTGCTGAAGTCGCGCACCAAAGGCTATGCGAGCTTCGACTACGAGATGCTCGGATACACGCCGTCCAAGCTTGTAAAGCTTGACATCCTGCTCAACGGCGAGATAGTCGACGCGCTGAGCTTCATCATCCACGCAGACAGTGCATATACGCGAGCCCGAAAAATAGCGGAAAAGCTCAAGGAGAACATACCGCGCCAGCTGTTTGAAGTTCCGATACAGGCGGCGATAGGCGGCAAGATAATCGCCCGCGAGACAGTCAAGGCGATGCGCAAGGACGTTCTCGCGAAGTGCTACGGCGGTGATATCACGCGAAAGAAGAAGCTGCTCGAAAAGCAGAAGGAAGGCAAGAAGCGCATGAGACAGCTCGGTACCGTAGAGGTGCCGCAGGAGGCGTTCATGAGCGTGCTCAAGCTTGATTCGTAAGCGGCTGTAGGGGCGAGTTCCGCTCGCCCGCACTTTTTCAAACGTTTTATTGGGCGCACGGAATGCGCCCCTACATGATAAAATCAACCGAAAGAAGAAGCTGCTCGAAAAGCAGAAGGAAGGCAAGAAGCGCATGCGGCAGCTCGGTACCGTAGAGGTGCCGCAGGAGGCGTTCATGAGCGTTCTCAAGCTTGATTCGTAAGCGGCTGTAGGGGCGAGTTCCGCTCGCCCGCACTTTTTCAAACGTTTTATCGGGCGCACGGAATGCGCCCCTACATGATAAAATCAACCGAAAGGGGTGGAAAAAATGCTGCCGAACTTTATTATGGCAGGGATTGCCACTGCATTCTTTATAGTCTGCGTCTTGTGCGTGATGTCGGAGGGCTCGCCGTCGGACAAGGCTTCCTCACGCAATTTTTTCCGCTCCGTGAGGGTGACTCTGCGTGAGATACCGCTGATAGTCTACCCGATAGTGATAGGACTTGTCATATACGCAGGCTGGAAGATCGACGCGATAAACTTCAAATGTGCTTTGCTGACCGCAGTTCTTGTGGCGATAGGGGCGTTCGTGCTCAACGATCATCGTATCCTCTGCGGGCGCAGAAAAGCCCGCAAAAAGAAAAAGCGCCGACCTCTCCGCTGGCTGAGGGAAGTCCCGATGACAAAGGAAGTCCCCGAGCTGAAAGAGCCCAAGGAAGCACCGCTCGCAAGGGAGCTCCCCGAGCGTGAGGTCGCGGTCACAGCAAAGGAATAAGAAAGGAAAAAATATGAGCCTATACAGTTGTCCCCACTGCGGGGAAAAGACATTCAATCCCATATCAAAGGCTATGGCGGGTCAGCTCAACTCACGCGGCAAGGTCTGCATGAAGTGCGGCAGACGCGTCGTAAACGGCAAGGGCGCGACCATCTTCAACGCCCTCTTCAGCATTGTCATGTTCGCGGGCATAGTTGTGACGTACCTGTACGCGCCTAAGCTTCTCGGCACGCAGTACGACTGGGTCGCTCACTATGAACTGCCGATATGCATAGGGCTGCTGCTGCTGAAATTCATCGTACCGCGCCTCGTGAACGCGTTCTGCTTCAGGCTCGAGCCCGCGATAAGGATAGACCCCGTAGAATGAGTACGCTCGGTATCTACGTCCACGTACCCTTCTGCGGTAAAAAATGCGGATACTGCGACTTTTACTCCGTCTGCTACACAAAGGAGCAGGCGGAGCTTTACGTTGAAGCGGTACTGCGCAATATACGGCATTATTCCGACATTTCCCGCACGGTTGACACAGTCTACTTCGGCGGAGGCACGCCCTCGCTCCTTACAGCGGAGCAGCTTGGAAATATCATCGCGGAGGTCGGTCGCAGCTTCGCCCTTGACCGTGAAGCGGAGATAACACTCGAAGCCAACCCGAGCACGCTCACTCCCGAAAAGCTCGCAGAGCTGCGGAATGCGGGCATAAACAGGCTGTCGATAGGCGTGCAGTCGATGTCGGACGCAGAGCTGAAGCTCCTCGGACGCACCCACACAGCCGAGCGTGCCGTCCGAGCTGTCCGCGAAGCAGCCGAGGCGGGCTTCGGAAATATCTCCTGCGACCTCATGCTCGGCATACCGTCGCAGACTCCCGAGAGCCTGACCACTTCGATAGCGCAGCTCGCCGAGCTGCCCATACAGCACATCTCCGCCTATATTCTCAAGATAGAGGAGGGCACGCCGTTTGACTGCGGCGAGGTGCGCACATCGCTGCCCGACGAGGACGCGTCCGTGGAGCTTTACCTGCTTGCGGTGCGGGAGCTCGGCAGACGCGGTTTCGGGCAGTATGAGGTCTCGAATTTCGCGAAGTCAGGCTATGAGAGCCGCCACAACAGCCGCTACTGGAAATGCGAAGACTACCTCGGCATCGGACCCGCCGCCCACTCGTGCTATGGCGGGAAGAGGTTCGCTGTCCCGCGCGATATAGAGGGCTTTATCAGTTCACCCGTACAGCCCGCGGAGGTCACAGACGAGCATCCCTGCGGCTTTGAGGAGTACGCAATGCTGCGGCTGCGGCTTGCGGAAGGGCTTGCTCTCGCGGACGTACCCGAGCACCGCTCCGAGATTGAAAAGAAGCTTCCGCCCCTCATAAAAGCGGGCTATGTGAGCTTTGACGGAGAACGCGTGTCGCTCACACCCGAGGGCTGTCTCGTGTCGAATCAGGTAATAGAAATGCTGATATTCTGAGCTAAGTCAGCAGCTCCTCACGCATATGCGCGAGGAGTTTTTTTTCGCGCCGCGATACCTGTACCTGAGTTATGCCCAGCAGCTTAGCCGTTTTCGACTGCGTCAGCCCGCGGAAGTACCGCAGCTCAAGCAGCACTCTGTCCTCGTCGGGGAGAGCCGCCATTATCTGCCGCAGTGCGAGCAGGTCAGTGATCGCTTCATCGGGTGCATCCACGGGGACGTCGAGCTGTCCCTCGCCGTCATCGGGAGCCGTCAGTGATATCAGCGGCTGAGCCGCGCAAAGCGCCTCGGTGATATTTGCTTCGTCCTCGCCCGTGAGCTCCGCAAGCTCGCTTATCGCAGGGTTTCTGCCTTCGCGCTGTACGAACTCCGCGCAGACCCGCTGTAAGCGCAAACCGAGCTCTTTCAGGCTGCGGCTGACGCGAATGCTGCCGCCGTCGCGGAAAAGCCTCTTAATTTCACCGAGTATCACAGGCACAGCATAGGTCGAGAACTTCACGCCGCGGTCGGGGTCGAAAGCCTTGACGGCTTTCAGCAGCCCCAGACATCCCGCGGAGAAGAGGTCATCGTAGTCGATACCGCGCCCGCGGAAACGGTTGGCGCAGAGGTGAACGAGCCCGAGGTTTTCCTCGGCGAGCGGCTGTTTCAGCTCAGCAGCCATGCACCGACAGCTTCTTTCGCATGGTCACAGTCGTGCCGCGTCCGACATCGCTCCTGACCGATATCTTGTCCATGAAGGACTCCATGACCGAAAAACCGAGTCCCGAGCGCTCCTCCTCGGGAGCAGTGGTGAAGAGGGGCTCCATAGCCTTTTTAATGTCCGCAATGCCGCAGCCGCAGTCCTTTACGCGTATGTAAATCTCGCGCTCGGGAAGAAGCCTCACCACAAGGTCGATCCTGCCGCAAGTACCGCGGTAGCCGTGGACTATCGCGTTCGTGACCGCCTCGGAGACCGCCGTGCGTATGTCCGAGAGTTCCTCGACCGTGGGGTCAGCCTGCACAATAAAGGATGAGACTGCCGCTCTTGCCGCACTCTCATTCTGTGAGAGCGACGGCATACTGAATCTGATCTCGTTAAGAATTTCCATGATAAGCCTCCAATCAAGTTATCCTGACAATGCGTTCTATCCCCGCAAGTCTCAGTACGCGGCGGATGCTCTCCTGAGGACTACGCACCTCGAGGCGTCCGCCGCACTCCTTCATAAGCTTTTGTCTGCCCATAATGAGCCCGATCCCCGAGCTGTCCATGAAAGTTATGGCGCTCATGTCCATAGCGAGGACATCGGGCTGCATATTGATGATGAAGCTGTCGAGCTGTTCGCGGGCTTTTTTGGCTGAATGGTGGTCTATTTCACCTTTCAGAACAGCGATAGCCATACCTTTTTCGGATCTTATGTCGATATTCAAGCTTTTAACCTCCGTTCTTAATCAATTTGCTCTATTATACCACTTCATCTGCGCGAAAGATGTCAAAAACAGGCAAGCTTCGCAGATATCTTACAGCAAAAAAGCGGTGCTGACCTAATTGGTCAACACCGCAACAGATACATTAAAGTGTCAAATAAGAATTAAAAAACCGCGAAGCGGAAATCGCGGGGGTCCGGGGTGAGGCTCTCACCCCGGCAGGGGGTGGACCGAGGGGGACGGCGTCCCCCTGAGAAGCAGGCAGGCGAGCGAAGCAAAGCCTGCCGACCGCTCCGTACATCTTCGCCACGGCGAAGCCGACGAAGCATCCACCGATACTATACAAAAATATCCCCCCGCCGAGTGGACCAGCGTCCCCCTTGAGAAGCAGGCAGGCGAGCGAAGCAATGCCTGCCGACCGCTCCGTACATCTTTGCCTCGGCGAAGCCGACGAATCATCCACCAATACCATACTGCCAATGCCCCAATATCCTTTTGCTCATAAATGCAATAACCGCCTGACGGCGGTTATTGAGGACACATTATATCATTTGTTCACGCGAAGCAGGGGACTGCATTTCCTATCCGAGAAGCCCGAGCTTCTCCTTCTGCTTCAATATTCTGAGGACGCTCTCGTCGATGCGTTCCTCGGAGATACGCCCCGAGCTCACTGCATTTTCGATCCCGCTCACTGCCGAGGCGAGGTCAGCGGGCATGAGTATGATGTCAATGCCTGCTTCGACGGAGAGCACAGCAGCCTCCGAGCAGCCGTACACATTCGTGATAGCTCCCATAGCCTGAGCGTCGGTGATGGCGATACCATCGAAGCCGAGGTCGTCTCTCAGCCAGTCCGTGACGATGACTTTAGAAAGGTCAGCGGGCATATCGTCACCGGCGCCGGTAACGACCTGATGACCGACCATTACGAAGTCGCAGCCCGCGTCGATACCGCCCTGAAAAGCGACAAATTCGCTGCCGCAGAGCTGTTCGTAGCTGCGGTCGATGACGACAGTCCCGTTATGAGTGTTGCCGCCGCCCGCACCGAGTCCGGGGAAGTGTTTGAGCGTACCGCTGACGCCCCTGCTTTGGAGCCCCTCGACCACTGCTGCGGACATATCCGCGACAACGTTCGGGTCAGAGTTGAAAATGCGGTTCCCGAGCTCGTTGTTTGGATTGAGGTTTACGTCCGCGACGGGCGCGAAGTCAACGTTGAAGCCGTAATCCGCGAGGTAAGTACCGATAGTAGTACCCACGCCGAATGCTGAATCGTAGTCATTGAGCCCGCCGTAGTAGGACATATTGTACACCGCAGGCGCACCGAGCTTGTAGCTGACGCGGGTGATATAGCCGCCCTCCTCGTCGGTCGCGAGGAAAACCCCCGCGCCCTTGGACTTTGCATAGTTTTGCAGATTCGAGAGCATATTGCGTGTCTGGTCGGATGTAGCGAGGTTGGCTGCAAAGAAAATATAGCCGCCTATCGGGTAATCGTCGTAGCAGTTATAGGTATGCTGGTCGGCGTACTGGAAGCAGCCGTAGCCTGTCAGCCCCTCGGGGTGGGTCATGAACATCTGACACACTTTCTCGTGGAGCGTCATATCTGCGAGGAGCTCGTCCGCATCGGAAGGTCTTGAAGGCTTCACGGGAGCTTTTGTTGTGGTCGTGGCAGCCGCAGTCGTACGCTTTGCCGTTGTAGCGGGCTTAGCGGTCGTTACTGAGGGAGTACGGCTCTGTCCGCCCGAAGGCTTGGGAGTGTATCCTCCGCCGTTGTCCGGGGGATTCTCTATGCCTGGATTGTACGGCTTGTCACCCGATGCGGGAGCATTAGTATGCACGGGCTCTTCCTCCTCGTTTTTCGCTGCTGAAGTGGTTTTCCTCTCTGTGGTCGTCGCAGCGGAGGCAGCAGAAGTACGCCTTGCCGAAGTAGTCTTTGAGGACGCAGTCGTGCCTGTGGTACTCTCCTGCGTCTGCTCTGTTGTTTCAACTGTAGCAATGGTGTCCTCAGCGGGCGGGAGCTCTCTTCCGCAGCCTGCGATGAGCGATGAAACCGCCAGAGTGAGGGCGATGAGCTTACTTTTTCTTGTGTTTTTCATGATTAAGTTTCCTGACTCTCTTACGGATATATCTGAACGCAGCGTCCTCGCCCCTGTCGGCGAGCAAACGCAGCAAAAACTCCAGCTTGTCGGCGGTCGTCTGCTCAATAGCGCGCTTCGGGCGAGCCTTGAGGAAGTATTCGAGCGGACAGCTGTCCGTATATTTTTCCTTATTGTAGATCTTTGACGCAGCAACTCTGTCGCAGAACATCTCAAAGATGAAGATATCGGGCATCTTCACGGGGTCGAGCGTGCCCGTAACGGTGCTGTAGTCGGTCCAGTATTCAAAGTGGTGGGTATTTCTGCCCTTGTGGTGCATCCACGCGCGTGAGCAGCCTGTCACCTCTCGTTCTTTTTCGTTGGGACTGCGGCTGCCCTGATAGTAGAGCACGCCGGGAATGAACTCGGTAGGCGAGAATTTGGAGAGGTCGTGCAGCAGTCCGCGCTTGATTATGCCCGCCTTGAAGCAGTGGACCATTACCATATGGCGGTGACGTATGACAGTTCCGAGGTGTCCGAAAAAATTCTGTATGAGCATGGTCTTACCTCAATCTTTGCTTATATCGAGCACGCTGTTCTTGACGATGAGCCTGCCGCTGATTATTCTTCTGCCCGCGGAATAAGTCGGGTCGGAGAGTTTTTTTGCCATTATCTTCACAGCCTCCGAAGCCATTTTCTCGAGGTCGACTTCGACTGTGGTTATCGTAGGAATGCAAATGCTTGAGACGGTGTAGTTGTCATAGCCGACGACAGAAATATCCTCGGGGACGCGTACGCCCTTCGACTTCAGAGCGGATATCACGCGGAACGCGGTCTCGTCGCTGTTGCAGACGAAAGCGGAGGGCATCTCGTCGGGGAAGTCTATCTTGTCGAGGAGCAGGCTGCGCTCCGTTCTGTCGGGGATAGTCCAGTCCTGGCGGTATTCGAGCTCGTTTTCCATCAGGCACTTCACATAGCCGAGGAAGCGGTCGTTTATGCTGCTGGTGGCGTTGAGCGAGCCGAAGAAGCCTATTTTCCTGTGTCCGCAGCGGACGAGGTAGTCCGTGAGTATGTAGCCGCCGTGGTAGCTGTCGGAGTTGACGGAATCTATCTCATAGCGGTTGTCGTAGAAGTCGACAAAAATGAGTGGGAGGTCTATCTGGCTGAGCTTGTGGATATAGTCCCTGCATATCTGACCGATGACGATGATACCGTCGACCTTCTTCTCGGATATCATATTCGGGAGCACGCCGTTTTTCTCGCTGTCAGCGGTGATGCACTCATACACGGTCAGCACGTTCATCGCCGAGAGCTTGTTTGATGTATTAGCGGTGAGTTCCCAGTAGAAAGTTCCCCTTGCGCCCACGAAGCGCTCGGATGTGATTATGCCGACGCTCTTGCCGAGCTTGGGGACGATCGGTTTTTTCTTGCCTGATTTTGTATTTGAGGGCTTATAGCCCATTTCCTCAGCTGTATCGCAGATTTTTTTTCTCATCTGCTCGCTGACGCCGTCGCGGCCTGCGAGCGCATTTGAGACCGTAACGACGCTGACACCGAGCTTTGTAGCGATGTCGAGCATTTTTATGCCGTTTTTCATATATTCCCACCTTTATCGAAGGATTAATTAACTTCCAATATTATACCATAGTTTAAGTATAAAATAAAGTACCTCTGAGATATTTTGTCGGAACAGTCAAAGTTTGTCAATGTTGATTGTGCATAATTTCCACAAAAGCGAAAAAAGCCGCAGAAACGGCTTTTTCTAAAACAAATAACAAGAAATGTATCACTTTCGGCAGTTTATTAATTAAGTCCGCGAAGCGGACACCTAAATTATTCACTATTGACCTGATTTTGCCGAGTATTGTACAAAAAAGCGTAAATGCGGAAAAATGAGTATGAGGTAATCGGTGAAAGTGACATCTGTCACTGATTATTGTGACAAGCAACATCTTTTGGATAGTGGCATTTTATGCTACAATGAGGACAGAGAACAGGAGGAAAAGCAACCTGTATTTTATGCTCAAAGGAGGAATGCAATATGAAAAAATGTTCATTATTTTTAATTATTCTTTTAAGTGTGTCCCTTTTGACAGGATGTGTTAAACTGCGGTCAGCTGATGAGCTCGAGAAAGAAGCCAGCAGCAAATATGGAGGTACAATGGTTTCATCGTCTTCCACCAAGGACGAAGTAAAGGTCGAAATGCAGGATGAGGATTACGGCTTTACATATACGATACGCAGTATTGAAGGGAGAAAACAGATCTATTTTGACGCATCTACTACTAAGCCGACAGAAAGAACGTATTGCGATTATTATGTTTGTATGTTTCAATATTTTGATTCACAATGTGCCGATGAATTGGACGAGATCCTTGAAGAGATGAATGCCTCCCGCAAACCAAACGGAGAAATATGGAATGAACCATATCCGTACTGGAAGTTTACGATCAAAGATAAAAGTCAGGCAACATCTCTTGCGAGAAAATGCAGTAAACTTGTAGAAAAGTATGATACAAAAGAAAAAATGAAGGGGCATGGGGAGATAGCGGTTTACGACGAAAATGACCGTTTTATTTTAGGTTTGCGGTGTTAAGATGTTTGTTTCGGTTTGTGCAGAAGACCAGATACTTAACGATATCACGCAAAAACAGCCATAAGGAAGCAAAAGCTCCCTTATGGCTGTTTTTTTGTTTTGTTTGCTTCACCGAGATATTCGGGTCGGTAGGGGAATAACTCCTTGTAAGCTTCATCGACCTTGTCGTCGCACTCGCCCGCGGGGATAAGCCCCGTCATATCGCCCCACGAGGCTGACGGACAGACATATTCGAGCTCCTGTTTTTCGGGTTCGGGTACGGGAATTGACTTTTTTCGCCTCATAATATCAGCTCCTTCCGCAGTTATTATCTGCGGGACGAGTCGGATTATTCAGCCACGATGTTGATAATATTCTGATAAAGCGAGACCGAGTCGCTCGCGAAGCTGTAGCCGAAGTGGTCGGGATTCTGTATCTGCATCACGATTATGTATGAGCCGTCGTAGAGGCTGTAGTCCATCCACGTTCCTGAGCCGTTGTCGCTCGGATTTTTCAGTACGCCAGTTATGTACAGGAAGTCACCCTTCCAGGTTTCGGCGGTGCCTGTTTTAGCGTAGAACTCATATCCTGCGGGAACAGAGATGCCGATATTCGCTGCGACGCCCGACATACCGCTGAGCAGGTTCTGACGGCACTCCTCGGGGATACTGCATATCACGTCATTCGGAGTCGTCCCCATCTGCAAGGTAGAAGAGAGGTCGTTCGTATCAACTATCCTGCCGATAGTGAAAGGCTTCACCATATCACCGAACACGGCTTCTCTGCCGAGAGCGGCGAGGTACAGCGGGCAGGTCAGCACGTATGACTGCCCGAAAGCGGTTCTTCTGAGGTCATCGTCGCAGTATATCTCCACGTTGTTATGGAGCGTGCCGAAGTCACATTCAATGTCGGAGCAGAAGTGGAAGATATCGTCGAGGTCGGCGAGGACATCGTCCTTTCCAATCTGGTCGAACGCCTTAGCGAAGAAGATGTTGCTCGAATTGACAAAAGCGGAATAGAGCGAGCGCTCGTTCACGGGATAGTTCCACGTCTGGTCGTGGTCCCAGTTGACAATGGAAACGCCGTCGAATTCCCATGTTCCCTCGTCATACAGACTTGTAATGCCGTGCTTGTCGGCGATGACCTCGGACATTATCTTGAAGCATGAGCCGGGTTCGGCGTTCTGAAATGCCTTGTTGCCATAGTTTCCCCAGGCGAGGTCTTCCTCAGTCTCTGTCCCGCAGTACAGGTCGGGGTCATAGGACGGATAGTTTACCTGAGCCGCGAGCGAGCCGTCCGACCTCATAACGACAACCGAGCCGACGATATTCTGGCTTGCCATATAGTCGTATATCGCTACCTGCTTGGCTGAGTCGAAGGTGAGCTGTATCGACTGCCCGATC
Organism: Ruminococcus sp. YRD2003; assembly: GCA_900109435.1. GTDB lineage: Bacteria > Bacillota > Clostridia > Oscillospirales > Ruminococcaceae > Ruminococcus > Ruminococcus flavefaciens_G. The sequence continues at coordinate 63,864 of FNZT01000016.1, read as the reverse complement.
TTGTCGCCGATATGTGATGAGGGGTTCTGTGTGCGAAGGAGCTTGTCATATGTAAGGTCGAGCCCTTCGGACATCTCATTGAGCACATTCGCGAACGCCACCTTGTTCGCGTCGTTCGTCATGCGTATCTCTTTGCCTGTTCCTGCCTCGTCCCTATTGCTGTACATCAATATCTTTCCGTTTGCGTCGATGAGATCACCTCGCATCACATCGGGAGCTTTCTCCTTTGCTGCTGCGGCAGCCGCGGTCGCAGTTTCGGTCTTCACGTCCGAGGCAGCAGTTGAAGCTGCGGTGCCCGTTGCCATTGTGATGACGGAGTCGGGACCTCCCGCGCGCTCGACCACCGTGCCGCACGAGGTCAGCGGAGCGATCAGCACAGCCGCCGCCGCGACCGAAAGCATCATCTTATATTTGTTCATATCAATTCACCCTTTATCATGTATTAGCAGTTTAGTCAAGCGGCTCCGAGTTAAAGCGAATGTTCATATCGACATCGCCCTCAATGCCTGGGATACGTCCGTAGGCGCTTGCCTGCCACAGTGCGAAAGCGCCTTCATAGTCGGTATCGTCGACGTAGTGAGCGAGCCATACGGGGTGGTTGCCGCGATTCTCCCAGAAGTTGTTGAGGAAGTTCTTGCTGCTGTAGAGCATAGCGGAATAGCCGTTTTTCTCGCACTCATCGGCAAACGCCTCAAAGACGCAGTTGAGGTCGTGGATATTCATGCCGTACTCCTGAAAAGTCGCCCATTCCTCCCAGTCAAATGCGATAGGGTAGTCGAGCTCGCGACCGTCGAGCTGTTCAATGACCCATCGAGCGTGCTCGCGTGCGCCCTCCTCTGTGTTATCGGCGGAGTAGAAGTACACACCCACGTCGAGTCCCGCAGCCGTAGCATTCTCCATATTCTGTCTGTAGTAGTCGTCCATGACGGGCTCATCGCGGTAGTAGTAGCCCATTCGCATGAGCACGAACTCGCATCCCGCATCTCTTACGGCGTCGTAGTCGACATTGGTCTGCCATGCAGACACGTCAATGCCGAAGCTGACGTCGCCGTAATCTCTGTAGTAGTCGATGAAGTCGGAGTAGGCGACGCGTGCATTATTGTCCTCGGGGCGCGGTATCTCGTTCAGCACGAGCACCGTGAGGTCAAAGTCAGTGGAGTTGCCCGAGCTGTCTGTCACAGTCACAGCGAGGTCGAGCTTGCCGACCTCCGAGGTGTCCGTATCTCCCGAATAGGTTACGGACGGAGCGCGGTCGTAGTTGTCGACGTAGCCGATAATGCTGTCGATATCGAACGGCTCGCCGACCTTCGTGTACGGATTCCAGCCCGAGTTGAGTATCAGCGGGGGAGTGGTGTCGACAACATTGTAGGCAATCTCCTTCTCGTACTCATTCCCCTCGTACTCAAATGTGACCTTAGCCTTTTTCTCACCGAGCCCGTCGGTGTCTATGAGGTCGGCGGGAGCAGTGAGCTTCACGTTGTTGTCGGTGATGAGCTCAGCTATCGTCGTTTGCGAGTAGACCTCCACCTCCGCCTCAGACCCGAGCACGACTCCCTCTGGGATATCGGTGCTTATTTTCTTTGTAGTGGTAACCGTAGTAGTAACGGTGGTGGCAGCAGTTGTCTGAGCGGCAGTCGAAGTCGTCACCGCGGCAGTAGTTGTCACGGGCGCAGGGCTCTCAGCCCCCACGCTGTGTCCGCAGCCCGTCAGCAGCAGCGCCGCTGCCGAGATAGAAGTAAGTGTATATTTTTTCATATTGTCTCCATTTGTATAAATTTGAGCCTTTAGCTTTTAGCCTTTAGCCGTTAGCTCGCGGTATTGCCTTCGGCAATGATATTTAAAAATATGATCGCAGTGAACACCGATAGCTAATGGATTACGGCTAACGGCTGATAGCTTACTTTTTCAGCAGCCTTTCCGTCATTACACGTCGGCAGTCGAGTTCGAGCGTATCGTCGAGCTTTGCGAGCTCAACGTGCGAGCCGCTGTGCCTGTCGAGGCAGTAACCGATGATATAGTCCGAGAGTTCGGGGTTTTTCGCGAGGCACGGACCGTGCATATACGTCGCGATGACATTTTTCTCGAAGTAGCCCTCATAGCGGCTTTTCGAGCAGTTGCCGTTGCCGCAGAGCACCTCTCCGAGGGGAGTTTTCACGTCCTGCGTCTGACCGCCGTGGTTCTCGAATCCGACGACGTCCACGGTCGCGCCCGTGAAGGTGGTACGTATGACGACATTGCCGATACAGCGTTTTTTGCGGCTCGACGGAGCAACGGTGAAGTAGTCGAAAAGTCCGAGCCCCGCTATCTCATTGCCGTCGGCATCGCGGTAGTATTTGCCCATGAGCTGGTAGCCGCCGCAGATTAGGAACAGGAAAGTCCCTCCCTCATAGGCAGCCTTAATGCCTTCCCTGCACTTTATGAGGTCGGCGGAGATATGCTGCTGTTCGAGGTCAGCGCCGCCGCCGATGTAGATGACGTCGTAGCTGCCAAAATCGGGCATAGCCGAGTCAATGGAATACTTGTCGACAACGCAGTTTATGCCGCGTTTTTCGCATCGGTACCTGATTATCTCCATATTCCCGCCGTCGCCGTAGAGGTCGAGCATATCCGCATACATATGGAGTATCCTTATCTCACTCATCGCACTTACCTCCGTTGGCTGAAATATAGCGTTTAAGAGCAGCGCGTGTAGGCTGGACAGCGGTGTAGTTCGCGATGACGAACTTGCGCCCCTCGGTCTTAGCGAGCTCCGCCACAGCCTCGTCGAGGTCGGGACGGACTATGATATTCGCGGGGTCATAGCCCGAGCACTTGATACGCACGGCTATGTCGTAGGCGCGCGTACCCGACGTTACCACGCGGGTCACGCGTTCAAAAATGCTGAAATTTATGTCCCATATCCACGACACATCGAGCCCGTCCGCAACGTTGTCGTTGAGCACGAAAAGGAGTTCTTTTTCGCCTTTCATCTCGTTCATGACACGGAGGGTCATATTTGCACCTACGGGATTTTTCGCGAGATTGAGGGTAGTGAGCCTATCTCCGAGCATAAATGTCTCCATGCGGCCGTTGTTGACGGTGTAGTTGTCGATGACATTCGCGGTGACGTCCTGCGCGATGCCGTAGAGCTTTGCCACAGCCGCTACCGCCGTCATATTGTAGACGTTGTAGATGCTGTTGAGCTTGGGAGAATACTCATGCTCGTCCGCCGTAAATACGGGCTTTTCGAGGTCTATGCCGCCCGCAGAGATGTAAGGCTCGTAATCACCGAAGCCGCACTTGGGACAGGCGAACTTACCGATGTGCGAGTACTGATAGAACTCGTACACGAGCGGCTCGCCGCAGAACGGGCAGAACCTTCCCTCGGAAGCCTCGAATATCTTCTCGGTCGCGAAGGCGTACCTGTCTGCGCGGAAGTATTTGACGTTCCTGCTGTCGGGATTAGCCTTGCCGAGGCGAGCGGTGTTGGGGTCGTCGCCGTTGAGTATGAGGTTCCCGTCAAAGGTCTTGCAGAATCCGTTTATCTTCTGAATGAGCGTTTCCATCTCGCCGTTTCGGTCGAGCTGGTCGCGGAAGAAGTCGAGCACCACGAGCGTTTCGAGCCTGAGCTGCGAGTACACCACAGGCACGTGGCTCTCGTCAGTCTCGAGTATGAGGTAATCGGCGTTTACTCTGCCCGCACCGTCGCAGTGACGGAGCAGGAGCGAACATATACCCGTATCGAGGTTATTGCCCTCCTTGTTGATAATGATGTTCTTTCCGCTCTGCTCGAAGAGCTGAGCGACGCAGTTGGTGACGGAGGTCTTGCCGTTTGTGCCTGTTATGGCGATTATCGGGCAGTCGACCCTGAACATCTTGCAGCATTTTCCGCCCGTAAGGTGCCAGAGTATGATTCCGGGGAGGTTGCCGGCGTTGCGCCCAAACAGGTGCAGGACGCCGACGATAATCTTTCCGATGAGTATGAGAAGTCTGTTCAATTTATCGCTTCTTTCTTTGGTTTTCTGTTTGTAAGATTCGCGGAGATTGCTTCCGTTTTGAATGAACTACAGCGCGAACATTGGGTTCCAAGGGGCTGTGCTCCTTGGCGGATTCCAAAGGCAGAGCCTTTGGCAGGGTGTGGGACAGCGTCCCGCGACGAAGTGCGCTCTGCAAGGGGATGAATTTCAAAACAGTCCAGTGGACTGTTTTGAAAGAGGGGAGGCTCTGCAAGAGAGAGCCTCCCCTTGTAGAAGTCCTCAATTGCTTTACCCGCGGAATTATTCCGCGCGGTATTACAGTGCCATTTATTGCGGGCGGATGATATCCGCCCCTACATTATTCCGTATAACTAATGCGTCCGTCCTCGGAGAACTCGACATATCCGCGTTTTTTCGCCTCGCGGATGCCGAGGGAGACAGCTGTTTCGATTGTGGGAGTCACCCTCGTGAAGCCGAACAGGTGAGCTGTCTCGCGGATGAGGTCATCGCGGAGCATAGCTATCTGCTCGGACATTATCAGCTTAATGCCCGCCGCTATCTCCTCGGGAGCGACCTCGTCGAGCGGGCGTCTGTCCTCATCTGAGCAGTTCGCGCGGCAGATGTCATAGCTGTCGGGAGTCTGGTCGGGCAGCCACAGGAAGTCGTTCTCGCCCGCCTTTGTTACGACCGCCCCGCACTTATCTATCGCACTGTCGGCAGCCGCCTTGGTATTGGGAGTCGTCCTTGCCACGCCGAAGCACGCAAACAGCTTCTTTGTGAGAGCCGTCCTGCTTATAGGAGCCTCAGCCGCGAGGATATCCTTGACGCACTTGATCATCCTGACCTCGCCCGTCTCGTTGAAGCTCTCGCTCTTGCCGTATTCCTTGACCCTGAACGGCTTGTAGGCCGCGCATCTCTCGGCGAGAGAGCTGACCTCCTCGGTCTCGAATACAAGCTCCTGCTTCTGCGGCTTGGGCTCATCCTTGACAGCCTCGGGAGGAGCGTTCCTGCGCTCGATGACAGCGGCTATCTCGTCCTCGATTTTCTTGATGACCTTGTCCTTGTTGTCGAGCCAGTCGAGGATATAGACGTTCATCGTATTCCAGCCGAGACCGCGCAGCACCGACGCCTGCGAGAGGTGTCTGTCCTTGGCGGTGCCGTTTACATAGTTTGACTTGGTACCGCAGTTTATGCCGAGTATGTACCGCGAGGTATTCTCGGGGTCGGCGACAGCCACATCTATCTTGAAGTCCGAGCAGCCCACCGCGCAGTTGGCGGTATATCCGCGTTTGCGGAGCTCCTCTGCGAGCACATTGCTGAAGTCGGCAGTCTTGGCGGAGGTATTGCCTCTTACGGCGAGGGCGCTCCTGCCCTTAGCCGCAAATTCGAGGAAGCCCTTGAGTCCCTCGACGCCGTCGGAGCGTGTGCGCGAGAGGTCTATCATCTCGGGAGTGATTACGGAGAACACGATCATCTGGCACTTCGAGCGCGATATAGCGACATTGAGACGTCTCCAGCCTCCGTCGCGGTTGAGCGGACCGAAGTTCATGCTGACCTTGCCCTCCTTGTCGGGACCGTAGCCGATAGAGAACATGATGACATCGCGTTCGTCGCCCTGTACATTTTCGAGGTTCTTGATTATGATGGGCTCATACTGTTCATTCGCCCACTGCTCGAGCTCGGGGCGCTCTCTGTAGGCGTCCATGAGCATATCGTCGATGAGGTTCTGCTGGGGCTGACTGAACGTAACAACGCCGATACTGAACTTGCGGAGCTTGGGGTCCTCCAGTCGGCGCGAAATTTCCTCCACGATAGCCTTAGCCTCAGCCTTGTTGGTGCGGGTGGAGCTCTTGTCGTAGAAGCCGTCCACGTGAACCCAGCTGACCTCGGATATCTGGTCATCGGGCGACGGGAAGGTGAAGAGCTTGTTGTCGTAATACTTGGCGTTGCTGTAGGCGATGAGGCTCTCATGCTGCGAGCGGTAGTGCCAGAGCAGGTGCTCCTGCGGCATAGAGAGCGCGAGGCAGTCGTCGAGCACGCTCTCGAGGTCTTCCTTCTCGTAGTTCTCCTCGTCGACCTGATTTGACGAGAAGAAGCTTGTAGGCGGGAGCTGTTTCGGGTCGCCGACGATGATGACATTTTCGCCGCGTGCGATAGCACCGACAGCCTCACAGGTCGGGAGCTGCGAAGCCTCATCGAAGATTACGAGGTCGAATTTGGGGTAGGAAGGGTCGATGTACTGAGCGACGGATATCGGACTCATGAGCATGACGGGGCACATCCTGCGCAGGAGGTTGGGAATGCTGTCGAAGAGCTTGCGTATGGACATCATGCGTCCGTTGCTCTTTATCGCCTTCTGGAGAATGCCTATCTCGGAGCTTGCTGCCGAAGCGCCTGCCGCGGGTATCTTGGCGGAGAGCTCGGCAACGAGCTCATTAATGGTGAGGGTCGAGAACCTGTCGAGCACCTCGCCGTACTTGCGTATAGTCTCCTCGAACAGTGTCCCTTGGAACTTGGAGAGTATCGGGCTCGCGGAGATAGTGGAGGTCACCATAGCGCGGCAGATATCGCAGTCGAACCCGCCGAGGAGCTCGTCCGAGCGCACTTTTCCCGCGAGGAAGTTATCGGCGACATTGCCGATGCCGAGTTCAGTGAGCCTGTTGCATATCGTGACTATGCCCGTCCACTCCTTTAGCTGCGGGAGCGCACCGATAACGCTGTCAGCCTGTGCGGAAGCCTCCGCAGACCAGTTATCCCCGCCGAGAGCGTCGGGCGTGAGGGCGAATTCGCTTCCGAGCGCGGACACCTCTTCACTGAGCTGAGCAAAGTCCGCAGAGAGCCTGTCAGCCGCAGCCTTGGAAGCCGTCTTTGCGGACGGGTCGCCGTAGCCGCTGACGAGAGCCTGTGCGAGCCGCGTCTTCTCCTCCGCACCGAGCGGAGCCGCCGCCAGTCCTCCTCTCAGCTTATCGGAGAGCGCCACAGCTTTGTCTATCATATCCCAGTCGGAGTTCTCGCCCTGCCACAGAGCGCCGAATACCGCGGTAAGCTCGGGCTGCGCGTTGATTATGGCACCGCTCAGAGCTCCGAGCTGATTGAGCTTTTCGTAGTGCTGAACTATGTTCTGTTTTGTTACTGTAGCGGGCGACTTTGCGTGAGCCGCGAGCTCCTTGACGAGTTTGTTCGTACCGAACAGCTTAGGCAGGAACCACTTGCTCTGAGCTGTTTTCCAGTTCACGAGAGCCCCGCTCGCATCGTATGCGAGGACGGACGGCTCGAACTGACCGAGCACCTCCGCCTTGAGCGCGCGCTGCTGACGTCCCGAAGCGATGAGCTGACCCGCAGCTTCTCTGCGGAGCTCCCAATCGCTGCCTGTGAGTATCTGCGGAAGGATATACCCATCGGAGGAAGCCGTGGTGATGAGGTCAGCGGCAGCCCTGCACTGCTCGTAGCCGAGTTTTTCCGAGCCGACAGCCGCGCAGAGCTCACCGCTGTGAGCTCCCGCCGCCGCAAGCGCCGACTTGAACTCGCCGAGCTTAGCTTCGAGCCTGCCGCGCGTATCGGGAGTACACTCCGTCAGGCGGCAGCAGGTGAGGGGAGAAGCGGTCACGTCGCCGAACTCCCTGCCTGCCGCAGCGAGGCGTTCGAGCTCTTCGTGCCACTGTGAGTAGGTCTCGGCGTTCATTGCATCTATCTGCGACTGCGAGAAGCTGAACTTCCCGCCGAACGGCTTGAACTGTTCGTACCTGACAGCCGCGTCGTAGAGCGACAGACCGTACGGGCGAACCTTGTGTATCTCGGACATAGTGTCGTTGAGTTCGGCGCGCAGAGAGGCTATTTTTGCAGCCTCAGCCTCGTATTCGGCGGGAGTCTTGACTCTGCCGACGTTGAGCGTATCCTCGAGCTGCTTGAGCACGGCACGCTTCTGTGCTTTATTGGAATGGAGCTCAAGGCAGAACGGCCCGAGCCCTATCTTGTTCAGACGCTTCTCCACGACCTCAAGAGCCGCCATTTTTTCGGCGACGAAGAGCACGGTCTTGCCGTGGTGGAGGGCGTTGGCTATCATATTGGTAATAGTCTGGGACTTACCTGTTCCGGGAGGTCCGTGGAGGACGAAGCTCTTGTCCGCATTTGCAGCATAAACAGCCGCAAGCTGCGAAGAATCGGCAGCTACGGGCACAGCAAGGTCAGCGGGAGCGACCTTGTTGTCGAGGTCGAGGGGAGTCATGGAGATATCGCCGCCTTCCCATTCGGTCTTGCCCGAGATGAGGCTTGCAACGACCTTGTTTGCGGCGAGCTCATCGGCGCGGTTGCGGATATCGTTCCACATGATGAAGCGGTTGAAGGAGAACTGTCCGATGAAAGCGTACTCCTCGATATCCCAGCGTGTACGCGCCATGATACCCTGACGGACAGTGCTGAATATGAGCGGCAGGTCAACGCCGTTCTCGTCCATAGGCACGGGGTCGAGCCCCTTGATATCTATGCCGAAGAACTGCCTGAGCATTTCGAGCACGGTGATGTTGACCTGCGTCTCCTCGTCGCGTACCTTTATCGTGTAGGACTTGTCCTGCACCTTTCGGTTGATGTCGACGGGAATCAGCACGAGCGGAGCATAGCGAGCCTTCTCGCTCTTGTCGGTCTCGTACCAGCGGAGGAATCCGAGCGCGAGATATATCGTATTCGCGCCGTTTTCCTCGATGCTGACCTTAGCCTGCCTGTGGAGTTTTTTCATTATCTTTTCGAGCTCCGCCTCACTGATGAAGGTACGGAGTCGGCGGCTCTTGAATTCGGAGTCGGCAACGGCGTCGATTTTTGATTTGTCGTTTTCGGTCTCGAAAATCTTGCTGTCAGCCATAGTGAAGGACATATCGTTCGGCACTGGGCATACCTTGAACTCCTCATTCTGCGATATCACGTCCTCGAGCTCGCCGAGGTCGGTGACCATTACCTGCACGTTCATAGTGGAGGGGCGGAAGTTGAGGAGGCTGTTGCGGAGGCTGAGGTCGAGCAGCTTACGCTCCCAGATGACCTGCTTTGTGACTTCGCGCGGCTCGCCGTCGAGCTGAATATCGCCGATTATGTCCATTTCCGAGGGTGCGGAGGTTATCTCGCTGCGCTTGCGCTCGCCGTAGTCGACGGCTTTGAAAGCGCCGTTCTCGAACACACGCGCAGGCATGGGACGAATGCCGCCCGCTCTCGTGCGGGTAACATCGACTGCGAAATAGAAGTCGTCGAATGATTCGAGGTGCTTGGCGGCGTGAGCCTCGGCTGTGTCGAAATCGACGCCCTTGCCCGCGGTGAAGTCGGTACACTCGACCACGCTCATCGCGTTCACGCCCTTGGCGATGCGCTTGGAAATAGCGGAGACGTCGTATTGCAGGCAGTCGGAGAAGGTCTCGTTGACGAGCCAGCAGCCCGCGAAAGCGTGACCCTTCACGATATAGAGCAGGGGATTGAGGTCAATGGCTTCGAGGCAGGCGCAGTACAGCACGGCAAGGTCGATGCAGGTGCCGCTCTTGCCTGTGAGGACGTCCTCGGGCAGGCGCACGCGCTGAGCGGTCTCATAGCTCGCAGGCGGCGCGGTATAGGCGATATTCTGCTCCTGCAAAGCGGCGTATATCGCACCCATCTGCATTTTCACGATATTTGGGTTGCGGTCCTGATATCCCGTGAAGGACGGCGAACCGCTCCATTTCTGCATATATTTTCCCGCTTCGGCGACTATCTCCTTCACCTTCGGGTGGTTGGGAGTGATGAAGGCGCCTATCATTTCGGGCATAAAGAGCACGCCCGTCCACTGGTCGTAGGCGAGGAGCTCGATAGTGTTCACCTGTGAGGCGATGACCTCGTCACCTTTTACGGCTTCGACGGTCACGCTGCCGACCATTTTTTCGGTGAGACTGAACAGGTAGTCGGCATTGAGGACTATATTCACGGGAGCTATCTCCGCAGGACGCGAGGGCAGCAGGTCGGTCGGGAGCGACTCGAACGGCTTGGCGAATTCGGGCTCGAAGCTGACCCTGAGCCTTACAGCGGGGATGACCTCGTCGGTGTTGTTGGTGAGGGTGATATTGCGGAAAACGGGCACATAATTCTGCTGCATGGCAAAATTTATCTGTTTGGTCATACTTCCGCCGAAGGTAATGATGTTGTCCATATCAAGCTCCGTTCTGCCAAAAGTGGCTGAAAAAATCATATACATTATTTATTATATCATATACGGACAGCTTTTACAATAATTTTACGAAAAAAATTCGCATTTTTTGTAATGTGTAATTATACGTATCGTTGTAGGGAACGCCGCCCTCGGCGTTCCGCTGTAGGGGCGTATTCCGAGCGCCTGCATTGAAACGTCAGCTATCATGTTCGCAAACAATTCACCGGATTGTTTGCGAACGAGAAATCTGACGTTTTTATTTGGACGAGCGCACCCGTGTATGCCGTACGCGTATTTGCGGAACGCCGAGGGCGGCGTCCCCTACAATTAGGAGGGCATCATTGCCGCGCCTTGACATTTGCGCCATGTCGGGTTATAATTACAATAACTACATTTTCCGCAGAATGCGGAAGGTCAGCGAGGTTATCATGGAACAGAAAAAAATAGACCGCATAAACGAGCTCGCGCGCAAATCAAAGGCGGAGGGACTCACCGAAGCCGAAAAAGCCGAGCAGACCGAGCTCCGCAACGAGTACCGCGCCTCCGTGACGGGCAATCTCATGCAGCAGCTCGAGCACACCTACATCATGACTCCCGACGGAAAGAAGCACAAGGTCGGAGGCGGCAAAAAATGACGGACAAGGAGCTCTTTGCCGCAGCCGTAAAGGCTGCCGAAAAGTCGTACAGCCCCTACTCGCACTTCCGCGTCGGAGCGGCGCTGATGTCGTCGGACGGGCGGGTATTCACGGGCTGCAATATCGAAAACGCGTCATATTCGCTGACGAACTGTGCCGAGCGCACGGCTGTGTTCAAGGCGGTATCGGAGGGTGTGACGCAGTTCAAGGCTATCGCGATAGCGGGCAGCTCCACGCGTGACTTCTCCAAGCCCTGCCCGCCGTGCGGAGCGTGTCTGCAAGTTCTTAGCGAGTTCTGCGGCGACGAACTTGCGGTGATACTGTCGAACGGCTGGTTCAGGCTCTCGGACTTCCTGCCCATGCGCTTCACGCTGTAAAATGAACAGACAGGGCGGATGATATCCGCCCCTACAGGCAATTGATTTGCGGGACGTCGAGGACGCCGTCCCCTACACATATTTGATGATACCCAAAGGTGGATATATGGACTTAAAAGCAAAAATTGAGAAGCACCTTCTCGAGGTGCAGAAGCCCTCGCGCTACATAGGCGGTGAGGTCGGTAGCGTGATAAAGGACAAGTCGAAGGTTGATGTCCGCTTCGCGTTCTGCTTCCCCGATACATACGACATCGGAATGTCGCACCTCGGCATGAAGATACTGTACTCGCTGACGAACGAGCGTGAGAATTACTGGTGCGAGCGCTGCTTTGCGCCTTCGGAGGACTTTGAGGCGATAATGCGCGCGAACGGCATCCCGCTCTACGCCCTCGAGAGCCTCGACCCCATACGCGATTTTGACTTCATCGGCTTCACATTGCAGTACGAGCTCTCCTACGCGAACATACTGAATATGCTCGACCTCGCGGGCATACCGATATTCGCGAAAGACAGACCGCAGGAGCTCACACAGATAGTCATTGCGGGAGGACCGTGCGTGTGCAATCCCGAACCGCTCGCTGACTTCTTCGACCTGTTCGTGCTCGGCGAGGGCGAGGAGGTCAACCTCGAGCTCATGGACCTCTACCTCGAGATGAAGCGGAAGGGCGCGACGAGGCAGGAGTTCCTGCGTGCCGCCGCACAGATAGGCGGAGTATACGTGCCGCAGTTCTATCACTTCGCCTACAAGGAGGACGGCACGATAGACCGCCTCGACGTAGACGAGGGCATACCCGCGACCGTACAAAAGCGCATAATCCGCGACTACGACAAGGTCTACTACCCGAAGAATTTCGTTGTCCCGTTCACGGAGATAGTCCACGACCGCGTGTCCGTTGAGGTGCTGCGCGGCTGCATACGCGGCTGCCGTTTTTGTCAGGCGGGCTTCATATACCGTCCATTCCGCGAAAAATCGGCAGATACGATATACGAGCAGACCAAGTGCCTGTGCGAGAACACAGGCTACGACGAAGTCTCGCTCGCGTCGTTGAGTACGAGCGACCATTCCGACATCGACAATATGCTCTCGAAGCTAATCGACTACACGGCGGGCGAGCGCATCAACCTGTCGCTGCCGTCGCTGCGAGTGGACAACTTCTCGGAATCGCTGCTCAACAAGATAAAGAAGGTGCGCAAGAGCGGGCTCACATTTGCGGCTGAGGGCGGCACACAGCGCCTCCGCGACGTCATCAACAAGAACGTCTCCGAGGAGGAGATAATGAACACCTGCCGCATCGCCTTTGAGGGCGGCTACAGCAGCGTCAAGCTCTACTTCATGATGGGGCTTCCGACCGAAACAGATGAGGACATCGTCGGCATAGCGGAGCTCGCGCAGCGTATCGTCGACCTCTTCTACAGCATCGAGGACAGACCGCGCGGCAAGGGCGTGCAGGTTTCGGTGAGCTGTGCAACGTTTGTACCTAAGCCGTTCACACCGTTCGAGTTCGAGCCGCAGGACACGCGTGAAATGGTCGAGCACAAGCAGAAGCTGCTGCTCGGCTCGACCAAGAGCAAGAAGATAAAGATAAGCTACCACGACCCGAACGTAAGTATGCTCGAAGTCATACTGGCGAAGGGCGACAGAAGGCTGTGTCCCGCGATATACGCGGCGTGGAAGAAGGGCTGCAAGTTCGACAGCTGGGAGGAATACTTCAAGCCCGACCTGTGGCTGGAGGCGTTCGCGGACTGCGGCATAGACCCGTCGTTCTACGCGAACCGCCGCTTTGAATATGACGAGATACTGCCGTGGGACCACCTCGACTACCTCGTGGACAAGGCATTTCTCGTACGCGAGAACAAGACAGCACACGAGTCAAAAACGACTCCGAACTGCCGTCAGAGGTGTTCGGGCTGCGGAGTAAACAAGAAAGTGGGGAGGGAATGCTTTGCTAAGAGTCAGAGCAACGTTTGAGAAAAAGGGGCGTGCGAAGTACATCTCCCACCTTGACCTGAACCGCTGTATGCTGCGTACATTCAGGCGTTCACGCATACCGATATGGTACACAGAGGGCTTCAATCCGCACCCCTACTACAGCTTCGCACTGGCATTGTCGCTGGGATTCGAGAGCAGCTGCGAGATACTGGACTTCAACATCACCGACGATGATATGTCGATGGAGGCGATACGCGACGCGCTGAATGCGGTAATGCCCGAGGGTATGCGGATAGTGAAGGTCGCGGAGCAGAAGCAGAAGATAACAGCGATAGCCAAGGCTGAGTACGCATTCTCGCTTGTGACGGAGGACTCCGCAGGGCTGTACGAAGCGGTACAGAGCCTTATTGCGGCGCCCGAGATACTCATAGAAAAGAAGACGAAAAAGGGCGTAAAGACGGTAGATATCAAACCCGATACGGAGCTCCTGACCTGTACGGACACGGGGCATTCGGTTGACATCACGATGTACCTGCCCGCGGGCACACAGACGAACTACAATCCCACGCTGTTCATAGAGGCTTTGAAAAACGTCACGGACACAGCTTTTGAGCCCGCGGATATCCGCCGCACGGCAATCCTGTGCGCGGACAACACCGTTTTCGAGTAGGGGCGGATATTATCCGCCCGTGCGGTACGAAGTTATTGTAGGGGCGCATTCCGTGCGCCCGTCTTGACAAGGATTTAGCTTTCGGGCGAGCGGAACTCGCCCCTACAGTTTAACGTTGAAAGGAGCAGATATAAATGGACATATTCAGCCAAAACATAGACGGCGGAAAGGCGTTCGACTGGGGACGCACCTCGTCCGACTACGCTAAATACCGCGATATTTACCCGCCTGTTTTCTTTGATAAAGTCGCAGAGCACGGACTATGCGTCCGCGGACAGCGCGTGCTTGACCTCGGCACGGGAACGGGCGTAGTTCCCCGTGCGATGTACCATTACGGTGCGGAGTGGGTCGGCTCCGATATCTCGGAGAACCAGATAGCGCAGGCTAAGCGTCTTGCCGAAGAGGGCAGAATGGACATAGACTACGTAGTCTCGTCCGCAGAGGAGCTCGACTTCCCCGACGGCTCATTCGACGTGATAACGGCGTGCCAGTGCTTTTTTTACTTTGATTATGACGTCGTTATGCCGAAGCTCGCACGCCTGCTGAAAGACGGCGGACGGCTCGTTATCCTGTTCATGGCATGGGTGCCCGAAGACGACGCCCTTGCCAAAGTGAGCGAGGAGCTCGTGCTGAAATACAATCCGAAGTGGACGGGAGCAGGCTACGAGCGCAAGCCCGTGTACATACCCGAAGCAGCGGAGAGATACTTCGAGGTCGAGGTCAGCGAGGACTACGACCTGCCTGTACACTTCACGCGCGAGAGTTGGAACGGCAGGATGAAGGCGTGCCGCGGCGTCGGAGCCTCACTCACGCCCGAGGAGACCGCCGCATGGGAGCGCGAGCACATGGAAATGCTCGAAAGAACGGCGCCCGCGGAGTTCGACATTCTCCACCACGCGGCAATGGCTGTGCTGCGGAAAAAATAGCCTGTAGGGGCGCATTCCGTGCGCCCGACTGTGTTTGACCGCAATATGCGGGCGAGCGGAACTCGCCCCTACAGCGGGAGAACAATAAATTAAATATGTTTTTTTGAAAAATCGCTTGCATTTTATGCCAAAGTGTGGTATGATATAAAAGCATTTGAAATTCCGTCCGTATATCTCACATACGGTCGAGGGTTAATGCCGAAAGACATTAAATCGGATAGTCCGCTGCCCGATACCTGCTTATGCAGAGGCTGCGAAAGCGGCTCGTGTGACAGTCTCACACATTTTCATATATTTTCCCGTGCAATGCAGTATGCTGAACTCATCGCACGGAACGGGTAAGAATGTTCGGAAATTTTAGGAGGAAATTAAAATGGATGCACTCAAACTCATCAGCGAATCGAGCATGAAGGAAAACGTTCCCGCTTTCAACATCGGTGACACCATCAAGGTTCACGTAAGGATCAAGGAAGGCGACAAGAGCCGTATACAGGTCTTTGAGGGAACAGTTATCGCCAAGAAGCACGGCGGCATCAGCGAGACCTTCACAGTAAGACGTGTTGCACACGGCTGCGGCATCGAGAGAGTATTCCCTCTCCACTCACCTGTTGTTGACAAGGTAGAGATCGTAAGAAGCGGTAAAGTCCGCAGAGCTAAGCTCTACTACCTCAGAGACAGAGTTGGTAAGGCTGCAAAGGTCAAGGAACAGATCCGCTAAGAGCGGCGGTAAAGACCGTATCTGCCGACACTTGCTGTCGGCAGGACGGACTAATCCTCGAGGGACGCAAAGTCCCTTTTTTGCTACATATTTCTATTTCAGCGAGGTCACGTTATGGAAAACAATAACGAAAAGATAGAGAACAAGCAGGAAGAAGCTCCCGAGAAGAAGACGAGCCTGCTCAACGACATAATCGAGATAATCGAGTCCACACTCGTGACGGTGTTCGTCATAGTAATGGTGTTCACCTACATACTCCACCCCGTAAATATCGTAGGACACTCAATGGTGCCCACCCTTAACAAGGACTACGACCCGTCGCTCAACAACACCGACAAGATATTCATGTCTACGGTGTTTTTCGACGTTGACTACGGCGATATCCTCGTTATCAACAAGGACGTGAACTACCTCCTTGACGAAAACGGCGAGCCCTATATCCCCGACGAAAGGACTTCGAGCGCGATAGGCGAGTGCATAATCAAGCGCGTCATCGCAAAGGGCGGTCAGACCGTAGATATCAGGGAAGGCAAGGTCATCGTAGACGACAAGGTGCTCAACGAGCCCTACATCAACAGCGGAGCAGAGACCACCGATATCGGCTACGGCGCATTCACGGACCAGTACCCGATAACCATACCCGATGGCTACTACTTCGTAATGGGCGACAACCGCAATCATTCCACCGACAGCCGAGCAAGAAGCGTCGGACTTGTGAAAAAGAACCAGATATACGGCAAGGCTCTCGTGAGATACTCGCCGCTGAAAGATTTCGACATACTGACAGATTCATGGAAGGGACCCGAGAATGACTGAGGTCCCCGACAGCAGCAAAAGGTCTCCGCGCAGCGGCTTAGCCGACATCGCAGAGACCCTTGTCATAACTTTTTTTGTTGTGACATTGGTATTTACGTACATACTGCGGATAGCCTCGATAAAGGGCGGCTCAATGGAGAATACGCTGATGCCGAACGATAAGGTGCTGGTGAACCTGCTCGACAAGAAGCCTGAAAACGGCGACATTATCCTCATTGATGCGAAAAACAGCTACACTTTCGCCGAGGACGGCTCGGTCGCAGAGGGCAAGGGTGTGAACGATATAATCGTAAAGCGCGTGATAGCCCGCGGAGGTCAGACCATAGATATCGACTTCACGAAAGGCACAGTGTACGTCGACGGCGAAAAGCTCCGTGAGGACTACGTCCGCCTCGGGCTCACCCACGCTGACGGCGGCGCATTCACGGGCAAGTACCCGATAACCGTGCCCGAAGGATACATTTTCGTTATGGGCGACCACCGCTCTGTCTCGAAGGACAGCCGCTCGTCGGAGATAGGCTTCGTCCCCGAGGGGAGCGTGGTAGGCACAGTCCTGCTGAGATTCTACCCGTTCGCGAGCTTCGGAGCTGTTGACTGAGACATACAGGAGAGCGATATGAGTTACATATCCGAAATTAGGAAAAAGGTTGGTCACGACCCGATAATATATGCAGGTGCGACGGTGCTCGTTTTCAATGAGAAGGGCGAGCTTCTGCTGAATTTGAGGAGCGACACAGGCGACTGGGGCATTCCGGGCGGCGGCAAGGAGCTCGGCGAAACGCTCGAGGAGTGCGCTGTCAGGGAACTCAAGGAGGAAACAGACCTTGATGCAGACGCTCTTGAGCTGGTTGCAGTGCTGTCGGGAGATGCATACCATTACTCTTACCCAAACGGCGATGAGGTGGACACTATTATCGCACTGTACCGCGTAAGAAATTACAGCGGAAGGCTTAACATCAACGACGGTGAGAGCACCGAACTGAGATTCTTCCCGCTTGACTGCCTGCCAAAGCTCGAATCGCGGGCAAAGGCGATAATCGACAGGCTCATAAGTGGTGAGATAAAGCTGTAAACGAAGGAGTTTGCTTTGGATAATAACGATATAAAAACGATACAGTGGTTCCCGGGACATATGGCGAAGACGAGAAGGGCTATCAGTGCCAATCTCAAGCTCGTGGACGCAGTCGCGGAGCTGATAGACGCCCGCACGCCTATGAGCAGCCGAAATCCCGAGATAGACACGCTCACCGCGAATAAGCCGCGTATCGTACTGCTGAATAAATGCGACCTCGCCGATGCGAACGCGACAGCTGCGTGGGTCAATTACCTTAAAAGGGAAAATGTGACGGCTCTGGCTGTGGACTGCAAGTCGGGCAAGGGACTGAACAAGCTCATGCCGACACTGAAAGCGACCGTTCTGCGCGAGCTCATGGAGAAGCGCGAAAGGAGCGGGATGGGCGGAGCACCGATACGCATGATGATACTCGGTATCCCGAATGTGGGCAAGAGCTCGCTGATAAACAGGCTTGCGGGAGGCAAGCGCGCGAAGGTCGAGGACAGACCGGGCGTGACCCGCACCAAGCAGTGGGTCAAGCTGCAAGACAACACCGAGCTCCTCGATATGCCGGGCGTATTGTGGCCGAAGTTCGAGGACCAGTCGGCAGCGGTAAGGCTCGCATTCACGGGCGCGATAAGCGACGACATACTCGATATCGAAACGCTCGCGATGAAGCTCCTGAGCCACCTCGCGGAAAGCTACCCGCAGTCGCTGACAGAGCGCTACAAGATAGAGCTCAGCGCCGACGACGACGGACTTGCTCTGCTCGAAAAGGTCGGCAGGAAGCGCGGAATGGTCATATCGGGCGGCGAGATAAACACCGAGAGAGCCGCAATAACGGTGCTCGACGAGTTCAGGAGCGGCAAGCTCGGAAGGATAACGCTCGAGCTCCCGCCGACGAAGGAGTGACTATGGCAAGAATAATTCTCCACAAGGAGCTTTTCGACTACGACACCGAGCTCCGCAGGGAGTTCCCGATAATATGCGGAGTTGACGAGGCAGGGCGCGGACCTCTCGCAGGCGACGTGTATGCGGCGGCAGTCGTGCTTGACGACGAAACGCTGATAGACTACCTCAACGACAGCAAGAAGATATCGGAGACCCGCCGCGAGAAGCTCTACGACGAGGTCATCGCGAGGGCGAAGGCGTACTGTGTAGCGACCGCGACGGTCGAGGAGATAGACCGCCTGAACATACTGAATGCGACCATGCTCGCTATGAAGCGCGCGGTCAGCGGACTTGGCATAAATCCCGACCTTGCGCTTGTTGACGGCAACAGGCTGCCCGAGCTTGAATGTCAGGCACGGTGCGTGATAAAGGGCGACGCGACGTCTGCTTCGATAGCGGCGGCGTCGGTGCTCGCGAAGGTATCGCGAGACCGCTATATGCGTGAGATAGCGGCTAAATATCCCGAATACCGCTTCGAGCAGCACAAGGGCTACGGAACGGCTCTGCACTGCGAAATGCTGAAAAAATACGGACCGAGCGAGGTACATCGCCGCACGTTCCTGAAAAAGATACTCGGTGACGGCAATGACTAAGACCGAGGCGGGAAGGCTCGGCGAGGAGCGTGTCTGCGCGTATCTCACAGAGCGCGGATACCGCATAATATCGCGGAATTTCCGCATAAAGGGCGGAGAGATAGACATTATTGCCGAGAACGGCGACTACATAGTGTTCGTGGAGGTCAAAGCCCGCAGACGCGGCAGCATGGTTAGCGGCTTTGAGGCTGTGAACAGGCGCAAGCAGGGGCTTGTGATACGTGCGGCGGCGGAGTATCTGCGGCGTTCCCCGAGCATATTGCAGCCGCGGTTCGACACGGCGCAGGTCACGCTTGCTGACGGCGGCGCAGCGGAGGTAGACTACCTTGAAAACGCCTATGATACGACGGGGTATGATGTGTTTTTCTGATATCCCGTTGTAGGGGCGCTTTCCGAGCGCCCGCATATCAGAATTTAAGTCAAGGCGGCACGGGCGCAAGGAATGCGCCCCTACAGAATCAAATTGTTAAAAAACGCCGATTTTACACGGCAAAATATAATAAAAGGGTGATCCTATGTTTTACAACAGCACAAGAAACAGCAGCGTAAAGGTGAGCAGTGCGGAGGCAATCACGCAGGGCATATCAGCGGAGGGCGGACTCTTCGTCCCCGAGAGCATACCCGCGCTCACAAACGACGAGATAAAGGCACTCGGCGAGATGAAGTACGCCGACAGAGCCGCATACGTTTTCGCGAAGTACCTCACAGACTTCACCGATGCAGAGATACACTACTGCACGGACAACGCCTACAGCACGAAGAATTTCGAGACCGAGAGCATTGCTGAAATGGCACATCTCTTCGACGGCACATATATGCTCGAACTGTGGCACGGTCCCACGTGCGCGTTCAAGGACATGGCGCTCCAGATACTGCCCTATTTCCTCACAACATCGGCAAAGAAGATAAAGCTCGACAAGAAGATAGTTATCCTCGTTGCTACATCGGGCGACACGGGAAAAGCCGCGCTTGAGGGCTTCAAGGACGTCGAGGGTACATCTATCCTCGTATTCTACCCCGAGGACGGCGTCAGCCCGATGCAGAAGCGCCAGATGAAGACGCAGGAGGGCGCAAACGTCGGCGTATGCGCTATCAAGGGCAATTTCGACGACTGCCAGAACGGCGTAAAGGCAATATTCACGAACAACGAGGTAAAGGCAAAGCTTGAGGAAAACGGCATGATGTTCTCGTCGGCGAACTCCATCAACTGGGGACGTCTCGTGCCGCAGGTGGTATACTACGTATCAGCTTACGCCGAGCTTGTCAAGGACGGCGAGATAGCGCTCGGCGACAAGATAAACATCGTAGTACCCACGGGCAATTTCGGCAATATCCTCGCGGCCTACTATGCAAAGCACATGGGCATCCCCGTAAACAAGCTCATATGCGCGTCGAACATCAACAACGTCCTCACGGACTTCATAAATACGGGCGTATACGACAGGAACCGCAAATTCTACGCGACGGTATCGCCCTCAATGGACATCCTCATCTCGAGCAACCTCGAACGCCTCCTCTACCTTATGACGGGCAGGGACGACAAGCTCATAAGCGAGTGGTTCGGCAAGCTCGCAACCGAGGGCAGGTATGAGGTAAGCGCCGACGTCAAGGCAAAGCTTGCCGAGGAGTTCTACGGCGGCTTCTGCGACGATGAGCAGACCAAGGCAACTATCCACGATATCTACGAGAAATACTCCTACACCTGCGACACCCACACAGCAGTCGCAGTCAAGGTATACAACGACTACAAGGCGGCAACGGGCGACACGACAAAGACAGTCATCGCCTCCACAGCGAGCCCGTACAAGTTCAGCGCGGCAGTCCTCGAAGCACTCGAGGGCAAGGCGTCCGACATCGACGAGTACGCCAAGGTAGACCGCATCGCAGAGCTTTCGGATATACCCGTACCCGCAGCTCTTGCAGACCTCAGGAACAAGCCCGAGCGTTTCAGCGACGTGATAGACAAGGCTGAGCAGAAGCAGTACGTGCTCGGCAGACTCGGCATATAATGAGCCTTTACGTCATAGGCGACCTCCATCTCTGCTTCAGCGACCCGTCCAAGACCATGGCGGTCTTTGCTGGCTGGGACAGCTATCAGGAGCGGATAGAGAAGAACTGGCGTGAGACGGTAAAGCCCGAGGATACGGTGGTGCTCGCGGGCGACATCTCATGGGGGATGTCCCTTCAGCAGGCAGAGCCCGACTTCCGCTTCATCAACGACCTTCCTGGGCGCAAGGTGATACTGAAAGGCAATCACGACTACTGGTGGGTGACGATGAAGAAAATGGAGGGCTTCTTTGCGGAGAACGGCTTTGACACGCTGCATATCCTCCACAACAACCACTACGAGTACGAAGGCATCGGCATCTGCGGCACGCGCGGCTGGGTAAACGGCACAGACGGCGGCAGGGAAGAGCAGGACGAGAAAGTCCTGAAGCGCGAAGTACAGCGCCTGGAGACGTCCATACAGTCCGCAGTCAAGGCTGGCTTGGAGCCGATAGTGTTCATGCACTATCCGCCGATATTTGCCTCGAACTTCAATTATGACATACTCGAAGTGCTCTACCGCTACAAGATAAAGGCGTGCTACTACGGACATATCCACGGGCGCTCGGCGCACGCGCTCTGCGTGACGAACACCTACGACGACATAGATTTTCACCTGATAGCAGGGGATTATATACAGTTTATGCCTGAAAAAGTGATGTAGGATTGTCCGATTCGTAGAAGCTGAAAAATACAGTGGAAAATTATTCCTAAATGTGGTATAATATTCCAGTATTGTTATAGATGTACCCACTGGTCATCAGTTAAATCATATCATGGAGGATCAATATGTTAAAATCATCAAACAAGACAGATGTAAACACCACCGAGCTGGTAATCACAGTCGATGCTGCTACCTTTGAGAACGCAGTTGAGCAGGAGTTCCAGCGCCAGAGAAAGAATATCCAGATAAAGGGCTTCAGAAAGGGCAAGGCTCCCAGAAAGCTCGTTGAGAAGGAGTACGGCGAGGGCGCATTCTACGAGGGCGCTATCAACAGCCTTCTCGGACCCGAGATAGACGCAGCAGTAGCCGAGACGAACCTCATCCTCGTTGACAGACCCAACGTAGAAGTAACCTCCATCGACAAGGAGAACGGCGTTGAGCTCAAGGTCGTATGCGTAACAAAGCCCGAGATCGAAATTTCCGACTACAAGGGAATAAAGGCTCCCAAGGAAGTCAAGGATATAACCGATGACGATATCGACAAGCAGATAGAGATCATCAGAAAGAAGAATGCACGTATAGTTTCCGTTGAGGACAGACCCGCCCAGATGGATGACGAAGTTGTTATCGACTTCGAGGGCTTCTTCGGAGACGAGGCATTCGAGGGCGGCAAGGGCGAAGACCACCCGCTCAAGCTCGGCAGCGGTCAGTTCATCCCGGGCTTCGAGGACCAGATCGTAGGCCATAACATCGGCGACGAGTTCGACGTAGTCGTAACATTCCCCGAGGACTACCACATGGCTGACTACGCAGGCAAGGAAGCAACCTTCAAGACAAAGGTAAAGGCTATCAGCTACGAGGAGCTCCCCGAGATAAACGACGACCTCATCAAGGACGCAACAGAGTTCGATACAGTTGACGAGTACAGAGCCGACATCAGGACAAAGCTCGAAGAGGCAGCTGTACAGCAGGCAGATTCCGCATATGAGAACGCTATCCTCAATGCACTTATCGAAAAGGTAGACGCTCCCATCCCGAACTGTATGTATGAGCAGAGAATAGATTCTCTTATCCGTGCATTCGACCAGCAGCTCCAGCAGCAGGGCATGAACCTCAAGATGTACTGCCAGTACACAGGAATGGACGAGGATTCCCTCAGAGACACATACCGTGACAGAGCAGAGGGCGAAGTAAAGCTCCGTCTTGCACTTGAGAAGATAGCAGACCTCGAGAACATCGAGATCTCCGAGGAGGAGATAAACAACGGGCTCTCCGAGATCGCAGCTGCCAACAACGTAGACGTTGAAACAGTAAAGAGATTCATACCTCTCGGCGAGTACACAGCTGATATGAGAGTTCAGAAGGCTGTAGAGCTCGTTAAGGAGAACGCAGTAGTAGACAACTCTGCTAAGGCAGAGGAGAAGGCTGAATAATCAGCAAAAAACAGAAATAGTTTAAAGTTGTCCCGCATATATTTTGTGGGACAACGGTTTTATAGAAAGGGCGATGAAATTATGAGTTTTATACCGTATGTTGTCGAACAGACGAGCCGCGGAGAAAGATCCTACGATATTTTCTCACGTTTGCTGAATGACAGAATAATAATGCTTTCGGATCAGGTGAACGACACGACTGCGAGCCTTGTAGTTGCACAGCTCCTGTTCCTTGAAAGTCAGGATACCGAAAAGGACATATCCCTCTACATCAACAGCCCCGGAGGCTCTGTGTCCGCAGGTATGGCGATATACGACACAATGAACTACATCAAGTGCGACGTGTCGACCATATGCATAGGTATGGCAGCATCAATGGGCGCTTTCCTGCTCTCATCGGGAGCCAAGGGCAAGCGTATCGCTCTTCCCAACAGCGAGATAATGATACACCAGCCACTCATCGGCGGCGGTCTCGGCGGTCAGCAGACCGACATCATGATACAGGCTAAGAACCTCGAGCGCACCAGAGAGCGCCTCGAGTCCATACTTGCCGCAAATGCGGGAAAGACCGCAGAGGAGATACACGAAGCCTGCGAGCGCGACAACTATATGACAGCTCAGGAGGCACTCGAGTACGGACTTATCGACAAGGTAATCGAAAAGAGGTAAGGCAACATGGCTGAATTCAAGTCGTGCAGCTTCTGCGGAAAGGGCGAGAACCGCGTTCAGAGTATGTTTTCCGCAGGCTCTGCAAATATATGCGACGAGTGCGTGGTATACTGCTACGAGATGATATTCGGACCTGGCATATCCAAGGCACACCGCAAGGCAGCAAAGGGCGACAAGAAGGAACAGACTTCCATGAAGCTCCTCAAGCCCGTAGAGATAAAGAACTTCCTCGACGAGTACGTTATCGGACAGGACGACGCGAAGATATCTCTTGCAGTAGCCGTCTACAACCACTACAAGCGAATAATGAGCCAGGATGAGCAGGACAAGGACGGCGTAGAGCTCCAGAAGAGCAACGTGCTTCTCCTCGGCCCCACAGGCGTAGGAAAGACCTTCCTCGCACAGACTCTTGCCAAGCTCCTGAACGTGCCGTTTGCCATTGCCGATGCCACGACCATCACCGAGGCAGGCTACGTAGGCGACGACGTCGAGAACGTGCTCCTGAGACTGATACAGGCGGCTGACTACGACATCAAGGCGGCAGAGCGCGGCATCATCTACATCGACGAGATAGACAAGATAGCCCGAAAGTCCGAGAACACCTCGATAACCCGCGATGTCAGCGGCGAGGGCGTACAGCAGGCTCTCCTGAAGATAATCGAGGGCACGGTATCGAACGTACCTCCGCAGGGCGGCAGAAAGCACCCGAATCAGGAGACGCTCCAGATAGACACGAGGAACATCCTCTTCATCTGCGGCGGAGCCTTTGACGGGCTTGAGCGCCAGATACAGAAGCGTATCGGCAAAGCACCGATAGGTTTCGGCGGCGAGATAAAGACCGACAAGGTCGAAAAGACCAATATTTTCAAGCAGGTGATACCGAAGGACCTCATCAAGTTCGGCATGGTGCCCGAATTTGTGGGACGACTGCCCGTTATCACGGTGCTCGAGGAACTCGACGAGGAATCCCTTGTTTCGATACTTACCGAGCCGAAGAACGCGCTTATCAAGCAGTACAAGAAGCTGTTTGACTACGATGATATCGAGCTTGAGATAAACGACGATGCGCTTGTGGAGATAGCAAAGAAAGCTATCGCGCAGAAAACTGGCGCAAGAGGACTCCGCTCGATACTCGAGGGCGTGCTGATGAAGACGATGTATCTTGTACCGTCGGACGGCAGCATCGCGCGAGTTACCGTGACAAAGGAGTGCGTGACGGATAAGGCAGAGCCCATCCTCACGAACAGACGCAACAAGGTGGTCACTCTCGAAACAATAGCAGAATAAAGGCAACACCGCACAAAGCCCGCCTGAAGGATTTGTGCGGTATTGCCTAAAGAATAAGGACTGTCAAAGGGTTCTCCCCTCTGACAGTCCTTTTTTTAGAGTATCAGCAGATTCAGAATGAGCAGCGGCGCGAGCAGTATCAGGCTTATCCACGTAAAAGTAAGCAGATACAGCCCTGCCCGCGCAGTCGTGGTCTTGCGGTAGAACTGGAATGAGATAAGGCTCGCGAGCGAGGCGATTATGGTGCCGAGCCCGCCGATGTCGACGCCGAGCAGGAGCTCCGTGCCCTTGTCGGTGAAGCCTGCGAGCATTACCGCCGCGGGGACGTTGCTGATGACCTGCGAGAGCAGGAGCGAGATGACGAGCTCATTGCCGTCGAGGATACCGCGGAAGAAGTCGTTGACCGCACCAATGCGCGAGATATTGCCGACGAACACGAAGAAGCAGACAAATGTCGCAAGCAGAGCGTAGTCCGCCTTGAGGAGGAGCTTATAGTCAAAAATGAGAGCAGCCGCGACCGCCGCGATAAGGCACGCCCAATCGGGTAGGACGCGGAACACAGTCAGCAGACAGGCAGCGAACAGCACGCTGTAGCCGATAATGGGAGCGGCTCTGAACGCCGTCTTTTTCTCTGCGGGAGCCTCACACTTCTCAGCGGGAATGATGAACGTGAGCAGCACCAGCACCGCAAGGCTGACGATA
The DNA here is from genome assembly GCA_900109435.1 of Ruminococcus sp. YRD2003. Lineage (GTDB taxonomy): Bacteria > Bacillota > Clostridia > Oscillospirales > Ruminococcaceae > Ruminococcus > Ruminococcus flavefaciens_G. The sequence continues at coordinate 38,280 of FNZT01000016.1, read as the reverse complement.
CCCGACGGCAGCATAGTGCGTACAAAGTCCATAGCCGTGAGCTTGTACTCGTCGTAGATGTAGAGGTTCTGCGGGTTGCCTACGGGAGTGAGCATACTTCCGAGATTGGCAGCGGCGGTCTCGAGGACTATCGCACGAATGCGGAGCCTTTCGTCCTTGGCAGCCCCGAAGATCATCAGACTTAGCGGCACGAAGGTGATGAGCGCCACATCGTTCGTGACGAGCATGGAAGAGAAGAAGCACAGCAGCACGAGCACGAGCGTGATACGCCGAGCCGTCCCCGCCTTTTTGAGCATGATATCGGACGCCCTGTCGAAGATGCCGACGCTGCGGAAACCCGCTACTGCTATCATGAGAGCGAACAGCTCGATGAGCACGGTTCGGTTTATATAGTCGGCGTACCCGCTGTCGGGCGGTACGAAGAACATGGTGACGACAGCCGCGATGAAAGCGATGACGAGCACAGGCTGCGACTTTACGAATTTAAGCATTGGAACTCCTTTTATGAAAACAGCCGACAGACAGTCGGCTGCTTTTAAGGCAATACCGCACAAAGCTTGTGCTGTGTTGCCTTAATATTCTGCATTTTGGGATTACTTTTTCACAGCTCTACTAATAGCCTTGACTATCTCGACTATCGGAACGATAGCGGCAGCGATGAGGAAGGCGTACAGGTACTCCATGGGAGCGAGCTTGGTAAGCGAGAACACGCTGCGGAAGACGGGAACAAAGAGTATCGGGATAATGAGCACGAACGAGAAGAGTATCGAGAGGAGGAGCATCTTGTTATGGCTGTGCATAGCAAAGATGGACTTTTCAAGGCTGCGCATATTCCATGAGTGGAGCATCTCACACACAGAGAGAGTGATGAACGCCATAGTTGTGCCCGCCTCGGGTGAGGACTGTGCGCCGATGACATAGGAAACGAGTGTGAGGACAGCGATAACGAATCCCTGCCAGAGGAGGTTCACCCCGAGCCCGTCGGAGAAGATGTGTGCGTTGCTGCTTCTGGGCTTGCGGTCCATGATACCTGGTTCAGCGGACTCCATACCGAGCGCAACAGCGGGGAAGCAGTCGGAGATGAGGTTTATCCACAGGAGGTGAACAGGTCCGAAGATGGTGAACGCGCCGCCCGTGAGCTTACCGAGACCGAGAGTCGCAACGAGAATGCAGATGACCTCGGCGAGGTTGCTCGAGAGCAGGAACTGTATAGCCTTGCGGATATTGTCGTAGATACGTCTGCCCTCCTCGACAGCTCCGACGATAGTGGCGAAGTTGTCATCGGTGAGCACCATATCGGCGACGTTCTTGGTTACATCGGTACCCGTGATACCCATACCTACGCCGATATCGGCGCTCTTGATAGACGGAGCGTCGTTGACGCCGTCGCCCGTCATGGCAGTGGTCATATTCTTCTTGCGCCAAGCGTTTACGATGCGCACCTTGTGCTCGGGCTGAACACGCGCATAAACGCTGTAGTTCTGAACTGTGCTGTTGAACTCGTCATCGGGTATCTTCGAGAGCTCAGCGCCCGTGATAGCCTTCTGCCCCTCGCCGAGGATACCGAGCTCCTTAGCGATAGCAACAGCGGTGTCGCGGTGGTCGCCCGTAATCATTACAGGACGTATGCCCGCGGACTGACAGAGTGCGATAGCGGGCTTGACTTCGGGACGAACAGGGTCTATCATACCCGTCATGCCGATGTAGATGAGGTCATGCTCGAGAGCGGCAGGGGAGCAGTCCTGCGGGAGACTGTCGTACTCGCGGTAGGAAGCCATGAGCACGCGGAGCGCCTTGTCCGCCATAGCCTTGTTTTCGGAGAGGATGTTCTCGCGGTCGTGCTCATCCATATCGCGGACAACGCCGCCGTCGAATATCTTGGTACAGTTGCCGAGCACAACGTCGGGAGCGCCCTTAGTGTACTGAACGTAGCCTTTTTCGGTCTTGTGGACGGTAGACATCATCTTGCGGAGCGAATCAAACGGAGCCTCCGCCTCACGTGGGGTCTCAGCCTCGAGCTGATACTTTTTGAGCCCGTTCTTGTTAGCGTATGCGACGAGTGCAGCCTCGGTAGGCTCGCCTGTAACGGTATCGTCGGTATTGAGCTGAGCGTCGCAGCAGAGCGCCATAGCGCGTGCGAGCAGGAGCTTGTCGCTTGTGGACTCCTCAACAACGGTCATCTTGTTCTGAGTGAGAGTACCCGTCTTATCCGAGCAGATGACCTGCGCACAGCCGAGCGCCTCAACAGCGGTGAGGCGGCGGATAACAGCTCCTCGCTTGGACATATTGGTAACGCCTATGGAAAGCACGACTGTGACAACAGCCGCGAGACCCTCGGGGATAGCGGCAACAGCGAGGCTGACGGCTATCATGAAGGAGTTGAGGAAGTCGGGGAGAGTGATAGTGCCGTTCTTAACGAGCATCTGTATCACGCTGATTATAAGGATTATCACGCATATCAGCAGTACAGCCACAGAGAGTACCTTACTGAGCTGAGTGAGGCTCTTCTGGAGGGGAGTCTCATCGTCGTCAGCATTAGCGATAGCACCTGCTATCTTACCCATTTCGGTGTCCATGCCCGTAGCGACAACGACGGCTTCGGCTCGTCCGTAGGCGACACTGCTGCCCATGTAGAGCATATTCTTTCTGTCGCCGAGCGGCACATCTTCACCCGTGAGGACGTCGCTGCACTTGTCGCAGGGAACGCTCTCGCCCGTAAGCGCGGATTCTTCGGCCTTGAGAGCGGCAGCCTCGAGGATACGGCAGTCAGCGGGGACATTGTCGCCTGCTTCGAGGGCGATGACGTCGCCGACAACGAGGTCGGAGCTCGGTATAACTACGAGCTCGCCCGAACGGAAGACCTTGCTCTGAGCAGCGCTCATAGCCTGAAGGGCTTCGATAGCGGACTCGGCTTTATTTTCCTGATATACTCCGAGTACAGCATTGGCAATTACAACAAACAGTATAATGAATACATCAGCTTCGAGCTTGCCCTCGGAGATAATGCCTGTTATCGCGGAAATCGCGGCAGCAGCGATGAGCACGAGTATCATCGGGTTCTTGAACTGCTCGATGAAACGTGCGAGGAGAGTGGGTTTCGGAGGCTCGTCGAGCTTGTTCTGACCGTTTTCGGCGAGGCGTTTAGCGGCTTCGTCAGCAGTCAGACCATGCGAGGAGCTTTTGACTTCTGAGAGGACTGAGTCGGTGGATTCAAGATAATGTTTCATATTTTTCCCCTTTCACAAGAAAAAACTATTTTCTCAAAACAGTGTAATTATAACATATTTTTATCCGAAATGCAAGATTTGAGAAAAAATTATTGGGGAGCGGAAAGTTTTTGCGTGCAGCGTCTGCTCATTTACCGCTGTGAAGTGTTAAAGAGTTCGGGAGGCATAAAAATAGTTGTATTTTTACCTGAAAAATGCAGTTTTTGAGTGAAAAAAGCGGTGTCAGAGCGGAATGTTCCACGTGGAACATTAGTTCTTTTAAAGCTGCAAAGCGCTAAAGCAATGCTCACTGTGCGTCCGCGCCTGACAAACCGTCCACCCGACACCACTTGCAGGGAACACCTCCATGTTCTTCAAAAATTTATCCATGATTATCCACTATCTCCTATTCGTTCATTTCAACACTTTTTAAGCTGCCCACCCAATCATAATTCTCCATATCATGGAACCTTCCTGTCGGTCCATTAACTGAATCTGTTTTCTCAAACGATTCAATATCAGGAAGAATATAAACAGCGGAACCAATATTTTCAAACTCACATTTTTCAAGCTCAGATTTATAATTCTTAAGTTCTTCCCTTGCATCCTGCAATGAAATGTGTCCCGGAGAAACAAAAACAACAAAATAGCAGGCTTCTCCTGTTTTCAAAAAATCCTCAGCGGTTGCATCCGTAGGAAAAGATTCAGGCAAGCAATGGCGATAATTGCTGAAATCCACAAACACCTTACACTCTCCAAAGCTTTTTTCTGCGATATCATGCACATAAGCTTCGATATCGTTTTGCAGATAATATTTCATATAATTATCTTCAAAATTGTACTTCCCATCAACTTTTTCCGCCCATGCTTTAATTCCCTCATCAGGGAATCTTTCACTGCGAAAATAAACGGAAAATAAATTCGGATTGTTTCCCTCGGTGGTAAGCTGATTGGAAGAGACCGTGAAATTGTCATCTGGGTAGCGATTGCTCAGGTAATCTAACAATACCGCTTCATAGTCTACCCGTTTCATACTACATCCCGTACACAACAGCATTCCCGTCATTACTGCTGCCATTATTATTGTTATCAGCTTTTTAATGGCACACCCTCCGTTCGTGATCCTTTACCCATATTATAACGAAATGTGAGGGAAGAGTAAAGGTTATTATTATCACTTTATCTGTTACATTTATCATTTTTTGCGGTAACAGCCACAGGACGGTGTTCAGGCGGGGCAGGGGGTATAGCCTGCGGCGATAATGTGTAAAAGGTGATAGGAATATGAACTTTTTGCTGTGCGGTTGCATTTTACTTGAAAATATGCTATAATATAGTTCAACCGCGGGCTTTAACAGCACAAACTGCGGAAAAACAGGCAAATACCGATACCAAAGGGATTAGGTGAAAAATGGAACAGACAAGAAAAAGCGATAAAAATACAGACAACGGCAACATCTTCTACGCCGTGGCTATGCGCGGTCTCGTGGCATTTCCGAAAATGGTCATGCATTTCGACGTCGCACGCCAGAAATCCGTGGATTCGATAGAAATGGCTCTCAAAGAGGGCGGCAAGCTCTTCCTTGTAACTCAGCATGAGACTTATGTCGAAAATCCCAAGGCTACCGATGTGTACAAAGTCGGCGTGGTCGCGGAGATAAAGCAGGTGCTCAAGCTCCCAGACAATATCATGAAAGTCCTCGTTGAGGGCGTTTACAAGGCAAGCCTGATACGTCTCATAGACGACGGCGAAACGCTGAAGGCGGAAGTCAAGCGTATGCCCACATATTCGCGGGCAAAGGTCGACGAGGTCGAGACGGAGGCTCTCATGCGCTCCGTGAAGGACGTCTTCGAGCGCTATTCCCAGTACTTCCCGAAGATGCCGAAGGAGCTCCTTACGTCCGTGATGACACAGGACGACCCCTACAAGCTCTTTGAGGCGGTCACGTTCAACTGCAACCTCAACTACCGCGATAAGCAGACGCTCCTCGAGGAGACAAATATCCTCAACAAGCTGTCGGTGCTCTTTGCGTGCCTGTCCTCGGAGGTGGAGATACTCGAGCTCGAGAACCTCATCAACGAACAGACCAAGAACAGCATAGACAAGGGACAGAAGGAATACTACCTCCGCGAGCAGATGAGGATAATCCAGGAACAGCTCGGCGAGGACGACGGCGACGAGGTCTTCGAGTATATCAACGACATCTACAGCCTTAAACTCGACAAGAAGAATACCGAAAAGCTCCTGAAAGAGGCGGATAAGCTCGGCAAGCTCCCGCCGTCGTCACAGGAGGCGTTCGTCATCAAGAACTACCTCGACACCGTGCTCGACCTGCCGTGGAACAAGTACACAAAGGCAAAGATATCCATGGACAAGGCCGAGGATATCCTCGAAAAGGACCACTACGGGCTCAAAAAGGTCAAGGAGCGCATTCTCGAGTTCCTTGCCGTGCATATGCTCAACCCCGAGATAAAGGGACAGATAATCTGCCTTGCGGGACCTCCCGGAATAGGCAAGACCTCCATTGCCAAGTCTATAGCCAAGGCTATGGGACGCAAGTACGCGAGAGTTTCTCTCGGCGGCGTGCGCGATGAGGCTGATATAAGAGGTCACAGAAAGACCTACGTAGGCGCTATGCCCGGACGTATCATAACTGCTCTCCAGCAGGCAGGCTCGGCAAATCCGCTGATACTCTTTGACGAGATAGACAAGCTTTGCAGCGATATCAAGGGCGACCCGTCGTCCGCGATGCTCGAAGTGCTCGACAGCGAGCAGAACAACGCCTTCCGCGACCACTTCATCGAAGTGCCGTTCGACCTGAGCAAGTGCGTGTTCATCACCACCGCCAATAACGTCTCCGCGATACCTGCGCCTCTCCTCGACCGTATGGAGCTGATAGAGCTCCCGAGCTATACAGCGGAGGAGAAGTTCCACATCGCAAAGGAGCACCTTGTTCCCAAGCAGCTCAAGGAGCACGGTCTGAAGGGCACTCAGCTCAAAATAGAGGACGCTGCGATACACGACATCATACAGTATTACACCAAGGAAGCGGGTGTGCGTACCCTTGAAAGGTCCATCGCTTCGCTTTGCAGAAAGGCTGCCAAGAAGATAGCATCGGGCGACGCCAAGCGCGTGACCGTCAAGGCTAAGGAGCTTCAGGACTGGCTCGGTGTGAAGAAGTATCTGCCCGACCTCCTCTCCCAGAAGGATCAGGTCGGTGTGGTCAACGGGCTTGCGTGGACGAGCGTCGGAGGAGTGCTGATGCCGCTCGAGGTCATCGTGCTCAAAGGCACGGGCAAGATAGAGGTGACGGGCTCGCTCGGCGACGTCATGAAGGAGAGCGCGAAGATAGCGGTCAGCTACGTGAGAAGTGTTGCCGACAAGTACGGCATAGACCCCGATTTCTACAAGAACAACGACATTCACATACACGCTCCCGAGGGTGCTGTCCCCAAGGACGGTCCTTCCGCGGGAGTTACGATGACTACTGCGCTCGTTTCGGCGCTGTCGGGTATGCCCGTGAGAGCCGATGTGGCTATGACAGGCGAGATAACCCTCCACGGAAGAGTGCTCCCGATAGGCGGTCTGCGCGAGAAGACCATGGCGGCTTACAAGGCTGAGATAGGCACGGTGATAATCCCCGTCGCAAACAAGCCCGACCTCGAGGAGGTAGACGATGTCGTCAAGAACGCCATTGAGTTCGTATACGCGGACGACCTCGCGAAGGTGCTCGATACGGCGCTTATAAAGCAGCCTGTCAAGCGCAGGCGCGGCAGACCTGCAAAGAACGCGTCTGCGGCTGTGGCAAACTGACACGAAAAGGAGGATGACCGTGAAGCTCAACTACAACAAAGCGGAATTTGTCGCCGCGTACGGGAAGTTCTCCCAGATACCAGCTCCCGAGCGCATGGAGATTGCGTTTGCGGGACATTCAAACGTGGGAAAATCCACGCTCATAAACAAGCTCTTTAACCGTAAGAACCTCGCGAGAGTCAGCTCGGTCCCCGGCAAGACGGCGACTATCAACTTCTACGGGCTGGAAAATATCTATTTTGTGGACCTCCCCGGCTACGGATACGCGAAGGTCGCGAAGTCCGAAAAGGAACGCTGGTCGGGGCTCATCGAGGGTTACCTCGGCTCTGACCGCGATATACGGCTGGTATTCATGCTTGTGGATATGCGCCACGCTCCCACCAAGGACGACGTGGACATGATAAACTACCTGATAGATACCGAAATGCCGTTCGTCATCGTCCTCACCAAGGCGGACAAGCTCAAAAAGTCCGAGCGTGAGAAGCGCATGGAAGCTTTCAGGGATGAGATACCGTGCTTTGACGATATACACTGCGTACCGTTCTCGTCCATGACTTTCGAGGGCGTGGACGAGCTTCGGCAGATAGTCGAGGACGTGACCGGGGACTGATATGTAGGGGACGGTGTCCCCGATACCACCTGCGCGGAGGTATCCACCGTTTTGAATCAATTACGGCGCGAAACCAAAAGTTTCGCTCAAGCCTTTTCAAAGGCTTGCGGGTCGAGGGCAGAGCCCCGCAGGTTCCAAGGGCAGCGCCCTTGGTGGGTTCTAAGGGCAAAGCCCTTAGTCGCCGTCTATGGCGGCGAAACACTCTCATTATTAAGCAAAAGCCGCTCTTCGCAAACAATCCAGTGAATTGTTTGCGAACACGATATCTGCTGTTTCTGAAATAATAATACAAGCGGTATTGTTATTTTGCGCGGAATAATTCCGCGGACATAGCAACTGAGAACTTCCGCAAGGGGAGGCTCTCTCTTGCAGAGCCTCCCCTCTTTCAAAACAGTCCACTGGACTGTTTTGAAATTCATCCCCTTGCAGAGCGCACTCCGTCGTGGGGCGCTGCCCCACACCCTGCAAGGGCTCTGCCCTTGACCTGCCAAGGGACACAGTCCCTTGGAACCCGATGTTCGCGCTTAAGTTTATTCAATGCGGAAGATTTCTCCGCGCCCCTTACTTATGAAAGGAATGATAGATATGTTCGTATCGGAAAATCTTGGCGTCAATGCTAAGGGACACCTGACCATAGACGGAGCTGACACAATAGAACTCGCCCAGCAGTACGGAACTCCGCTCTACGTTATGGACGAAAACCTCATCCGCGAAAACCTCCGCCGCTTCCACGACAGCATGAACAAGTTCTACGAGGGCAGGGGAGAAGTCCACTTCGCAAGCAAGGCTTTCTCCTGCATGGAGATGTGCCGCATCGTCGCAAGCGAGGGCGACGGTCTCGACGCTGTCTCCATAGGCGAGCTCTACACAGCCGTAAAGGCGGGCTTCCCCATGGAAAAGGTCGGATTCCACGGCAATAACAAGTCCGACGAGGAGCTCAGATACTGCCTCGAGGTCGGCGTCGGTCACATAATCGTCGACAATATCCCCGAGCTTCACAGGCTTGAGGCTATCGCCAAGGATATGGGCAAAAAGCCCCATATCATGTTCCGCATCAAGCCCGGTATCGAGGCTCACACCCACGAAAAGGTGCTCACCGGTCAGATAGACAGCAAGTTCGGCTTCGCGCTCGAAACGGGCGAGGCGTTCGAGGCTGTGAAAGAGGCTGTTTCCTGCGGGAATGTCGTGTTTTACGGCGTTCACTGCCACATCGGCTCGCAGATCTTCGACATCGAGCCATTTGAAGAGGCGGCTAAGACTATGCTCGGCTTCATCGCGAAGGTCAAGAACGAGCTCGGCTACGAGATAAAAGGGCTCAACCTCGGCGGCGGCTTCGGTATCAAGTACCTCACCGAGCACGACCCCGAGCCGTTTGAGAAGTTCATCGAGCGCGTTTCAGCCGTAGTCAAGGCTCAGTGTGCGGAGCTCGGCATAGCTCAGCCGAGAATGTATATCGAGCCCGGCCGCGCTATCGTCGGCTCGGCGGGTATCACACTGTATAAGGTCGGTGCGCGCAAGGTCATTCCCGACATTCGTACATATATCTCAGTGGACGGAGGTATGCCCGATAATCCGCGCTATATCCTCTATCAGTCCGAGTATGAGGCGGTCGTTGCAAATAAAGCCGATCAGCCGCGCGATGAGAAGGTCACTATCGCGGGAAGATGCTGCGAGAGCGGCGACCTCATCGGCGAGAATATGCCCTTGCAGCACGCTGAATCGGGCGATATCATCGCTGTTCTCGCTACGGGGGCGTATAACTTCTCCATGGCGATGACCTATAACAGGCTCCAGCGCCCTGCCGTTGTCTTTGTTAAGGACGGTGAGGCTCGTATCGGCGTACGCCGTGAGTCGCTCGACGATATCATCAGGAACGATGTCTGAGCACCTCGATGTGCTGCTTGCATTCGCGATAATTGCTCTGATGTGTTTCCTGCTGTTAAAGATGCACAGGTTTGACAAGCACATGGACGATGTTCGGGAAAACGGGCAGTTTGCTCCGATGGTGTTCCATCAGGAGCCATCTTACACGAAATACAGGCGCGAACGCCGCAGAATGGACAAATATGGCTTGATTGGCGGTATCATCTTCGTGCTGGTGGTGTATTCGGTGCTTCGTATGAACGGAACGATAGGCAGTATTTTCTGATAACAAAGGGTGGATATGAGGCTGCTCTCCTTAGCGGAAAAAAATGGGCTACCGAGCCGTAAAGTAACGGCTCATATTTGGTAACCTGCGATCCGCCAGAGGGGGCTCCCCTTCGTCCGCCCTTTTGGTTTTGATACGGGAGAATACGACTGGCGATTAGCAGTTGCTAACTATATGTGTTTACTCCCTTGTTTAATTCTTGACAAACTTTGTGAAAAGTAGTAAAATGTATATATATATGTTTGAAAGGACTGATATCTATGGGTTCAACTCTTACCGAAAAGATATTAAAGGCTCACCTCGTCGACGGCGAGTACGTAAAAGGACAGGAAATAGGCATTCGCATCGATCAGACCCTCACTCAGGACGCTACGGGTACTATGGCTTACCTCGAGTTCGAGGCTATCGGTGTTCCGCGCGTTAAGACCGAGCGCTCGGTCGCTTATATCGACCACAATACGCTCCAGAACGGCTTCGAGAACGCTGATGACCACCGCTTCATCGGCAGTGTTGCCAAGAAGCACGGCATCTATTTCTCGCGCCCCGGCAACGGTATCTGCCACCAGGTCCACCTCGAGAGATTCGGTGTTCCCGGCAAGACCCTCATCGGCTCTGACTCCCATACCCCCACAGGCGGCGGTATCGGTATGATAGCTATCGGTGCGGGCGGTCTCGATGTCGCTGTTGCTATGGGCGGCGGTGCTTACTACATAACCTGCCCCAAGGTGGTAAAAGTGAACCTCACAGGCAAGCTCAGTCCGTGGGTGTCTGCAAAGGACGTTATCCTCGAAGTGCTCAGACGTCTCTCCGTTAAGGGCGGCGTCGGCAAGGTCATCGAGTACGTCGGTGAGGGCGTTAAGACGCTCTCTGTCCCCGAGCGTGCCACTATCACAAACATGGGCGCCGAGCTCGGTGCTACGACCTCTATCTTCCCCTCCGACGAGGTGACTAAGCAGTTCCTCAAGGCTCAGAAGCGTGAGGAGGTCTGGACTCCGCTCGCAGCCGACCCCGACGCAGTTTACGACGAGGAGCTCGATATCGACCTCAGCAAGCTCGTTCCTCTTGCCGCTTGTCCGCATTCTCCCGATAACGTCAAGAGCGTTGAGGAGATCGGAAAGCTCAAGATAGACCAGGTCTGCATCGGATCATGTACGAATTCTTCTCTCCTCGATATGCTCAAGGTCGCTCATATACTCAAGGGCAAGACCGTTCACCCCGATGTTTCGCTCGCTATCGCTCCAGGCTCAAAGCAGGTGCTCAATATGATGGCTCAGAACGGTGCCCTCGCTACTCTTATCGACGCGGGTGCGCGTATTCTTGAGTCGGCTTGCGGTCCGTGCATCGGCATGGGACAGTCGCCTAACTCAAAGGGTATCTCGCTCCGTACTTTCAACAGAAACTTCGAGGGACGCTCGGGAACCAAGGACGGTCAGATCTACCTCGTTTCGCCTGAAATGGCGGCGGCTTCCGCTCTGACAGGCTTCCTCACCGACCCGCGTGAGCTCGGCGATATGCCCGATTTCAAGCTCCCCGAGGAGTTCACTATCAACGACAATATGATCGTTCCGCCCGCTCCCGCTGAGGAAATGGACAGCGTGGAGATACTCCGCGGACCCAACATAAAGCCCTACCCCGAGACAGCTCCGCTCCTCGAGACTATCGACGCGCCTGTTTCACTCAAGGTCGGCGACAACATCACTACCGACCACATCATGCCCGCAGGTGCGAAGATACTTCCTCTGCGCTCGAATATCCCGAAAATAAGCCAGTTCTGCTTCGCTGTCTGCGATGAGCAGTTCCCCGAGAGAGCTAAGTCCCTCGGCAAGAGCATCATCGTCGGAGGCTCCAACTACGGTCAGGGCTCGTCGCGTGAGCACGCGGCTCTCGCTCCGCTCTACCTCGGAGTCAAGGCTGTGCTCGTTAAGTCGTTTGCACGTATCCATCGTGCAAACCTTATCAACGCCGGCATTCTCCCGCTCACTTTCGTGAATGAGGCTGACTATGACAAGATAAATCAGGGCGATCAGCTCGTTCTCGCTGACGTGAGAAAGGCTGTTGCCGACGGCAGGAGCGAACTCACTGTCGTAAATAAGACCAATGGTGCCGAGATACCCGTTCTCTGCGAGCTTTCGGGTCGTACTAAGGATATCATGCTCGCGGGCGGTCTGCTCGACTATACAAGAGAGTCGATGAAGTAATGGACGGTGCGGGTACTGTTCAAGGCGGAAAAAGAGAGTTCGGGCTGACAGGCTCGGGATTGAAATATATCGCGATACTCGCAATGCTGTGTGACCATATCGCGGTACTGCTTGTTCCTTCCGATCTGCTGATATACGGTATAATGCGCTTTTTCGGCCGTATCACGGCTCCTGTGATGTGCTTCTTTATCTCTGAGGGCTATCACCATACGCGGGATCTCAAAAAGTATTTTCTGAGGCTCGGCATCTTCGCCTTCATCTCGCATTTTGCTTTCACCTATGCCTGCAACGGGACGATGTTCGTCATCGCGAAGGAAAGCGTCATAACGACGCTCCTGCTCTCGCTGCTGGCTGTGCATATCGTCAATACCGACAGAGTGGACAAGGCGATGAAGCTGCCTATGCTGCTCGCGGTGCTGTATTTCGCGTCGTTCTGCGACTGGGGCATGACAGGAGTGCTGTTCGTGCTTGCGTTTGAGTTTGCGCGGGGGAATAAGAGCGTTCAGGTGCTCGCTTACTTCGCGGTCGCTTTTGTGAGGGTGATACTGCCGCTCATATTGGACGCTGCAAACGATATTTCGGTCTTTACGGCTAAGTGGTATGTGCTCGGACTTGCCTTGCCTGTGGGTGTGATAATGCTGTATAACGGCGAAAGAGGCGGCGGTAAGCTCAGAAAGCTGTCGAAATGGTTCTTTTATGTTTTTTACCCCGCACATCTGTTTGTGCTCGGTCTTATCAAGTATAAGTTATAAGTGTTTCGGTGACGGCAGCCGCGGGAGGTGCAGCTATGAGAGGAATGGTAGTTTTTCTGGTGTTTCTGTTCGTGCTCATGTTCCTCGCATGGTGTCTCAATGTCTATCGGCATATCCGTGCGGGAGGCTGGAAGGGCTTCGCTGCCGCGGTCGATATCATCGGGGCACTCATTATCGCGGGGATGACTGTGGCGGTCGCTCTGCCGCTTCTGAAATGATATGAAGACTACTCTTAAAGGATGGAAAAGATATCAGCCGGGCTGCATATACGCGGCGATAATGTCTATGGTCGCATGGCTGCTTGTACTGATGTTTTTCGGTTCATATCTGCCCGAACTGGTCAACGGCATAAGTGCTGTTTTTCTGGTTGCTGCGGTGATAGTGGTATATTTTCTGTTCAGCCTTGTCGGGAAGAAGCTGCATGACCTTACACAACGGTTTTACGAGCGTTTCAACCTCACCTCGAACCATTCGGAGATGCTCGCCGACTTCACCGAGATAGGCTCTATGTTCGCGGTACTCGCAGTGTTTTTCGCTGTTGTGGCGGTTTATGAGAAAAATAGGTGATACTGAGAGGAGAATGATATGCTTCTATCCGAAACTCTTATGTTTCGGCTGAGACATCGCCACTGGACGGCTAAGGACTTCGCGATACTCGGCTGTGCTATGGTGCTGTATGTCGTGCTGAGACTGACTCTGCCGAAAATCATCAAAAATGTCGACGACAAACTCATCGACAAGATATCCTTCGGCGCGGCTATCGTCGCGATGCTCGCACTTATGTTTGTAACATGACCCGCTTTTGCGGTAAATATTTTTTTGGAGGTCTGAACCAATGGCTAAAATTACTATGAAAACTCCTCTCGTCGAAATGGACGGCGACGAGATGACACGTATCCTCTGGCAGTGGATAAAGGAAACTCTCCTTGAACCCTATGTGGAGCTCAATACCGAGTACTACGACCTCGGGCTCAAGCACCGCGAGGAGACCAAGGACCAGGTCACTCTCGATTCCGCGGAGGCTACAAAGAAGTACGGCGTGGCTGTCAAGTGCGCGACTATCACTCCCAATGCGGCAAGAATGCCCGAGTATAACCTCACGCAGATGTGGAAGTCGCCTAACGGTACTATCCGTGCGGCTCTCGACGGTACGGTGTTCCGTACACCTATTATCGTGAAGGGCATCGAGCCCTATATCCCTACGTGGACAAAGCCTATCACTATCGCTCGTCACGCTTACGGCGACGTTTACAAGAATACCGAGATGCGCGTTGCTAAGGGCTCTAAGGCTGAGCTCGTTGTCACCGATGAGAACGGCAACGAGACTCGCGAGCTCATCCACGATTTTACAAAGTGCGACGGTATCATCCAGGGTCTTCATAACCTCGACGATTCTATCGCGGGCTTCGCAAGAGCCTGCCTCAACTACGGTCTCGACCTCAAGCAGGACGTGTGGTTCGCTTCCAAGGACACTATCTCCAAGAAGTACGACCACCGCTTCAAGGACATCTTCCAGGAGATATATGACAATGAGTACAAGGAGAAGTATGAGGCGGCAGGCATCGAATACTTCTATACCCTCATCGACGACGCCGTTGCCCGCGTTATCCGCTCTAACGGCGGCTATATCTGGGCTTGCAAGAACTATGACGGCGATGTTATGTCCGATATGGTATCGACTGCTTACGGTTCGCTCGCGATGATGACTTCCGTGCTCGTTTCTCCCGACGGTATATATGAGTATGAGGCTGCTCACGGAACTGTTCAGCGCCACTACTACAAGTACCTCAAGGGCGAGGAGACCTCCACAAACTCCGTTGCTACCATATTCGCATGGAGCGGCGCTCTCCGCAAGAGAGGCGAGCTCGACGGGACTCCCGAGCTCTGCGACTTCGCGGACAAGCTCGAGAAGGCTACTATCAAGACCATTGAGGACGGCGTTATGACAGGCGACCTCTTCCTCATCTCTAAGCTTGATAACAAGCGTAAGGTGGATTCAAAGACTTTCCTTGACGAAATTAAAGTCAGACTTGACAGCTTGATGTAATTGGCGGTTTTCCGCATAGATTGTGAGGCTTATTTTTAAAATGGCAAAAAGCGCTATCTCTAATTCGGTTATCAGACGTCTGCCGCGGTATTACCGCTTCCTCGGCGACCTTGAGGCGAACGGCTATGTTCGTATCTCCTCTCGCGAGCTCGCGGAGAAAATGGGGCTCACTGCCTCGCAGATACGTCAGGATTTCAATTGCTTCGGCGAGTTCGGTCAGCAGGGTTACGGCTACAATGTGACGGGACTCAAAGCCGAGATAGGCAAGATCCTCGGTCTCGACAAGCAGACTCCGATGATACTTCTCGGAGCAGGCAACCTCGGACGTGCTCTTGCCTCCCATATCGACTTCCGCAACAGGGGCTTCGACCTCATCGGCATTTTTGACGCTAATCCTCAGCTTGTCGGCAAGAGAATAGGCGAGCTCACCGTTATGAGCGTTGCCGATATCGAGGGCTTTTGCAGGGAGCATAAGCCCGAGGCGGCTATCCTCTGCATCCCCCGCGAGGCCGCGGAGAAGGAGGTCGAGCGCCTTATCAGCTACGGCATACGCGCGTTCTGGAATTTCACGCACTATGACCTGCGCGTCACTCACAAGGACGTTGCGGTTGAGAACGTTCACCTCGGCGACAGCCTGACTACGCTCTCATACTGCATCAATACGTCGGACGAATAGTATCAGGTGCAGGGTTTTCCCTGCATTCTGTGTTTTGGTAATGTTTGGAAAATGTGATTTTTTTGTCAATCTCGCAGCTGCGACATATCGGAATGGTTATGCTGCTATGCCGTTGAGTTATGACTGAGAATGGGCGGACTGCGGTCGGGAATGAGAGCCTTTGTCTATCATTTTCCTGCGAGTGTGCCGCTGTGGTATGTGCATTGCGCACGGAACTGCCTGACTGTGACAAAATATATTATGCAGTTTTGCCGCGCGAAAAATATGTTGCAGCATATTCTGGAATATATAAACATATGTCACGCCGACAGAACAGATAAACATTGTTAATATTATATCAATATCCGTATATCGCTATGCTGAATCCGCTCTTGAATTCGCGGGATATCGCTGATATACTTATTATTAGAATAATTATTACTTCGGAAAAGGGAGAGTTCAACTATGGATTATCGTATCGAACATGACTCTATGGGCGAGGTCAAAGTGCCCGCTGACAAGTACTGGGCGGCTCAGACCGAGAGAAGCCACGAGAATTTCCTCATCGGCGTCGGTATCGAGACTATGCCGCGCGAAATCACCCACGCTTTCGGTATCCTCAAAAAAGCTGCCGCTGTCGCCAATCATGCCGTTAAGCCCGAAAAGATGACCGACGAGAAGCTCAGCGCCATTTCTCAGGCGTGCGACGAGGTCATCAGCGGTGCTCTCAACGACCACTTCCCGCTCGTTGTATGGCAGACGGGAAGCGGTACGCAGTCCAATATGAACGCGAATGAGGTCATCGCCAACAGAGGTAATGAAATAGCGGGCAGCAAGCTCCTCCACCCCAACGATGACATCAATATGAGCCAGTCCTCAAACGATACTTTCCCTACGGCTATGCATATCGCCGCGGTCATCGCTCTCGAGGATAAGCTCGTGCCCGCGATAGATACCCTCGTCGAGACTTTCAAGCGCCTCGAAGCCGAGAATGAGGGCATTGTAAAGAGCGGACGCACCCACCTTCAGGACGCTACTCCTATCAAGTTCTCGCAGGAGATAAGCGGCTGGAGAGCTTCCCTCGAAAAGGACAGGAAGATGATACTTTCTTCGTGTGAGGAGCTCAAGGAGCTCGCGCTCGGCGGTACTGCCGTGGGTACGGGACTTAATGCTCCTGCGGGCTTCGCTGAGAAGTCCGCTGAGGCTATCAGCGAGCTCACGGGAAAGAAGTTTGTGACTGCTCCCAATAAGTTCCACTCGCTCACTTCCAAGGACGAGATCGTCTTTGCACACGGTGCGCTCAAGGCTCTCGCCGCCGATATGATGAAGATCGCCAACGACGTCCGCTGGCTCGCCTCGGGTCCGAGAGACGGTCTCGGTGAGATATTCATCCCCGAGAATGAGCCCGGCTCTTCTATCATGCCCGGCAAGGTCAATCCCACTCAGTGCGAGCAGGTAACTATGGTCGCGGTACAGGTCATGGGCAACGATGTCGCTGTAGGTATGGCGGCTTCACAGGGCAACTTCGAGCTCAATGTGTTCATGCCCGTATGCGCGTACAACTTCCTCCAGTCGGCAAGACTGCTCGCTGAGTCGATACTCAGCTTCAACAAGAACTGCGCGGTCGGCATAAAGGCGAATAAGGAGAAGATGCACCACAACCTCCACAACTCGCTCATGCTCGTGACGGCACTCAATCCCTATATCGGCTACGAGAATGCCGCCAAGACCGCAAAGAAGGCGTTCAAGGACAATATCTCCCTCAAGGAAGCGTGCGTGGAGCTCGGATTCCTCACAGCGGAGAAGTTCGACGAGGTGTTCCACCCCGAGAAAATGGTCTGATACGTCCAAAGGACGTATCAGATAGTGAATAATGAATAGTGAATAATTGCGGTGTCCGCTTGCGCGGACGAATCTGAAATGATTTGTAGGGGCGAGTTCCGCTCGCCCGCAATTGCCGTCAATGGCTGTCGGGCGCACGGAATGCGCCCCTACAGAATGCTTTTCGGAATAACGTATCCCAATTATGAATTATGCATTACGCATTAGAAAGGAATGTGCTATGGAAACATTTACATATTACCCAGGCTGTACGCTCCGCACTAAGGCGAAAGACCTCGATGCCTATGCCCGTGCCTCCGCAGAGGCGCTCGGTATAGCTCTCGAAGAGCCCGCCGACTGGCAGTGCTGCGGCGGCGCTTATACTACAGCCAAGGACGAGATAGCTACAAAGCTCTCTGCGGTGAGAGTGCTCAACTCCGCTAAGGAGGCGGGGCAGCCCCTCATCACGGTCTGCTCCGCGTGCCACAACGTCATAAAACAGACCGAATACGATATTTCCCGCGACGAGGAAATGGCGGCTAAGGTCAACAACTACCTCGGTCTCGCTGAGCCCTATACGGGCGGTACCAAGGTCTATCACTACCTCGAGATGCTCCGCGATGTTGTGGGCTTCGACAAGCTCAAAGAGAAGGTAGTGAACCCGTTCACGGGCAGAAAGATAGCCGCGTATTACGGCTGTCTGCTCCTCAGACCCGCAAAGGCTCTCGCGATGGACGACCCCGAGAATCCTACCATCATCGAGGACTTTATCCGCGCGATAGGCGGTACTCCCGTCATCTACGCGCAGAGAAACGAGTGCTGCGGCGGCTACATCACCATGGAGGACAAGGCGCAGGCTCGGAAGAGAAGCGGCGCTGTTATGGGCTCCGCTGAGGATATGGGCGCGGAAATGGTCATCACTGCCTGTCCGCTCTGCCTGTACAACCTTAAAAAGAATTCGGGCTCAGACCTGCCCGTTTACTACTTTACCGAGCTTCTCGCCGAGGCTCTCGGCTTAAAGGAGGCAAGCAATGAATAAGAACCTAAAGGAACAGGTGCTCCGTTCGAGCGGAGTCAATGTGCTCAAATGTATGCGCTGCGGTAAGTGCTCCGCGACCTGCCCCTCCTACGATGAAATGGAATATCATCCGCATCAGTTCGTGTATATGGTCGAAAAAGGCGATATCGGGACGCTGATGAAGTCGGAGTCGATATACAAGTGCCTGACCTGCTTCGCCTGCGTCGACAGGTGTCCGCGCGGTGTTGAGCCCGCAAGAGTGGTCGAGGCTGTGCGCCTTGCGGCTGTCCGTCAGCAGGGCGGGAACCGCCTCGAGCCTTCCGATATCCCCGCATTGCTCGACGATGACCTCCCTCAGCAGGCTATCGTGACCGCTATGCGAAAGTACGCTAAGTAAGGAGGAGACTGCGCTATGCAGAGAATAGGTGTTTTTGTCTGTCACTGCGGTACCAATATCGCCGCTACGGTAGACGTTAAGGCTGTTGCGGAGGCTCTCGGTCATGAGCCAGGAGTAGTCATCTCTCAGGACTACCAGTATATGTGCTCGGAGTCGGGTCAGGAGCTCGTCAAGAACGCTATCAGGGAGCAGAAACTCACGGGCGTCGTTATCTGCTCATGCTCGCCCCGTATGCATGAGAATACGTTCAGAAAGGCGGCGGCTTCCGCAGGTCTGAACCCGTATCTCGTTGAAATCGCCAACATCCGCGAGCAGTGCTCGTGGATACACAAGGATATCGCTACTGCTACCGAGAAGGCTATTATCCTCGGCAGAACGGCTGTTGCGAAGGTCGCACTCAATACGCCGCTCACCTCTATGGAGAGCCCAGTCGTTAAGCGCGCTCTCGTCATCGGAGGCGGTATCGCGGGCATTCAGACGGCTCTCGACATCGCGGAGGCGGGCTTCGACGTCGATATCGTTGAAAAGCAGCCCACTATCGGCGGCAAGATGGCTCAGATAGACAAGACTTTCCCCACGCTCGACTGCGCCGCTTGTATACTTACGCCGAAAATGGTCGAGGCTTCGCAGAATGAGCACATCACGATACACTCTTTCAGCGAGGTCGCGGACGTGAAGGGCTTCGTCGGAAACTTCACAGTCAAGATCAAGAAAAAGGCTCGTTACGTTGACGAGACAAAGTGTACGGGCTGCGGTCTTTGTACAGAGAAGTGCCCGATGAAAAAGGTGCCTAACGAGTTCAATATGGGACTCGATAACCGCTCCGCTATATATATACCGTTCGCGCAGGCTGTTCCCAAGGTCGCGACAATTGACCCCAACTACTGCATGATGATGAAGTCGGGCAAGTGCGGCGTGTGCTCGAAGGTCTGCTCCGTTGGCGCTATCGACTACAAGCAGCAGGATTCCTTCATCGAGCAGCAGTACGGTGCTATCGTCGTTGCTACGGGCTTCAACCCCATAAAGCTCGACAAGTACGACGAGTTCGCGTACAATCAGTGCCCCGATGTTGTTACTTCGCTCGAGCTGGAGAGGCTCATGAATGCGGCAGGCCCCAACGGCGGCACGCTCTTGCGTCCGTCAGACAAGACCCACCCGCATACTATCGTGTTCGTGCAGTGCGTAGGCTCGCGCTGCGACGACGAGAAGGGCAAGCCCTACTGCTCGAAGATATGCTGTATGTATACCGCAAAGCACGCTATGCTCATACGTGAGAAGTACCCTGATACAGAAGTCTACGTATTCTACATCGACGTGCGTACCCCAGGCAAGAACTTCGATGAATTCTACCGCCGCGCCGTTGAGCAGTACAACGTTCACTACATCAAGGGTATGGTCGGAAAGGTCACGCCCAAGTCAGACGGTAAGATAGATGTTCAGGCGTCTGACCTGCTCGCGAATGAACAGCTCCACATCAACGCGGATATGGTCGTTCTCGCGGCTGCTATCGAGCCCGACAAGACTGCCCGTCCGCTCGCGACGATGCTCACCACTCAGATGGATACCAACGACTTCTTCACCGAGGCGCACCCCAAGCTCCGCCCTGTGGAGAGCGCTACTGCGGGTATCTTCCTCTCGGGTGCCTGTCAGGGACCGAAGGATATCCCCGAGACCGTCGCGCAGGCAAGTGCCGCTGCCGCTAAGGCTATCGGTCTGCTCTGCAAGAACAGCATAACCTGCAACCCGTGTGTTGCACACTCCGACGAGCTCATGTGCAACGGCTGCTCGTCCTGCGAAAAGGTGTGCCCCTACGGCGCTATCACTTATATCGAAAAGGAATTCAGAATGCCCGACCGCAGCACGAAGGTGCGCCGCGTGGCAAGCGTAAACCCTGCAGTTTGTCAGGGCTGCGGCGCTTGTACGGTCGCTTGTCCTTCGGGTGCTATGGACCTCAGCGGGTTCTCTAACAGTCAGATAATGGCGGAGGTAGACGCAATATGCAAGTAAATGAAAATTTTGAGCCTGTTATAGTCGCTTTCTGCTGCAACTGGTGTTCGTATGCGGGAGCTGACCTCTCGGGCACTAACAGACTGAATTATCCCACAAACGTTAAGATAATCCGCGTTCCATGCTCGTGCAGAGTGAACCCCATGTTCATTCTCCGCGCCTTCCAGAAGGGCGCTGACGGCGTTATCATCTGCGGCTGTCACCCCGGTGACTGCCACTACACCTCGGGCAACTACTTCACCCGCAGACGTATCACCCTGCTGTACAGTATGCTCGACTTCCTCGGCATAGAGCGCAACAGGACCCGCCTTGAATGGGTGTCCGCTGCCGAGGGCGCTAAGTTCGCGGCTACCATGCAGCAGTTCACCGAGGACGTCAGGGCGCTCGGACCTAACAGGAGATTGGAGGACTTACGATGCAGGAAGCAATGATAAAAAGAGCAAAGGAGCTCCTCGCGGACGGCAGCGTTGATCGCGTTATCGGCTGGAAGAGGGGAGAGTTCACGTATGATATCACTCCCGCTGTGTTCACAAGCGCCGAAGAGCTCGACAGGGATTTCGTCTGTGACGAATTCACCGCCGCGAACGTGTCGAAGTACCTCGTCAAGGAGACTCAGAAGGAGGGCAGGGTGCTCGCTTTCCTCAAGCCCTGCGACACCTACAGCTTCAATCAGCTCGTCAAGGAGCACCGCATCGACCGCGAGAAGGTCTATGTCATCGGCATTGAGGGCGGTCCCAAGCTCGACATCGAAAAGATAAAGGCAAAGGGCATTACAGGTATACTCAGTGTGAAGAATGAGGACTATACTCTGAAAATAGAGACTGTCTACGGCACTCAGACTATGCCGTTCTATGAGGCTGTGCTCGGCAAGTGCGCGTCCTGCAAGAGCAAGAAGCACGTCGTTTTCGACGAGCTCATCGGCGAGGACGGAGATGTGCTCGATTCCAACCGCTTTGAGATGGTGGAGAAGCTCGAGAATATGTCCGCTCAGGAGCGTTTCGACTTCTGGCGTGACCAGCTTTCCAAGTGCATACGCTGCAATGCGTGCAGGAATGTTTGTCCCGCCTGCACCTGCGAGAACTGCGTGTTCGACAACCCGAAGTCGGGTATCGACAACAAGGCTCCCGCTGACAGCTTCGAGGAGAATATGTTCCACATCATCCGCGCTTTCCACGTTGCGGGAAGATGTACCGACTGCGGCGAGTGCTCGCGCGTTTGTCCGCAGCATATTCCGCTCCACCTGCTCAACCGAAAGTTCATCAAGGATATAAACGAGCTCTACGGCGAGTATCAGGCGGGCGCCGATACTACTTCAAGAGCGCCTCTTACAGATTATACCAAGGACGACTGCGAGCCGTCTGTCGTTCACGAAAGGGGTGTTGAGTAATGCAGAAGATCTCAAAGGCAAGGCTCTATGAGCTGTTCGACGCCGTCGCTGCAAAGCAGGACCTCTATATCCCCACCGACCGTGAGGAGGGCGCTGCTGAGTATAAGAAGTACGAGAGCGGCATGAAGCTCACTAAGGAGCTCAATACCGTCCGCAGTGCCAAGGACTTCTTCTTCCCGCAGACCGAGAACCTCGCCGAATTCAGGCTCGAGGGCAAGAATATCGAGGTCAGGGACATACGTGAGGAGTGCGAGGATTTCGTCATCTTCGGTGTGCGCGCCTGCGACGCCAAGAGCTTCACTATCCTCGATAAGGTGTTCCTCTGCGAGCCCGTTGACTCCTTCTACAAGAACCGCCGCGACCACGGTACTGTCATTACTATGGCTTGTACACGTCCCGCCGAGACCTGCTTCTGCAAGACATTCGGCATTGACCCGACTGTCCCAGGCGGAGACGTTTCCTGCTTCGACGACGGCGAGAACATCTTCTTCCTCGCCAACACCGAGAAGGGGGAGAAGTTTGTCGAGTCCATTTCCTCATTCCTCGAGGACGGCGATACAGACAAGCTTATGGAAGTCCAGACAAGGGCAAGAGAGATAATGGGCAGGCTCCCGCTCGCGAAGCTCTCGACCGAGAATTTCGGCGGCGATAAGCTCAACGAATACTTCAATTCCGACAAGTGGGCGGAGCTCTCCGAGGCGTGTCTCGGCTGCGGCACCTGTACCTTCGTATGTCCCACCTGTCAGTGCTACGATATCAAGGACTTCAACACGGGGCACGGCATCAAGCGCTTCCGCTGCTGGGATTCGTGTATGTACTCCGACTTCACAAAGATGGCGCACGGAAATCCGCGTCTGACTCAGCTCGAACGCTTCCGTCAGCGCTTTATGCACAAGCTCGTGTACTTCCCCGCCAACAACGACGGCGAGTTCGGATGTGTGGGCTGCGGCAGATGTCTCGCAAAATGTCCCATTTCCATGAATATCGTCAAGGTAATGAAAGCATTGGAGGCTAAGTGATGAACAACGATACATTGATTCCGAAGATCGGCGTTGTTACCGATATCAGGCAGGATACCCCCGACGTCAAGACGTTCAGGGTGGTCGCTCCCGAGGGCGGCAAGGTCTTCGAGCATATGCCAGGTCAGTGCGCGATGCTCTCTATCCCCGGAGTGGGCGAGGCGATGTTCTCTATCACTTCATCTCCCACAAATAAGGAGTACATGGAGTTCAGCATAAAGAAGTGCGGCTGCCTTACCGAGTGGCTCCACGCTATGGAGGTCGGTCAGCAGATAACTATCCGCGGTCCGTACGGAAACGCTTTCCCCGTCGAGGGCGACCTCAGGGGCAAGGACCTCCTCTTTATCGCGGGCGGTATCGGTCTCGCGCCGCTCCGCTCCGTAATCAACTATGTCCGCGATAACCGCGCCAATTACGGCGATGTGCAGGTCATCTACGGCTCGCGCTCCAAGGACGACCTCGTGGACTATCAGGAGATAATCGACGAGTGGATGGCTGACCCGAATATAGAGGTCGACCTCACTATCGACAACCCGCAGGAGGGCTGGGACGGTCACGTCGGATTCGTTCCCAACTACGTCAAGGAGCTCGCTCCTTCCACAAGCAAGACCGTGCTCGTGTGCGGACCTCCGATAATGATAAAGTTCACGCTTGCGGGGCTCAAGGAGCTCGGCTTCACCGAGACGCAGGTCTATACCACTATGGAGCTGCGTATGAAGTGCGGCGTGGGCAAGTGCGGACGCTGCAATATCGGCAATAAGTACGTCTGCAAGGACGGTCCCGTTTTCCGTTTCGACCAGCTCGGTGAGCTGCCCGACGAGTATTGATAAGGAGAACTATTCATGGAAAATATGCTTAATGTTTACCTGTTCGGCAAAAAGTATGAGGTGCCCGCAGGTCTTACTATAATGACTGCTATGGAATATGCGGGCTATGAGCTCGTGAGAGGCTGCGGCTGCCGCAACGGATTCTGCGGCGCCTGCGCTACCATTTACAGGATTAAGGGCGAGTCGGGGCTGCATGGCTGCCTCGCCTGTCAGACTGAGGTGCAGGAGGGGATGTACGTCGCTACGCTGCCTTTCTTCCCGCTCGAAAAGAAAGTCTACAACATCGAGGAGATAAAGCCCGACCAGCAGATAATGATGCAGCTCTATCCCGAGATATACAGCTGTATCGGCTGCAATGCCTGCACTAAGGCCTGCACGCAGGAGCTCAACGTTATGCAGTACATCGCCTACGCTCAGCGCGGCGAGTACGAGAAGTGCGCCGAGGAGAGCTTCGACTGCGTTATGTGCGGTGTGTGCTCGTCACGCTGTCCCGCAGGTATCTCACACCCGCAGGTAGCTATGCTCGCAAGACGTCTCAACGGCAAGTACATCGCTCCCGAATGTCAGCACCTCAATGACCGCGTGAATGAGGTCAACGAGGGTATCTTCAACGACAAGATGGCTGAGCTCATGTCCAAGGCTGTCACAAACGTTGACGAGCTCAAGGATATGTACAACCACCGCGATATCGAGAAGTAAGGAGGGCGCACAATGTATAAGATAGATAAGCTCAACGAGCTCGCGAAGATAGTTGCGGAGAAGAGAGCCGCTAACGCCGAGCTCGAGCCCAGACGTATGACTGCCGAGGAAAAGGACGAGCTGCTCGCTCATTTCCACCCCGACTACAAGCAGGAGGAGTTCACTGTGCTCTCTGCGGGCGTCAACAAGGGCGATAAGGTGCCTACTCAGCTCGCTGAGCTCTTGCAGGGAAAGAGCCGTATCAGCGCGGCTGACGTTGACCTCACTTCTCCCGACTATGACACCGATGTGCTCATCATCGGCGGCGGCGGAGCAGGCGCTTCTGCTGCCATAGAGGCTGATGAGGCGGGCGTGAAGGCTATGATAGTCACTAAGCTCCGTATCGGCGACGCCAACACCATGATGGCTGAGGGCGGTATTCAGGCTGCCGATAAGCCCAACGATTCACCCGCTATCCATTTCCTCGACGCTTTCGGAGGCGGCCATTTCGCCGCTAAGCCCGAGCTCGTTGCAAAGCTCGTTACCAAGGCTCCCGAGGCTATCCAGTGGCTCAATAAGCTCGGTGTGGAGTTCGACAAGGAAGCCGACGGCACTATGGTAACCACACACGGCGGCGGTACGTCACGCAAGCGTATGCACGCGGCTAAGGACTACTCGGGCGCCGAGATAATGCGTACTCTCCGCGATGAGGTCCTCAACCGCGGTATTCCCGTCATCGACTTCACGGCGGCTGTGGAGATAATCCTCGACGAAAACGGCAGAGCGGCAGGTGCTGTCCTCATGAATATGGAGACTAAGGAGCTCCTCGTGGCACGCGCAAAGACTGTCATAATCGCAACGGGCGGTGCGGGACGTCTGCACTATCAGGGATTCCCGACTTCCAACCACTACGGCGCTACGGCTGACGGCCTTGTGCTCGGATACAGGGTCGGTGCGAGCCTCCTCTACGCCGATACCCTCCAGTATCACCCGACGGGTACGGGCTATCCCGAGCAGATCTTCGGCGCGCTCGTTACCGAGAAGGTTCGCTCGCTCGGAGCTAAGCTCGTCAACATCGACGGCGATGTGTTCATGCACCCGCTCGAGACACGTGACGTTACTGCGGCTTCCATTATCCGTGAGTGTACCGAGCGCGGCAAGGGCGTCGAGACCAATCTCGGCAAGGCTGTATGGCTCGATACCCCGATGATAGAGTACAAGAACGGTGAGGGTACCATCGAGAAGCGTATCCCCGCTATGATGCGTATGTTCGGCAAGTACGGCATAGATATTCGCAAGGAGCCTATCCTCGTTTACCCGACTCTCCACTACCAGAACGGCGGTCTCAACATATCCGAGGACTGCGGTACGGACGTTGAGAACCTCTTCGCGGCAGGGGAGGTCGCGGGCGGTATCCACGGCAGGAACCGCCTTATGGGCAACTCGCTCCTCGATGTTATCGTGTTCGGCCGAAATGCGGGCGTGTGTGCGGCTGCTAAGGCTAAGGGCACGGATACTCCCGCGAAGCTCACGCTCGAGCACATCGAACGCTTCAACAAGGAGCTCGAGGCTGCAGGCGCTGCAAGCGGTACCGCTTCGCCGATGCTGCTCCCGCATTACGCAAGAAAATCAAAGTGAATATGACGGACGGGACACCATGCGTGTCCCGTTGCTGTGAATAAATATGAAAGAAAGTGTAAATATCTATGGAATTGTTTGACGGTTTACTGACCGTGAAGAGCGTCGGTTTCCTGATGTTTTCCGTGCTGCTCATCGCTGCGCTCGGATACATCCTCGGACGTATCACGATCAAGGGCATTTCTCTCGGCACTGCCGGCGTTTTCATCGTCGCTCTCGTGTACGGTATGATCTTCCACGACCAGCTCACTACTCAGCTCGTCGTCAGCCAGAAGGACGCAGCAGGCACTGTCATCGCTGATGTCTCTTTCGTCGATTCGGCACTCAAGATAGTCGATAACCTCGGTCTGATACTCTTCGTTTCTGCGGTCGGATTCATCGCGGGTCCGAATTTCTTCGCCAACTTCAAGAAGAATTTCAAGTCCTATGTTCTCCTCGCTATAATCATCATTCTCAGCGGCGGACTCGCCTGTGCGGGATGCATCATGATAGGCAGAAACTTCACCGACCTCGATACGGGAGAATTCACCGCGCTTATGTCGGGACTCCTCTCCGGTGCGCTCACAAGCACTCCCGGATTCTCAGCTGCTAAGGACGCGGCAGGTGCTGACCTCGAGCCTGTTGTAAGCGTTGGCTACGGAATAGCGTATATTTTCGGCGTTCTCGGAGTCGTACTTTTTGTTCAGCTCATCCCGAAAATGGTTGGTGCTGATATGGCTAAGGAGCGTGAGCTCCTCGTCGGCAAGGAGAAGAAATCCAAGCAGATGAAGTCTGACAAGAAGCTCATCCACATGGACGATTTCGGTATCATGCCTTTCGCTCTTGCAGCTGTTCTCGGTATCATAATCGGCTCTGTCAAGTTCAAGAATTTCTCGCTCTCAACAACAGGCGGCTGTCTGCTGGTAGCACTCCTCTTCGGTCACTTCGGACGCATCGGTAGCATCAGCATCATGCCTAAGGATTCGACCCTCAAGGTTTTCCGCGAGCTCGGACTTATGTTCTTCCTCATCGGTGCAGGAGTTTCGGGCGGAGCTAAGTTCGCTGAATATTTCCAGCCGATATACTTCCTCTATGGAATGATAATGACGATAGTACCGATGATAATCGGTTTCCTGTTCGCGAAGTATGTGCTCAAGCTCAATCTGCTCAATAATCTCGGCTCTATAACGGGCGGTATGACTTCTACGCCCGCGCTCGGTACTCTCATTACTACCGCAGGCACCGAGGACGTTGCTTCCGCTTATGCTGCGACTTATCCCGTTGCGCTGATATCCGTCGTGCTCGTCGAGCAGTTCATTATCATGCTGTTCAAGTAAATGAAAAAAGCTCTCCGCTTTGGAGTGCTTCCCTTAGCGGAATTTGTGGGCTACCGAGCCGTAAATTTACGGTACATATTCGGTATCCTGCGAAACCGCCAAAGGGGGCTCCCCTTGGAGAGCTTTTTTTGCACAAGGTCTGTGCCTTTACGGACTGTGCAAAATTGTTTTTTCATTGCTATGACATCATACCGATGATGCTTCAGGGACTGCAAATTACCCTTACTTCTTCATAAGTCCCTTGCCTGCGTTCACTTACCTGACAACGCTGTTACGCTGCCTTTCCCTTTTTGTCTTATTCTTTGCTCTTTGCTATAGCAGCGGCGACAGAAGCATCAGTGCGGTTGTGTATTTCGATATATATTGACAAGAGTTCGGACTTTTGATATTATTAGTATAAAGGCAACACCGCTCGTGCTGATCGGAATTGGCTGATGCCTTTATTACTAAATTTTAAAGCAATACTTCCTGCCATTCAGATGCGGAGCGTGCCTCCCGATGCCGAGCAGGAAATGGAGAAAATGACATTATGGAAGAATACGGATCAAGTAACAATCACTCAAATAAAAAAGATAATAAGCAGTATTATCACAGTTTTGCAAAACAGCTTTCCGACTGGTACTGCAATGGCGCTATACCTGAGCTTGCCAGTCAGGATACTCGCTTCACGCTGGAACTGCAAAAACAGAAGCTGCGGTCTCTTGGGCTGGATATGCAGATTCAGATCGGGAAACCGAAAGAGAGCAGTCACGAGATCGGGGCGCTTTCCTACGGCGACAGCGTCTTTGTGAATTCCATCATCGGCGGAAGCAAGCATCTCACCACAAATATCCGCAATTCCCAAAAGGAGATATACAGCAGTGACTCTGATGGCGGTCTGACCGTTGTAATGCAGAATCCAAAAAAGGGCGGCGTTCCTTCTCCCGATACTGCAATGTGCTGTCCGAACTGCGGCGCATCGTCTACTCTTGGTAAGCTCGAATCAGGATGCGAATTCTGTAATACGAAATTCCTCATGGATGAACTCTATCCGAAGGTTATGCATTTCTTCATCCAGGAAGACGGCAAAAAGCTCTTCGATACGAGGAAGATCGTAAAATATGTACTGATCTGTATCTGTCTCTTTTCGATAATAATCGTCGTGTCGACGCTGTTCAAAGCCTTCACAGGAGCATTGGCGGGTGCCGAGCTTTTGATGAACGCCGCATCCGCTATATTTGCAAGCGTGATACTCGGTGTGATGTTTGGCGTCGGTGCGTGGTTCATCGTCAACAGTTTCGCTTCGGTAAAACTGATGGGTAAGAATGCGCGCGGCGGCAGTAAAACTGTAAAGTCCCTGATATTCTGCAATAAGATGCGTACGCTTGACCCCGCTTTTTCAACAGAATACTTCCGTGACAAGTCCATGTCTCTCCTGAAATTCATGCTCTTCAGCCCGAATCCGCAGGAATTGACCATTTGCCAGTGCGATAGTCCGATCCCCGATAAACTTCGTGAGATCGTGGATATTACCTACTTTAATTCAGGCGTGGACAAATACAGCATCAGAGACGGTGTTTGCGATGTTTCGCTCACGTTTTATACCGACAGCCTCCACTACCGCAGCGGAAAAGTCCTCCGCGAGTCCGACAAGATACGCCTGAGCCTGCGGAAAGTTATCAAAAAGCCAACCGATCTCGGCTTTTCTGTCATGGCTGTGACCTGCCCGTCATGCGGCGCAAGCTTCGATGCGGCTAAGGTCAAAGACTGCCCGTTCTGCGGCAGCGACTATCCCCTTGAGGAAAACGAATGGGTCGTGACAGATATCTCTGTTTGAGTAGCTTGGTATCATTGATATTACAAGAGGAAAAAGTCTGACGGTATCGTGTGAACAACATCACACGATATGAGCAGACTCTGTTTGCTGTTCACATCAAGACAATACCGCACAATGATCGTGCTGAAGGGAATATGATAATGAAAAAAACAGTCACACTTCTTTTGATCCTTGCAATGACTTTATCCATGACTGCCTGCGCAGGCAAGCAGGAAAGCTCTTCGCAGACTGAAAACAGTCTCGGTTCAGAAACGACCGAAAGCAGCTCTGCCATACCGATACAGACGCAGACATCATCGCCCGCAAAGCTCACTAATAAAATGACGGAAAACGAGCTGGAATGGGTCAGCAAGCGTGAACTCACCCTGCTGGACAAATTTGAAAAGCCCAATACTGATCCGAACGCTGAGCACAATGTGAGCATTGAGTTTGTAAAAGGTGACACGGAGACTACACGTAAATATCTGGATGAAAACCGTGATATGTTTACCGATGAAGAATATGACCATGAACTGCGGAAGCTCCAAAAGAGAGCAGAAAAAGGCGACGATGACCTTTTGCCGTCAACTATTATTGTAGACGGGTTTGTCCTGCCGTATTTTATACCCGCTGAAGATGATTTTTATGACGGCGGTTCGTACTGGTTCATTACTTCTCAGCCTGATGAAAACGGCGAGACTGAACTTGTTAAAGAGTCATTCAAGTCTTTTGAGGAATACCTTGAATATGTCCGTGACAGAGACACTGAATGGGGTTATTCAAAAGAACTCGTCGATACAGAGATAATGTATTTGCAGATAGCTTATGATGCACTGAAAAGCGGCGATTATGAGACACTTCCCGAAGGAACTGCTGATCACAGAGATGATCATATGAATCTTTGGTTCGCTTTCAATGACCACAGAGACGACTGGGAATTCGACCGTGATGCCGTTGAAGCAATAAAGGATTCCGTTGACGAGATAAGCATTTACGACGAAGAAATGGGCAAGGAATTCACTGTACACGTAACGCTTCCGCCCGATTACGACAAGGACAGGACCTATCCCGTTTTCTTCCTGACAGACGGTATTTGGCGCTTCGGTAATTGTCCCGAGCTGAGAAAATGCATGGAGAACGGCGAGGCTGCACCTGTGATACTTGTCAGCCTTTATTACAGCTACGATGTCACCGACCCCGACCAGGAAATGCGCTATGAGGATCTCGTGATCAACCGTGAACTGCTCCTGAATTTTATCACTGACAACCTTATGCCGTATCTGTGCGAGAATTATAATATCGACTGCGGTAATTCAACGCTGTACGGTCATTCGGACGGCGGTGTGTTCACCCACCATGCACTGTTCAATTCGGACAAATACGAGAATCAGCCCTTCGGTCACTACATCATCGGCAGTCCTGCGTTATGGGGACTGAAGCATTATAATGAATATGAAGGCATCAGCAATGACATTTATATGAACGATTACGGTTATTTCGACAGGAACGATACTCTGGACAAGACCGTATTCCTCTGTGCAGGTTCGCTCGAGGATCCCGATTATGCCGAGAATTACCGTGAGGGGGATGATACTACTCTGGAAGGCGTCGCAAAGCTGAAAGAGCGTCTGGAGGCACATAACGCAGAACTGACCTACAAGCTGTATGAATCCCATCACTATCAGTATATCCCCGAGATGCTGATCGAATTTCTGAAAGAAACTTATCCGTGTTGAGCTATGATACGTATTCTGATCTGCTCTGCTTTATGAAGTGAACGCTGAACAGCTCTCGACGCGCTTTTTGTGAACTGTCCATAGTGCCGTATTGATCTTTGAAAAATGCCCCAATGAGGATAGATAGACCGCGCCTCAGCTTTCATATCAAGCTCTGCTTTGTATATTAAAAGGGCGATATAACGTCTGTCTATGCTAATAGATATACTCTATTGACATATCCCGCGTCAGATGTTATAATTGTGATGTTTTGATATTTCTGACAGGAGGACTACTATGGAAAAAACAGTTAAGAAAAAAGGCAGAATACGCAGGGTGATACTCGCTCTATTGCTCATCATCGTACTTCTCGTCGGTGCGATCGCCGTCTTTACTGCGGTGAATGCATCGAAAAATATGAAGGTGATGAACAGCACTCTCGATGCGGGTATGGAGACTCTCTCGGGAGCCACAGAGGTCACTCCTGTCGATGCCGGCGAATACAGCGAGATAAAAATGTACGGTATTATGAAATTCGACGTTTCACAGTACGACATAAAGGACCTCGGCAATCTCTCTGTGATGAAGGTGAATATGGGAATGATGCAGATGGTATCCTATATCATCACTCCGTATGAGAAGGATATGCCGATGCTCTCAATGGACTTTATGTACATCTACGGCAAACGCAAGGCTTACGCGGAATTCTATGACCTTACAGAGGATTCCTCCGCTCCGCAGTACGTTCAGGTAATGGACAAGATCCGCGGATTCGAGGACAGATATTCAGACCTCGAAAACATCTCGACCGAGCCTGCGTGGTATGATGACCTCCTCACGGTGGCGCTCCACAAGGCAGGCAGGGGAGAGGACGATGAAAAGATAAAGGAGATGTTCTCGGACGCGATAAGCACATATATGACATCGGCTTCCGAACTTGACACTCTCTCCGATGAGGCAGCTTCAAAAAAGCACGATATTATTCAGGGTTACTGTGATGAACTCGTCGAGAAAGGCGGAGTTTCCACAGATGTGTTCAAGAAGAATCTCGGCGAGGAGAAAACAAAGGACTTCTTCGACAAGGTCCTCTTCGGGACTGAGCGCTACAAATAACCGATAATCAGAGGAGCTTAGTGCTCCTCTTTTTTTGAGTCAGACCTCTTTATGTGTTCAGAAACTGCACATCGCTCCCGAGCACCGTCGGATCGACGGGAAAGTGTGCTTTTGAGAACTGCTCCGCAATGAAAAGATCACTCTCCTCAATGAGAAGTGCTTCATATCCGATCCTACCGAGACTAAGACGGTCAGATACGGATGATTACTCTTGTAAATATCTCGTTTGTGATGATGCCTCCGTTACAGTTTATACTGCATGAAATTATTGTTGTGCGTAAATCCGAATGCCGTGTACAGTTTCACTCCCATATCCGATGCCGTGATCTGAACTGTCCCGCAGCCGTAGTTCCTTGCTTCATCTACCACTCGCTTCAGAAGCTCGCTTGCAATGCCTTTGCGCCGATATTCCTTGTCCGTGAACATACTTGACAGCAGTCCTATCCTGCCGCTTGGACAGCCGAAATACGGCGGCTTTTCTACGAATGACATTCCGCTTGTGCCGATGATCTTATCGCCGTCAAGTGCGAGCCAAGCTACAAAAGTGCCGTCAGCCATGTGCCGTGTGTAATAGTCTTTCAGTGCAGGATAGAGGTCGGTATCCTCCTTTGCTCCTTCCTCCCGCAGCTGGTTTATCCTCATTTTTATAAAAGTGTCAAGCTCTTTTTCTGTCAGTTTTCTGTATTCTGTTTTCATAAAAACCTCCACTCTCCTTAATACTATACACATTATACCATAGCAAACTCGGCTTTTCAAGAAATTCATCTACTATTTCATTAAAAGCATAAATGCAGCTTAATATGGGAGGCTCACATTAGCGCACCAAATAATCTGGTACTATAAAAACCTGACATCACTCAAATAAAATAGAGCGTGAGATGATACCTCACGCTCTATTTTCATATTCTCATAATGCATTCAGCACCTCATGAATATCCCCATTGATGCAAATGCTCTGACCTCTGATCTCGTCCGGTGCATACGCTTCGCCGTAATTCACGCAGGTATAGACCGCCTTCGGGTTTGCATAGGTCATCTTCCAGAACGGATACTTTATGATGACAGGCGTGTTCATGCCTACGCCAAGCTCTAAGAACAGGATATGCAGTCCCTCATGGCGGCGCAGGAATTCATCATAACGCTCCGCCGCTTTGTGCCAGCCATCGTCCTCAACAAAGGTGTCATCTGCTCGGAGGTTCATGCTCATAGGCTTTCCGCAGACAGGACACTTCGGCACAAGCTCTGACGGAACACGCATATTTTTTTGCTGCTCAAACATCGGTAAAGGCGGAATTTATCCGTATCATTGTTTGGTATCTCAATTCCGTCAACATCGTTTCTTTCTGACAGCAGATAGTTTAGCAAATAATCAAGTTTCTTCATACGATCATCTCCTTATGACTGCACCCACAGGACAGACCTCCGCACAGTTTCCGCAATGCAGACAGTTTTCCTGACGGATAACAGCTTTTTCTTTCAGTTCGATACAGCTCTGCGGACAGTCGCTCAGACATGAACCGCACCCGATGCAATCATCGGTCACGAAATATCCGCTTTCCTTGCTTTCTGCACCGCCGAATGTGAAGCTGTTACGCTCGATAGGCTTTTTCGACAGGTCGAACCACTCTCCGCTGCACTCATATAGTTGAAAAACGGTGAGTGCCTTGCGGCTTTCTTCGGTGGGATAAATTTCACACATATAGGGATTCTTATCAAACAGCAGAGGGAGCATTTCTGCACCGATCTCCCTGACCTTGCCACGGACAGAAACAGCAGTGCAGCTCATGGTATCCTCTCCCTTTTTTCCCGAAAGTGCAAGATAGCCCTTGTCCTTTAACCGCTGATAGAAATTCTTTCCCTTTGCGGTGAGAAAGTACAGTCCGTTCTCGTCTGCATACATCATGTCGATCACACAGGTCACGGGCAGACCATCACCGTCCACTGTTGCCACAACGGTGGAGTGTATCTCTTCAACGATAAAATTCAGATAATCATGTGCTGTCATATGTCCTCCTATGGAAAGAGTGTGCCGATCATTTCAGCACACTCTCTTTTTATTCTCCGTCTATTATCTTGCGTGTATCAGCAACAACTTGCGCAAGTGTAGTGCTTTTCAGCTCGTTTTCCAAAGCCGACTGCGCCGCTTCAAGCCTGCCGTCCATAGCCTTGTGGATATTGCGACCCACGGGACATTCCGCATTGGGATTTTCATGGAAGTGGAACAGTCCCTCGTCATCTACGCAGTCAACAGCCTTGTAAATATCGTACAGCGTTATTTCGTCAAGTGCTTTTGCAAGGTGTGCGCCGCCGCTGCCCTGACGAGTTTCAACTATCCCTGCATTGCGAAGCTGTCCGAGGACATTGCGGACTATCACCGCATTTACCCCCGTACTGCCCGACAGGAAGTCGCTGGTCACTCTCATCTGACCGCCAAAAATGTCGATGCAGGTGAGAATATGCACTGCCACGGTGAATTTACTTGTGATCTGCATAGATGTTCATCTCTTTCTTACTCTCTTACCACGCTGATACGCTGACCGATGTGATCGCCTTTTTCGATCTCGTCAACCATAGCAATAGCATAATCTGCATAGCTGATAATGCTTTCGCCCTTAGAGTTGAGCGTCAGCTCCTCGCCTGCGAGAATGTACTTGCCGCTGCGCTCGCCGTCAGCCTGAAAATCTCCTGCGGGGCTGATGTAAGTCCACTTTACGTCATTTCTCTGACGGAGTTCACCAAGCGCCTTTGCCATGGCAGAAGCCAGCGGCTTGAAAACTTCGGGAAAATCAGCACCGTCAGAAACGCAGGCGGTATGCTCAGCGTTCACATACAGGCTTCCTGCGCCGCCGACAACGAGAAGTCTTGTGTCAGTTCCTGAAAGAACATCGCACAGGTGAGCAAGTGAAGTGGAGTGCTGAGGAAGCGTGTCGGGGGTCCATGCTCCGAATGCATCCACAACTGCGTCAAAGTCTGCAAGGTCTGCTGCGGTCAGGTTGAACAGGTCTTTCACGATCACGTTCTGAGCAGCGGACTTGTTCTCTCCCTTGACAACTGCTGTAACGTCAAATCCTCTGTTTACTGCCTCTTTCACGATAAGCTGACCTGCCTTGCCGTTTGCACAAACTACTGCGATTTTCATAATAAGTACCTCCTGATTATAACATGATTCTGGTGAATTGTAAAGTTGTAAACATTACTGTTTCAACTTTCTGACATTAGTATATCACAAGAACTGCAAGTTGTCAACAATATTATTACAACTTTGGAGGATTGCATAAAAACCAAAGGTTGTTATGCGCTTAATATACAAAACTCTTTGCATTGTTTCAAGCAGAAGTCATCTGTTCACTTTTCAATGCTGATCTTCACACTTGATTTGAACCGGAACTCCATATAGTCGGAATGGAAGCGATAAATTTATTACTTACTTCAGCAATGTTTTTCATCTGCTATTCGAGCGCAGAACTCTCTTGAAGCAGAATCACGAAATCTTTTTTCAAAAACCAAACAGAAATGCTGCTTTGGATGGAAATGCTGATAAATAGAATGATTTCTGCTTTATAGGTGGTACTGTATCGCCGAGAATGGTCTTTCCATAAGAGCCTATTATACTTCATCTTACACATTAGATTTTATTTCATCCTAATTGCACAATTATTGATAAAACTTATTGACAAGATGGGCTCATTGTTATATAATATTGCTATAGAATTATAAAAAAGAGGTGTACATACATTGTTTGCTGCACACATTTCTTCAAATAAGACAAGAGAACAATCAGTAATGGAACATTGCAGAAATACATCAGAAATTTGTGCGCTGTACTGCAAACATTTCAATGCTGAAAACCTCGGAAAGCTTGCAGGTCTGTTGCATGATGCAGGCAAACTGTGCTCCGATTTTGACAGATATATCAGGGGCGATTCCGCTTTTTCGCGCGGTGAAATCGACCATAGTTACGCGGGGGCAAGATTTATCACAGAAACTGCCGATAAAGAATTTATTGGAACTGCCAGACTTATAGCAAGGGTAATAATCTCTCATCACGGTCTACATGACTGGATCGGCGAAAACTGTAGAGATTACTTCAAGGAACGTATTACAAATGACAAAAACTATGATGAGATAAAAAGCAATATTGAACAGGTCATATCAAAAGACGAGCTACATGAGTTGCTGATTAATGCTGACGGTGAATATAAAGCTCTGAGGCTAAAGATAAAAGGTATAGCTCAAAAACAAGAAGAAGCCGCTTTCTATATGGGAATGCTTGAACGTATGATAGAATCAGCTCTGATAGACGCTGACAGAACTGATACCGCTTCTTTTATGAGCAATACAGATATACGTGAAGAATCAGCGGATAGGGAACTTTGGCAGACGATTCGCTGCAATATGGAGCAAAAGCTGAGCGGATTTGCAGACAGGACTGACCCCATTTCTGTTCAAAGGCAGAGCATATCCGAGCGGTGCAGAGACTTTGCGGTCAACGACGTGCGGATATGCAGGCTAATTGTTCCCACAGGAGGCGGTAAAACACTGTCTTCACTGCGCTTTGCCATTGAATACTGCATTAAACACGGAATGAAACGGATTATGTATGCTGCTCCGTTTATGTCGATACTCGAACAAAACAGCGCTGAGATACGTGGTATTGTCGGTGATGATAATTTCATTGAGCACCATTCAAACGCTCTTGCCGAAAAATCAGACGATAATGAGGAGCTTCTCGATTATGAGCTACATACAGAGCGCTGGGACAAGCCTGTTATCGCAGCGACTATGGTACAACTGCTGAACTCGATGTTTCTCGGCAAAACATCTTCTGTACGGCGTTTCCATCGACTTGCCAAATCAGTGATGATCATTGATGAGGTTCAGTCGCTTCCGCTGAGGTGTTTGAATATGTTTGACCTTGCCGTGAATTTTCTGTCACATATCTGCGGAGCTGCTGTAGTTCTTTGTACGGCAACTCAGCCGATAACCGACGATGTTCGCCACCCGATGATAATTGATGAAAACGACAGTATGACGGGTGACTACAGCATGGATTTTAAGGTTTTCAGGCGAACTGATATAATTCCACATATTGACCCTTACGGTTATTCTTATGAGGAAGCCGCCGATTTTTGCTGTCAAAGATTTGAGGCATCAGGAAACCTTCTGGTAATCGTAAATACAAAAGCTGCTGCCCTGAATCTGTATAGTCTCATAAAAGATAAGTGCGAAGATAAAACTGAAGTCATACATCTCAGCACGAATATGTGTCCTCAGCACAGGCGCGAGAGCATAGACTTGATCCGTTCTCTCCTCGCTGAGGGAAAGCCTGTGATATGCGTGACTACACAGCTTATTGAAGCAGGCGTTGATATTTCGTTCAGATGTGTGGTACGTTCTCTTGCAGGACTGGACAATGCTGTGCAGGCAGCAGGACGCTGCAACAGACACGGTGAAAATGCCGATACCTGTTCCGTATACCTTATCAAGCTGAAGGAAGAAAAGCTTGGCAGTCTGCGTGAGATATCAGTCGCTCAGGACATAACTCAGCTAATGGCTGAAAGCGGCAAATATGACGATATTTCTTCACCCGACTGCTATCCGCCGTTTATGTGGAAGTGATGATATGCTGATACTTGTGACATATGATGTGAATACTCAGGATAAGGAAGGCAGGAAGCGCCTCAGACGAGTTGCCAAGCAATGTATGAACTATGGAGTGAGAGTTCAGAATTCCGTGTTTGAGTGCGTTGTGGACGCCGCACAGCTCAGACTTCTCAGAAAGCAGCTGGAGGATGAGATAGATGAGCACAAGGACAGCCTGAGAATATATAATCTCGGGAACCGAACAAAGTCGAATGTTGAGCATATAGGTACGAAATCTGCAATCGACGTTGAAGGCGAACTGATATTTTAGTGCGAACAGCAAGTGAACAAAAAATCACCGTTGCATTCGCACCTGAATTCCCGTCCTTATTCAAAGATCAAGAGGCTTTTTTGGCAGCTTTTGAGCCTTAAAATCAAACTGCCTTGTCAAAACTGTATGAATCGCGGCAAGCCTGCTGTTTGTCATTGTACAGTTTTGCTGTCTCCCTCCTCGCGGAGGGAGTGGATTGAAATT
>FNZT01000036.1 GCA_900109435.1 Ruminococcus sp. YRD2003 | reverse complement strand
CTCATTCCGATTTCAATGCTGCTTTACTCAACCGAGCGTGGCAGAGGTTCATTGGGGTGCTCTTTAAACCACCCTAAAATCTATTATACGAGGAAAGATATAATGGAAAAAGAACAGAATACTGTTGAGCTTACAAGGTCAATGTATAAGGAAATCAAGTCGATGAACCGAGATCAGATGCAGCAGGTGCTGACAAATATCTATGACCAAGGTGCAAAAAGCGTTGAGCATGGAGCTATCGAGTTTGAAAAGCTCCGTGAAGAGATCGGCAAGATCAACGGTATCGGCGAAAAACGTCTCGATGAAATAATGGCAGTAATAGAGAGCTTCATCTCTCCTGCCGAGTAATACAACTGAATACTATTATATATATAATTAAAGGCCATCGGTGGTGAGTCCGTAACAGGACAACTACCGGTGGCCTTTTTTCGTTACATACAGCTGTCTGCAAAAATGCAGGCGGCTGTAATTATTTTACGAAAGGTGTGAGTCAAATGAACAACGAAAACAACCTGAAAAGAAAATATGGAATAAAAAAGAAGGTGAATTTTAGTTTTGATACGATATTTAGATATGTTCGCAGGTATCGGCGGTTTCCGCTCAGGCCTTGAACGAGTCGGCGGCTTTGAGTGTGTCGGTTACTGCGAGATAGACAAATTCGCAAAACAGGCGTATGAAGCGCTTTACGACACATCAAAGGAGGAATATTTCGATGACGCAAGAAAAATCATCCCCGAAGACTTGCCGGATATCGACCTTATTTGCGGAGGATTCCCTTGTCAGAGCTTTTCAATCGCAGGAAAACGGAGAGGCTTTGAAGACGCCCGAGGAACCATGTTCTTTGAAATTGCTCGGATCGCTGCCGTTAAGAGACCTCGCTATCTGCTGCTTGAAAATGTACCCGGACTGTTATCGCATGACGAAGGCAGGACATTTGCGGCCATCCTCACTGCGCTGGATGACCTGGGGTACGATGTCGCATGGCAGGTGCTTAACAGCGCGAATTTCGGAGTCGCCCAAGCCAGAAAAAGAGTGTTCATTGTCGGATTTCTTAGAGCCGAGTGTGCCGGAAGAATACTGTCTTTCACAGACGCAAATCCAAAAACTCTTGTCCAGCGCATACCCGGAAAAGAAGGATGCCGAGTTTACTCCCCTGAAGGACTGAGCATAACGCTGACAGGAACAGCAGGCGGATTTGGCGGAAAGTCAGGTCTCTATGCTATACTTGGTCTGCCAATAAAATCCCTTACAAAAACAGGATACCAGATAGCTGTCCCCGGCGACAGTATTGACCTTGCGTATGCGGATATGAACAGCCGCCGAGGGCGTGTCGGACATGACATATAACGACTATAACCAGCACCTGACAAACTTCTATACTGTTATCAAGACTCGGTGCAGAGATCTAGTAAACGCATTCGCAGGTGCATTCGAAAAAGACGGCAAGCTGATCGATGAGATCGAAAAACGTATATTTGCGAATATACGCGATCAATTCAATGCTTGCTGTCTTGTTTTTTACAGAGCTGACACATTCGAGGAATTTTATGACACAATCCTTAAAATGCTCAATAAAGCAGGCAGTATTCAGGATAAACAGCACGTCTGGATGAATTCAATGCTGGCGTGGGAGCTGTATAAGAAAAGGGAAAATGATCCCGAGCTCTTCGACGCTCTCATGTTCCTCATATTAATGAAGTGCAGCTTCTCGGCTACCGGAAAGAGCTGGGCTTGCAAGGGTACAAACGCTAACAAGTGACACAACTCTCTTCCGAATTACCAAAACAGCGGCACCTATTATCAGGAGCCGCTGTTTTTTCACCCAATCCGATTTGATTTTCCTTTTTTCAACAAACGAAATATAGCTATGCCTTGACATCAAGAAAAGCCAATGATATAATGAAAGCAGAAAGGACGGTGTTATTATGCCGAAGAAAGCAACTGAAAAGACAAAGTCAGAAACATCATTAAAGACAATAGTTCAGGTAAATGGTAAGGATATCGATGTGAGCAATATTGCTGCGGACGCATTAAAGGCTTATAAATCTGTTCACAAGAGAAAAGTTGTTAATGAATTCATTGTCTATGTCAAGCCTGAAGAAAACGCCGCTTATTACACAATAAACGGTGAAGGTTCAGACAAATACAAGATAGACCTTTGATTCAGAGGTACTGTCAAATCGTCTTAATGTTTTTAAGGAGCAATAGCATGAATAGGGATACAAATAATACTGATTTTGATTCGAATATGTATGACTTTATGAGAATCTTGGAAGAGAATGGTTGTGTTATGGAATCTGATCATATCTTTGCCTACTCTATGCAGTACCCTGAAATGAAAGCCAGTGTGCTTGATTGGCTATCATCTCATGGATATAGCGGTAATCTACACACTTTAGGTGCATATGATCAAGTAGCAGTATATTGTTTGTTTGATGAAGATAAAATATCATATGAAGAAGCTTATGAAAAATTATTACAGGAAGCAGCAAAACAAAATGATCCGAGATTTATAGACACATAGAACAACATTTCATTATGCCAGGGTTTAAACCTGGCTTATTATTTGGATGGAAACGAATTGAAAACATATATCTATCCCGACAATCTGAGGGCTGCGGTAAAGCTGTGGTTCTGGAATGTTCGGGATTTTATTATTATCTGCACAGGCGTCATATTGTCCGCCTTCATTTTTGCGAAGCTGTTCACTCCCGTGCCGTTGGCTCTGACCTCCTGTTATGCGTTTCTGACGCTTCGGGCAGAGGACACAGCCATCATGGACTATATGGTAAACGCCTTCAGATTTTTCTGCACCACACAGCAGAAGTATTATTGGAAGATAGGAGACGGTCATGGAATTAATGGTTGAATACTATTGGTATTTCAAGGATCATGGCATTGACCCGTTGAATATTCAACATGAAAAGCTGGAAAAAAATTTCAGTGAGTTGAACAGCATGGATATGCCTATTGTTTATTGCAAAAACGAAGAGGATTATCAGAAGATTATGGACAGAATATATGAACTGAGGTCATACATTAAGACTGATCCGCTGATAACAATAGAGCAGCTTGGTATCCATGGCAAATTATGGATGCAGAATATGGAAAAGAATTATCCTGAGAAAGTCGGGGTAATGAAAAATCACGGCACCTACTTGGGGGTAGCTCAGTCAGTGGACAAAAGGGCGAAGGATTATTGGGAGCAGCTCAGCGACCAGTACGACAGGAGAGTGCCGCGTCGGAGGGACAGCTACGAAGCAGTTTTGGAGTGGTCAAGGAACAAGAAGCTCGAGATAGACCACATAGTAATGACGGAAGTGGTGCTCGTTCCTGTAATGACTCCCTGAATGCTGATACTATTTAAAATCATCTGCGGACACCCTGGTATTAACACGTCAACTGTGCGCTTGCTCCGTGATGATATGCTTAAATATGTCCGCGCAGCCAAACACGAGCCTACATTTATAGATTTGCCGACAGAATGATAATTAAAGCCTCCCTCGGGATGCTTTTCTTTTGAACACT
>FNZT01000014.1 GCA_900109435.1 Ruminococcus sp. YRD2003 | reverse complement strand
GCTCCACGGTGTTAACTCGCTGACAGATGCGTTAAAGGCTAACGAATGCCTAAATATCAACGATCACAATAGCAAGTGTTACCGGTTTCACGTACAGAATTCCAATGGTGAGCCTTATATGCTGTATACCTACGGCGTCAGCAAGCAGCTAATCAACGCTGAGAACCGCAAAAGGCTCGAACTTGCTGACTATCAGAAGTTTCTGCTCGACTATGCGGATTTCGAGGATAACGACATTCTTCCGCTTGGCGTAACTTCTGACGGACATTACGTCGGCAAGGATGTATCTTATAGGAACAAGAGTAACGACAGTATGTTCATAACAGGTCAGAGCGGTCGTGGCAAGAGCTTTTGTACAACAAATCTCTTGCCCTCCTTAGCGATGCTGGGGAGTCATATGCTCGTTTTAGATGTCAGTCGCTCATTCACAAGAGACGAGGTCCTCAGGGCACTTCCAGAAGAGGTAGTCTCCGCTCTATTCGAGTTTATTGAAATTGGCGGCGGGCAAGGAAAACTTCCTGTAAATCCGCTGTTTATTGGCGATTGTAGTAATCGTGCTGCAAAGAAGCGCCGGATCATGGGCTTTATCAAGGCTATTTGTAAGCTCGATAAGGACGAAATCAAGATTGTCGATGGCATCATATCTGATATGCTGAAGAAAGCACCAACACTTACGGCGGTAAGCATAGAAGTGCTTCGTAATACCCTCAAAAGAGGTAGCAAGGTTGGCAATAAGGTATTCAGCCTTATAAGTGCAACCATTGATGATATTGAACTTATCGGCTTTGAGGAGCAGGGATGGGGAGAATTCTTTGAAAAATCGAAGAAAATCCCTGTTATATCCTTCGGGAACGAGTCTGGCGATAAAATTCACTCTCTGCTTGACGCATTGATATCGTCGGCTTTCGAATGGCAACGTGACCATGACTCAGCTCCGCTGAGCATCGTAATCGACGAGATCAAAGATCAAAGCTTCGCTGAGGAAAGTCCTCTGCACACTATACTCACACAAGGCAGGAAATTCCATACGAGGTTCATAGGTATGACACAACACTATGTTTCAACAACCAGTCATGCTATCGACGTAGTTAAGGAGGCTGGCATAAAGATATTTTTCAAGCCTGCTAAGTCGCTCGACCGCATAGCTGCCGAGCTTGGATATAGGAACCCAGCTGACGCTGGCTTCGGTTCCATGGGAATCGGAGATATCATTCTCTGCGCTGAGATATACAATAAAGTGGATGGAGTGAATGAGCCTGTTGTTATACACGCGAAGGCTATTAAGTTCGTTGATACGCCGCTGTATAAAAGATTAAAGACGGAGTACGATATAAAATAAGTTGATACGGGTTGCGCCCATAAAGGGCGCTCCACATCTTCATTATATGACAATTTTTACGGTAGGTCAAGTCCTACCTGAAGGGAGAAATAATTATGTATAACTTCATCCCACCACCGCTTTCAAAAGTTTTGTGGAGTTGGCTGCGCGAGTGGCAGAACACAAAAAAAATGACCGATGAAGACCTTGCTGCTGCTATGAAGCTCAACATCAGAACATTGAAGTCCTACGATGTTTCTGCGCATACTTTAACGCTCGAAAAGCTCGACAATCTCGTTTCTACCTTAGGTGCAGAACCTGTGTTATATGTATTCAATAAATATGTTGAATATGTTAAATATCTGAAGAATAGATCGACAGAAATCGACTTGCTTGGGCCTTATTTCCCACAATTATATCATTTGGATTATTAATTGAGGACTCTATATCCTAAATTAATACTATATAAAATAGGGCAGGGTGTCACCTGTTCGGAAAGGAGGAACCTTTATGAAGAAGATGAACAGCATCAATGAGACCTTTAAGCTCTGCAACGAACACGATATCGGTATCAGCCGCAGATTGCTGCTAACTCTCGTAAACAGCGGAGAGATTCCATCTGTTAAGGCTGGACGCTCGATACTTGTGAATTGGGAAGCTCTTATGAAGTATCTTGATACGCATACGCTTACCCCGGACGAGCCAGAGACAAGAATCAGAAAAATAACTGCTTAAAGGCTAAACAGGGACGTTTCACGGAACGCCCCTTATTCATAGAAAGGAGCCTATAATGGCGACATATAAGAAACACATTTCAAAGAATGGGACAATTACATATTATATTAGGACGTATGACGGATACGACTGCAACGGTAAGCAAATTGAAAGGTCAATGACTTGGAAGCCACCGGAAGGTATGAGCGATAAACAAATACAGAAGGAGCTTCAGAGGCAGATCGTTAAGTTTGAAGACGCTGTCAAAGAAGGACAATATTACGATAGTAATATGCGTTTTGGTGACTACGGAGAAGAATGGCTGGAGATGAACCGTCCGCCTCAGCTTGCTCCTAAAACATATGAATGTTATAAAGGTATGTTCAGAGATATTAAGGAAGCACTGGGACATATCAAACTCATAAAGCTGCAATCCCGCCATTTGCAGATGTTCTATAGCAATCTGCGTGAAAACGGCGTCAAGCGAACAGGCGCTTATGCTGTTTCGGACAAGATAGATGTTATAAGAAAGGAAATGCACCTTTCCAAGGACAAGTTCGCTGAATTATGCGGAGTATCATCTACAACCATCAGCGCAGTATGCAAACCTGACGGACACATCAGTATCAAGTCAGCCGAGAAGATAGCTGAAGGGTTAAATATCCCTGTTCAGAAATTGTTTGAACTTCATCTTGATACGGGTGGCTTATCAGACAAGACAGTACTCCACTATCATAAGCTCATCAGTACAATACTGGCGCAGGCGACTCGAGACAGGCTTATTCCCTTCAATATCGCTGACAGGAACCATATGAAAGCTCCGAAGTTGGAGCGCAAGGAAGCTGCGTTCCTTGATGATGAACAGGTAAGACACGTTCTGGAGCTGCTTGAAAATGAACCTATCAAGTGGAAGACAATTATGTATCTGCTCATCTACAGCGGTATCCGCAGAGGAGAACTGCTCGGACTTGAATGGAAGGATATAGATTTTGAGAAGAAAGTCATACATATAAGAAGGA
Organism: Ruminococcus sp. YRD2003; assembly: GCA_900109435.1. Lineage (GTDB taxonomy): Bacteria > Bacillota > Clostridia > Oscillospirales > Ruminococcaceae > Ruminococcus > Ruminococcus flavefaciens_G. Next base: position 92,504 of record FNZT01000014.1, on the reverse strand, counting down.
CGAGCCAAGCGGTAGATCATATGGGGATAATTACAAAGTCTCCTAAGAACGATACTTCATATCGCACTATCAAGCTGTCAGATACAATGTTAGAACAACTTCGTGAATATCAGCAATATTGGCAGAAGCGGAGAACTGAGCTTGATGATTACTGGCAGGACGAAATACAGATCATTCTTGCAGACGGCAGTACACGAACAGTACCGAACGACCGTTTATTCACCAAGGTCGATTCAACGCCTATGAACCCATACAGTGTCAGTGATTGGGTAAGGAAATTTGTTAAGCGTAACGATCTGCCGTACTTTACGCCGCATTCCCTCCGACATACCCATGCAACGCTTCTGATCGCTGAGGGTGTAAGTATCCCGACTGTCTCACGAAGGCTGGGACATTCCAGTATCGCTACGACGAGTAAGATATATATTCACGCTATTCAGTCCGCGGACGAGATCGCATCTAATGCTCTTGAGGATAAACTCAGGCTTGAAAGGCGCAAGGAAGAGGAGGACTAATAAATTAAGGCTCTCCGTAACAGAGAGCCTTATTTTTTTATTTGAATGCTTCAGCATTTGCAGTCACTATATGCAGTTCTTGATACCAGTAACGGAAATCATAACGGAAATATTGCCATTTCTGCCGCTCAAAGCATAACAGTCAAAAAATAAAGCCTATGTTTTTGGCTAAACATAGGCTTTTTCTTATTGGTGGAGCATAGGGGACTTGAACCCCTGACCCCCACACTGCCAGTGTGATGCGCTCCCAGCTGCGCTAATGCCCCATTGCTTGAATATTATACCACAGTTTCGGTGATTTGTCAAGTGGAAATTATATATTGCATTTTGCATAGTTGTTTCTGTGCGTAAGATTGACTTTTTGATAATATTGTGGTATAATAAAATAAATCAATGTTATTTGAAAGGGGGCGTCGTTTTGCTGAAAAGGATAAGAGAAGCCCTTGGTCTGAACAAAAACAGCCCTTTTATAAGCGAATACTTCTTTAAAGCTAATATGCGTTCGAGCATATATATGTCTGCTATTATTATCGTTCTCGAATTGTGGATGATAATCCGTATGACACACGTTATGTTCCGTGACGATTTGCTCGATAACTTCTCGTATCTGTTCGCAAAATACTATTCCAACTACCTTATTCTCATCGTTACCGCTGTCGTTGTGCTCATTTATGCTTCCCTCCATTTATCGGGAAAAATCAAAGCACGTAATACAGGACGCTTCCTGCTGCTGTCAACTTTGTTCATTTGTCTGTACTTCGGCATAAATGTCTCGCTGAACGATTACAGCAAGGGCGAGCAGATACTCGTTTTTGTCACTATGGTGCTCTATGCGGTCTGCCTCATAACGTGGAGACCTGTGATTAGCTTTATCGTCTCTACTGCTTCGTGCCTGTACCTCTATGTCCGCATGAACGAAATGGTCGCGGTCAATACGGGGAAGGTCGGTGTCACCGACGCCACGAAGATCAACTTCTTCATCCTCTGGATATCCATTATGATGATATGTATCAGTAATTACAGCAATACACGCTCTCAGGCGATCAAGGATGAAAAGCTTATCGACGTGAACCGAAGTCTTGAACGTTCTTCCGTCTTTGACGAGCTCACGGGTATCCACAATATGGTCTACTTCCGCCGTGAGGCTGAGAAGTTCGGCAGCCTTGAAGGTAAGCTCTTCCTCTTCCTCGATATTGAAAACTTTAAGTCCTTTAACGAGAAGTACGGGTTCTATGAGGGTAATCAGCTGCTTATCGAGGTCGCGAAGGCTATTGAAGATACTTTTCCGAGGGCTCTTGTCGCTCGCTACTCGGACGACCACTTCGCTGTGCTCACTGATGAGGACGGCTGCACGGAGGCTGTGAACAGGCTCGCGGAGAGGATCGACGAGCTGCGGAGAGATATCCATTTGCAGCTCAAATGCGGCGCTTACCGTCAGAAGGAAGGCGAGACTGATATCAGCGTTGCCTGTGACCGCGCCCGTTTTGCCTGCAATACCCTGAAAAAGCGCTATGACCGCTGCTTCCGCCTGTATGACAAGGGGCTCGAGGACAGCTTCACGCTCAGGAACTATATCCTCAATAACATCGACAACGCCATTGAAAAAGGCTACATCAAGGCTTACTACCAGCCGCTCATTTCCTCGGATAATTGTACCGTTTGCGGATTTGAGGCTCTCGCAAGGTGGGACGACCCGTACTACGGTCTGCTCTCTCCTGCGGTCTTTATCTCGACGCTCGAGGATTGCCGTCAGATACATAAGCTCGACCTTTGCATGATGGAGATAGTTTGCAGTGAGTTCGCAAAGGCACGCGAAGATGGTTTCCCCGTTGTCCCCGTTTCGCTCAATTTTTCGCGCCTCGACTTCGAGCTCTGCGATATCGTCGCAAGCCTTGATGAGAAAACAGAAAAGTACGGCGTTCCGCACGATTTTATCGACGTCGAGATAACCGAGTCCGCACTTGCCGACAGCGGCGATGTCCTCCTCGACCTCATGAGCAGGCTCAGGAAAAGCGGCTACAGTGTCTGGCTCGATGACTTCGGAAGCGGCTATTCGTCGCTCAATGTCCTCAAGGATCACAGCTTTGATGTTGTGAAAATAGATATGCAGTTCTTAAAGGGGTTCGGCAGCAATGACAAGACCAAAACTATCCTTGAATCTGTCGTGAAACTGTCGGAGCTGCTCGGTATGAGCTCGCTCACCGAGGGTATCGAGACTGATGAACAGCTTGATTTCATGCGCTCTATAGGCTGTAATAAGCTTCAGGGCTATCTCTTCGGCAAGCCCGTTCCCTATGACAAGGTCAGGGAATCTATTTCGGCGGGAAAACTCAGGATCTCGCCCGAATTTATCAATAGTCAACGGAGGTAATCTATTATGGGTCTTCATATCAAAAAAAGCTTCAAGATCGGCGATCTTATCAAAATAAACGCGAATAAGAGCGGTCCGAGCGTCACCGTCGGCGGAAAGAAGGCTAAGGTGACTGTCAGCAAGAAAAAGGTCACGGCAAGTCTGCCAGGGACAGGTATTTCTTACGATGCCAAGCTCCCGACGGGCGATAAGAAAAAATCTTCCTCTGCGGGGAAAAAGACCTCGTCTTCCGCTAAAAAGCCCGCTTCCGCAAAGAAGAAGTGAACATGAATGAGCTGATAGACCGTGTTTGCAGCGGGTTTATCGCGGACGGCGCTATCGGCGCTTCCTGCCTCGTTTTCAAGGACGGCAGGGAGCTGTATTCGGGCTGCTTCGGCTTCGCTGACAGGGAGGCGGAGCTCCCTATGTGCAGAGATTCTATCTGCCGCCTTTTCTCGCTGACAAAGCCCGTTACTGCGGCGGCTGCGATGATACTCTGCGAGAAGGGTCTCCTCTCTGTCGATGACCGTGTTTCCCGCTTCTTCCCCGAGTTTGCGGATATTACTCGTCAGGACGGCGACAGGGCTGTCCCGTGCGGGCGAGAGCTTACTATCAGGCATCTGCTCACTATGACAGCGGGACTGCCGTATCCGAACAACTTTGACCTGTCCGTTCGCAGGGCGGGCGAGCTCTTCGACATGACAGAGGCGGGTATCAGGGGCAGTATTCCCGTAACTACGGAGATGTTCACGCGCTCTGCGGCAAAGATACCGCTCTCTTTCGAGGCGGGCTCGCGCTGGGATTACGGTATCTCCGCGGATGTGCTCGGAGGTATCATCGAAAAAGCCGCTGATGTACCTTTCGGCGAGTTCCTGCATAAACATATTTTTGAGCCCCTCGGTATGTGCGACACGGGATTTTATGTACCTGTGAACAAGCGGGACAGGTTTACCGCTCTGTATAAGTGGTGCGGAGGTGCGCTCGTCCGCGATGAGGGACGCTATCTCGCACTCACGGACTTCAGCAAGCCGCCTGCTTTTGAGTCGGGCGGTGCAGGTCTGTGCTCCACCATAGACGATTATTCGCGGTTCGCTCGGATGCTCTGCAATGGGGGAGAATTCGGCGGCGTTCGTATCCTCGGCAGGGATACGGTGGAGTTTATGACCTCGCCGCTCCTTTCCGCAGCGCAGAATACCATGTGGGACAGGCTCAAAGGCTATAATTACGGCTGCCTCATGCGCGTTATGACCGAACCCGATATTGCTGAGGTCAGGACGGGAGCAGGGGAGTGCGGCTGGGACGGCTGGACAGGCACTTACTTCAACTTCAACCTCAAAAACGGCATTTCTGTCCTCTTCTTTACACAGATAGCGGGCGCGGGCACGACATGGCAGGCTGCCGAGATAAGCCGCATCGTTTACGATGAGCTGGGCAGATGACTCCGCTTGACTGCGGGACATTGCACACTCCTTTCGCATATACTGATATGGGTCTTACCCGTCAGTGAAAGGAGTGTTTTTTATGCCTAAGATCTTTCTCAGCCCCTCTACGCAGGAGTACAACAGCTATGTCAGCGGCGGAAATGAGGAGCTGTATATGAACCTGCTCGCAGACAGGCTCGAGCCATATCTGCGCTCTTGCGGGATAAAGTTCGTCCGCAACGATCCCGACCGCACCTTCGCGGGGGCTATTCAGGACTCGAATTCGGGACAGTATGACGTTCACCTCGCTCTGCACTCGAATGCCGCTCCAGACAGGCTTTCGGGACGTCTGCGCGGTATCGACATCTACTTCGCGCCCAAGAGTGCCGCAAGTGAAAAGCTCGCCAACATTATCGCCAACAACCTCAAAAGTATCTATCCTCTCCCAGACAAGGTCAGAGCCGTGCCGACCTATACACTCGGAGAAGTGCTCAATACAAGGGCTGTCGCGGTGCTGTGCGAGCTCGGATATCACGATAATTACGCCGACGAAGCATGGATAAAGAGCGAGCTCGGCAATATCGCCGCTAACCTTGCACGCTCGCTCTGCGATTACTTCGGTATACCGTTCATACGCCCGTCGGCTGTGCGTTGGGGGACGGTCGCCACGGACGGCTCGGGGTTGAATATCCGCGCCTATCCAAGCACCTCGTCGCAGATACTCGGCTCTATCCCGAACGGGACGTCCGTGATGATAAACGGGGCTGCTGACGGCTGGTATGTGGTCGACTATAACGGTATCGTCGGCTATTCCAGCGCGGACTTTATCGTATTGTAAAAATAAGGCGCACGAGGGAAGCCCCTAATGTGCGCCTTTACATATTATTGTTTATTGGATGGTCTTTTGCGCTTTTTCTGTCCCTCGACCTTCGGGACTGCGTATATCGGCTTTATCGGCTTCTTCTTGTTCTTGAAGATGACATACGCGTATATGCAGATGAGTATATATATGAGGCAGACAACTCCCGATATCACCAGCGATTTCTTGAACCATGACGCCTTCGGGAACATCTTTGCCGCGTAGAGGTTGTACTTCGTGACAGACCTGTTTACGTCGGAGACTGCTACGAGCTCCATCGTGCCTATCTGCTCGCCTGCATATTCAAGCGTTACTACTCCGAGCGGCTCACCCTTCTTTATCGGTGCTTTCAGCGAGGTCTTGTACCATTTGATGTTGTCCCTGCTGATGAGCGACGTATCTACGTCGTTGTACCACAGCATCGTCATCTCTTCCTTCGGCTTGGCAAGTACGTAGTTGTTGCCCTCTGCAAGTTCGACAGGTATCTCTCCGAGTTCTGCCGAATCGGGGAGCACGACCTGATACGAGAAATGCTTGAATGCCCAGTTGAACAGCGTGATAGAGTCATTGAGGTGGTAGAATGTGTTGTCGCCGTCGGCGTTATTCAGCGGCGATTTCAGACATATGGCAAGGTAGTTGTTGCCGTCCTTGCTTGCCGTGGCGGCGATGTTTCGTCCGCCCATTTCGAGGTTTGCTGTCTTTATGCCGCGGGTGCCTGCGTAGTAGTAGTCGCTGTCCTTGTCCATCATAAGGTTAGAGTGGTACCATACCCACGACTCTCTGTCGGGGTGGCGCTCGAGATTGGGGACGGAGGGCGTGTACTCATATGTGGAACATATCGAATCAAAATGCGCTGTCTTCAGTGCGTACTTGGTGAGTACTGCCATATCACGGGCGGTCGTGTACTGCTCGGGGTCGTACAGTCCCGTCGGATTGGTGAAGTGGGTGTCGTTCAGCCCGAGCTCCGCTGCCTTTGCATTCATCTTCTCTACAAATGCTGTCACGCTTTCTCCGCCGATGTTATAGGCGATGGTCTGTGATGCTTCAATTGACGATTTCAGCATCATCGCGTAGAGAAGGTCGGTATATGTCAGGATATCGCCGTCCTCTATCTCGGCAAAGCGGAGGTCGTCGGGGTAGTCTGTCACGTAGAGCGGCGAGTATACTTCCTCGTCAATGGTCAGCTCTTCGCTGAGGTCCTTGCACTCTTCTATGCATACAACGGCTGTCATTATGTTGACAAGCGGTCCAGGCATCTGCTTGGCATCGGCGTTTTTTTCATAGATTATCTCGTCACAGTCGAGGTTCAGCAGTATGGCGGATTCGCTCTTTATCTGCGTGTTCAGTGTGAAATTTATTGCGCCCGCGTCCATTGCGTTCAGCGTCGGGATAAGCATTGCCGCCGCTGAAAGGAGCGATATTACCTTCTTTTTCATAAGCTACCTGCTTTCTGTTTTCTTCATCTATATTCTGCTCCGTTCGGAGCCTTGATTACATACCCTATTATTATATCATAGTTTTTGAAAAATAGCAATATGTAATTGAGATTTTTTAGTGCGGTGTGTCTGCACTGTCCGATTCGCGGTATACTGTTATTGCGGCAATGCGGTATCGGTGGATGTTTCGTCGGCTTCGCCGAGGCGAAGATGTACGGGGCGGTCGGCAGGCTTTGCTTCGCTCGCCAGCCTGCTGCTCAGGGGGACGCCGTCCCCCTCGGTTTCACCCCCTGCCGGGGTGAGAGCCTCACCCCGGACCCCTGCGATCTCCGCTTCGCGTTTTTTAATTCTATAAAATAATAGCGGTCCTGTCCCGCCAAAGGCTATTTTTCATAAATGGACAGATTGACATTTGTGCGCAAATAGTATATAATATAACCTGATATCAGAGAGGGGAGGGTTGCCTTTGAAAAAGTACCTCGGTCAGATCGTTTTTAACTGCGCTGCTGCGGCAGTCGGTGCTCTCGTTTTCACGTCTACGGGTGTTCTCGATAACGCGGCTGCGGCTGTTTTCGCCATCGTTGCCTTTATGACCGCGATGTGCGCGGGCAACTACTTCTTCGTCAAGCTCGCAGGCGAGGGTAAAAAGGCTTTCCAGCCCGATTACATCATCACGGAGCAGACCTTCGATTCCCTTAATGAGCCCGATGACTATATCAAGGTGCTCAAGGACTTGCGAAACTACTCACCGTGCCGTCAGGAAGCTGTCAGATTGATCCAGCAGTGGGAGCTCTTCAAGAAGAAGTCGGCTACCCTCAATGCTATCAGCTATCAGGGCGGTGTCTATGAGGTCGTGAATCAGGATGTCGAGTCCGTTATGCTCAATAATATGGTGCTCTTTATGAAACGCGCTGCCATTATGCAGTCCTCGGCAGGCAACGAGCTCACCGAGCACCGTAAATACGTGCGTTCGCTCGTTGCGAGCAATGACAAGATTCTGAGCGACTATACGAACCTCCTCATCGAAGCTTCACAGCTCACGGGGACAGATTCGGGCAAGGCTGAGATAAGATCCCTTAATCTCCTGATAGAGTCTATTCGCGATTACAGAAAAGATCTTGAAAGCGGTGAAATGCAATGAAAAAAGAAAAAAATCCCATTATCCCTATCATAATTGCTGTTGTGGGCGTTATTGCAACTATGGTGATGATAATCGCTCTGGTGAATATCCCTAAACACCTCGGCTCAAACAATGGCGGTCATGAGAACGCTCTTACTCAGCAGCAGGCTGAGAGAAATATGGATAAGTTCCTTGACAAGATCAAGGTGCATAATACCGAGAAAGTAAAGGGGACTGTCGATTACTCCGACAACGCTGCTGCAAATCTGCCCAATATCGAGACCAAATATCCCCTGACCGTCATCGGCGGCGGGGACGTTGACATCGAGATTTTCTCTACCTCCGAAAAGGCGGGCAAGGCTCAGAACGGCTGGCTCAATGAGGTCGCCAATGAGTTCAACGACAGGAAGTTCCGCCTTTCCGACAACAGGATTGCCTCCGTCAGCATAAGAAGTATCGCTTCGGGTGCGGCGTCCGATTATATCTGCAATAACGTTTATGTTCCGCAGGCTTATACGCCCTCAAATATGCTGTTCGGCGAGCTTGCTATGCAGAACGGTGCAAAGCTCACTGTGGTCGAGGAACAGCTCGTCCCCAATACCGCAGGTATCGCGCTCTCGAAAACGGCTCGCTCTTCTATCGAGGCAAATTACGGTTCCGTAACTTTTGAATCAGTCGTTGACTCCGTCGTTGCGGGTGACCTCCAGATGGGCTATACCTATCCCTATACGTCCGCTACGGGTCTCAACTTCCTCGTAAGCTCACTCCAGCACTTCGATGCCAACGATATCCTCAGCGCCGACTCTGTCAGCAAGTTCCAGCAGCTCCAGAAGAGCATACCCTTCGTGTGCTATACCACCGACCAGATGGTCAATGCTATGCAGAGCGGTACGCTACAGGCGGGCGTTACGGAGTATCAGGCTTACGTGAACAGCCCTGTTCTCAAGAGCTCCTACGATTTCATACCTTTCGGCTACAAGCACAGCAACCCGCTCTATAAGGTCGGCGACCTTGATAAGTACGAGGAGGAAGTCCTCAAAATGTTCGCTGACTTCGCTATGCAGAGCGACCACCAGAAAAAGGCTGCCGACTACGGCTTCGACCCCAATCAGACTTTCAGCTACAACAAGAACCGCATCAGCGGCGCCGATATAATCAGCGCTCAGCGGCTCTGGAAAGAGGAGAAGGATTCGGGTACTCCCACTATCGCTCTCTTTATTGCCGACGTTTCGGGAAGTATGAACGGCGACCCGATAATCCGCCTTAAACAGTCTTTGCTCGAAGCTTCAAAGAATATCAAGACCGATAATTACATCGGACTTATCTCCTACAGCGACGATGTCTACATCAATCTGCCTATCGCTCAGTTCGACCTTGAGCAGCGCTCATATTTCGCGGGCGCTGTAGAGAAAATGAAGCCTAACGGCTCTACCGCTACCTATGACGCCCTCCTCGTCGGTATCAATATGATCAACGAGGCTAAGGAGCAGCACCCCGAAGCTAAGACCATGATCTTTGTTCTCAGCGACGGTATGTGCAATAAGGGCGTTAAGCTCGACCCCACCGTTGAGCTCGTCGAGCACTACGGTATCCCGATCTATACTATCGGATACAACGAGCAGATCGATTCCCTGAAGAAGCTTTCTACAGTAAACGAAGCTGTTTACATCGACGCCGATAACGACGATGTCGTCTATGAGCTCGCCGCTTTGTTCAACGCTCAGATGTAAATAGCGTATCTATCAGCAGATCCCGTATGATGACGTAGTTGAGTATAACGGCGCGTTCTGCGAAGTATACTTCTGATCTATAAGAAAACAGCAGCCGCAGGATAAGTGGAGCGCACTGATCCCTGCGGCTGCTGCCTTTATGATATGAACAATGAGTTTCGGAATGTGAGAATGCTTACTGCTCGGCGGGAGGTCTGGGAGTGTCTGTTTCGGTCGGAGTCACACCGCCCGAGGGGTCAACACTTTCAAATACGGTGACATTGCTGAGGTCGAACTGCGTCTGCTTGCCGTCGGTGTGAGTTACGACAGCATCGGTTCCAAGATTAAAGAAATTGCACGATTTTGCGCCGTTTATGTCTGTCGTGCTGATGAGCACATACTTATATTTCTTGGTGAATTTTATATCAAAGTTCCTGCTCGCCGCAACAGTGTTCGTCTTCTTCCACATACCGTCTTTCTCGTTCGTAGAGTCGTCTATGCAGTTGAGAAGCGCAACAGTGCGTGCCGAACCTGCGAGAAGCTTTGCATCTACCTGATTATCGGTTGCTGTTGCATACACTTCGCCGCCTGTGATGTTGACTGCCTCAACAGCCGTGAAGCCGCGGTCGCCTCCTGCAATGACCGTGCCGCCGACGGCTTCGATCCGTGTACCTGCCTGTACTGCGTCATTTCCTGCCTTTATGGAGACTGTGCCGCCCTCAAAGGCAACACTGCCCTTGCTCGACTTGATGCCGTCTCCCTCAGCGTCTATCGTGAGGTTTCCGTCCTTGACAGTAACGGAGGTCTTGCCCTTGACAGCGTCTGTCTTGTCGGTCGAGTTGAGTGTCGTGATGTTTACCGTGCCGCCGTTTATCTTGACGTCGTTGTTGCAGGAGATACCGTCCTGAGTGTTGGCTGTGATGCTGAGCACGCCTGTGCCCTTTTCGCCGCCCTTTATCGTAATATCGTCCTTAGCCTCGATCACTGCGAGCCCGAGGTTGTCGCCCGCATAAGCCGTTGTGCCGTCAGAGAGCGTATTCTCGGTGCCGTCAACAAGGTTTATCGACGTATTTTCGGCGTTTGTGATGAGAATTGCAGGTGCGCTCTTTCCTGTGATGCTCGCGCCGTTCAGGAATATCTTGACTGTCTCGGGGTCAGCGACCTCGTCCGCTACGCTGACGTTTATCTGTCCGTCGCTGAGCGTGCCGTCAACGTAATAAGTGCCCGAATGGTCTATCGTTATGACGGAGCCGCTGACGGCTGCGTGGTCGCCTGCGACCTCCGCCTTGTCGCCCTTGAGGTGAATGTATGTGATGTCCGCAGCAGGTTTCACATCGGTGGAAGTAGTTACCGTACCCGCAGCGGTAGCGGTGGTAGAGGCTGTTGTTGTCACAGTTGTGCCCGTCGATGTGGTTGAGGAAGTTTCCATCTCAGACTCGGGCAGTGAGAATATCATCTTCGCGTCGAGACGCTGTATCGTGAGGGCGTCGCGGGCAGTGATACCGTCTCCGCGGTTGTAGACATCGCCGTTCAGCAGGAGCTGCCCCGAGAGGTTGTACTTGTCCTTGTTCGCGATATACTGGAGGATAGCTACCGAGTCTGCTACCGTTACCTTGTTGTCGTTGTTGACGTCTCCGATGAGAGTGCTGACGGTTTCGGTCTCGGCAGCCTTTACCATAGTGGGCATGGCGGGCGTACTTCCCGCTATCATCGCTGCCGATGAGAGGACGGCAAGCAGCTTCTTTACGTTCAAACTGTTCATATTGTAAATACTCCTTTTCTGTTTTTTGGGGGTTCCGAGCTTTTGATCGTTTAATTTGTATTATAAATTACAATTCTTAAAATTATCTTAATATTATTTAAGGTTATTCATGCGCATTTGTCAATATCTGTCCCGCCTTTTCTATTGTGCTGCCAATTTATCTTTGCTCAAAAGGCGAATGCAGAAAGGTGATCGACCAAGGAATACGCAGATATGTCGGGTAAAATAAAGAAACAGCCTCCCGTTAGTGTGCTTCCTTTAGCGGAATTTGTGGGCTACCGAGCCGTAAGGTTACGGCACCATATTCGGTATCCTGCGAAACCGCCAAAGGGGGCTCCCCTTTCGGAAGGCTGTTTTGTGTTATTCTGTTTTGCCGTTATAGGTGTCCTCAAGCCACTTTATCATGGCGTCGAAGCCTTCCTGTGTACGGTCGAACTCTTTTTCGTGTTCGATATCGGCTTTGTCGGAGCAGAGACGTCCGTGCCATGTCAGCACGCGCAGCGTCTCGCCTGTGTAGACCTTGTACGCGAAGTTACCGAGACTTCCCGAGTAGTCGTTGCCGCTGTCGAAATAGTAAAACTTCGGGATATCAAACAGCGTGGATACACTCGTCTTGGAAAGCATTTTTCAGACCCTCCCTTCAAAGTAGCTGACAGCCTGTGAGAGGTCGTCGTATACTGCGCTCAGCAGGGGAGCAGTCTCCTCGTCGGGCGGAGTCATATCGGGTATCATTATTGCTTGGCAGCCCGCCGAATGTGCTGCTCTGATGCCGTTTGGCGAGTCCTCGAAGGCGGCGCACTGCTCAGGCGGCAGCCCGAGTTCATGGGCAGCAGTGAGGTAGATGTCGGGGTCGGGTTTGCCGTTCGTTATCATATCGCCGCATATCACCGCGTCGAAATACTGCCGCGCCCCTATTTTTTCAAGACAGTTCAGTGCGCGTTCGCGCGGAGTTGCGGTTGCGACCGCGAGCTTTATCCCGTGTGCTTTCAGGAAGTCAAGGAGCCTGAACAAGCCCTTCTTTACGTCGATGCCGTACTTTTCGATGTGTGCGTTTATGAGCTCGGTGCGGCGTTTGCGGACGTCCTCGGTGGGGAAGTCCTCGCCGAAGAAGCTCTTGAGCCTGGGGATCGAGTATTTGCGGGCGAGGCTGCGTATCGCGTAAACGTGCTCGTTTTTCATCTCGTAGCCAAAGTCGGCGGCGGCTTCCTTCCAGTAGCGGAGGTATAGCTTTTCAGTGTCGACCATAAGACCGTCCATGTCGAAAATTGCGCCTTTGATAATATCCATTGAGTTATTCCTTTTGACCTATCTGATAAAGTGTGTCATCTCGCCTGTCTCGGGAGTCGGCAGACCGTACTTTTCGCGTCCGAGAGCTATCGACTTAATCAGGAAAGACATATTTTTCGCAAGATTGCGCATTGTCCTGAGTCCTTCGATGTCCTGCGCTGCCTCACCTGGGAGCCTGCCGTGGACTGAGTTCCAGTAAGTGCTTGAAGCTACGGGCATACCGCTGATGGTGAAGTATTTGTTCAGCTCGTCGAAGGTTGCCGAGCATCCTCCGCGTCTTGCGACAGCTACAGCTGCGCCTACCTTCATCGTCTTGTCAAAATGTGAGCTGTAAAACAGCCTGTCAAGACAGGCGATGAGCGTTGCATTTGCGGAAGCGTAGTAAACGGGCGAAGCCACAACAAGACCGTCGGCATCGCGGAATTTTTCGGCTATCTCATTCACTGCATCGTCAAATACGCACTTTCCTTTTTCAGCGCATCCGCCGCAGGCTATACAGCCGCGTATATTCTTGCTGCCGATGTGAAATGTCTCTGTTTCGATGCCCTCCTCGGCAAAGACCTTCAGCATCTCGTTTATTGCGATGGATGTATTTCCGTTCTGATGCGGACTTCCGTTAAGTATAAGGACTTTCATTTTTTCTCTTACCTCTATGTGTTCGTTTCATGAAGCAGGGGCGGAAAAGGCTCCGCCCCTCAGCATAGCTTATCGTTTGTGACGTTTTGAATGAAGGCGGCGGGTCACCGCACACCGACAGGGGTCACCAGTTTATCATCCAGCTGTACATACCCTCGTACTGACGCGCGGAGCTGTTCCACGAGAAGTCTGCCTCCATGCCGCGCTTGACCATTTTGTCCCACTCGGCGCGGTGGTCGTAGTATACGGACTTGGAGTAGTTGATAGCTCCGAGCATCTCATCGCCGTTGTAGTTGGCAAACGAGAAGCCCGTGCCTGTGCCGTCAAACTCGTTGTACGGCACGACTGTGTCCTTGAGACCGCCTGTCTCGCGGACTATCGGTACAGTACCATAGCGGAGCGCTATGAGCTGAGTCAGACCGCACGGCTCGAACAGCGACGGCATGAGCATGGTGTCTGCCGCGGCGTAGAGCTTGTGTGCAAGGTCGTCGGAGTACTTGATTATCGCGCAGACGCGGTCGGGGTACTTCCACTGATAGTGCTTGAACATATTCTCATATCTCTGCTCGCCCGTTCCGATGATGACGAACTGCGTGTTCTCGTCGCAGATACGCTCGATGGCATAGTTTACGAGGTCGAGCCCCTTCTGGTCTGTGAGGCGGGAGATTATCGCTATCATATACTTGTTCCTGTCAACGGGCAGACCGAGCTCCGCCTGAAGCTTTTCCTTGTTGACTGCTTTTTTGGACTTTGCGTCCTTGACTGTGTATTTGGCATACAGCTTCTTGTCGTTGGAAGGGTCGAACACATTGTAGTCGATGCCGTTTACGATGCCGCGGAGCGATGCAGAGCGCGCACGGAGAAGTCCGTCGAGCTGCTCGCCGAAGAAGGGGTACTTTATCTCCTCGGCATAGGTCTCGGAGACTGTGGTGATGTAGTCTGCATACACGAGACCGCCCTTTAGCATATTCGCGGCACGGTTGAATTCGAGCTTGTCCGATGTGAACATATAGTCGGGCAGGGCTGTGTTGTACTTGAATGTCTCGATGTCCCAAATACCCTGAAATTTGAGGTTGTGGATAGTCATGATGGACTTTGTCGAGCTGTAGAAGGGGTTCGTTGCGAAGGTAGAGTGCATGAACACGGGTATCAGTGCCGACTGCCAGTCGTGGCAGTGGATGATGTCGGGACGGAAGCCTATTACGGGCAGTATGGCAAGCACTGCCTTGCAGAAGAAGGTGAAGCGCTCGATGTCCCATTTCGTGTCGGAGGTGTACGGGTAGTCGCATTTGAAGTAGTACTCGTTGTCAACGAAGTAGAACTTGATACCGTTGTACTCGTACTCCATGATACCTACGTGAACTCCGTCGGGACGGAGACCGTAGTCCATGTAGAAGTGTGTGACATATTTGAAGTTATCCCTGAATTTAGCTGGGATACAGGTGTAGTAGGGGAGTATGACCCTTACGTCGAACTCGTCCTTGTTGATATACTGAGGGAGAGAGCCCACAACGTCGGCAAGACCGCCTGTTTTGACGAAGGGCACGCATTCGGAAGCGGCAAAAAGTATGTTATTCATAGTGTCAACTCCAATCTTCATTAAATCCTGCGTATTAATTGCAGCTTTACATACTATATTATACACCAAAATCAAAATCCCGTCAATAGAAAAGTATTAAAAATACACAAATTATTTACACTTTTGTGTCATATAATAAAAAATGAAGAGATAATGTGTAAGCTGTGCCTAAAAAATTTTTTGACTGACATATTTTTTTAAAAAGGTCTTTTCAAAATAATCGTTTTGTGGTATAATATCTTTAATAATGAGTAAAATATCAGGCTGTATTTTTACGGCAACACCGCACAAAGCCCGCCAGAAGGCTTTGTACTGGATATGCTTGCATATTTTCCGTCATCTTGCACAGAAATCCCTTGACATACGTCAGTATGCCTGCGGAATTTCTATACAATCTGACGAAAAATCTGTCGGCGCATCTCCAGCACAAGCTTTGTGCGGTATTGCCTTAAAGCTGTAAATCTAATCTTTAACGGAGAAGGTATATATGGACAAAAACACTTTTACCGAGGCTAAAAGAGCTGCTCTGAACAGGTACTTCAGCCGTATGAACGACCGCCAGCGCGAGGCTGTTTTTACTGTGAACGGTCCTCTGCTCGTGCTTGCGGGCGCGGGAAGCGGCAAGACGACTGTTATCGTCAACCGTATCGCGAATATGATAAACTTCGGCAACGCCTACTACGACGATTCGCGTGAAGGCAACAAAATGGACGAGGCTTTCCTCCGTGCTTATGCCGAGGGCAAGGAGGACGACGCCGATATGCTCCGAAGCATCGCTGCCGTCGACCCGATAAAGCCGTGGAATATCCTCGCTATCACCTTTACCAACAAGGCTGCGGGCGAGCTCAAGGAGCGCCTATCTGCTATGCTCGGCGAGGACGCTCTGAATATCCATGCTTCCACGTTCCATTCAGCGTGCGTGCGCATTCTCAGGAGCGAGATAGGGGCGCTCGGATATGGCAGCAATTTCACGATATATGACTCCGATGACAGTCAGCGCATGATAAAGAATGTCATGACCGAGCTCGATGTCTCCGAGAAGCAGCTTGCTCCCAAGGCTGTGCTCGCCGAGATAAGCAGCGCCAAGGACAAGATGATATCTCCCGATGAGCTACGCGAGCAGGCGGGGCAGGACTACCGCAAAAAGACGATCGCCAAGCTGTATAAGCTTTATGACGAGCGTCTGCGTGCGGCAAACGGTCTCGATTTCGACGATATACTCTGCAAGACCGTCGAGCTCTTCCGTGACTTCCCCGATGTGCTCGAAAAATATCGGAATAAGTATAAGTACATACTTGTCGACGAGTATCAGGACACCAATCACGTGCAGTTCATGCTCGTGTCGATGCTCTCGCAGGAGCATAAGAACATCTGCGTTGTCGGCGACGACGACCAGAGCATCTACCGCTTCCGCGGTGCGAATATCGAGAATATCCTCGGATTTGAGGAGCAGTTCGAGGGGGCTAAGGTCGTGCGCCTCGAGCAGAATTACCGCTCTACCCAGACCATTCTCGATGCGGCTAACTCTGTTATCTCCAACAATACGAGCCGTAAGGAAAAGTCACTCTGGACAGACAAAGGACAGGGCGAGCAGATAGACTGGTACAAGGCTTACGATGAGAACGACGAGGCCCAGTTTATCGCTGATTCGATAAAGAAGGACTATGAGGTCACGGGCACATATTCAAGAAATGCCGTGCTCTACCGCATGAATGCTCAGTCCAATACGATCGAGCGTGCGCTTGTCCGCGCGAATATTCCGTACCGCGTTTACGGCGGTATGCGATTCTACGACCGAAAGGAGATACGTGACATACTCTCATATCTCGCGTTCATAGACAATACGGGAGATATGCTCCGATTCCGCCGCATAATCAATGAGCCCAAGCGCGGTATCGGTGATTCGACTATCGCCCTCATCGACGACATCAGCCGCGATCTCAAGCTCACCCCTTATGATGTCATTTGCCACTGCGAGGACTACGCTCCGCTGGCGAAGAAAACTTCCGCTCTGAGAGCTGCTGCGGCGATGTTCGGTGAGCTGATAGAAGCCGCGGAGACTGCCGCTCTTGATGAGCTGATTGATATCGTTCTCGACAGGACGGGATACCTCAGCTACCTCAAAACACTCGAAAATGCCGATACCAAGATCGAGAACGTAGAGGAGCTGCGCAGCTCTGCCGTGCAGTATATGAACTCCGCGGAGGAGCCAACTCTGGGCGGCTTCCTTGAGGAGGTCGCACTCTATACCGAGGCTGACCGCGACGACGGCACCGAGGACAGAGTCACTCTCATGACGATCCACTCCGCAAAGGGTCTTGAGTACGACAATGTTTATATCACGGGGCTTGAGGAGGGTATCTTCCCGAGCTCGCGCTCTATTGACAGCGAGGAGGATATCGAAGAGGAGCGCCGTCTCGCTTACGTTGCGATAACACGTGCGCGCGCGAAGCTCTTCATCACCAGCGCCAGCAGGCGAATGCTCTTCGGTCAGACACAGCATAACGTTACCTCGCGCTTTATCAAGGAGATAGGCAGGGATATGATCGTCAAGACCGACAATGCCGCGGCTGTCAAGAGCAGACTTGAGGAAAGCGACAACTCCGTAACGGAGGTGCGGTCGTCCTCGCTTCAGCAGCAGCTTGCACGCGAGAAAAGGCAGACAAACGCCAAGGAGGCTGTCAGCTATGAGGTCGGTGAGCGCGTGGCTCACAGCATTTTCGGCGAGGGGACTATACTCTCCGTTAAGCCTATGGCTAACGATTCAATGCTCGAAATTGCTTTCGAGAAGGTCGGCACTAAGAAAATTATGGCAAATTACGCAAAGCTCAGGAAGGTCTGAGCGGCAAGGAGCACTTAACTATGAGAAAGACCAAGATAGTATGCACTATCGGACCCGCAACAGACGATGAAAATATTATGCGCGAGCTCATGCTCGCGGGAATGAATGTAGCAAGATTCAACTTTTCCCACGGCGACTACGAAACGCACGAGAAGCGCTTCCGACAGATAGAGAGGCTCCGTGCGGAGCTTGACCTGCCGATAGCGACCCTCCTCGATACGAAGGGGCCCGAGATACGTCTCGGCAAGTTCGTGGACAACAAGCCCGTCGAGATAAAAGACGGCGACACATATACCCTCACGACCGAGGATGTTCCATGTACAGCAGAGATAGGCTCAGTGAGCTTCAAGAAGCTCCCGCGTGATGTCAGCATCGGCACCCGTATCCTCATCAATGACGGAGTTATCGAGCTCGTAGCCGAGAAAGTTTCGGGCACCGATATCGTCTGCCGCGTTATCCACGGCGGCAAGCTCTCCAACAACAAGGGAATAAACGTACCTGGGGTCAAGCTCTCGATGCCTTACCTCAGCGAGCGCGATATGGACGACCTCGAATTCGGCTCGAAAATGGGCTTCGACTTCATTGCCGCAAGCTTTGTGCGTTCGGCCGCTGATATCAATTACCTGCGAAAGTTCACGCAGAGCCTCGGCTGGTTCGACGTTAGGATAATCGCAAAGATAGAGAATACTGACGGAGTCGAGAATATCGACGAGATACTCGAGGCAGCCGACGGTATCATGGTCGCGCGCGGAGATATGGGCGTTGAGATACCATTCGAGCAGATACCCGCTATCCAGAAAGACCTTATCCACAAGGGCTACAACGCGGGCAAGCAGGTCGTTACCGCGACGCAGATGCTCGAATCTATGATAACAAATCCGCGTCCCACACGTGCGGAGATAACCGATGTTGCGAACGCTATCTACGACGGTACGAGCGCGATTATGCTCTCGGGCGAGACTGCTGCGGGCGCTTTTCCCGTAGAGGCGGTCAAGACTATGGCTCTTATCGCCGAGACGACCGAAAACAACATCGACTACAAGGGCAGATTCTCGAAGCGCAGTTCAAATCCCGACGGTAATATCGCCGAAGCTATCGCTCACGCCACCGTTACCACTGCTCACGACCTCGATGCACGCGCTATTATCACTGTATCGCTCGGCGGTCAGACCGCTCGCCTTATCTCCAAGTACCGCCCGCTCTGCCCGATTATAAGCTGCACTATGAGCGATGTGGTTTGCAGACAGATGAATATGAGCTGGGGAGTCATTCCCTATATCATAGACGAAAAGAACAGCACTGACGAGCTTTTCGCGGCTGCTGTCCATGAGGCTGAGGCTCATCAGCTCGTTGAGGACGGCGACCTCGTAGCTATAACTGCGGGAGTTCCCCTCGGTGTGTCGGGAACTACCAATCTCATGAAAGTAGAAAGGATAGGTAAATAACCATGAAGAAACTCGAATTAAGCAAGTACCTCGAAATGGCAGCAGGTGCTGTCGCGATCCTCGTAGCGCTCGGAAACTTCCTCAGCGCTGTGATCAGACCCATTCAGACACTCACAAATGATTACTCGGACACGTCCGACAAGATCTTCAGGATCATTATGGGGCTCGAAAGAGTGCTCCTTTTCGTCCCCGTTATCGTACTCGGTGTAGCGCTCGTACTCCGCTGGGTCAGTCAGAACAAGATGAAGTGGGTCGTTCTCGGCGCTTCCGCTTTTACTGCCCTCGTATTCATCGTTTATCAGCTTACCGACAACATCTATGTGTTCGTACAGGCTAAGACAGCAACCTATTCTGTCACGACCCATCCCATCAGGGATATATTTATCTTCCTGCTCTATGTGATAGCTGTCGCTGCTCCCGTGTTCCTCATCTATGACGCACAGGCAGGGATACTCAAGAAAAAGGCTCAGATGTACACGCTCATTGCCGCATATGTGTCTGTCGGCATCATCATGTTCATATCAATGGGCAGAGGCCTCCGCTCAGGCTTCTTCATCTTCCCGCTACTCCTTATCACAGCAGTGCTCCGCCGTAAGGAGCTTCCTACGACTACTCCCGCGTATTTCGGTTTCGGCGGTGCGGCAGTGTCTCTGCTCTGCTCGCTCTTCAACGGCTTCAATGACCCGCTCAATCTTATCTTGAAGAAGACCGACATCTTTGCTTACCTCCTCAGCTACAACGACGCACTCGTCATAATCGGCATGGCACTGATACCGCTTCTCTTCCTTTGCCGTGAGTTCAGCGAGAAGAAGGCTGACTGATGAGCAATAAGCTGAATGATTCAAGGCTGCTTGAGCGCGTTACCGCGGCTGCTGTCCTTTTGATCGGTATCCTTACGCCGCTGTCCTGTGTCATAGATATCGTTAGTCTTTTCGGCAGATTGGGCAATCATATTCCTCCGCTCGCTCTCCTGTACAATGTGGGGATGTACGTTGGCTCATTCGTTACCGCGGCGATTCCTATGATGATACTGGCGTTCATCGTGTTCAGAGGCAGGCACCGCGATGCCGAGAAGCGCAAGGTCGTTGCAGGGACGCTCGTGTTTTACGCAGTCGGCAACCTCATTGTCAGCTGTATTGCTACAACGGTATCCGTATCCTCATTTGCCAAGAGTTTTTCGCGTACTTTTTCCGATGAAGTGCGAAAATTCTATATTTCCCGCATTATCACAAGTGTTGCGGGAAACGTTTTCATTGAGCTGCTCATTATCGCTGCCGCTCTGCTCATACTTGATGCCCTGTGGCAAAAGATAAAGTGGAAGAGCTTTGTACTGCCGATGATCGTTTTTTATGCGCTGCTTGTGGTGAGCTTCATTGCTCGCGGTTTCAGTTCAAACTATTATTATGTTTTCCTGCTTCTGCTTGCTGTATATATCCGCGAGGAGCTGTCGGAACGTACAACACCCGTTAATATCGGTGCCGTCGGAGCTTTTGCTTCTGCGGGACTCGCTCTGCTCTTCTTTATTGCGGGCACTGTCGGCTCTGTCGTTCTGCTTGTGATCGGACATGGCGATATGTACGCGGACAACGACGCTGTAAATGTGTGGTTTACATTAAAAAAGGTCATTGAGGTGATCGTTTTCCTCGTCTCTCTGACTGTTCCGCTGCTGATTATGGGCAGAAAGTTCCCTCCTGCCGAGAGCAAGGCGGTCTAAGAATAAAAAAACACTGTCAGTTTAAGGGGAGCCCCCTTTGGCGGTTTCGCAGGATACCGAATATGTACCGTAAATTTACGGCTCGGTAGCCCACAAATTCCGCTAAGGGAAGCACTCTAAACTGACAGTGTTTTTTTTAGTAGAATGTGTAGTAGTTATCTTCGGTTTTTTCCGAAATGCTTCTGCTGAAATTATCCGAGGATCGATTGTAGACCAGCGAGAGCGACATTTTATCCATTTCGTTGGAATATCTGCCGTATAGTCTCGGACCATCGATTGTCGCGCGGTTAGGATATGTGCCGACCACTTCTGATGACCAGCTCTCCGCTTCGGCACTGTATGTGGCTACGCCTCCTTCAATGCATACGAACCATTCGTATTTTTCGGAATCACTGTAGTAGTTGTTTATCCGTTTGTAGAATTCTGCAAGGTCATCGTCCTCGAAGGGAACGTTCCAGTTATATTCCTCGTCTGAGGCTATTATATAAGCGCCGTTTATATTGCGTTCTTCCTCGTCAAACTCAACAAGAGCGGTATTAACTGCCTTGTATACCGATGACGCGTTGGAGTTGGCACTTGTTATCTCGGCTTTTTTGTTGTATCCGATATATGCCGGAACAAGTATCGCTGCGAGTATGCCGCCTATAAACAGGACGAGCAGCATCATGGGGATGATTATGAGCCATATCCACCAGAGACTCTGCTTCTTCGGCTGAGCCTGCGGAGCAGTGTACGCGGGCTGTCCGTTTACATATACGGGTGCGGGCGGGGGAGGCGGTACAGCGCCGCTCCTGCAATTGCATACTTCATTTTCTGCGACTTGTCTGCCGCAGTATTCGCAATATGGCATTGTTTGTCACTCCTTTGACTGTTCGGCAGATGTGATCAGTTCACGGATGAACTCTTCGTCCTCTGCCTTGGCTCTGACCTTTTTTGCGGTGTCGTCATATTGGGCTTTCAGTGTAGCCTTATCCCTCTTTTTGGTCGTTTCCGAGCCTGTATCATAGTAGTACAGATAATCATATCCTGAGTCAGGGTATGTTCCAAGCAGCGTGTGCTTCCATTTTTGTGAGGACGCAGCGTATACCGCTGTATCATTCTCGATGACTGCGAACCATTGGATTTTTGTGCTGTCATAAAAGAAGTTTTCAACGCTCCTGTAGAACTCGTCTTCGTCGAAATCCTCGGGGAGGTTGACGTTCTTATTCCTGTTTGAGCACACGAGGTAGTAGCCGTTAACGCTGTAGCCATTATCCTTCATTTCAATGAGGGCGGCGTTTACGGATTTATACAGCGAGGAGGCAGCCGAGTTCGCAGATGCAAGTCTTGAACCATACGTGTATCCGTTCATAGTGTGGATCACACCCGCTCCGAGCAGACCGATAGCGATAAGTATTATCAGTGCGATTATCAGGGGTTTGAGCACTTTCCGCTTGGGAGTGCCTATTTTCTTCTGAGCATCAAGAGGAGGCGACGCCTCGCCGTTCCTGCATTCACATACCTCGTTTTCCGCGAGAGTGCTGCCGCAGAATTTACAAATCGGCATTGTAGGTCACCTCCTCATTACGCTTGATCAATAGAAATAGTAGCTTGAGGCTTCCTCAGCCTTCTCCTTTACCTTCTTTGCAGCCTCGTTGTAGAGCTTGGTGAGGGATGCCTTTTCTCTCTTGGTCGTCGAGAGGTAGTATGTATCGTAATAGCAGGGACCGTCGGGGGTTGCAGTATTGGGATATGTACCTACTATCTCGTTCTTCCATGTCTCCGAATTTGCTGCATATGTGCATGAGCCGTACTCAACTACTGCGAACCACTCGCACTTTTCACTGTCAGCATAGAAGTTCTTGATTTTCTTGTAGAGTTCGTCTTCATCGAAATTTTCGGTGGGAACATTGTAGTTGTTCTTCTTGTCTGAGCAGATAATGTAATAGCTGTCGCCTACATTGAATCCGTCTGAGTCCATTTCGGTAAGTGCGGAGTTTACTGCCTTGCTGATACTGCTTGCACTTGCGTTTGCCGAGGAGACTTTCGATTTGTTCACGTATCCGAGCATACCCGGTACAAGAATTGCGGCGAGTATTGCGAGGACGAGGAGGACAATGAGCACGACAGGTATGAGGATGAGAGCGATTATCAGTCCTACGCTTGTCTTCTTCTTGGGCTTCTGCTGTGCGTTTACATTCTGATAATATGCCTGATTTGTGTTCATCTGCTGCGGAGCGGGTGCAGGCTTGGGAGCAGGTGCAGGCTGCGGCTTGGGTGCGGGTGCCGGTGCAGGCTGCGGCTTGGGGGCAGGGGGAGGAGTTGTCTGCTGAGATGTATTGTTTATCGGCTTCGGAGCAGGTGCAGGTGTTGGTGCCGGCTTGGGTGCTGCCGTCTCTGCAGGCTTCGGAGCAGGGGAAGGTGCGGGTGTGGGAGCCGCTGCGGGTGCAGAGGCAGGTGCTGGTGCTGGAGCCGCTGCGGGTGTGGGTGCGGGAGCTGGTGCGGGTGTGGGAGCTGGTGCGGGTGTGGGTGTGGGTGTGGGTGTGGGGGCAGCACCCGATGTGCAGTTACATACTTCATTTTCGGCAAGCTTTCTGCCGCAATTCTGACAAAATGGCATAATAAGTCACTCCTATACAAAAATTGGGTTTTATCCCTATAATTTACATTATAATATTTATTATAACAAAATTCAAGACCTGCGCCGAGATTTTTATTTTTTGTTATCAATCAACAAAAATCAAGGCTTCCATTTGTACAATAGATACACTATCGCTGCGATATCGAAAATCTTATCGAAAATGTGAAAAAAATCACAGTTTCCCTTGCATTTTATACGGAGATGTGTTATAATTATCTCTGATAGGGCTTTTCCCCTACAATGAATAATTTGGAGGAATCAAAAATGTTAACTTCAGCTACAGAAATGCTCAGAAAAGCAAGAGACGGAAAGTACGCAGTAGGTCAGTTCAACATCAATAACCTTGAGTGGACTAAGGCTATCCTTCTCACAGCTCAGGAGCTCAATTCTCCCGTAATTCTCGGTGTTTCCGAGGGCGCAGGCAAGTACATGACAGGCTTTGAGACAGTTGCAGCTATGGTCGCTGCTATGGATAAGTCTCTCGGTATCACTGTTCCTGTTGCTCTTCACCTTGACCACGGCTCGTATGAGGGCTGCTACAAGTGCATCAAGGCAGGCTTTACATCTATAATGTTCGACGGTTCTCACTTCCCGATCGACGAGAACGTTGCCAAGACTACAGAGCTCGTAAACGTTGCTCACAATCTCGGTCTTTCGATCGAGGCTGAGGTTGGCGCTATCGGCGGTGAAGAGGATGGCGTTATCGGCAAGGGCGAGTGCGCTGACCCCAACGAGTGCAAGCAGATAGCTGACCTCGGCGTTGACTTCCTCGCTGCAGGCATCGGCAATATCCACGGCGTATATCCCTCAAACTGGGAGGGACTCAGCTTTGAGACTCTTGAGGCTATCAACAAGACTGTTGGTGAGATGCCTCTCGTTCTCCACGGCGGTACAGGTATCCCCGACGATATGATAAAGAAGGCGATCTCTCTCGGCGTTGCTAAGATCAACGTTAATACTGAGTGCCAGCTCGTATTCGCTGAGGCTACAAGAGGCTACATCGAGGCCGGTAAGGACCAGCAGGGCAAGGGCTTCGATCCCAGAAAGCTTCTCGCACCCGGCTTTGAGGCTATCAAGGCTAAGGTCAAGGAGAAGATGGAGCTCTTCGGAAGCGTAAACAAGGCATAATCAAGCTGAACAGACATAAAAACGGTCTCCCGAGCGGGAGACCGTTTTTTGTAGGGGCGAGTTCCGCTCGCCCGTTAGTACATAAGTATGCTTGCGGGCGCACGGAATGCGCCCCTACATATAACAGGAAAGGGACTGCAAGGGGAGCCCCCTCTGGCGGAACGTGGCATAAAATTACCGAGCCCATACTATCAGGCTCGGTAACCCACTTTTTCCGCTAAGGGAAGCTGACTAAAGCAGTCCCTTTTGTTTTACTTTATGCCATATTTTTTGAGAAGTGTCTCTATCTTGGTGTGGGGGTCGATTATCTTGCTGATGGATACATCGTGGTTGATTGCTTCGATGAAGTATGCGATGTACTTTGATACATCTACCTCGTGGAACCACGGTCTGCTGAGCAGTTCGGGAGTTCTGTATGTGAGGTTCGTTCCGAATACTCCGTCGATTATGCCGTCCTCATATGCCTTATCGAACTTCTCGAGGCCGTTGGTGAAAATAGCGTATGTAGCGTAAGCAAAGAACCTTCCTGCATTCTTTTCCTTGAGATTCTTTGCGACGTCAAGCATGGACTCGCCCGAAGAGATGATGTCGTCGGCAACGAAGATGTCCTTGCCCTCGACGGGATTACCGATATACTCGTGAGCAACGATGGGGTTTCTGCCGTTGATTATCTGTGAGTAATCGCGGCGCTTGTAGAACATTCCCATGTCCACTCCGAGCACGGAGGCATAATACATATTTCTGTTGAGAGCACCCTCGTCGGGAGAAACGACCATGAATTTCTCCTTGGATAAGTCTATGTCATTTATCTGCTTCATCATTGCCTTGAGCACCTGATAAGTGGGCATTACGTTATCGAAGCCCATGAGCGGTACAGCATTCTGTACGCGAGGGTCGTGAGCGTCAAAACAAACGATATTGGAAACTCCCATTGCCTCGAGTTCCTGAAGAGCACACGCACAATCAAGAGACTCGCGGTAGTTCCTGCGGTGCTGTCTGCCGCCGTAGAGTGTGGGCATGATGACTGTTATACGGTGTGCCTTACCGCTTGCTGCCTGAATGATACGCTTCAGGTCCTGGAAGTGGTCATCGGGAGACATAGCATTCTGCATTCCAAAATAGTCATACTTTATGCTGTAGTTTCCTACATCTACGATTATGAACAGGTCGATTCCGCGGACGGTCGACTTGATGAGACCCTTGCCGTCACCAGAGGAGAAGCGGGGGCACTCACACTCGATAAGGAAGCTGTCGGTCTCATAGCCTGCGAGCTTTGACCAGTCGGTGAGGTATCCGTCGATCTTGTTGCCGAGCTCGGTAACACTGTTCATTGCGATAATGCCAATAGGTGCGGCACTTGATTCGCTGCTGAATAAATTTTCACTTGAAGCAGTCATAAAATTTTCCTTTCGTTTTAACGTCGTTGGGTACTTACTTACAGAAATTCTCAATGTAGTTGTCGATATCGCCTGCGATTATCTCTTTTGCAACGTCAGCGTGGTCGACCTCATTGACAACCGTCGTTTTGTTTTCAAGCTCCTTGTAAACGGTGAAAAAGTGCGTCATCTCGTCAAAGATGTGCTTGGGAAGCTGGTCGATGTCCATGTACATATTGTAGTTGGGGTCATTGAACGGAACAGCTATGATCTTGTCGTCGTGATGTCCGTTGTCGAGCATACGGATGACTCCGATAGGGTAGCACTCAACAAGTGTGAGCGGCATTAGCGTTTCCGAGCACAGCACGAGAACGTCGAGCGGGTCCTTATCGTCGGAGTAGGTACGCGGGATAAAGCCGTAGTTGGCAGGATAGTGGGTAGAGGTATGGAGGATACGGTCCATTTTGATGTAGCCCGTGTCCTTGTCAAGCTCATACTTTATCTTGCTGCCTTTGCCTATCTCGATGACCGCGTAAAAGCTTTCGGGGCTTATCCTCTTGGGACTGATGTTATGCCAGATGTTTTTCATTTGAAAACCTCCGCAGTAAGAATTTCGTGTTCTGCTATAATTAAGTATACCATTTTTTTGTGATTTGTCAACATTGCATAGTGATATATCGCTATTTTCGTCAGTCTGACAATTTTTAACGGCGCTTGTACAGAAAATTTTAGAATATGAGCAGTTGTGAAATAATTGAACTTATTGTAAAAAGCGAAACAATATATACTGCTTGGAAAAATATGTGAACAAAAGGTTAATTTCTCTAATGAATATTATAATAAAAAAGTATTGATTTTCTTTAGCTTTTGGTGTAAAATATATGTATATTGCTTATGTTATTGCTTCGGCTGTATTATTTCGTACCATTTGTTCTCACCTGCATTCCGTGGTGAGGACTTTCTGCGGGACTGCGTGACAGCGCTTCGCGGTTTTTATCGAAATCTTATTGCCGCATTGAATCCCGATGGAAAGGAGGTGCTCCGATAATGAAAAAATATAAAATAGCCGTTATTGTTGCGGGAATTGATGAGAATTATCAGAGCAGTATCCTCCTCGGTATAGAGTCCGCGGCGGCGGAATGTATGCTCGACCTTATCATGTTTGCTTCGTTCAGCGGTACAATGGGCAATCCCAGCCATGACCGCGGTGAGTACAATATCTTCCGACTCCCCGATTTCTCCACATTCGACGGAGCTATTCTCCTCACCAATACGATCGACGACAAGAGCGTTGTCGAGGATATACGCAGCCGCATTCGCGAGGCAGGCATACCTGCGGTCAGCATTGATGATAACGTCGATGATATGTACTATATCGGTATTGACAACAAGACTGCTATGCGCAAAATTACCGAGCACTTTATAAATGTTCACGGATTTACGCGGTTCAATTATATTTCGGGTCCGAAGGAGAATCCCGAGAGTATGGACAGACTCAGCGCTTTCCTTGAGGTGCTCGCGGAGAACGGGCTGTCTATAGATGAAGACAGGATCTACTACGGCGATTTCCGCGCTCCCGCAGGAAAAGCAGCCGTTGAACAGTTCCTGCAAAGCGGCAAGCCTATGCCCGAAGCTATAATATGTGCTAACGACGTTATGGCGGCTACCGCTGTGAATTGCCTGTTCGAGGCAGGCTATACGGTACCTGATGATATAGCCGTCTCGGGCTTCGATAACACCTATAATAACCATAATTTCCGCATCGAGCTTACTTCCGTGGAGCGCCCGTTCAATTATTCGGGACAGCTCGCCTGCAAGATGCTGTATAACCACTTTATCCACAAGCCCCAGGACAGAAAAGCTATTCTTGATATGTCGACCTGCTTTACGGAGAGCTGCGGATGCGCGGAAAGTGCTGTCAGCGATATCTCGGAGTATAAACAGCTCAATATCGCTAACTATAACAGGGCAGAGAAGATCTCGAGCTATATGTCGCTTTTCAATAAGTTTACCTGTGATTTGCAGGGCTGCGCTTCTTTTGATGACTATATCGCCACAATAAAAGGCTTTGCCGCTTATATGGATCCGTCCGAGTTCTACTTCTGCGTTTGCAAGGATTGGGATATCGAGCGCCCTGACGAGAGAAATGTCCGCAAAAAGACTGAGATCCCAACAAAGTATACCGATGAGGTCTATACTCCCATTGCCTATTGCTGCGGCGAGTTCCATGACGAGGTGAAATCTATCTTTACACGTGACCTTGTTCCGCATATCTGCGATGACCGAGCGCCCGGCAAGGTGTATTATATGGTGCCGCTCCATTTCGGTGAGCGCTGTCTCGGATATATGGCTATATGCAACTGCAAGGTGCCTATCTACAATTCGCTTTTCCAGTCGTGGTGCCTTACGATGAGCAACTCGCTCGAAAACATACGTAAGATCATCACGCTCGAGTATGCTGTGCAGCGCCTCGGAAAGCTTTATATTCAGGATACGTTCTCAGGTATATATAACCGCAACGGCTTTGTTCAGGCTACAAAGAACGTCTATGCCGACTGTGCCAAGAACGGCAGGAACGTAATGCTGATGTTTATCGACCTTGACGGTCTCAAAACCATCAATGATACCTATGGCCATGAAACGGGAGATGTAGCTATCCGCTCTATAGCAAGCGTTCTGCGGAGCACCTGTAAGAACGGTGAGGTCTTCTGCCGCTTCGGTGGTGATGAATTTATTGTTTTTGCCGCGGATTCTACTGATGAGCTCGCGAGCGACCTTACTAAACGGATAGAGCATTCGATCGAAGTCATAAATGAAAGTATGGAGAATCCGTTCGCGCTGAGCGCAAGTATCGGATACACCATCGCAAGACCTCGTGAGGGGGAGGACATCTTCAGATTCGTAACTGCCGCAGATAAGATAATGTATGAGGAGAAGAGAAAAAAAAAGCTCTCTAAGTACCTGAAGAAATGAAAACACTGTAAAATAGTAAACAGCCGTTCCGCTAACGGCTGTTTTTGTTTGCAGTATAAAACTATTGACATCTTGCCGTCAGAGTGATATAATATTACTGTAGATCTTCAGGGCAGGGTGTGATTCCCTACCGGCAGTATAGCCTGCGAGCCATTCTGGCTGATTCGGTGTGATCCCGAAGCCGACGGTCGTTCTTTGAACGTGCTGCATTTGTTCAGCAATAGTCCGGATGAAAGAAGATGTCACTGCATAATGTGATTATCAGCGCCCCGAAGCGTATGCCGTAAGGTATACCGAGGAGCGCTTTTTTGGAAGTGATGCTATGAATGAAGTATTTATGAGAGAGGCTGTTGAGCTTGCGCAGAAGGGTATGGGATTCGTCAGCCCGAACCCCATGGTAGGCGCTGTCATAGTACGTGACGGTGAAGTGATAGGGCGGGGGTTCCACAAGAAATACGGCGAACTTCACGCTGAGCGCGCTGCCTTCGCTGACTGTGACTCGCGCGGAGTTGACTGTGCGGGCGCGGAGATGTATGTTACTCTTGAACCTTGCTGTCACCGAGGTAAGCAGCCGCCGTGTACGGAAGCTATCATCGAGCGCGGTATCAGGCGTGTATACGTCGGCTCGGCTGACCCTAATCCGCTCGTTGCGGGGAAGGGCGTTCGGGAGCTCCGCGACAACGGTATAGAAGTCGTTGAGGGCGTGCTCAGAGATGAATGCGATGCTGTAAACGAGATCTTCTTCAAGTATATAACAAAACATCTGCCGTTCGTGACGATGAAATACGCGATGACTGCGGACGGCAAGATCGCCTGCCGTACAGGTGAGTCAAAGTGGATAACAGGCGAGGAGGCTCGCTTGAACGTTCAGCGCGACAGGCTGAAGCACGCGGCTGTTATGGTCGGGGTCGGAACAGTCCTGAAGGATGACCCCATGCTCACTTGCAGGCTCGAGGGCGGAAGAGATCCTGTAAGGATAGTCTGCGATTCTTCGCTGAGAACACCGCTTACGAGCCGAATCGTCTGCACTGCGAGAACTGTACCTACGATAATCGCAACGCTTGAGAGTGATGTCGCTATAACTCAGCCTTATATAGACAAAGGCTGCACTATACTCACGTTCCGCGGGAGGAACGGCCGCCCCGATTTGCGGCAGCTGATGAAAACGCTTTCCTCGCTCAATATTGACAGCGTGCTCCTTGAAGGTGGCGGCGAGCTCAACTGGTCGGCGCTTGAGGCAGGGATAGTCGACAAGGTGCAGACCTACATCGCACCGAAGATTTTCGGCGGGATAGGCGCAAAATCGCCTGTTGCGGGTGTTGGTGCCGATAAGCCCGACAACGGGTTCAAGCTCGAGACGGTCGCTGTCAGGCATTTCGGGGAGGATATCCTCATAGAAAGCAGGGTGAAGAATGTTCACGGGCATAATTGAAGAAGTCGGCTTTGTTGAGAGCATTCAGCGCAGCGGCAATAAATCTTTTATTCGTATCAAAGCTCGGAAGGTCCTCGAGGATGTTAAGCTCGGCGACAGCATTGCCGTGAACGGTGTGTGTCTGACTGTTACGGATCATGGAGACGCTTTTTTTCAGGCGGACGTTATGAACGAGACCCTCAGCCGCTCTTCGCTCGGCAGTCTGCACAGCGGCAGCCCCGTTGACCTTGAACGCGCTATGTCGGCGGGCGGAAGATTCGGCGGGCATATCGTCTCGGGACATATCGACGGCACGGGGACCGTTACCGACATAAAAAACGACGGTATCGCTGTGTGGTATACCATTGCCGCAAAGCCTGAGCTGATGCGCTATATCGTTGAAAAAGGTTCGGTCGCCGTGGACGGGATAAGCCTTACCGTTGCAAAGGTAACGGATTGCAGCTTCAGTGTTTCCGTTATACCGCATACCGCGTCTCAGACCGTGCTCGGCTCAAAAAAGGCAGGGGATACGGTCAATCTCGAAAATGATATCATCGCAAAATACGTTGAGAAACTCATGAAGCCCGAAAGTCGTATCGGAGGGGTGTCTATGGAGCTTCTCGCGAAAAACGGCTTCGTATAAAGGAGGTATCCTATGAGAAAAGCAATGGCTATTATCGCTGCGGCTTCGCTGCTTGTTCTGGATTCGTGTGGTTTAGATGATCCTGTCGTCACCGTTAATAACAGTGAGGATGTTTCGGCAGCTGTCGGCTCCGCTACCGAGCTGAGAACGGATATAAGCGTCGGAGATATCGAGGTCTCCTATGGTGAAAACAAGGACGCGGAAATACACGTCGACTATAAGATACAGGGCATAACTCAGAACAAGGTCAGCACTGTGAGTGAGCATCTCTCATGCAAGGCAGAGGTCGAGGACGGAGTATTAGTCGTTTCTATCGTTGACCCCGAATCGGGCAAGAGCTTCTGGGAGTGGAAAAACTCGAACGCAAAAGCTGTGGATGTGGAGGCGGATGTCAGGATATCTCTGCCCGAAAGCTTCAATAAATTCGATATCAACGCCGATGTCGGAAATGTTGACATCGACGGGCTGAACGGAGAGTTCAGTGTTAAATGCGATGTCGGCAATGTGGAAATGACCGATATCGCGATCCTTGCCGATTCGGAGATCTCGGTCGATGTCGGAAATGCCGACATCTCGCTTGCAGAGGTCGGCGAGTGTGAGGCTAAGGTCAGTGTTGACGTCGGAGATATCACTTTTGATGCGGGCGACCTTAAATGCGAGACTATTACAGGTGACGATGACAAGCCTGTCGGCGGTAAGAAGGAGCTGCTCGCAGACGGTAAATGTACTGTCAGACTCCGCTGTGACGTCGGAAGCATAGACCTTGGACAGGAGGATAAGAATGTTTGAATACAATACGGTCGAGGAAGCTCTCGAGGCTCTGAGGAACGGTGAGATAATCCTTGTGACCGATGACGAGGACCGCGAGAACGAAGGCGATATGATATGCGCCGCTGAGTTCGCGACCACTGAAAATGTAAACTTTATGGCTGTACACGCTAAGGGGCTCATCTGTATGCCTATGAGCATCGAGCTGTGTGATAAACTGCACTTGCCGCAGATGGTCGACTATAACACCGACAACCACTGTACGGCTTTTACGGTCTCTATCGACCATGTGAAGACTACTACGGGTATTTCCGCTGAGGAGCGCGGATTCACGGCTCGTATGGCTGTAAGCGAAGACTCCAAGCCCGAGGATTTCCGCCGCCCGGGTCATATGTTCCCGCTTGCGGCGAAGAAGAACGGTGTGCTCGAGCGTGAGGGACACACCGAGGCTACGGTGGACCTTATGCGTCTCGCGGGACTGAAGTGCTGCGGTCTTTGCTGCGAGATAATGCGCGATGACGGAACTATGATGCGAGCTGCCGAGTTGCAGGAAAAGGCGAAAGAATGGGGGATGAAGTTCATCACTATCAAGGCGCTGAAAGAGTATCGCAAGGTCCGTGATAAGCTCGTGGAGTGTGTGGCTGATACAAAGCTGCCGACGAAGTACGGGGAGTTCAGAGCTCTCGGCTTCGTCAACAAGCTTAACGGAGAGCACCATGTTGCCCTCGTAAAAGGTGATATCGGTGACGGTGAGGATATCCTCTGCCGAGTGCACTCGGAGTGCCTCACAGGTGATGCTTTCGGCTCGCTGAAGTGTGACTGCGGGCAGCAATTCGCCTCCGCAATGACACAGATAGAAAAAGAGGGCAGGGGAATACTCCTCTATATGAGGCAGGAAGGCCGTGGTATCGGTCTTATAAATAAGCTCCGCGCCTATGAATTGCAGGATAAGGGCATGGATACCCTCGAAGCGAACCTCGCTCTCGGTTTTCCAGGGGATATGCGCGAGTACTACATCGGCGCACAGATCCTTCGTGAGCTCGGCTGCAAGACTCTGAGGCTGCTCACAAATAATCCCGACAAGGTATATGGTCTGAGCGGCTTCGGGCTCGAGATAAAGGAGCGTGTCCCGATACAGATGGACGCTACCGCTTACGACCTGTTCTATCTCAAGACCAAGGCAGCAAAAATGGGTCATATACTCAATTACTGAGAAAAATATTATTAAGGAGAAATAACCATGAAAACATATGAAGGAAATCTTGTACCCAAGGACATAAGGGTCGGCATCGTTGTTGCACGATTCAACGAGTTCATCACCAATAAGCTGCTCGGCGGTGCTGTTGATACTCTGAAGCGCCATGAGCTCCCCGAGAACTCTATCGACGTTGCATGGGTTCCCGGAGCGTTCGAGATACCGCTCATAGCTTCAAAAATGGCTAAGTCAGGCAAGTACGATGCTATCATCTGCCTCGGAGCTATCATCCGCGGCAGCACTTCTCACTATGACCTCGTGTGCAATGAGTGTGCAAAGGGCATTGCTCAGGTGTCGCTCAACAGCGATATCCCCGTTATGTTCGGTGTTATCACCACCGAGAATATCGAGCAGGCTATCGAGCGTGCAGGCTCCAAGGCAGGCAACAAGGGCAGCGAGTGCGCTGA
The DNA here is from genome assembly GCA_900109435.1 of Ruminococcus sp. YRD2003. Taxonomy (GTDB): domain Bacteria; phylum Bacillota; class Clostridia; order Oscillospirales; family Ruminococcaceae; genus Ruminococcus; species Ruminococcus flavefaciens_G. The sequence goes on along the minus strand of FNZT01000014.1, from coordinate 59,248 downwards.
GGGCGCTATCGAGATGATAAACCTTATCCGCGAAATTGAGGATTGAGGTGCATTGATATAGATAAATCCTCAGCTTTCGGCAGATTCAGAAGCAAGTTTATCGGAGACAGATTGTTTTATAAGAATGTGCTTGTGATGGTTGTGCCGATGATACTGCAAATGCTCGTCACCAATTTCGTGTCCATGCTCGACAACATCATGCTCGGACGCGTGGGCACCGAGCAGATGAGCGGCGCTTCTATCGTCAACCAGTACGTGTTCATATTCATCATCTCCACATTCGGTGCCGTTTCGGGTCCGAGCATTTTCGGTGCCCAGTTTTTCGGCAAGCGCGATTTCAAGGGGCAGATGTACACTTTCAGGTACAGGCTTTTCATCTGCCTTATTATTGCTGTAGTGTTCGCGCTGCTGTTTTGTTTTTTTGATGACAGTCTGATATCCCTCTTCCTCAGCAAGGACGATTCCGCGGAAAAGAGAAATGCTACCCTCGAATACGGCAAAACTTATATGTCGATAATGATTCTTTCGCTTATACCTAATGCTGTGCGTCAGGCGTATGCGAGCATTGTCAGCGAGTGCGGCGAGACGAAGATACCAATGGCTGCTTCCATGACTGCTGTGGCTGTCAATCTCGTCCTCGACTACGGGCTTATCTTCGGTAAGCTCGCTATGCCCGAACTCGGTGTCGCGGGAGCTGCTGTCGCTACTGTCATTGCCAAGTTCGTAGAGGCTGCGGTCATAATAGTGTGGGTCCACACTCATACCTCGCGGTGCAGGTTTATTGATGGAGCTTTCAAAGGCATCGGCATTCCGTTTGTTCTCGCGCTCGATATCACTAAAAAAGGCTTGCCGCTCCTTGTAAACGAGTTCTTATGGGCTGCGGGAATGTCTGTTATTGCGCAGTGTTATTCTGTCCGCGGTCTTGACGTTGTAGCCGCAAGGAATATCGCGACGACTATTTCCAATCTGTTCAGCACGTTCTATGTGCAGCTCGGAGTATGCGTCTCTATAATCGTAGGAGCCAAGCTCGGTGCTAATAAGCTCCGCGATGCGCGCGATACCGACAACAAGCTGCTGTTTTTCAGCATTATGGCGTCGGTGGCGGTGGGGATATGTCTGCTTCCTATTGCAAGATTTTTCCCGATGCTGTACAAGACAAGCGGGGATGTGCGCGCTATAGCGTCGTATATGATCGTCATTACTGCGCTGTCGTTTCCCATGATGTCATATACCAACGCCTGCTACTTCACGTTGAGGAGCGGCGGAAAAACAGGTATCACTTTCCTGTTTGACTTCGGCTTCACGTGGCTTATCATCATACCCGCTGCGTTTGTGCTCGCGTATTTGACAAGGCTGCCGATACGTCCGATGTTCGCTGTCATCACCTTTGCGGAGATAATCAAGGTCGCGATCGGCTATTTCATGGTCAGAAGCGATATCTGGCTGAACAATATTGTTGATGACAAATAAAAAGGACGTCCGCATGGACGTCCTTTTCGTTATATCCTAAATCAAGCCATTCCTGCTGTGATTATAGCCATCTTGTAGACTTCGTCTGCTGTACAGCCGCGTGAGAGGTCGTTGATAGGAGCGTTGAGACCCTGAAGGATAGGTCCGTATGCCTCAAAACCGCCGAGACGCTGTGCTATCTTGTAGCCGATGTTGCCTGCCTCGATGAGCGGGAATATGAATGTATTAGCCTGTCCTGCGACCTTGGAGTCGGGGCACTTTGTCTTTGCAACTTCTGCGGAAACTGCTGCGTCAAACTGGAACTCGCCGTCGATAACGAGCTCGGGAGCAAGCTTGCGAGCCTCGATAACCGCGTCGTGGCTGAGCTGGACTGTGCCGCCCTTGCCCGAACCGTATGTCGAGAAGCTGAGGACTGCGACCTTGGGGTCAATGCCGAAGAAATCTGCTGTTCTTGCTGTCTCAACAGCTACCTCTGCGAGCTGCTGTGCTGCTGTGAGGACAACGTTGCCCTCCTTGTCGAGCTTGTCGGAGTAGCTGAGATTGATTGCGCAGTCGCCCATAGCGATACGCTCCTCCTTGCCGTCCTTCTCGCGGAAGAGAATGAATGACGAGCTTACGAGGTTTGCGCCCTTCTTTGTCTTGATTATCTGGAGAGCGGGACGGACTGTGTCAGCAGTTGAATATGTTGCGCCTCCGAGGAGAGCATCAGCCTTGCCTGCCTTAACGAGCATTGTGCCGAAGTAGTTGGACTTTGAGAGAGCCGCGCGGCACTCTTCTTCTGTCATCTTGCCCTTGCGGAGCTCGAACATCTGTGCAACGAGCGAATCGAACTCGGGATATGAAGCAGGGTCGATTATCTCGGCTGCGTCGATATTGAAGCCGCCCTCGGCAGCAGCAGCCTTGACCTTATCTGCCTCACCGCAAAGTATAACGCCCATGAGACCCTCCTTGAGGAGTCTGTCGGCTGCGGAGAGGATACGTGCATCTTCGCCCTCTGTGAATACGATAGTTTTCTTGCTTGCCTTGAGATTGGCAATAAGCTTGTCAAACATTCCCATTGTTTTGACCTCCATTAAATGAATTGAGCCGTTTCGGATTCTTTCCGTCGGAACGTGCAGTTATATTATAACACATTTTACTTCGGTTTTCAATAGTGAATTGACAGAAATCGGTAAATTATTGTTTTACTGCGGAATACCTTGAAAAGCAACAAAAGATATGTTATAAGCGGCGTGTCGCCGCCTCCAGTTTCGCGGCAAAGCGAAATGGGACGAAAGATTTTCGCCGCGTACCCTTGCTATCGTGAACATTATATGTTATAATGATAAAAATTCTTCTGAGGGGAGGAATAAATATGCGTTTTAAAAAGCTGCTATCTGTTATTGTTACTGCTGCGGTGTCTGTCGGGGGTGTGAGTGCTGTTATGCCTTCTTCCGCGGAGCTCGTTGGTGCGGTCGCCGCAGATGAGGATGTCTTCGTGAGCGGTCTGTGGGAATATGTACTCGTCGATGGCGGTGTGCGCGTCGTGAAGCACGATCTGGACGAGCAGGCAGAGTTTAAGTTCGACAACATCGTCACACTTCCTGAGAAGCTCGACGGAAAGAAGGTCGTGTCGTTTGCCGAGTGCGTATTTGGCGAGGACAAATTTACCAGAATGATAAGCGTCCCCGATAACACAGTTGAATTTGACGATGACTGGCTCAGCGGTTCGCAGATATCCTACATATACTACGAGGATTTCCAGTTTTATTTATCTATAGACTCAAGGTATCTCCATCTGACGAAATGGAGCAAGAAAAAGACAAAAGCTCAGAATGCGTTTGATGACGAGCCTGTGCCTGTAGTGGTAGAGGAGACAACAAGTGCTGTACCTTTGGCTGTGGGAGATGATGTGGTATACGACCTTGTGATTCCCGAAAAGGTCGCGGGTTATACCGTGCGCGGCTTAGAGTACAACGCTCTGTCGGGAGCTGTGAATATCGGCAAGCTTACTCTGCCCGATACGATAACCTCGCTCAGCAGCAGCGACCTGATGAATACTTCCATTACATCAGTCAATATCCCCAAAGGTGTAAAATATGTGTGTGATGACTGCTTCAAGGGCTGTACTCAGCTCAGTGAAGTGAAGTTCCACGATGATATCATTGTTGTTTCTTCCAAGGCTTTCCCCGACAGCCCTGATGTTAAGATCCCGCCCGAGTACGACGACCCGTATGCAACTGCATACTCATCTTCAATGCAGTCGCACGGCACAAAGCGGGTAGGAGACTGGGTGCTCTATTTCTATGATTTCAGCGGCAAGGAGACGACGATATGCCTCAGGGAATACCTCGGCAGTGATACTGTGCTGACTGTCCCGAGCGTGGTCGGCGGGTATACTATCAACGGCGCGGAAAGGCTTGAAAAGATCCTCGCAAACAATTCCACTGTCGAGGAAGTCATATTCGATGAGGGAGTGACCAAGCTTCCGTCGCTGGGAAGCAATACCATGAAAAAGGTCACTATTCCACAAAATGTGACAGAATTACGCTGGGAGTTCGCTGACTGTACATCACTGACCTCGGTAATTGTCCCGCCAAATGTGACGGGGATAATTTACAACGCGTTTGCGGGATGTTCGAATCTGAGCGAGGTCACTATCACGGGCGACAAGATGAGGATCGGCTCCGGCAAGTCACTTGAAGACCCGTTTGGAGGTACAGCCATAGAAAAGCTTGTGCTTCCCGGAAACTGTACCGTAAATCAGGTCAGAATGCCTGCTTCTCTCAAAGAGATATCCTTCACTGCGGGAGATCTCGTCACATACAGGGGCGGAGCTTATTCGTCCACCAATCTGAAATCAATGATATTTGACCCCGACATAAAAGAGGTGGTAATCGGTTCGAGCGCGTTCAGGAATTCCAATATTGAGAAAATAGCCTTCCCGAACGGAAAAGTCACCATCGAAGCTAATGCCTTCCGAGGATGTACGAATCTGAAAGAGGTCGTATTCAACGGAGAGGTCGAGATTGCCACCAACGCTTTCAGTGAGTGCCCTCAGCTCGAAAAGGTCGTGCTCGGCGATAAATGCAAGGTAGATGACCTCGCATTCAGCGACTGTCCAAGGCTTGCTGACGTTCATTTTGACACAACTCAGGACATCTCGGCAAGAGCCTTCAACGGCTGCAGAAACCTGTTATGCATAAACGGCACTGAGGTCGTTCCCGAGGGCAGCACCGAGCCTGCCGAGGAGTTCGTGGATTACTTCTACGGGAATTGCCATACAGCCTACGATGTCGGTTTCATCGACAGATTCACGATGAACAATGTCAAGGCTGTAGTCGCCGATACGATAGATGATTCGATGAACGATATGCAGAAGATACGCGCTCTGCACGATTGGGTATGCAATAATACCGTTTATGATTCCGAGAATGAAAACTATCTCGGAAATCACGTCGATTCGGCTGTTTTTATGGATGGAACAGCTGTATGCGAGGGCTACGCGAAAGCGTACGACCTCCTGCTCCATGAGGCGGGGATAGAGAGCTGCTGCGTCAAGAATTCGTACCACGCATGGAATATTGTGAAGCTTGGCGATAACTGGTTCCATTCCGATACCACGTGGGACGACGGAGATACCGTTACATACGGCTGGTTCCTTTGTACCGACAGCGATAAGAGCGCGTCAGAGTTCGGTTTTGACAGTGTCTCTTATCTTCACGGCTCACAGCTTGACGAGCTCCCGCAATGCAGTACGATAATTGGTGACCTCGACGACAACAAACAGCTCACTTTCGACGATGCTGCCGCTATATACCTCAAAGCTGCTGCGGGGGAGGGATATGATCTTATCGCCGATATCAGCTATGACGGCAAGCTTTCAGCTTCAGACGTCGCTGCCGCACTAAAGGCTCTGCCTGATAATAAGCACGATATGGGCGATGTCAACGGCGACGGCAAAGTCGATTCCTCCGATGCGTCGCTTATCCTCGCGGAGTACTCGCGGCTTTCCACCGACGGTGAGAATTTGCTCACTCGGGAGCAGGTCATTTCTGCCGACCTGAATTCCGATGGAAAGACCGATTCCTCGGACGCATCCAAGATACTCGGATATTACAGCCATATCTCTACAGGCGGTGCTGATGATATCGTAAGTTTCCTTTCATAAGGGCTATAACAGATGTTTTTTCTGAAAAAGAGCGATGCTCTCCGATATTTGGAGGACATCGCTCTTTTGCTATTATAATCAATTTCTGCTGCAAAACAGATGCGGCTATGGAACGCGGAAAAAAATTGGCGGCTCAGAAAAACTGAACCGCGAAACTGCGCGCGCCCGCTTGGCGCTGATTTTCGGCTGCAAAACAGATGCGGCTATGGAACGCGGAAAATAATTGGCGGCTCAGAAAAATTGAACCGCGAAACTGCGTGCGCCCGCTTGGCGCTGATTTTCTGCTGCAAAACAGATGCAGCTATGGAACGCGGAAAAAAAATTCGCGGCTCAGAAAAACTGAACCGCGAAACTGCGCGCGCCCGCTTGGCGCTGGTGCCGGTGGCGGGGGTCGAACCCGCACGGTGTTGCCACCAACGGATTTTGAGTCCGTCACGTCTGCCAATTCCATCACACCGGCAAATTATTATATTGGGGGGGTGCAAGCTCACATGACTATTGCAAACAAAATGAATGAGAAAGCAATCAGATTTGGTAGAAAAACTCAGAACCTGAAAAAGTATAAGACTTTTTCTACCAAACGTGAAGTGCAATAGTGTTGAAACGCCGAAATTACGCGGTTTTCAGTAAGTCAGGGCAGAAATCAAAAGTGCTCTGTCATAAACAGCTGAGCGGAGCTAAAGTATGCTGTGTCTGCCATTCTGCCGTTTCGGTTTGAAGTACGGTACATATTATACCATACTTCGTCTGTTTTGTCAACTTATTCTAAACCGTAAAAGCGCTTGAAATTCTCGGCGAGGATGAGTCTGTTCTCTTCCTCGGAGAAGCCGCAGGCAAGGAACCGCTCAAGCTCGTCGGTGTGGTCCCACATGGGATAATCCACGCCGAACAACGCATTTTCTACGCCGTACATTCGGATTATCTCCGCGGCGCGCTGAGGCGACATAAACGGCATTGAGCTGCTTATATCAATGCAGAGATTCTCATACTTGCGCGGCAGGAGCTCTACAGCCTGCTCCCAGCACCTGTAGCCGCCCATATGTGCCGCCTGCACCTTGAGCTTGGGGAAATTCTTACATATATTGGCGATACGGACCGGCGACGAGTAGTCGTACCTGTTGTCGCCGCAGTGTATCATCAGCGGGAGTTTGCCCTCCATGAGCTCATATATCTTGAAAGCCTCGGGCGAATCGGCATTGAACTTCTGAAAATCGGGGTGGAGCTTGACACCGTGCAGCCCGAGCTCCATTATCTGCGTGATATCGCCCTCAAGGTCGTCGGAGTCGGCGTGAGTAGTGCCGAGACCGTAATATTCGGGGTGGATCGTACACTCGGTCGAGATGAAGCTGTTGATATTGCGTATCTGGTGCGGAGTGGTAGCGGTAGAGCACACGAGGTACTTTGCCACACCGATCCTGCTGCCGCTATGGATGAGCTTGCTGCTCATACCGCAGCCGTTCATGGGGATACCGTAGAAGTGACCGATGTTGATAGTAGCGTTCTCGGCTATTTTTTCGGGAAATATATGCGCATGGGCGTCGATAATCTCATATTTTTCGTATACTTCGGGATTCATAGAAAAGCTCCTTGATATTTTTTTACACTATATTATATATCAAAAATCAGCACTTGTCAAATATGATATTTCTATAGTATCTTGGGCTGGAGGATGCTGCTGCGGAGCTTCACCGCATGGAGGAACTCCAGAACGCCCGACAGGAAGTGAACAGAACAAAGGATGAAGCAGTATGATCTGCTTCCAACTGCGGCTCACTTGAAGTGAGCCGTTATTCTTTTGCCTGTTTTGACTTGATGAATTGGAAGGATTATGGTATAATATAGTGATACGAAAATGAGCGAGATATGATTCTTCAGGAGGCGTTTTATGAAAGACTTTCCGCTGTTTATGAAAAACCAATTGAACCATATTGATAGTAGTCAGCAAAACACACCTGATATTGACGGATATTATTATGAAGGAAAAGATGGCAGTCAGATTTGCTTCTGGACTTATTATTCAGATAGAGAATCCAAAGAAAACATACATGAATTTGATGAATATGTGTTCTGTGTGTCAGGTGAATATGTAGAGATATTTAATGACGAAGAGCATATTCTTCATTCAGGCGATGAATTATTGATTCCGAAAGGTACTCCGCATCACGGTCGGGTTACTAAGGGAACGCGGACTATTCACGCCTTTGGAGGAAAGAGAATAATTTAAATTAACTGATTTTATGTATAGAAATCGGCTCGAAATCCTTAGTAGTAAAACAACCCGATTAGAGCAAATCAGAGAGGAAAAAACGTATGATAAGAATTATGTTTGTCTGCCACGGCAATATTTGCAGATCGCCTATGGCTGAGTTTATAATGAAGAAGCTGGTCTCGGACAATGGACTGTCTGATGAGTTCTATATAGCTTCAAGCGCTACAAGTACAGAGGAGCTCGGAAACAGCGTTTATCCGCCTGCAAAGTCAGAACTTGCAAAGCACGGTATAAGCTGTGCAGGTAAGATAGCAGTACAGCTAATGAGATCCGACTATGATAAGTACGACTGCTTTATCGGAATGGACACTGCAAATATCTGCAATATGAACCGTATCTTTGGCAGCGACAAGGACGGAAAAGTATACAAGCTGCTCACCTTTGCAGGGCGTGGTGACGATGTTTCCGACCCGTGGTACAGCAGGGATTTCAGCACGGCTTACGCTGATATTGAAGAAGGCTGCAAGGGGCTGCTGGAGCAGCTCATTGATAATATTTAAATGTCGGGGGCTTCATTATCAATAAAGCATTACTTGCAGCAGGATTAATAGCTGTCTTATCAAAAATAATATGAGGTTTGGCTCTGCGAGATCTGTTAGAAACGGGGCAAGTGTGGGCTTATCTTCAACTTCGACCTGCTCGGCTATGAGAGCTGCACCAGCTCTGAGCGGGCAGATAGTCACTTAAAACAATTAAATATAACTGTCGGTATTGCAAATCTATATATAGAGTGATATAATGTTGATATCCAATATTTTCAGGGAGGTTATTATATGAATTGGAGAAAAATTCTTGCTGTCGGGACTGCCATGACAGCAGTCGGCGTGTTCGTTCCGACGCCGATAGTGCAGAAATGCGCTTCTTTGGTGGCTTATGCTATCGAGTACAACGACGCGCTTGAATACGGAGACTTTCTTTATCTGAAAGGTTCACGCCTTGAGGAGGTAGAGGAGGACGACGGCACTTCCGCATATGAAGAGGTAGAGTATATCGAGATTGTTGATATCAAGAGCAACGCAAAGGGCGACATCGTCATCCCCGACGAGATAGACGGCTTGCCAGTCACCGACGTTTTATCAGGTCAGTGGTGGGGGGATAAGCTCTCATCTGAGATAACATCGGTAACTCTGCCAAAATATGCCAAGAATGTCAGCTTGTGGCGGAAACCTGAGAACTGCGAGGTCAAGGTAGCAGAGGGCAATGAGAACCTTTACATAGAAAATGGTTTTCTTATCCAAAAAAATGCAACCTATTACGACTACAATACCTATGAATCCAAGAAAGGTAATATTCTTCTTGAAGCTGTTGAGCCGCTAAAGGGCGAGGTAACTGTTCCCGAGGGTGTTGTTACAGGGACGTTCAACTTTACAGGCAACTCCGATATAACAGTAATCAATCTGCCCTCGACTATCAAGGCACTGGGCTGGTACTTCTGCTCGAATATGCCGTCGCTCAAAGCCATAAATGTTGCTGAGGGCAACGACACCTTTTTCTCGTATCACGGTGCACTCGGCAAGTATTACTATTCCAGCTATGACGTGAACGGCGAATGGCATGAAAGGGTAAAGGCAATACTCGCAGTCCCCGAGGGCTATGAGGGCGTATTCAGCGTTCCCGACGGTGTCGAGCTGACCTTCACAGGTCTCAGCTTCGAGAACGTATCAAAGATGACGGGCGTGGAACTCGGTAAGGACACCGCATTCGCCTGCGGGGGCTTCCAAGGCTGTAAGTCGCTCGAGACCATAGAGCTCAACGGCAGGGTCACCTCCATAAGCGGCATCGAGAAGTACCGCGGCGGTCACTGGGACTCCGAAAAGCAGGATTGGGTCGAGGACGATTATATCACAAGCGTAGAAGTGGCAGCTCATATGTTTGCTGATACCAAGTGGTATCAGGATCATCCCGACGGTATGCTTTGCTGCGGAGATACGGTGATAGGCTATAAGGGCACTCCCAAGGGCGACAAGCTCGACATCAGGGAAGGCACACGCACCATCGTTGACAAGGCGTTCAACGGACTTGATATCGGCGAGGTCAATATTCCCGCTTCTGTTGAGTATATCGGCGCGTATTCGTTTGACTGCCCGAATCTCACGGCTGTCAACATCGACAAGGACAACCCGAATTACACATCAATAGACGGCGTTGTATACGACAAGGATATGAAGTGGCTAAAGCTCTATCCGCAGGGCAAGACCGACGAGTCATATACCGTGCCCGATGGTGTGGAGGTCATCGCGGCTAATGCCTGCGACGGCAATAAGTTCATCAAGCACGTGAATGTCCCCGATTCCGTAAGCACTATTTTCGGCTGGGGAGATTCGGGAGGCGCGTTCAAGAACTGTATGTCTCTCGAGGATATCAACGTTCCGAGCGGTAGTTTCAATACCGGAGCTTTATATAATGACAGTCTGAAGGTGATAGACCTCTCAGAATCAGTCAGCTCTTATTCCGGCGATGTCGATGACTGCGACTGCGATTATCTCATATTCAGGAATCCCAAGTGCGAGATAATGGGCATGAACAAAGTGAAGTGCATCGTTGGTCTTGCGAACTCCAATGCCAAGGCGTTTGCAGAGGAGCACTTTATCCCGTTCATGCTCCTTGAAGATTACGAGAAGGAGCAGGCTACCGCGACTACCACTACGGCGACCACCACAACTCAGACAACGACAACCACTACCGCGACTACTACCACTGCAACTTCAACACCATCTTCTGCATCGACAACTCAGACTACAACTACTACCACTACAGCAACAACACAGCCTACAACTACGACAACTACATCTTCCTCTGCCTTAGACAGTCGCTTTGTAGGAAAATGGGAATTATACAAGTATGAAGTAGACGGAGCATACACTTCATTAAAACCTGATGGTTTTGAATTATTTGCAAACGGTGAAGGCAAATGGAGTAGTGGAGGTAGAATTTTGTGGACAGTAGTCGATGAATTCTTATATATTGAAGCTAATGATGGTAACTTGCCAATTAATATCAATAGATATAAGTATATAAATGGAGAATTGTTGTGGAGCGGCTGGACACAAGTGGTTGACGATAACATAGCTCCCGAAACAGAAAAGTATGCTATGAATTTTTATGGTAAGAGCGAAAATATTTATTTCCGTCGTGTTGAGGACTCAGAACAGACAACTACAGCGACTACAACAACATCTCAGCACACAACTACAACGACTGCTTCCACTACGCAGTCCACTACCACAACTCAGACTACAACAGCTCAGACGACTACCGAGCCCGTGACTACCACGGCTACGGGCACAAATCCCGACAAGCCCGATATGTCCGCTTTCATCGGAAGCTGGATATCCTACAAGGCTTCCGTTAATGGTATCGCAAGCGATATATCCGAGGACGAAGCGATCCAGCTTGTCATCGCTGGCGATAAGTCCGGCAGGATAAGTAAACTCGGAAAAGCGGGTGACATTACATGGGATGTCAAGGATAACGGCAAGCTTGTTCTGATGGCAGACGGCGAAGGCACGGATATCGCATATGACGGCTCCGACATACTTTACTACGAATCCGAGGGCAGGGCTATTTACTTCAAGCGCGGCGAGAAGCCCGTTGAATTCGGCGATCCCAACTCTGACGGAAAGGTAGACGCCAACGACGCTTCGTTCGTGCTCGTGCAGTATTCCAAACTCTCGACAGGCGGAGAGGCTGCTCTCACCGATGCCGAGAAGTCGGCTGCCGATATCAACAAGGACGGCAAGCTTGATTCAAAGGATGCATCGTTCATCCTTGCTTACTACTCTTACCTCTCGACAGGCGGCACCGATAAGTTCGACAAATACCTTGAAGACAAAAAAGCATGACAGATAAAAAAGTCCCCGATACACCGCGTATCGGGGACTTTCTATTCTATTGCGTATCGGATGCTTACTGTATCTTCGGCAGGTTTGCGAGCAATGCTGCTATCTCCTCGTCAGTGGGGATATAGTCGCTCATTTTGCCGTCGTTGTATGCGCCCTATGCGTACATATCAAAATAGCCTGTACCTGTAAGACCGAAGAGGATAGTTTTCTCCTCGCCCGTCTCCTTGCACTTCAGAGCCTCATCGATAGCCGCTCTGATATAGAGCAGAACTAACTGCTTTGATGGATTTATCTCGTTTTGGCATAAAAATAGGCACTCTCGATTGCTCGAAAGTGCTTATTCTACGTTGTAAATTCAGCTCCATGTGTGAATGGCACATGGAGTTATTTATTTTAGAAGCTAAAAGTCATATCAGGTGTTTTTATATTTGAGATTAAATTCACGTGCAGTTTCCTTGAGAGAGATGTCAATACGACTGTCGCAGAAACGTCTTATTTCTTCGGGAATATCCTTATAATAAGCTTCGGCGATTCCTCCTGCGATACAAGCCATAGTATCAGCGTCGCCTCCGAGGGATACGGCATTTCTCACAGCGCTTTCATAGTCAGTGGAATCGAGGAAACAAACAATTGATGGCGGCACTGAGTACTCGCAGCTGCTGTCAAAGCTATACTCAGGACGTATTTGTTCAGCCGTATAATTAAGATCGTATCGGAATTTTTCAGTGATGAATTTGCGGATAAGCTTCTTGGATTCGCCGTGATGGGCGAGAAATACGGCACAGGCAACAGCCTGAGCGCCTCTGATACCCTCGCGGTGAGCGTGAGTATAATAGCAGCTTGCTTTAGCTTGCAGCATTACCTGTTCTATATCATCATATGCGTAACCAATAGGAACTGCTCTCATTGCGCCTCCGTTAGCATAGCTGTACTGCCTTCTGTAGCTTTTCTCCTTTGCCCAACGTGCAAACATGCTCCCATATCCGGCATGTGGATAACGGGAATAATACTGTTTGTACTGAGCCGCATACTCAAAAGCTCTTTTACGTATCCCAAACCTGCCGATCTTTTCGCCGTTATTGAGTATAGCCCTGCACACAGCTGCGGTCATTACGCTGTCGTCAGTAAAATGGCTTTCACGTTTAAAAGGAAAGTCATAATCCTTCGTGCACGCATTTTCGTATTCCGAGCCGATAACATCACCATAAAATGCACCAAACATAATTCACCCACTTTCATTATTTTCGCATTTTATACTATAATCACATTATTCAGAAAAGATCCAGCATGCTGTCGAGATAAATCTCTTCACGGACAGTAAGCTGGTATTCAGGCCTTGTGAGATAATAAAGCAAAAATTCGAGATTGACAGCACTTCCGAGTCCTCTTCCTTCTATTTTGAAATTAGAAAAACCAAGAGGCAGATATATGTTGATGATGTCATTTATACTGATAAATCCGGGATTTTTCATTGCCTTTGAAAAAAGGTATCCGTCCCCAGCATCAGGTGCGGTGCAGATGTGATCTGGACAGTTTTCTCCGAGATTTTTTCGGCTTACAGTTTCGTAGCATGCTTTTCTGTCTTTGCAGTAAAACGAGCAGCATTCATTGCACAAAAATTCGACTTTATCTTTCTGAACTTTCGAGAGTGTATCAAGTTTATTGTATAGCTTATTCAGTCTGAAATCAGGAACAACATATTTAAAATCACTCCGCTCTATTTCCTTTATGAACTGATTAAAATCAGTTTGAACCTTTGTAGTCGAGGAAACGAAATAAAGGCCGGGATAATAATTCTTAATATGTTCAAGCAGAAGATCCGAGTGGATTATCACGCCGTTCTGTACGCCTTTGCTTCCTGCAAAAAGCTCACACAGGGCATTGCATTTCCTGTCGGTGAGATGTTCAGGTTTTAAAAGCGAATTGCTGAAAGTGAGCCTTGAAGAAATACCGTATTCATTCATAAGTGCGAGTACATCTTCAGCTTCATATTCGCCGAACCCGACACGTCCGCCGCCCCAGATACAGTCTGCCGGAGCACCATAGACAGATGCTATTTCGCACCAGTCGTAGAAGTATTCACGGTGCTTGCGGTACAGCGGCAGAAACGCACTGTACAGGTCATAGAACTCAAACAGACCCGGAAGATGAAAATATGCTTTATTTTTTGAAGTATTATCCATATGTGATCATATCTTCCTATAAATTATAATTCTTCAAAGCTGACTTTGGTTTAGTTCAGCGATGATATTATTTGCTTTTTTGATCTGTTTGAAAAAAATGATATAGTAGACAAAAGCACTTGCAAAAAACGGTATCGTGACCGATAAAAGCATTTGCCACATAGCGTTAGTGGCAGTTCCTGCGATGATATCGGTTACTTTTACAAAAGCTACAGTTGCTCCGATAACGCCTGCATACTGTCCTATCAGAACGGGTATAAACGGAAAACGCTGAAGATAGAAATGCAGTGCAAGTACCGCGGTTATTATAACTGAAAACGCCAGACAGGTGAAAATGTTACCGGTATAATGAACGTCAGTAAATCCTGCAATTTTCTCGATGAGTAGCTTTCCGCAGACTATCAGCGTGAAGCTGATGCAAACTATAGATATGAAATTTTTCTTGTTTATCAGCTTCATTTTTGGTTTCTCTCCTTTATCTTTTCAAGTTCCGAGAGGAACTCTTTTTTGTATCCGCGGTTCATTATGAGTTTTTCACCATTTTTGAGAAATATGACAGTCCTCATGTTCAAGTCACCTTGAAGGTGGTCTATCTTGTAGACGTTCACGACTGCGGAACGGCTTATTCGTATAAGTCCTGCATCTGAATACATTTCGAGGACGTTATTCAGCGTCAGACGCATTTCAATGCACATTTTGTCGGTGTATGCGAAAGTCTTTCTGTCAACTGTCTCGAAATACAGTACTTCCGTAACAGGAACAGAAACGTGTTTTTCTTCACAGCTTCCCTCAACATTTGAAAGTGTGGTATCAAGTCGGGAAATGAGCTCTTTTGTTTCATCGTCTATCTTATCATAGTGGAGTTCAAGATAGTTTTCTTTCAGTTCGTGTTCTTTTGTCTTAATGAATCTCATTCTTTTTCCTTTATAAAATGAATATTATGCAAAGCAGAGCGTATGTGAGCTTTGCCTTTCTGTTGGTGAGCAGGTAAACGCTGCCGAGAACAAGTCCGCAGAATGCTGTGAACAATCCTGCTGTTAATGAACCCTTGCTCCACCAGTGTCCCAAGCCCCATGTGAGAGCTGCGATAATGCCGCCGTAAGGAATACTCTCCTTGCCAAACCATACCTCGCAGGCTTTCTGTCCGCAGACGATTATCAGCATTACGAGGAATACCTCAACAAAGTAGTAGATATACTGAAAGATGAACAGCAGAAGTCCCTTATGTTCGAGCTCAGTCAGGACCTTGCTTCCGTTCCAGTCTATCCATGTGGATATCAGGCAGACTGTAACTCCCACAGCAATACATATCCACTGCCACGGACGTATCTTCTTGTCAGTTTTCGGGAAAAGCTCATAGCCTTTCTTCTTAGTGCTCCGGCATATGTAAAATGCGAATGCTCCCCATATGATGTATGTCAGCACCCAGTGAAGAATGCTCTGCCATGTGTTAAATTCCTTTATGTTGCAACGATAAAGATTCTGCTCTATAACGAATGCGAGTACACCCTCCAACCCCAATGCAAGAAATGCTGTAAGTGCGTATGTGAGGATATCAAGTCCTTTGAGGAATCTTCCTTTTTCTTTCTTGACAGGTGCTGTGACAGCTAATGTGTTTTTCATGGTTAATGCTTCCTTTCGTTTTGGTATGTCTGAATTATATCCGAAAAGAAGCCTTTGGTCAATACATTTGTGCGTGAACTGCATTCAGAAGTGCGCCAACTGCAATTACATTTTTATTATCTTCCAAACAGCTTTGAAAAAAAGCCTTTGTTCTTTCTTGTGTCAGGGCTATTTAGTTCATCACGGCTTATCTGTGGTATTTTTATCACCGTTTCTCTGTCAAGATGAACATTGAACATATCATAGTATCCGAGCCCATGCTTATAGGCTAATTCTTCGATCCTATCAAAGGCCTCGTCCGACACTGAATATGCAATCCCCATATATATCAGGTCGTCATCTATAGTGTAGTCTATCAGCTTGTTTTCAAGCTCGGGATCGTTTTCAAGTTCATCATCAGTAGGAGCATACTCTCCGTTCATTGAGGGATGCTCCTTAACAAGCTCCATAAAGAAATCTACAAGAGGCTGTGAGGTCCCTTTGATGTCGTTATAGTCTCTGTCCGAATTCCATTCGCTCTTTTTGTAGAACCATTTCAGGAACTCCATAGGCTCTGTCGGAGCTTTGCTTTTATCAAATACAAGTATATCTACGCTCATTTTTCACCTATCCTAACGTTTTATCTTCGTCCCATGTAGAATAACAATTGCCATAATACTGTAGCTCAGGGTTCAGAATAAACTTCCCATTTGCTCTTGATAATAGAGGATAAGTTCCTTCAGGAGCATAATTGATATAATCATAGTCAACTGTATTGTCATTGCTATACTGGTAGCGTTCATACACTATCTGAAGCCGATCTGCATAGTATTCCTCATCAACAATCTCATTTTTGAAATGCGTAACATAAGAATATGTAGGATAAAAGCCACCGATAGAAGAAAAAGGAAAAAGAAATCGTTTATCCTCTTTATAATAAGCAATAAAGACAACGTCTACTTTGCCTTTTACATAGCTTTCGACTCGTACAAGTTTGTCTTCTTTTTTATACAGTTTACAATAATTCAAAGTCCCTTTCCTAATACTATTCTTCTCTCTTAACTTCCGTCTATTGCACTCAAGTACTTGCCTAAGTCCTTGCTGTACACCGATCCTTGTGTCATTTTTATTAGCAATATATGTAATCTCGTCATAATCACTTACACTTATTTCAGAATATTTGAAGTTTTCCCTAAGTTCGTTGACTTCTTTGAGCAAATGTTGAAGATATTTAAAATCTATATCCATTTTTTACCTCTATCACTTGGTATATACGCTGTCACAGATATACTTCACAGGCACTTCTTCGGTACACCAAACCTCATTTTCGGTAACGCCGAACCTATATCCGTCTTTGTTCATCTCAGATGCTGCTATTTTCAACACAACAGGTATCTTGTGACAGCGCTCTGCAGACTGCCAAGCTTTGCTTATATCAGCCTGCATATGTACAGCGTGTCTCGCCATCTTCTTTATAGCTCCGCTTTCTTCAATGGCTTCGAGAGCCTTTGTAGTCGTTCCGTGGTACAAGAACTCAGGCGGTTCGCAGTATTCAAGCTCTGGCTCAACCCAGGAAACCGAGTGTACCTGACAGCACTTTATCTTTTCGTGTTTTTCATCATATCTGTAGCGTCCCTTATTGTCTTCAGCTACTATCTGTTCTAACAACTCACGATTCAGCTTATAGCTGCTGTGGCGGTTAACGCCGTCTATCAGCTGTTTTACTGATACCCAGTCATGTGAATCCATGTCCAGCTCCGCTTTCTCAGGTTGATGTCTGAGGAGCAAACACAGATATTTCGATAATTCATTCATTTTCTCACCTCATTACTTGTTATTTCATTTATTCTAAATTTAGTATAACATAATAGTGCCTTAAAAGCAATAGAAATCTCGTATTATTAATCACTCCCTGTGCGGAAACACAGGGAGTTTCGTCATTTTATATACTTACTGAAGATATTCTGAGCTGAAGCCATTTCTCTGGACGTAAAGGCGCAAAGCTTTACCTCTATCTCATAGTCAGGATAGTCGGCAGTAAACTTGTTATACGCTCTGCAGCACTGCTTAGTCGATTCGCCAGCAGGATCTGGCAGGTCACCGCCAAAGATACCAGAGCTTATAAGCGGAAATGATATGCTGTGAAGCCCATTTTCCTTTAATACGCACAGAGAATTATAGTACGCATCGAATAACTACTTAAAAGCTGTAGGAGTATATGAGAAGTCAGGACCTACAGCGTGAATTATATTCTTAGCATTTGTCATGTTGAATGCAGGAGTTATGACAGCGTCTCCGTCATTTAACGGAGCCTTATACGCAGAGCAAGCCTGTGTCAGCTCCTTGAGACCTGCCTTCTGGAATATAACGCCACAGATTCCACCGCCAGCCCATAACCCGCTGTTTGCAGCATTAACTACTGCATCTACCGTCTGATCTGCACATGAGGCATTTATTAACTCTATTTTACTCATAATAATTGACCTTTCTTACAGCACTTCAACGCCGTGGAACAGGAAGTGCATCTTATCTATTCGCTTGTCTGTATGCCAGTGTCCAAGATACCATGCTTCATATTCGAGTTTCTCTTCGATAGTGTCCAGCCATTGTTCTGTGCTGTTATCTACTCTGGACTGATCTATCCCTGAAAGAAAGCATTCTGTTGGTATATACTTGGCAGGACAGGTATGCGAGAAAACAACGTCTATTTTGTTTCCGGAGAGCTGCTTTTCCACATATTCCTTTATTGTCAGCGACGGCTGTTCATCTGGCCACCACTTATAGCCATTTCTCAGCCGATAATACTTATCAACGCTGTAAGCTCCGCCGATCACTATACATTTCTTTCCTTCAATATCAAAAATCTCACCATCTATAGGGAATAATAGGTTGGGAAAGTCTTCTTCGTACATGACACGACCGCCATTCCACTCCTTTTCTTCGTAAGAAGCTATATTTTGAGGACGGTTCTCATGGTTACCATGAATGCAGAAGAAAGTAGATTCGAGTTTGCTCATTGCAGTCTTGAGTCCTCTATCGTGCAGTGTGCCTGTGTAGTTTACTCCGACATCCCCGAGAATAACGATTATGTCATCTTTAGATGGCCTATGCCTTATGAACAATTCATATATTGGATCAAGTTCACCGTGTATATCTCCTGTTATATATACCATTCTTTTCACCTGCTTTCAGTATTCTTTCTTATTTTAGACTATGATAGCACAAGCTTTACTGCTTGTCAAGGCATTTTATATTCATCATAAGGCTCAAATAAGCCAGTCATGTATATTTCTTCAACATAATTCTCAACATTGTCGAGAGTCCATTCCTTATGGAAAGTCAAATTCAACGGCAAATGCGTACCTTTTTGATATAACTGGACTTCATATTCAAATCCGTTATAGACTTGTTTTCCCGTGTTGTCACACATTTCCCATTTTTTAGCTGTTATGAAGTATTTTTGAGCAGCTGTACCATCGTATCTTTTCTGATAAAAGTACTTTACCGCATCACAATCTATATCACTTGGAGGGTATCTTTTGTATCCTCTCTCTTCAAAATCCTTATCTTCCGCCATATTTAGCTCCTTTATATAAAACAGCTTGAAACCGAACCTCGGCTGCCTTGAAGCCGCAATAGAATATAGACCACTTGGTCGGCTTGTAACTTAGCCCTTGAACTAAAACTAAAAAGTCATGAATAACACATTACTACTACAATAACCATGAACAATGACGTTTTCGAGCTTTAGGGATTTATAACACCTCCATACTCTCTCATCAGCCTTGAAAGGATGTACTGCTGACCCTTGCCTGTAACAAAGGTCTGCTGATACGTTCTTTTCTGACCATTGGTCTCGTATACAGACTCCTTTACACGGAAGTATTCCATAGACAGCAGGCGTGATCTGCTTTCTATGTATCTGCCACAGGAGGCTCAAAAATCGTTCACAGTGGCTGCAGTTGCTCTCGATGGTGCAGTTTCCCTACCTGCAACCGATGCCGTCAGAAACGGCTCACAAATCGCTGATAGGTTTACTATCAATTGGTTTTCGTAGAAACAAAAAAGGACTCGATCCCAGTGTTTTCACATTTCGTGAAAACCACTAAAACCGAGTCCGAAACTTTGTGTACTATTTTTTGTCGAGAAAATCGATATTTGCCTGTATTTCGACCTATATTCACTCCGAAATTTTTCCTTGTGAGGGTTCAAATCCAGCCAGAGGCATAAAATACCCCAATGTCATCCCTCATTTTTTCAAGGATTTTTCCGGAATTTGGGTAGCAAAAAAGCCCGATATTTCGGGCTTTTTCCTGCATGTCATACTTTTAGTCATGCTAATATGGTTGCGGCGGCTGGATTTGAACCAACGACCTTCGGGTTATGAGTTCACCAGAACGTTTTTCACCCAGTATCATCAAGTGTCATACAGTCCCAAATATAGCCATTTCTGGAAATGCCGCAACGATTCTAAGCCTTAAATTTCAGACCTATTTTACTAATATTTGGTGCACAAATTGGTGCACTAACTGAACCTATCTAAGCCTCCTTTACGGAGGCTTTTTTCATTTCAACAAATATGCTTTATACAACTGCCTCGATCAAAGTTTTATCCTCATATTGAACAGTTTTGATACCGGATTCCTTATTCTTATTAAAGCTGAAAGTCAACATATATCCAGTTTTTAATTTATACGAATCAAGGTAATCCGAGAGCTGCTTTTCACCGTCTTCATTATATTTCTTTCCATGCCATATTTTGAGTTCGATGACATATCGCTTTCCGAGATAGTCGATAACTACATCCATACGACGATTGTTACGTGTACGAGCTTCGATGTAATAGTTACCAACTCCATTGATTATAGGGCGGAGATATACAAGAAAACATTTCCTTCCGTCTTCCTCAATAAACTTATCGGTACTATCACTGTATATCTCATGGAAATGCTCTATAAATCTACCGAGAATCAGCTTGACATCAAGGATTCCATCCTTGACGAACTCAGGCATGTCAAATAAGCCTGCCTTTGAAATAGGAGTTGCTTTCATTTCTTCTGAGGTAAGCAAATCATTATAGAGTCTTGTCTCAAATATTCTGTTTGCTACTACAACAGTACCATCTTCGACCTTTACAAAGCCGAACATCACAAAGAATAACACTAATATTATTCTCTATTGAAAATATCATAAAGTGATATTTTACCAAACATTTAATCTAAGCCCAAATGAAAGTATGCAGACTTCTTATTTTCAATTATTCACGTTTTTTGAGAGATTGTAGGTAAATGCTTTGGAAGACTGCCTACAACGATTTTTTTGTTTATCTCATCATAGTGAAAATATATCCTTATAAGGTGTGAAGGATCGACTCCCGATTTCAAATGCAGGTCTAATGGATATTCCTTCATTCCATTTCCGTCATTTTTATCGAATTTTATCTTGTAATCTGCCGGAAGAGCCTTTATGCTTCCATCTCCACAAGGAGTAACATTGAATTTCTGAGCATACTTCAATCCGGCATATTGTAATGCCTCTTCTTCACTCAGCTCCTTTGAATAGAAGAACATATAATATTCAACTGCAAGATACTCCAAAGAATCGCAAAGTTTTTTCATATTAACGCTTTGTGGCGGCAGCTTATTTAGCATATCGACTGCCTTTTTATGAAGTATCATAGAATCAGAAAAATTATTCTTTATCCAAGCAGCTATCTCATCAGGTTTTTGTGGACGTGAACTTAGTGAATGGAAATAATCTACCTGCAATTGAAGAATACGATTTTTGGATTCAAAACCATCTATTATCTTCAAAATCTCCTGTTCCTTCTTGACCATGTTAGCCTTGAGTTTTTCTATTGTTTTATCTGCATTAGCTAACTTATCTTCAAGCATTAATGCTCTGTCCTTATACTTGTTAAGCTCCTTATTTGCACTTTTCATTGTGTCAAGCTCTTTAGTAAGCTCAGAACGAACAGAAGCGAGAACTTCAATATCGTTGCTTCTATACAGCATCTTTTTTTGTTCAGCAATTCTTGCATCATGTACAAAATAGATGGAATCAAACTCCGTGGTCTTTTTTACTTGATAAGTCCTGATAAAGCTTATCAGCTCGTTCAAGGTCTCATCTTTGTTTTCGACACAATTATAGCGTACACTGTCGCCAAACATCTTCGGCTCAAAAATAACAGCATCACCAGGCGATATTGTCATATTCATAGACTTTTCAAATTCACGAATCTTATTATATGGCAAACTGTATACAATAGCATAGCCCATTAGCTCTTTGGCTATGTCATCAATATCATAAATGTAATATGGTTTATTATCAGTATCGGTATTTCTTTTGAGAAGTGTTTCCCGGCTCATTTTGTCGGGCTTGGATTCCTTTTTTAAAGTATTTCTACTATTATCCGCACTGTCACCAATTTTCACATTTACATCTGTATATTTTTGTGTTACTCCGAAATTCATCGAGAACGATTTTATATCAAGCGTTTTATCCAATACCGTGCCGTTCAATTCAGGTATTTCTTTAACATTAGATTTAACTTCTTTTTTATCGTTCTTGTATTCAGCAAATACGAGCATCAGAAGATATCTATCACTATTTTCTTCATTCTGAGAAAAAAAGTTTAGTCGCTCACCAGAATTCAACAGCATTGTTTTTTCATCAAGCGGAATAGAAATATGTGAAAGCTTTAGCAATGGATTTCTAACGATCCTTTTTATAACTCCTGTTCTAAGCGACAGAACCTCTTCATTGCAATTTTCCGGCTCTGATACAAGTGTTCTGAATCCACCGTAGATTACATTGTCTGTTATCTTAAATGCAATATCAGTAGTAAAAACTCGGCCCGGAATAGGCGATGAGCTAACAGAAGCAAGGTCTGGCTCGACGAGCTGAAAACTCCAGCTTTTTTCATCATCAATATATACGACCTCTACTATGTATCCCCTTTCTATCCTAAATGAACCAAGAGATTTTAAATCTAATTCCTTGTACATTGCAGGCGATACAGTATTCAATTCATCGGGTATATCAAGATTTTCAAACTTCTGCCTTATCCATACCATTGTTTCAAGAATACAAATCTTAAAAGCTTCTTCTTTAGTTATCTTTTTTTCTTCAATAACCGCATTTAGCTGATATATAGGAAAAACCTTATTTCTTATCAGCTTTAACGGCGAATACTCTTTTGACATTCTAACACTTCCTTTATTCAGTATCATTCAAACCAGATATTATAATATCATCTTCGCCCATATCGCCGGTTATATAACAAACAAGCGCATATATAAGCTTATCATGCTTGTCATCTTCCTGCTTGAGTCGAAAATCAAGTATAGTTCTCAGTTTTATACCAGTTGCATCCAAGAGCTCAAGTGCCCTGTATAATCTCTGTATCTGCGGATTGTTAAGTGAAAGCTTATTGTTTATTACAGGATTATTCAATTCACGCAGTCTGAATATAGCCAAAATATATTCAAGAAAAGAATGAAAATCTTTAACCTTAACGCCGGGATTGACACCGCCTGTTTCTTTCTCGCAGAATTTAATACAACTCTCAACAGCATAATCAAAGAAATAAAAAGCATTTTCCATGTCAAAAGCATATAAGAAGCCTTGATTTTTCCACAATACATTCGCAAGAATGCATATAACCTTGCTTTTTTTCAACGTGATAATATTATTAAGCAGTTCTATTTCACGCGAGTATTTAAGGTCTCCCAAAGCATATCCTATGAAATCTGGCAATTTGTTTTTCTTTGTCTTATAACCGTCTACAAGTTCATTTAAAAGCTCATAGCAGCTATCCGGCATATCCTTTGCCATTATGCACATGAACTTATAAAGCATCTGCTTCGGATCAAACTTTGGATCTGTTCGGATATTTCTATACCATACTGGTAATTGTTCAGCTACATTCTTAACAATACATCTAAGCTCATCAGAACACGCCTCATCTCTGACTGTTCTACAATCACAATACAGCTTATGGAATGCATACATTGACTTCGTAATGAAATTCTTTCCATTTTTGTCTGTTCGCATAAAAAACGAATCATCGTAGAGAGAATTAATCTGAATATTATTGGCATAATAATCAATTTGAGGCTTATTATCAAGCACACATATGTTTTTAGCGATCCAATAACCTTTTTGATTTTGTTTTATAACGAATGTTACTTTTTCAATATATTCATTGAACTGCTCCTGATCTTTGAAATTATCCTTAAAAAAGCTTATTTTATCGTAGTATCTATCATCAAACCAGATATCATTGATAAAAAACGCATCTTTTTTCCAGAAAACATCGAAATCAGACAATTCAACTTCATATACATCATCTCTTACAAAAGGCTCGCTAAGTAAAAATGAGATACTTCCTATGCCCTCATATAAATCCGACTGATGACAGCAGTTTCTTTTACGAATCGAAACATTCTGCAATTCACCGTTGATTTCTAATTGCTGAATAATGTCCTCCTCGTTAAGCAGTCTTCCAATATCAAATTCTCTGATAAGATATCTTTCCTGATTCATGCTTTTTTGAAGGTTATTCAGAATTCGTAATACACAATCAATTATGCTTGTTGTTCCATATGAACCAATCTCGTAAAGCTCTTCCCATGTTTTTACAGGAGGGAAAGGCGGCGAAGGCAAATTCAGACTGCTCAAAGCGCTTGTTTTGGCAAATTCAACCTTAGCAGTAATAAATTCAGCCGTATTCATATTTATCGGAACAAATTCAAGTGTGTACATATCATCGGCATCATACTGATAATACATATTCAATCGGCAATTTGTATCATGCTTAAGAGGAAATGCATCATTTTTTATAACAGCTTCATATCTCATATCCGTACCATTGTCATTCTGAATCAGCTTGAAATGGTATTCATCTTTTCCAGCCGGAAGCGTGAAGATACTATCAATTTTTATCCTCTGCTTTTTACCAAGTATAGGATCGGTTCTTGCATTTTTAACAAGCGGAAATTCTCCGAACAGTCGTTTAATTGAAAGGTCTGGCAAATGGTCACGCCATAGAGTCTGCCGCTTACTTTTTTGAAGCATGTTGTTTATCTCATCGTAGACCTTATCATGATACTGAGCACCAGCTATAACATCACTCATATCTGCATTGATAACAGTATATTTTCCTGAATATTTCACAAAATCAGAGAGAACAATAACATGAACCGTACACGATTCTGTTTCCTTTTTACGAAACATTTCAGCAATAATTGTATCAACATTTTCCGTAATATCAATACATATGCTGTCAGTAAGCCAACTCACAGCTTCATCAAAGCTGTAAACCTCCCTATCCTGAAATTCAAACATCAGTTTTTTGAATGCGATGTCAAGTGATCTCAAACCGAAATCATTCAACATATCCTCCGCTTTATCATGCGGACAGCCAATATTTTCAAGCTTTGCTTTTATTTTTTCAAGATCAGGTATTGCATGTAAAGCTGTAGGATATCTTTCCCATATGCAGCGTTTTGTATCTTCTTCATAAACAGAGCATACAGGAGTAAGCGAATAGCTGTTTTCAATGATATTTGCAACTATAACTATCTCGCTGGAATTTGTATTCTGAAACTGTCCTGAACAATTCTGATACCAAAAAACGGTTCCAATGCTTTCAGGGAAAAGCTCGACATTATTAAAAAATGAACGTGCAGTTTTTTTATAGTTTTTCAATTGAAACGCATCATATCCGTCATTAATCATCATAGAAAGTGAGCTGCAATTGAAATATTTTTTAGAGCTTGAAAAAATCTTTTGAAGGATATCAGCTCTTTCATGCTCAGCAGCCGATTTAATTGTAAAAATCCGCGTTAAATTATCAGAAATAAGAATATCAGAGCCGAAGCATGGCAGAATAACATCTTTTTTCTTGTCATTTTCTGTGAATTCCTGATATATCATTTTTAATTCATTATCAAAGCTGCCATATTCGGCACATGAAACCTCAGGGATAACAGAAATAATATCAATGTATTTCTTCTCGCTAAACGGGAGCTCACTGACTTTACTTGACTGAACAGTTCCGGATGAAAACAATTTCAAATCGCTGAATACTTTCCTAAACGCTTCAAGCATATCAGGAGCCAAAACGCATAAATCATATATATCCGTTTTATTGAAGCTTCTTTTTTCACCTTTATATTCAATCTCAACGCAATCATCTCTAATTGAAATAATGACAGCTATTCCATTTTTATCGCAGCCATGAATTGTATTCTGAAAAAAACACACCTTTTGCTCATCGTAATTTATCATTACCGGAAGCTGCGGAAGGAAAATATGTTTTTTTATTTCTGCAATAAGCTCAACAGTAAAAACCGTAAAAACATTCTCAATCAAATTTTCAGAATCGTGGAGTATAACATCATCAAGTTCCTTTAATCTTGTCCAAGCAATCCATATCTTCTTATAATTTTTATCCGATAGCAACGCATTATTTGGAGGAGTGTTATTCCATTTAGAGATGTTTGATACTATACTTGATTTCAAGAATGTGTTTGTTTTATTCAGAAAGAGAATCTCTTCATGTCTGCAATGCTCTTCTCCGATAATAATCATTTTCTCTTTTATACAAGCGCACAGCGTTTTGGCGCACGCTACAAGCAAACGATTTTCAAGAGTATCATTGCTCATAAAGCGATTTACAGCTTTAATCCTGTTATTAGAATTGCCAATTTTTTCTCGTGCTGTTCTTCCAGGCTGCTTGCAAAGCCATATTATCGTAGAGTTATTTATTTCCTTAGCCTTTTGAATAGGCATAATTATATTCTCGCGCGCGGATTTTTCACGCATATGGTCATATAATCTGAAAAAATTGTCTATACTTTCATGAACTATAAATGAAAGTGCATCGCTCTTCATTTCGATATATTCAATACTTTCAAGATCATCAAGTCCGATAATACTGTTTCCATTTGAGATGTTACGAAAGGATTTTAATTCCTCAATAGTCCAATTTCTGACAGCAAACATATCTTTAGCAAGCTGAGACTCAGCTTTAAATGCTAAGCAATAATCGCTATAGCTTTTAATAGTATCATTCATTATTATCATTCCTCAAAATCATCGTTCTCAGTTACAGTGTCATCATTTTCGTTTTCATTTTCTTCATCATATGACTCGTAATTATTAAGATTCTCTGATTTTTCAATATACTTCGCACTGCTCCACATAAACTGACCATATCCAAGTTCTTTGGCATTATTAAAGTCATCTTCAAGAGTTTCACAGCCGCTTTCACTAAGTATAGTCATGATATTAGAAAGTACAGCTTCACCAATACCTGACGTTTCGATTCCACGGAGCTTAGGCATGATTTTCTGTACTACCTGATCCTCAAAAGCAGTTTTAACAGCTTTTTTAAATTCATTGCTTATCTCACCAGGTTCAAGATCAGGATTATCCTTGATTTTGAAAAGCTCCTCACGGACTGTAGGATAATTTGCAATATAATATTCTATCGACTGCCATACGCGATGTCCAAGTGCTCTTCCGACCTTTTCAAGCTCAATATTTATTCTATTGACACTGTTTTTAAGGTTTTGAATAGTATCAGCCTGTTTGCCTTCAAATACAATCTCATCAGCAATCCATTTTTTCCATGTAACATATGCAAGAAGGGGTTCTTCGTCCATTTCATCGAGATTAACGATTTTCTTACGGCTGTAGAATTCAGTTGGACGAGGAAAATTAATAACGATACCTCTATCAAGAACCTTATCAGACAGCGAATTTGTAGTTTCGTCCTGATTCATCGTACCGGTCCAAAGAATATTTCTTGACATATTTATGCAGTACGGAGGCATACCTGAACCCAACTGTACCTCTATCTGAGGTATCTTTTTCTTATTACCTCGACGCTCCTCCAGCTTGCTGAGAAATTCAGCGAAATAGAGTTCAACGTGAGCGAGATTCATTTCATCAAGCAAAACGATAGACATGAAATTGCCATATCTTTCTTTATCAGTACACTGAGCAAGAAAACGCAGTACATTCTGAGCTTCAAAACGATTATCAATCGAATTAAAATAGCCAAGCATTGATTCCTTGCTATCCCAGTTAGGCTGAACAGGAACGTTGATAAACTGTATGCCTCCGAAATGTGAATAAAGCCGCGGAAGCTCTGATTTTCCTGTTCCGCTCACTCCTGCAAGAACGGTTAAAGTTGACCAATCTGATATTTTTAAAGCAGTATGGAAAGCATAAAGTATTCTTTGAGGAAAAACAACGCCGTATTTCCGACAGCAGTTTTCGATATGGTCGAGCCATTGCATCTCGTTATCCGGTTGATGCTTTTTAGTTCTCTCAACCATTTCCATAGTTATTTCCGGAAGAATGCCCTTCTTTATTTCGCTGATTCTCTGCTCCTCATCGGCGGGATCTACTACAGAATTAAGGCGACTAATAGTTTCGCGGCATTTATTGACCTCTAACCTCAGTGATTCTATTTCCTGATTGAGATTCTCTTTTTCGTTTTCAAGAGCGAGATTCTTAAACCTAAGATTATCATTTTCGATAACTCGTGCATTGACCTCTGACATTTCCTCCTGATATTTTGCCACAACCTTTTCAAGATTACATTTCTCAGCCAAAAGACTATCATAGCCTTCCGCTTTAGAAGTATCAAAGTTTAATATATGCTGATTCAGCTCATTAATTTTCTGCTGTTTTGAATCAATAATATCAAGTATACTCTTTGGATCATCGCCGAATCTTTCAACGATTCTATCGAATTTTCTTATTTTTTCGTCAGATTCATTTATACGATTGCAAAGCTCCTCAATCTGAATAGTCCAGTTTTCTTTTTCAGCATTAAGCTTTTTTCTTTCCGCTTCGAGATTTTTCTCTATGATTGTCTCAATTATCAGTCTTTGTTTGTTTATATTGACTTTTTCAGTAGAAAGCTGATCTTTTTCAAAATCAAATTCCTTTTTATCAGCATCAAGATCGCTGATTTTTTTCTTCAGTTCAATCTCACGGTCAGAAAGATTTTTCACATATTCTTCATGCTCTTTCTCCATTTCCTCAAAGCATTGCTTTCTCTTTTCAGCTAATTCGTTATCCAATTCCTTGAGTTTATTAATACGTTCATCACTAAGTGATTTCTCGAATTCAAGCCTCTGAGCATTTAGCTTATTATCATGTAAAATCTCTTTTTCTCTGAGAGATGCTTCTTTTTCTGAAACAGAATTTTCTCTCTTCATTAGCTCAGCATTTTTATTATTGAGTTTATTTTCAAAATCTGCAACAGCCTTTTCTTTTGCATCGAGCTCAGCTCTTTTTTCGGAAAAATCGGAGTTTTCCTGCTTAAACTTTATTTCCTGTTCAATCAGTCTATTCTCACGTTCTTTGAGTTCCACTTCAAATTCAGTACAGTATTTTTCCTTTGCATCAAGCTGAGAATTACGCTCATTAACATTTTGCTCATAATTTTTGAGCATTTTTTCCTTTTCAGCAAATTCAGCCGTCTGTTCAACGGTATAATTCCGGAATTCCTTCTCCCGGATATCAAGCTTGCCTATCTTGTCATTAAGCTCATCTTCACGATTTTTCAAATCGGTCTCTTTTTTTGCAATTTCATCTTTCAATAATGAGAGCACGCGTGCATAATTATCAAGTTCTTGTTTTTGTGTTTTAAGCTCAGACAGAGTTTTTTCAACCTCTGCATCTTCGCCTTGATTATCATTAATTATATTCTCAGCGTTCATAGTGTTATCTGCGTTATTTTCAACATTTTCAGCATCAAAAAAAGTATTATCCATATTATCCTCCTATGATTTTAACGAATTCAAAGAGTTTATTTCTAAATTCACGGCGTTTGTCACTGTCAATTATAAAATTAACTGTATTTCCATGTCCTCGCATTTCTGATATTTCGGCGATAAATCGTGGGAAGCTCTTTTCTTTGAGCTGATTTATCTTTTCCTCAGAAGCATAGCATAAATAAACGAGTACCATTGGATTAAGTGTTGTTTTCATATTTTTTAAAGCATTCTGAAGAAATACAGGATTAACATAGCTAAAGCTCTCAGGGAGTTTTTCATCGAGCCGCTCTGATACCCTATCAACTATCACCTGCAAATTTGAATTAGTGTCAGTATTGAGCATCTTTATCTCGTCAAACATCAATAGCTCAAGTATCTGAGAAATACGGAGCACGAAATCAGTTGAAGAAAGCCTATATAGCTCATGGCTATCATTTACTTCTGAAACATCAAGCAAAAGCATCTTCATAGTTTCGCTCTGCATACTCCATGTATCCCAACCTATAATGCTTGCAACACTTATTATGCAATTGTTTAAATACTTTGAAGTATCTTCAGAGACTCTGTTATCGTTAACCGCATTATCAAGTATTACGTCAGGCAGAAGAAATGATATAACTCTCTTCACGAAATTGAGCATCATTTCGATTTTATCTATCATAACATCTTGTATGCCTTCATGTCTTGACGATGCAGCATACGAATGAAGCTCCTCTATTACGTTCAGAAAATCAGGCATCTCAGCAGCCATACGCTTGAATCTTTGTTCATTATTGATATGTGCATAGATAAGTGATAATGGCAAAATCAACTTCATATCCGGAATCGGAGCTCCATTTTTTATGCCATTTCGCCACTTATAGATGTTTATTTTATCAGCACATGACAAAGTTCTCGTTTTAATTGGTTCATTCAAACCCATTTCATTTGCATACTCCAAAGCGCTTTTCGTATTAGCACTTGATGATTTTTGCTCGACTATGCTTATCGTTGTTTCAATGTTACTGCTTTTGCTGAGATAATAATGAAATGTCCATTCAAGTGCAGCATAGCAATTTTCGAGCAGCTTAGTATTAATGCTTTGTGCTATAATATCAGTATCAAGATTATTGCCATGCATTACATTGGTTTTTTTCATAAATACATAGATTTCTTTGTATTCATCTTTAATTATCTTTTCTTCATAGCATTCTTCATTCTTTCGTTTATTATCCTTTTCATAGAGCTTGGATATTATTTGTGAATTACTGATAGCAGCAAGATACGTGTATAAATCATCAATATTTATTGAAAATCCATCTGTAATTATAGGCTCCATCACATTTCCTCTTTGAAGCACAGCCTTCATATGGATTATTACACTCGATGGTACAGGTGATATGCTTATAGAGCTTCCTCTTGCAATATTAATCCGTTCATCATCTAATTGAACCTTTTTATTATAATTTGATATAAGTTTTCTTACGTCATCTGATTTAGGAGCTTTGCTTGGAATATAGTCAGATTTCCTTTTATTGTGGATAAGATAAAGATACTCTCCACTGCACGTTTTCTCTTTACCTGTAGTTCCGTACTTTATAGTCAGCTTTTTACCATTTATCTCAAATCTATTATTATTAGATTCTTCTTTATCAATGAACAAAAGCAACTTATTATTAATCTGACGTATTGCAAAAATACGTATTGACATAGTATCTGCTTCTTCATTATTTTCACTCTTTAAGCCGTTTATCATTTCGTAGCCATATGATGTTAAAGCTCCATTACGTTCAATAACACCTCTATCAATTAATCTTGCTCTAATGACTTTTACAAATGATGTATCAATTCCTTTTTCATCAGCTGAAACACCGAGACACAGTTTTTCAGATATTTCCTCATCTGAATAATCACTATTTATCGCAAGAAGCCTCAGAACACACATCTCGATAATTGAAAGCTCTGAATTCTTGTTGCTGCTATTGTTGATAGATATAATAACATCATATGCATCACATTCAATAAAAAAATCATTATAGCTGCTAACTGATATCATTGGGAAAATAGATGATAATTTTCTATCATTGCCAACATCGGTAATAAAATTACTGATCAGATGCATACTTTTCTTCCCATCCTTTCCTACGGCACATTTCAAGCAGATGCTTCAATGACGGTATTTCTTTCTCAGCTTTTGGTGAGCTGAACATTTCGCTATCTCCAACAATTATCAGCAGTTTTTTCTGTCTGCTCATAGCAACACACAATCGGTTAACAGAAGTCAAAAATCCAAAGGTTTTAACGCCTGTTCTTACAACAGAAAGGAATATTACATCAAATTCCATACCCTGAAATGCATCTACACTTCCGATTCTTACACCATCGTGTTCATAATCAGGGTATTTTTCCTGCATCTTTCTTTTAAGCAGATTCGTCTGCCCGCGGTAAAACGTTATTACGCCAAATGAAAGGCCCTTTCCTTTTTCAGAGAACTTATATTCAATCAGCTTATTAACGATATAATCCGCTTCACATTCTCTGGAATATGTTGTACCACCTTTCATTTCACCGGCCGATAATGGCATATCTATCCACCTGACAGGCGAATCATATATCTCCTGTTTAAAGAGTTCATCTGACAGCGGAGAACTATATTCCTCGCCATATGGTTTATAAAAATTATCGCTTACGAAATTTCCGAGCAATGCATGAGTTCTGAACTGCTGGTTTAGAACTATTCTGCGTTTGATATTGTCCTTTTCTTCAAGCTTTGCAACCTTTTCCCAGAGATATGAAAACATACTTTTTTTGATATTTTCAGTCTCAAGTCGGCTGCATTCATCATCTTCACCGATGGCATTAAGGATATCTTCATTGTAAATATGAGTAAGCTGATGCGGATCGCCAACAAGTATTATCCTTTTTGAAGCTTGAGAAAGAGGAATAAGCAAATCTCCCGGAGTTGCTCTTGCAGCCTCATCAATGATAACCGTGTCATAAGATATACGGTTATTTGAAGCACCATACGTTTTATTATCTTTTCCAAGCTTTGCGTATCTAACCTTTTTGCTTACGCTCTGCTGTAGGGTTGAACTGAAAGCATAGCTATACGCCGACATCTGCTCCTGAACCAAAGCTATATTATTATCCAATTCATTATACAGTGAAAGAATAATATCCTGTTCTTCATTTTCAACTGACACATTCCAAGCCTTCAAGTTATGATACAGCTCAATTATGCGTTCATCAATCTGTTCTCTTTTGACAACGGGTTTCGGGAGATACAGTAAAAGCAGCTCGTCCTTTATCTTTTTGAGCTTTTCACTAAGCTCAGGAGTCATTCCATCAGCTGCTGTCATAGCTGCTTCACGCAGAACCTTCAACATCTCAGGGTGAACATTTTTAAACCCATGAATATCATTAAGCTTATAGTATAGCTCTCTTGCTCTCAAAGCACCGTCATCAAAAAAGCTTGATTTTTTGGTTCTTATTCCTCTTATACTTCTGAGCAGGTCATCATCTTTTTGCACCGTATCATAGCCTTCAGACATTTCCTGTAAAATAGTATTTATTTCCTGAAGCTGGAGTGGATCTGAACTAATTGTTTTTGCATACTTCAGGAAAACCTCCTTCGTCGCATCTGAAACTGTTTTTATATACATATTGAAATACTGTTCAAGTTGATTTCTTTGCTCAATGCCCTGAATAAACGAATATTTTTCAGCAAGTGATTTCTTTATATTTTCACACCATTTAGAAATATTATCATAGTATTCCTCATCACCGCTCTTTTTTCCAAATTTTGGAGTAGGCAAACCATTTATACTCATACGCTCGATTATATTTGTAACTGCATCATGCTGTGTACTGCTTATCAGTACCTTTCCCCTGTTATTAACCGACTTATTATCTATCTCATTCAGCCTTTCAACTATCGCATTAATAACAGTAGTTTTTCCCGTACCAGGGGGTCCAAGTATCATTGCTATATCTGGAGTATTAATAGCAATCTCTATCGCTTTTTTCTGATTTTCTGTAGGCAAATGCTTTGGAAACAGCTTATTTTTTACCATTTCAGTGAGTGCCGGATGCTTCGTTACATTTGAATTTGAAAAAGAGAGTACACGTTCATCTGCAACTCCTTCTATCAGCATACCGAGTTTTGGATTTGCACTTTCGCCTTTTTTAATAATATTTCTTGAATTTTCTCGTCTTATTATCTGTATAAGGTCGGAGCCAATGGATAAAAAAGCTGTTCTAACAAGCTCATTTTTAGTTCCGTCGATTTTGATAAGTCCACTTCTTGTGTTCAATCCCACTATCTCAAACGAATCATTCTTTTTCTCTTTAAATTCACCTGATTTGGTGCTAAGAAGCTCTCTATACGTTTTCCAATCCATAGTTTTATCGGTAATATAGGCTGGAAAATCGTCATTAAAATTTATTATATCACCCTTTTTAAGCTCATTAATACTATCTCGGCATTCCTCACTTAACGTAAGAACTGTATGATTCTCCTTTATTGTTACATCTGAAAATGTAAGCACGCCAATCTTTTTAGCCCGCTTTATGAGCAGCTCACCTTCAAGTGCAGAATAAGCCTCCCAAATCGCGATATATCCGTCATTTGATTCTTTAAAAAGCTGTTTGGTTTTTTCTGATATATATCCAGCTTCATCAGTGAAATCAATTTCACTCTTAGCCAGCTTCATGCACGGTATATTAGCCGAGCCAAAAACTAATTTATCTGCGACCATTAACATACCGTTTTCTTTTTCGATTATTTTTACATACAGCGTCAAATTGCCTGCTCGTGAATTTGAACCATAAAGCTTTATTCTTTGAGAGGACGACTTTTCTTTAAGAAGCTGGTTTATTTCTAAATCTTCAAATTTATCAATATCCTGCAAATCTTCATTATCAGGCTTATCCATATTGAGCATCTCAAGATTGTAATCTCCATTTGTATATGCAAGCAGAGTATCGCAAGTACCATCGGATAATCTAAACGAATCAGAAAAATCTTCGATTTTGATTTTCTTATTATTTAGTTGCTCATTAACCTTTTCAGAAAGAACAATTTGCATCTTCGGATAATAATCCTTGTTGTAAAAAGCTACTGTATGAAAATACGCACTTGTTATTTCATCATTATTTTTCAAGATGCTTTTTATCATTGCAATGCACCAATAGCCTCTAAAAAGAAAATCTCGGATAATACTGCCTTCATATCTATCAGCCATCTCAAAATAAATAATTATGTCATCTTTCATATTTACAAATGAGAATGTATCATCGTTTTCCATTCTTATGAACCCATGCTGCTTCTCGCACACATCATTCGATTTTTTAGTTATTCTATTCACATGGCATTTCAGGTTTATAACAGTACACTCACTATTTGTTGAGAGCAAATCCAAATTGATCACAGTATCTCAACCTCCAAACAATATTCTTTATCGCATTTTGTATCATGTGCCAGTAAACTAACTTTTCTTTTATCAAGCTCATAAGAGCCGTATATTCTTTGCTTGTTTTCGCTGATATACAGTAAAATATCATTATTCAGAGCCACTATATCCATACCGGTATCACTGAGCTTAACAGACATGAGCATATTATCAGTATTGAAAACATCATTTCCTCTGATTATTCGGCTTGGTATATTTATAGTATTATTTTCTGCAATTTCGCGATTAAAGCTTCCGCAGTTTCTTTCTTCAGCGGAATAAGCATTTATGCTCAGCACATTATTAATACTTCCACACCAAAAGCATTGGCACTTTTCCTCGTCATTGCGATATGGCATACCACAAGCAGAACACATGAGAGAATTATCTAACGAATCAGCAATAGCATCTGATATTTCCATCATTGAAGGTCTTTTTCTTATGTCAAATTTTCCTGTAGTAAACATTCTCATAAATACATTTTTTAGTCCATCGCTGAGAACATTTTCACAAATAGGCTGATATATTCCCATTATTATATTTTCGCCGTTTTCATCAAGAACGAAGTCAAAATCGCCATTTTCAAGCATTTCATCTGCTTCATTAAGCGTTCCATCATAATTCTCATATGCCGTTCCCTTAAACGGGTGATTCATCACCAAACTCCAGAATAACGATACTGCAAAAGCATAACAATCAGAATTAAAAGATGCACCTTTACCGCTACAAACCTCCGGAGCGCCATAACCGGGAGTATAATAGCTTGTTTTCAAGGCTTCAGACTGATAGTTCAGATTATCAGCATCTATCAGCCATACATGGTCCTTTTCAAAATCATGCTCATTCTCTGTAATGAAAACATTATTATCCGAAATATCGCAATAAACAAGTCCCTGCGAATGTATTTTTGCAATAACACACGAGTAAAGATAGTATGCATGAAGGCGACCTCTTGCGCCTCCGGAATAGATATAATCCGCAAACTGTGACTTTATATCCTTACTATCAGAAAATGTTTCTTCAAGCCAGTCATTCGTGTAATTACTTTTTGATGTATCACTTCGCTCCGCCATAAAGCGTTTTTCAAACGATGTCATGTCCTCCATAAGACGCATAGTATATCCAACCGCATCTTTGAATACAGAAACAGGCAAAGTAATATTAGTATTCGGAGGCAGAGGAAGAAGAATTAATCGTAAAAACTCCTTGTTTTTTTCTGCTATTTCTTTTTCAGATAATGTATTTTTATCAAGAAATCTCTTATTTTCGCCAAAAGCAAGCTTTAATGCGATTCCTTTCTCAGAAGCAAGAAATACGGCACCCTGTCCGCCCTCTTGAATTTTTTCTTTCGTCTTGTATTCATATCCATATATATCATTAAAGCATAATGATATTTCCTGCTCAGAATTCTCGTTATTAGTCTGCGAAGTCTTCAATTTCGTTCTCCCCTTCCATAGAAAAGAAAAAAGCAATAGTTTTGTCATCTTGGCAAAGGATATCATTCAGCCATTTTTTCATGTCATTTTGTATCTCATTAACGTCCATAGCTGCATAGCTTTCATAGATATCCATTACAAATTCCTTATATGTTTCAGAGGCGGGCGGAAAAATCTCCACACCATCAGTACATAAAACAATTCCAAAGCTTTCTCCAACATTGCAGGTGCAAGTTTTCCAGTTATCTAAGTCGATATGATTGGAAAGGCAATATGTCTCATTCAAAAAATTGCACATCTTGTCATCAAAAAGAATCACAGTATCATCATGAGATGCTACACCGACGATACCATCTCCTAATTGAGCCAAATAAGCAGTTTTTTCCTTGACAATACAGAATAATGCAGTGCAGCAATAATCATTTATATTGTCTGTATTCAGCTCATTTTGCCACTTTTTCTGTATTCTCTCAAGAAAAGCTACACTTTGAACCTCAGCCATACTGCATTTTTTTGCCTCACTGATAAGAATATCGCAGAAGAGCTCTGAACCTCTTTCAGAATTCGGCTTACTTCCTACTCCGTCAGATACAACAACGGCAATAAAACCATTTTCGTAATGCACCTTATAACTATCTTGATTGATATCGTGATTTTTTCCTTTCAAAGACACTCCGCCATAAACCATCATACATTCTCCAAGATTATTTTTTTAATAACACTTATAAGATTAGCAGTGCTGTAAACTGTCATATCATCTGTCAAAACTCTCAAAGAGATTTCGTCTGCATCTGCACCAACTGCAAATGGTATAAAAATGATATTCTTCATTTTGAGCAAGGTTTGCAGCATCATAGTATCCCCATCATAATTGCCATCTGAAAGCAGTATCACTAAAGAGCCATCGTTTATATCTGATATAAAGCTCTCAAGCGTACTCAACTCAGCCCTACCTGAAAATTTAAACATCGAACCAGGAGTATACTCTGACATCTCAGTATTCCACAACACATACCTGAATTCTGTATTGCATTTTATAGTTTGACTTTCCAGAGCATTAACTATCGCGTCTAAAAGATAAATCTGCAAATAATTCTTTCCGCACTCATTAAAGCTTCCTGAAGAATCTGCAACAACATAAATATCACGTTCCATACATATCTCCAATTACTAATACACCTCTCCAATATAATATCAGAGAGGTGAGCAAATCATAAAATATATAGCTTGGGCTTTTCGCTTAACATATAAAGTAACTTCAAATCAATCAAGATCATCAAAATCAGTTCCCCACGGATTTCCGTTGCTAAGACCTCCCTGACTCTTTTCAGATTCTTTCTTATCAGCTTCCTTTGAAGACTTTTCTTTTGCTGCATCGTTTTTATTCGGTGCAATGCGAGATTTTCTTTCATTATCAATAGCCTGTGTGGATATTTTTTTGAATCTATCTGAAAGCGAACCTGCATCAGCCGCAAGTACAAAGGCATCTTCATCATGAGCAAACATTTTTAATACATTCTCGTCCGCATCACTTCCGATAGCTACAGAATATCTCTGACAGCTGGCTGTTCTTCCGGTATTTATAAAAGCTTCCATAGGCTCACGCCAGTCATCAGTCGGTTGTCCGTCTGAAACCAATACAACGATTGGACGATACGACCTGGGAGGAGTAGTTTCCTTTTTCTCTATCAAATCCTTAGTTAGTTTTAGAGTAACACCTATCGGAGTACCTCCACTTGCTGTAAATTCACTTATGCCGTCCTTTTGAACTTGCTTTATCGGCACATAGGGTTTCTTCTCGTCACCAACATGAAGACTAATACTTCTTCCGAATGTTATGATTGAAACAATAATCTCAGTTTCCTTCAATTCCTGCTGAACGAACGAATCTATCATATCTAATGTTGCAGTATGAAGCGCCTTGATTTTTTCTCCTGACATACTTCCGCTTACATCGAGAAGAAGAATAACCGGAAGCTTCTTTAATTCGGGAATAGAATCCTTATACTTACCTAAATCAAAAGCCATTTTTTAAAACCCTCCATTATACTTTATAATATACACTTTGCCGCATACACCCTACAGATATTTTTAGTTATCTGGAAGTGTATTTGACGAATAACGCAGTATTCTGTATTCCTTTCCTTTGATAAAAAGCTTGTTATCAATAGTGCCGGAAATATTCTCATTCTTGACCTTCTGACGAAGAAGCTCTTCAATTGCCGACTTGCTCCATGTACTTTCAAAATGCACACTATGCTTGATATTCAAGCTTGAATCAACAGGAACAACAAATACAAAATCAACCTTATCAATACTTGAACAGAACGATGTTTCATTCTTCCAAAGCTTCCAAATCTCATTATCCTTCACGTTGAGGTAATTCTTCTCATAGAAAAGCACATCATCAAAGTAAGGCTTTCCTTCAAAGTTTCTTCTCAGAAAACTGTAAAGGCGCTCACCATTCTGGATAAAGGCATACGAAAAAACAGGCATAATCAATCACCAGCTTCATTATTGGCAGCTTCTTCTTCAATTCCATTATCAAAAACGCCTTCATCACTGGCAGAATCGGAAGTTTTTTCTTCTGCCCAATCGCTTATATCAGTCTTTTCTGTTTCTTCAATTTTCTCATCTGGTGTGAGATAGTTCTCCTTCAAATCGTAAATTCTTTCATCAATTTCATCTTCACTCATTTCGGGAGATGTAGCTGATATTGCATCGTGAAGGCTCTCACGCATCTGTGACTGCTTTTCTGAATCGAGCTTTTCACCTTCAAAATAATCACCAAGACGTGGCATTTCTTCTAATTTTTCAGAATTAATACCTATCATTTCAGCAAGCTCCTCGGCAGTCATATTAGCTTTGTAAGCATCAACATAGGTCTCAGGCTGAATTTCCATATTAGAATTCTGATTAATCTGTTTTTCTCTAATTGCAAGTCCGACAAGCGAATATCCCATTTTTTCCTGGCCTGAAAGGTTTTCCAGCTTGAGTTTATCAGACTTTATATCATTTGCAAGGTGCTTGATATAGTCATTATAGCTATCAAAATCCTCCGGTTTTTTATCAGAAAGCTCTGCTCTAACAGCGAGGTCAACGGGGTCAATATTTACAGGCTCGTCCATAGTCATATCAGCTATCTTAGATACCATATCACTAATCGTTGCGACGATTCCAATTATTGCAGGAATATCTAGCTCTGGGAAAAGAATCATAATAGCGACAGTTGTTGCAATGCATATCAGATTTATTGCTGGTTCAAACTCTTCAATAACATTTGCAATTACATCTGAAACATCGTTAATGAATCCTCTCACAGAATCAGTAACAGATGATACAAACGAAGTTACTGCACTGAAAAAATTGCTAACTCCATCAAATAATGACATATAAATACACTCACTTTCTTATTATATCGTTGTATTTTTCACGTTTAGCTTTAAAGCTTTTCTGTTCAAATTCAGAGGGGTCAGTAATACACATAAGCTGTAAAAAGCTCTCAACCTTAGAAGAGATTTTTAGCCCACGAATACCGCCATATCTGAACGCAAAATAATCTGCACTGTTTTTCAAGCCATAATGATTAACAAAATTTTTCAGGCATGAAACGCTTTTTCGGTCTATCACCTTGCTCCTGATACAGCTTTCAAAGTCGCGAATAATTGACCTATGAAGCTTCAGGAAATAATCCATTTCATCTTCTTTCAAGTTGATATACTGCAAACCCGGTATCACGCCATTTTTTCTGTGCTCATACAGATATTTGCATGAATCCTTATGTATCACATCTTGAGATACAAAAACCTCTGACGAAGTATCTGTTGCCTGAGTCATCTGAACCTGTATCGCTTTTTCATATCCCTGCGAGAACACAACTGCTCTTCCTACGTCAAGGTATGAAAGGAAATTTTTCTGTTCATCTGTAAGAGCCATTGTATTGCCTATAGCATTTTTATCATCTTGGGCAAACAGTCTATGAACTATCTTAGTATTCGTATTCTTCAAGACCTCAGGTATCATTTTATCCGGTATTTGGTCAGAAATGACCAATGATTCACCATATTTTCTGACCTCTGCCAGCATATCCGCAAACATTTCAGTACCATGCTTTTTGTTAGGGTCATCTCCGGCAACAGGCTTAGATAAAAGTCGATGCGCCTCCTCAATAAGAGTTATATGCTTAAATGAGGGGTCTTTATAAAACTCTGCCTTGATAGCTTCATTTAGGTGCGCCATGACGATTCCCATTATAAAGGCTTTTTCATTGCCGCTTTTTATCTCCTCAATCTCAAGAACGACCTTTTTATGCAGCAATTCTTTAAGGTCAACTGACCTGTAGGTGTTCAACATTTGACCCTTTGCGCCAAGAGTAAGACTTTGAAGTCTCGCCTTAATAGAACCAATATAATCACTTTTCAGTCTATCTGCAAATCCCTGTTCATCAACAACACCATCGACCTGTGCTATAACATCTGACAATGTCGGAAAAGCTGTTGAGCCTTCAGCAAATGGGTCTATATCCAGACTGTCATAGATATCATTTTGGTTTGTCTCAATATTCCAGCCGCATTTTTCGTATGCACGGTAAATTGCAAGCTCAATTATCTGCGGGATAGCAGCTTCCATATCAAATGCAGCTTCAATACTTGCTTTTACCATGTCAACGTGAGAAGTTATACTCTCATGTGCAAAAAATTCAAACGGATTCAGTCTAAATGGAGCTATAACATCGTTTCCAAGAGTAAAAATGATAATATCATCAAGCTTAGAACGAAGTATTCTGTACTCTGTTTTGGCAGGTTCAATAACGAGAAACGGCAGATTACTTTTCAGCAGCAAATTCTGACAAGTTGTAGTTTTTCCGCTTCCGGTAACTCCTGTAACAAAAACGTGCTTATTAAGTATTTTTCTATCAAAAGATACTTTAGTATTTTCTAATACAACTCCAGCCTCGACAAGGTCTCCAATAACGAAGCCATCTTTCTTCATTGAAGTATCCTTCGAGTAATTCAGACCGAATTCTATCTCTTCTCTCAGAGACATACCGTGAACTTCCTTTTGCGGAAGACCGATAACAAGACTAAGCTCATCAGTTGAATACCAGTTTCCAAACACATATTCCTTTTGCGAAATATTCTGTGAAAGCGCAGAACGAGCATACTCCTCGCGCTTACTATGTGCTGATATATTTGATACAACAGGCAATTGAAAAAACGTCAACGCATTAAAAATTTCATCGCCAATGTAAATGTCTCTGCAACGGAGCGGAACACGATTTCCCTCGCTTCCTGAATAAAGAGAGATATACGTATTTGAAAGCTTTCGCAGCGGACCTTTTCCAGACGCCATCAAGAGAGAGCAGCATGAAAACATGCCTTTTCCCTTTCCGTAATCAAGCCGCGGAAAGATAACCTTATCGAGATATTCAATCCAATCTTTTGCAGATTTGTTATACTTTTCATAGGAACATGATTTATTCTTGCCCTGAGATGTACCTTTCTGTTTTGAATCTGATTCAGATGTTCCCTTTGAAGTATTCTCAGACTTCTGAACACTTTTTGATTGGCTCTCACCTTTTTGAGTTGAAGTACCGGAGCTTGAGCCCTCTGATGAACCAGAGTTTGTTCCGTTCGTTTCGCCGTCTTCACCGGAGCTTGACGAAATTCCCTTTGAAATAGATTTTGATGTTGAGTGGTTTTCACCTTTAGTAACACTTGAACCAGTTTGTTCAGAGGTTGAAGAACCAACACTGACGTTATTGCTTTGTCCTTTTGTTACAGAAGATGATGAAGATTCCTGTGTGCTGCTTCCCTCTTGAATTGATTGTTTTACAAGCAGAGAGAGCTCAGTGTAAAGCTTTTCGAGGTTTCTCTGAACTTCAAAAATCTCCTCAGCAGAGTATGTACTTGCAATTACAAGAACTCCGAACGTATCACCGCACATAACATCAACGAGACGATCAACCGTCTGAAAATTCTCCTTATTCTGGTCGATACCAGGAACACCTTCAATAACAGCACAATTTTCCATGTGAGTTATCCTTGATATTATGCGTCTTGTTTCGATTGGCTCGACCTTTTCAACAATACTTCCGCGGAAATTTCCGGTAATACTTGAACATAGAACCTTTTCACCTATAGAACTGATTGACATTTCAAGCTTATCAGAAAGTCTATATAGGTCACGGGCAACACCAAAATAAAAATTAACCTCTGAACCATTACTTAGAATAAGATAAAAGAGATTAGCTCCTTCTATTCGCATTGCGCTGATTACGTTTTCGAGTGCTTCTTTTCTTGGAGCTTTATCCTCAAAGGTAATACGGTTGACCCTATATAGAACAATATCAGAAATATGAAACGAAGGGAACGCCTTAACCTTCATATTCGCAGTATCAGTAAGATAATAATTATTGAAATCCTGTAAGAAATCAATACACGAGCCTTTCTTTTCAACTCCATTCTCTGACAATGCCTACTCACTTCCTCCAATAACAATAAAAATAACAAATACACTTATAAATAAATTATATCATTCGCACACATATTTGTCAACAAACAACATAAACAATTATAAATGCTCAAAATTGTGTATTTTATCAACAAATAGCTCGACTAAAACGCCTTTGCTTTTTAACATTTGCTATAAATTATAACAGAAATATCTGACTTTATTATATTACTAATGATTTCAGATTTACTCAACAATTTGCAAATCTTGCACTTTCAGCTATAAAAGTTGAGCAAAGGCTCTTATTAGTCGGATAAACTTATATATTTCAAGCTAAAATAAAAAATCTCCAGACCGCAAGTCAACGCAGTCCGGAGATAATTCTTTATACATTCACTTTTTCAATTATGCAGGTATGAGACTTGCCCTTAGTGTAATTGATACCAACAAGCAGCACCTCACCGGTATACTCTTTTATCTTATGGAGGTAGTCCTTATCCTTTATCTGCTGGATAGCTTCCTCAGCGGACTGACCATTTTTGAGTTCAATTATCATAGCAGGGAGCTTCCGTCCTACTCTTGGTATAAATACAAGGTCAGCAAAACCGTCACCTGTAGGCATTTCACGATGTACGATGTAGTCCTTCCGAGCAGAATAATAAGCAATTGAAAGCACACAGGCAAGCGAGTTTTCATCGTTATACTGCAATATCGAGGTATTCTCCTTATGGCTGTCTGAAATAAGTTTTGCCACCTTTTCAGCATTGCCTTCAAGAGTTGCCCTATGGATAAGACTACTGCCTATCGTAATCTTTCCGATACTGTCGAACAGGTATTCAGAACGATAAAGCTATTCAAAAAATGAAATCAATATGCGTATATCACAAAGCTACATTGTATGCCTGGTAAAACAAGAAAGGAAGAATACTATGAAATTGCTGATTATCAGACACGGTGATCCTGACTATACTATCGACTCGCTTACAGAAAAAGGTCATAGAGAGGCTGAAATGCTTGCCGAGCGTATTGCCCCTATGGATATCGCAGCTTATTATGTGTCTCCGCTTGGGAGGGCTAAGGCTACTGCGGAATATACTCTGAGAAAATGCGGACGTTCAGCAGAGACTCTGGACTGGCTCCATGAGTTTGACCGCAGCCTTATTATCGGACCGGACGGTCAGCGCCGCATTGCCTGGGATATGCTGCCTCAGAACTGGACGTCTGTTCCCGAATACTACGACAAAGAGAAATGGACAGACGTTCCTGTTATGGCTGAAGCAGATATGCGTAACGGTATCACCTATGTACAAAACGGACTTGATTCTTTACTTGCTAAACACGGATATGAAAGAAACGGCAATTACTATAATGCCATTTGTCCGAATGAAGACACTATTGCACTGTTCTGCCATTTCGGAGTCCAGTGCGTAATGCTCGGACATCTTCTCGGTATCTCACCAATGTTGCTCTGGCACGGCTTTATTGCAGCTCCAACCTTAGTGACAACAGTATGCACCGAAGAACGCCGCGAGGGTATAGCGTATTTCCGTGTCACCGCTTTCGGTGACGTTTCTCACCTGAATAATAACGGCGAACCTCCTGCCTTTGCAGGTCGCTTCTGCGAAACATTCAGCAATACTGAACAAAGACATGATTGACCAAAGAGCTGGCGTTTCGATGTGTTTTACGTACAGTCTGTCGCTTCAAAGTGCCATTT
Organism: Ruminococcus sp. YRD2003; assembly: GCA_900109435.1. Classification (GTDB taxonomy): domain Bacteria; phylum Bacillota; class Clostridia; order Oscillospirales; family Ruminococcaceae; genus Ruminococcus; species Ruminococcus flavefaciens_G. The sequence continues at coordinate 14,895 of FNZT01000014.1, read as the reverse complement.
TTGCACTTTGAAAGAATATCGGTTGCATTTTGGGTTGTCTCCGCATAGATGAGATGGAAAACGCCCGTCACGAACTGGACAGAACAAAAGAAGAAGCAATCTGATGCACTTGCGGCTCACTTCGGTGAGCCGCTATTTTTTTGCCCGTATTGACTTGATGAAATGGAAGGATTATGGTATAATGGATATAACGCAATCATTCACAGTACATGGTTTTTCCAGACGACAGGAGGTCAGAATATGAAACACTACACAAGTAAAGGCGTATAATGGTATATCGATATCAATATGCTTTAAATTGTTTTCGTAAGCATCTTTAATTATGATTTTTTCCATACCACTTTTCTCTCCTTAAACTAAGTATATCAAAGTTGGTGCCATTTTTCTTTTAGATATGAATTGACCTTCTTATGTAGCAACGCTGCCACATCACAGTGATATTCGTTTATTTTAAAGGCATCAGCATCGCTGTTTTCATTTGAATTTGACATCATACATACATTACAATATCCTCTATCTTCACATGAAACACATTTGGGGAATTCTTTCCTTGTAATTTGACGTAGTTTTTTGATACCATGCAATATGCATTTTGAGAACAAAATGGGACGTTTAGGAACAGACTTTTCATCGTATGAAGAATTTGAAGAAGCAGCTCAGAATACTGTTTATCGAACTACAATCGACAGGCTTAAACAGTATCCATCTGACAACTGCAAGTCCTGTGAATACCTTAATTCCTGCTATGGTGGCTGCCCTATAATTTGGAAGAATCATTCATATGATGCACTGATGAGAGGTAAAGATGAATATTATAACCATTTCTAGTAACCTAAATATTATTTGAGTAATGGAATTGGTTTTTAATATACGATAAAACATGACACAATATAATGTGAGGTGTTAAACCATGTCAGAAGAAACACGAATATGGGGAATTCATACCCTTGACGATAATCTATTCTTGAAAGGTAATGTTATAGCTATCGGCTGGAATGAGGTAGGTGATCTCAGTAAGATTAATCCTAATCGTGATGCGTTCAAGGAAAAATATATCGTGACATATCCCAATTCTAAGAAAATGGGGATTGCTACAAGCGCAGGTATGCTATACAGATTTGCACATGAAGTTCAGATTGGTGACTATATTGTATTCCCTTCAAAGAGCAATCGAGAGATCAATATCGGAACTGTTGAGAGCGACTACATATACAATCCCAATACTGAAAATTACGTTCAGCAGCGTAAGGTGAAATGGTTGAAGCATCTTCCGAGAACTGCTTTTTCACAGGGAGCGCTATATGAACTCGGGGCGGCTATGTCTCTCTTTTTAGTTAAGAACTATGCTGATGAGTTCCTTGCGACTTTAGATAAGAACTTCAAAGTTACTATTTCGCCTGATACCATCGATGATGAAACTGTTGCAGCAACGGCAGATGAAATCATTGAAAACACAAGAGACTACATTCTTAAAGAACTGAGTCGAAAACTTAAAGGCTACGACCTTGAAGAATTTGTAGCAGATTTGTTGAGCGCTATGGGATATCGGACTACCATTTCTCCCCATGGTGGTGACAGTGGTATAGATATTACCGCCTATAAAGACGAATTGCCGCCGAGGATACTTGTTCAGGTCAAGAGCCAGGACAGTGATATTAAGGAGACCACTATACAGTCGCTGAAAGGTGCTATGCGTGAGGGTGATTATGGCCTGTTTGTGACACTCTCTAATTACACTAAAAAGGCTCAGAAATACCTCGACAACACACCTATTATTCGTGGCATCAATGGCAAAGAGCTGGTCGATCTGATACTGAAGTATTATGACAGTCTTAGCGAGAAGTACAGAAAAATGATACCGCTGAAGATGGTGTATATACCCGTTAAAATTTAACAAAACAAGCATGGAGGAAATATGTTTCCGGAATTTGAAGAACTAAAATTCAAGAATTATAAATCATTCGAAGACTACTCATATATATCTAATCTTAAAAACGTAAATGTATTCATTGGAAAAAATAATTGTGGTAAATCTAGTTGCATCGACGTGTTACAATCCATATTTGATAACAAAATCAGTATTGGTAATGCTAAGGTTCAAATAGATTATAAAATTAAAGACAAAGATTTTGATTTGATGATGAGAAAATCCAATTATAGTGCTCGCTCAATTATAATTCCAGATAAAAATCAGTTTATAGATAAGATCATTAGTTTTAAAATGAAATCAGTATTCGTAGAGAAATCTATAAAAAGGGAGTTTAATTATAATGGAGATGAAACTATTTTCAATCAGAATCAATTAAGCGTTGAAACGATTGTTGATGATTTCAATAGAAAAATTTGTGGTATTAAGCATTATAGATTGAATGCAGAAAGAAATATCTTACCAGAACAAGAAGACAAAAAATTATTTCTATTTGAAAATGGTTCAGGTGCCACAAATGTAATTCTTCATATTTTAAACTATGCAAATTGTGATGAAAAGCTTGTCCGAGTAAACGTGTTGGATGCACTTAATAAGATAATGTATCCTGATTCAAAATACGATAATATCACTATTCAAAAAGAAAATAATGAAGAATGGGAAGTTTTTCTTCATGAGAATGAAAACAGATTTCCATTATCAAAGATGGGTAGCGGTTTAAAAACTATTATACTTGTTTTATTGAATATTTTAGTTATGCCTTGCATAATAGGCTGCACGGCTAAATCTCAGAACATCAACTATAAAAACATCGTTTTTTCTTTTGAGGAACTTGAAAATAATCTTCATCCTGCTTTGCAACGAAAGTTATTTGAATATCTATATCATTTCAGCATTGATAATGATACTACCATACTATTAACGACTCATTCTCATGTTGCAATTAATATGTTTTCTGATAAGGAAAAAGCTCAGTTATATCATATTATTAAAGAAAATGGTAAGTCTTCAATTACCAAAGTAGAAGATTATCTTACAAAATGCGAAATACTTCAAGACCTTGATGTGAGAGCAAGTGATCTATTCCAGTCTAACGGTATAATTTGGGTTGAAGGACCTTCTGATAAAGTATACATAAAACATTGGCTTGAGTTATGGGGGGATAGCAATCTTGTTGAGGGCGTAGATTATCAATTTCTATACTATGGCGGTCGAATCTTATCACATTTCACCGCAAATCCGAATAGCCAAGATGATAATCTTATCAATATTCTTTCTACGAACAGGAATTCTGCCATTGTGATCGACAGTGATATATGCGTTAAAAGAAAAGGTATCAATGTAACTAAGCAAAGAATTAAAGATGAATTCAAGTCAGTTGGTATGTTTTGTTGGATAACACAAGGAAAAGAAATTGAGAATTATATTCCTTTTCAAGCAATAAATACCGCTTTTGATAGTAACCTCTCAAAACAATGTGGCAGAAATGAGTTATTCCCGAGCTACATAAAAGAAGTAATTGGTAAATCAAAGTTCGATAAAGTTAGTTTTGCTCACAAAGTCATAGCTTCAATAACTGATGAAGACACAAGTAATATTCTTGATTTGAAAGATAAGGTTATCGAATTAAGTAATATAATCAAACAGTGGAATTCAAAAGAATAATTGTTTAAAAAACAAATCAAAGGCTGTACCCGAAGGCATCGTCGTAAAACGCTCAAATATAAACACCACTTCTCTCACCATTTAGTCGATGCAGTTCTCCAAAACGAGTTCTTTTCTTGATAATATTCTACTTGACTGGGGGAAGTTGATCTAATGACCTACCTTTACATATATAGACTAACCTCAGACACCGGACTTGCTCCCTGCGTGGAAGATGGTCTGTTGTCGCTTGCCTGTTGCAAAGGCGGGCAAATAAGAAACGGTAAGCCTATTCATACAGGTCTGCGGTATCGGGTCGGTGCTATGCGTGATGGAGCGGATCACAAGACCGATGATATATATCTACTTGGCACGTACAAAAACAAGTTCCTCTATCTCGCAAGGATAACCAATATTGTTACCATGTACGAATATTTCAGCAGAATGTCTAAGAACAGAACGGACAGTATTTATAGTCTTGACGACGGTAAACTTGTTCGCAATCATCATCTTTGGAACGAGGGGGTTCACGTTGATGAAAAGCAGAATATCCGTGATATTGCAGGGGAATATGTTCTGCTATCGGATGACTTCACTTATCTCGGAAAAGACGCAGTGTTCGATGAACTGGTCGATAAATACAATGCAAAGTTTCGTGAAACAAAACTCTATAAAGGCGAGGTCGCAGAACTGATCGTTGCTGAATGTCAAAAATATCGTGACGGCAAAAAACACCTTCCGACTAATCCGTTAAAAAAGAAATGTGGTGGCTGCTAGTGAAGATAATACTGTCAAGAAAAGGGTTTGATGCGTCAAACGGTGGCTGTGCAAGCCCTATAATGCCAGATGGTACGCTGCTTTCTATGCCTATCCCTTCAAATGATAAGGACAGATATTCAGACCTGTGCTGGAATGGTATTACATATTCGGAACTTCTTTCAAACCTGCGCCCCAAAAAGACTTATGCAGGCTGTCATGTCGATCCCGATATTCGCAATAACAGAATCTCGATAATTGATGATTGGTCGCCAGCCTTTGGACAAATCGGCGCGGCGCAAGGTCTGCTTTCAAATGCAGGTGTCAGTGTGGGCGATATTTTTCTGTTTTTCGGTTGGTTCCGCCATGTTGAGAAAACTGACAGAGGCTACCGATACGTCAGAAGAAATGCCGCTGATTTTTACACCTGTGCTGATATGAATATCATTTACGGCTATATGCAGGTGGGAGAAATACTCACCATGCCTGAAAAGATCTCCGAATACTATTGGCACCCTCACGCATCGGAAGAAAGATTGGGAAAAAACAACAATACGCTGTATCTTCCTGCAAAAACGCTGTCCTTCGCACCGTCGCTTAAAGGCTGCGGAACGCTTGATTTCCGCAATGACCGTGTACTGACTATGGAAGGTAAAGGCAGAGCAACATGGAAAGAGTATGATTTTCTCATGCCCGAACATATATACGGCAACAAGAAAAACTCTGCCAAAAGCGGAGGGCTGTATTACAGTGGCATCTGGCAGGAGCTTGTGGTGTATGAGTCAGAAGAATTGTTGGAATGGGTGAAAAAAATACTGATATAAAAAAGGCTGCACCAGAAGGCATAGTCATCTGCTATCAAATATAAACCATACACTTAAACATTACTTCTCTCGATATATAGACGAAGCAGCACTCCAGACCGAGCTTTTTCTAAGCATCTCCACTGAAGACGGCCTTCACATTTTACATGTCTGCTCTTCAAGGATTATCTAATGAGATTATAAATAGGCAAGTCAATATATTCAGAACTGAATAGACAACTAGCTTTCAAAATAGCAATACCGATCAACGAAACAATTGATATATAATACGGCAGCCATGCGGCTGCCATTTACGATCCCTTATTATATGAATTGTCTCATTGTTATAATGTTAACCAGAGTTAACGAGCTCATGTTGCTTGTTCTCCACTCTTTTAGTTCAATATTTCAATTAGTGTAAAATTGGTGTACTAAATCAAAAATCAGCATATAATCAAAAAACATAACTGCTCGCAAGATAATGTAAAATCCATCCTGCGAGCAGTTCTTTGTTAGCAATATAAGCCTATATTCAGGCAAAATTAAAAGGCACTATATTTTGCAATATAGTGCCAAAATTCTGTAAGTTCATGACTAAAAAGATGACATACGAAAAATGGCTATTTTTCGGACTTTGTCAAAACAATCATAACATTATAATTTATGTAACTGGTTTTCACTTTGTAGATTCAGCTCCATGTGTTAATGGCACATGGAGCTTTTTGTTTTATTCAGATCCGATATTCCCTGCACAGTTAATCTGACAGGTTTCTCTCAAGTTATGTGATCAAACGATTTTCTTAAATCTTACAGTATTGATTTGCGTTTTATTTCGATTACGTCAACGTCTTTTTCCTCTAATAAATCCTCAAATTGCTCGCTTCCATAACGCTTCAAATGCGATAATGTAATTGTGAGCTTTTTTTAATACAACTTCAGTATTATTAAGATCTATTTCATCGGACTGCTCTTGAACATACTCAGCTTTCAATATGTATTTTATTTCAACAATATTCTCATTAAGGCCTAAAGTAATAGAATCTGAGCCTTCTACTGAGTATTTCTCATCTTGTATAAGATTTACAGTCTTTTTGTCTCCTACATGACCATATCCCTGTAATTTATCAGCAAATATATGCTCAGTTTTTCCATCGACTACGATTATCCTCAAATAATAAGGTACATTCCAATCAAGTCTATTTTGAAAACCTTTTACAGATTCTTTCAGCATTTTAAAAGGAGAATACACTTTTCGCTGGTCTACAGCTATTATCTTTTCGAAGGACTCGTAAACATCGTATACTATTTTAGTATTAAAATCATCAATCAAAGCACGATTTTTAGCACAAAAAGAATTATAATGCCCATCAGCTGTATTCAAAGTCTCTAAGGATTTAAAGCGATTTACCGTTATTCTGTTCTTATCTATAATGCTCGCATAATATTTGTCTTCATCTTTGGCGGAGTATAAACTAAACATTTCTTCAAAGTTGAATAATTCTAACTGACTACGAAGCGTATCTAACCACACAGTTAGCAGATATCTATAAATGATACTGACTTCCTTCTTAGAATAGCTTATTTTATTATCTTCAAAAAAATAAGTCAACTGCTCAAATCCAGTACTAAACACTGTATTCGAGAAATTATAATCATCAGAATATAATTCTCTATAATTAGTACGCAATAATATGCTTATAATCTCAACTATATTTGAAAAACTCTTCATGTATTGCTGCTTTCGGTCAGAACAATACTTTTGCCTCAAATACATAAGTGCCTGATTTAATTCTGCACTAACGCATTTTGATTCATGGTTCACATACTCTTTGCCTAAAGAAACCAGTTCCTTATCTACGTCAGCATTAACATATTCATTTGTTTTATCTTTTTCGACTTCGCCTGATTCATGTTCATTTCCATTTGTTCTGCTTTTTATAGTAGTACAGTAACAAAATCGGTTAGGTACAAAGAACTCATCATCTAAATGTAAAAAATCTAAATAAAGATTTTTTTCCTCTCTAAAAAAAACTGGTTTGTCTTGCAAATCATAAATCTTATTACATTCAAAATGTATACTACTATTATTATGAATATCCGTTTCATTATAAGGCTTGATCAATAATTTTAATCTTGTATCGATATAAGATATATTATAGAAACTCCGCCATTCTGATCCATTGTCTATCAATAGACAATCGTTGCAATCTTTGTTCACAAAATAAAAATCAACATCACTCCAGTGTGCATTGGTATATATCAATTGGATTAGACCTTTACTAATAATTTCTCTGTGATAATGTTTCTTTATTTTATCCAGATCATTTATATATTTTTTCTCATTGTAATCTTCGCCAAAGGAGAACATTACATACAGTATCTCTTCAAGTATTTGATAAACTAATCGTGCTAACAACTTTTTTTCACTTTCACAGTATAAAGTACATTTGATTACGATTCCCAAAGATTCAAGATAAGCTATAGCGTTCCCAACTGCAGTTTTTCTATTAAAGTCCCTGTATTTATTAAGTTTCTTGTCTACAAACGTCGTTCCTTCTATTATAAATGTATACTTAAAAAGTTTGGTATAGTATTCCTTATCGGTTTCACGGAAAGAACACTTATTTGCATACTTTCCATTGCCTATGATTACCTGCTTCTTTACCACATCTACCATATTGCACTTTTTCGGGAAAATAGCATCTATGATTTTTTCTAAATGTATTTTTCTTATATCTTTTCTTATATCTGGCATGATTCATTCTCCTCGATTAAATATATAGAAGTCTTGTAATCAAAATGTAATCTCTTTGTAATTAACTGTAACAAATATACCTCGACGCAGAAATTCGTTTTTGGCACGTTTTTTTACCTATGAATAGATATATTCTCTCCTTTTTGGAAGAATTTTCCAAAATAATTTGATATGTTATCATATAATTACCGATATCGGAAACTTGAAAATCGAATAGGAGATGATTATATAGCATGAACAAAACTGCGCTTTGTCTCAATGCTGCAGAGGTTTCCGAGAGGACAGGCTTATCCTTGTCCTCCGTTCGGAAGCTGACCCGCAGCGGTGAGATACCACACATACGAGTAGGCCGCCGGATTTTATATCCGGCTGAAGCTCTTGCCGAGTGGTTGACTCAGAAAACTGTTGGCGGTCTTGATCCTGAAAAGGACGGTGCGCTTAGTGAGTAAGAAAAAAGCCAACGGCGAGGGCTCTATCATGAAACTAGCAAATGGTAAGTGGCGGGCAACAATTCACGTCCCTCTCCCCGACGGAACTAAAAAGCGGATATATCGCCAGTTCCGCAAACGTAGGGAAGCAGACGAGTGGCTCTCCAAGATCAAGTCAGAAATCAGCGCCGGAAAACCGGTGCTCTGCTCCGACCAACCATTTGGTGAGTACCTCGGGCAGTGGCTCGAGAAATTCGGCTCAGTTTCTATCCGCGAGAGCACCCGTATGAACTATCTTGGCTATCTACGCCACATTAAGCGTCACAAAATCAAGGACGTCAAGCTCCAGAACCTGACTACCGATGATCTTCAAGAATTTGTCTTATACCTGCAAAACACTGGACACTTGGACACACCAGAGCAGCCTCTAAGTGCCAAGACAATACGCAATGTGTTAAATATGATACACAAAGCGTTACAGCATGCCGTAGGACGTCAGCTCATCTATCATAACGCTGCCGATTTCGTTGAACTTCCCCGTGTCATTACGCCCGAGATAAAGGTACTGACAGAGGAGGAAATAGGCAGATTCGTAGCAGCAATGAATGGTGACAGTCTCCAGATAGCGCTGATCATGATGCTGTTCTGTGGTCTGAGGCTCGGAGAATGCTGTGCCCTTACGCACGGTGACGTACGCTGCGATGATGGTATATACTATTTAAATGTATCAAAGTCGCTCAATCGTATTACAAATTTTGAAGCTAAATTCGGCGAACCGAAGACACTTCTCAGGATTCAGGAGACCAAGACATCAAAGGGTAAGAGGCAGATTCCACTGCTTCCTGAAGTCGCTAAGAATGTGCTTGCACATATTCAGTGGCAGCAGGAGCAGGCTGCAAAGTCGTATGGTACTTACGAGGATAATCCGTGGCTCGTCGCAAACGAGCTCGGTCATTACCTCGATCCAGGAACGGTTCGTAAAAAGCTAAAGGGTGTTGCCGAGAGCATCGGCATTGTGGACTTTCACCCTCACTGTCTGCGTCATACGTATGCGTCGCAGGCAGTAAAGGCTGGTGTTCCTCTCCCATATCTCAGCGATATATTGGGACACGAGAGCACTTCGTTCACAGCAAAGGTATATGTATCGCTCGACCTCGAAGGTCGGGCAAAGGCTCAGGCAGCTATGTCGGAGCTGGTACATAATACTCTAAATAATAATCTAAAGTCGGGGGCGTAATGCCCCCGCAGAAAGGAAAACTTATGGCTGCAATAGCGTTATTAATTACGGCAGTCCTTACAGGTATTACGCTTATTCGCATTACCGAAAAGGACGTGTCAACTCAGCTCACAAGAGATATCAGTAAACTCGGAATCCTCAAATTTGACGGAGAGACGGCATATATCAACGTAAAGACGCACTGGCAGAAGATAAGTCGCGTGGATCTGCTGAAAGTAATACGCAACTTAATCAATCCAAATGACAGATATGAGGTCGGCAGCAGAATTATCGCTGAGGTCGCCAAGCGCCTCGCAGAAGATTTTGCCCTTCAGTTCAGTATCGAAGCGGTATATAAAGCGCAGGAATACCTCATAAACTTCAAGAACGGCGTACTCAATATTCTCACCGGTGAATTCACCACAGATCGCAGTAAATGGATATTCGACTACGTTCTCAACGTCAACTATGTCGAACACTGTACCGAAAAAGACTGCCCGAACTTTATGAAGTTTATCAAGACCTCAGCCGGGCTTGAAAATTTACAGTGTATACTGATATCGTTAGGCTTTGGCATTTCCTCATTAAACGGCGTAAAGAAGGCGATATTCCTTTTTGGCGATACAGACGGCGGAAAATCCACTCTCCTGAACTTTCTCAGCAATGCCGTGGCTCCCGAGCTCGTTTCCAACATCAACTTCCAGCAGCTGTCCAATGGATATTTCGTGGTACAGCTTCTCGGCAAGAAGTTAAATATCTCATACGATAACAGCTCGAAAGCGATGGATAACGAGCAAATGTTTAAATCTATTGTTGCTTGCGAGCGCATCAGTGCAAGAGCGCTCCGCGAGAATCCCGTGCAGTTCGTCCCTACAGCGAAGTTGTTCTTTGCGTCGAACAAACCTTACAACTATAAGAACCCTGATTTGGCATTATATCGCCGTATGGTGTTCATTCCGTTTGAATATAGTATTCCTCCCGAAGAGCAGGACAAGGAGCTTTCTATGAAGCTTGAACAGGAACGCGACATTGTATTCTCATTGGCCGCAAGAACTCTGAAGGAGTTTGTGGAGTCAGGATACGACTTCCGTATGAGTGAAAAAGCTAAGGCATATCTCGAAAGCAGAATCGCTGCTCTTCACTCCGTTGATGACTTCCTGGATGACCGTACAGTTGTTGATGAGGCTGGCTCAGTTTCAACAGCTGCGCTCTACGAAGCATATAAGTTGTCGTGCGTTGAAAACGCACTCGATCCTGTTGAAAAGGCAGAATTCAAGGAGAGCGTGCTCGCCTATGATCCAAGTATTGACTATAAAAAGGTCGGTCCACGCAACAAAAGAGCCTGGGGCTTCAAGGGGCTGAGGCTTAAGACAGCAGAGGAGCTCAATGCTCCTGATGATGAAAAAGAGGTAAAGTAAAATGAATTACAGAAATGTTGGCTATAGGCCGAGAGACGACTGGATTCGAGCGTAAGTATGTAATGATATAAAGGGCAAGATTCCGCTTGGTACTGACAGTACAGAAGCAAATCAAATTAAATATAAAGGAGTAATCTATATGGCAGACTACAAGACTTTTCAGATGAAAATGTACGGTGATGAGGACGAGAAGCTTACTCGTCTCGCAGAAACAGCAAACACCGACAAGACCACCTTTGCAAAACGTCGTATTTTCTCAGAAGAGGACATAATAATCCTCGACAATTCCAAATACATATCCCGCTCACTTATCGAGATCGGTGACCACCTTCGTGCTGCTGAAAGAGACGGAAAGGTCTCCGAAATGCTTTTCGAGAAAACATATGCTAAGCTGTGCGAAGTTTCAACAAAATTTACGGCTATAGCTAAGGAGCTCATCGACTTCAAATCAGGCGATTCCGGGGAAGGTGAGGATTGATGTCAATAGCAAAAGATATTAACGTAAACGGAAAAACTCTGAAGGATACTAAAAGTCTTCTTGAGTATCTTAACGACAAGCTTAAGACTGGCGGTGGTAAATACATCGCCGGCCTTGGCTTCGTTACAAATGATTATCTCAACGAATTCCAGGCAGTCAAGGTAGCAAATCAGAAGACTGCCGGGAGGCAGTTCAGACAGATTACAATCTCAATCACTCCTGTCGGTAATGACCTTAGCAATGACGACTATCTTGAGATCGGTCGCAAAATAGCCAAATATTACTATGATAAAGGTTATCAGGTCATAATCAGCCTTCACCTTGATACGGATACCAGACATCTGCATTTGTTGGTAAACAGCGTCAATTATCGCAATGGAAAAAAGTTCAGCCAGAGCAAAAGCGATTTAAATCGCCTGAAGCTTCATTGTAACCACATCTTGGCGGATTACGGTCTTGATCAGATACGTCAGTCCGACGATTCAATGTTAGAATCTGTAGCTCATAATCTGAGCGAAGGCTTTGACTGCCTCGAACTCTTCGATGAAATTATGGCTGATAAGGCAAGCGCTTTGGCGGATTTATGCGATGATCCCTCGGAGTCAATGCCAATAGCAAAGAGCACTACAAGAGGACAGAATAGCGGATACACACCCTATTCTTACTATTTCAGTGCGAATGATCCTGCAAGAAATTCGTATCTAAAAAAAGTTATAAAAACAATCAGGAGGTAAAGTATATGAATAATACTAAGAATAATCAGGAACTCCCAGCGGTCAATGCTGAGCAGCTTCCTTCGGTTAACTCAACAACACCAGGTCTTTATATTGACTTCGGAAAAGAAGTCAATATGACAGTGCCGAGTGGTTGGAGCCCTCAGCAGGTCTCTGAGTTCGTCAACAGCATTGACACACTTCCACCGAGTGAAAAAGCTTATAATGCAAAAATCGGAGATGCATTGTTCACGGACTTGAAAAGTCGTGGAATAGAAGCTCCAGTAGGTATCAGTTCAATAGTTAAACTGAACTTATCATTTGATGATGTTATGGAGTCGAATATTATTGATATTCCATACAGCGAAGAATAATTTCGATAGAGCGCCCACTCGTGGGCGCTTTTTCTATATAATCTTATTATAACTCTACAAGCACTTCCCACAGGCCGTTTCTCTTACCGTTCTTGCGGCGCAGGAAGCCGTTATTCTGAAGCTCAACCGTTCTGGTCTTAACAGTTCGCTCGGATTTACCGATTGCCTCTGCTAGCTCCTTCTGGGTTATAGAAGGATTCTTTGAGATTTCCCTAAGTATAGCAAGTTCTTCCAAAGTGCAATTTTTGCACTTTGAAACATTATCATTTGCACTTTGGGCTGACTCCGTATATTCGATATGCATATATCGGTTCTTCAGTTCATGAGAGGATCCTGTCAGCAGATTTTCGATGAACATCTCTAAGAACTCAGTTGTTGCATGAACATCGTTCTGGAGATCGTTATAGTTCGCTCTGACAAGAGCATTACGGAAGTACCATGAATTATCGGCAAATACCTGATTGCTTACGTTGAATCCGAAGGTTTGCAGGTACTTTATCATGAATACGGCTGTGGTACGGGTATTTCCTTCACAGAACGGATGAATCTGCCAGATACCGGATATGAACTTTGCAATATGCTTTATCGACTGAGCTACATCAAGTTCCGCATAGGAGAAGGCTTTCTCCTGACCGAAGTCGTAGTCGAGGGTATCACGGATGCTGTCGAACGAGGCATAGAACACCGTCTTACCGTTAAGCACCCATTCCTTCTTAGAGATGTTATATGTTCTGTACTGACCAGCTGTCTTGAACACGCCTGTGAAAAGTCTGCGGTGTATGGTTTGAAGCTCTGCCGGTGAGAACTGGAAGGTCTTCTCAGCAAGAAGTTCGGCTATGTGAGCTGCTACAATGTCCGCCTCCATCGTATCCTGTTCAACAGTCATACGAACATCTCGCTGTTCATAGTAACTGTAGATCCGCTTTTGTGCAGTGGATATGTCGATCTTTCCCTCAATATGCTCCTTGGCTGTTTCCAGCAGGTATTCCGAGGTCTGGAGGCCGTCAACGTCCTGCAGGCCTATCGCAGTCTGCCACGCAGCACTTTTCTTTGAACGGTCAGGCTCGCCCTGACGTATGTATTCATCTAAGTCATATTGCCAGTCGTGTTCCTGTTCCATACCGATCCTCCTATACAACTGAATTCACTATTAGTATTATACCACAATTCCTATATATAATCAAGAAAACAGAACTATTCAATTTATCTGGTATTCTTTTCGATGTTGATAGCAACATTTGTGATCTATAGAAAATTTGTTAACCACGGTTAACAAATTCCGCAATATCGTTCAAAAACTCCAAAAAACACTCAGTGATTCTCAGCGATATATAGAGCAAAACTAAACCGCGTTGATGTACGGTTGATGTATTTTACTCATTTTGGCATAAAAAATAGGCACTCTCGATTGCTCGAAAGTGCCTATATTACGTTGGTTGCGGCGGCTGGATTTGAACCAACGACCTTCGGGTTATGAGGATTGCAGAGTATATATCACGCTGTATCACAGAGTGTTACAAAGTTCTATATTTCGGGTAATCCAAGGTTTGAATGGCTAAGAATCGTTGAACAATTTTGTCAAAATTTGGTGTACAAATTGGTGTACATTATAATCAGCATAGAACCAGGTACACACAGCAGACACCTCCAAATGTATTTGCCATTATTATAGCACAGCTACTATGAAAAGTAAAGACAGATACAAGGAACCGCCCTTGAAGGGCGGCTCTGCATTTACTGGTTGTTTGGATTCTGCATACGCATCTCTCGGTATATTACGCCTGCAAGAGCGCTCATGATAGCGTTGTATTTGTTTTTATCCGTGAAGAGCGATTCATAGCTTTCCTGTGACTCTGTATAGCTCTCCATAGCCGTGTCTCCGAAGATCTGTGGGAAGATACTCTCTGTGAAGATAACGGGATCGGTTGTCTTGGCAGAGTTGAAAAGCTTCGGGTTCTTCTTAAGCTTCTGGTGCAGGGCATCGATCATGACCTTGTCTGAATCCGTGAATTCTCCCTTGTACTTCTCGTTTATCTTATCGAGTATCTCGTCAAGAGGCGTTTTCTTCTGCTTGCCTTCGCCGCCTTTTTGCTTGGCGGGAATGTACATACCATCGAGGTCTTGAAGCTCTATAGCACCTTCAAAAGTCTTTTGCAGCTTATAGTATTCAAGCTTCAGCTTACCTTCAAGGTCACAAGGAGTGTCTGGTTCCTTCGGAAGAAGTCGAAGCAAATAACTCAGGAACAGGTATTCCTTGTGCATATCGGTATCAAACATCCTGACAACCTGCGTAATATAGCCATACCACTTGATGAAGCTGCGGACAAGTCTGCGGAACTGGTAACGCTCCTCAGAATTCTTGAGGTTGTATCTGTCTGTAACA
>FNZT01000011.1 GCA_900109435.1 Ruminococcus sp. YRD2003 | reverse complement strand
ACAGCTGGGCAGCTATGTGCGGAACGGATAAACGCTGAAGGCATCTAAGCGTGAAGCCGACCTCAAGATAAGATATCCCATCGTAAGAGTAAGACCCCTCAAAGACTATGAGGTTGATAGGTGCAAGGTGTAAGCGTGGTGACACGTTCAGCCAGCGCATACTAATCGGTCGAGGGCTTTTCCTTTTACTTCATTCACATGAGGTTCTCCCTCAGCATTGAGCTTTGTTCAGTTTTTAAGAGTTGGTGCATATTGCGATGAGGTCACACCCGTTCCCATTCCGAACACGGAAGTTAAGCTCATCCGCGTCGATGATACTCGGCTGGTGACGGCCCGGGAAAGTAGATCTGTGCCAGCACTGATAAAGCTCCACCCAGAAGGGTGGAGCTTTTTTTGTCTATTCGAGCGGTATTTCCCAGTTTCCATAGATTGAAAGGTCTTGATCAGCCTTTTTTCGGCTTATCAGCTCAGTTATGGATATTGAATCTGCGTCAGCTATATCAAGGAGAAATACGGCTTTGCCGTTTTCAACCTCCGATATTTCATCGGTTGAAAAATCAGTGTTTTTCCCTTTCGATATAAATGTGCATTTACCGATTTTCAGTTGCTCACAGTCCTCATATGGCATTTTATTGATATAAGGTTCAAGTATCTGGACAGTAAGCTCGATCTGTTCCGATTTTCTGACAGCCTTAATGCTTATTTCATCGGTCGCATTTTCGTATGTGACACCTGTTACTGTTCCGAAACCGTTCTTCACATCGTGGAAGTATCCTCCGTTATGGATAGTGTATACTCCCGCTCCGAGCAGTACCGCTGCTGCGGGAATTCCTATGATAGCTGCATATGTCAGCCTCGAGCGCTTCGGACGAAATGCCGCGAACTCGTTATACAGCTTCATATCGACGCTTTCGGGAGCTCTTGAAGCGCCTTTCAGAGCAGTTCTTATTGTCTCGTCAGTATTTTTCATAGCCTTTTTCCTCCAGTTCTTTTTTGATGATGCTTCTGCTGCGGCTGAGTCTGCTCTTGACCGTTCCGCTCGGGATATGCAGTGCCGCGCCTATGTCGCTGATACTCATATCCGCGAAGTAGAACATATAAGTCACTGCGCGGAGCTTCTCGGGCAGAGCACTCACCGCCTTACGTATCTGAGCATTCAGTTCTCTGCGTTCGGATTCGGATTCAATATTCTCGTCGGAGCCCGCTGCCGAGAGCTGCCGTTCGTTCTCGTCCTGCGCAACAGTGCTCCTGTTCGACAGCCTGCGGGAGTTGTTTTTCGCGAGCCTGACCGCTATCCCAATAATGTAGTTTCGTGCCGACAGGTAGGCTTTCTCGTCCTCGTCGCCGCAGATCATCTTTTTCAGCTTTGAGAAGGCTTTCATCACCGAGTCGTGATACAGGTCCTCTGCCTCCGAAGCCTTGCCCGTCAGGTGGCAGCAGAACCCGTATATCGAATCGCCGTGCAGCTGAATTAGCCTCTCAAATTGAAGTTGTGTCATATTCTTGCCTCCTTCCGTATACATATTGTCACAAGCGGAGAAAAGGTTCACTGAAAAGGCATCGTATGCTCACAGCCTTGTGACTATATACATACAAAAGGCAAGCGGCGCCCAGCAAATGCTGACCGCCGCTCTACCTGTTAGGGTGGTTTATATGAAATGTGGAGATTGCTATATTTTTCTACATTGATATTGTATCTCTCATTTATGATACTTTGGTGAAAGAAAGCTGAAATACTGGAAAAATTGGAAAATAAAACGGCGGGATTATACCCGCCGTTTAAGTTTTACTTCATTCCTGTGAGCTTGAAGGTGACAGTGATAGTCTTCCATGACTGAACGCCCGAGAGGTCGACGCCGTTTTTGTATTCGCCGTCCTCCTCTTCGAGGTCGAAGTATGAGTCTGAGTAGATAAGCGCCGCAAAGAACTCTTCGTCAGCCTCGGTAGTGATGTCCTTGCTGACATCGTACGTCTTTCCGTCGATGTCGAGAGATGTTACCTCGATCTTGGCATTCTCCGCACCCTTTATGCCTTGACAGCCGATTACCAGAACACCCAGACCGTTGGGCATTGCAGTGAACTTCTCCAGATATTCGGGAGTATCAGCCGAAACGCTGACCGTATATGTGCCGTCGCCCTTGATGTCCGCGAATTTCGCGCCATAGGAGAGGTAGTCGGTGCCTTCGCCTGTGAAGAAGTGCCGCATATCCTTATCGTAGAGCATCAGGAACGCCTGACCGTCCTTAGCTGAGGGACCGTTAGCGGATGCGTAGAAATCATCGTCGTCGAAGTCATCATCGTCGTCGTCGAAATCGTAGTCGTCATCATCATCGTCGTCGCTGTCCCAGCCGTAGTCATCATCGTCGTAGTCGTCGTAATAGCTATCCCAGGTGTTGTACATTTCCTCAGCGCAATCCTTGGCGTACTCAGAGGCGTTTGTGTCCTTGATCCCGAGCTTCTTGAAGAGGTCGGTTAGGAACTTCTCCATTTCGTCCTGAGCAACGTAGTCGCGCCAGAAACTCTCCGAATCCTCCATATCATCGAGGACGAATGCTCCGTTCTTGGAGGGGATAGCAGGCTCAGCGCCGGTCTGCAAGCCTGCTGTGAGGGTGAGTTTTCCGTAGTTTGCGCCGTCGATAACGATATCGCCAGCTATCGCCTGACTTTCGCCGTCCGTGGAGAAGTCGAGCGGGATAGAATATTCGTCATCATAGTCCTTGATATTGAGGACTGTGCTTGCGTTGAAGTAGCCGTATTCCTCATCTACTATCTCGAAGTCGTTGAATTCGAGCGACCACGATTCATCCTCGTCGAGAATAAAATCAAGGGTTCCGCTGTACTTGTTATCTGACTCCTCGGCGCTGAGCTTGAAAGTAAACTCAGGCTCTTCGTAGCCGTCGTATAACCAGCACTCACCGCGTACCTTGCCGTCCTTCTTGCCGATAACGGCGAGGAACTCCTCGTTTTCATTGTTTGTCTTGGCGCCCCAGCCGCGGATAACGCCTTTGGCGTCGATGTATGTATCGAGTGTTACAACAGTCTCGGTATCAACGGTGTCGTCCTTGAGGTTCTCGATAGCGTCGTCGATCTCCTCAGCGTACTCGTCGGCGTCCATTTGGTGGAGGCGGTCAACGACTATCTCCTTGAGGAGTGCGTCGTCCTTAGCTGTTGTCAGCATTTTTTCTCCTATATCGATGAGCTTCTGCTGTGTGAGGTCCACGGAAACGACCGTGTAGTTCATATCAATGTCATTGATAGTGACGGTCTGCTTCTTCTCGAGCTTTACGTCCTCAACAGATTCGTTCCAAACCTTGATATAGCGGTCTGCGAGCTCCTCTATCTCCTCGGGAGCGATAACGGAGCGCGGGTCCTGAACAGCCTTCTTGTAGGCGTCGATGACCTCCTGCTCGGTGTCCGAGTAGGAATTCTCCTCAATCAGCTTTTCAGCCTCAACGGCTATCCACTGCTCCGTGAGCTCTGGTATGCGGACGAAATAGTCCATAGTAGAGTTGTCGGTCGCGATATCAGCCGTGACGAGCCTTTCGTCGTTCCAGTCGATATAAGTCTTGCCCGAGATAAGCGAATCCTTTGAGCTTCCCTCTCCGCCGATGGTGATATTATTAAGGTTATTGACGATGTCACGCTCTTCGTTCTTTGATACTCTGTCAAGGTCGAGCACGTCGATGAAAAAGTCTCTTGCGTCATCGGTGAGGTCATATCTGAGCGAGAGCTTTGTCTTCTGACCCGCCTCGAGCTTGTCGAGACCTCTCGCATAAGCGGTGGAAATCTGCTTTGCGGCAGCGTCCGCGTTCTTCTCGTACACCCATGCGTAGTAGCTCTCGGGGCTCGAGATGCGGAGCTTCACCTGATTCTTCACGAAGTCGGAAAGGCAGTAAGCGGCAATGCCTCCGCCTGCCACGACCGCCATAGCACCTGCCGTACAAACAGCAAGGCCACCGATGATGAGTCCTTTTTTACTCTTTTTTACGACGTCTACACCTGTAACGACATCCCCTGCGTTACTGTTGAAATCATTGTAATCAGCCATAGTTTGTCCCTCCTATGATCATCTGAAGTTTTTCTCATAATGTGAATGACCGACAAATCTTGTCTGCATTAATAGTATCATAAACCCGACACAAAGTCAACAGAACAGGCGATTTGTATTACATTTGTATATATTTTTGTTACATTTGTAACTATTCTTGAAAAATCTTGAAATATTATGAAATAATAAAGAAAAACGATATAAATTCAAAAAAAACAGTAAAAATCCGTTAAAACGTCAGATGATAGCACTTGCGGTTCAGACGAACTCGTGATATAATCAATATATTGTGTTTGAAGGTTAGAGTATTGCATTTGAAGGTTGGTGTAACTCGTGAAAAGGCTGATACCCGGTACTACCATAAAATATACCGAGCAGGCAAGAAATTCGGCGTTTTCGCTCATTTCTCCGGTGCTCGAGGCGACGGGCGGACTTACTCTGTCACAGCTCTCAAAGCTGACAGGGCTTGAGGGTTCGACTATCCAGAACTGGATAAAGCGCGGCTGGGTCTCGTCCACCAAGGGCAAGAAGTACGACGAGCAGCAGGTGCTCCGTATACTGCTGATAAATATGCTCCGCGGGACGATGAAGCTCGAGAGCATAGTCAACCTGATGACCTACATCAACGGCGACGTCGAGGACACCGCCGACGACATCATCGACGAGATACTGCTTTTTGACCTCCTGTGCAGAATGATATTCAACGCGGAGGATGAGGAGATATTCGCTCCCGAGGACGTGAAGGCGCTGATAGAGCGCGAGCTCGGCGAGTGCGACAGCGGTATCACCTCTGATGCGGAAAAGCTCAGCAAGGCTATGTACGTAATGGTCATGGCATACAGGAGTGCATGGCTCAAATCCGAAATGGAGAAGGGCATAGAAGAGATATTCGGCAGTGAAGAATGATAGTTCATCTGCTTGATATGAGGGATAGCGGACATCGGTCCGCAAAAGAGACTGCTTGGCGGCGTATGGGGGTATGCCGCAGAACATAGCAGCAAAGGGAAATACGGGGAATTATAATGGATGAGATTAGTATGCAGAAACGCCGGAGAGGACAAGCCTCTTCGGCGTTTTGCGTTGTTATACCGTAAAGCCCTGCTCGCGGAACGAGTCTATCACGTCGCCGAGTATTTCGGCATTCGTAGCAGATACCGAGTGCAGGAGGAGTATCTCTCCGCCGTGAGCCGACTTTGTAAGCTTCTCCATAGCCTCAGCCGCAGAGGGCTGAGCGTCGGTCTTCCAGTCGACGTAGGCAAAGCTCCAGAACACCGTCTTGTAGCCGCATTTCTGCACGGTCTCGAGCGCCTGCTCGGAATATTCACCGCACGGACAGCGGAAATACTGCATCTCATAGCCGTAGTTGTTGAGCACGTAGTTATGCAGCGACATTATCTCCTCGCGCGCGCCGTCCTCCGAGAGTGTGGGTAGGCTTGCGTGGGTCATTCCGTGGTTGCCGATGGTGTGCCCCTCCGCTATCATGCGCTTGACGAGGGCTTCCTCGCGTTTGGCGTAGTCGCCCGTGAGGAAGAATATGGCGTGAACGTCCTTCTCTTTAAGCGTATCGAGTATCTTCGCGGTATAGCCGTTCTCATAGCCCTGATCGAAGGTGATGATTATCCTGTTATCATCTGCCGACAGGGCGAAGGCATCAAGGTCGCCGTATCGGGCGTTGAACTGCATAGCGTCAGTCGGACGGTTGAGCGCGTCTACCGACGTTCCCTGCCCGTAGCCTATCCTTGTGCAGTCCGCGGCGCAGACCGATACCGTCGGCACGATAGCCGCAGTAAGGAGCGCCGCCGCAGTCGGAGCTATTTTTTTCATAAGCTTTTTTCCTTTGAAGTTTTGCAGAATGATTCTGCAAGCATAGTATGACACATGAAGCGGAGATTATGACTTGAAAAATATAGTGCAAAAATTTTGATATGATTGCAAAGAAAGAGATATCCAATTGTTGCAAAAAAGTAGTCCGCGTGTTATAATCATCGTATAAATTGCCCGAGGGCAAGGAGGTCAACTCTTATGGTAAACGTTAAAGGCAAATGGGCGCTTATCACGGGCGCGAGCAGAGGTATCGGGTATCTTTCGGCTATTTTTATGGCGAAGCAGGGCGCAAATCTCATTCTTCACAGCAGGGACGCGGCACATAGTGCAAAGGTGCTCGCGGACGTCAAGGCGCTGGGAGTTGAGGCATATGCTGTTTCGGCAGAGCTGTCAGAGCCCGATTCAGTGCAACAGATGCTCGCCGAGATAGACGCAAAGGGCACGCAGGTGGACATAGTTCTCAACAATGCGGGTCTCCAGATAGCCTACAGAACGGACTACCTCGCGACGCCGTATACGGACTATGATATCAGCTTCCGTATCAATACCGTCGCCCCAATGCTGATATGCTACCATTTTCTTCCCAAAATGGCAGAGAGAGGTTTCGGCAGGATAGTCAATACCACGAGCGGCATAGACCTTGAGCCCGAACAGGCAGGCTATTCTGCGGCAAAGGCAGCGCTGAACAAGGTAACGCACGATATAGGCAAGATGTACGACGGCACGGACGTGATGATAAATCTCACCGACCCCGGCTGGTGCAGGACCGACCTCGGCGGACCCAATGCTCCCAATGCTCCCGAGAGTGCGCTCCCCGGCGTACTGGTAGGAGCTTTCATGGATGACAAGAAGTCGGGACGAATATTCTCGGCTCAGGAGTTCACGGGGCTGACGCTCGCTGAGTCAGTTGCAAAGGCTGAGCAGCAGGACAGCGATTACCCGCAGCGATAAAAAAACAGCTGACGGGCATAGAGAATAGAATGATATAGAAAAAAGGATAACCACGGAATGTGTGGTGAGGGTTGGATTTCCCACGTATATAGGCGATATGCGGGAAAATAAAAGCGGCAGCTGTGTAAAGCTGCCGCATTTTTTTGTATACACGTCCGCGCCCTCAGTCCTGCTTGTCCGCAGGAGCCTCAGCGTGTGCCTTTATGCCTGAAGGTAAGACCTTACAAGCACCTGAAGAAGCTCATCTCTGTCGATGTGACGGATAAGGTTTCTTGCGTTATTGTATGTGGTTATGTAGGTGGGGTCCTCTGAGAGGATATAGCCTACGATCTGATTAACGGGGTTGTATCCCTTCTGAACGAGGGCGTCGTAGATTATTGTGAGATTTTTTCTGAGCTCCGCTTCCTTGTCTTCGTTAACGGAAAAGGTCATAGTTTTGTCGAACATATCATCAGCCTCCTGTTGGGAATAATTACTTCGGTAGAAGCTTAATACTATTATACAATAAAAACTCCGTCAATGCAAGAGCGCGGGATAAATTTTCCCGATTTGACTGTAAACGGGCTCCCGATTTGTCTATGTTTACCAATGGGGTAAGTCGGTGTACACGCGAAAAATACGGAGCGGGATTATGTAGGGGGTCGATGTCGGCATCGACCCGCTTGTTTTGGGTGTGGGTGTCAGTCGCAGCAGCCTGTGCGCTTGACGAAGCTGTTGCAGTCGGTACATTCGGGGACGGTGGGGTTCTCCTCGTGAGTGCCGACGGAGATAGAATCGAGCGAGCAGTAGTTCTCGGTCACCATATTGTGCTGGCACTGTGCCACCGAGCACTTGATACAATCGTTCTTATGCTTGTTATCCATGATACAAGCCTCCTTGAAAATATTTAGCTTTGAAGCCGTTCTTATTATGAGCTCACTGTCTTGTTTTTATTCAGAGCCGATACATATTTTTTTCTCAGACAGCCATACTACCATAAAAGGAGCTGTTGAAATGTCGGTAATACTTATCCGTTCGCTTATTTTGTATGTGCTGGTGATATTCGCGGTGCGGCTCATGGGCAAGCGCCAGCTCGGCGAGCTCCAGCCGTCCGAGCTCGTGATAACGATACTTGTCTCGAATATTGCGACCCTGCCGATAGAGGACGTGAATATCCCCGTTCTTGTTGGTATCACACCGATACTTGCTCTCGTCTGTTTCGAGGTGACAGTGTCGTGGCTGTGTCTGCGTTTTCCCGCGGTGAGGAGGTTCATCTCGGGCAGCCCGAAGATAGTCATCAAGGGCGGCAGGATAGACCGTCAGGCTATGGCAGACCTTCGCTTCTCCGTCGACGACCTGATGATGGCTCTCCGCGGGAGCGAGGTGTTCGACCTCGCGGAGGTGCAGTACGCCATTGTCGAGACGACGGGGAGTATGTCCGTGATGAAGAAGCCGACTGCGGACACTCCCACGCGCACTGAGCTGGACATACAGGCGGAGGACTCCGACCCGCCGCTTGTAATCGTCTCGGACGGGATAGTGCTGCACACAGCTCTGCGCTCGCTCGGCTTTGACAGGGACTACGCCGCCCGAACAGCCGAAAAAATCGGGCTGAAAACAGACGACATCTTCATCATGACAGCCGACAGTTCGGGGAGCTGCTTTATCTCTCCGCGTGACGGCGGCAGACCTATCATCACGCAGGGAGGCGACGAAATTGACAAGGGTAAAAATCAGCGCCGCGATACTTAGCCTGCTCATTGCAGCAAGCGTAGTATCGGGTATGTGGGTGAATGTGAGCTGTGGGAGGCTCATCTCCGCCGCAGATGAGGTAGCGGAGCTGTACGAGGGCGGCTCGCAGGCAGAGGCTGTCGAGTCCGCACGAGCACTGGAGCAGGACTGGGAGAGCTTCCGCAGGACGGCGGCGGTGCTGGTAAAGAGCGACCGTCTCTCGGAGGTAGACCGAATCTGCACGCGTATAAGCTACTACGCCGAGAACGGGCGTGACGAGCTTGTCCCCGAGCTGATAGAGCTGCACCATATATTAGAGCAGCTGCGCGACGGCGAAACACCGATGATAACTACGGTGCTTTAGTTCGTACAGAAAAAGGACACCTCCCCACAGGTGTCCTTTTTTCTTGGTATTATTCGAGTTCAGCGATGAATGCACTCATATCGTCTTCGATTTGTTCAGTGTGTCATTGCTGAGCCGGAGAGTTTTCGCCGCCGTCGTCCTGAAATTCGAGCAGGTCACCGGGCTGGCAGTTGAGGGCTTTGCATATCGCCTCAAGGGTCGAGAAGCGTATCGCGCTGACCTTGCCTGTTTTGAGCTTTGAGAGGTTGACGTTGCTGACGCCGACGCGCTCACTCAGCTCATTGAGGCTCATTTTTCTGTCCGCCATAACGCGGTCAAGTCTGAGGATTATCGACATACCGAGCACCTCCTTATAAAGTCTCGTCGGACTCTCTCTGGAGGTCTGTACCGTGCGCGAATACAAATGCGAGCATAAGGACTGCAAGACCTGCAACAATGGTGGTAAGGTACAAGCCTGAGATAACGCCATAGCCTATCAGCACGCCGCCGAAGATCTTCATATTTTTCACGGTAGTCTCAGTGAAAGGTGTTTCGCACTTTGAAAGCTCCTTGAATACACGGCGAGCAAAGAAAAGTGTTACAGCTGTAGCAGCGACAGAGATCAGTGCTTCGAGCACATTGAGTGAGAGCTTGCGCTTTATCGCACCCTTGTCAAACTCGCCGAAATCGCCTGTGAGCTTGAAAGTTGCGCCGTTATCACTGGTTTCTACCTCGTCAACATCGAGTGACCAGATACCGCCGATGTCGATCTTATCGTCCGAAATTGTTATACCTTCCTGGTCAACGTCTATGCGGAAACCCTGCTGATTATTTTCGCTGAAGTGGTAATTGGCAGTCTTGATATCGAAATCCATGTCATCCGCTTCGACCGTGACAACTGCATCTGCTGTGCCCGAAAGCTTTATCTTATCCATAGGGAAAGTGAGTATCCCTATCTCTACGATTATGATGCTTACGAAGCCCACGATGCAGAAGATGAAGGCGATAGTGCTGATGATCGAGCAAGCCTTGCCTATACCGTTGATAGCTTTCAAGTTTGAGTTTTTCATAATAATTTCCTCCTTTTTATCGGTGGAGGGATTTGTTGTTCCCTCCGTTGAGCATATAATACCACGGATATTAACGTTTGTCAATGGTTATTTATCGTTTTACGATAAATATTGTATGTTTGCATATAAACGGCATATCCAAAAATCGGTATACTTGTGCAAAATAAACGATAATAATTTATCGTTTATCATTAAATTGAAGTCTGCCTATTGACATTTCGAAAAAAAATGATATAATATAAATAAAGAGTACTGCGATAAGCGGTTCTCCCTCATGAATAGTTATATAGAAATAACCGCCCATGTGGAAGTGGGGCGGTTATTTCTTTTTGTTATTGTTAAGCTCTATAAGTGCAACTATAAGTAACATAAGTGTTAATAATTCCAGTATAGTCATCTTAACTCACCCCCGTTTCCGAGGGAAAGAATAGAACCGCCTACCGTTAGGTCGGTACTCATATAGAAGTTTTCAAAACAACTATTATGTAAAGACCTATACAGCGGGCTATAAAACAGAACAGGCTGATACTTTAAATGAGGTATCCGCCTGTTTTTTTATAATAACGCTCGAACTCTGAATAATCTGTTTCTTACAGCTGATAGCTTGCTTTTTCGACCAAATTATGCTACAATATGTATATACTATTCTATATATAGATTAGAGGTGGCAATGTATGAGTAAGCCTAGTAATACACTGTATAAAGCATTGCAGGATTTTCCTCGTAAGCGGATCACATTGGAGGAACTCAGCAGATTTTGTGCAGAGTCTGAACACCTCTATGAACAGATCAAAGAGCTAACCAATCAAGGTATATTAGTGCCTATCAAGAGCAGCGGAACAAATGGTAATCAAAAGAATCCTTTGTTTATGCGATACACTATCTGCATTGAAAACACGATGCAGGTATCACCTGATGAGATCAATGCACTCCATCCGAGACTTTCAGCAAATGGATATCTGCTTCGTAATCGAATGCAATTTAACAATAACAGGGCGTTTTTGTGCCGCTTGAGTGAATGGCTTACCGATCAAAAGGGCAATGATATGATGTCGAGGCGTGAGCGCTCCTTTGATATTTTCGGTGAAGAGAAGGAATTGGATCATCATTTAAGACTATTGGAAGCAATCGGAATCACAGGAGATATGCTTCGATATTATGAAACACCCGAACAGTGTTTTTCGGATTATATCCCCGTCCGAAAGTCAACTATGACCTTACTCATTTGTGAAAACAAGGATATATGGTTCAATATTCGTCGCCTTATGTATGAATCCCAAGCTAACACATTATTTGATACTCAAATTGATGGTGTGATTTTCGGGCAGGGCAATGACATCACGGGTAAGGATAAATTCCGTTCCTATGCTGCTTATCTTGGGGCTGATACAATTCGTTTTCTGTATTGCGGTGATATCGACAGAGCCGGCTTTGATATCTTTCTGCGGCTTTGCAAAGCAGCAGAGGAACTACATATCGAATTGTTCCTTCCGGCATATAAAAAAATGCTGGAACTGAGCCGTAACATTCAGCTTCCCGACAGTGACGACGGAAGATGTATCATGCCAGAAATTTCCGGAATACTTCCACATTTCACAACTGATGAACAGGAACAGATCACTCATATACTGCAAAATAATAAGCGTCTGCCACAGGAGATTCTTTCGTATCCCGTACTGGCGGACAACATGAGGTAAGATAATGATTTCAGCAGAATCCCAAGAATTGCTACAGGATTTTGAGAAGC
Organism: Ruminococcus sp. YRD2003; assembly: GCA_900109435.1. GTDB lineage: Bacteria > Bacillota > Clostridia > Oscillospirales > Ruminococcaceae > Ruminococcus > Ruminococcus flavefaciens_G. Next base: position 181,555 of record FNZT01000011.1, on the reverse strand, counting down.
GAATGCGATTCGTGAATCTTATCAAATACTGGCTGCAAAGAAGTAAACCAACGGAGATTCGCGAATTGTTGCATAATGATGATGATAAGACCGACAATCTGATCCTTATGGTAATGGTTTTTATCATGGACAGTACTCTTCGATACGGCGAACGCTGTACAAAGCAGGATATCACAGCATTTCTGCGGGAACTCGCCGATGTGTATGATTATGAACCCGAATCCGCAAAAATGCTGACCGATTATATTATAACAGATGTATTACAAAGCAACGGAAAAGTGCGCTCATTTGATACTTTTTACAACAGCGATGAACAATTCAGAGATCAACGCTCACTTATTCTCCTTGAACAGCAAAGCGGCAGTTATGTTCTGACAAATGAAGCGTATGAGTTTTTGTTTAGAACCAAGGAGATCGACAGCGAACTGGATTTTTCTGTTAACCGTTTCAAATTACAGGAGTTTATCAAACGAGGTAACTACGGTAAAGCGCTTCGGGAGAGTCGTGAACTGGTCAGCCGAGTCAGGAATCTGAAAACAAGAATGGACGACTTTATGCTCCGATGCAGGACCAATATCTCCGAAGTGTCGATTGATGAATATGAAGAGATCGTCTCGCAGGTAAAGGATTCCTTTGAGGACGAAAATAAGCAGCTTAGTGATATCCGCACTCTTGTATCAGCAAAGCTGCAAGCGATTGCAGATGCCCAGATCAATACAGACGAGAATATCGGTCAAACCGAACAAGAGATACGGGAAATACTTGAAAACATTGATACAGTAATAAGCGAGCAGAGCCGTGTATTTAATCAGAAATTCTCACTTTCCGAGCTATATGCTAATCTGTTAGATGACAGCTTTTCTTATTTGCAGGCAGGACGCTTTGACCTTGAACAGGAATTATTACTTCCCATGCAGAAAATGCATCTGCAAGATACAAGAAATATCGGAAAGCTGTTTGCACCGCTTTATCGTCCGATTTTTCCGCATATGTTCGGTATTGATTTCTTTTACAGCAGGCAAAATGCTATCCGGGAGAGTAACAGAGATGACGGCATTGATATCATAAGTGATGATAATGCTGAAACTGCGGCTGATATCAGAAATAAAAGATATGTGGAGATCATAAGAGGATTACTGACTTTTGCAGATAAAAACTCCATTTTCTGTTTTAGCGATTACCTTGCGGCGGTTCCAAAAGAACAAGTGCAGGAGCAGCTGCGGGAAAAATCCTTGCCTGATGTTATGTTAAAGCTCTACGGAATGGGAGAAATAGATGTAGCAGGCTGGCGCGCAGAACAGCAGGATATCATCGTTCCTGTCGGTGAATTTGACCTTTCCTATTGTCTGAGCGAACTCCCGGAGGAATTGATACAGATACAGACGATATTGATACAAAAGCTCGATGAAGCGATAACTTTATTGGATGCTGAGGGCGGCAGTATCAAAATAAATAATTTTAAGATCGAGGTGATAAGATGAAGCCTGAAAGTCTGAGACTGTTTGCAAAGCTGATGGAAAAGGGATATATCACCCGTGAACAAGATTCCTCATTTTACGAAGACTACTGTGATGCCGAAATTGCTTCCGAGCTTGCCATTATGGAGCAGGAACTGGATTTTACACTTTACAGAACAAACGGAAGGCTTTATCTCCTGCCGAATCCGAGCAACGAGTTGTTTTCACAGGATAATAGTGATTTTCGCCGCAGTGTCGGCAATGAAAAACTGGAAGAACTGTATTTGCTGAATTATATGGCGATCTTTCTTTTGCATGCGCTTTACGGCGGTAAAGGCAATACATTGCAAACGAGGTATTATATCAAAGAATCCGATTTTTTGACCGAGTTTACACAGCATTGCGAACAGGTACGAGCTGATGGTGAAGCGCTGAAAAGTGCCGCTGCACAGTATAGTATGGATTTCCTTCGTTTGGCAGATAACTGGCTTGCAAAGCGTGGCGATGAATCGAATTCAGTAGATACAAAGCACGGCTGTTTTATGAAGATCATCAGAAAGTTCCGTGATGAGGAATTATTGTATGATGCGGACGGTGTATGGAAGCCGACAGTAAAACTGAATGACCTGATGCCGTATTATTTATCGCAAAATCGTATTGCAGAGATACACGCTATTCTGGAGGGAGGAAGAACAGATGCCGGCGATCTGTAAGATCAGAATTGTGAATTTCAGATTCAATGACGGTGCAAAGCTGATTCCTGACGAGATATTCTGTACCGAAAACGCTGAGGGAAAGCCGATCGATACCCTGCTGAATCTTGATAACGGCGGCGGTAAGTCTGTGATCGTTCAGCTGTTGCTCCAACCAGTTTGCCCGAAAGCAAAGGTTCAGAACCGCAATATCAGCGATTATTTTCAGAAAGGCACTGACCACGCTTTCATTCTGATAGAATGGGCGTTGGACGGCTCAACTAACAGTCTGCTGACCGGTATCGCATTGGCTGCAAGCACGACAGCAGATGATGAGAACGAAAGCAAAACGGTTCGTTATTACACGTTTATGCACGATTATACAAGAGCCGGCGATAAACTCGACCTGATCAATCTTCCACTTACCGAACGGACGGGCAATCATATCCGTCCTATGTCGTTTGATGATCTTCGTAAGTATTTGCAGAACAGAAAGGTCGAATATTATCCTTCCGATTCGTTGCGGCGATATCATAAACGCTTGGAGGAATACGGTATTCTCCACACAGAATGGGAAAATATTCTTGTGCGTATCAATGCAGTAGAAGGCGGCATTACAAAATTCTTTGAGGAATACCGAACCGCTGACAGACTGCTTGACAAGTTTATCATTCCGGGTGTGATGCCGAACGATACAGAATCAGCGGAAGCTCTGGAAGAAATGTTCGTCCATTATGCGGACAGCTATGCAGGGCAGGAAGAAAATCTTCGCTTGCAGTCACAGATAAAAGCTTTTACGGAAAAGCTGCAAGGGATACTTCCGTTTATGAAGAATATGTGGGATGCCGAAGATCAGAGGATACAGGCAATTCGTTTGCTGGCTGACCATTTGTTCACACTTGATCATCATATTAAACTGGAAAGTGAGAAGCAAGCGCAGATCGAACAAACAATAGGCAACTTGAAAGCAAAACTGCATCACATCAAAGCAGAGAAGGCTTCGGAGACTTATTATCTTGCACAGGAGAGTTTTGACAAAGCATCTACGGAGCTTGAAGAATGCAGACAGCAAAAAGAAGATTCGGAAAACCAGCGTGACAAGTTTGTCCATATGGTCAAAGTATTGAATGCTGCAAAGGAATACGCAGAACTGCTTGAACTGCAAAATGATGAGAAAGCATTGACTGCACAAATCAGAGAGTTGGAGCAGGGAACGCAGGATTCTCGCATTCTTTCCTTGAAGTATTCACTTTCCTTGCTGGCAGCCAAACTGATACAACAGACAGAAAGTGATTTGCATCAGGAAGTATCAGCAAGGAAAGACCAATCAGATGCACTCTGTAAGGTAAAAGAAAAGATTGAACAGATTACCACACAACGTAATGAAAATAATACCAGCTTAAATCAGACGATCGGCAGCCAAAAAATAATGCTTGAGCAGATCAATCGGGGACTGTCAGAGCTTGCCTTACACATCACGGTCATGCTTGACGGAAGCTATTCTAAGGAGGATATCGAGAGTATCCGTTCAGGTTATGATAAAAAGATCAAAAATGCAAATAACGACATTGAAAGATGTCAAAATGAAGCAGAACAGCTTGGGCAGGAGCTTGATGCTCAGGATGCAGAGCGCACGGAGCTGACCCAAGCACAGGCAAATTGTAATGTCAGCCTGCAACAGCACGAGACCGCAATGGAACAATACAGAGATGCGTATAACTCTGTTCTTTCTGTACTGGAGCATCTGTCAATACCTGAAAGCCGGTTGTTTACTGATGAGCCGATAACAAGCCTTGATAATATACTTGCAAAGCTGAGAGAACAACTGAGACAAACCGAGTATTCAGCTGAATTGCTTGCAGAACAGCTCAGATGTATTGAAGCAGGACAGCTACACCTTTCTAAAACAGCAGTTGACTTCTTGCAGGAATCGGGCGTTTCTTTCCAAACAGGCGAGCGGTATCTGAATTCTCAGTCACCCATAATACGGGAGGATATTCTTGCAGTCAATCCGCTTGTCGCTTATGCCGTCATAGTTGATTCCGAAAAGGAGCAGATAAAGCTGCTGTCACAAACAACAGATTTATGGCTGTCGGCTGTTGTTCCGGTATATACACGTTCTGAGCTTGCCGATATGGCAGACGGGAAATGGAGTGAGCATAACCGGTTCCTCTCTGCATTTGATAAGGAATACTTTCGTGATGCCTCTGCTTACAAAGATCTCATACAGCAAAGACTGGATGATGCAAAAGCTGAGATTGAACATATTAAGCGTCAGATAAGAGAGTGGGAATCAGAACACAGCATACTCTCTGCATTTACATATTCCGCCGATGATGAGCAGCATATTCAGGAGCAGATCAATTCTTGTCAGTCAGACCTCCAAACAATTAAGGATTCGCTATTGGCACTTGACAAAAGAAAAGCGGATATCAAAAAGCGCACAGAGGAACTTCGTGAACTTATAGATGCAGAGCAGCGCGTTTTACGCCATACAGAAAATAATCAAAAAGAATTTGAGCGTATTTGCGGTGATATTTCGCAATATGAAGAACTAAGCAGACAAATAACTGATATGGAATCAGCCTGCAACCGGCTTGCCGTTCAGATCGAGTCAGAGCAAAGGGAAGAAGGCAGGATCACAGAGATCATACAGGAATGCGACGACAAAATCAAGCAGTTCAATGAAAAACTGACAGAATATCAGAATTTGACTGCCGAGCTTAAAGACACACCGAAAGCAGAAGTGCTTTCCGAAGATTATTCTGCAATGCTTGCAGAATATCGTATGTATCAGGAGAGTCATTCTGCAAATCTTCAGGAGCTTCATAGACAACTGCAAAAGGTGCAGAAGAGCATAGGAACAAAAGAAAAAGGCATTCAAAGATTTCATATTGAACCGACAGAATATGAAAGCACTACATATTCCGACGATGCTTATCATCGTGCAGAGCAACAGTCTGCTCAGGCACAAAAGGAATGCGATCAGGCTTCCGAACAGTATTCGTCTGCTGTGGAATGTCATGCGAAAGCCGAAAGCGCATTTGAACAGGCAAAGGCTAAGCTCTCGGAATTGCATACCGAGCTTCTGCCACGATCAGAAGTGGGGGCGGATTTTGAACGCCGTATAGCAGAATGTGAAGCTGCTTTACAAGTTTCAGATCATAATATGCGTGAATGCATTGAACACCTGAACGAACTCCATGCAGATCATAAATACGCAGCTAAATATGCGGAAAGATTTACACTGGAATTTGCAGATTATGTTCCAAAGCTATCAGAAGAAAAGCAAGATACCAACAAATTGCGTGATGCAATCGAGAATAGCATCGAGCAACTGAAACAAGCTGAGAACAAAACGAAGAAGTATCACAGCACAGAGCTTGAACCGTTCAGAAACACGCACACCTTGTTTACGGGAACGCTTGACGGTATTTTATCTGTTATCGACAATCATGATATCGCAGGCGATAAATACTTCACGCTTTACGAGCGTACAGAAGGTGATATAAAACGTTATCAGGATCGCATCGCTCAGCTTGCTGTTTTGCTAAAAGATGTTGAGGACAGCAGAAAGCAGCTTGTCACAAATTGTCTTCAGCGTGTCGGACGGCTGTATGAAAATCTTACGATACTATCAAAGAAGTCAACGATACAGATCGGTAATGCGAAAAAACAGATGATACGAATTGATCTGCCTGTCATTGAATCCGTGAGCGAGCAGCCTGCTGAAAGGATCAATCACTATATTACAGAGCAGGTGAAAAAATATCTGTCCGAACAGGATTCTTCGGCAAAATCACATCACGAACATCTGGCAATCAGGAGACTGTTGAATTGCTACATCGGCAAAGAAACCATTCCAATCACCGTTTTCAAGATTGATAAGAATGTCCAGAACAGCCGTTATCGTTCATGGCAGGACGCATTGAAAGCTAATTCCGGGGGAGAACAGTTTGTTGTACTGTTTTCGCTGATCGTTTCCGTAATGAATTACACACGGAGTCTAACGAGTAGTCTGAGCACTACAAGCGGTGTGTTGATCCTTGATAATCCGTTCGGACCTATCTCATCACCGCATCTTCTTGAACCGATGTTCCGTATCGCACGGCATTTCCATATTCAGCTGATTTGCCTGACACATCTTGGTACAGCTGCTGTAACGAGCTTTTTCGATATGGTATATCAGCTTCGTTTTAAAAGTCTTCCGCTATCAAACATGGAAATACTGGAAACCGAGGCTAAACAGCATATGGAACACGCTTATTATTTGTCAGAACAGCTTTCACTTTTTTGATAATAGCAACAGGGCATTGCCAATCAACGGTAACGCCCTGTTTTCTATTATTCGTCCTCATCCGAACACTCATCCAGACCATGAATAAGCTGAATATAAACGCACTCCGCACGTTCATGCTCCTCGCCGTCCGTAGACATCATCATTTCAAGGAAATAGGCTTTCGCTTCTTCGTAGTCCGTCCAGACCTCACGCTTGCCGTTGCAGACAGTAATAACCTTACGTGTCCTCGGCATTGCCAATTCAGGTGTTTTCAACATAACTGTTACCTCCAAATCAATATTGTAGATACAGTATATACCATAATTCTTCCGGAGTCCAGCATATCGGAATAATTGTAACCATTATTGTGAAAGGCGCAGCAATTTCAAAAGCCTGTCCAGTGCATTGCGCACATATCAAAATCGGTGCTGTCGGGATTTCTCATGACAGCACTTTTCCATTTTTTACTTATCGCTTCAACTGCAAGACCTTCGTATGCAGAAATAGCAGAGGGTCGATGATCTGACCGGCAAGGCTCTCGACTTCTTCAATATCTTCCTTGTAAACCTTGTTCGTGACATTTGCACGACGGGCAATCTGGTTGATATTGTTGGCAACGTTATTGGCGATGCGGGTGAGTTCTTTCAGTTCGTTTTCGTTGACCTGAGCAATGTAACCCTCGAAGATCATGGCTCTTACAAATGTGCTGAGACTGCTCATACCGCTGTTCTCAAACTTCTTCTTGATAGCCGCCATTTCTTCGGGGCTGACACGGACTTTCAGGTACAGTGTACGCTTCTTTTCGTCTTTCATTTCTCTTGTTCTCCTTTTTATTTTTCTCAATTCGGGGTCGTAGGGGCAGCGCCCTCTGCCAAGCCTTGTGAAGTGTGTGTAGTCGCTTTTTGCGCCCACACTTCACCGTGCTTGCTGGTAGAGTTTCGCCCCTGTGGGGCGAATGTCATTTCCGAGCTTTTCGGCTTGGTCTTTTTTCTCGATTCCGAGAATTGGAGCTGTGCGACTTTCTCTATATCGTCGCTCCCCATTACCAATATAGCGCACTTTCCCGATCACGTCAATAATAAATTTCAGATTTTTTATGTTCGCTCAAAATCGCTTCGTCAAAATGACCGGATAGCATAAACAGCGAAATAGCTTACTTTCAGTTTTTTGAATCTAAAAATTCCCCGGACATTTGTTAACAAACTGTGAATGAAAGTTTGTGCGCAATGCGGCTTGTATTTCAAATGAAGAGTGCGCTATAATTGGATCATGGCAGGTGATCTTCGGTCACTCGGCTCTGCCTGCTGAGAACAAATATGAAAGGTTGTGATTTTTCTATGGGCATCTATACAGAGAAAAGAGATCAGCTCATTGAGAAGATCAAAGGTTTGGAAAAGCGTATCGCAAGCGATACTGCAAAAAAGAAAACGCTGGAGGACAAGCTGAAAGAAGTTTCCCGTCTTGCTATGGCAGAAGAATACAACTGTAAGCCCCGTGAGCTTGATGAGATCATCACCTCGGAGCATTCGCTGTTGCAAAAACTCCGTGCAAGCTGACTTTCCGATGACGAGCTGCTGAAACTGGTTAGAGGTGGAAACTCTGAGAATGAGAAAAGCGATACCGCCAATCTCACTGTTGGCTTCGGGCAGCAGATGAGCTTTACGGATAAAGCGAATCCCTATGAGGATTAAAACTATCCGATAATAAAAATAGCTATGCAATGGGACGGCACTTGCCGTTCCGCACAGCTATCATAAGACAACAATCATGAGGGTAAGAGAGATAAAGCGATGCCCTCACTCTAAATGCATAGAGACAGACAAGCAAAGGAGAAAGATCGCTATGAATACAAACACTACTTTTAATGTAACGTCCGAGTATAAGATCGGGCATACCCTTTACACGGTGACAACCGTGTTCAACCCTGCTTCAAAGGAAAGCCTTTCAGATATTCTGAAAAGGCTGATCATCAGGGAGAGTGAAATACTCCTCGGTGAATCCGGACAAGAACCTGAGAAGCAGGCTGTGTAACTTTGGAATTTCGGCGCATTGCTGTTTACGGTATATTGCGCTATAATGATAACATAGCTTGCTGTATCAGTCGGAAAGAGAGGTAAATTATGACAGACAAGATCACAGCATTATATTGTCGTCTGAGCCAGGACGATATGCTTGATGGCGAGAGCAACAGCATCACCAATCAGAAAGCTATCCTCCGGAAATTTGCTGATGATAACGGGTTCCGTAATCCGGTTTTCTACGTTGATGACGGAGTTTCCGGAACGACGTGGGAGCGTGAGGGCTACAAGGCAATGATGGCTGATGTGGAAGCCGGAAAAGTCGGAATTGTAATCACGAAGGATTTGAGCCGTCTCGGTCGTGACTATCTCAAAACGGGTGAACTGATTGAAATGGTATTCCCCGATTATAATGTCCGCTATATCGCCATCAATGACAATGTAGACACGGCAAAGTCCGAAAATGAGCTGCTTGCGTTCAAGAATATTTTCAACGACTGGTATGCCCGTGATACAAGTAAGAAGATCCGGGCGATCTTCAAAGCGAAGGGACAGTCCGGAAAGCCCCTATCCAAGCCGATCTATGGCTACAAGACATCTGCCGGGGACAAGCATCTCTGGGTCATTGATGAGGAAGCAGCCGAAGTTGTTCGCAAGATTTTCCGGCTCTGTATCGACGGATATGGACCGGCCCAGATCGCCAGGATTCTGACTGAGCAGGGTATCCCCACGCCGACTGCCTACGCATTGTCGCAGGGCAGGGACAACGGTCACAAGAATGCTAACCTTAATCGTTGGGGTATGGAGACTATTTCGGGTATTCTCGAAAAGCCAGAATATGCAGGTCACACTGTCAACTTCCGTACTCATGTGAAGTCCTACAAAAACAAGAAGCGTGTGAATAACCCAAAAGAGGATTGGCTGATTTTCGAGAACACTCATGAAGCTATTGTCACTCAGCAGGAGTTTGACTTGGTTCAGGAGCTTCGCAAGAACAAACGCCGCCCGACAAAGCACGAAGAAGTCAATCCGTTTTCAGGCATCTGTTACTGTGCCGACTGTGGAAAGAAGTTGTATCTGTGCCGAGCGACAACCATGACTGCCGACCAGGAACATCTGAAATGTGGAACTTACGCCAAGGATAAGAATGGCTGTACTATTCACTTCATCAGGACGATCGTGCTGAAAGAGATCATACTCGGTGAACTGAACAAGATGATTTCCTTTGTCAAGGAGAATGAGGACGAGTTTGTGCAGGCAGCGATGGATAATTCCGTTCGGAAGCAGTCCTCAGAACTTACCAAATCCAAGAAAAAGCTGAAAGAAGCAGAGAAGCGTATTGCAGAACTGGATCGACTGTTCACAAGGCTCTACGAAGACAATGTATCTGGCAAGATATCCGATGAGCGCTTTTCTATGATGTCCACAGGATATGAGGACGAGCAGAAAAAGCTGAGAGCAACCGTAGCAGAGCTGACTGCTTACATTGATACTGCCGAACAGAAATCCGCCGATGTGTCAGCTTTCATAAGGGCAGTACAGAAGTATGAGCATATTACGGAGCTGACACCTGAGATCATGCACGAACTGATTGAGAAGATAGTCATTCACGCTCCCGACAAGAGCAGTGGGCATCGTACTCAAGAGATTGAGATTCACTATCGTTTCGATGCTGCTGTAACGACTGCCGTTGCAGACAGTATGAAGTATGACAAAAAGAGAAAGGCTGCGTAACCGTATTGGTTACGCAACCTGATCTTCAAATCATAAAAACTTCTTTATTAGTACCCGCCTTTATGCAGTACTCACATATATTATAGCACGGTATTTATTACCTGTCAATAAAAGAAAAATCCCGCTGTAAAGCGGGATTTTTTATTGTAGTTTAAAGTCATCTCTTACATGAAAACAATATTCTTACCAATCACCATATTCAGAAGAGTCTTCAGGAGGCAAGACGATAGGTGGTTGATTAGCATAAACTGGAAGCTCACTGATGTTCTTTGCATCGAGCATCTGTATCGCAAGGGCGTCCTTGGCAGTAACGCCGTCGCCTACATTGTAGCAGTCCGCGTTCTTCTTAGCTTCGTCTGTGAGCTTGAACTTGTCACCGTTAGCGATGTTCTGGAGTATCGCTACCGCGTCCGCGACCGTAACTTTTTTATCAAGATTAGCATCCCCGTACAGAACAGTACCAACAGAAGGAGTATCATTGCTGCTGCTACTACTGACGATACCTGCGGTGGTAGTAGATGTGGTAGTTGTTTCGGTAGGGTCGGGAGCTCTCGTGCCGATGTAAGCGCCGTTTTCGTAGCACTCTTTACATACGGGGAATCCGAGAGGGCCGTAGATAGCCTCAGATTTGAGTATCTCCTTGCCGCAGTGCTCGCAATTCACCTTATCCTCACTTATAGTAGTAGTTGTTGTTGCTGTGGTAGTAGATGCAGCAGTTGACTTAGCGGAAGCAGTAGTGCTGCTTGCGGGGTCAACGCTTATGGGAGTACCGCTGCCCTTCTTGCCGCCGTCGAGGTTGCTTCCCTCGGTGTTTGCGTAGTTGGAGTAGAAGTCGTTGAGGGAAATACCGTTCTTGCCGAGAGCGACCTGATGGTCGAGACCGATGTACTTGCCCGAAGAAGCGGTCTGCCAGAGAGCCTCCTCAAAGAGCTTATACTTGGGCTCGTTCCACTTGATGGATGTGCCGGAGCCCTGTGTGAAGCCGAGGCTGTCCCAAAGTCCGCCCGTATCGCCGGAGTTGGTGTTGAGGCACCAGAAAGTGTGGTTGATGTGGTGCTTTATCATATAGTCGCGGAGGAGAGTCATCCATTTCTGGTTCTCGGCACCGTCCATGTGACCGCCCCACTCGCCGATGAGCTCGGGACCGATCTCCTCAGCGTTGATGTAAGCCCATGTATCGTACCAGTAATCGTCGAGAAGGGTCTTCTCGGAGAAGTCCTTGTCGAACCATGTCTGCGCATAGACCGACGGACCGTAATCGTGCGGAGAGTAAACTATCTGTGAAGTACCCTGCTTGGGCTTGATGGGATACTTTCTTGCGCCGCGGAAGTTACCGCCCCACCATGCGCCGATGTAGGGGGAGTTGTCACGTCTGTCGGGCATACCCCAGTAGTCGCCCTCCATAGCGCCGCTCATAGACTGCTCAACACCCTCTACGAGGATAAGCGCCTTGGGGTTAACGTCGAGGATAGCCTCGGCGCACTTAGTAGCCGCATAAGCCCAGTTGTTCTCGTCGGTAGAGCCGTCCCACTTGGCAGCGTCCTTGCCTTCCTGACCCTTGCCGTGAGGCTCGTTCTTTAGGTCGAAAGCGAGGAGCGTGTCATCGTTCTTGTACTTGTCGGCGAGCCATACGAGTGAGTCTATCCACACATCGGTGGTGACGCCTGCCTTGCCGTACCAGAGGTTGTAGTTATGACCCGAATTGTCGGTATGCGGGCTGTGGATATCGATGAAAGCCTTGATACCGTGCTCCTTACACTTCTTCATCATGATGTCGAAGACCTGCATGGAGTCAACGGGGGTCTTGCCGTCCTCCGAGCAGAAGTCGGGGTTGATAGTGAAGGACGGGTCGTTGTTGCAAGAGAAGCTGCTTACTGCATTGGGCTTGCCTTTCATCCAAGAAACGATGAGTTCGGTGGATATCGGGAAGCGAATGATGTTGATACCGCGGTCGGCTATCTCGGTGAGACAGTCGTCGGCGTCGGCACTCCAGAGGTAGTGCGGGCACGCTTCGTTGCAGTTGAAGCCGAACCAGTTAGCGCCCGTGAGCCAGACCTCGTTGCCGTTCATGTCGTAGAGACGGCTGCCCTCAGCGTGGAGCCAGTCGTCGTTTCCGTCATCCACCGCGGACGCCGTCACAGCGGGCGATGACAGGACTGCCTGAAAGCTCGAAGCGGCGCCTGAAACGGTCAGCGCGCCCGCCGAGGCAACGGCAGTCATTGCCTTGAATAATTTCTTCATGGTTAATTTCCCCTCTCGTGGACGCCGAGATATTTTTGTGCAGCGTCCTATCACCTTCATTGTAACATCTGAGAGCGGAAATGTCAACAAAAATATGCAATATTTCCGCATTTTTTCATCTTTGTCCACGCGATAAAAAAGGGGCGGTGTCAACATCGCCCCATGGTGTTTCGCTTTTATCAGAAATTCGAGCCGTTCCAGCCCCAGCTCTCGGTTTCGATGTATTTGACATAGACTCTGTCGGTGGATATGCCGAGTTCATTGGTGAGTATGCCTGTGATATGGCTGGTGAGAGTAGTCTTGGCGTTGTGCGAAGCTCCGCCGTAGAGGCTCACGTCCACCATTGCAGCGGGCTCGTTGGTGCCCTTGAACCAGAGCAGGTAGTCGGGCTCGATACCGACCATGAGCCAGTCCTCTGACTTGCCTGGGATAGCGGTGATAGCCTGACCGAGAGCGGACTTGATATCCGAAGCGGCGTCGGGAGAAACGGACACATTAGTTTTAACATTTATGAATGGCATAGTGATTACCTCCTATTTTTTCTTGTTTTTATTGTAGATTATCGCAAGTCCCTTTATGAGGAGGTCCTTGTCGAGGATGACCTTTTTATTGCAGAGGGGAACAACTACCTCCGCGAGACCGCCTGTGGCGACTGCCGTACAGCTCTCACCCATTTCAGCCTCGATACGCTCGATGATACCGTCGAGAGCGCAGGCGTTTGAGTAGAGCGAGCCGCTCTTCATGCAGTCGATAGTGTTCCTGCCGATGATATTGGGCGGGAGCTCAAAGTCTATCTTCGGGAGCTGTGCGGTGCGGTTGATGAGAGCATCGGTGGAGACCCCCATACCCGTGAAGATAAGACCGCCCAGGTAGTTTTTGTTGCTGTCAACGACCGATACCGTCGTAGCGGTACCCATGTCGATGATTATCAGGGGAGTGGGGTACTCGTTTATGGCGGCTACAGCATCAACAGCCTGGTCGCTGCCGAGCTGGCGGGGATTGTCGATGAGGATATTCAGTCCCGTCTTGACACCGGGGCCTGCCATCATTACCTCAACGCCGAAGAGCTTGCGGATAGCCTCCTTGACGGTATTTGTCACGGACGGCACGACTGACGACATTATCGCGTCGTGGATATCGCCGCACATGAAGTCGTTCATTTCGAGGATATTGCGGATAAGAACAGCATACTCGGTGGCGGTGGCGTTGTGGTTGGTGGAGATGCGCTCGAAAACGAGTATCTTGCCGTCGTTATCCACACAGCCGAAAACGATGTTTGTGTTGCCTATATCAACTGCTAAAAGCATGGTCAACCTCCTTTGGCAATTACTGTAAGCATATTATATCACAGAATTTCGGTAATAGCAAGAGTAATTTCCGTTTTAGTCAGCTTTTGACGCGGCACACCTCATGTCCGTCTTTTTTCTATTGGTATCTCCACAGTGAAAGCCGTGCCTTTGCCGACGGTGCTGTCCACGCGGACCGTGCCTCCGTGGTAGCTGACGCCGTGCTTGACTATCGAAAGTCCGAGACCCGTCCCCTTTATCTTGCGGGAGCGGCTCTTGTCCACGCGGTAGAAGCGCTCGAATATACGCCCGAGGTGAGCCTCGGGGATACCCGTGCCCGTATCGCTGACAGTGACTATCGCCTTCATCGGGATATGCGACACTTTCACGGAGAAGCTGCCGCCCTCGTTGTTGTATTTGATAGCATTGTCGCAGAGGTTATAGATGACCTCGTCGAGAATGGTGCGGCTGCCGGATACGGTAACGTGGTCGCCTGTGAGCTCTGCCGTTACGTGCTTCTCGTCCGCGCTCATTCTCAGGCGGGAGATAACGTCTGCGGCGAGGTCGTAGAGGTCGACTTCCTCGTCCTGTCTCGGAGCGCACTCCTCCTCGTCGAGTTTGGAGAGCGACACGATGTCGTTTATGAGTGTGATAAGGCGGTCAGCCTCGTGGCGGATATCGCTGCTCAGCGCGGTCACATCCTCGGACTTGACCATGCCGTTTGCGAGCATATCCGATATGCCGTAAATAGTGGTGAGCGGAGTCTTCAGCTCATGTGACACGTTCGAGGTAAACTCGCGGCGCATGGTTTCAAGCTGCTGCTGCTCGGTTACGTCGAGGATGAACACGACTATACCGTTGACGGTGTCGGGGCTGTTCGCGGGGGAGGCGATGACCCTGCGCTCTCCGCCGTCGGTGCTGATGAGGCATTCCGCACGTCTGCCGCCCATTGCGTTCTGTATGCAGTGTCGGAACTGCTCCGTTCGGCAGAGCGAGAATATGGTGTGGTCGCTTTCATTCTTTTCTGTCCCGAGGAGAGCGTACGCGCTGGAGTTGCTTGTGAGGATATTCGCCTTCTGATCGGCTACGACGAGTCCCTCGCTCATGCTCTCGGTGATGAGGCTGAACTGCTCACGGCTCTGTCGGAGCTCTACCATCTGACGGTTGATCCTGCCGTTCTGCTTGCGGAGCTTTTTCAGCAGCGGAGCGAGCTCCTTGTAGCTTTTTTCGGTCATGGGACGGTCGAGGTCGATATTGTTTATCGGGCGGACGATATGACGCGAGATAAGTATCGCCGCCGCCAGAGAGCACGCCCACAGCGCAGTCAGCATCACCGCGAGGGGCTGAAGATTTTTCAGCAGCAGTGCCGTGAACGACCGCTGAACGCCTGATACGCGAATGACGGAGCCGTCAGAGAGACGCCGTGCTCGGTTGACGGTCTTGGTCATAAGGGTGTCCGAATAGCGTTCCGACTCGCCGTTCCCCGAGCGCATAGCCTCCTCGACCTCCTGTCTGTCGGAGTGGTCGTCGAGCTTTAGCGGGTCGTGCTGGGAGTCGAAAATGACGCGTCCGCTGTCGGATATCCACGTAACGCGGAGGTCGCCGAAGTCGGTCTCATCGAGGTATTTCCTGCCGCTGTGCTCGACCGCTGAGGTTATCATCGTGCAGCTCTGCCGCAGGTGCTCGGAGGATGTCTCTTCGCTGTACTTGTAGGAAACACCCGTAAGCAGGAATATTGCCGCCGCAGCTGCCAGAAACGAGACGAGCATAATGCTCAGGAATATTTTTTTAGTCATTTGCGTCACCTATCCTGTAGCCCACTCCGCGGACGGTTTCTATAATATTACCGCTCTCGCCGAGCTTTGCGCGGAGGGTGCGTATATGCACGTCGAGGGTTCGGCTCTCGCCCGTGAAATCGAATCCCCACACGCTTCTGAGGAGCTCATCGCGGGGTATGACCCTGCCACTGCTCTTCATCAGCGCAGCGAGCAGCTCATACTCCTTGAGCGTCAGGGATATGCGCTCCTCACCGCGCAGCACCTCTCTCCGCGAGGGTATCAGTGTGATATCGCCCGCAGTTAGCGAGCTTCCGCTGTCAGAACTGCCGACACGTCGGAGCAGGGCGTTTATGCGGGATATTAGCTCGATAGCACCGAAAGGCTTGGTGATGTAGTCGTCAGCGCCGCTGTCGAGCCCGTTTGCCATATCGAATTCGGTCGACTTGGCGGTTAGCATGATTATCGGCAGCCTGTGCGTTTCATTCGAGGCGCGGAGCTTTTTCAGTATGGATATGCCGTCCTCCTCGGGCAGCATGATGTCGAGCAGGAGCAGGTCGGGCAGCCGCTCGCTCATCGCCCTGCGGAATGCGGACGGGGTCTCGAAGCCCTCCGCCTCAAAGCCCGAGCTGCGCAGTGCATACAGCACGAAATTCTGAATGCCGCTGTCGTCCTCAAGCAGGTATATCATGGTATGTCACCTCCGTGGATTTACAGCCACTGTATGAATGCGGTCTTGTCGTTTCTGTTGTAGCCGGCACGCTCATAGAAGCGGAGAGTGCTCTCCTCCTTCGAGCCTGTGAGCAGCATCATCTTGTAGCAGTTCTCACGGCGGGCAATATCGCGCGCGAAGCCGAGGCAGGCAGTCGCGAGCCCTCTGCCGCGGTATGCGCTGTCGGTGACGACGTTCTCGATGAAGGCGTAGGGACGCTGCTCGTGAGTGAGGTTTGGGATAATGACGCACACGCAGGTCGAGACTATCTTCCCGTCCTCTTCCGCGACGATGATGTGGTGGTTCGGGTCGGCGAGAATACTGTTCCAGACGCCCATAACACGTTCGTCCTTTTCGGGGAAGGGGTTGCCGTGGAGCTGGTCGTACAGAGTCATCAGCCCGTCGAAGTCTGCTGCTGTTATCTCGCGTATCATATTGGAGCCTCCTATTGATTTTATCATATATAGTATAAGCGATTCGGACAAAAAATGCAAGCACCCCGCAATCGGCTGCGGATACGTTTGTAGGGGCTGCCTTTGGCAGTCCGTGTTATTATGCACGGGTATTATTTTGCGCGGACGCCCAAAGGGCGCCCCTACACAGCAAAATGTGACCGAAACATATCGTAGGGGACGGCGTCTTCGACGTCCCGCGAATTTGTTGGTAATTATTGGGCGCACGGATAAGCAGCACACCAAATCTTCGATTTGGATTGTGATGCTATATGCAGCTTTGCTGTAATGCGCCCCTACATTTGATGTTGAAAAAAATATCGTCCGCCTGTTGCATTCTTTAGGTAAGTGTGGTATAATAAATATACTTTGATTTTGGAGGTGCATTTATGAGTTCAGACCCTTATGGGAATTGTATGGATCATCCCATGCTGCGAAGAGCTGTATGCGTGCCTCCGTTTTTGTGCCCTGACGCCTGATCTCCCGCGCAGGACAGCACGGCGGTGAAGCTTCTTCGCAGTAAATACTGCGAAAGGAGATATATCCGATGATAAACTACTACACCTCCGATAACGGCAGGCTCGACCCTTTAGATTCCATTGAGAGCGGCTGCTGGGTATCGGTGATAGACCCGTCTCCGCAGGAGATAAAGATGCTTATCGACGACTTCGGGCTCGACAGCGGCTTCGTCAAGTCGTCACTCGATGAGGAGGAGTCTTCGCGTATCGAGCGCGAGGACGACCAGACCCTCATCATCGTAGACACGCCCGTAGCCTCGACCGAGGAGGACGAGACGAAGGTGTTCTACACCATGCCTATCGGCATAATAATCACAGATGAAAACGTGTTTACGATATCGCTGCACGCTACGCAGATAATCGACGAGGCGGTGCGAGGTACGATACGCAACCTACGCCCGACGTTCAAGACGCGTTTTGTATTGCAGCTCCTGCTGAGGATAGCAGCGCTGTTCCTGTACTACCTGAAGCAGATAGATAAGCTGTCATCCGCAGCCGAGCAGCAGCTTCACGACGCGATGAAGAACGAGCTTCTCATGCAGCTTCTGGCGCTTGAGAAATCCCTCGTATATTTTTCGACTTCATTGAAGGCGAACGAGGCAACGATAGAGAAGATATTCCGCGGGCGCGTCATCAAGCTCTACGACGAGGATCAGGATCTTCTTGAGGACGTACTCATCGAGATGAAGCAGGCGATAGAGATGTCGAGCATATATTCGGGCATTTTGTCGAGTATGATGGACGGCTTCTCGTCTGTAATATCGAACAATCTGAACATCGTGATGTGGCGCCTGACTATCGTCACCATTTTAATGGAGATACCGAACATCATCTTTGCGCTGTACGGTATCAACACAGTGGACCTGCCGCTGCCATTCACATGGTTCCCGATATCGCTGGCAGTGTTCCTGACGGCGGTCGCAGCTGTGATACTGATAAAGTGGAAGAAGAAATAGCTGTTAGGGCGGATATTATCCGCCCTTTTTACTTGTCGCAAGGCATACTTTACGGATAATATCCTCATCTCGTAGCATACTACTCTCGAGGTGAGAAAATGATACGGAATGAATGCGAAAATCAGCCGATAGAGTCGGTGCTTCGCGAAAATATCGCAAGGATAAAGCAGCTTTCGGGCGGCTCGTCGGATGTGCTCGTCAACGAGTTCACGACGGGCGGGATAGCCTGCGCACTGATATGCTGCGAGGGCATGATGTCGTCGCAGACAGCCGCTGAGCTGGTACTTGGTCCGATAACGGGCATAGCTCCGCAGGGCAGCGCAGCCGCCTTGTTTCACTATATACAGACCGAGCTCCTGCTCTCGACCGACCGTCCCGAGGCACATGATTACGACACTCTCTTCCGCCTGCTGAATTCGGGCTTTGCGGTGCTCATTGCCGAGGGAGCCGACCGAGCGCTTGCTTTCGGAGTGCAGGGATATGCCTCCCGCGGGATTCAGGAGCCCTCGGGTGAGGGCAACATCATGGGCAGTCACGAAGGCTTCACGGAGACAGTGCGGACGAATATGTCGCTGATACGGCGGCGGCTGAAGTCCCCCGAACTCGTAATGGAGCTGTCGGTCAAGGGCGAGCGCTCACGCACGGACATCTGCCTTTGCTATATGCGCGACCGCGTGCCGAAGCGTCTGCTCGACCGCATACGCCGCTCTCTCGCAGATATCAGGCTGGAATCGGTGCTCTCGACGGGCTATATCCGCCCGTTTTTAGAAAAGCGCAGCTTTGAGCTGTTCAGCTCGTCGGGCATAACCGAGCGTCCCGATGTTCTCTGCTCGAAGCTGATAGAGGGCAGGGCAGCCGTCCTGATAGACGGCGTACCCTACGCGATAACGGTGCCGCGGCTGCTGTGCGAGAGCTTTCACACGCTCGACGACTACGCCTACAAGCCGTACTACGCGGTCTTCGGACGCTGGCTGAGGTACGGAGCTTTCATCATCGCGGTGCTGCTGCCCGCGGTCTACACCGCGATAGTCATGCACCACCCCGAGCTTCTCAACAGCACGCTGCTGATGCTTCTTGCGGACGCGGAAAAGAGTGCTCCGCTGCCTATAATGGCGGAGGCGCTCATCGTGCTGATGATGTATGAGATGATACGCGAGGCGGGAATACGACTGCCGAAGCCTGTCGGCGGAGCTGTCAGTATAATCAGCGGACTTATCGTCGGCGACGCTGCCGTAAAATCTGGGCTGGTGAGCACTCCGCTGCTGACGATGACGGCACTTGCCGTACTTGGCGGACTTGTCGTCCCCGACCTTGCACCGCAGGTTACGGTGCTGAGGCTCGCCTTCCTTGTATCGGGCGGTATCATGGGTGTTTTCGGTATAAGTCTGCTGGCGTGCGCCGTGCTGACCAACATCTGTGCGACCGAGGACTACGGCTTCCCGTTTACAGCTCCGCTTTCGCCGTTTACGGCGGCTGGGACGGGCGACACGGCAGTACGGCTCGGTATGCGAAGGATGCTGCGCCGCGGATTTACGGTGGAGGCTTACCATGAATAGGATAAGTAAGCTCCAGCTCGCGGCTCTGCTGCTCATCGGGGACGCATTTGCGCTATTCTGCCTGCACGGCAGGATATGTGTGATGACGGCTGTCGGTTTCTCGGCGGGCAGCCTTATGCAGCTGTTTCTCGCGCTCCCGCTCGCGAGAGCATACGACCGCGGACGCACACTTGCGGACTGCGGCACGATTGTCCGCCTTGTACTGCTCGCCTGCGTGCTCATGTGGGGCGGAGCACTGTTCGCCATGCTGCGCGAGGCGAGCGAGGTCATCTATATTCCCTATGAGCGCACAGGCATATTCGGGCGGCTCGCGGTCGCGGGACTGGTCGCGTCGGTGTGCGTGTATGTCTCGTCCTCGGGGATAAAGGCACTCGCGAGGTCCGCCGTCATCGCGGCTGGGCTCGGAGCGGTATGCGTGGTGATAGTGACCGTCAGCGCGGCGTTACAGTCGGACATGGGAAACGTCATCCGTCCCGCGGGGAGCAGTCTTTGGCGCGAGCTGATACGCGGCTTCGGAGCAAGCGGCGGTCTTGGCAGTTTTGCCGTGCTGCTCGGCTTCACAGCCGACGACAGGACTGACACCGCCGTCCTCTATTTTACGTGCAAAGCGGTGCTCTCGGGGGTGGTGCTGTTCACGGCAGTGCTCGTGACGGGCGGTATCATGGAAGTGCTCGGCTTCCCCGTGATATCGGCGGCTCAGCTCTCGCAGCCCTTCCCCGTACAGCGCACAGATTCGCTGTTTCTTGTTGTGTTCTCGGTGTTCGCTGTCTACACTGCGGCGGTGCAGGCATCGGCTGCGGAGTACCTTGCCGCGCGGACTTTCCCGAAACTGAAGCGCTTCCGCTGTACGCTCGCACTTGTGATAATGGCGGCAGCGGGAGCAGTAATGAGCGCTCCCTCGCGGAATACGGAGCTGTACGCAGCGGCGTCACTCACAGCGCTGCTCATCGTGCCCGCAGAGGGATTGCTGAAGGGAGGTGTCCGCAAGCGTGAAAGGGCTTAAAATAGGGCTCGCGCTCATGGCAGCGGGTCTGCTTGCGAGCTGTGCGTCCGACGGAAATGTCAGCGACAAGAGTTACCTGCGCGTGGCAGTTATCGGAGCTGATTCCGTGACGATGTCCTTCTTCTCGGAGGAGGACGAGGTCGTGACCGTCAGCGCAGATTCGCCCGAAGAGGCACTTTCCGCAGCTGAACTTCGCGGCGGGAAAAAGATATTCACGGGCTATACCGAGCTTGTACTGCTCGACGGCTGCGACTGCACCGACACACTTGAGCGAATGCTCCGCGAGTGGAAGGTGTCGCCGTCGTGTATCGTGGCTTGTCCGCGTGGGAGCGGTGCGGGATTCCTCGCTGCGAGGACAGCGGAAGAGCTTGAAGGAGCGGTCAGAGTCGCGCAGGAGCAGGAGCTTATCGGCAGGTGCGACATCGTGACCGTCCTCGGCGAGCTGCTCGGAAGCGGTAGCGCCGAGGTTCCCGAGCTGTCGCGTGACGGCTTCATCGGAACGGTATATATCGGATAAACGGGACGGTATGTCCCGATACATAAGGAGGATACATATGAAAACTGCAACAAACTGCGAGACCTGCACCAATTACGTCTACGACGACGACTGCGACTGCTATGTATGCATGGTCGACCTCGACGAGGACGAGATGGCGCGCTTTATACAGGGCACAAACTATGCCTGCCCGTACTATCGCCTCGACGATGAGTACGGAGTAGTACGTCACCAGAACTGACAAGATACGTTATTTTCTTCGCCTATCCTGCATATATATTATTGTCCGCAGAATAGACGAAGGAGTGATGCGTTTGAAAATACCACCCGCTCAGCGGGCTGTGACACTCGGACGGTACATACTCGAGAAAAAGGCGACCGTCCGCGCCGCTGCAAGGCAGTTCGGCATATCCAAAAGCACGGTACACAAGGACGTCAGCGAGCGGCTGAAACGGGAAGATCCCGAGCTGTACTCGCAGGTCAAGGACGTACTCGAGATAAACAAGCAGGAGCGGCATATCCGCGGCGGGCTCGCTACCCGCGAGAAATACAGGGAAATCGCAAAACACAAGCGGGGATACTGAGGGGAGCCCCTCGGGCAGTTTCGTGGGTCACTGAGTTCAGAACGCAAGTTTGAGGCTCGGTGACCCGCTTTTTCGGTCAAGGAAAGCGTACAGAGGGGAGCCCCCTCGGGCAGTTTCGTGGGTCACTGAGTTCAGAACGCAAGTTTGGGGCTCGGTGACCCGCTTTTTTCGGTTAAGGAAAGCGTACAGTGGGGAGGCTCTTCCTCGATTAATACTCCGTATTGCTTCTGTATCGCAAGTTTTTCGCCGCGTCCCCTTGCTATTTATATAAATATATGCTATAATCAAAGAAGCTTTTTGCCGAAAAATAACAGAAAAGGAGTAAAAATCTGGCATGACAAACATCATCATTATCGGAACGATAATCGCCTATCTTGTTGTTATGGTCGCAGTAGGCTTTATCTTTTCCAGGAAAAACGACAACGTCGGTGACTTTTATCTCGGCGGACGTAAGCTCGGACCGCTCGTAACAGCTATGAGTGCAGAGGCTTCCGATATGAGCAGCTGGCTCCTGATGGGACTCCCGGGTGTTGCCTATCTTACCGGCGGTGCGGAGGCTGGCTGGACCGCTATCGGACTCGCTGTCGGAACATATCTCAACTGGCTCTTCGTTGCAAAGCGCCTGAGGGTATACAGTCAGCGCTGCGGTGCTATCACTATCCCGGATTTCTTCTCGGTGCGCTACAAGGACAAGAGCAGGATACTTATGGGCGTTTCGGCTCTGATAATCCTCATCTTCTTCGTACCTTACACAGCCTCGGGATTCTCGGCGTGCGGCAAGCTTTTCAGCTCGCTCTTCGGCTGGGATTATCATTTTGCAATGATAATCAGTGCCGTCATCATCATCTCCTACACCTGTACAGGAGGTTTCCTTGCAGCAAGTACGACTGACCTCATTCAGAGCATCATTATGACTATCGCTCTTGTCAGTATCGTTATCTTCGGCATCAGTGCTGCCGGCGGACTCGGAAACGTTATCGACAATGCTCAGTCGCTCGAAGGCTACTTCTCGCTCAGCAATATCCATAATACCGAAACAGGCGGCGCAGACAAGTACAGTCTGCTGACTATCGCTTCTCTCCTTGCATGGGGACTTGGCTATTTCGGTATGCCTCATATCCTCCTCCGCTTTATGGCTATCGAGGACAAGAACAAGATAAAGACCTCAAGAAGGATAGCTTCCGTATGGGTAGTTATCTCAATGGCTGTCGCAATCTTCATCGGCTTCATCGGCAACGCACTCACAAAGAGCGGAAAGCTCGAGGTCCTCACGAGCAGTGATTCCGAAAAGGTTGTTATCAAGATAGCTCAGTATATGAGCGAGCACCATTTCGGTCTTGCGGTTATCGCAGGTCTCGTTTTCGCAGGTATCCTTGCCTGCACGATGTCAACATCGGATTCACAGCTCCTTGCGGCTTCTTCCTCAATGTCCGAGAATATCCTCAAGAGCGTGTTCAATATCAAAATGACCGACAAGTCATCTATGATAGCGGCGAGAGTCGTTCTCCTCATCATCGCTGCACTCGGTGTTGTACTTGCATGGGATCAGAACAGCTCGGTATTCAGAGTCGTTTCATTTGCGTGGGCAGGCTTCGGCGCGACCTTTGGTCCGGTAATGCTCGCGGCACTCTTCTGGAAGCGCTCGAACAGGTGGGGCGCTATCGCAGGTCTTGTAGTCGGTGCTGTGATGGTATTCCTCTGGAAGTACGCAACAGAGCTTGCAGACTTTGCCGGCATCGAGCTCTCACAGAGCATCAGGGACCTCTTCTCGATATATGAGCTTCTTCCCGCCTTCCTGTGCGCATTTGCGGCTATCATTATCGTTTCGCTCGCAACAGGTGCTCCCGAAAAGGAGATAACCGATGAGTTTGACAGAGTAAAGGTCGAGCTCGGAGAATAACAAAAAGAAAAAAGGCTGTACCGCTTAAGGACTGTACCTATACGGAAGCATTACGGGACATATATCGGGGGAAACCTTTCTGAAGAAAGGTTCTCCCCCGAGCCCCTTTCCAAAGACTTTTAGTCCAAATTTTGCCCCTATGGGGTGCTCTCCTTGTATGGAAAGAGTTAGTCTTTTTTTTTCATGAGAGTACCCCATAGGGGCAAAATTTAAATTGAAAGTTTTAGGAAGGGAGTTTGAGGGTGACTCCCCGCAGTGCGGGGAGATGTCGCGAAGCGACAGAGGGGACCGCCGCTGTTAGCGGAACCCTTTTTCAAAAGGGTTTCCCTCAATAAATACTCCGTATTACTTCCGTATAAGTACAGCCCTTTTCCGTACTTCTGAAAGTCCCTCCTTGAAGAAGCCGTTCGGAGTTCCGTCAAGGAGGGCACACGAGGATAGCTCCCCTCGGACAGTTTCGTGGGCTGCCGAATACGCAACGCAGTGTCACGGCTCGGCAGCCCACTTTTCGTTAAGGGGAGCGCACAGATGCATCCCCTCAATATTATATCTCAAAACGGCAGTCTGACAGCACTCCGCCTCTGCGCAGCTATCCGCGGGCAGCACCGATGCATCATTGACGTCAGCCACTCCGCAGCGACCGCTGCCGCACTGTCGTTTACTTCTATTTTATGCAGAAATCCTCAAAAGGCAACAAAGAAAATTTAGGCAGCGGGAAATTTAATTGATTTAGCTATTTGTAGGGGCGAGTTCCGCTCGCCCGTGTATACCGCACGTTATTCTGCGGGCGCACGGATAAGCAGCACACCAAATCTTCGATTTGGATTGTGATGCTATATGCAGCTTTGCTGTAATGCGCCCCTACAAGGCGATATTTCCCCGTCTGTCACCGTTGTAGCTGTTTTGTAACTGCCGTATACCGAACTGTATTCAAACTTTGACCCGCCTGTTATTGCATTTGTACGCCGTATAGGATATAATGAGATCACAGAACAGAGAGATTTACATATAGCTAACAACCGATTCAGCGCTCATATACCTCCGAGCGTTTTATAAACACACCTTTTCAGATAAGAGCGGCTGCCGTGGGAATACCTGCGGCAGCTGCTCTTTTTTTGCCATTTATTGTGAACTTTTTTAAAATCACTTGAAAAATGCGGCAAATGCTGTTATTATTATAGAGTATCGCATTTGAAAGGACAAGATAATCAGAATGAAAAATCTTATCAGAAAAATCGTATCGGTCTTCCCGAAGCCGATACGCGACCTGTACTTCAAGTATGAGGACAAGTGGCTCTACATCTTCTTTGGCGGCCTGACTACCGTCGTCAGCTTCGTTTCGGCAGGTTTCGCGAAGTGGGTGCTCGAGAAGTGGGGCGGTTTCGGTACAGATGCAATAAGCGACATCAGCACGGTGTTCTCATGGGTGTGCGCGGTGACATTCGCCTACCTCACCAACAGAGTATGGGTGTTTGATTCGACCACCAAGGGCGCAAAGAACCTCGTTGTGGAGGGTGCTAAGTTCTACGGCGGACGCGTATTCACTCTCGGAGTGGAATGGGTAGTAATGCGCGTCGGATTTGCGTGGCTCGGCATCAACTACTGGGTAGTAAAGGTACTGGCGAACGTCATTGTGCTGATACTCAATTACGTCATCAGCAAGGTGTTCGTCTTCAAGAAAAAGGACGAGCCTGCGGCTGCGGCAGAAACAGAGGGCTCGGATGAGTGAGAACGTTAAAATTGGCGGAGTCGGGATAAAGCGCACAGCCGCGCTCGCACCCATGGCAGGAGTCGCGGACAGGGCTTACCGTCTCATGTGCAAGCGATTCGGAGCTGCTTATACGGTAAGCGAAATGGTCTCCGCGAAGGGGATATGCTACAGCGACCGCAAGACCGCGGAGCTGTGTACGGTAACGGACGGCGAGCGCCCCATGGCAGTGCAGCTCTTCGGCAGCGAGCCCGACTTCATGGCGGAGGCTGTGAAGATAGTGCTCGAATACAAGCCCGACATCATCGACATAAACATGGGCTGTCCCGTACCGAAGGTAGTTGGTACGGGCGCGGGCTCGGCGCTGATGAGGGACGTGAAGCTTGCGGCGGACATCACCGAGGCAGCCGTCAGGGCAGCAGGAGACGTTCCTGTGACGGCTAAGATACGCAGCGGCTGGACGGCGGAAACGGTCAACGCAGCAGAGATGGCAAAGGCTCTCGAAGCAGCGGGAGCGGCGGCGATAGCCGTCCACGGACGCACCCGCGACCAGTTCTACAGCGGAAGTGCCGATTACGGAGTGATACGCGACGTCAAGCAGGCAGTGAGCATACCTGTCATCGGCAACGGCGACGTCACGGATGCAAATTCGTGTATAAGGATGTACCGAGAGACCGATTGTGACTTGGTCATGGTCGGACGCGGCAGCTACGGCAAACCGTTCATCTTCGAGGAGATAGAGGCTGCACTCGAGGGCAGGGACTACACCCCGCCGACAGTCGAGGAGCGTATGCGCGTGATGCTGGAGCATATACGTCTTATGCTGGAGCTGAGTCCAAAGAGCGAGGAAATGGCTATGCATGAGGCTCGCAAGCACGCGGCGTGGTACATGAACGGCTTCTACGGCTCGGCAAAATTCCGCGGAAGGTGCTATCAGCTGAGTTCATACAGTGAGGCTGAAAGTCTGGCAAACGAGTTCATCGAGCTCCAATACAGCAGAATAAACAAAAATATTGAAGAAAATTCGTGAAAACTAACAAAGAGCACTTACAGCGTGATATATCAGTAGCTCAAATGGCTATAAATAGGCGAAAAGTCGCCTTAATCCAATTAATTAGCAAATAAAACTGCCTGTAATTATGCAGTCTAATCATACAATTAGTAATTGCATTTGGAAAAACAATGTGATATAATATAGTCGCGGAGGTATCCCTTCGCGCTGAAAGGGACGATTAAGATGAAGCTTAGAAAAGGTCGTGCCGCAGCTGCACTCGCAGTGCTGGCGGTCATTCTTGTATCGGGCGTGAGCTGTGCAACAAGAGTAGTCGGCGGAGGAAGCTCGGAGGAGAGCAGCTCTGAAAAGAGCACTGTCCCGCAGACCACTGAAGCTCCGACTGAGGAACCCACTACAGAGCCTGTCCCCGAGGACAAGCGCGTCCACGTGATAGCGGCGGGCGATAACCTCATACACTACTCTGTATACAAGAATGCAGAAAAACTTGCAGGTCCGGGCGAAAACTTTGATTTCAAGCCCCTCTACAAGAACGTGAAATACCTTATTGAGGACGCTGACGTTGCTATCCTCAATCAGGAGACGATAATCAGTCAGAGCAACGAGATACGCGGCGCAAACGGCGGCGCACTCCTGTTCAATTCGCCTCCCGAGGTCGCAGATGCGGTCATAGACCTTGGTTTCGACGTTTTCACAATGGCTAACAACCACCTGCTCGATTTTGGTTCGGATGCCCTTGAGGAGTCCATAAGGTTCTGGAATCAGAAGGCGGAGGAAAACGACCTCACGGTGCTCGGCGCCTACCTCAACGAGGAGGACGCCAACAACATACGTGTGCGTGAGGTCAACGGCGTGAAGATAGCCTTCCTTGCGTATGCAGAGCATATCAACGGCTTCGAGTTCCCCGCGGGCTGCCCCCTCAGAGTTGTTATGAACTATGAGGAGGATGTTATCGAGAGGCAGATAAAGGAAGCCAAGGAAAAGGCTGACGTAGTCATCGTATCGGCTCACTGGGGAGTTGAGGATACACACCTCGTCTCCGAGGACAGGATAGAGCTCGCGAACAAGATGGTAAACTGGGGCGCAGACGTTATACTCGGCTGCCATACACATACTGCGGAGACAATGGAGTGGATAACCCGCGACGACGGTACAAAGGGATTTGTGTTCTACTCCATGGGCAACTTCATCTGCTGTCAGACTGACAACTTCAACCTCGTCGGTGAGATGCCTGATTTCGACATCGTAATGGACAGCGAGACAGGCGAGATAACCCTTGAAAATGTGGGGGCGATCCCGAACATCATCCACTACGAATCCCCTGATTTTGCTAATCTCGGGGTCTATCCGTACAGCAAGTACACCCCCGAACTTGCAGCGGTACACGGAGTTCCGTATGCGATACCTCAGGGCAGTTCCACAAGCTTCAGCTGGGATATACTCAATGATATAATTAACGAGAGTATGCCGGCTGAATTTCAGAAGCTGGACAAATAATAAATTTGTTCACATTTTGTTCATAAAGACAATTTCTCGCGGGATTTCAGACAAATTCCCGATTGTGCAAACCGCGCAAAAATCAGGTTGAATGTTTAGATAAAATACCAAAAACGGAATAAACCTATTTACATTTGCTTTGACCTGATATATAATGAAATCATGAATAAATATGGATTTTGGGATTAACATCTCGTCACGGCAGTGTGATGCGTCTTACAGTTGATCACTGTAGTACGCCGGAGGGGCTGACGCGCGTGTGGTGTGTACATACTCCGCAAATTGTACGTACAGCTTTTGCCCGACGTCTGACTGTGTTTGTTCATGTCGCGGTTTATCCCGACAAGCAGCCACGGGCTGCACTTTAAGACACGATATAATAAAAGGGGCGTTCGTTCCTTTGTTATATAACATTAATGAAGAAGGAGGAAAAAATCATGAAGACAAAAAAGATAGTCATCGGAGCTATGGCTGCAGCTATGCTTTCACTTTCAGTATGCTCGATCGCTCCCGCTGTTGCGGCTGACGAAACAGTGCAGATTTCCGCCAGTCAAACAAGAGCTGAGGCAGGCAAGGAGTTTACAGTGGAGGTATCTCTGTCCGACATTCCGAGTACTGGTCTCCAGTGCTGCAATTTCGCTATCGAGTACGATTCAAAGGTTCTCAAAATCACTGACATTAAGGCAGGTACGCTGGCAGGGAGCGTGAGCGGTGATTCATCATCATCCATGCTTCCCAATTTTGGCAACTATTCAGCAGAGGGGCTTATCAGCGTAGCATGGTCGACATCAGTTGATGATTCGTCCAAGTGGCTGAAAGGTGAAGGTACATTTGTTACTATCAGCGGTACTGTTGCAAACGATGCTGCTGACGGAACAGTTTCCAAGATCAACATCGTTCCTACTGACCGCGAGACATTCTCTGGTTCAGGTGTGCAGAATGACGAGTTTGACTGCGGTTACCTTAAAGATGGCGTTAAGGTCAACTTCAATGTCAAGGCTAATGCAGGAAGTGTTACAATTGGTAGCGAATCAACGACAACTACGACAGTAACTACCGAGGCTACGACTACTGCTGCAACAACAACACAGCAGGGCGGCTCAACCCCTGAAGTAAGTCTCAAGGGCGACGCTAACGTAGACGGCAAGGTAACAGTTGCTGACGCAGTGGCTATACTCCAGTCTATCGCAAATCAGGACAAGTATGCGCTCAAGCCGCAGGGCAAGGTCAACGGTGATGTTGACGGTGCAGGCGGTATCACTGCAAATGACGCTCTGATGATCCAGAAGCTCGATGCAGGCGCTATTTCATCACTCTAAGCGATAGTTCTTGAATCCGAAGATTATCTGATTTGTCCCCCTTACAAAGGAATACAAACCCAAATCATAAGTTATTAATAGGCGTAAAAACCTAAAGAAAGGAATTATTACAAATGAAGAAACTTATTTCTGCAGCTGCTTCACTTGCTATGGCTGCATCGATGGTAAGCTCAGCTGTTCCTTTTATGACAGGTGCTGCTGACTCCAAGGGCCTCGAGCTCCGCACATATCTTGATGCCAATGGTAAAGAGGTAAGTTCAGAGATCTCTGCTGATGCTATCTCTGCCGGCGATGTTACTATCCCTGTAGGTCTTTTCCTTACAGAGGGCGCTAACGATTCCCAGACAATTTCCGCACAGTGGACAGTTAAGTCCTCTGACGGTGATGCTTCAAATACTTATGTAACTTTCAAGAAGCACAAGGTTGGTTCCGACTACTTCAAGGAGGCTAAGGATGTTACCCTGGCTGACGGAAGCAAGGGCAAGACAACTTCTCTTATCGGCTTTGCAGGTAAGATCGTAAACGATGATGAGGACGGCGATTACTTCTCGTCTTCAGTTGCAGGTCAGGAGTTCGCTCTTGAGAATTCTACTTCTGCAAACACACCCAATGCTTTCGCTTCACTTGCTTACACAGGTCCTACAAGCGGTTCCTACAAGTGGTCAGGTTCCAAGTCTGATGACTATCCTGTATACGTTGTAGACGTTATCTTCGCTAAGGGCACACCCGCAGGTACTTACACTCTCGACTTCTGTGACTACGCTCCCGATGCTGATTATCCGGACAATCTGTCCAACATGATCGAGACAGCAGGCGGCAAGCTCACTTCCAAGAGCGGTCTCACACTCAAGAGCCTCGATATCACAGTAGGCGGTGCATCAGCTGGTACAACTGCTACCACTTCAACAAATACAACTCAGACAACAACTCAGACAACAACAACTCAGACTGTCGGCACAACAACTCCTTCAGACTCCGAGATCGATGACAAGTTCATCATCACTCCTGCTGATGTTGAAGCTGCTCCCGGTCAGACAGTAAGAGTTGCTATCAACTGCGAGAACGGTAACAACCGTAAGGCTGGTCAGTTAGTTGCTCAGGTAATCGACGCTAATCTTCCTATCAAGGGCGCTACAGCTACAATGGAGAAGGTTAAGTGCTCTGCTGTTGAGGGCGGCTGCGAGTACAAGCTCATAGGCGACACATGGTACTGCGATACTCTCGATTCTGGTGAGCCGCAGGAGATCAATACTTCCAAGGCTATTGCTACATTCGATATCACAATCCCTGCTGATGCAGAGCCCGGCGTGTATGAGTGGAAGCTTGACAGATTCCACGTTGTTGAGAGCGGTTACGACGGAATCGAGTTCGACGCTGTTCTCAAGACAGGTAAGATCAATGTTATAGGTGACGGCACATCAACTGCTTCTGAGACTGATACAACAACAACTTCTGAGGCTACAACAACAGCTACAGAGACAACAACAACTGCTTCTGCTGGACAGACAACAGTTACACCCGGCACAAAGCTCTACGGCGATACAAACTGCGACGGTAAGGTAAACATCGCTGACGTAGTTGTTCTTAACAAGTACCTCAACGACGCTTCTTCTTACGACATGAAGGCACAGGGCAAGATCAACGCTGACTGCTGCGACGCTAAGGACGGCGAAGGTCTTGACGCTAACGACTCTGATGCTATCATCAAGAGCATTGTTCACCTTGTAGACATTTCTAATGGCTGCACAGCTGCTGATCTTAAGTAATCAACAACTGAGTACACAATAAAATAGAGCAATTGCTCGGAAAGGAAATGCACAAATGAAGAAACTGCTTGCGGCAGTTACGTCTTTCGCAATGAGCGCATCGCTCATGACGAGTGCATTTGCTTCTTCCTTTAATGTTAGTGCTGCCGGCAGAGTATCTGCTGTGCAGCCTAACGTTAGTATAGGAGAAGTTGCAGACGTTGCTGTCAATAAAACTGCTCAGGCTGACTTCGTTGTAACTCCTGAAGAGGTTTCTGTTAATCCGGGTGAAACTGTAAAAGTCAAGATAACTGCTGATGCAGGCTCTCACAAGGTCGCTACATTTATAGTAGGTCTTGATGATTCGGATCTCCCGCAGGGCATCACAGCTGATGTTGCTGAAGCTGATCTCCGCTGCAAGGCTGTAGACGGTCAGTTCACCTTTAAAGAACTTAACGGAAGATATTACTGCGATACGCTCGATTCGGGCGAGCCTATGGAGGTCATCTCCGGCAAGGCTGTAATCGCATTTACACTCTCTGTCCCCGCTGACGCAAAACCCGGAGATTATAACTATAATCTCTCACATTTCCACGTTGTTGAGGACGGTTATAACGGCGTTGAGTTTGACGCAACGATCAAACCCGGCATCATCCATATTCTTGGTGACGGAACAACAGCTCCTGTTACAACAGGCGCACCCACAAACACAACATCTCAGGGCGGAGATGTAAGCGTTGTCGCTACAACTAAGACTCCCGATCCGAGCCTTAATATTGACGACGGCTTCATCATCAAGCCCGAGGATGTAGAAGTAAATGCAGGCGAGACTGCCAGCATCAAAGTCTACGCTGAGAACAACAGCAACCGCAAGGTAGCTCAGTTCGTAGCACAGATAATTGATGAGAATCTTCCCATCAAGGGTGCTACTTCAACAATGTCAAGGACAAAGTGCTCTGCTGTTGAGGGCGGCTGCGAGTATAAGCTCTTAGGCGGCACTTGGTACTGCGATACTCTCGATTCTGGTGAGCCGCAGGAGATCAACACCGATAAGGCTGTTGCTACATTTGATATCAGCATCCCCGCCGGTACAGCTCCCGGAACATACACATGGTATCTCGACAGATTCCACGTTGTTGAAGACGGATACAACGGCGTTGAGTTCGATGCTACTATCAAGCCCGCTACTATCACCGTTCTTGGCGGTGACGGTACGACTACTGCACCACATGGCGCTACTACTGCTGCAACTACAGGTACAAAGCCCGCTAATGTTGACGCAGATTTCATCATTACTCCCAAGGACGTAGAGGTCGCTCCCGGTGAGGATGTAACTATCGACCTCATGTGCGAGAATGGCAGCAATCGTCTTGCTGGTCAGTTCGTTGTAAGAGTTGACGATGAGAACCTTCCCATCGACGGCGCTAAGGCAACAATGACAAGCCTCAGATGTACTGCTATCCCCGGTTCTCCCGAGTATAAGGAGATAGACGGCACTTGGTACTGTGACTGTCTCGACAGCGGTGACCCGCAGGAGATCAACACATCCAAGCCCGTAGCTAAGATCACTATCTCTGTACCTGCTGACGCAGAGCCCGGCGAGTACACATGGGCTCCCGACAGATTCCACGTAGTTGAAAACGGCTACGAAGCTATCGAGTTCGATGCAAACATCAAGTCCGGTAAGATAGTTGTTACAGGTGGTACAACTACATCTTCCGATGTAGCAACTACAACTTCAACTATAACTACGACCGCAGAAGAGATCCCCACGACCGCTGCTACAACAGTTACAGCTGCTGCGGGCGGCGTAGAGTGGAAGATACCCACAGTAAAGGCTAAGGCTGGCGAGACTGTAACAATGGATGTAGTCGTTAACGGCGACTCCGACCTTGCAGTTGCAGGCGCACAGTTCAAGATCACCCCCGCTTCAGGTATCGCATTTGCAGGCGTAAACGCAACATCTGCTGCTTACAAGGCTGATATCCAGAACAACGCTTCCACAAACGAATTCGCATTCGCTGAGGGCAAGGGCGGTGCTACAGCTGCTGCTGACGGCGCAGTTGTTCTCTCACTTTCCTACAAGGTTCCTGCTGATGCAAGCGGTACTTATGCAGTTAAGTGGTCCGACGCTTTTGTAAGCGACACAAACGGCAATGCTATCACAGATAAGGTAACACTCACAGACGGTGCTATCGTCGTTGACGCTCCCGTTGACGGCAACATCTCTTGGGAGATACCTACTGTTCACGTTCAGCCCGGCAAGACAGCTACTCTCGATGTAGTAGTAGTAGATCCCAAGGCTGAGGCACTCGAGGTTGCAGGCGCTCAGTTCAACATTGACGCTAAGGCACCTGTTGAGTTCAGCTCTGTAAAGGGCTCTGACGCATACAAGTCAGACATCGTAAACAACAAGAATGAGTTTGCATTCGGCGAAGGCAAGGGTGCAGGCGTAGCTGCTGCTGACGGCGCTACAGTAATGACCCTCAAGTTCGACGTTCCTGCAGACACAAAGGCAGGTACATATCCTGTTGAGTGGTCCAAGGCATTCGTTTCCGATACAAACGGCAACGATATCACAGCTAACGTAACTCTCATCGACGGTGCTATCATCGTTGACGGTAAGACTGACGGTGGTGTAACTTGGACAATTCCCGAGAAGCACGCTGTTCCCGGTGAGACAGTCGAGCTCGATGTACTCGTTACCGTAAACGGCGAGAATCTCGCTGTAGGCGGTGCTCAGTTCAACATTGACGCTAAGTCTCCCATCGCATTTGATTCCGCAAAGGGTTCTGACGGCTACAAGGCTGAACTCACCTATAATAAGGATACATACGAGTTCGCATTCGCTGAAGGCAAGGGCGCAGGCGTTGAGGCTGCTGACGGTTCTTCCGTTCTCAAGCTCACATACACTGTTCCCAAGACTGCTGAGCCCGGCACATATCCTGTTGAGTGGTCAAAGGCATTCATCAGCGATACCGACGGAAACGAGATCACAGCTAACGTAGAGCTTGTTGATGGTGCTATCATCATTGATTCCATTGATTCAACAACATCGAACGTCGTATCTTCAACTGAGGATACAGCGACAACTACAGCAGGTACAACACTTCCCGAAGGTTCTGACACAGGCGATGTTACTGAGACAACACCTGTTGTAACAGTTCCCGACGGCGCGATCATCTGGCAGATCCAGAGAGTTGAGGCTGCACCCGGCGAGACAGTTACAGTTCCTGTACTCGTTCTCGATCCTAACGGCGTAGCTCTTCCCGTAGGCGGTGCACAGTTCGGCGTAACAGCTGACGCTCCTATCGCTTACTCATCCATCTCGGGCTCTTCTGACGCATACGGTGCAGACGTTGTTGCAAATCCCGCAACATACGAGTTCGCATTCGCTGATGCTAAGGGCGGCGAGAAGGCAGCTGCAAACAATGCAGCAGTATTCAACCTCACCTACACAGTTCCCGAGGGAACAGATGACGGTGAGTACCCTGTAAAGTGGACAGGCGGCTTCTTCAGCGCAGCTAACTCCAAGGGCGAGGATATCTCCAATTACATCATTTGCATGGACGGCGCTATCATCGTTAAGAGCGGGACATCCACTACTACAGGTGAATCAACAACAACTGCAAACACAGAGACAACTTCCGAGCCTGTAACAACAACTGCACTCACAGTCGCAGAGGGCTCTATCATCTGGCAGGTTCCCACTGTTAAGGCTAAGCCCGGCGCAGAGGTAGCTCTTGATGTAGTTGTACTTGATCCTAACAACACAAAGCTTGAGGTCGGCGGAGCACAGTTCCTCGCAGTTGCTGAGGGCGACGTAACGCTCGTAGGCGGCGCAGGTTCCGATGCTTACAAGGCTGACATCGAGTCCGGCAAGGACGGCAACGCTAATGAGTTCGCATTTGCTCATCCCAAGGGAGAGGGCATTGCAGCTGAAAACGGCGCAAAGGTGATCACTCTTACCTACAAGGTTCCCGAGACTGCAAAGAACGGTGACAAGTATCCCGTAACTCTCAGCGAGCTTAACGCTTCTGACACGAACGGTCTTGACATCACATCGCACATCCTCGTGCTTGCAGGTGCTATCCTTGTTGAGGAAGAGACTCCTGTTTCTACAACAGAGTCTACAGCAACAGGCACAGAAACAACTACTGCTTCTACAACAACTGAGGCTGCTGTGACAGCTCCCGAGGGCGCTATCATATGGCAGATCCAGAGAGTAGAGGCTAAGCCCGGCGAGACTGTAACAGTTCCCGTACTCGTACTCGATCCTAACGGAGTAAAACTCCCGATAGGCGGTGCACAGTTCGGCGCAACAGTTAAGGCTCCCATCGCATACAGCGCAATTTCTGCTACATCCGAAGGCTACGGTGCTGACATCGTTGCAAATCCCGCAACATATGAGTTCGCATTCGCAAATGCTAAGGGTGCTGAGATGGCAGCTGAAAGCGGTGCTACAGTATTCACCCTCACCTACACAGTTCCCGAGGGAACAGCAGCAGGCGAGTATCCTGTAGTTTGGACAAAGGACTTCTTCAATGTATCTTCTTCTGACGGCGCTGATATGACAGGTCAGATCATCTGCCTCGACGGTGCTATCATCATTCCGGAGGAGACTTCCACAACAACAGGCGAAGGCACATCAACAGGTACTGATACAGAGACAACTACTGCTTCTGAGACAGGTACAGACACAGAGACATCTACTGCTTCTGAGACAGGTACAGACACAGCTACTGCTTCTGAGACAGGTACAGGCACAACAACAGCTTCTGAGACAGGTACAGAGACAGGCACTGTTACAACAGGCACCGAGTATGTACTTCCTTCGGGCGCTAAGCTCGTAGCAGAGGTTACAGCTGTTGACGGCTTCTACTTCAACCACGATCCGAGAACATTCAATATCGGTCACGTTGACGGCATGAAGCTCACAGAGGTTCTTCCTGACGGTACTGAGAATGCTCTGAATGTTGATCTTACACAGATCACCTTCAAGGAGAAGGAAAGCGGCAAGGATAATCCTATGGACGCTTACAGAGAAGAGCAGACAAACTTTACTTACATCGTTGAAGTATTCTACGCAGGCAATCCTGTAGAGGATAAGGACGGCAAGCCCGTTTCCTTCAAGGCTTACATCGGTGTAAAGGGCGACTCTAACCTTGATAACAAGGCAGACGCTAAGGATGCTACCAATGCGCTTACATTCTATGCTAAGGCATCTACAAAGGCTGAGGGCGAAAGCACTGATACAATCAGACTCAATCCTGAAGCTAATGAGGTGATCAATAACTATCCCGATCTTGACCTCGACCAGTTCGGCGCATTCCTCGTAGACGTTGATAAGGACGTATACGACGCAGACAACTGGAAGACAACAAAGAGCGGAAGAGTAATCGACGCTAAGGATGCAAGCTGGATCCTGTCATACTACTCGAAGATGTCTACTGACTATACTGATCGTCAGAAGGCATGGAACGATACGGTACTTGGCAGAGAAGAAAAGATAGCTGATTTCCTTATAAAGTAAGTCAGCTTCTATAGCAGAAAGACAAGTCGGACCTCGTGTCCGGCTTGTTTTTTTCCAATAATTTCATATTGACTTTGCAGACGCGTTATACTATAATAATAAATGCCGAGCGATGACCGTATTGATTGGTAATATGGCTTTACGCACCAATAGGCAGCAGATCGCGCGGGTCAAAGTTGTAGCTTTTGACGGGACAAGTCAGTAATATAAACACAAAATATTACAGAGAGGCAAATTATTGATAAAATAGCCCGTTATAGGTTTTACTGATTGTGAAATACGTACAAAAAAGATGATAATTAATCGTCAATTATTTTTTAGAAAATAACGTTGTTTTTCTTGACTTATTCGGTATTGTGTGATAAAATGTAGTTATGAATTTTCGGGGGGGTTATAGGCTAATTGCCTTTATTCGCCGAAAATGCAAGCTGAAATGCCGTCGTGTAAAACGATAAGCTGTTTCAGACAAAATATGTTAGAGAGGTATAGAACAATGAAGAACTCATTATTCAAGAGAGCTATCGCAGTAGCAGCTTCTGCTCCGCTCGCTCTCACTCAGTGCCTGACTGTTGCTAATGCTGCAAGCATCAACAACGCTGACATCGCGGCGGTTGCTAATGAGACATTCACAGCAGACAAAACAGTTAAGCTCAACGGCACAGACGGTCTTATCTACATTGAGCCCGGCAAGGACGACAACGATAAGGACTACTACATCACAGATGGTAAAGCACTTGCTGACATCGAGGAATTCACAGCTGATGAGTACACCATCACAAAGGATTCCGCATGGAACGAGCTCGTTTACGGTAAGCTCACATCAGAGGCTGGCAAGTCCGGTTCGTTCTCTGCGCAGGATATCCTTGCTGATGCAGCTAAGAAGGCTGGCAATTATAAGGACATCACAAGCAGAATCGCAAAGTATGTCGGCGATGTAAAGTATACTATCGCTGATAACGGTGATATCACACTTACCTGCGACCTTGCAAACATCGCTCCCGAGTTCACAAAGAGCGATAAGGTAGAGGTTGCCGGTACATTCACAGC
This sequence comes from Ruminococcus sp. YRD2003, assembly GCA_900109435.1. Classification (GTDB taxonomy): domain Bacteria; phylum Bacillota; class Clostridia; order Oscillospirales; family Ruminococcaceae; genus Ruminococcus; species Ruminococcus flavefaciens_G. The sequence goes on along the minus strand of FNZT01000011.1, from coordinate 144,035 downwards.
TGTTATCAAGGCTTCCGCTCTTGAGGATGGCACAAAGGTTGAAGGCACTCTTACATTCAAGGCTGCTGACGGCAAGGAGTACAAGGGTACAGCGATCGCTGACTACTTCCTCGCTAAGATAGCTGAGGTTGAGGAGAAGTTCGGTACGGACACTCAGTACGCAGACGCACTCAACTACTACAAGAAGCAGCTCAACAGAGCTAAGACATGGTCCGCTAAGGCTCAGTCCAAGACAACAGAGCTCAAGGAGTACGGTACATTCGGCGAGGCTCTTGAGGCTGCAAAGGCAAGCAGATTCGGCAAGAAGCTTGAGGATAAGCTCAACAAGGATATCCCCGCAAGCGGTTCCGAAGCTGCGAAGGATGCTACAGCAAACAAGTACTTCGATAAGGCTATCAAGCTCATCGAGGACAACACAGCATTTGATGTACAGATCACATCTGCTGAGCTCGGTTCGTTTGCTGATTCGCTCACAAACATCACAGCACAGCTCCTCGGCGGTACTGCTACATTCAGCGCTCAGTTCGACGACGCTGAGCAGGATGCAGTTGCTGAGTACCTCCTCTCAGAGTATGGTCTCCAGCTCACAGACAGCTACAAGACCATCGACATCACAGCTGATTACTCCGCAGTAAACAACGGTGAAGCTTCTGTTGATGTTAAGATGCAGAGAATCGTTAAGGCTGTAACAACAGCTTCTACAACATCTACATCTACTGAGACAACATCTACATCTACTGAGACTGAAACAACGTCTACAGAGACTGAGACAACTTCTACAGAAACTGAGACAACTACAGCTTCTACATCTTCTGATGAGGGTACAGGTTCATCCACAACAACAACCAAGGTTGTTAAGCTGGCTGCTAACTACTATGTAACCTCCAAGACAGGCTTCTACCTCAACATAGATGAGGAGTTCAACAAGGAGCAGTTAGAGTCTGTATATGTAAGCTACGACGAGACAGAGATCTCTTACGGTGAAGCAATGGTTAACGGTCAGAGAGAGGTTGTTAGCCAGAAGGTCCTCACAAAGGGCAAGGGCGTCAACGTAACAGACAAGGTCGGTTTCGGTACACAGACACCCGCTAACGTATTCGTTAAGGGCGACTACAAGTTCTCTCACGAGCTTGCACTCTACGCTACAGAGGATATCGTTGTTAAGGATTTCGACGGCAACGACGTTATAGCAACAGCTTCCGGTGCTGCTCTTACAAATGCTGACGGTGCAACAGCTATCACAATAGCTTACGTTGGTGTCAAGGGCGACGGCGACCTCAACTACATGGCTGACGCTAAGGATGCTTCGCTCGTACTCGTATGGTATGCTAAGATGTCCACAATGGACGATCTTGATGAAAGAGCTGCTGAGGTATTCTCCAACAGCGACCAGATCACAGAGTTCGACGAGAACGGCGAGAGAGTTATCAGAGAAGAGTATGACAAGAACCTTGACCAGTTCGCTGCATTCCTCTGCGATGTTGACAACGAGAACGCTGATGACAACTGGTATGCTCTCAAGAAGGTAAGAAAGATCGACGCTAAGGACGCTTCCTTCATCAAGGTAATGTACTCATGGTCTTCTACAGGTGAGAATCCTGACAGAAAATCATGGAACGAGGTTCTCGGCGATTTTGCCAAGAAGGCAAAGACAGAGGCATAATCCCTCATCATAAGTTATCCAATATGCATTGTTAGGTCTGCCGTCGATACGGCGGCAGGCTAACATATAAATCTAAATTATCTGAAAGGAATAATCAAAATGAAGAAGAATTCATTTAAGAGAGTAGCATCTGCTCTCGCTATCGCAGCAGTTGCTGCTTCAGCATCTTCAATGGCTGCATTCGCAGACGAGTACAACGGATTCACAATGGATCAGATCAACAACTCAGAGACAAAGCCTGTAGTTTCCATCTCTGTTGATGGCAACGACAAGGGTGTTGTTTACAGCGCTGACGAGGCTAAGGGCAAGACTGTATCAGTTTCTGTTAAGGTTGACGGCGCTCAGCTCAAGTACGCTTCTACAGGTTTCCACATCTACTACAGCGATAAGCTCGAGCTTACAACTGATCCCGATTTCGGTACTATCAACGTAAACGCTGGTAAGGCTATCACAAAGCTTTCACCTGGTACTCCTAAGGAAGACCCCACAGCTGGTACAGGCTTCAAGGGCGTATTCGTTTGCACAGCAGGTGATTCCAACCTTGGTATCAACGGTGAGATGTGGAACCTCGAGTTCAAGCTCCCCGCTGACGCTGCTGAGGGCGATGTATATCCCATCGATATCATCTACAAGTCCAACGAGAATGCTGAGGACCTCTTCGTAAACACAGAAGTTAACCAGGCTGGTCAGCTCATGCAGGCTTACACATTCACAAAGGGTATCTACAACGCTAAGGAGAACAACACATTCGCTGCTGCTGCTTCTGACGTTCAGAAGTGCGCTGCTCTTGGCGACATCGACAAGAGCTACGATGGTTACATCGCTGTAGCTGGTGGTACAACATCTGCTGAGACTTCTGCTTCAACAGAGTCTGAGACTTCTACATCTACAACTGTAACAGAGACAGAGACTACAACAGCTTCTTCTTCTGTTGCTACATCTTCTACAACAAAGTCTTCTACAACAGGCACAGGCTCTACAACTAAGGGCTCATCCACAGCTTCTGGCACAGGCACAACAAAGAATCCTAAGACAGGCGTTTCGGGCACAGGTGCTGCTCTTGCAGTAGCTGGTCTTGCTGCTGCTGTTGCTACAGCATTTGCTCTCAGAAAGAAGGAGGACTAATTTAAATTAGTCACCATTCTGAATGAATAATTAAAGGCTCCCTTCAAGGGAGCCTTTTTTTGTCCTGTTTTATACCCCAGCCGTCGATATCTCCGCGGACCATAGCCCCGAAGAGACGGTCCTTGATACCGTTATCGTCGTGTTCAAGCTGAGCGATGAGGGCTTTTGTCCGCTCGCGGTTTGTATGACCGTCAGCAGGGCAAGCAGATTTCACAACAGGCAGCCCGCAGCGTCTTACGGCGCGCCGTATCTCGCGCTCCTCCGCAAGAACGAGAGGGCGTATCACAGTGATATCCCTGTCCTCAAGCATAGTCACGGGCGAGTAGCAGCCTATCCGCCCCTCCGTAAAAAGGTTCATGAGGAAGGTCTCGACAGTGTCGTCGTAGTTGTGACCGAGAGCGATTTTGTTGCAGCCGAGCTCAGCCGCCGCATTTGTGAGAGCACCGCGGCGCATACGCGAGCAAAGGCTGCAAGGATTCGGCTCCTTACGAACATCGAATACAATCTCTCCTATCTGAGTGGGAATTATCACGTGCTCGACGCCGAGTGTCCCGCACAGCTCGGTAACAGGCGAGTAATCGGTCGGAACTCCTCCGAATGCTGAGTCAATGGTCAGAGCCGTGACCTTGAAATCAATGCCGATGAAACTGCGGAGGCGAGCCAGACCGACGAGCAGAGCAACGCTGTCCTTGCCGCCCGAAACTCCGACAGCAATGCTGTCTCCGTCGCATATCATGAGGTACTGTTGAATAGCCTTTCGCATATGTCCGAGGATTTTCTGCATATTTTTGCTCCTGTAAGGTAAAAAATTTATTTATTGGTACAATAGGGAATGCGGCGCGCAAATACCGCAATAATAAAGGATCTGTGCTTCCCGAACGAAGTCAGGAACAATAACCTCCTGACAGCTGTTATCGAGAACAAATTAATTATACCGTAAAAATGAGAAATTTGCAAATATATCTTGCAAAATTTGAAATAATTTGATATAATATAAGTTAGCATATTATGGCAGGGCGAACCTTGCCTTAACTGAAAGGAAGCAACATATGACAACCCAGATAGGAACAATATTCGCGGTCACTCCGCAGATGCGCAACCTGCTCATCATGCTCGGCGCGATCGCTGTTATCCTTGTTCTCGTCATTCTTCTGTTCGGCGGAAAAAGTCCGTTCATGCGCTTCATGAATTTTTTCCTCGAGGAGAACGGAGGACAGGGTGCAGGAGCTCCTCCGACGCGTGAGGGACGTTATTCTCGCAGACCCGCCCGCGAAGATGAGCAGACACAGAAAAAGACCTCAGAGCCCATCGTTGAAATGGCTACGCTTGTCCGCAAGTCCGACGACAGACTCAGAGTTATCGAGAGCACAGGTCAGCAGAAGCTGCTCGACGAGTATTACGAGCTCCAGTTCGTAACGCGCAAGGGTCAGAAGCTGAAGATCGAGTGTTCACGCGAGGCATACGAAAAGATCCCGTTTAACCAGCAGGGCTCGCTTACATATAAGCGCAATACCCTCGTAAAGTTCAAATATTACGAGGACACGATATACAATAACTAAGGAAAGCAAAAATGGGGCAGCTTCTGCTGTCCCAAATTTTGTTTGGGAGAAAGCTATGGTCAAATTCGAGAACGACTGGGACGACCTGCTAAAGGACGAGTTCACGAAGGAATACTACCTGAAACTGCGGAAATTCCTTGTGAGCGAGTACAAAACACAGCGCATCTTCCCTGGAATGTACGACATATTCAACGCCCTGAAAATGACGTCCTACAACGACGTGAAGTGCGTCATCATCGGGCAGGACCCATACCACGGCGAGGGACAGGCTCACGGGCTGAGCTTCTCGGTGCGGAAAGGTATAGCGCCGCCGCCGTCGCTTGTGAACATTTTCAAGGAGATACGCGAGGACGTAGGCGTGGATAACACGGGCAAGCACGGCGAGCTCACCAAATGGGCGCAGAACGGCGTACTGCTGCTGAATTCCGTGCTGACAGTGCGTGCGAATCAGCCGCGCAGTCACCGCGGAATGGGCTGGGAGCAGTTCACTACCGACGTTATAGAGCTCCTCAACCTCCGTGAAAAGCCGATGGTGTTCATGCTCTGGGGCAGTGACGCCAAGGCAAAGCAGCAGTTCATCACGAATCCGAATCACCTGATACTCCGCGCAGCCCACCCGAGCCCGCTGTCTGCGTATAACGGATTTTTCGGGTGCAGACACTTCTCGCAGGCAAACGCCTTCCTACGCAGCAAAGGCATGGAAGAGATAGACTGGTCGATAGACTGAAAGGAAAAACATGAAAGTAAGAGATATATTCAAGGAAAAGATGGTATTCTCGTTTGAGGTCTTCCCGCCGAAAAAGACGAGCACCGTCGACGTCATATACAATACCCTCGACGAGCTGAGCGGACTGAAGCCCGATTTCATCAGCGTAACATTCGGTGCGGGCGGCAGCGGCAACAGCTTCTTCGCGCTGGATATAGCCTCCCGTATCAAGGAGAGCGGGCTCATTCCCGTACTACATCTGCCGTGCATCAACTTCACACGCGCGGAGATAGACTCCACTCTTTCGGAGGCTCAGAAGCGCGGCGTCGAGAACATCCTCGCGCTCCGCGGAGACATCAACCCCGATATCCCGCCTGTCAGGGACTTCGAGCACGCCAGTGACCTCATCACCTACCTCCGCGGCAAAGGCGACTTCGACATCGCGGGCGCCTGCTATCCCGAGTGCCACCCCGATGCTGAGACGCTTGACGAGGACATCGCCAACCTCAAGATTAAGGTCGAGGCGGGCGCAGACCACCTCATCACGCAGCTCTTTTTCGACAACGACAGCTTCTACGACTTCCGCGACAAGGCTGCCGCAAAGGGTATAAATGTACCGATAGAGGCGGGAATAATGCCTGTTGTCAACAAGAATCAGATAGAGCGCATGGTCACGACCTGCGGAGCTTCTCTGCCGCGCAAATTCGTAAAGATAATGCAGCGCTACGAGCACAATCCCGAGGCTCTGCGTGATGCAGGCATAGCCTACGCGATAAATCAGATAGTTGACCTCGCAGCGAGCGGTGTCGACGGAATACACCTCTACACGATGAACAACGCCTATGTTGCGCGAAAAATAAGCGAAGCCGTCAGCGGCATAATCGAGGCATGATGACACTCGGCATCATCTCAAAAGCCGAAGCCGCGCGTTATATGGGCGTGAAGGGCGAGCCTGACAAGGCTGTGCGTGAACTGCTTGACAAGTACGAGCCCATAGTCCGTGCGAAGCTCCGCCCTGCCTATGTTTACCGTGAGACAGAGGTAAGCTTCACGGCTGATGGAGTGCAAATCGCGGGCATGAATGCCGTCCTCACGGGTGAGGACATACGCCGCCACCTTGCGGGCTGCGGACGTGCAGTGCTGCTTGCGGCGACAGTCTCCGCGGAGGCTGACAAGCTCATCCGACAGACGGCTGTTACGGATATGGCGGCAGCTCTTGCAGTGGACTGCCTTTGCAGCGCAGCAGTTGAGCAGGTCTGCGAGCACGCCGAGGAGGAGATATTCTCCGAGGTGGACGCGCCGTTCAGGACGTGGAGATTCAGTCCGGGCTACGGCGACCTGCCGATCGCGCTCCAGCGTGACTTCCTGCTCGCTCTGAACGCACAGAGACGCATCGGGCTGACGGTCACCGAGAACTCGCTGCTGGTGCCGTCGAAGTCGGTGACGGCGATAATCGGCATATCGCAGGCACCGTCTGCTCAGGAGCTGAAGCGTGGCTGCGAGAGCTGCAATATGCGCGGAAGGTGTGCATTCTCCGAGAACGGAGGCTGCGGAAGAAAGAACTGAGGCAAAGGGAAGTTTACAGCTGCCCTTTGCCTTGTTTTTTTGCGCTGACCGCAAGTTGACAGATGATTTTTTATCAGTGAGGTATGGTGTGTTGAAAACTGTTCATATTTTTGTAACTATTCAGCCCCGAAATACAGCAATATCACAAGAAATCGCCAATATTTATATTGATTTTGGATATTGACAGGCGTTATTTTAAAATGATATAATATATGTGCAGCATTGATAATAGGATAATTGCGGTCATTTGCAGACCGCCGGCATCAGTAGAATACACCCACAGCCTGCCGCGTGCAGGCAATTACAAAAAGGAGTTAATCAGATGAAAAGGACTATAATATTCATTTCTGCTCTTCTCATGGCGTCTGCTACCCTCTCGCTGACTGCCTGCGGAGACGGCGGCTCATCGTCCAATCCCTACGCAGACGTCGACGTAGACCAGAGCGTCAGGGACGAGGTGAATGCGGCTGCTTCAAACAGCGACCTCCTCGAGGATACAGAGCTTGAGAACAAGACTATCAAGTGGATGGCTACATGGGACATCAACCCCGATGCCACAGGCAAGAACAAGCCCACAGAGCTCGTTGTGTTCGAGGAGAAGTACGGCGGCAACATCGAATATCATCAGGTCACATGGGAGAACCGCTACGAAAAGCTCGCTGAGGCTATCAGCAGCGGCGAGGGCATCGACTTCTTCTGGGCAGGTGATATGGACGCCTTCCCCAAGGGCGCGGTAAGAGGAATGTTCACCTCCGTCGATGACTACATCGACTTCAGCAAGCCGCTGTGGTCGGATGTAAAGGAAATGAACGACAGTATGCTCTGGAACGGCAAGCACTATCTCGCTATCGTGCAGTCTACAGGCGATAAGGTAGGCGTAGCATACAACAAGAAGACTATCGAGGAGGCAGGTCTCGACGACCCTGCCGACCTCTACTACGACGGCAAGTGGGACTGGAACACATTCGAGTCCATGCTCCAGAGTTTCGTCGACGTGGATAAGCAGCACTACGGCATTGACGGCTGGTGGTTCGAGTTCGGACTCATGAACACCACAGGCGTTCCGCCCGTAGGCATCAAGGACGGCAAGCTCGTCAGCAATATAGGAGACCCCGCTATGGAGCGCGTTCAGAACTTCCTGTATGACCTCAACCAGACGGGCTGTATCGCTATCGGCGTAGGTGACTACGGCTGGACTGCCCACCCCGAGTTCGTCGGCGAGGGCAAGGTGCTCTTCTATCCCGTTGGTCTGTACGAGTTCTACACCGAGCCCAAGCAGTGGAAGGAAAAATTCGGCGACGAAGCCTTCTTCGTTCCCATGCCGAAGGACCCCGAGTCTAAGGAGTATTATGTTCCCGTCGGCATGGAGGCTTACACCTTCGTAAAGAACGGCGGCAATCCCGAGGGCGTCGCCAAGTATCTCGACTGCAAGCGCTTCTCCATTATGGATGAGGATACAAAGGCAGTTTCCGACGAGCAGTTCCGCTCTGACTACGGCTGGACTCAGGAAATGGTAGATATGCAGCACGAGATGCAGGAGCTTGCAGACGATAATGCATTCTTCGACCTCTCGTCGGGTGTATCGAAGGACTGCGGAGACCTTCTCGACCAGAACCTCCGCAACACTGCAAGAGGTACACCGTGGAACGAGACCTACGACGCTATATACGCAACAGTCCAGACATATATCGACGAGGTCAACGAGAATCCCATAATCAGCGAGTGAATCTGACGGCATTTGAACATCAGCCGCAATATTCGAGCTTATATAATTGTAAGAAATGACTAACATTATGAAAATGTCTTGCAAATTAACAAATACTATGATATAATAATTAAGTCATGAAGAGTATGTTTGTCAGAAAGGAGGGTATGAAGTATGGAGACAGTTCTTGTAACGGGCGGCTGCGGACTCATCGGTCAGCATATCTGCTCGGGTCTGCTCAAGAAAGGCTTTGCCGTGGTTTGCGCTGATGTAGAGGCAAACCCATATAATGAGGGAAAACTGAATTACACATTTGTACAGGTAAATCAGACAGATAAAAATGGCTATGCCGAGATATTTGAGAAATACGAGATAAGTGTTCTGATTCATGCCGCTTGCACAGTTGATAACGATTTTGGTCCTATCGTTACAGATAAAGAGCTTGATATAGCAAAACAGTGCGACAAGTTCATATATCGTTACGCTATGACGGAAAATGTGCGAAAGGTCGTGCTCATAAGCACCTATCAGGTATATGATTTTCCCAAGACCCGTGAGCCTATCAGAGAAGACTCCGACTTGAAGACCAACACCAACTATGCGGTGCTGAAGTATAACTCCGAAAAGACTCTCATATCCGAATTGCAGCACCACAAGGAAGTTATGTGCTGTATCACGAGAGTTGCTCCGGTGTATACACTGAATTTCACCGATAACCTTGTGGCGAAGATAACCGACCCCAAGGACGGTACGAAGTTCGTATCGGGCAAGGGCCAGTACGGCTTCCAGCTCTGCTGTGTACACAATCTGGTAGACTTCATCCTCTGCTTTGTAAAGAATGCCGACGATATGAAGGACGCAGGCATATACAATATCAGCGACAAGCTGCTGACTACTGCTGCGGACATCATAACGTTCATGCGAGAGAATCACCATCTCGGCACAGTTGTTCAGAAGTCGGGCGGCGGAGCGATGTCAAAGCTGAAGGGCATCTTTGGCGGCAGTAAGGACGAAAAGACGAATTACCGCTATCTGGATATGGCAAAGCTCGAGTATAACAATATGCTTGATACCACGAAGGCATCGAAGCTGACGAGCTTCCGCTGGGACATACACAATACCAAATAATGCAAAAGCCGCTTCATAAAGACTGTATTCATACAGAAGCAATACGGATATTAATTGAGGGAAACCCTTTTGAAAAAGGGTTCTCCCTCAAACTCCCTTCCTAAAACTTTCAATTTAAATTTTGCCCCTATGGGGTACTCTCATTGAAAAGAAAGACTTACTCTTTTCATATCAGGAGAGTACCCCATAGGGGCAAAATTTGGACTAAAAGTCTTTGGAAAGGGGTTCGGGGGAGAACCTTTCTTCAGAAAGGTTTCCCCCGATAAATATCCCGTAATGCTTCCGTATAGGTACAGCCCTTATGAAGCGGCTTTTTGCGGTATAGTTTCAGCGTGCGGACGCAGGCATCCGCCCATGTGGCTCAAGTGTTATTCCACCACCGTGTAATTATCGGCGGCGTTCTCTTTTGTTGCGTGCTCGGTGACGCTGAGCACCTTGACCTTGAGCGGCTTAGTGCCCATATTAATCTCGATGATGTCGCCGACCTTCACGTCGTAAGAAGCTCTCGCGGCTTTGCCGTTGACGACTATCTTCTCGGCATCGCACGCTTCATTTGCAACAGTGCGGCGCTTGATGAGGCGCGTTACTTTCAGGTATTTATCGAGTCGCATAGTATTCCTCCAAAATAAACGGGGCGGAAAAAATCCGCCCCCGATATATTACTTCTTCTTTGAAGATTTCTTAGCGCCCTTCTTAGCGTTAACAGCCTCCTTGAGGCCCTTGCCTGCCTTGAAAGCAGGAGCATTGCTGGGCGGGCAAACCATCTTCTCCTTGGTTCTGGGGTTGATGCAAGTCTTCTTTTCTCTCTTGCGTACCTCGAATGTACCAAAGCCTGTGATAGCGACCTTATCGCCCTTTACGAGAGCTTCCTCGATTGCTGAGAGAGTAGCCTCGAGAGCAGCAGCAGCGTCCTTCTTAGTGCAGTTTGCTTTATCTGCGATTGAATTGATGAGTTCTGTTTTAGTCATTTTAGTGTTCCTCCGTTATAATTTTTTTAGCTTTGTCCCAGTAAATATCCAGCTCTTCGATAGGGAGGTCCTTCATATCGTGCCCCTCCTCACTGACCAGCTGCTCTGTTACAGAGAACCGCTTGATAAACTTGTCCGTGGAAGCCTTGAGAGCGAGCTCGGCATTCACGCCGAGGTGACGGGCAGCATTCACACACGAGAAGAGCAGGTCGCCCATTTCTTCCTCGATATTCTGCGTATCGCCCGCGGCAACAGCTCTTTCGAGCTCTGCCTTTTCACTGTCTATGCAAGCCATAGCGTCCTTGGCGCTGCGGAAGTCCATACCTGCGCGCATTGCACGTTTACCGACCTTCTGCGCCCTCATGAGCGACGGAAGAGACTTAGCGACCTGATTCAGTGTATCGGTATAGGTCTCCTGTCCCTTTTCGTCCATTTTGATAGCGTCCCAGTTCTTCAGCACCTCTGCGGTGGTATCGGCTTTGACCTCGCCGAAAACGTGGGGGTGACGGAGAATGAGCTTCTTGCATATCTCGTCACAGACGTCGTCGAACCTGAACGAGCCTGCTTCCTCCTCTATCCTGCAATGGAAGACCACTTGCAACAGTACGTCGCCGAGCTCTTCCCTGAGCAGGGAGGTATCTCCGAGATCGATAGCTTCTACAGCTTCGCAGGTCTCCTCAATGAAGTCGCTTCTGATAGAGCTGTGGGTCTGTTCTCTGTCCCAGGGACAGCCGCCTTCGCCCCTCAGTAACCTGACGATGTCGAGCAGATCGCTGATAGTGTAGTTATCCTTCTGCTGATATTCGACCATGGGATTAGCACTCCTCTAATAATACCCCAAAATTCGCGAAAAATCAATATATTTCGCAAAAGTTTGTGCTTTTTGCAGAATTTGGGATTAATTTTTTATATGTTTTGCCTAAAGTATCCGCGCATTTAGGCGGTTTCGGCGGATTCAGAAGGGTCTGTCGACGAATCCGACCTTGTGATACGCCTTGGAAACGATGCGGCTTGATATCTTCATCGCCTTCTCGGCGCCCTTTGTGTAGCAGTCCTTGAGGTAAGCCTTGTCGTTTATGAGGCGGGCGAACTCGGTGCGGACGGGCTCAAGGCTGTCTGCAACAGCCTCGCCAACCGCGAGTTTGAAGTCGCCGTAGCCCTTGCCTGCGAATTCAGCCTCGATAGCGGCGTAGTCCTTGCCTGTGACGCAGGAATAGATAGACATAAGGTTGTTGATGCCGTCCTTGCCCTCGCGGAAAGCGACCTCCGCCTCGCTGTCGGTGACAGCGCGCTTGAACTTGCGAACGATAGTGTCCTTGTCGTCGAGTATGAGGATGCAGGCATTCACGTTCTCATCGGACTTGGACATTTTCTTTGTCGGGTCCTGAAGCGACATTATCTTCGCTCCGACCTCGGTGATGTACGGCTCGGGGAGCTTGAAGAAGTCGCCGTAGCGCTGGTTGAAGCGCTGAGCGATATTTCGTGCGAGTTCGAGGTGCTGTTTCTGGTCAACACCAACGGGCACGAGGTCGGCGTTGTACGCGAGGATATCCGCCGCCATAAGGGACGGATAGGTAAACAGACCCGCGTTGACATCGTCGGGGTGCTTCTGGCTCTTGTCCTTGAACTGGGTCATGCGTGAGAGCTCGCCGAACTGCGTGTTGCAGCAGAGCAGCCAGTTGAGGTCATTGTGGGTGTGAGCGTGGCTCTGGATGAAGAGGATAGACCTCTCGGGGTCAAGACCGCACGCCATGAGCAGAGCGTATGCCGCGAGAGTATTCTGGCGGAGCTTTGCGGGCTCCTGTTTAACGGTTATAGCGTGGAGGTCCGCAACGCAGTAAATGCAGTTGTACTGTTCCTGAAGCGGGCCCCAGTTTCTTACAGCGCCGATGTAGTTGCCGAGTGTGAAAGTACCTGTCGGCTGTATTGCGCTGAAAATGAGCTTTTTATCGTCCATATGGGGTACTCCTTACTTATTTGCCTTGCGGGCTTCCATATCATCTCTGAGCTGACAGTTCCTGAGCTCAGCGAGCACGCGCTGATAGAGCACGTAAAGCGTGCGCTTCTCGGGCTCTGTTTCGGGGATAAGGCCGGGCTGGAACTCCACCTTGTAGGTGCCGTTCTTGGTGAGGAGATATACGAACTGTGTCCTGCCCTTGGGGAGGTCGAACTGCTTTGTCTTGGTAGCCTTGGGGATGATCTGAGCTGCATTGACTACAAGAGCATTTGCAGCCTGTACAAGGCTTCTGTACTTCTGAGAAGCGCCGACGTACTCGCCGCCGTTGTTGAAGTAGAGGTTAGCGGCTCCGTTGATGAAGCAGACCATGGTTGTGAGGATATTGCCGGGCATGGGCATATCAATGACCACGCCGTAGACGTCTTTCTTGCCGAACTTCATTTCAAAGAAGTTAGCGGGGAAGCTGAGAGCCTGAGCTCTTGTCATGAGGTATTTCTGAGTAACGGGGTATCTGTCTGAGGTTGCCATATTTGTGATTCCTTTCAGTTTGGTAGTTATATTTGTGAGCCGTTAGCTGTCAGCCTTTAGCCTTTAGCTCGCGGTATCGCCTTATGGCGATGATATCTGAATATGTCCGCGTCAGCGGACACCATAAGCTAACGACTAATGGCTAAAGGCTAACGGCTCGGATGATTAGTCGAGCATCTCGCGTGTCATGCGGGCGAGTATCTCCATGCCCTTTTTGATCTGCTCGTTTGTGGGGGTCGAGTAGTTGAGGCGGAATGAGTGGCTTACCTCGCTCTCCTTTATGTTGAACGAGTTGCCGGGAACGACCGCGATCTTGTATTCCTGAACAGCCTTGGTGCAGAATGCGTTCATATCCGCGCTCTCGGGGAGGGTACACCATATGAACAGTCCGCCCTGCGGTCTGACATAGCTTATCTTTTTCGAGAAGCCGTCATCAATGAAGCTGCACATAAGGTCGCACTTTTCCTTGTATATGCCGCGCAGCTTGTTGAAGTGAGCCTCGCGGTCGATAGTGGTCATAAAGCGGTGGCAGAGCACCTGTGCCCATATATTCGAGTGAACATCGGATACCTGCTTGCATACGACTATCTTCTGAATTATCGGAGCAGGCGCCGAAACGAAGCCTGTTCTGAAGCCGGGCGAGATGAGCTTTGAGAAGGTGCTGGAGTAGATGACTCTGCCCTCTGTATCAAGGCTCTTTATCGTGGGAACGTTCTCACCTGCGAAGCGGAGCTCGCCGTAGGGGTCATCCTCGAGGATGATGAAGTCATACTTGCAGGCAAGCTCGTAAACAGCCTTGCGCTTAGCGAGCGACATCGTGCGGCCCGTGGGGTTCTGGAAATTAGGGATAAGGTAGAGTATCTTTACATTCGGCTGAGTTTTGAGAGCGTCCTCGAGCTTGGCGAGGTCGATGCCGTCATCCTCCATATCAACGCCGACGAGGTTGACGTTGTAAGAGCGGAAAGCGTTGAGAGAGCCGATGAAGCTCGGCGACTCACACAGCAGGGTATCGCCCTCGTTGAGGAGCACCTTGCAGGAGAGCTCGTTTGCCTGCTGACCGCCCGACGTGATGATGAGGTCGTCGAACTCCTTGTGGAAGCAGCCCTTTTCGGTCATCCAGCCCTTGAGAAAATCGCGCAGGGGAGTATATCCCTCGGTGACGCTGTACTGCATAGCGAGGATAGGGTCATCGCGCAGGAGCTCAGCGGAGAGCTCGGCTATCCTCTCCTTGGGGAAAGCCTCGGGAGCAGGATTGCCCGCCGCGAATGAAATGACCTCGGGGTCTGCGGTGAACTTGAGTATCTCACGAATAGCGGAGGCTTTCAGACCGCTTACCTTGTCGGAAAATTTATATTCCATATATGATTCGTCCTTTCGATTAGTCTTAAAGCAAAATAAGCTAACTAACATTATACCATATAATTACAAAAAAAGCAACAGCCGCGGGGGAGAAATTTCCGTTTGGTTTATGTATACCGCGAAATCGGCAGTGCTGACACCGCACTTATACCATAATAGGAAAAGCAACAGTAACGGTATAATTTTGCTTCACTGCTGATAATAAGCGGAATATCGGCAAAAGCTCTTGATTATTCAAAGCTTGTGGTGTATAATGTATTAAAATACCATATGAGGAGGTCATGCGGTGAGAATGAAAAAGCTGCTCTCAGCAGCGCTTTCGCTTGCAATAGCGGTCGCAGCTTCGGAATATTACTTCATTAGGAGCTCTGTACTGTCAGGCGGCGGACAGACTGCCTATGCCTATAATGAAGGTGCGGAAAATCCGTATAATAAACAGGATGATAAGATAGTTGAGTATGACGGCAAGAAATGGGTCCAGCCGAATGAGTGGAACACCCAAAAGATAGATCCTCGTGACTATGAGGGCGGCATAATGCTCTTTTTCGATAAGATAGGTCTCGAACCCGAATACGCGAAGGGAAAGGTACAGCGTGTATATTTCAGTGTGGTCGGCGTGGAGGAGCCTGTCAATATGATGCGCTTTCATTTCTTCTATGATACGCGCCTGAAGGTGCGTGAGAACTCCAAGGGCGAGGTGGTTACGGCGGGTACTTCGGTCGAGGGCTTCACGACTGGCTCGGCAATGGTCGAAGAGGGGCAGCTCGCATTCTACGCCTACTCGGAGGAGAGATCGGTACAGAATGGCAGTATCTTCACGGTGGACTTCGTAGTTCCCGAGGACGCCGACAGCGGCGAGGTCTACCCATTTGGGCTCGTCTATGTGGTCGACGATGTAGGAAAAGACTTGTTCATCGACCGCTCCCAGAGCGGAGCGGGCAAACTGCAAATGACCTATGTGTTCACGAAGGGGCTGCACAGCGGCTGGATAAAGATCGCGGGCGAGAAGCCCAAACCCGCTCTCATGCTCGGCGACCCCAACGGCGACGGGAAGGTCGACGCGAAGGACGCCACCTTTGTTCTCGGCGAGTACGCGCTGCGGTCGACGGACGGAGTCACGGAGCCGCTCCCGCCCGAGATAAAGTCAGCCGCCGACGTCAATGAAGACGGCATGGTCGATGCAAAGGACGCCTCGTCTATACTGGCGTACTATTCGTTCATCTCGACGGGCGGAACGGGCACAATGGAGGATTTCCTCGCAAAATAAACAGGTATGCTGTGTAGGGGCGCTTTACAGCAAAGCTGCATATAGCATCACAATCCAAATCGAAGATTTGGTGTGCTGCTTATCCGAGCGCCCGCAGACCAATATCAAGCTACAGTTGATTTATAAAACGACGGGCGAGCGGAACTCGCCCCTACAAAAAATTAGGTAGGGGTGTTTTCGGGCGTCCGTTTTCCTTTTGCCTCATAATTTGCTGCCGCGCGGCATATCCTGTATGGAATACGGACGGGAGGCGCGCGATGAAGAAGCAGAACATACTGAAAGGCTCGATAATACTGATGATATCGGCGGTAGTGGCGAAGGGCTTCGGAGCGCTGTTCAAGATACCGCTGACGAACCTGCTCGGCGGCGTGGGAATGAGCTATTTCAGCTGTGCGTACAGCCTTTTTCTGCCTGTTTACGCGCTTACGGCGACGGGCTTGTCCTCGGCGGTGGCGCGCATGACCGCACAGAGCTCCGCCCTCGGAATGTACGCGAATATCCGCCGCATACGCAGCACCGCCCTGCTGCTTTTCACGGGAGTGGGTCTCCTCGGGAGCGCCGCCGTATACCTGCTCGCATACCCGTTCAGCCTGCTCTCGACGGGCGGCACGGAAGCGGTCCCCGCGCTGATGATGATAGCTCCCGCGGTGCTTTTCGGCTGCATTACAGCGGTGGAGCGCGGCTATTACGAGGGCATGAGCAATATGTACCCGACCGCACTCTCTCAGGCGGCGGAGGGCGCGGTCAAGGTTGCCGCGGGACTGTGGCTGTGCGGCTTTGTGGACTCTCACGGCAGCGCGATAATGGCTCATTTCCCCTCCGTGACCGATACACGTGCGCTCTCGGCGGCGGCGGGCATACTCGGAGTATCGCTGTCCTCGCTCGGAGCGGTGCTGTTCTTTGTGGTAATGGCGCTTTTCCGCCGTACTTTCCGCGGAGGCGAGGAGCATATTCAGTCCCGCCGCGAGATAGCCCGCGAGCTCGCACTGACGGCTCTGCCCGTGGGAGTGAGCTCTGTCGTCACGAATCTGACTTCACTTGTGGATATGTGGACGGTCATCGCCTGTATATCGCGGTTTGGCTGCGGCAGGGGAGTACCCGCGGCGGTCGCGCCCGAGGATGTCCCGAACTTCGTGTACGGCTCGTTCGCAGGGATAGCGCTGACGGTGTTCAACCTTGTGCCGTCGGTGACGAATATGCTCGGCAAGGGAGCGCTCCCGACGATAACGGCGGCGTGGTCATCGCGGGACAGAGCCGCCCTCGAAGCAGGCACGGCGCAGGCGCTCGTGACAGCGGCAGCGATGGCAGTGCCGTCGGCATTCGGGCTGGGAGTCCTCGCCCCCGAGGTACTGCATCTGCTGTTCCCGCTGCAAAGCGACGAGGTAGAGCTGTGCATATCGGCTCTGCGGCTGCTTATGGCTGGAATGGTCTGCCTGTGCTTGTCATTCCCTGTATTCAGCCTTTTACAGGCGGTCGGCAGGTCATCTGCGCCGCTGAAGATAATGCTCGCGGGAGCAGCCGTGAAGCTCGTCGGCAATCTTGCGCTTGTGCCTCTCCTCGGAGCTGACGGAGCGGCGATATCGACCTCGCTCTGCTACGCAGTGATACTGGCTGTCTCGCTGACCGTATACATCCGCGTCTCGGGAGCAGCCCTGCCTGTCGGAGCACTGTTGAAGGTGCTCTATGCGGGAGCTATGTGCGGCGGAGCAGCCTATCTCGCGAAAGGCATATGCACGCGTGCAGGAGTGTCAGGGATAATTTACACGGCAGTTTCCGCTGCGGCAGGTGCAGTGATGTATCTTGTCTCACTGGGACTGCTCTCGCTGAAAAGACCGAAGAGGCGGGCGCTGTGCGATACTTGACACGAGCGGCTCTGTTGTGGTATACTAAGGGAGCGCAGATCGCGCCTATCCACATCTGAACGGAGGCTCATACAATGAGAATATATAAGATCGCCGCGCTCATCCTGTGTGCGGCTATGGCAGTATCGGCAGCAGCAGGCTGCTCTGACGATTCGGGCAGCAGGTCTATGTCTGTGGCATCGCAGGCTACCACCGTAAATCAAAGCAACGAGGGACGAGCAGACCACGAGGTCAGCGCCGCTGTTTCCGAGAAGGCGAGCGCCAACAAGACTGGCTTCACGCTTAACAGGGTCATCGACGCGGACAACCGCAACGAGAAAAACGAGCGCTTCATCTATCTCGATGTCACAATCGACAACACCACCGACAAGGAGTACGAACTCAACATACTCAACAACTTCTATCTGCTTCTCAGCGACGGCAGCGAGATACATTACCATGTAGGCAGCCAGCTCTATGCCACGAACAATCTTGACGGCTATATCCCCAGCCCGTTCACAGTTCCCGCGAACGGACAGTTCAGCGGGATAGTCGGCGGCTTTGCTGTAGGAGAGGACGTGAAGGACTTCACGGTATGCTTCTTCCCGACACTCAATGAGCCTGACAAGACACCCGACGTCATCAAGGTGAACGTTACCGAGAGCGATATCACGGTACTGACTCATTCGACGTGACAACAAACAAAAGAAAAACGGCTATCCGAAAGGATAGCCGTTGATTTTTCATGTATCGTGTCAGAATTACTCAGCAGAAGGAGCGCCTACGGGGCAAACACCTGCACAAGCGCCGCACTCTACGCAAGCGTCAGCGTCGATAACGTATTTTCCGTCGCCTTCCGAGATAGCGCCTACAGGACACTCACCTGCACAAGCACCGCAGCTAACACAATCGTCTGAAATCTTATATGCCATAATTAAAGCACCTCCGTAGAATATTCGGGGAGCTTCCGCTCCTCTTGATTCTATTTTGACATAAAGGCGGCGAAAAATCAAGACATATTTGTTAGCATTACCTTACAAAATATGGATTATAGCCTTTTCTGCATTTTTTTGCTGAAACTTAGACATTTGTCAACCGTTTGTCAGCGGTGCTTGACTTCATCTCTGCGATATGGTACAATATAGGTTGGCTCGAAAGGGTCTGCACGAGCGGACTCTCGGCCATGGAAGGAGCATAACGATGAATGGAATAAAAAGGCTGCTTTCGGCAGTCGCAGCTGCGGCGGTCTTCGGAGGCGCAGCTGTGTCCTGTGAGGACGGCAAGACCTCCGAGGACAGCATAGCAGAAATAACCTCCGAGACTGAGCCGACGACAGAGGCAGCCGCCGATGTAAGCGGACAGACAATAGTATGGCTCGCGGACTACGACCTCAATCCCGCGAATGGCGGTCCGCGTTCGACGGCGCTCTCGCTTTTTGAGGACGTATACGGTGCAAATGTGAAGTATGAATTCACATCTCCGAGCGAGAAGTACGACAGGCTTTCCGAGATGATAATTTCGGGCGAGCAGGTGGATATGTTCCCCTATGAGGAGGGCGCGTTCCCGAACGGCGCTCTCAATGAGCAGTACGCCCCCCTCGACCCGTATTTTGACAGTATGGGCATGGCGGAGGAGGGCCTCTGGGACGGAATGACCGACGTGATAGAAAAGTTCGGGTATAACGGTCAGCACTACGTTGTGCCGTATGCCCTTACCGACCCGCAGGTCATAATATACAGCCGAAACATAATGAGCGAGCAGGAGCTTGAAGACCCGTATCAGCTCTACCTCGACGGCAAGTGGGACTGGAACAAGTTCATGGAGCTCATGGAAGCGTTCGTTGCTAAGGCACCCGAGGGCGAAAAGCGCTATGGCTTATGCGGCAGCTGCGGACAGGCGCTTCTTCAGTCCACTGGCCACACCGTGGTAAACTACAACGGTACCGAGTTTGCAAATAATATCAGCGACCCCGCGATAGAAAAGGCGGAGCTCTTCATGCAGGAGATAGCCTCAAAGGGACTCTACCGCTCCGATTGGGAGAACTATTATCCGACGAGACACGATACGCTCTTTTTTGCTGCGGGAGACTGGGCGCTCGGCGAATCCAATGCGATGAACCCGAATTCGGACATCATGGCAGTACCTTTCCCGAAGGCTCCCGATGCCGACAAGGAATACCTCTGCTGCAACTACGATGCGAAGATGCTCGTCAGGAACTCGACCAAGGGCGCGGCTGTTGCGGCGTATATCAAGTGCGAGCGCATTGCGGCGGCGCAGGAGGAGTACAAGAAGGCTGCGAAGCAGGCAGCTCTTGCGGAGATAAAGACGGCGGGAGGCAAGACCAAGTCCTTCGTTACCGAGGAGCAGTACGACGTATTACAGTCGCTTCTTGACCCGAGCGAGAGGACGCCTCTTATTGACTTCGGCTATGGCATGGGCGCGAGGATGTACGGCGAGGGCGACTATAACTACGAGACCAGCGGCGTTATGAACAAGCTCACGCAGGCGCTGCTCGAGGGCGAGCCTGCGGCGGATTCGTGGGAGACACTCCGCGATTCGTGCAGCGGAGTCATCGACGAAGAGGTCGGAAGATTCAACTCATAAGACCTGCGGAACGCCGCTTTGGCGTTCCGCTTTTAGTTTAGGGCAGTGTGTCACACTCTTTCCTTGTGCAAAATCAACAAATCGCAGAAATAATTTACAGCAATGTGTAAAAATTTCTGAAAGTGCGTGACTTTTTTAAGTGCTTGTGTTATAATGTTATCAAAGGAATGCTCCTTTGTTAAGATATAAACATAAAGGAAGGAAATAGTATGGACAACAGAAGACGTGTTACACGTAAGGTGCTCAGACAAAGACAGTTGGCGGCGCTTGCAGTCATAGCGTTCGTTGTGCTGATGTTTGTCGTGCTTCTCGCTAAATGTACAAAGAATATGGGCGGCGAAAACGGCTCGAAGGCTGAAACTACGACCACGACCTCCACTACCATTGTTGTGACCGAGCCTCCTGCGGAGACTACGACCGTAACTACTACTGCTGCCGTAAATCCCAAGGCTTCCAACGTCAAGCTCTCCAAGCGCGAGCTCTTCCTCGAGGTCGGCGAGACCGACGTCCCGATAATCCAGAGCTATCCTGACGCAGGCACGGGCGAATCCGACGAGGTCTGGAAGTCTATGGACCCCGCAATAGCCGTTGTTAATGCATCGGGCTATATCACGGGCGTATCCAAGGGACAGACATACATAGTCCTCAGCTTCAAGAACTATCCCGATATCGAGATAGAGATAAAGGTCAACGTTGGCGGAGGCGACGCTCCCGCTATCGCGACGACCACCCTTGCCGACGACGACCCTCTCGCGACTACGACTACCACGGTCGCCAATGCGGGACTGGCTTAAAACTGCAAAATCGGTACCGAAAACAGTGTTCGGTACCGATTTTTTTGTCCGATTTGGATAAATACGCGAAAAATTTGAAAAATCTGCGAAAAGCACTTGATTTTTCCATTTCTGCGTGTTATAATACTATATGATGATAGTAAGACTAAAGACCGGAAACCTCCGGTCTTTCGTATTGTATCGGGAGATAGCCTCCCGACGGCTATTGAGATGCTATGGACAGAAAGGAGAAAAGCACCGGATGAAGCTGAAAAAGTTCGGAGGAACAGAGCAGAAGGTATACGACCTCGTCAAGCCGATAACGGACGAGCTCGGCTACTACCTCTGGGACGTCAACTACGTCAAGGAGGGGGCGATGTGGTATCTGCGGATATTCATCGACTGCGACGAGGGCATCACCATCGCGGACTGCGAGCGCGTAAATGCTCCCGTGAACGATATCCTCGACGAGACAGACCCCATTCCCCAGCATTATATGCTCGAGGTCGGTTCTGCGGGACTGGAGAGGGAGCTCCTCAGAGAGGAACACTTCGAGGTCTGCGAGGGCGACAAGGTAAGGGTGCGCCTGATACGCGAGGCGGACGGAGAGAAGGAGATATGCGCCAGCCTTGTCGGAGCCGATAAGAGCGCAGTCACGGTCAGGGACGATGACGGCTCTGAGCGTGTGATACCACTCGAGGACATCGCATTCGTCAAGCTGTGGTTCGATTTTGAATGAGCCGCAGAGATTAATCAAGTTCAACGTAAATATAATATAAACGGAGGAAAACACAATGGAAAACTTTTTCGACGCACTTAAAATGCTCGGCGAAGAAAACAGCGTTGAGACCGACCTGCTCATCGAGAAGGTAAAGTCGGCAATGCTCAAAGCCGCCAAGAGAGCATATCCTCACAGTGAGGACAGGATAAGAGTCGAGATAGACCCTGCAAAGAAGAAATTCGCAATGTACATCGTTCAGGAGATAATCGACGACGAGCCCATCGACGAGAACGAGATAAACATCGACGTTGCAAAGACCATCGACCCGAACGCAATGGTCGGCGGAACGATACTGAAGGAGATAGATATCTCGAAGCTCGGAAGAATGGCGGCTCTCTCGGCAAAGCAGTCGATAAAGGGCGACCTCCGCGAGATAAACCGTGAGCAGATGCTCGGCAAGTTCGAGCAGAAAGAGCACGACTGCATCATCGCGACCGTATCGCAGATAGAGCCGGGCAGGGGCACAGTCACGGTCGAGTATCAGGGCACGGAGCTCTACCTCTTCAAGAATGAGCAGATACCAGGCGAGGTGCTCGAGGAGGGCAAGCAGGTAAAGGTGTACATCACAGGCATCGTCGGCAAGACAAAGAAGCCTATCGTGAAGATATCACGTACACATAAGGACCTCGTAAAGCGCCTGTTCGAGCTTGAAGTCCCCGAGATATACGACGGCACTGTAGAGGTCAAGTCCATATCGCGTGAGGCAGGCTCGAGAACGAAGATAGCCGTATGGTCGAAGGACGACAACGTAGACGCGGTCGGCGCTTGCATCGGACCTCAGCGCTCGCGTATCACTGCTGTAGTCAACGAGCTCAGCGGCGAAAAGATAGACATCATCCCGTGGAGCGAGGATACAGCGGAGTTCATCACAAGAGCCCTTGCTCCCGCACAGGTGCTCAAGACTGTAGTTACCTCCGAGGAGGAGAAGACCTGCACAGTTATCGTGCCGAACAACCAGCTCTCGCTCGCTATCGGCAACAAGGGACAGAATGCAAAGCTTGCGGCTAAGCTGACGGGCTTCAAGATAGACATCAAGCCCCAGTTCGACAACCTCACGGGCGACGAAGCTCCCGAGCTCAGCCCCGACTATGTTCCTCCCGTAAAGGAGACATACGAGGAGGACATCCCCGAGAAGACAGAGGCTGAGGCAGCTGCGGAGGGAACCGCTGAGGAAAATGATGAAGCCTAAGAAGATACCGATGAGAATGTGCCTCGGCTGTAATGAGATGAAGCCGAAGAAAGAGCTCATGCGCGTGGTAAAGTCTCCCGAGGGCGAGATAAGCCTTGATTTTGTCGGCAAGAAGAACGGCAGAGGAGCTTACATCTGCAAGAGCACCGAGTGCTTCGATAAGGCGCGCAAAGCCCGCAGACTTGAAAAGGCATTCTCATGCAGGATAGATGAGAGCGTTTATGAGGTGATGTCCGATGAACTCAGAAAAGAAACGGAAAACGGCTGACCTGCTGACGATATGCATAAAGGCAGGCAGGGCGGTAAAGGGCTTTGACAGCTCGATGGACGCAGTCAGAGACGGCAAGGCATTCTGCGTGCTGACCGCAGCCGACGCTTCACCGAAAACTCTCAAGGAAGTGGATTTCGTGTGCGGCAGATACGAGACCGTACACCTCAGGACCGAGCTCGCAAAGGACGAGATGGGGCGGCTCTGCGGCAAGGAGACCGCAGTGATAGCTGTCTGCGACAAAGGCTTTGCGGACGGGTTCATCAAGAAGATACAGAAATAACACCTCAGAAGTGTTGACATAAATAACTACACTTTTACGATAATTGGAGGTACTGCAACATATGGCAAAAAAGATAAAACTGAGCGACGCAGCGAAGGACCTTAACGTCGCTTCACAGGATATAATTGATTTCTTCGCAGGCAAGGGCGATACGAAGAAGAAGGCTTCCACGGGTCTTACCGAGGACGAGATGAACGTTGTCCTCGAGCACTACACCAAGCTGAACGCAGTGAAGTCCTTCGACGAGTATTTCGCGTCCAAGAGCGACCCGAGACCCGAGCGCAAGGAAGAGCCCAAGCCCGAGAAGAAGACCGTCAAGAAGAAGGACGCCGAAGAGAAGCCCGCAGCCGAGAAGAAGACAGCTGCTAAGGCTGAGAAGGCGGAGAAGTCCGACGAGGCGAAGGCGGCTGCTCCGAAGAAGGAGAAGAAGCCTGCTGCCGAGAAGCCCGCAGCCGAGAAGAAGCCTGCTGCCAAGACCGAGAAGACGGCAGAAAAGCCCGTAAAGGCTGCCGAGAAGCCCGCACCCAAGGCTGAGCCCGAGAAGAAGGCGGAGGCACCCAAGGCTGAGAAACCCGCACCCAAGGCTGAAAAGCCCGCAGAGCCCGTTAAGAAGGAGCCCGCAAAGGCTCCCGAGCCGCCCAAGCCCAAGAAGCCCGAGAAGAAGAAGGAGCAGGTAAAGGCGCGCGACAGAGGCGAGAGCTCCAAGCTCAACACAAGCTTCTCATCCGAGACGGCTTCCACAGCAACACAGCGCCGCACAGTCGATACCCGCGGCAGCTACGTGGACCTCGACAAGTACAACGAGCGCTACGACAACATGGCTTCCTCGAACAAGCACAACGAGAACTACAGCTCGAAGAAGCAGAAGATAAATCAGAAGTCCCAGCAGAGGAACCGCCAGCAGTTCAGCAAGAAGGAGTCCGAGGCAGAGAAGCTCAAGAGGCTCGAGCTCGAGCGCGCAAGAAAGCAGCAGCTCAAGGTAATGATACCCGAGAGCATCACTGTCGGCGAGCTCGCAACACGTCTGAAGGCTACGGCTACCGACGTTATCAAGAAGCTCATGGGACTCGGCGTAATGGCTTCGATAAATCAGGAGATAGACTTCGATACCGCATCTCTCGTAGCTGAGGAGCTCGGCGCAAAGGTAGAGAAAGAGGTCATCGTCACCATTGAGGAGCGCCTCATCGACGACACCGACGACGACGATACGAACCTCCAGCCGCGCTGCCCCGTAGTAGTAGTTATGGGACACGTTGACCACGGCAAGACCTCTATCCTCGACCGCATCAGAAACGCTCACGTTGCCGCAGGCGAGGCAGGCGGCATCACACAGCACATCGGTGCTTATCAGGTAAACGTTCAGGGCAAGGACATCACCTTCCTCGATACTCCCGGACATGAGGCATTCACATCAATGCGTGCAAGAGGTGCGAACATCACCGATATCGCTATCCTTGTAGTTGCCGCAGACGACGGTATCATGCCGCAGACAGTTGAGTCCATCAACCACGCGAAGTCCGCAGGAGTGCAGATAATCGTAGCCATAAATAAAATGGATAAAGAGGGTGCAAACCCCGACAAGATAAAGGAAGAGCTCACCAAGTACGACCTCGTTTGCGAGGACTGGGGCGGCGACGTTATATGCGTACCCGTTTCGGCAAAGACGGGTCAGGGCATCGACGAGCTCCTCGAGAATGTGCTTCTCGTTGCCGAGGTGCAGGAACTCAAGGCTAATCCCGACAGACTTGCAAAGGGTACAGTCATCGAGGCACGTCTTGACAAGGGCAGAGGTCCTATCGCGACCCTCCTCGTTCAGAACGGCACTCTCAGACAGGGCGACGTCCTCATCGCAGGCACAGCCGTAGGACGTGTCCGCGTAATGACGAACGACAAGGGCAGAACAGTCAAGTCCGCAGGACCGTCCGTACCTGTTGAGATAACGGGACTTGCAGAAGTTCCGAGTGCAGGCGACATCTTCAACGCAGTTGAGGACGAGAGGCTTGCCCGCGAACTCGTCGAGCAGAGAAAGCACGAGCAGAAGCAGGAGCAGTTCAACCAGTACCGCAAGGTAACGCTCGACAACCTGTTCAGCCAGATAGCCGAGGGCGAGATAAAGGAGCTCCCGATAATCGTCAAGGCGGATGTACAGGGCTCTGTCGAGGCTGTAAAGCAGTCGCTCGAAAAGCTCTCGAACAACGAAGTAAGAGTAAGAGTCATCCACGGAGCAGTCGGAGCAGTCAAGGAGAGCGACGTAATGCTCGCGGCGGCATCAAACGCTATCATAGTAGGCTTCAACGTACGTCCCGACCCTGTTGCGGCTGAGAATGCCGAGCGCGACGGCGTAGACGTCCGCCTCTACCGCATCATCTACGACGCTATCGAAGAGATATCCACAGCTATGAAGGGTATGCTCGCACCTAAGTTCCGCGACATAGAGCTCGGACGCGTAGAGGTCCGTCAGGTATACAAGATATCGAATGTCGGCATGGTAGCGGGAAGCTACGTGCTCAGCGGCAAGGTAACAAGAGGCTGTCAGATACGAGTAGTGCGCGACGGTATCATCATCGCGGACGACAAGATATCGGGTCTGAAGCGCTTCAAGGACGACGCGAAGGAAGTCGCGGAGGGCTACGAGTGCGGTATCAGCCTTGAGAAGTTCAGCGACGTCAAGGAAGGCGATATCTTCGAGGCATACACCGTAGAGGAGTACCGCGAAGACTAAGGAAAGAGAAAAATCGCAGACCCGAAGGGAATTGTTTCCCTTCGGCAGGGTGCGGGACGGAGTCCCACGAACCAAGGATAATGAAATAATATAGGGATAAACCAAAAAGAAAGCCGAGCATAACTCGGCGGGAGGAGGATCACATCAATGGATGCAGAGAGAATGAGCAATGCCGATATGATACAGTATTGTGATGAAGCGCTGGCTTGGGAGGATTTCGGACCGATAGACATTTTCTTTTTCGAGTCCGTAAAAAAGATCCTGCTCGGTCAGTGCAGTCCCGTGGAGCAGGAGGAGGATTTCCCCAACGACCTCATGGGAGTGGAAAGACCTGTGCGTGATGTCGAGCTCGAGCCGGAATACGACAAATTCGCAGACATATACTACGAGGAGGGCGACGAAGAACTCCCCGACTATACAAAGGTGGAAGCGGACGTAGAGGAAGCCAAGGCGGGCGAGTACTTCGATGGCGAGGAAAAGCAGGAGGCGCAGCACGCCGAGACCGAAGACGGCGGCTTCACCGTAAATATCTGAGAGAGGTAAGCTATGCCTAATTTTAAAAACAGCCGTATGGCAGAGGACATAAAACGCGAGATGACAGCTATCCTGCGCGAGCTGAAAGACCCGCGCATAGACAAGCTGCTCACCATAGTGAGAGCTGACCTGTCGGGGGATATGTCAAACTGCAAGATATATGTCTCGAGCCTTGAGGGCATGGAGCGTACAAAGGAGTCGGTCGCGGGACTGAAAAGCGCGGCGGGCTTCATAAGGAGAGAGCTTTTCCACCGCCTGAAGATGAGGAAATCTCCCGAGCTGACGTTCGTGGCGGACAACTCTATCGAGAGAAGCGCGGAGATAAGCAAGAAGCTTAATGATTTGTTGTGATTGATACACTGCGGATATGCGTTGAGCCTTTAGCTATTAGCCTTTAGCCTTTAGCTCGCGGTATCGCCTTCGGCGATATTATTTAAATAAGTGAGCGAAGCGAACACATAGAGCTAATGGCTAACGGCTAATGGCTTAATCGAAGCTGTCCGCATTTAGCCATTCAACTAAAAGGAGTGCATTTATGTATATTGGTTTCAGTGAGACAGAGACCTTCCTGCGCAACTGCCAGGACGCGGTCATAATCACTCACCAGAGTCCGGACGGCGATTGTATCGGCGCGGGATTCGGACTCAAAGACATTCTTGCGGAGCTGGGCATACGCAGCCGCGTAGTGTGCAGCGACGTTTTCCCCTCGCGCTATGACTTTATGACGAGCGTGGGAGCGGGCGAGGAATTCGAGCCCAAGACCATCATCGCCGTTGATATCGCGGACGTAAAGCTCATGGGCAAGTACGCCGAGATATACGGAGACAAGGTACAGCTCTGTATCGACCACCACGAGTCCAACAGGGACTACGCGGAAAAGACGCTGCTGCGCGAGAAGGCGACGGCGGCGTGCGAGATAATCTACGACCTCGGGAAGTATATGGGCGTGAACATCACCAAGCACTGTGCAATGTGCCTGTATACGGGGATAGCCACGGATTCGGGCTGCTTCCGCTACGACTGCACGACTCCGCGCGCACATGAGATAGCGGCGGAGATGAAGCGCAGCTATGACATCAACTTTGCGAGGATAAACCGCTATATGTTCGAGGTGAAGTCGCTCGGCAGGATGAAGCTCGAGGCAAAGGTCTCGGAGCTCATGGAGGAGCATCTCGGCGGCAAGCTCGCCGTAGTCGCGGTAACGCAGGATATGATGCGTGAGCTCGGCATCAGCCCCGACGAGCTCGAGGGCTTTGCTCCTCTGACGATACAGCTCGAGAACACCGAAGTCGGCATACTCATGCGCGAGCGCGAACCGAACGTGTTCAAGTGCTCGTTCCGCTCGGCAGACGCGGTCAACGTCTCGACTATATGTCAGACGATAGGCGGCGGCGGTCATGCGAAGGCAGCAGGCTGCACGGTCGAGGGCGAGCTGGAAGAGGTCAAGAAAATGCTGATAGAAACCGTCAGAAAGGCGCTCGGCTGATGAACGGCATACTGTGCGTGAACAAGCCGCAGGACTTCACATCGTTCGACGTAGTCGCGAAGCTGAGAGGCATACTGCGCGAGCGCAGGCTCGGTCACGGCGGCACGCTCGACCCCATGGCTACGGGAGTTCTTCCCGTGTTCGTGGGAACGGCGACAAAGGCGTGCGACATCATGCCCGACAACACAAAGAGCTACCGTGCAGGCTTCCGTCTCGGCGAGAGCACGACTACGCAGGACATCACGGGCGAGGTGCTTACCCGCTCGGATATGGCGGTCGGCAGTGAGGCGCTGAGAGCAGCGATACCCGAGTTTATCGGCGATATCATGCAGCTTCCGCCGATGTATTCGGCAGTGCAGGTGAACGGACAGAGGCTCTACGACCTCGCCCGCAAGGGAGTGGAGGTCGAGCGCGAGCCGCGCCCGATAACGGTATACGGCATCGAACTCGTCAGCTACGACGAAGGCTCGCGTGAGGGAGTCCTCGACATCTCATGCGGCAAGGGCACGTATATACGCACCATAATAAACGACATAGGCGAAAGGCTCGGCTGCGGCGGAGTTATGACCTCGCTTGTGCGGACGAGCTCGGGCGGCTTCACGCTCGCGGACTGCTTCACATTCGAGCAGATACAGCAGGCGCGCGACGAGGACAGGCTCGCGGAGCTGATACTCCCGATAGAGCGTGTTTTCACGAAGCTGCCGAGGCTGAGGCTGAATGAGGTGCAGACGCGTATGTACCGAAACGGCGTAAAGCTCGACCTTGCCCGCGTGCGCGATATAAAGGCGGGCGTGACGGACTACGCAGTCTACGGCTCCGACGGCGCATTCATCGGCACGGCGCTCGCGGACTTTGAAAACGGCATACTGCGCGTGGCGAAGAATCTGGGGTGAGCTATGGAACGCAAGAAAACAGCAGTTGCTCTGGGACTTTTCGACGGCGTACACCTCGGACACCGCGCGGTGCTCGGGGCAGCGTATGCTCAGAGCAAAAACGGGCTTATCCCGTCGGCTTTCACATTTGAGCCGGGGAGCGTACTGCGTAAAGCAGGCGGTTCGTATGGCTATATCTACGGACAGCGGGCGAAGATAAGGCTCTTGAACGAGTGCGGCATCGAAAGGACCGATTTTCCGCCGTTTGATACGGTGTGCGGACTATCGGGCGAGGAATTTGCATCGCGCATACTTCACGAGCGAATGAACGCAGCCTATGTATGCTGCGGCAATGATTTCAGATTCGGAAAGAATGCTGCCTGCGGCGCGCAGGAGCTCATCGGCTTCGGAAAACGCTTCGGATTCGGCGTTGAGGTCGTTGACAGCGTAAAGCTGGACGGCGAAACGGTTTCCTCGAGCCGAATAAGGGAGCTTCTGCTGAGCGGCGATATCACTGCGGCAAATGAGCTTCTCGGCTCTGCGTATTTCATAAATGCGACGGTCACGGACGGCAATCACATCGGACGCACGATAGACTTCCCGACGATAAATCAGGAATTCGCGGAGGGACAGCTTGTCCCGAGATACGGCGTATACAGCACACACACAAATGTAGGAGGAAGGGTGCTTCCCTCGGTCACGAATGTAGGGGTCAAGCCCACAGTCGGCGGAGTTGACAGACCTCTTGCGGAGACTCACATAATCGGCTACAGCGGCGACCTTTACGGCAAAAACGTCGATGTGAGCTTTAGCGGATTTATCCGTCCCGAGAGGAAGTTCGGCTCGCTAGATGAGCTGAAAGCGCAGATAGCCGCTGATATAATGAGAGCTCGGGAACAGCGTACCACATAAAGTTCGTTTTGCTTTCACAACGTTATCACACATTAGTATTACTATAAATAAGCCATTAGCCGTTAGCCGTTAGCCATTAGCTTTTGGTGTCAGCTTCGCTGACTTATTTAAAATATCGCGTCAGCGATACCATTAGCTAAAGGCTAAAGGCTAATAGCTAAAGGCTCAAAACAGGAGGTTATTGCCAAATGATAGAGGTCAGAAACCTTACAAAGCGTTACGGCGACAAGCAAGCCGTGAACGATATCAGCTTCAAGGTCGAAAAGGGCGAGATACTCGGCTTTCTCGGACCTAACGGAGCGGGAAAATCAACAACCATGAATATGCTCACGGGCTATATCTCGTCGACTTCGGGACAGATACTCATCAACGGAGTAGACATTCTCGAAGACCCGATAAAGGCGAAGTCCAACATCGGCTACCTGCCCGAGATACCGCCTCTTTACGTGGATATGACAGTCGACGCCTACCTCGGCTTCATGTACGACCTGAAGAAGTGCAAGCTTCCGAGAAAGGCTCACTTGAAGGAGATATGCGACCTCTGCAAGATAACCAACGTAAGGGGCAGACTTATCCGCAACCTGTCAAAGGGCTACAAGCAGAGAGTCGGTCTCGCACAGGCGCTCATCAACAATCCGCCCGTGCTCATTCTTGATGAGCCCACTGTCGGACTTGACCCGAACCAGATAATCGAGATACGCACTCTCATCAAGAAGCTCGGCAAGAACCACACCGTTATCCTCTCGTCTCACATACTTCCCGAGATACAGGCGGTATGCGACAGGATAATCATCATCAACAAGGGCGTCGTAGCGGCTGACGGCACTGCTGACGAGATAGCCGCAAAGATAACCAACGAGCACAAGATGACCCTCCGTATCGAGGGCTCAACGCATACAGCTGAGGACAAGAAGGCGATAGTTGCAGCACTCAAGCAGCTTGACGGCATCAAGTATGTCCGTGCCGATATGGAGCGCGAGAAGGGCGTTTACGACTACGATGTAGAGTCTGAGGAAAAGGTGGATATCCGCCGCGCTATCAATCAGCTCTGCCGCGAAAAGGGCTGGAATATCCTCATGCTCCAGCTCTCAGACCTCACTCTCGAGGACATCTTCCTCAAGATAACCATGGGCGACGCCATCCCCGCAGGAGCGGAAAAGGCTGAAAAGCCAGCTAAAGATAAGCCCAAGTTCGACCTCAACGTCAAGGACGGCGCGCTCGTAGCAACCGAGGTCGAGGAGGAGACCAAGGAAGATCTTGAAGAGAACCTTCCCGCAGACCGTTCCTTTGAGGACGAAGACAAAAAAGAAGGAGGCGAGGAGTAATGGGAGCTATATACAGGCGTGAAATGGGCGCTTTCTTTACTTCGGGCGTCGCATACGTATTTCTGACAGTGTTCACACTGCTCTCGGGCATATTCTTTTTCTTCGGCGTTATCACCTCGGGCACTACCGAGACCTCGCCGCTGTTCAGCTCTATGTTCATCGTAGTGCTGTTCCTGATACCTATACTGACGATGAAGCTCCTCAGCGAGGAGAAGAAGAACCGCACAGACCAGGGCTTGCTGACCGCACCGATAGGCTTGTGGTCGATAGTCCTCGGCAAGTACTTCGCAGCTCTCACGCTCTATATCATAGCAGAGAGCGTCATCTTCATCTATTCACTGATACTCGCATATCTCGGCGACGTCGTATGGCCGTCGCTGCTCGGCAATTACTTCGCGATGCTGTTCCTCGGAGCCGCATTTATCGCAGTCGGACTCTTCATCTCCTCCCTTACGGAGAACCAGATGGCAGCAGCCGTAGCGAGTATGCTCGCACTCTTTGTGCTTTACCTCTTTGATTCGCTCGCCTCGAACGTGTCGATAGACTTCATCAGAAAGATAATGCTTTCTTTCTCGTTCTATTCGAGATACCTCGAATTCACGCGCGGCGTGTTTGACCTCACCGGCGTGATATTCTTCATCAGCGTCGCCTTTATCTTCAACTTCCTGACGGTAAGGATACTCGACAAGAGACGCTGGGGTTAATTGAGAAAGGAAGGTGCAATAACAGATGAGCAAAAACAAAAAAGAAGAAATAGAGAAGGTAGAGAGTGCAGCTGCCGATGAGAGCAGCAAGTCCGCCTCTCACGCGAAGCGCGGAACAGGCAAGAAGATAAAATACGGCTCGATGTCGCTGGGCATCGTGGTAGTAGTTATCGCTATCGTAGTGCTTCTGAACCTCATGTGCGGGCTCGTAGTCAAGCGTTACCCCGTAAAGCTCGACCTCACGAGCGATAAGAGATACGACCTCTCGGACGAGTCGATCGACGCGCTGAAGTCGCTTGAAAAGGACGTGGACATCGTTGTAACGTGCCCCGAAAATGATTTTGAAGGGCTCTCAAATCAGTACAAGGCAATGATATACCAGTCCTACGGCATGAATGTGGAATTCCCGTATACGATCATCCCTGAGATGCTCGAAAAGTACAGTATGTACGCAGGGAGCGGCAAGGGAAGCGTAAATGTCAAGTACGTCGATATCAACAAAGACCCTGATGTCATCGCGAAATACAAGGCAAATTACAGCGGCGAGATAACCGCACAGAGCATGATATTTGCCTGCGGTGACCGCGTAAAGGTCATCCCGCAGAACGAAGTGATCGGAATGATCGCTCCTTCAAAGGCAAGTGCTCAGTCCACCAATCTACAGATGGTATTCGGCGGCGAGAGCACGATAACCTCCGCTATCATGTCCGTAGCCGATTCCAAGCCGATAAAGGTCGCAGTCGTCAGCAAGATGAACGGAAGTGTGGTAGTTGACCAGATAGGTGCTAACATGGCGTACTCCACAGAGCAGTTCCTCAACAAGAACGGCTATGACTGTACGGAAGTGGATATCGCTGCAGATGAGCTCGGCGACTACGATATGATCGTGCTCTGCTGTCCCGCATTCGACTTCTCGGACGACATCATCAGCAAGATGACCGATTTCCTCTACAACGACGGAAAATACGAGAAGGACATGATATATATCCCGAGCCTCGACGCACTGAATCTCCCGAATATCACCGAGTTCCTCGCTGACTGGAAAATACAGATCGACGAGAACTACATCAAGGACGACAAGAACAGCGTTGCTATCTCGGGACAGCTCTACCCCACAGTAATGGTAAGCGATACCGAAGAGGTAGGCACGCTCCCGAATGACACGCTCCCGATAGTAGCTCCCTTCGGAAGGACTATAACTGTAGTCGGCAAGAATAACGAGACAGTTATCAAGGAGCTCCTCAAGTCCAACGACACATCGTACACCGCATCTCTTGTTGACGACAGCGATTCGAGCGAGAGAGCGGCATATAACATCGTAGTAAAGGCGAGAAAAGAGACATCGTCGGGTATCAGCGTATACGGCAGCGACCTTCTCGTGATAGGCAGCCCGTATATGCTCGACAGCACGATACTCTCGAACACTAACACCTACAACAACGCAACAGTGCTCCTCACCGTCATCAACGGTATGTCAGGCAAGGAGAACAGCGCTATCATACCCGAGAAGTCGCTCCAGCAGAATTACATCTCGCCCGACGCGACAGCTCTCAGGGTCATTGAGATAACAGTTATCCTCGTGATACCGTTCATCATCGCCTGCATAGGACTTGTTGTACTGTTAAGGAGAAAGAATCGATGAATAAAACAGCAAAGGGTCTTATAGCGCTCAGCGGAGTGCTGGTGCTGCTCGGAGGCGGCTATGCCGCCCTGAAGCTCACCGAGGACAAGGGCGGCGAGAGCGAGAGTTCCTCTTCGTCCGAGACCTCCGAGAGCGGAAAGCAGGTCATCATAATCAGTGACGATACTCCCGACGGTCCCGACAACCCGAACAGCAATATCGAATACGGCGTTATCAAGACTGTTGACGTCAAGAATCCGACAGACGAGCTCCATGTGGTTCAGAGCGGCAAGGGCACCAATGAATCGGGCTCGTCATATACGACCTACACACTCGACGGCTATCAGGACGTGGCAATGGACAACTCTGTTATCGGCACGCTCGCGAACAACGCGAACGAGCTGACATCCGAGGACGTGATTGCCGAGAACTGTAAGGATATCGCAAAGTACGGACTTGCAGACCCACAGACGACCGTAGATATCAAGTACGAGAGCGGAAAGGAGTACCGTATGCTCATCGGCGACGAGGCTCCCTCTGGAGACGCGACCTACGTAATGATAGATGGCGTTGACACGGTTTATACCGTAAGAGACTCCGTGCTCTCCAACTATAAGCGCACGGCTGTTGAATTCGTTGATAAGACGCTGCTCAAAAGCCCCGAAGAGACACCTGTTGTCAAGGAGCTGAAAATAGAGCGCGGCGATATCGACTACAACATCGTGATAAAGTACGACGAAAAGGCTGACGACCCCGATTATACGGGCGGAACATCGTCCTCGCACCTTCTTGTCGAGCCGACAAAGGCATATCTTGCGGTAGAGCGTTCGACCAACGTGGTCTCGGGTATGTTCGGGCTCAGTGCAGCAGGCATATACAGCGTACACTGTACAGACGCAGACATCGCGGAGGCAGGTCTCTCAGACCCGTTCTGCCGCGTGACGATGAGCTGCGAAGACGGCAGTGAGTACGTGCTCCTGCTGAGCGAGCTGTTCACCGACAGTGAGTACGGCAAGTGCTGCTACGGAATGCTTGAGGGCGGTAACGTCATCTTCATAATCAGCGAAGACAAAGCGCAGTGGACGACTGTTATGCCTGTAGATATAGCCTCGAAGATATTCCTTGCCGCATACGTATGGAACCTCACCGACCTCAGTGTTGAGTGCAATACAGGCGACAAGGCGGAGTTCAGGCTCACGAAGAAAAATCCCGATGAGAAGAAGGACTCCTACAAGGCTGAGGACTTCAACATCACGAAGAACGGAGAGAGCTTCGACAGCGAGCGCTTCCGCCAGTTCTACGGCTTCCTTATCAGCGGCAACGCGGAAAACTTTGCTCTCGGCGAGGAGATACCCGCGACTGAACCGATGGTAAAGATGCAGTATACAGATTCGTACACAGGAGAGACCGAAACGCTTGAATTCTACGAAAAGACAGCGATGTCGGCGCTCATCGTCGTAGACGGCGAAGCGAAGTTCACAGTGACGAAGTCGTTTGTTGATACGCTGATACACAACGTGCAGATACTCGACACCGACGAAGAATTCAAGCTGACATGGAAATAATTTGTAATTATAGAACTCGGAGTTCAGAACTCAGGTCGTAGTGGCGGCGCTCCGCTGCCCGAAGTTACGACAAGCATATCATACGAACAGGAGGAAAACAAATGAGCGAAAAGTTTTTCACATACAAGGGTTATCCGCTCGTGAGGAACGGCAACCAGATATACTACGGATACATGGCTGACCCTTATGTAATATGGATACAGATACTCGCCACAGCCAAGAACGAGGCAGGCGAGGAAGTCACCTCAAAGGTCAGAGTCGTGCAGATGGACACCAACGAGACAGACCCGATAAAGGCATTCGTGAAGAATGCAGAGCGCGAGTGCGGACTTTACGAGGCACTGGACATCGCCAAGGTATGGCTTGATAAGGCACTGGCAGTATAAGATCGAGAGAGAGGAGCGAAAGCTCCTCTCTTTTTTGTCGGGTACTCATGTGAGGGCTCCGTCTCGGTGCTCCGAGGAGCAGTCAGCGTGTGCCCTGTAAGAGATACAGCAAATGATTGAACTACAATGATTAAATCTTTCTGATTAAATTCGACTTAAATAAAGCGAGATTTTTCTTTATATGTGCAAAATCAAACTGTGGATTTGGTGAATGCAACGATTTTTTATACTGTTCATAAAAAGTTCTTGAAATAATACTTTATCGTGACTATAATTAAAGTGGATTTAATCTAAAAAGCTGTTTAGGCGCAGCTTAAAAGAACATAACGAGGGATAATTTTATCGGAGGGAAAAAACATGAAAAAAATCATTTGCAAGCTCCTGTCAGCCGTATCGGCTGCGGCTGTCACTGCGGCAGGCGTACCGTATGCCGCTCCCGTACAGGCGGCGGACACCGTCTTCCCGTACACCATCGAGGGTGAGGACTTGGAGGGCGCCGACCTCTGGACGTCCATCTACGAAACGAAGATACCCGATTATTCGGGCGAGGGCTTCTGGTACCTCACGAATGCATCGGGCTCTTTTGAGGTGACAGTCCCCGAGGACGCGATGTATCAGCTCACAGTGCGCGGAGCCCAGATACTCAGCGGCGAAGGCGGAGCGCGTCAGCAGGCGGTCAAGGTAAACGGCGTGAAGTACACGATACAGGCGGGTTATTCCGCAGAGTGGCGCGACTACGACTTCGGCATGATACGTCTCAACAAGGGCGTGAACACCATTGAATTCATCAACGAGTACGGCTACATGGCGATAGACACCGTGACCGTCTCTGAGGCAGTGTTCCCCGACCTCTCGAAGGCAACGGACGAGCTCTGCGACCCCGACGCCATTCCCGAGGCAAAGGCTGTGATGAAGTATCTTCACAGCGTCTACGGCACGAATATCCTCTCGGGACAGCAGCAGATATACGGCGGCGGAAACACGATACAGACCACGATACGCTACGACGAGAACGCCGACAAGTGTACCGACCAGGACGGCGTCGAATACGAAATAGACCCCGAGAGCTACGACAAGGATGAGCAGGGTCACAAGTTCCCGTGGCACTGCACGGGCCCCGACGGTCAGGTCTACACCTACAGCACGCAGAACCGCAACTACACCTACAACAACTACGACCTTGACGTAAACCTCATACACGACCTCACAGGCAAATATCCCGCGATACAGGGCTTCGATTTTGGAAGCTACTGCCCGTGCTACGCATGGGACGACGGTGTTGCGGGACGAATGATAGAGTGGACGAACGAAAAGGGCGGCATATGCACAGCTTCATGGCACGTGAACGTCCCGACAGTTCTCGCAGACTATACTCTTGGCGAGCCGCTCGACTTCTCCAAGACGACATACACCGAAAAGACCGACTTCAAGACCGCGAACTGCATGGTCGAGGGCACAGTCGAGTACGAGTATTTCCAGCTGTGTATGAAGAACCTCGCGGCAGAGCTGAAAAAGCTTCAGGACGCGGGAGTTCCCGTGATATTCCGTCCTTTCCACGAGGCAGAGGGCAACCCGAGCCACACCGACGACCCGATAGACGGCTCGGGAGCATGGTTCTGGTGGGCAAAGGAAGGCGCAGTAGTCTACAAGCAGATATGGGCGCTCTTACAGGACACCCTCGAAAACGAGTACGGTCTGCACAACCTGATATGGGAGCAGAACCTCTACGCGTGGTCGGATTCGTCAGCTGAGTGGTACTCGGGCGACGACAGGGTCGACATAGTCGCATTTGACAAGTACAACACCCAGTACAACCGCCACGACGGCAAGACCTCGGGACCCAACCTCGACGCCGAGGCAGGCATCTTCTACAAGATACACGGCTATGTCAAGGGCAATAAAATGGTAGCAATGGCAGAGAACGACTCCGTACCGAGCATGACGAATATGCAGGTCGAGCACGCCGACTGGCTGTACTTCTGCCCGTGGTACGACACACCCGAGACCCCCTTCGTAAGCGGCGAGAAGTATCAGGACCACGCAGAGCTGAAGGCTCTCTACAACAGTGACTACTGCATCACGCTCGATGAGCTTCCCGCCGACCTTTTCAATGGCGGCACAGCTCCGACGAGCACGACCTCGTCCGCGGCGACAACGTCCAGGACGACGACCACCACTGCCTCCGCGACTGCAACTACAGCTTCGACCTCCGCAGGCAAGGTGACGCTCATCGGCGATGCCAACTGTGATAAGAAGGTAACGGTAGCGGACGCAGTAGCGATACTTCAGGCACTGGCGAACAAGGACAAGTACGCGCTCACTCCCGAGGGAGCGGCGAATGCGGACTGCTGTGATGTCGGCGACGGCGTGACAGCGAAGGACGCGCTTGCGATACAGCGTCTTGACGCGAAGGTGATATCCGACCTTCCCGAAACGAGCAAATAAGCGAAAAAGCACCCGAGAGCGCTCGGGTGCTTTTTTATGCGTCTCTGTCTGCGGTAACGTGGATATATTTTGTACGTTTCGCCACTTGCAAGACTTCCCGACTTGTGTTATAATGATATATTGGCGGAAAATGTTCGGGGAGGTACATGGAAGTTGAACGATAACACCGTGATAATAGACGAAATAAAGCGCCTTCTCGGCGATAAAACACCCCTTGCATACGTGCGGAGCTTTGGCTGTCAGCTGAATGTCTCCGACGGCGAGAAGCTCAAGGGACAGCTCAAAAAAATGGGATACGGCTTTACGGAGGACGAATCCACAGCCGACCTTATCATACTCAACACCTGCGCCGTCCGCGAGAATGCGGAGGACAGGGTATTCGGCATAGTAGGCAGCATGAAGAAGCTGAAAGAGCAGAAGCCCTCGCTCATCATCGGCATAGCGGGCTGCATGACGGCTCAGAGCCATATTGCGGAAAAGATAAAGAAGTCATACCCGCAGGTCGACTTCGTGCTCGGCACATCTGCGATAAACGGGCTTCCGAAGCTGCTGCTGGACAGCCTGCGGGGAGTGAAGTTCTCGGCTGATATAGCGGAATACGACGATTTCTCGGCGGAGGCAGAGCAGGTGCGCGAGAGCAGCTTCAAAGCGAGCGTGCCAATAATGTTCGGCTGCAACAACTTCTGCACCTACTGCATCGTGCCGTACGTGCGCGGCAGAGAGCGCAGCCGCCGTCCCGAGGACATCATTTCCGAGGTGGAAGGTCTCGTGCGGGACGGCTACAAGGAGATAATGCTGCTCGGACAGAACGTCAACTCCTACGGCAATGACCTCGGCGG
Organism: Ruminococcus sp. YRD2003; assembly: GCA_900109435.1. Taxonomy (GTDB): domain Bacteria; phylum Bacillota; class Clostridia; order Oscillospirales; family Ruminococcaceae; genus Ruminococcus; species Ruminococcus flavefaciens_G. The sequence continues at coordinate 105,354 of FNZT01000011.1, read as the reverse complement.
AGAGATGAGCTTCCCACAGCTTTTGCGGAGGCTGAACGCGATAGAGGGAGACTTCCGTATACGCTTCATGTCCTCTCACCCGAAGGACGCATCAAATGAGCTGATAGACGCGATATTTGAATGTGACAAGGTCGCGAAGCACCTGCATCTTCCCGTACAGAGCGGCAGCGATGATGTGCTGCGCCGCATGAACAGGCGATACACAGCGGAGAGCTACCTTGCGATAGTGGACGAGATACGCCGCCGCGACCCTGATTTTTCACTGACGACGGATATAATAGTCGGTTTCCCTGATGAAACAAACGAAGATTTTGAGGCGACACTTGCTATAATGGAAAGGGTGAGGTACGACAACATCTACTCTTTCATCTACTCGAAGCGCACGGGCACGAAGGCAGCAGAAATGCCCGACAGTATCACCGACGAGGAGAAGGGAAAGCGGATGCGCCGCCTCCTTGAGGTGCAGCGCGGCATATCGACGGAGCACTACAAGCGCTTCATCGGCAGAAGGATGCGTGTACTGGCAGACGACATATCGAAGAAGCACGATGGCTATGTGACGGGCAAGAGCGACGAGTTCATCATCGTTGAGTTCGAGGGTGACAGCACGCTGATAGGACAGTTTGTCGACGTCGAGATAACCGCGGCGATGAACTGGGCAGTCATAGGCAGACGGATACAGAAATAAGCAGGAGGAATAGCTATGAAAAAGTTTTTGGCACTTTCATGTTTGACGGCGATACTTCTCGCGGGCTGCGGAGTTGACGAGCCGAACGAGGAGATAAGCAAGCCCGCCCCTGTGAGTGTTCCCGCGACGGAGGCGGAGACCACCACAGAGCCCGCGACAGAGCCCGCGACAGAGCCCGAGACGACCACCACGATTGCAACGACTACAAGGGCTACAACTACAAAGGCGACCACCACAGCCGCTACAACGACAACATCGGCGACAGCCACAGCTCCCTCTGGCGGCACGGCTTCGTTCACCGACAGGCTCGACAGCTATGCTGAGCTCTACAAGGCGGAGGTACAGCGCGTGTGGGACGAGACATACAACGCCAACGACGGCACGGTCATGATAGACTACGTGCTCTACGACATCGACAATGACAGGATACCCGAGCTGATTTTCAATCACGGCACGTGCGAGGCTGATATGATGGTGACGGTCTACACGGTAGACCTCGACGCCAAGCTGAAAAAGGTAGGCGAGGTCGGAGGAGGTCACGCCGTATTTGCCGAGGACGATTCCGAAGACGCCGACAACCGCGCATTTGTTCTCGTGCAGGGACACATGGGCTATATGACGATACGCTGGTTCACGCTGGGCGACGATTTCACCTTCAGCGAGCGCAGAAAACTGGAGCACGAGCTCAAAGCTGACGAGGATTATGAGGACGTAGAGTGGGACAACTCCGTATGGCGTCTGGACTACATCAGCGCGTATAATATGGATAAGGACAGCAAGCCGAAGTCGTATTACAACTACGCATACAGCGAGGCAGAGGAGCAGGACGGACTTGTCCTCGATTTCAACTATGATAACGGCTGGCTGAGATAAAAAAGGAGAAAGAAATGGATATTATTGAAATGACGAGGGAGCTCGGAAAGGCTCTCCAGACTGACGACAGATACATCGCGTATATGCTCGCGAAGCAGGTAAACGACGGCGACGAGGAGCTTCAGGAGCAGATAGACAGCTTCGAGAAGATGCGCTACGACCTGAGCATGGAGCTCACGAAGGAGAACAAGGATACCGACAAGGTGAAGGAGCTTGACGAGAACATCAAGGCGACATACAACAAGATAATGTCGAACAAGAACATGATAGTGTTCACAGCGGCGCAGAAGTCACTGGAGGCGCTGGTGAACAATATGCAGCAGATAATCACCATGTCAGCCAACGGTGAGGACCCTGCCACCTGCGAGCCGTCAACGGGCTGCACGGGCAGCTGTGCGACCTGCGGCGGCTGCCACTGAGTACGCAGAACTCAGAACTCAGAACTCAGACTGTAGGGGCGGATATTATCCGCCCGCAATATACCGACAAACCAACGGCTACCAAATGTAGGGGACGGCGCGGCTAACAGCCGCCCGTACCCTCTGTCAGCTTCGCTGACATCTCCCTACACTGTAGGGAGTCACCCGACGTCCCACCATTATACCGCAAAACAAACGGCTACCAAATGTAGGGAACGCCGCCCTCGGCGTTCCGCAAATATACCGACAAACCAACTCAGACTGTAGGGGCGGATATCATCCGCCCGCAATATACCGACAAACCAACGGCTACCAAATGTAGGGAACGCCGCCTCGGCGTTCCGCAAATATACCGACAAACCAACTCAGACTGTAGGGGCGGATATTATCCGCCCGCAATATACCGACAAACCAACGGCTACCGATTGTAGCGGCGAGTTCCGCTCGCCCGCGAATGACCGAATGAACACGGGCGCACGGAATGCGCCCCTACAAATCCACGATAAGGAGAAAAGATAATGGATATCGACAGAAGCAAGATATCGCCGATGATGCAGCAGTATTTCGAGGTCAAGGACAAGTACGCGGACTGCGTGCTGTTTTTCAGGCTCGGCGACTTCTACGAGATGTTCTTCGACGACGCGATAGCGGTATCGAAGGCACTCGAGCTGACGCTCACGGGCAGGGACTGCGGTCTCGAGGAGCGTGCGCCGATGTGCGGTGTCCCTTACCACGCCGCTGATGTATACATAAAGAAGCTCATAGATATGGGCTTCAAGGTGGCGGTATGCGAGCAGCTCACCGACCCTGCGGAGACGAAGGGGATAGTTGTCCGCGATGTTATCCGCGTAGTCACCCCGGGAACGCTGACGGATTCGAGTATGCTCGACGACGGCTCGAACAACTACCTGTGCAGTGTCTACTACGATGAGGAGAACAAGACCTGCGGAGTCGCGACAGCCGATATATCGACGGGCGAAGCTTCTCTCTGCGTTTTTGAGGGCAAGGACATGGAAGCCGACGTGATAAACGAGCTTTCCCGCTGCCGCCCCGCGGAGATGATATTCCCCGAGAACTTTCTCTCGATGAAAACTGTGGCGGAGTTCGTAAAAATACGCCTTGAATGTGCCGTGACCCTGCGTGACACGGTATGCTTCAGGACGCCCGACCGAATAGATTACGTGAAGGAGGTCTTCGGCGTCAAGTCCATGCCCGAGCTCGGCATATCCGAGGACGGCGCGGACTGTTATGCCGTGTGCGGACTTTTTGACTACATACGCGAGACGCAGAAAGCCACAGTATCGCGCTTTACTGCGATACAGCTCATGCAGGGCGACGCCTACATGGGGCTCGACCTCAACGCGCGCCGCAACCTCGAGCTGACCGAGACCATGCGCAGCAAGGAGAAGAAGGGCTCGCTGATGTGGGTGCTTGATTCGACAAAGACCTCAATGGGGCGCAGGATGCTGCGAAGCTGGATAGAGCAGCCGCTGAAGAGCCCTGCTCGTATAATCGAGCGTCTTGACGCGGTACAGGCGCTCTACAGAAAGAGCGTGACACTTGCGGATATGCAGGCTCTTCTTGAAAGGGTATATGACCTCGAGCGCCTGATGACGAAGGTGATGTACAAGTCGGCTACCCCGCGCGACCTCCGCTCGCTGTCAGCGACGGCGATGCAGCTTCCCGCGCTGAAAAAGGAGCTTGCGGGACTTAGCGGCAGCTCGAAGCTGCTTGCAAGGCTCGACAGCGAGATATCCACGCTCGATGAGATAGTGAAGCTCGTGGAGAACGCGATAATGGAGGAGCCGCCGATATCCGTTAAAGACGGCGGTGTTATCAGGGACGGCTTCAACGAGGAGCTCGACTCGCTCCGTCACATAATGAAGCACGGCAAGGACATCATTGCCGAAATAGAGCAGCGCGAGAAGGACGAGACAGGGATAAAGAACCTGAAAATAGGCTATAACCGCGTGTTCGGCTACTATCTGGAGGTCACTCGCTCGTACTACGACCTCATTCCCGAGGACTGGATACGCAAGCAGACCCTTGCGAATGCCGAGCGTTTCATCACCGAGGAGCTGAAAAACGCCGAAAATTCGATACTCGGAGCCAAGGACAAGGCGCTCCAGCTCGAAGCGGACATATTCGCGGAGGTCAGGGACTTCCTCGCGACTCGTCTCGAACCCGTACAGAAAACGGCTTCGGCGGTCGCTGCGGTGGACGTACTCTGCTCGTTTGCGGACGTCGCCCTCAGGAACAACTATGTAAAGCCCGATATCGCAATAGACGGTGCTATTGACATCAAGGCGGGGCGTCACCCCGTAGTTGAGCTCATGCTCGAGGACGAGATGTTCGTGCCCAACGATGCCTACATCGACAAGAAAGCCGACCGCATGGCGATAATCACAGGACCGAATATGTCGGGTAAATCGACGTATATGCGTCAGGTCGCGCTGATAGTATTAATGGCGCAGACAGGCAGCTTCGTGCCCGCAGATTCCGCAAAGATATCGGTCGTTGACAAGATATTCACCCGTGTGGGCGCCTCCGACGACCTCACCGCAGGACAGTCAACGTTCATGGTAGAGATGAGCGAGGTGTCCGATATACTGAAAAACGCCACACCCGACAGCCTTGTCATACTTGACGAGGTCGGACGCGGTACGTCCACATTTGACGGCGTGAGCATAGCGCGGGCGGTCGCGGAGCACATCTGCACATCGAAGAAGCTGGGCTGCAAGACTCTGTTCGCGACTCACTATCATGAGCTGATAGAGCTTGAAAACGAGCTTGAGGGCGTGAAGAACTACAGCATCGCGGTGAACAAGCACGGCGGCACGATACGCTTCCTGCGCAAGATAGTGCGCGGCGGAGTTGACGAGAGCTACGGAGTAGACGTCGCGAAGCTTGCGGGACTTCCGGGCAAGGTAGTCGCGAGGGCGAAGGACCTGCTCGAAGAGATGGAGCGCGCTCACGCCTCCGAGCGTACTGCTGCGGCGCGCGACGACGGCGGACAGATAAGCTTCGGCAGTCTCGGACGCGAAGCCGCTCTCGGAATGCTCGAACGCACCAATATAGATGAGCTTTCCGACGAGGAATGCAGAGGCTTGTTAAAAGATATGTTGAATGTTATTAATAATTGAGGTAATAGTATGGCGAAGCATATTTGGTCGAAGGAAGAAAATATAATATGTTGCTTAAGCTGTGTAAGTGAATATGTGATAAAGAAAAACGGCTGTGATCCGTTTGAATTTATAGAAAAACTTCATTCCATTTTTATTGCTATAGGCAGTGATATACCACTTTCCTCTATTAGAATGAAAATGCAGAATATTAAACAGCTTTTTATTGAACTTGATGTTGAAAACAATCTAAGAATCAATGAATTGGAGCATTATTCAAAGGATAACAAAGAAGCTATGATATCTGTTTTGGATATGCTTTCAATAGAATATAATAAATAAAGGAGTACGCTATGCCGCATATCAACGTACTGAGCAAGGAGATATCCGAGCTCATAGCCGCAGGCGAGGTCATAGAGCGCCCCGCCTCCGTAATAAAGGAGCTTGTTGAGAACTCCATAGATTCGGGCGCGACCCATATCACCGTCGAGATGAAGAACGGCGGAACAACATATATGCGTGTCACGGACGACGGCTGCGGCATGGCGTTCGGTGACGTGCCGACGGCTTTTCTCCGCCACGCGACGAGCAAGATAGTTACAAAAAAAGACCTTGACGATATCCGCACCCTCGGCTTCCGCGGAGAGGCACTTGCCTCGGTGTCGGCAGTGGCGAGGGTGGAAGTGATGACAAAGCGCCGCGAGGACGAGTACGGCACCCTCTACACCATTGAGGGAAGCGTGGAGAGATCGCACGATAGGGGCGGCTGTCCCGACGGCACGACCATAATAATACGCGACCTCTTCTACAACGTCCCCGCGAGGGCGAAGTTCATGAAGAAGGACGTCACCGAAGCCAACGCGATCAGCAATATAATGCAAAAGACCGCGCTCTCGCACCCGTCTGTCGCATTCAAGCTCATACGCGACAACCGCATGGAGTTCAACTCTGCGGGCGACGGCGAGCTGTTTTCGGCGGTATATGCAGTCTACGGGCGCGATTTTGCACGCGACCTCATCCCCTGCGACTATGAGTACAATGGGATACACGTCAGCGGCTACGTGATAAAACCGCTGTATTCCCGCAATAACAGGGCATTGCAGAACTTCTTCGTCAACGGCAGATATGTCAGGTCGCGGCTGTGCTCGGCTGCACTCGAGAACGCCTACTCGAATATGATAATGACAGGGAAGTTCCCCGCCTGCGTGATGATGATAGACCTCGCACCCTCGGCAATGGACGTCAATATCCACCCCGCAAAGGCTGAGGTGCGCTTTACCGACGAAAAAACGGTATCGGACGCGATATATTTCGCTGTGAAGAACGCCCTCATGAACGACGGACTGATATACGAATTCGAGCTCAAGTCCCGCACCGACTGGACAGCGCCTGTTCCCGAAGAGAAGCCACTCCAACAGATGTCGATGTTCACGCCCGTGGAGGAGATAGCGAAAAAGGAGCAGGAGCTCGCCGCACACGAGACAGCGGTGAAAGTCCCCGAAAAGCCTGCCTATACTCCGCCTGTGAAGGTCGAGCGCGACGAAGCTGAGGTCGTGAGCATACGTCCGTTCGAGCATTTCGGCGAGAGCGGCGTGACGGCTGCGAAGTCCGAACCCAAGCCGCCGCTTCCCGAAACCAAGCCTGCCGCGGCTCCCGAGCCCGAGCCCGAGAGTGTTTCGGCGGCTCCGATAGAGGGCTTCACCTACATCAGCGCGAGCTCCTTTGCGAAGCCTGCCGCACCCGCGGAGGAGGTCAAGGCGGAGCCCGCGGACGCACTGCACGAAGAATTCCCCGATATCAAGGTCATCGGCGAGGCATTCGGGCTTTATGTGATATGCGAGAGCGCGGGCAAAATGATAATGATAGATAAGCACGCGGCTCACGAGCGCATCATCTTCGAGCGTCTGAGAAGCCGCAACTGCCGCCAGTACAGCCAGAATCTGCTCACAGGGATAAAGGTGCTGCTCACGGCGGAGGAGATAGACGCGATGGAGAGCCAGCAGGAGCTTCTTGCCGACCTCGGTTTCACGTTTGATTTCTCGCAGAGACCGTGCATCGTCGCGACGGCTGTCCCCACCTTCATAATGGAGGCAGACATAGAGGACATCATCTGCGAGGTCGCGAACAATCTTCGTATGCACAAGGCAGACCCACAGTCGGGGCTGCTCGACGATATGCTGCACACAGTCGCCTGTAAATCGGCGATAAAGGCAAATGACAAGAGCACGCCCGAGGAGCTGCAAGCGCTCGCGGAGCAGGTCTGCTACAATGAGAACATCAGGCATTGTCCGCACGGACGCCCCGTGATGTTCACGATGACAAAATATAATATCGACCACCAGTTCAGACGGACATAAGGAGAATACCAATGGAATTCCACGTAAGCAATAAACTGATAGTGACGGCAGTGATGTTCGCTGTCGCTTTCGTGCTTGTTACGTTTATATTTTTCAGGAAGCCGCATATCGCGAGGAGCAAGAACCGCCTTGTGCGGACGGCTGTGATATTCTGCATCGCCTTCGTACCCGGAGTGCTCGCGGCTACGGTCTGCGCGAAGGCTCTGACCGAGATCTGCACGCACGTTTTCGGCGATGTAGCGCAGACTGTCGCCGAGGAGATAGTCGACGACGACAACGAGGAAGAAAAGCACGCGGCATAAACCTTGTAGGAACGCATAAATTCTGCGCGTCAAATTTGTTAAAACTAAACAGCAAATGTAGGGGCGCACAATGTGCGCCCGCGCCTTTTTGAATCTGTTCGGGAGAAAACGATTGTAGGGGCGAGTTCCGCTCGCCCGCGTCTCGCACGATTGCTGTGGCGGCATATTGTAGGGGCGTCCTTTGGGCGTCTGCAACTTTTATTTTTGGAGGCTGACATGGATAAATCAAATAAGCCCTTCGTCCTCGCAGTGGTAGGCCCGACCGCCTCGGGCAAGACACGTCTCGGCGCGGAGCTCGCGAAGGAATACGGCGGCGAGGTAGTTTCAGCCGATTCCATGCAGATATACAAGGGAATGGACATCGCCTCCGCGAAGCCGACGAAAGCGGAGATGCAGGGCATCCCGCACCATCTCATCGGCGTGATAGACCGCGATACGCCGTTTTCTGCGGCAGATTACGTGAAAATGGCGCGCGAGGTCATCGCTGATATCCTCGGCAGGGGAAAGCTCCCCGTTATCGTCGGCGGAACAGGGCTGTACGTGGATTCGCTGCTCAATAACGTGCAGTTTTCCGAGATGAAGAGCGACCCCGACTACCGTGAGAAGCTGCACGCCCTCGCCCGCACGCAGGGCAGCGAAGCGCTCTACGCGGAGCTTGTACGTGCAGACCCCGCGGCGGCGGAGTCCATACATATGAACAACACCGTCCGCGTGGTGAGAGCGCTCGAGGTCATACACGTTACGGGCAGACTGTTCAGCGAGCTCAAAGCGGAGAGCATCGCAGAGGAGAGCCCCTACGACTCGCTTATACTCGGGCTGAATGCCGCAGACAGAGCTGTTCTGTACGAGCGGATAAACCACCGTGTTGACGAAATGGTGCGTGCAGGACTTATCGAAGAGGCACGTGCCGTCTACAGCGAGGGCAACCTTCGCACAGCCGCCAACGCCATAGGCTACAAGGAACTGATACCGTACTTTGAGGGAGAGATGCCCCTTGACGAGTGCATTGACAAGATAAAGCAGGAAACGCGCCGTTACGCGAAAAGACAGCTCACATGGTTTAGGAGAAATGAACGTATCAGGTGGATAGTTGCGGACGATTTTAGTAAAAATTATGAAATTTTAGAAAATTCCAAAAAAGCTATAGCAAAATACGGAAGAGTATGATATAATGTATTGTGTGTATTTTTATCCTTATGGGATAGGTATGCCCTCTCGCGGACGGCACTATGCTCCCGCGGGCGTGAAAAACTACAAAGGAATGGAGAATGTGTATGAACAAAACGATCAATTTACAGGATGTTTTCCTCAACCAGTGCAGAAAGGAAAAGATCGTCGTTACCATTATCCTTACCAACGGCTTCCAGTTCAAGGGTATGGTAAGAGGATTTGACAGTTACGTAGCAATATTCGACTGCGACGGCAAGCAGCAGCTCGTATACAAGCACGCTATCTCGACGATAATCCCCGCAAGACCCGTTTCTATCCTCGATACATCCGAGAAGAGCGAATGAGCGGTGATTGAATGAACACAAACAAGTCAGAAAGCAGCATTATCTCGAAGATACTGCGAAACAGCGTCCTCATACTGCTTCTGATAATATTTATCAGTATCGTTTACAATTTCCGCAACAGGCAGGAAAAAACTGCTGTCGCCCTTATGTCGGACGCCGTAGCCTCGAAGGAGCTCAGCGGCGTGTTCATCAGGGACGAGGAAGTACGCCTCTACAGCGGCAGCGGCATCCTCAGCTATAATGTAGCCGACGGCGGCAAGCTGGGAAACGGCACAGTTATCGCAGAGGTATATCCCGACGACAAGCAGATAGCCAGAAACAGGGAAATAGAGAAGCTCACCAAGGAACTCGATATCCTCAAGAAGATACAGAACCCTGGCACTATCGAGTCCGCCCAGCCCTCGACGCTCTCCGCGAGCATAGAGGAGAGCTACCGTAGTCTCATCTACAGCCGCGATACACATGATTATGAGACACTGAAGAGGGATATGGAGGATCTGGTCGTTGATATGAGTACGTACCAGATAATCACCAAACAGGTCAGCGGCTTCAATCAGCAGATAACAGATATCAATTCCGAACTCGCACTGCTCAAGTCGGAATCCACCAAGCCCACAGAGACGATAAAGTCTCCGCGCTCGGCGTATTTCGTCAGCTATTGTGACGGCTACGAGAAGGAACTTACCCCCGATAAGCTGGACAAGCTCACTATCGCCGAGATAAACAGCATCGTCGACCGCAAGACCGACGACCCGCAGGTCGTAGGCAAGCTCATAGACGGCTACGGCTGGTATCTCGCAGGCGTTATCGACAACTCCCGCAAGGAGTACGCGATAGGCAACGACGTAAAGCTCAGATTTGATTCCTCCGCCGATACGTTCAGCGCAGTGATAAAGGACGTCAGGGACGAGGGCGACGCCTCGAAGAGTATCATTATCCTCGAGTGCGACCAGTTCAACTACGACCTCGTCAAGCACCGCGTGGAAAAGTGCGAGATAATCAAGGGAGAGTACCACGGTCTGAAAGTCCCGCGTGAGTCCATACGATTCGCGGAAGTGACAGAGACCGACCCGACCGCTCCCGCACCGACCGAGGACGGCGCAGAGCCCGCGACCACTACAGTCAGCTATAAGGGCGTGTACATAATGAAGGGCGAACAGATGACCTTCAAGAAGATAGACGTTATCTATGAGGGAAGCGATTATGTGCTCTCAAAGGTACATGAAGAGGACCCGTCCTACCTGTCTCTGTACGACGATATCCTGATAGAAGGAGTTGACGCAGATGACTGACGCTCTCAGCTATGTAAATGAAAACCTTGCCGCTATCCGCGAAAATATCGCAGAGGCGGCTGATAAATGCGGAAGACGCGCAGAGGAAATACGCATCATGGCGGTCACCAAGACCGTCGCTCCCGAGACCGTGAACCGCGCGGTCGAGCTCGGAGTAACGCTGCTCGGCGAGAACAGGGTGCAGGAATTCCTCTCGAAGCAGGAGGCTTATGACAGCTCTGCCGAGATACATTTCATAGGACATTTGCAGACCAATAAGGTCAAATACATAATAGAGCCGATGACCATGATACAGTCTGTGGACAGCATTAAGCTGGCACAGGAAATAAACAGGCTGGCTTCGGCACATAATAAAGTGATGGATATCCTCTGCGAGGTCAATATCGGCGGAGAGGAGTCCAAAAGCGGTATCGCTCCCGACTCACTTGCAGAGCTCATAGAGGCAGCAGCTTCTATGGAGAACCTGAGAGTGCGCGGATTGATGACCATACCGCCGCCTGCCTCGGGGGACATCTTCCTCGGGCGCATGGAGGAGCTCTTTCACAAAGTCAGAAACTCCGCAGGGCTGAGCATGGACGTGCTCTCCATGGGCATGACCCACGACTATGCCGACGCCGTAAAGCACGGCTCGACGCTCGTGCGGATAGGCACGGGGCTCTTCGGAGCAAGGGACTACTCAAAAAAGTGAGCCCCGCATGACAAGTTCAGAGCTGCCGAAAGGCAGATATGATAATCACGGCAATAAGCCTGTACGTTTCTCCGCATGGGACGCACAGGTCACAGACATATAAAACAATATGCGGAGAATGGAGTAAATTATGAAACTGTTCGAGAATATCAAGGATTTCTTCTTTGCAGCCGAGGATGAGGAAGCTGATTTTGCTGATACTCCCATCCATGCTGACCCCAGAGCCGAGCGTGCAGCTGCCGCTATCGAGCACGAGGAGGCTGTTGCAGCCGCATCGGGTGAGGGCGGAAGCACCTTTGGAAGCAGAAGGAACAAGGTGGTGAATATCCAGACTACCGCACAGCTTCAGGTAGTTCTCGTAAAGCCCTCGGCTTTCACAGACGCCAAGCAGATAGCCGACCACCTCATCGCCAAGAAGACCGTAGTTCTCAACCTTGAGACAGCTTCTCCCGAGAACAAGAGAAGGATAATCGACTTCCTCGTTGGCGTTGCCTACGCTAACGGCGGAAGCCTCAAGCCGGTTGCGAACCTCACATACATCATCACGCCCTACAATGTCGGCTTCATCGGCGAAGACCTCGTCGGCGAGCTGGAGAACAACGGCGTGTTCATCTGATGAACGCACAGCCTGATAAGCTTTTTTTCGCAAGGCTCGCGGATATGGTGAGCCGCTGCGGCAGAGACTACGCCCCCGTGTTCTCGTCATTCTTCGATGAGAGACAGTGCGCGGAGGCAGAGCTCTGGTGCAGGGCGAACGTCGGCGGCCTCAGCTATATGCTGTGGGGCGGCTATGACGGTGCAAGGCGGAAAATGCTGGCTGTTTACCCCGAATACCTCGGCGATGAAGTGCGGGAGATGTTCCCGATGAAGTGCCTGACCTTTACCTACCGCGAGGAGGACAAGCTCACGCACAGGGACTTTCTCGGCTCGTTCATGGCTCAGATGCTGAGGCGCGAGGTCATAGGGGATATCGTCACGGGCGAGGGCAAAGCTCAGGCATTCGTGACGGATATCGCCGCCGGGTCTGTTACGGCTTCGGTGACGAAGATAGGGCGCGTCGGAGTGAAAATATCCGACGACCGTCCGTTTGAGCTTGATGATGCTCAGAAGTTTCAGGATATGAGCGGTACGGTCGCTTCGCTGCGGCTCGACTGCATCGTCAGCCTTGCGGCGAAGGTGAGCCGCGAGAAAGCGGCAGAGCTTATCCGCACTGACAGGGTGGACGTCAACCACCTGACCGCAGATTCGGTATCGAGGGAGGTACGCGAGGGCGATATCCTCTCGGTTAGAGGCTGCGGAAGATTCATTCTATCAGGTATCAACGGCGAGACGAAAAAAGGCCGTATACACATAATTCTGAAGAAATATATTTAGAGGTGATTTATCATGATAACATCAAAGGACGTAAGAAATAAAAGATTCGAGAAGGCAGCCTTTGGCTATAAGCAGGAGGAGATAGACGAATTCCTCTCCCAGCTCGAGGCTGAGCTCGATGAAATGGAGCGCGAGCGCGCAGAGGCAAACAACAAGATACAGATACTTGCCGACAAGGTAAGAGAGTATATGAAGGACGAGGACGCCCTCAAGGACGCTCTTCTCGGCGCTCAGAAGCAGGGCCATCAGGTCCTCAACGAAGCCAATGACAAGGCAGAGCAGATAATCGCTGAGGCACAGGCTAAGGCAGACCAGCTCGAGGACGAGGCAGTCCGTCAGCACGCAGAGGCAATGGAGAAGAACAGAGCCGAGATAGCCAAGGAGAAGGAAGCTCTCATTGACGCACGCCGTCAGGTCGCAGAGTTCAAGAAGAGCCTCTTTGATATGTACAAGGCTCACCTTGAGATGATATCTTCAATGCCCGAGGCTTACGACGAGGACGACACCACCGAGACAGCCGAGGATATCGCCAACGCTGTTGCCGGCGTCAACGACTGATAAACTTTAACGAAATCGCTTGAAAGGAGGAGCGCTCCTACGCGGAGACGCTCAGGATACAATGGCACAGGATTACAATGCTACTCTGAATTTACCCGTGACAGAATTCCCCATGCGCGGAAATCTGCCAAAGAGAGAGCCCGAGACCCTTGAAAAATGGGAGAGCGAGAGGCTCTATTACAAGATGATAGACAAGAACAAGGGCAAGCCTACATTCATTCTCCATGACGGACCTCCCTACGCAAACGGCGAGATACATCTCGGTACAGCGCTCAACAAGACCCTCAAGGACTTCATCGTGAAGTACAAGAATATGTCGGGCTTCTGCGCACCTTACGTACCGGGCTGGGATACTCACGGTCTGCCTATCGAGCTGAAAGCAATGAAGGCTATCGGCGTCAAGGACGGCGCTATCCCCCCGACAGAGCTGAGAAAGCATTGTCATGACTATGCCATGACCCACGTTGCCAATCAGATGAAGCAGTTCAAGAGACTGGGCTCGCTCGGTGATTACGAGTACCCCTATCTCACGCTCCGTCCCGCATATGAGGCACGTCAGGTCGAAGTATTCGGCGCAATGGCGAAGAAGGGCTATATGTACAAGGGACTCAAGCCTGTCTACTGGTGCCCCGATTGTAACACAGCCCTCGCAGAGGCGGAGATAGAGTACTCCAACGACCCCTGCTACTCTATCTATGTAAAGTTCAACGTTACCGACGACAAGGGTATGTTCACTGCCCTCGGTCTTGACCTTTCAAAGGTATATTTCGTTATCTGGACTACGACTACTTGGACTATCCCGGGCAACCTTGCTATCTGCCTCGGACCCGAGTATAACTATACCCTCGTACACGTAGGCGACGAGTATTACGTAATGGCTGAAGAGCTCGTAAAGACGACTATGGAGACTGCGGGTATCACAGAGTATACCACCGAGCACATCTTCACAGGCGCAGAGCTTGAGGGCATGAAGACAAAGCACCCGCTCTATGACCGTCCGTCCCCGATAATCGTCGGCGACCACGTTACTCTCGAGAGCGGTACGGGCTGCGTACATACCGCTCCAGGCTACGGTGTCGAGGACTTTGAGGTCTGCAAGAATTATGACGACATCGGCATCATCGTATGCGTAGACGCCAAGGGCAGGCAGACCGCAGAGGCAGGCGAGTTTGAAGGTCTCGACACAGACGAGGCGAACAAGGCTATCGCCGCCAAGCTCACAGAGCTCGGCGCAATGCTCGCAACCCAGAAGATAGTCCACCAGTATCCTCACTGCTGGAGATGCAACAGCCCGATAATCTACCGAGCTACCGAGCAGTGGTTCTGCTCCGTCAACGGCTTCAAGGACGAGGCTATCAAGGCTATCGAGTCCGTTAAGTGGATACCCGAGTGGGGCGAGGACCGCATCAAGGGCATGGTCCGCGACAGAAGCGACTGGTGTATCTCCCGTCAGAGAACATGGGGCGTTCCGATACCCGTCATCTACTGCAAGGACTGCGGAAAGCCCATCGTCACCGACGAGACTATCTCAGCTATCGCCGACCTCTTCCGCAAGGAGGGCTCGGACGCATGGTGGACGAAGGAAGTCAGCGAGTTCATCCCCGCATCCGTGAAGTGCGAGTGCGGCTGCGGCGAGTTCACCAAGGAATACGATATCATGGACGTATGGTTCGACAGCGGTGTTTCCCATACCTCTGTCATGGACGAATTCGACAGCCTCACATGGCCTGCCGACCTCTACCTCGAGGGCGCAGACCAGTACCGCGGCTGGTTCCAGTCGTCACTCCTTACATCCGTAGTATACAAGGGCACTGCCCCCTATAAGGCAGTCTGCACCCACGGCTGGGTAGTTGACGGCGAGGGCAAGACGATGCACAAGTCGCTCGGCAACGGCATTGACCCCAGCGAGATAACCGACCAGTACGGCGCGGATATCCTCCGCCTGTGGGTAGCTTCATCGGACTATCACAGCGATATCCGTATCTCCAAGCCTATCCTGAGCCAGCTCTCGGACGCTTACAAGAAGATACGCAATACCGCAAGGTTCATACTCGGAAATCTCGGCAACGGCTCGGGCTTCGACCCCGACAAGGACAGCGTTTCCGACGACAAGCTCACAGAGCTCGATAAATGGGCACTCATGAAGCTCGACAAGCTCATCGACGACGTCAAGGGCGGCTACGAGAGGTACGATTTCCACATTGCCTTCCACGCTATCCATAACTTCTGCGTCGTTGATATGTCCAACTTCTACCTCGATATCATCAAGGACAGGCTCTACTGCGAGAAGGAGGCAAGCGAACTCCGCCGCGCTGCTCAGACAACGATGTACCGCATACTCAGCGCACTTGCTCGACTTGCGGCTCCGATAATCTCGTTCACAGCCGAGGAGATATGGCAGTTCATGCCGCACACCTCTGCTGATGACAAGGAGAGCGTTTTCCTCAACCAGATGCCCGAGAAGAGCGGAATCGAGTTCAGCGCTGATTTCGCCGACAAGTGGGACTTCATCTACAACACCCGCCTCGGAGCAAACAAGGCTCTCGAGGAAGCAAGAAACGCCAAGACTATCGGCAAGTCGCTCGAGGCTAAGATAATCATCAAGTCCTCCGAGGCTGACTTCGCCCGCTATGCGGAGCTTGCTGACAGCTTAAAGGATATCCTCATCGTTTCGGGAGTTGAAGCCGTAAAGGGCGAGGGAGAGACCGTCTTCGAGGTCGCAAAGGCTGACGGCGAGAAGTGCGAGCGCTGCTGGTGCTATTCATGCACAGTCGGCAAGAACAGTACGCACCCCACACTCTGCGAGAGATGTGCGGTCGCAGTTGAAGTATAAATTAGAACGATATTGCCTGCCGCAATGATTGCGGCAGGCAATGTTTGCGAAAGGATAAATATGGCGATAATACTCGTTGTACTCATCGCCGTGCTTGTTGCAGCAGACCAGCTCGTCAAGCACTGGGCGGTGGTATCGCTCAAGCCCGTCGGAAGCATGGATTTCATACACTTCGGCGATTTCAAGGTGTTCGACCTGACCTACCTCGAGAACGACGGCGCCATTTTCGGCAGTATGTCGGGGCAGAGGTGGTTCCTTATCGGGTTCACGCTGCTGATAATCGTACTTGGTCTGGCGGGAATGTTCTGGGCACTTAAGCGCTCGAAATTCCTTGCTTTTTCGATAATGCTGTTCGTCGCGGGAGGCATCGGGAATTTCATCGACCGCTTCCGCTACGGCTACGTAGTTGATATGTTTGAATTCAAACCCTTCCACTTCGCGATATTCAACGTAGCAGACATCTGCGTGACATTCGCATTCATCTTCGTCCTCATTTACATGGTATTCATTGACCCGAAGATAGAAAAGGCGAAGAAGGCAGCGAAGCACGAAGACGGGAAAACGGAGAGCGGAAATGAGTGACAAGGTCACGCTCGTCTGCGGAGAAGGATCCGCGGGAGCGAGGATAGACAAGTATATTTCGGACAATATTGCGGAGCTCACACGTTCAGCCGTACAGGGGCTCATCGCCGACGGAATGGTCCTCGCGGACGGCAAGCCCGTCAGCAAAAACTACAAGCTCCGCGGCGGAGAGACGATAGAGGCAGAGATACCCGAGCCACAGGCTATGGACGCCGTTCCTGAGGATATCCCGCTGAACATCGTCTATGAGGACGCCGACCTGCTGGTGGTCAACAAGCCGAAGGGCATGGTCGTTCACCCCGCGCACGGCAACTACACGGGCACGCTCGTCAACGCGCTCCTGCACCACTGCGGGGACAGCCTCTCGGGGATAAACGGCGTTATCCGTCCCGGTATCGTCCACCGTATCGACAAGGACACGAGCGGGCTGCTCATCGTCGCGAAGAACGACGCCTCCCACCTGCACCTCGCAGAGCAGATAAAGGCACACAGCTTCACGCGTGAGTACGAGGCTGTCGCGTGCGGAGCCTTCAAGGAGGCGGAGGGCACGGTCGACGCACCAATCGGGCGGCACAAGACCGACCGCAAGAAAATGTGTGTCACGACCGAGAACAGCCGCAATGCCGTCACGCACTACAGCGTGATAAAGCAGTACGGCGGTTACGCGCACGTAAGGCTGCGGCTCGAGACGGGGCGCACCCACCAGATACGCGTTCACCTCGCCTACATCGGACATCCCGTCCTCGGCGATGCGGTCTACGGCAAGCCTTTCAAGGGCATTGAGGGACAGTGCCTCCACGCCCGAAAAATAGGCTTTATCCACCCGACGACAGGCGAGTATATGGAGTTCACGAGCGACCTCCCCGACTACTTTGTTTCGGTGCTGAACAAGCTTGAAAAGATGTGATAATTTGTTTGAAGATATATCAAAGGTGATACTGCTCAGCGATATGGACGGCACGCTGCTCAACTCCAAAAAGGAGATAAGCGACACCGACCGCGCCGCTATCGGGCGGTTCACAGCTCTCGGAGGGCGGTTCACCGTCGCGACGGGGCGGACGATACAGTCGTTCGAGCAGTTCCTGAAAGTGCTCGACCTTCGCTCGCCCGTCATCATGTACAACGGCGCGGCGATACACGATTTCGTGCGCGGCGAGACGCTCTACACTCATCCGCTCCCGCCCGAGTGCAGGGAAATGGCGATACGCCTGCTCGAGGCTATGCCCGAGGCGGGCGGAGAGGTGCTCCGTGCGGACGGCACATACGTATTCAGCAACACCGAGTACCAACAGCTCCACACGCGGCTGTGCAATATAGTCCCCGAGTACGTCGAACTCCCCGACATCGCGGAGGGCGGCTGGCTGAAGGTGCTGTTTTCGCTCGCACCCGAGGACGTCCCGCATATGGAGGTTCTCACGCGTCAGCTCGGCTTCGACAAGAAGGCGGACTTTGTGCGCTCGGCGGACATTTTCCTCGAAATGCTCCCGCTCGGAGTGAGCAAGGGCTCGGCTCTTACGGAGTACAGGAAGCTTGACGGCTTCAGTGACTTCACATTCGTCTCGATAGGCGACTTCGACAACGACCTCGAAATGGTACAGGCAGCGGACTTCGGAGCTTGTCCCGCCAACGCTGAGGACTGCGTCAAGGCGGCTGCGGACTTGGTACTGACCCGCACCAATGACGAGGGAGCTGTAGCGGAGCTTATCGACATCATCATAAATAAATGCGGACTTGCGTGAGCGGTCGGCAGAATAATAAACGGAGGTAATTATGGACGCATCTAAGAAAAAGGAATTGCAGAAATTCGCCTGCAAGGCGAGAATGGGCGTTATCGAGGGCACATATAACGCGAAGTCGGGACATCCGGGCGGCTCGCTCTCGATATGCGACACACTGACCTATCTCTACAACGTGAAGATGAACATTGACCCCAAGGCCCCCGAGTCCCCCGACAGAGACCGCTTCGTGCTCTCCAAGGGACACACAGCCCCCGCGCTGTACTCCGTACTTGCGCTCAAGGGCTACTTCCCCGAGGAGGAGATAAAGTCTCTCCGTCACATCGGTGCGCTCTTACAGGGACACCCCTGCATCCATATCCCGGGCGTTGATATGTCGAGCGGCTCGCTCGGACAGGGCATCTCGGCGGCTTGCGGAATGGCACTTGCAGGCAAGCTTGACGGCAAGTCCTACAAGGTCTACACTATCCTCGGCGACGGCGAGATAGAGGAAGGGCAGGTATGGGAGGCAGCGATGTTCGCGGCACACAAGAAGCTCGACAACCTCGTTGCCGTAGTTGACAACAACGGCTTGCAGATAGACGGACCTATCAGCGAGGTATGCTCGCCCGAGCCTATCACCGACAAATTTGCGGCATTCGGCTGGCACGTCATAACAATGGACGCCCACGACTTCGACGACATCGACCGCGCATTCAGCGAGGCAGATGCGGTAACGGGAAAGCCCGTAGTCATCGTGCAGAAGTCCACAAAGGGCAAGGGCGTTTCTTTCATGGAAAATCAGGTCGGCTGGCACGGCACAGCTCCCAACAAGGAGCAGTACGAGCAGGCAATGTCGGAGCTCAGCGCGCAGTTAAAGGGATTGGAGGACTAAGACAATGGCAGATGTTATCAAAAAAGCTACCAGAGAGAGCTACGGCGAGGCGCTCAGAGACCTCGCAGAGGAGTACCCGCAGCTCGTAGTCCTCGACGCAGACCTTGCAGCCGCAACCAAGACAGGCATATTCAAGAAGGCTTACCCCGACCGTTTCTTTGACTGCGGCATCGCGGAGGCTAATATGATGGGAGTTGCCGCGGGACTCGCATCCTGCGGAAAGATACCGTTCGCATCCACATTTGCGATGTTTGCGGCAGGACGCGCATTTGAAATAGTCCGCAATTCCATCGGCTACCCCCACCTCAATGTTAAGATAGGCGCAACTCACGCGGGCATATCCGTCGGCGAGGACGGCGCTACCCACCAGTGCAACGAGGATATCGCGCTCATGCGTACTATCCCTGGCATGACGATAATCAATCCCTGCGACGACGTAGAGGCAAGAGCGGCTGTAAAGGCGGCGCTCGACTTCAACGGACCCGTGTATATGCGGTTCGGACGTCTCGCAGTGCCCGTTATCAACGACGCAGCGACCTACAAGTTCGAGCTTGGCAAGGGCGTTGTCATGAAGGACGGAAGTGACGTTACCATCGTTGCAACGGGACTTATGGTCAACGAGGCGATGCAGGCGGCGGAGGCTCTCGCAGCTGACGGCATTTCCGCGCGCGTTGTCAATATCCACACGATAAAACCCCTTGACAGGGAGCTCATCTGCAAGTGTGCGAAGGAGACGGGAGTTATTGTGACAGCCGAGGAGCACAGCATCATCGGCGGACTCGGCTCAGCAGTAGCCGAGGCAGTTACGGAATGCTGCCCCGTGCCTGTAGTGAAGATAGGCGTGAACGACGAGTTCGGTCACTCGGGACCCGCAGTTGACCTCCTCAAGGAGTTCGGTCTGTCGGCGGACAACATCGCCGCAAAGGCAAAGGAAGCAGTCAAGCTGAAGAAATAATTATTAAAGGGGACGTTCTATAATACGATTACAGGGCGTCCCCCTTTTAATTCGTAATGCGTAATTATGGGGGCGCGGAGGTATCCACCGATTTGAAAAGACTGACGCGCGAAACCGAAAGTTTCGCTCAAGCCTTTCCAAAGGCTTGCAGAGTCCGGAGACAGCGTCTCTGGTCGCCGCTTATAGTTTTATAGAGCGGCGAAATAAAACCGAAGGGCGCTCTGCAAGGGGATGAATTCAAAAACAGTCCGGTGGACTGTTTTTGAAGAGGGGAGGCTCTGCAAGAGAGAGCCTCCCCTTGTGGAAGTCCGCAGTTGATGAGTCCGCGTAATTATTCCGCGCGCGATAGCAGAGCCGTTTGTCAGCGGACGCCCGAAGGGCACCCCTACAAAAAACATATCTAATCCAAAGAACCAGCAAAGGAGGCAGTATGAAAGTCACCAAGATAGTGCTCGGGTGCAGGCGGACAGGCACGGTATACGGCGAGATGTCCGACGACTACTGTCTCTACCTATTCCGCACACCGATAGTGTTCAATCTCGGCGGCAGCGAGAAGCAGTGCGCAGGCAGCTCCGCGGTGCTGTTCACGGGCGGCAAACGGCGGTACTTCCGTCCGCAGGACGGCAAGACCATGAAGTACGACGTCGTCATGTTCAAGCCCTCGACAGCAGATAAGCAGTATGCGGCTTCGATGAATATCCCGTTTGACGTACCCGTAGAACTTGCCGATGACTTCGTCATCGCCTCGCTTATCAAGAGCATGAAGGTGAGGAGCGGCATCAGCGGCAGG
The DNA here is from genome assembly GCA_900109435.1 of Ruminococcus sp. YRD2003. GTDB lineage: Bacteria > Bacillota > Clostridia > Oscillospirales > Ruminococcaceae > Ruminococcus > Ruminococcus flavefaciens_G. The sequence continues at coordinate 84,397 of FNZT01000011.1, read as the reverse complement.
CGCAACGGCGAGTTTATGGAGCTTTCCATGCGCATGATACTCATTTGTATGGGAGATATGTGCAGCACGGAGGCGGCGCCGCAGCCCGCGCGCGACGTGCCGATGTATCATCGTTTCAAGGCACTGCGCGAGGAGATATACGACGACCCGATGCGCCCGTGGTCGGTAGACGAGCTCTGCACGGAGCTCGACATCAGCAGAACGTATTTCCATCGGGTCTACCTTTCGGCATTCGGGGTAACGTTTCTACAGGACGTGATAGAGAGCCGCCTTGTTTATGCAGAGGAGCTGCTCTCCGAAACGGAGCTGACCGTCTACGAGGTCGCAGAGCAGTGCGGCTACGACAGCGACTCCTACTTCATGCGCCAGTTCAAGCAGCACCGCGGCTGCACACCGACGGAGTTCCGCAGACGCGCCGCCCTGAAAGCGGCAGCAGCGTTCACGGACGACGGCGCGGACGGGTGAGCTGTAGTGCGTCCATTACAGGCATATTCGCGGGCGAGCGGAACTCGCCCCTACACAATGTTAAATCTGCGTAGTGTGTCCCGAAAAAAAATACAGAAACAGGAAAAAAGCTATTTACAACCAATGACATCTATGCTATAATGTAAAGTGCGCAGATATCGCGCGGCAACAAAAGAATCTTTCGACATAAATAAAGAAAAAATCAGAAAGATAAGGAGAAAACAGAATATGAACAAGGGAGAAAGACGCAGACAGCGCAGAAGATACCGCGTCAGATATGACCGTATCGTTATAATGGCTCTCATTCTGACTATCGTCATTGTGCTGATGACCTCATGCGTGCTTGCTGTGACAGGCAAGGGAGAAAAGCCTGAAAAGCCGCAGCCCAAGCCTAAGACGAGCAGCTCCGAACCGACCACTGAGCCCGAAAACGAGCAGACGAGCAAGGACAGCGGCAAGGAGGACACTACGAAGGCTACAACTGAGGGGGAGGCAAAGCCGCTCGACGACGGCTTCACTGCCGAGACTCACACCCACGACGAGATATTCATGGGCAACCTCATACTTGTAAATGCCGACCATGAGTACAAGTTCATCGAAGGCGATGTCGAGCTGTACAGTGTTGTACAGAACAGGAACGACTACTACTCAAACGGCGACTACGTAACAAAGCTCGACAGCATGGCGCTGACAAAGCTCAACGAGATGATGGAAGCGTTTGCGAAGTCACAGTCACTTGAAACAACGAACATATTCGTGCAGGACGGCTACAGAACGTATCAGGAACAGGTCGATCGCCACAACAGCGGCAAGTCGGGCACGTTCGAGGCAGGTCACTGCGATTATCATACAGGACGCACCTTTGATATGTTCCGCATGAACGACGACGGCACGACGCCATATTTCAAGGCAGAGGGCGATGTTGAATGGTTTGCGGACAACGCCTGCAAGTACGGCTTCATCGTGAGATATCCCGAGGGCAAGGACGAGGTCACGGGCGAAAAGGCGAGGACGTACACCTACAGATATGTAGGCGCACCTCACGCGACATATATGCATGACAACGGCTTGTGTCTCGAGGAGTATATTGCAGAGGTAAAGGAACATACTAAGGATGACCCGCTGACTGTAGCAGTTGACGGCGAGGTCAGCCTGATATACTACGTGCCCGCCTCCGAGGAAGGCGACACCGACGTCACAGTCCCGAAGGACAAAGCATACACAGTATCGGGCAATAATTGTGACGGATTTATAGTAACTGTAAAGAAATAAAGGCAGCACCGCCCGAGCCGTCAGGCGGTCATTGAGCGGTGCTGTGAAAATGCTTCCCCCGCCGACTGTCCTGTCGGCGGGGGAAAAGTATCTGACTATGTTTTGATTATATCTTTTTGCGGAGCTCCTGCCGCGGAGGTCCGATGGTGTGTTTTGGCGGCGGAACGGAGATAATTGTGAAAAAAACACCGCTTTTCGCAAGCGTAATGATAGCGGCAGCCCTCCTGACGGGCTGCGGAAATGAGGATAAGGGCAGCGGTACGGGGCACCAGTACAAGGCAGTGCTTTGCGGAAATCCCGAGAGCCTCGACCCCCAGTTCGCTGACGACCCGTCCTCAAATACGGTGATAAAGAACCTGTACAGCGGGCTTATGAGCGTTGACGCGGGCGGAAATATCGTCGCGTGCAATGCCGAGAGCTATTCCGTCTCGACAGACGGAACGGCATACACGTTCACGCTCCGCGGTGACAACGTGTGGTTCTACGATACGAATGACGACGACGTCATCGAGGAGGACGAGTATTTCCCTGTTACGGCGAAGGACTACGTTTTCGCGCTCAGGCGGGTGCTCGACCCGAAGATGAAGTCGCCCTATGCCAAGGATTTCTCCTGCATAAAGGGCGCGAAGCTCATAGAGCGCGGTCTGCTCGAGCCTGAAAAGGCTGAGATATATGCCCCCGACGACAGCACTCTCGTGGTAGTGCTTGAGGAGCCGAACGCCGAATTCCTGTACCTTATGAGCACACCCGCAGCATATCCCTGCAACGAGGAGTTTTTCGATTCCACGAAGGGGCGCTACGGGCTCGACGACAGGTCGGTGATGTCAAACGGCGCGTTCTTTGTGCGCCAGTGGTTCTACGACCCCTACGGCAAGAACAACATTCTCTATATGAAGCGCAACGACGCTGACTGGAGCGAAACCTACGACATCTGTCCCTCACTGCTCAGCTTCAGCATAGAGCGCAGCGAGGAGGATATCCGCAAGGTGTTCAAGTCCGAGGATACGGAGTGCTTCACGACACGGAACCGCAATCCCTACAACCCGAAGAAGTACATCGTCGAGGGGACGAGTGCGACCACTCTCGGACTGATATTCAACCCCGACGATAAATACTTCTCTAACGAAAATATGCGCAGAGCGCTTGCTCTCGCAGTCGACCGCGAAAAGCTCGCAAAAGACCTCGACAGCGACCTGACGCCCGCATACGGCATAATCCCGCCCGCAGTAAGGCTCAGCGGCAGGAGCTACCGCGAGCTTGTCTCCGACCGCTCATTCGACCTCTTCGACAGTTCCGCCGCGCAGGAGGCATTCTCGCAGGGCAGGAGCGAGGTCGGCGCGGAGAGCCTTGAGGGCGTGAAGGTGCTCGTCTGCGGAGGCACAGTGGATACGGCAGCCCTGCACGTTCTCACGCAGGACTGGCAGAGCATATTCGGCACCTATATCGGCATAGACGAAGTCACGGAGGAGGAGTATCGCTCACGTATAGAGAGCGGCGACTACAGCATAGCCCTCTACCCGCTGAAGGGCGAGCTCTGTTACGGAGCGTCCGTTATAGCGCAGTTCGAGGACGTGCCGTGCCTTAAATATATCGCAGGTGAGGCAGAGCTGACAGCGCCGCTGAGGAACTGCACGGATACGAACGCCCTTGTCGAGGCATATACAGCGGCAGAGCGCGGGATAATAGAGAAGTACGGCTTTGTGCCCGTATTCTATAAGAAGTCATATCTCATAGCAAGCAAGGACAACGAGCAGATCTGTTATGACCCGTTCACGGAGGCTGTCGATTTCAGGCTCGCACTGAACTACAGCTGATGAAGCGGTAATTCTGTAAGGAGTGTGACATACCATGGACATCTACGGATTCTACAAGGGCAATGCTTTTGAAGCCTACGAGTACCTCGGTGCTCACCTGACAAATCAGGGGACGCTGTTCCGCACCTATGCTCCGAACGCGGGCAAGGTAGCGTTAGTCGGCGACTTCAACGACTGGACCGACGAGCCGATGAAGCCCGTAGAAGACGGGCGCTTCTACGAGCTCCTATGCCCCGACGCAAAAGAGGGTATGCGCTACAAATACAGGATATACGACAAAAAGGGCAATTTCATCGACCACTGCGACCCCTACGGCTACGGCATGGAGGTGCGCCCTGGCACGTGCTCAGTGATACGGAGCATAGAGGGCTACACCTTCTCGGACGGCGAATGGCTCACACAGCGGAGCGACTGCCGCGACAAGCCGCTGAACATCTACGAGGTGCATCTCGGCTCATGGAGGCGCAAGCCGGGCTTTGTCCCGCACGAAAACGGCACCCCGCCGCTTGATGAATCGGCTATGTCCGCAGAGGAGATACGCGGGACCGAGCACTGGTACAGCTACGCGGAAATTGCCGATATTATTTCCGATTACGCAGTCGAGTACGGCTACACTCACATAGAGCTCATGCCCCTCGCGGAGCACCCCTCCGACGAGTCATGGGGCTACCAGATAACAGGCTTTTTTGCCCCGACCTCCCGCTACGGCACACCGAAGGAGCTCATGGAGCTCGTAGATGTCTGCCACAAAAAGGGCATAGGTGTCATCATGGACTTCGTCCCCGTCCACTTCGCAGTAGACCACTACGCCCTCACGGAGTACGACGGCACACGGCTTTACGAATTTCCCGACGACGAAGCCGCCTACAACGAGTGGGGGAGCCGCAACTTCATGCATTCAAAGGGCGAGGTGCGCTCGTTTTTGCAGTCGGCGGCGAATTACTGGCTCTCTGTCTACCACTTCGACGGCTTGCGCATGGACGCGGTCCGCAATATGATATACTGGAACGGACGCGAATATCTCGGCGAGAACAGGTACGCGATACAGCTTCTCAAGGACATGAACAGCGGGCTCAAGGCTCGTCATCCGTCGGTGATACTGGCGGCTGAGGACTCCTCCTCGCACCCGAAGGTAGCAGCCCCCGTATTTGACGGCGGGCTCGGCTTCGACTACAAGTGGGACCTCGGCTGGATGCACGACACACTGGAATACTTCCAAAGTGCGCCGATGTACCGCACCCGTGACTACCACAAGCTGACGTTCTCGATGCTGTATTTCTACAACGAGCGCTATATACTGCCGCTTTCTCACGACGAGGTCGTTCACGGCAAGGCAACGATACTGCAAAAGATGAACGGACAGTACGACGAGAAGTTCCCGCAGGCACGCGCTCTGTATATGTACATGATAGCCCACCCGGGCAAGAAGCTCGATTTTATGGGCAGCGAGTTCGGACAGCTCCGCGAGTGGGACGTCAAGCGCGAGCAGGACTGGGATATGCTGAAATACCCGATGCACGACTCGTTCCGCGAGTATATCAGGGAGCTCAACCGCATCTACATCACCTATAGCGCCCTCCACTACGACTACGACCCCACCAATTTTATGTGGGAGGACTGCGAATCCACAGACAGGTGCGTCTACGCGATACGCCGCAAGAGCGCGGAGGGCGATATCCTCGCGGTGCTCAATTTCTCGGACTGGTACCAGTTCGACTATTACGTCACCATAGGCGAGGAGTACGAAGCCGAGCTGCTGCTCGATTCGGACGACCAGCTCTACAGCGGCGACACACCGCACGGCGAGACGATATTCAGCCGCACGGGAGCCGACCTTGACATGGACATACCGCCATACAGCGGACGGCTGTTCCTGCTGAAGCGGAAATGAGCTTAGAGGGACGTCGAGGACGCCGTCCCCTACACAAATATGCTGTAGGGGGCGATGTGACCGATACATATTGTAGGGAACGCCGCCCTCGGCGTTCCGCGAACATATCGACGATTTCAGGGCGAGCGGAACTCGCCCCTACAAATAGCTTGTGTAGGGGGCGCATTCCGAGCGCCCGCTCATTGTCGTCTATAAATGATGTGGAGGGATTCAAGTGAGCTCAAGCCGCATAAAAAAAGGAAAAATACTGAAGGTTTCCCTGCTCTCTCTGCTCATCATTCTGCTGATATGCTCGATATCTGTAGTGTATATACTGGAAAGCATTGGCTGCTATGAATATGTAGACGAGCTATGCTACGAGTGCAATGATATCGGTGGTTTATCAAGCTATATCGACTACAGTATGCTCAGCGGCGATATGAAGAAAAGAATTTCAAGGGAAGAGCTTGATTTTTCAAACGATGATTCGATATACAATGTAGCAGAATGCTTTTCGGAACAAACCGATAATAAGGAATTTCTCGCGTATACGTGTACAACAAGCTCTTTCCCTCATTCGCACTTGTATAAAAAGATGTCGATAAACGGGAAAGCGTATCTTGTCAGCTATACTATCGTTTTTTCTCCGAAAGCCTTTTCGCCGAAGCCTAAAATCGTTGATTGGGAAGCCTCGATTATTGACATTGAAGTGTAAAAAAACGGCTCTTTAGGGCTGCTCTCTTTAACGGAAAAAGCGGGCTACCGTGCTGTAAACTTACGGCATATGTTTGGTAACCTGCGAATCCGCCAAAGGGGGCTCCCCTTAGAGCCGTTTTTTTATTTGCCGTTCTTTGTCCTGTATTCCGACGGTGAGAGCCCTTCGGATATCTTGAACTGCCGCACGAAGTAGTTGTACGACGAATAGCCGCACTCCTTGGATATCTCGGTGACGGTCATATCGGTATTGGCGAGCAGTTCCTTAGCTTTTTCAATGCGGAACTGTATCATTTCCTCGATGATGCTCTTATTGAAGTATGACTTGTATATCTTCTGGAGGTAGCTTTTGCTGAGGTAGAGGCTCTCGGCTATCTCGCTGATATTCCACGGATTTTCGGGGTTCTTCATTATCCTGTTTCGGAGCATACACAGCTTCTCGAACTGCGGGTTTGCGCTGTTCTCGGAGATATTGTAGTTAAAGAGCCTGTTTATCGCCGCCTTGTGCATGGCATTACCGAGGCTGACGTCGGTGCTCATCGGCTGACTGAACTGTCCGAGCGAGAAATCGACGTTGCAGTTCTCGCCGTCGCTGAACTGTGAATCCTTGCATTTTTCCGACAGCTCGCGGAATAGCTCGCCCGCGCGTTCGGGGTGTACGGTCACCACGCCGAGTATATTGCTTGACCACGTGCCGCATATCTCATCGGGCTTGACGCATTCTCTCAGCTTCTGTGCGAAAGCGGCGAAAATGCGCTGACACTTGTCCTCGCCGCTCTGGAAGTAGGTCTTGTTCAGACCCGTGAGCTGAATGCGGATGAAGTCGGCATCGAAGCCGCGCGCCGTCCATTCGCTCTTGCAGTCGGACATAGCCTTCTCCATGCCGTTCCTGTTGAGGAGCCCCGTCGCCTCGTCGTAAAGGAGGGCATGGTTGGCAGTGGAGATAGTGCGGTTCATCATCGCTTTTATGCGGAGCTGTTCAAGCGCCACATTTACGTAGTTTATCCACTGCAAATACAGAGTCGAGAAGCTTATCGGCTCCTTGCCGAAGGAAATGGCGGAGTAGCCGAAGAAGTTGCTGTTGTAATGGAGGGGCGAGATGTAGTACGCCACGGGGAAAGCCCGTTCCTTGCTGAACACAGGCAGAAGGTCGAACGAGCTGAAATACTCATCGGATACGTCCTCACGCCTCACAGCTGATTTTGAGATCACCATTCTCACGTCATCGCCCGCAGAGAAGGTGAGCTTGTCGGTGAAGCTGCCCGAAGGCGAGTCGATGAACTTGCGCGTAAGGCAGATCGCGATGTGGCGGAGCTTGTAAATGAAGTAGGTGTAGTTGTCGAGTCTGTCGGCGAAATCGGCGGGATTATCGACATTGGTGATATCGAAGAGCATATCGCTCATGAGCATATTCGACTCGAAACGCGCGTTGATCTTGTTCTGCCGCTGCAAGCGCTGAACGACGCGCATATCCTCGGGACATCCGCAGCTCTGCCCTGTGCGGAGCTCGCCGTTCTCGTTGTGGACGCGGTTGCATATCCTGCCCGTGATTATGCGGTAGAGTCGGCGCAGCGCCTCAGCCCCCATCTGGAAGTTCGGGCGGCTGAAGCTTGTGATAGACGGTTTGAAGTTATAGCCGTCCTCGGAGGAATCGTAGCCTGTGAGGGCGATGTCCTCGGGGACGCGGATACCCGCGCTGAGGAATTCCTCCGCAAGCGAGATAGCCATATAGTCGTTGCCGCAGACGATAGCCTCGGGGCGTTCTATCTCGCCGCGGATCATACGGCGTGCGAGGTCTTTGGCGGCTTCGCGCCAGAAGTCGCCGTAGTAGCAGTAGCTCCTGTCGTAGTAGAGCCCGTGTTTTTTCATAGAGTTCTTGAAACCCTTGAGCCTCTCTTCCGAGACGAACTCCTTCTTCGGACCTGTCAGGCAGTAGATCCTGCTGAAGCCGTGGACTTCGATGAGGTGGTCGGTTATCTGCTCGAATGCGGCGCAGTCGTCGATAGAGGTAGTCTCGAAGCTCCTGTGGTCGGCGGAGTCCATCAGCATAACGGGCTTGCCCGAGCGCACGAGGAGGTTGTCGATGTGGTTTTTGATCTCCTCGCTGTAGAAGGTATTTCTTCCGTAGAGGAAGCCGTCGAAGCGGTTGGAGAGGATAAGGTCGAAGATTTTCTTTTCTATCTGTTTGTGGGGGGTATCCATGAAGAAGTTATGCAGCGGAGTGAGAACGGCGATATCGCAGTTGCTCTTGAAGGCTTGCGAGATAATGCCGCGCAGGATCTCCTTCTGGAAGTCTATCTGGCATTCGGTGATAATAACGCCGATGAGAATACGCTTGCTCACGATGTCCTCCTTTATGAACGATAGTGTTTGCACGAGAAAAGAAGCATATTTTACATAGATAAAATAATGTTTTTACCATATGCCATTTTATTCTATATGTATTATTGTATCATAAATATATAAAAAAATCAATAGCACAGGCAGAGAAAAAAGCGGAGATTACAAAAAAATCTTCTGAAATTGATAGGATAATAGATTGTACAAATGAGCGGCATGGGGTATAATATAAGCACAGACAAACGTCTCGCAGCGTTCACAGGACGCACGATATTTAAACAACAACCCCTAATTCTATAATTTACCCTACATGAAAAGCTCTCCGATAGGCACGGAGGGCTTTTTATGTTTCACAGACACAGGTCACGGTGTCCGCGCCGTGCCCTCTTGCAATCCGAGCGGAAATATGGTAAAATAGGCTTATATTTACTGAAAAGGAAGATAATATGCTTGCAAGCCTGACAAATATAAACAAATTTTACAACGGCGTACAGCTGCTCAGCAACGTCTCGCTGACCATAGACGAGGCGGACAAGATAGGACTTGTCGGCAATAACGGCTGCGGAAAATCGACATTGCTGAAGATACTTACGGGGTCGGTGGAGCCCGACCGTTTCACCGAGAAGGACGGTATTGTCTCCTTTGCGGGCAAGACGAGCATCGGTTATCTCGAGCAGATGGGCGGTCTCGACTCCGAGAGCACCGTCATGGACGAGATGCAGAAGGTGTTCGAGCCGATGCACAAGGCGATAGAGCGCCTTCGCGAGATAGAGCTTGAGATAGAGGCGGGCGACAGCTCCGCCGCAGACGAGTACCAGCAGCTCTCGTCGTGGGTAGAGGCAAACGACGGCTACAACACCGACGTGAAGATACGCACTATCCTGAACGGCATGGGCTTCACGGAGGAGGAGCTCGGGCGCGTGGTATCGGGCTTCAGCGGAGGCGAGAAGACACGTCTCTGCATATCGAAGCTGCTGCTTGAAGAGCCGAACCTGCTCATTCTCGACGAACCCACGAACCACCTTGATTTCAAGACGATAATGTGGCTGGAGGACTACCTTCGCAGCTACAAGGGAGCGGTCCTCATCGTGTCGCACGACCGTTTTTTTCTCGACAGGCTGTGTACGTCGATATGCGAGATAGAGCGCGGAGTGCTCCGCCGATACAAGGGCAACTATTCGGCGTTCGTGCGGCAGCGTGAGGAGGACGACGCCCGCCGCGAGAAGGAGTACGCCCAGCAGCAGAAGCAGATAGCGAAAATGGAGGACTACGTCGCGAAAAACCTCGTGCGCGCCTCCACGACGAAAATGGCTCAGAGCCGCCGCAGGCAGCTTGAAAAGATAGAGCCGATAGAGAAGCCGTTCCACGACACGCGCCGCGCGAAGATACACTTCACATATGGGGTCGAGCCGCCGCTCGACGTGCTGAAGGTCAAGGGAGTGGACATCACTGTCGGCGAGGGCTCGGAGCGTAAAACACTTGTTGACGAGATAGATTTTGAAGTCCGCAGAGGCGAGAAAATAGGCATAATCGGCGACAACGGCATCGGCAAGTCGACCTTGCTCAAAATAATACAGGAGAAGCTTCCGCACAAGGGCGTTGTCCGCTGGAACAGCAACATCAAGATATCCTACTTCGAGCAGGAGAGCACCAACCTCAACCGCGCACTGACGGTAATGGAGGAGCTCCACAGCCGCTATCCGTCGCTGTCGGACCTCGAGGTGCGCAGCCTGCTTGCACAGGTGCGATTCACGGGCGAGAACGTGTTCAAGGAGACAGGCGTTATCAGCGGAGGCGAGCGTGCGAAGCTGTGCTTCGCGATAATGATGCAGGAGCACGGCAACGTCCTCATACTCGACGAGCCGACGAACCACCTCGACCTCGCGTCGAAGGAGGCTATCGAGGAGGCGCTTGAGGAATACACAGGCACGGTGATATTCGTCTCGCACGACCGCTACCTGCTCAGCAAGATAGCCGACAGGCTCATCGAGCTGACCGAGGGCGGCTACCGCGAGCACAACTACGGTTTTGCGAAGTATCTTGACGTCCTGCGTGACGAGCAGGCGGAGGAGAAGCGTATCGCGGACGCAGCGAAGTTTGCGAAGGCAGCCGAGGCAGCGCGCGAGAAGAACGAGCGCAGCTACCGCTCGAAGCAGCAGAGGAGCGCCGATGCCGCCCGCAAGAACGAGATGAGGCGCTTGGAGAAGGAAATAGACGAATTACAGGCGCGTATCGACTTGCTGACCGAAGAGATATCCCGCGAGGAGGTCTACACCGACTATGAGCTGATGAGCAGCAAATGTGCGGAGATAGACAGCCTGAAGCAGCAGATAGACGCTGATTTTGAGAAACTGATAGAGCTTGATGAGTGAGCTGTCAGAGCTCAGAAAAAGGCGGACGGTGTCCGCCTTTTTTAATTGAGAATGAATGTAGGGGCGAGTTCCGCTCGCCCGCATATTCTCGAATTGGTTCCTGCAACATTATGTAGGGGACGGCGTCCTCGACGTCCCGCAAAAAACGAAATGTTAGCGGAAACATCTTGTAGGGAACGCCGCAGCCAACGGCTGCACGTACCCTCTGTCAGCTCTGCTGACATCTCCCTACACTGTAGGGAGTCACTCGGCGTTCCGCAAAAGAACGAACGGCGACGCGGGCGGACACACGGGTCCGCCCCTACAAATATCACGTAATACAGCAAATTATTTGGTAAGGAACGGGCGCACGGAATGCGCCCCTACATTTGAGTTCTAATATAATCATTTACATATATGGGTATATGTTCACGAATGCATTTGTGCTCTTTTGATACCCAATCAACAGCTCTCTTGTAAAAAATCCACAAAAATATAAATCCCACCATTTTTCTATTGAAATTTCTGCCGCATTGTGGTATAATGATGACAATATATATAGTGCGGCGACGTACCGCATAGCTTTAGGAGGATAAAAACATGAAACACATCCAGACTATCAACAAGGCTAATCTCAAGGAGTCCGCAAAGAAGGGCGGCTGCGGCAAGTGTCAGGCATCATGCCAGTCAGCCTGCAAGACTTCATGCACAGTAGCAAACCAGAAGTGCGAGAGATAAGCTCGGTTCAAACTGAACATTCCGAGAGGCAGTATTTATACTGCCTCAAATTTTTTAAAGTTGAGGGATAGTTTATGATACATAAATACAAGCTGAACGGGTTCAACATCGTTCTTGACGTAAACAGCGGCGGAGTCCACATCGTTGACGAGCTCACATACGACCTCCTCGACAACGTTGAGCCGCCGTTTGAAGAAAAATGTCCCGAGAAGGTAGTGGAGAAGCTCTCGCGTTCGTATACGCCTGATGACATCGAGTCATGCTATCGCGAGATAGTCGAGCTCTACAACGACAAGATACTCTTCTCCGATGATGACTACGAGAAGTACGCGAAGTATTCCGTAGCCTCGCCCGTTAAGGCGATGTGCCTGAATATCGCGCACGACTGCCAGCTGAGGTGCAAATACTGTTTCGCATCGACGGGCGACTTCGGAAAGGGCAGAAAGCTCATGTCTCTCGAAACGGGCAAGCACGCAATTGACTTCCTTCTCGAAAATTCGGGCGACCGTCCGAATCTCGAGCTTGACTTCTTCGGCGGCGAGCCGCTGATGAACTGGAACGTCGTAAAGCAGGTCGTGGAGTACGCACGCTCTCGCGAGGCGGAGTACGGCAAGAAGTTCCGCTTCACTATCACGACTAACGGACTTCTGCTCGACGACGAGAAGATAGACTTCATAAACCGCGAGATGTCGAACGTCGTGCTCTCAATAGACGGACGCAAGGAGGTCAACGACTACTTCCGCGTGCTGCCGAACGGACAGGGCTGCTACGACATCATTATGCCGAAGTACAAGAAGCTTGTAGAGGGCAGAGGCGACAAGGAATACTACGTAAGAGGCACATTCACGAAGAAGAACCTCGACTTCTCTAACGACGTATTTGCGCTGTATGACGCAGGATTCGACCAGATATCCGTCGAGCCCGTAGTAGGCGACAGCGACGAGTACGCGCTCACGGAGAAGGAGCTCCCCGCCGTATTCAAGGAGTACGAGGTACTTGCGAAGAAGCTGATAGAGAGCGAGAAGCAGGGCAAAAAGTTCAATTTCTTCCACTTCATGCTCGACCTTGACCAGGGACCGTGCGCGATAAAGCGACTTCGCGGCTGCGGCTGCGGAAACGACTACGTGGCGATCACTCCCGACGGCGACATTTTCCCGTGCCACCAGTTTGTAGGCATAGACGAGTACAAAATGGGCAACATCGACGAGGGCACCTTTGATCAGGAGATGAAGAAGGACTTCGCGGCTGCACACGTATACTCAAAGCCCGACTGCCGCAAATGCTGGGCGAAGTTCTACTGCAGCGGCGGCTGCAACGCGAACAATTACCAGTACATGGGAGATATCAGAGCGGCGCACAAGATATCGTGCCAGCTCGAGAAGAAGCGCCTCGAATGCGCAATAATGATAAAGGCAGTACGCGCTTTTGGTGAACAGGAATAAGTATTCTAAGGAGGAATAATATGGGGAATGTTTCTTCAAGGATAATGGGACAATTGTTTGGTGCATCTCCACAAACAGTTAATTACATATTAAAAAAGTACCTTGGAGTATTAGATGGCGAGGAAGGAAATTATACACCATCTGAAGAAGGAAGAGAACACGCTAATTTTTCTTATGGAAATAATGGTTCTGCGTTTATTTCATGGGATAATGATGTTCAGGAGAGCTTTAAGGAGTTGGTTGAGAATAATCCTGAAATAATATCACAAGCCAAAGAAGAATTGAGAGAGTATAGAAGGCAAAAAAAGCAGGAAGAGGAAGAAAATGACCCTTATAAGTATTTGTTAGAGGGGAACAACGATGAAAACAATTCAGAAGATGATGATTATGAAATAGAGATATCAAGTAGTACAGATGTTGTAAAATACGGATTAATTGCGGTAGCAGTGGGTTGCAGCGTATGGTACATTGGCAAATGTATTAAGAAAAAAAGAATTTTTAATCCTTTTTCAAAGAAAAACAAGAAGGAATAATAACGAAATAATCCCGAGGTCTCCTCGGGATTATTTGTTGGAGTGGATAATAATAAATGTTTACATTTCCTTGAAATGGTGGTATAATATATCTGTTATACGATAACCGAGGAGGTGAGCAGTTTGCACGACGCGAAATACGACGAAAAGCCCGACCACGGACACTATGTAGCCTGTGCGGAGCGAAGCACGCAGATATACGAATTCTCGCGCAACGTCTTTGTGTATACGGGCGGAGTCTGTCTTGTCATGCTGTTCATCACCTACTGCGGCGCAGCGATGCCGCTCGTCTCGTGGATACCCTCGCTTTTCGGCTGCCCGACCTGTGTGCCGTTTCTCTTCACACAGACAGCCGAGCTGATACTTGTGACCCTTGCTGCATTTCTTGCCTTCGGGAAGTGGAAGATACTGCACATCGGGCTGTTTATCGGCTATGTGCTGCTTGTGGTCGCGACATTTTTCTCAAGTTCGGGGATAGGGATAATAACGTTCATTATCGGCGTAGTCGGAACAGTCCTCACAGCTCCGAGCTTCAAGGTATACTCCGACTACAACCAACTTGTAAATACCGAGGGCTGGCCGCATTTCAGCCTTCACTACACTGATTCGCTGGAGCACCCGACCTACACCTCGCGCTATATGTCGGAGTACCGCTCAGCCCCCGATGACAAGAGGATAACCGCCGACGAGACCGCAGCGAGCCGTTCCGCGCCCGTGCTGCCCGAGATGGCGGACATTGAAGCGCCCGAGCCCGTAATGGAAGACATACCGCTTATCGGAGCAGCCCCTGTCCCCGATACAGCGGACACGCCCGAGCTCCCCGACGGCGAGATGTTCGTGCCCGACTCAGGGCTTTCGGACGAGCCGTTTGACATTCAGTAAGGAGGCAAGCCATGTTTGCAAAAGTATCAAGTCTCGGACTGTTCGGACTGAACGCCTTTCCCGTAGACGTCGAGATAGACATCAGCCGCGGACAGCCCTACTTTGAAATAGACGGACTCACCGACACCGTAATAAAGGAGAGCCGCGACCGTATCCGTGCGGCAATGCGCTCCTGCGGGATAAACTTCCCCGTGGCGTCGGTCATGGTCAACCTCGCACCCGCGGATATGAAAAAGAGCGGCTCGGTGCATGACACAGCGATATTCATGGCGATACTCCGCGCAATGCGCATGATAGATGACGTCCCCGAGGATGCCGCGTTCATAGGCGAGCTCTCGCTGAACGGCGATGTCCGCCGCGTGAACGGCGTGCTGCCGATGGTGATGCTTGCCCGTGAGAGCGGGAAGAAGAGCGTGTTTGTCCCTGCGGCGAACGCCCGTGAAGCGTCGGTCATCGCGGGGATAGACGTGTACGCCGTACACAGTGCCGAGCAGCTGATACTGCACTTTCGCGGCGAGGAGCCGATGACCCCCTGCGAGCACTACATACCTCCCGAGGCCGCGTACAACGAAACGCTTGACTTTGCCGATGTGCGCGGACAGCAGTCGGCGAAGAAGGCACTCGAGATAGCAGCCGCAGGAGGTCACAACGCACTGCTTATCGGCGCACCTGGAAGCGGCAAGAGTATGCTTGCGAAGCGGATGCCGTCGATACTGCCGCCCCTCACATTCGAGGAGGCGCTTGAAACTACCAAGATACACTCGATATCGGGGCTTCTCGACCCCGACACTCCTATAATCACAAAGCGCCCGTTCCGCTCGCCGCACCACACGATATCGTCCGCGGGACTTGCAGGCGGCGGCAGCATACCCCAGCCGGGCGAGATATCCCTTGCACACAACGGGCTGCTCTTCCTCGACGAGCTCGCGGAGTTCGACAGACGTACACTTGAGATAATGCGCCAGCCGCTCGAAGACAGGAAGGTAACGATAGCGCGCGCATCGGGAACGATAACCTACCCGTGTACGATAATGCTGATAGGCGCGATGAATCCGTGCCCGTGCGGTTATTACGGACACCCGAAGCGCAAGTGCATATGTTCGCAGAAGAAAGTCTCGGCATACCTGTCGAAAATATCGGGACCCCTGCTTGACCGCTTCGACCTGCACATAGACGTAGCCCCTGTGGAGTACGACGACCTTTCGGCAAAGACGAGCGAGGAGTCCTCTGCGGAAATAAGGAAGCGCGTAATGGCGGCGCGTGAGATACAGGCAGAGCGATTCCGCGGTACTGACATCACCTGCAACGCGCTCATCACACCCGACAAGCTGCGTGAAATGTGTCCTATGGACGACGGAGCGGAGGCGATGATGAAGAGCGTTTTTGACAGTCTCGGGCTAAGTGCCCGTGCATATGACAGGATATTGAAGGTCGCGCGGACGATCGCCGACCTGAGCGGGAACGAGGTCATTACGCGAAGGCACGTTGCCGCAGCTGCGCAGTATCGCAGTCTCGACCGCAAGTATTGGCATGAATAAACCTGACGGCAATTGAGAAAAAATTGAAAATTGAGAATTGAGAATTAATGTGTCCGCTGACGCGGACGAATTTCAAATAATATCGGCGAAGCCGATACCGCGAGCTAATGGCTGACGGCTAACGGCTAATAGCTCAAAAAAGAAAAAGGAACAAGAAAATGGGATCAGTATTCAAGAAATTACCCGCCAACAAGCATAATATCGACCTCGGACTGCTGTTTGCGGTTACGCTCTGCGCGTGTATCAGTACGATACTGATATGGTCGATAGTCAAGAGCGGTATAAGCGAGAACGAGGGCGTCGGAGACAGCTACTGGCAGACCCAGCTCATATCCATGGGACTTGGCATAGCGGCAGCGTATATCATCTCCTGCATCGACTACCGCAAGCTTGTGAAGATATGGTGGCTGTTCGTACCGATAACGCTGGTGCTCGTAGCGCTGCCCTTCACATCGCTCGGCTATCAGCGCGACGGCGCGGACGATCAGGGCTGGATACGCTTATTCGGCGTAAGTATGCAGCCGTCGGAGATAATGAAGATAGCGTTCATCCTCACATTCAGCTATCATCTCTCGCGCGACGAGGAGGACATGAACAAGCCGCTGCATATGCTTCTTCTTCTTATCCACGGAGCCGTGCCGATCGGTATAGTCGCATTGCAGGGCGATTACGGAACGGCAATCATCTTTGCGGCGATATTCACATTTATGATGATATCGGCAAAGATATCGTGGAAGTACCTTATAGCCGCGCCGTTTGCAGCGGCAGGAGCCATAGCCGTGATGTGGTTCAATTTCCTTAGTTCTTTCCACAAGCAGAGGATACTGATACTGTTTCATCCTGGCACAGACCCCGAGAACATCGAGTACCAGCAGGACCTCGGACTTGCGGCGATAAAGTCGGGCGGAATCTTCGGAAAGGGGATATTCGACGGCAAGAAGGACTACATCTACGTTCCCGAGCTCCACAACGACTTCATTTTCGCTCATGTGGGGCAGGTATTCGGATTTGTCGGCTCTATAGGCATCATAATAGTTCTCGCGTATATCATACTGAAAATATTCGCAGACAGCCGCATCACGCGCGACCGTCTCGGGCACTTCATATGCATGGGAGCTTTCGGACTTTTCTTCACCCACTGTCTTATGAACATCGGCATGGTGCTGAAGGTAGCGCCCGTTATCGGCATACCTCTGCCGTTCCTGAGCGGCGGCGGAACGGCGATGCTGAGTATGTATGCGGTGATAGGGCTTGTTATCAGCACCTACAGCCACCGTGCGGTCGCATACAACGTATTCTACGACGAAGACGAGGAGTGACGCCATGAAAAAAGGCTTGCTTATAGCAGGAGCCGCAATTTTGGGAGGCAGCGGGCTTGGAACAGTCGGACTTATCGCGTGGTTCGTGTACACGCTGAGACGTGAGCCCGAGCACATAGGGATAATAGGCGGCGCAGACGCTCCGACCGCGATATTTCTTGCGGACAGACTGAGCCCACTGTTTGTTGCGGTATTTGTGCCGCTTTTCCTGTTAATATTCATCGGAGCTGGACTGCTCGCTGCTGCGATAATAATGCATCTTATACGGAAAAATCCCGAGGCATGACCTCGGGATTTTTGCATTTTCAGCCCAATTGCATTAAGCTACAAAAAAAGCCGAGGCTTCACATGAAACTTCGGCAAGAATGCTGATATTTACCAAAAGCGCTTGACACTGCTGCAAAAGAGTGATATACTAATATAATGTATCAATATGGAAAAGTGCCGCTACTTTGCAAGATATTATAGCACATCTGTGCAGTACTTGTCAATAGCTTTTTCAAAAATTTTTCCAAAAGGGTACGCAAGGTGATAACAGCCCCGACGCGCAGAAGCGTCTGCGGGGTAGAAATAATAAGGAGGTTCCGCCTATGGTGAATGTAACACCTAAGCAGCTGGGAAAAAACGTCAGGATGAGCTTCGGTAAGATAACCGAGCCTCTTGAGATGCCGAACCTTATCGAGGTGCAGAAGAACTCGTATAAGTGGTTCAGGGAAGAGGGACTGAGAGAGGTATTCCGCGACATGACCGCGATAACCGACTACAACGGCAATCTCGTCCTCAACTTCAAGGACTACCGCTTCGACGACACCCCCAAGTACAGCCTTGCGGAGTGCAAGTCCAGAGGCGCTACATATCAGGTAGCGATGAGGGCGACAGCAACTCTCTGCAACAAGGAGACGGGAGCAGTCAGCGAGAGCGAGATATACATGGGCGACTTCCCGCTCATGACAGACAGCGGAACCTTTGTTATCAACGGTGCGGAGCGTGTCATCGTATCACAGCTCGTGCGTTCGCCGGGCGTTTACTACGCATTCGAGAAGGATAAGACGGGCAAGGACCTCTTCAACACCACCGTTATCCCGAACCGCGGTGCATGGCTCGAATACGAGATGGACTCGAACGATATCGTATACGTTCGTATCGACAAGAACAGAAAGATACCGATAACCACATTCATCCGTGCGCTCGGCATCGGCTCCGACGAGGAGATATTCGAGTTCTTCGGCGAGGACGAGAGACTCAAGCAGACCATTCTCCAGAAGGACCAGACAAAGAACAACTCCGACGCACTTATCGACGTGTACAAGAAGCTTCGTCCGGGCGAGCCCCCGACGGTCGAGAGCGCGGTAACACACCTCAACAATCTCTTCTTCGATGCCAAGAGGTACGACCTCTGCCGCTTCGGAAGATACAAATACAACAAGAAGCTCGGCATAGCAACGCGTCTGTCGGGTCACGTACTCGCAGAGCCCGTTATCAACCCGATGACAGGCGAGATAATGGCTGATGCGGGCGAGACCATCAGCTACGACAAGGCTTGCGAGATAGAGCAGGCAGGCGTATACAGCGCATTCGTCACAGTCGAGTCCAAGGAGTATTTCACCAACGACCGCGGCGAGACCCAGATACGCCCCGTTGAGAAGACCGTGAAGATAATCGGCAACGGCATGGTAGACA
Source organism: Ruminococcus sp. YRD2003 (assembly GCA_900109435.1). Lineage (GTDB taxonomy): Bacteria > Bacillota > Clostridia > Oscillospirales > Ruminococcaceae > Ruminococcus > Ruminococcus flavefaciens_G. The sequence continues at coordinate 65,439 of FNZT01000011.1, read as the reverse complement.
TCAAGGGCTACGTTGACTTCGACACCGAGAAGTACGGCATCAACGAGAAGGTATCCTTCAAGGTGCTCCGCGAGATAATGGAGAATTCCGCCGATGCCGAGGAGCTTGAGGAAAACATCAAGAAGCGTGCCGATGAGCTCGTTCCCAAGCACATCATCCTCGACGATATCTTCGCAACTATCAGCTACTTCATCAACCTCTGCGAGGGCGTAGGCACGGTTGACGATATCGACCACCTCGGCAACAGACGTATCCGCTCCGTAGGCGAGCTTCTCCAGAACCAGTTCCGTATCGGCTATGCCCGTATGGAGCGCGGAATCCGCGAGAGAATGAATATCCAGACACAGGACGTGAACACCCTCACGCCCCAGACTCTCATAAATATCAGACCCATATCCTCGGCAATGAAGGAGTTCTTCTGCTCATCGCCTCTGTCCCAGTTCATGGACCAGAACAACCCCCTCGCCGAGCTGACTCACAAGAGACGTCTCTCCGCTCTCGGACCCGGAGGTCTTTCCAGAGACCGTGCGGGATTCGAGGTCCGCGACGTTCACTACAGCCACTACGGCAGAATGTGTCCTATCGAGACTCCTGAAGGACCTAACATCGGACTTATCTCCTACCTTGCAACATTCGCAAGGATAAACGAGTACGGCTTCATAGAGGCACCCTACCGCAAGGTAGACAAGGCAACGGGCGTTGTCACGAACGAGGTAGTATATATGACTGCCGACACCGAGGACAACTTCGTAGTTGCACAGGCAAACGAGCCTCTCACAGAGGACGGCAAGTTCGCACGTCCGCGTGTTAATGCGAGATACCGCGAGCAGATACTCGAAATAGACAACGAAAAGGTAGACTACATGGACGTATCGCCTAAGATGGTCGTTTCCGTAGCTACCTCCATGATACCCTTCCTCGAGAACGACGACGCTAACCGTGCCCTCATGGGTTCAAATATGCAGAGGCAGGCTGTACCGCTCCTCAAGACCGAGCGTCCGTTCGTCGGCACAGGTATGGAGTACAAGGCGGCTGTTGACTCGGGCGTATGCGTAGTTTCCGAATACGACGGCAAGGTAACATACGTTGATGCCGACAAGATACACATGATAGACTCCGAGGGCATCGAGCACAAGTACGAGCTCATAAAGTTCAAGCGCTCGAACCAGGGTACCTGCGTAAACCAGAGACCTATCGTCACAGCAGGCGAGGAGGTCAAGAAGGGACAGGTGCTCGCTGACGGTCCCGCGACCGCAGACGGAGAGATATCCCTCGGCAAGAACGCCCTCATCGGCTTCATGACATGGGAAGGCTACAACTACGAGGACGCCGTTCTTCTTAACGAGCGTCTCGTAAGAGAAGACGTATTCACATCAGTTCATATAGAAGAGTACGAGATAGAGTGCCGCGACACCAAGCTCGGACCCGAAGAGATAACCCGCGATATCCCCAACGTCGGCGACGACGCACTCGCGAACCTCGACGAGAACGGTATCATCCGCATCGGTTCGGAGGTAACATCGGGCGATATCCTCGTAGGCAAGGTAACGCCGAAGGGCGAGACCGAGCTCACCGCCGAGGAGAGGCTCCTCCGCGCTATCTTCGGTGAGAAGGCAAGAGAAGTCCGCGACAACTCCCTCAAGGTACCTCACGGTGAGGCAGGCGTCATCGTTGACGTCAAGGTATTCACCCGCGAGAACTGCGACGAGCTCAGCGCAGGCGTAAACAAGCGCGTTATCTGCTACATCGCCCAGAAGCGCAAGATAACGGTCGGCGATAAGATGGCTGGTCGTCACGGAAACAAGGGCGTCGTATCGCGCATACTCCCCGAGGAGGATATGCCTTTCCTCCCAGACGGCACACCGCTCGATATCGTGCTCAACCCCCTCGGCGTTCCTTCACGAATGAACATCGGACAGGTGCTTGAAGTCCACCTCGGCATGGCGTGCAAGGCTCTCGGCTGGCACATCATGACCCCCGTATTCGACGGCGCACACGAGGGCGATATCCGCGAATGCTTCAAGATGGCAAACGAATACGCTCAGGAGCACAAGGACGATATGTTCGAGCTCAAGGCAATGGATAAGGTCATCAACCCCAAGGCACTCGAATTCACAGACGACTGTAAATTCACACTCTACGACGGACGCACGGGCGAGAAGTTCGACAACCGCGTAACGGTGGGCTATATGTACTACCTCAAGCTCCATCACCTCGTAGACGATAAGATACACGCACGTTCGGTAGGTCCGTATGCTCTCGTAACACAGCAGCCGCTCGGCGGTAAGGCGCAGTTCGGCGGACAGCGTTTCGGAGAAATGGAAGTTTGGGCTCTCGAGGCTTACGGTGCAGCCTATACTCTTCAGGAGATACTCACCGTCAAGTCGGACGATACCATCGGACGTGTCAACACCTACGAGGCTATCGTAAAGGGACAGAACGTTCCTACACCTGGTATACCCGAGTCCTTCAAGGTACTCATCAAGGAAATGCAGTCACTCTGCCTTGACGTCAAGGTGCTCGACAGCAATCAGGAGGAGATCGACCTCAAGCAGAACTTTGACGACGATCCGATACCTGCAAGAGATTCCTACGCTGACGAGGATACTGCCGACGGCACAAGCTACTCCGACGACGAGCTCGGCGAGGCAGGCTTCGGCTTCGAGGACGGCGACGACTTCGACAGCGTTGACAAGGACGACGAGTTCAGCTTCGATGATGACGAGTCCGATGACGACCTCGACTTCAACGACGAGGAGGAAGGCGACGATGTATTCGACAGCTTTGACCTCGACGAGGAAGGCGACGAGAACTGATAAACAGTCGGTATACGAAATGAATCGGCAATAAATTGCAGGAGGTAGCAGTTTGGAAAACACGACTTTTGAATCAATAAAGATCGGTCTTGCATCGCCCGAGCAGATAAGAAGCTGGTCGTACGGCGTTGTTGAAAGACCCGAAACCATAAATTACAGAACACAGAAGCCCGAGAGGGACGGTCTTTTCTGCGAAAGGATATTCGGACCCACAAAGGACTGGGAGTGTCACTGCGGCAAGTTCAAGAAGATACGCTTCAAGGGCAAGATATGCGACCGCTGCGGAGTTGAGGTAACAAGAGCAAGAGTGCGCCGCGAGAGAATGGGACACATCGAGCTTGCAGCTCCCGTGTCTCACATCTGGTACTTCAAGGGCACACCGTCCCGTATCGGACAGGTGCTCGAGGTATCGCAGAAGCGCCTCGAGGAGGTACTCTACTTCACAAAGTACATCGTAACAGACCCTGGCAACACCGAGCTTGTGAAGAAGCAGCTCCTCTCCGAGAAGGAGTACCTCTCCTACGTTGAGAAGTACGGCGACGATTTCAAGGCAGAAATGGGCGCCGAGGCTATCAAGAAGCTCCTCAACGAGTACGACCCCGCAAGATACGACACACAGAAGAACCGCCTCATCGAAACAGGCAAGATAAACATCGGAAGCAGCCATGTTGAGTGCTACAACAACCCGCTCGAGTGCGAGTGTGAGGAGTGCCGCAAGTTCGCGGAGCTCACAGATGTCGAGTGGAAGAACAACATCGAGATAGTATCCGACGACCTCAAAAACGAGCTCGTTGGACTTCCCTCGGGTCAGAAGAAGGTAAAGCTCTTAAAGAGGCTCCAGATAATCGAGGCATTCCGCCTCTCGGGGAACAAGCCCGAGTGGATGATACTCGACGTAGTCCCCGTTATCCCGCCCGACCTCCGTCCTATGATAATGCTCGACGGCGGACGCTACGCCACATCCGACCTCAACGACCTCTACAGACGTGTTATCAACAGAAACAACCGTCTGAAGAGAATGCTCGAGCTCGACGCTCCCGACATCATCGTAAGAAACGAGAAGCGTATGCTTCAGGAAGCAGTTGACGCTCTCATCGACAACGGCAGACACGGCAGAGCTGTAACAGGTCCGAGCAACCGTGCTCTCAAGTCACTCTCCGATATGCTCAAGGGTAAGCAGGGACGTTTCCGTCAGAACCTTCTCGGTAAGCGAGTTGACTATTCGGGACGTTCGGTTATCGTCGTAGGACCCGAGCTGAAGATGTACCAGTGCGGTCTCCCGAAGGAAATGGCACTCGAGCTCTTCAAGCCCTTCGTACTCAAGAGACTCGTTGACAAGAAGGCAATCGCAAATATCAAGTCCGCAAGAAAGCTCATCGACCGCGCCGACAACAAGGTGTGGGACGCTCTCGAGGACGTCATCAAGGACCACCCCGTAATGCTCAACCGAGCTCCTACGCTCCACCGTCTGGGTATACAGGCATTCGAGCCGATACTCGTAGAGGGCAGAGCTATCAAGCTCCACCCGCTCGTATGCTCGGCGTTCAACGCTGACTTCGACGGCGACCAGATGGCTGTACATCTCCCGCTCTCGGCAGAGGCACAGGCAGAGGCGAGATTCCTTATGCTTGCGGCAAACAACCTCCTCAAGCCCTCGGACGGTAAGCCTGTTGCCGTACCTTCGCAGGATATGGTACTCGGTTCCTACTATCTGACAATGGATAAGCCGGGCGAGCCTGGCGAAGGCAAGGTCTTCCGCGATGTGAACGAGGCTCTCATGGCATACTATGAGCACGATGTATCGCTCCACGCAAACATCAAGGTCAAGATAACGAAGGACATCGGCGACAAGAAGGTTTCCAAGATAATAGACGCAACAGTCGGAAGACTCATCTTCAACGAGAACATCCCGCAGAACCTCGGATACGTTGACAGAACGAACTCCGACAAGCAGTTCGACCTCGAGGTAGCCTTCCTCGTAGGCAAGAAGCAGCTCTCCGACATCATCGAGCGCTGCATCAAGATACACGGCACAACGACCACCTCCGAAGTCCTTGACCGTATCAAGGCACTCGGCTACAAATATTCGACAAGAGCAGCTCTCACCGTTGCTGTATGCGACGCCTCCATTCCTCCGCAGAAGAAGGAGATACTCGCAAAGGCAGACGAGGAAGTAGCACGCATCACAGAGGATTACGAGTACGGCTACATCTCCGCCGAGGAGAAGTCCAAGCAGGTAATCGAGCTCTGGACAAACACCAACGACGAAGTAACAGCCGCACTGAAGGCAAACTTCGACCGCTACAATCCTATCTGGATGATGGCTGACTCGGGCGCCCGTGGTTCTATCTCGCAGATACGTCAGCTCGCAGGAATGCGCGGACTTATCGCCAACACATCGGGTGCCGTAATCGAGATCCCGATCAGAGCCAACTACCGTGAAGGCCTTAACATCCTCGAATACTTCATCGCATCCCGTGGTGCCCGTAAAGGACTTGCCGATACGGCTCTCCGTACCGCTGACTCGGGTTACCTTACCCGCCGTCTCGTTGACGTATCACAGGACGTTATCATCCGCGAGGAAGACTGCGGTACAACAGACGGTATCGAAGTATACGAGATAAAGAACGGCAACGAGGTAGTTGAGCCGTTTGCAGAGCGTCTCGTAGGCAGATTCCTCTCGGAGGACCTCCGCGACGAGGCAGGCGAGCTCATCGTCTCCAAGAACAAGCTCATCAACGACGCAGACGCGAAGAAGATAATCGAGGCAGGCGTCGAGAGGATAACTATCCGCTCTGTCCTCAACTGTAAGGCAAGGAACGGCGTATGCGCGAAGTGCTACGGCGCAAACCTCGCATTCAACAACGTAGTATCTGTCGGCGAGGCTGTCGGCGTAATCGCAGCCCAGTCCATCGGCGAGCCTGGTACACAGCTCACCATGAGAACCTTCCATACAGGCGGTGTTGCATCAGCCGACGCGGAAGATATCACACAGGGTCTTCCCCGTGTCGAGGAGCTCTTCGAGAGCAGACGTCCCAAGGGCGCGGCTATCCTCTCCAAGATATCGGGCAGGATAACCATAGAGGAAGTAAAGACCACCCGCAATATCATCGTTACCAACGACGAGACAGGCGAGAGCGAGAGCTACATGATACCTTACAACCTCAAGATACGCGTACAGGAGGGCGAGCAGATAACCAAGGGCACGCGCCTCACCGAGGGCAACATCTACCCGACGGATATCCTCAATATCCTCGGCATCCACGACGTACAGAACTACATCATCAACGAAGTACAGAAGGTTTACCGTTTACAGGGTGTTGATATCAACGACAAGCACATCGAGGTCATCGTACGTCAGATGCTTCGCAAGGTCAAGGTAGAGGATTCGGGCAGCAGCTACCTGCTTCCGGGCAATCTTGTTGACCGCAAGGAGATCGACGCAATAAACGAAGAGCTTCAGGCACGTATAGATGCAGGCGAGTACGATGTACAGCTCGTACAGGTAACTCCCGTGCTTCAGGGTATCACGAAGGCATCCTCCAACTCCGACAGCTTCATGTCGGCGGCTTCCTTCCAGGAGACCACAAAGGCACTCACAGACGCAGCGATCAGAGGCAAGAGCGACAAGCTCCTCGGACTCAAGGAGAACGTTATCATCGGTAAGCTCATACCCGCAGGTACAGGTATGGAATGCTACAGCCATGTCAAGGTCGTAAAGACCGAGACGGCAGCCGAGCACAATCCCGCGATAAACAGCGCTCCTATCGTATAAAACCCGCTCATCCCCGATGTTACGGCATCGGGGATAACTATAGAAACAGGTGAAAAAAATGAGATACACATACAAGCCGAAAATGGTCTGCGCTCAGCAGATAAGTTTTGATATCGAGGGAAATGTCATCACGGATGTCTCATTCCTCGGAGGCTGCAACGGCAACCTCAAAGCCGTATCCAAGCTTGTAGACGGCATGACCGTTGAGGAGATAGAGGCGAAGCTCAAGGGCAATACCTGCGGCGCCCGCCCGACCTCCTGTGCCGACCAGTTATGTCTTGCTATCCGCGAGGCATACGAAAAGACAAAATAAGACAGCCGATTGTGGGGCTGATGCCCACATCAGCCCACAAATATATGGTAAAAACATTTTTGACAGACTGAGACCGTGCCGACAGGCGCGGTTTTCTTTTGGCAGAGAAAAACGGAAATATCTTCCCGCGCCTATTGCAATTTTAATGATAATATGGTACAATAATATAATAGCATAGGTATGCCCATATCATAGCATAAACATAGCTGTCGGAGGCATATTATGCACGAAAAAACCGAAAAGGTGGCGAAATATACAGTGATAAGAAGCATGACAGGCTACGGCAGAGCGCAGAAGATACTCAGCGGCAGAGATATCCTCGTCGAGATACGCTCGGTAAACCACAGATACTACGAATACTCCTCACGTATCCCGCGCACGTACAACTACATCGACGAGAAGCTGAAAGCGATGCTGAAGAGCGGCATCTCGCGCGGCAAGGTCGAGGTCAACGTCACGATAAACAACATCGAGGGCAGGGACACGGTCGTTGCTCTTAACAAGGGGCTTGCCGAGGAGTACCTCCGCGTGCTGAAAGAATTCGGCGAGGAGATAAACGACAAGTACGTTGACTGCGACGAGATAGAGGACTACGTCGAGGACGACCTCACCCTTTCGAAGCTCATCAAGCTGCCGGATATATTCACGATACAGAAGGCACCCGACGACGAAGAGCAGGTATGGAACGACGTATCCGAAGTAGCAGCCGAGGCGCTCGCCAAGTTCGTGGCAATGCGCGAGACCGAGGGCGAAAAGCTCCGCGCGGACGTGCTCGACAAGGCAGAGGGCATACTCGGCATGGTAGCGAAGGTCGAGGAGCAGTCGCCGAAGACCGTTGAAAACTACCGCAGCAAGCTTTACCAGAAGCTGACCGAGATACTCGAAAGCAAAGACATCGACCAGCAGCGCATACTCACAGAGGCAGCTATATTCGCAGAGAAGGTCGCAGTCGACGAGGAGACTGTGCGTCTGCGCAGCCATATCTCACAGCTTAAAGATATGCTCGCCTCGGAGGAGGCAGTCGGACGCAAGCTCGACTTCATCGTACAGGAGATGAACCGCGAGGTCAACACTATCGGCTCGAAGGCGCAGGACCTTAACATCACGAAGGTCGTTGTCGACATGAAGGCAGAGATAGAGAAGATACGCGAGCAGATACAGAACATCGAGTGAGCCATGAGACTGATAAACATAGGCTACGGGAATATGATATCCGCAGCAAGGATAGTAACGATAGTGAGTCCCGATTCCGCCCCGATAAAGCGCCTGATACAGGAGGCTAAGGACGACGGCAGAGCTATCGACGCAACATACGGCCGCAAGACGCGAGCGGTGATAGTGATGGACAGCGGACACATGATACTGTCCTCGCTGATAACCGAGACGCTTGCGGCGAGAATAAACGGGACAGGTGATACAGAAAATGAAGAATAAAGGCAGACTTATCGTTTTCTCGGCGCCTTCGGGCTGCGGAAAGGGAACGATGCTCGCAGAGATACTGAAGGACGAGAGCTTCCGCTGCTCGGTGTCGGCGACGACCCGCAAGCCGCGCGAGGGCGAGGTCGACGGCGTGAACTACCACTTCATCTCGAATGAAGAGTTCGAGAAGAGGGCAGCAAACGGCGAGTTTCTCGAACACGCAGGCTACTGCGACCACTATTACGGGACGCTGAGGTCCGAGGTCGACCCATACCTTGAAAAGGGCATCAACGTCATACTCGAGATAGAGGTGCAGGGAGCAATGAACATCCGCAAGGCGCGTCCCGATGCGCTGCTCGTGTTCATCGCGCCGCCGTCGGTGCAGGAGCTCAGCCGCCGCCTCCATAAGCGCGGCACCGAGACCGAGGAGGTCATCGCCAAGCGCGTAGCCGCCGCCCACGAGGAGCTGACATACGCTCCGAAATACGATTACATTATAGTCAACGACGCTCTTGAGGACGCAGTGAGCGACTTCTTCGCGGTGATACGCGCAGAACAGCTTAAAACGGAATTTCAGAGCGAATTTATAGATGAGGTGTTAAAAAATGCTTAGACCCGCAGTAAACCAGATAATATCAAAGAACGAGAGCTGCTACTCGCTTGTTATCGCAGTAGCAAAGCGTGCAAGAGAGATATCCGAGGAGCTCTACGAAAACGGTGAAACTCTCGAAGAGAAGCCCGTAAAGACTGCCGTTGAGGAGCTTGCGAGCGGCAAGTGCAAGATAGTCAGCACAGACGAGGAATAATGCCCCTTATCGCAGAGACAGCAGTCAGCGGTACGGCGTACTCGTTCGATATGCTGTTCAGCTACGCGGTGCCCGCGCATATGAAGCTGCAAGAGGGCTGCCGCGTGCTTGTGCCGTTCGGCAGGAGCAACAAGCGCAGGATAGGCGTAGTCATGCGGCTGAGCGAGGGTGAGGGCTCTGCCTTGAAACCGATAGTCGCTCAGGTAGATGACGAGCCCGTCATATCGGGCGAGCTGATGAAGCTTGCGGAGGTCCTTCGCGAGCAGACCTTCTGCACCTATTTTGACGCGGTGAGGACGATGCTCCCGCCCGCAATGGGCGTCAAGGCGAAGGAGACCTTCCGCCTTGTGCGGGACTTCACCGATGTCGGTTCGCTCAGTCCCGAGGCTGACGCGCTGCTCGAAACGCTTCGCAGCGCAAACGGCGACAGAGAGCTGACAGAGCTGCTCGACAGCTATATCACCGACAACGGCAGACGTCTGCCCGACGAGCTGCTCGACGCGGGTGCTCTTGAATCAAACAATGCTTTTCGTCAGAATGTGGGGGACGCTTCCGTGAAAATGGTGCGCCTCTCGGACGAATACCTTGCCGACCCGACGCGCTTCGACCTCACGCCGAAGCAGAAGAAGGCGGCGGAATTCCTCACAGAGTACGGCGCGGCTTCCGTTAGGGAAGTCGCGTATATGTGCGGCTTCACGGACGCGGTCATCAAGCGGCTCGCGGCATCGGGAGCGGCAGAGGAATACGATATGGAGGTCCTCCGCGGCGTGGAGGACGGCTCCGACGAGCACATCGACCCGCGTGACGTCGTGCTTTCGGAAGAACAGCAGACAGCGCACGACGAAGTGCTCGCACAGGTAAATGAACACAAGCCCGCAGTCTTTCTGCTCCACGGCGTCACGGGGAGCGGAAAGACCTCGGTTTTTGAGAAGCTGATATACGACACGACCTTGCTTGGGCGACAGGTGCTCATGCTGATACCCGAGATAGGTCTGACCCCGCAGGTGCTGAGGCGGTTCCGCTCGCTGTTCGGAGAGAGGGTCGCCGTCATCCACAGCGGACTGTCGCTCGGTCAGCGTCTCGACGAATACAAGCGGATAAAGCGCGGCGAGGCGGACATCGTAGTCGGCACACGAAGCGCAGTTTTTGCACCGCTCGACAACATCGGGCTCATCATCATCGACGAGGAGGGCGAGCGCTCGTACAAATCCGACAGCTCTCCGCGCTATCTTGCGCATGATGTCGCAAAGCGCAGGTGCGTGTACCACAGCGCGGTGCTGCTGCTTGCGTCGGCGACCCCGAGCATCGAGAGCTACTACCTCGCAGAGCGCGGCGTGTACCGTCTGCTCGAGCTGAAAAAGCGCTACAGCAGCAACCCGCTGCCCGAGGTGAGCATAGTTGATATGAACGGTGAGCGCGAGGCGGGAAACGCGTCGGAATTCAGCCGACAGCTCGTCAGCGAGGTCAACGAGAATCTCAGGCGCGGCGAGCAGAGCATACTGCTTCTGAACAGGCGCGGCTACCACACGATAACGAGCTGTGTGGACTGTTTCCAGCCGATATACTGCCCGAACTGCTCGGTGCCGCTGACCTACCACAAGAAGAACGGGAAGCTGATGTGCCACTACTGCGGCTACGCGGGCGACGAGCCGAAGACGTGCCCCGTGTGCGGCTCGGAGCGTCTGAAACGCATGGGCTTCGGCACACAGAAGCTCGAGGAGGAGCTGAATGAGCTCTTCCCGACGGCGCGTATCCTGCGAATGGACGCAGACACGACGTTTTCGCGCTACTCATACGAGAAGGGCTTCAACGCCTTCCGCGACGGCGAGTACGACATAATGATAGGCACGCAGATGATAGGCAAGGGTCTGGACTTCCCGAACGTCACGCTCGTGGGAGTCATGTCCGTGGACAAAGCTCTGTACAACGGCGATTTCCGCAGTTACGAGCGCACATTCTCGCTCATAGCGCAGGTCGTTGGCAGAGGCGGGCGCGGCGAGCGCTCGGGCAGGGCGATATTGCAGACCTTCATGCCCGACCACTACGTGATGAACCTCGCGGCGGAGCAGGACTACAAGGGCTTCTACACGGAGGAGATAGCGATACGCAGAGCGATGGTATTTCCGCCGATATGCGATATGTACATCTTCTGCTTTGCGGGAGCGACCGAGCCCGCCACGAAAAAGGGCGCGGACGCGGTGCTGGAGCTTATGAACGTCAGGCTCCGCGAATTACAGCCGAAAACGCCTGTCCGCGTGCTCGGACCCGTAAAGGCATCATACGGACGTCTCGGCGGCAAGTACCGCTACAGGATAATAATGAAAAGCAGGAACACGGCGGAGATACGCGGCTTCATCAGCAGCATACTGACAGAGGGGGCGCGGCTCCCCGAAATGCGGAATATAGGACTTTACGCCGATATGAACGGCGATGTCGGAGTATAAGGAAAGGAAGGATAAATATGGCACTAAGAAATATACTGACAGACAAGGACGAGGCTCTCCACAAGGTTTGCAGACCTGTTGAGAAGTTCGACGAAAGGCTCGCGGTACTTCTCGACGATATGCACGAGACTCTCGACAAGGCACAGGGACTCGGTCTCGCGGGACCGCAGGTCGGCATATGCAGACGCATCTTCATCATGCACCTCGAGGAGGGCAGCTTTGAATGCATAAATCCCGAGGTATCACAGAGGGAGGGCAGCCAGCGCGTGCAGGAGGGCTGTCTTTCATGCCCGAATGTGTGGGGCTATGTGACCCGTCCCAAGAGCGTTCACCTGAAAGCACAGGACAGGAACGGCAACTGGTTCGAGCGCGACTTCACCGACCTCGGAGCGCAGTGTGTCTGCCACGAGAATGACCACCTCGACGGTCACGTATTCACCGAAATAGTGGAAGAATTTTTTGTTCCCGAGGAGGAATAATATGAAGGTAGTATTCATGGGAACTCCCGATTTTGCGGTACCGTGCCTGCGCGCGCTCGCGGAGGGCGGCTGCGAAGTCGCGGCGGTGTTCACACAGCCCGACAAGCCGAAGGGCAGGGGCTACAAGATGATCCCCACGCCCGTGAAGCTGGCAGCGGAGGAGTACGGCATCCCCGTATACCAGCCGCTCTCGCTCAGGAAGGGCGAAGACGCCGAGGAGAGTATGCGTATTTTGAACGATATTGCTCCCGAGCTGATAGTGGTCACGGCATACGGACAGATACTGCCGAAGGAGATACTTGAGCTCCCGAAGCACGGCTGCGTGAACATACACGCTTCGCTGCTCCCGCGCTACAGAGGAGCCGCGCCGATAAACTGGGTGCTGCTCAACGGCGAGACCGAGACGGGCGTGACCTCCATGCAGATGAGCGAGGGACTTGACACTGGCGATATGCTCATCAGGAGAAGCACGAAGATCGGCGAAAACGAGACATATGAGGAGCTTTACGCACGCCTGTCCGCAATGGGCGGAGAGGTGCTCATGGATACGATAAAAGCGATAGAGAGCGGCACTCTCAGCCCCGAGAAGCAGGACGACGCACAGACCTGCTACTCACCGATGATACGCAAGGAGATGAGTGCGCTCGACTTCACAAAGACGGCAGCCGAGGTACACAACACGATCAGAGGCGTGACGGGCTTTGCGATGCTTGAGGGCAAGAGGATAAAGGTCTACCGCTCAAAGATTTCGGACAATATTGCTCCAAATGCGGCGGACGGCGAGATAGTGGATACCGCAAGCTTCACCGTGAAGTGCGGCGACGGCAGATGCGTGACCTTTCTCGAAGTCCAGCCCGAGGGCAAGAAGCGCATGAAGACGGAGGATTTCCTCCGCGGAAAGAAGCTGACAAAGGGCGAAGTCCTCGCCTGACGGAGGTACAGACATGAACTACGGATACAATTTCGGCGCGATATCGCCTTATATCTATGACCTTCTGCTGCTTGTCGGAATGCTGGTGCTGCCGCTCATCGCGCAGCTCGGAGTGAGCATGACGTTCAGCAAATACAGCAGGAAGCGAAGCTCCCGCGGGCTCACAGCCGAGCAGGTCGCGAGGCGTATCCTCGACCTCAACGGGCTGCACAGCGTGAGGGTAGAGCGCGTGAGCGGCAAGCTCACCGACCACTACGACCCGCGCGACGACGTCGTTTGCCTCTCGGAGAGCGTATACGGGAGCACATCCGTGGCGTCCATAGGCATCGCAGCCCACGAGTGCGGACACGCCTGCCAGCACGCCGAGGCATACAAGCCGATAGTGCTCAAGAACAAGCTTGTGCCCGCGGCGAGCATATGCTCACACCTGTGGTTCTACGTGTTTTTGGCGGGCTGTTTTTTCACATTCCTTCCGTTCCTGAGATATGTAGGGATACTGATGTTCTGCGGCGTAGTGCTGTTCCAGCTGATAACGCTCCCGACCGAGCTCAACGCCAGCAGCCGCGCGATGAAGACGCTGCGCGACGACAGCATACTTGAAACGTCGGAGCTCAGCCCCGCGCGCAAGGTGCTGACAGCCGCCGCCATGACCTATATTGCGGGACTTGCGTCGTCGATGATGCAGCTCCTGCGCCTGCTGATGAGGACAAGACGATGAACGACCCGAGATATCTGACAGTTAAGCTGCTGAGCAAGACGTTCCGCAGCGGCAGCTACTCGAATATACAGCTCAGCGCAGGGCTCGACGCCTCCGACCTCGACGAGCGAGGGAAGAAGCTTTGCTCTGCGCTGTATTACGGAGTCATCGAGCGGAGGATAACGCTCGACCACATTATTTCGGGACTGTCTTCGCGCCCGATAAGCAAGCTTGACGACGAAATTGTAAATATATTGCGGTGCGGGATATACCAGATAATGTACATGGACAGCATCCCCGACAACGCCGCAGTGAACGAGTCGGTGAACCTTGCCAAGCAGTTCGGCAAGACGAGTGCAGCGGGCATGGTGAACGCGATACTGCGCAGTTTCATACGCAGCGGCAAGCAGCTCACCCTGCCCGAGTACGCGATAAAGCGCACATCTATCGAATACTCGGCGCCCGAGGAGCTCGTCCGCGAGCTGATGAAGAACGACGCGCTCGAGGTGCTGACCAGCAAGCACAGGGACGGCGCCTGTGTCCGCAGGAACCCGTTGAAATGCACGGAGGAGGAGTTTAAAAGCTCGCTTTCCGCAGCACTCGGCGAGGCGAATATCCGCAGGATGGAGGCACTTCCCGACTGCTGGACGATAGCGGGCGACCTTATACATACGACAGCCTTCGAGCAGGGCTGGTTCCACGTGCAGAGCGCGGCATCGCAGTACATCTGCGCGGCGCTTGCTCCTACCGAAAATGACCGTGTCCTCGACATCTGCGCCGCTCCTGGAGGCAAGACCTTCACCATGGCGGAGATGATGAACGGTCGGGGAGAGGTATACGCCTTCGACCTTCACGAGAAGCGCGCGAAGCTGATACGCGACGGAGCGGCTCGGCTCGGACTTGCCAATATACGGGCGTCCGCGGGCGACGCAAGGAAGTTTGACCCGAGCCTGCCGCAGTTCACGAAGATACTCTGCGACGTGCCGTGCTCGGGGCTCGCGGTAATCAGTGTCAAGCCCGAGATAAAGTACAAGAAGTTGTCGGAATTCGACGGCTTGCCTGAAATTCAGTACAATATTGCTCACAACGCCCTGAACTATCTTGCGGTGGGCGGAGAGCTGGTCTACTCGACCTGCACGATACGCCGCGAGGAGAACGAAAAGGTCTGCGCGCGGCTGCTCCACGCTCACCCCGAGCTCGAGCCCGTGGAGCTGCCCGATACAGGTCTTGCTCCCGACCGCAGGACAGAGCCGCCCTACCGCTCGGTGAACGGCTTTTTCGTAGCGAAATTCAGGCGCAGGGTGTGAGTTTGGACCGATACCGAAGAAAGGAGGTGCGGTGATTGGAAAAAACGGATATAATGAGCCTTGACCTGCCCGAGCTGGAAGCGCGGCTTGAAGCGGCGGGAGAGAAAAAATTCCGCGCAAAACAGATATACAAGTGGCTTCATGTTAAAAGAATTTTCGATTTTGACAAAATGACTGACCTATCTGTCCAATTACGCGAGCACCTCAAAGATAATTTTTGTGTAAATGGACTATTTGTGCAGAAAAAGCTTGAATCTTCTATAGATAATACTGTAAAATATCTGTATAGGCTTTCTGACGGGAACTATGTTGAGACGGTGCTCATGGAATACAGCTACGGTCACAGCATATGCGTGTCAACACAAGTGGGCTGCAAAATGGGCTGCCGATTCTGTGCCTCGGCGATAGCGGGCTTCGTGCGGAGCCTCGAACCGTCGGAGATACTGATGCAGATATACGAGACCGAGAGAAACTCGGGCGTAAAGGTGTCGGGCGTCGTGCTCATGGGCATAGGCGAGCCGCTCGACAACTTCGATAACGTCGTGAAGTTCCTGCGGATACTCTCGGACAGCAGCGGCAATAATTTCAGTCTGCGCCACGTATCACTGTCGACCTGCGGCATCGTCCCGAGGATATACGACCTCGCTGAGCTGAAACTCCAGCTCACGCTGTGCATATCGCTGCACGCGTCGGACAATGAAGCAAGAAGTGAAATAATGCCGGTCAACAGGGCATATAATATACAGGAGCTCCTCGGAGCCTGCCGCCATTACATCGACAGGACAGGGCGGCGGATAACCTTCGAGTACGCAGTCATCAGCGGGGTGAACTCCTCGGATAAGGACGCGGACAGGCTCTCCGACCTGCTGAGGGGCATCAACTGCCATGTGAACCTTATCCCCGTGAATAAGGTCAGAGAGAGAGATTACCATACCGCCTCGAGCGCAGTAGCGGACTTCGCAAAGCGCCTCGGCAAGCGCGGTATCAACGCTACCGTGAGACGAACTCTCGGGAGCGATATAGAGGCGGCGTGCGGACAGCTCAGGCGTGACGCCGCAAAGAGAGAAACAGAGAACGGAGGTGCGGATGCGTGAGATTCAAATACGGTTCGGACATAGGTCTGAGGCGTGAGGAAAATCAGGATGCGGTAAGATGCGAATACTTCGGACACAACGTCCTCGCTGTCGTATGCGACGGCATGGGCGGTGAGCGTGCGGGCAGAGAAGCCAGCCAGATAGCGATAGGCGAGTTCTACCAGCGCTTCTCCGACGGCTACAGTGAGAGCCTCGACACCGACGGTATCCGCAAACTGATGATATCAGCGGTATCTGCGGCAAACTCCGTGATATACACCAAGGCAAGGCTCGATTTCAAGAACTTCGGCATGGGCACGACCTGCGTAGCGGCATTCGTGACGGCTGACAAAGCATTCATCGCCAATGTGGGCGACAGTCGGGCATACCTTGTCACCGATACAGGTATCCATCGGATAACCACCGACCACAACGTCCCCGCACTGCTGTTCGAGCAGGGCAAGATAACCGAGGAAGAGATAGTCGGCCACCCGCAGAGACATATGCTCGTGCGCGCGGTGGGCGTGGAAAAGACAGTCCTCACCGATACCTTCATACTCGACTACGAGGACAAGATACACCTTCTGCTGTGCTCCGACGGCTTGTCGGGCTACTGCACGGACGAGGAGATATACAGCGTCATCAGCGGGCATGAGCTCGACGATATGACGGACGAGCTCATCAAGCTCGCAAACGGCAAGGGCGGGCGCGACAACGTGACCGTAGCAGTCGTATGGGACTGAGTTCCCCGCAAAAAACGTTTATGATTAATGCCAAATAGAACAACAGATCTGAAGGAAGGATAAGACCATGGATAAGTACATTGGCAAAAAGCTTGAAGGCAGATATGAGATAACCGAGCTCATAGGCGTCGGCGGAATGGCTGAGGTCTACAAGGGCATAGACGTTATCGACAACAAGGCTGTCGCTATCAAGATCCTCAAGAAGGAGTATGCCGAGAACGAGGAGTTCCTCAGGCGCTTCAGGAACGAATCCAAGGCTGTAGCAGTCCTCTCGCACCCGAATATCGTGAAGATATACGATATGGGCTTCTCGGACAAGCTCCAGTACATCGTCATGGAGTACATCGACGGCATCACCCTGAAGGAGTACATCGAGGAGGAGAAGATACTCACGTGGAAGGATACGGTCCACTTCGTGATACAGATACTCCGCGCACTCCAGCACGCCCACGACAAGGGCATAGTCCACCGCGACATCAAGCCGCAGAACATAATGATGTTCAGCGACGGCACTATCAAGGTCATGGACTTCGGCATCGCCAAATTCTCGCGTGAGGAGGGCAAGACAGCTACCGATCAGGCTATCGGAAGCGTCCACTATATCAGTCCCGAGCAGGCGAGCGGCGGCGTGACCGACGCCAAGAGCGACATTTACTCCGTAGGCGCGATGATGTACGAGATGCTGACGGGCAGAAAGCCGTTTGACAGCGACAACCCCGTAGCTATTGCAGTTATGCATATGCACGATATCCCCGAGCGTCCGAGGGCTATCAATCCCGATATCCCCGACGGACTTGAGGAGATAGTCCTCAAGGCAATGGAAAAGGCACCCGAGGACAGATACCAGTCCACAGCGGATATGATAGCGGATATAGAGAAGTTCAAGGCAGACCCGTCGACCACCTTCGGCTACTACGTCGAGGAGGGCGAGGATGACAACGAGAACACCCGCTTCTTCAATACACAGGCAGTTTCGCGCGACAGTATGGCTCAGGGCGGCGTACAGCCCCAGCAGGAGCAGCCTCAGCCGCAGGCTCAGCAGCCCGTATACGCGGGAGCACCCGCAGGCGCAGCAGCTCCCTACGGCGGCCAGCAGGCATATCCTCCCCAGCAGCAGCCCTACGGCGGCGTATACAACCCCGACGACTTCTACGAGGACGAGGAGGAAGAGGAGGAAGAGCGTTCATCGCTCATAATCCCCGTGCTCACGGCAGTAGTCGTAGTTGTCATCATCGTGGGAGTGATCATCATATCCCTGCTCTTCACGGATATGCTGAAGGATACATCACAGAAGAACGACTGGAAGATGCCCTCCGTTATCGGCATGGACTTCAACGACGCTGTTGCCAAGTACGGCAACAACATCCAGTTCAAGGAAGACGGACAGGTCTACAACGAAGCAGAGCCTGGCGTCATAGTCGAGCAGGACCCCTCCGAGGGCGTTGAGTTCAAGAAGGGCGCTGTCCTCAAGGTAAAGGTCAGCAAGGGAATGGAGACCGTCGAGATACCGAGCGTTGTGGAAATGAACGTCGAGCTCGCAAAGGATATGCTCACGCAGAAGGGACTCAAATGCGAGGTACGCAACTCCTCAAGCACGAAAGTGAGAAAGGGCTATGTCATCAAGACCGAGCCCGCGGCAGGCGAGACAGCCCACAAGGACTCCACAGTCATCCTCTACGTCAGCATGGGCGAAGAGGCAGGACAGGTACAGGTAGACGACTGGGTAGGCAAGACCATCGACGACGCGAAGATGCTCGCCGAGTATGCGGGACTCAAAGTAGTTACCAAGCCCGTAGCCTCCTATGAGAAGGAGAACACGGTAGTAAAGCAGAGCATAAAGAAGGGCGAGAAGGTCGAGACGGGAACGGAGATAATCTTCGAGTTCTCAGACGGCACGAACCCCGACGGCGTTATCCCGTTCAGTGTTGAATTCCCGTCAGACGCTGACGGACACTTCCAGATAAGCTTTATGATAGTAAATGATGACGGAAGCCGTGACAGTCAGGATACACGTTCCTTCTACGTCCCCGAGGAATCAGGCATCTCTTGGGACGTCAAGGGCTCGGGCGAGGACGCAACAGTAAACGTTCTGCTTCTCAATCTCAGCAACAACAAGCGTGCCTCCATCGGTACGTACACCTTTAATTTCGCAGACAGCACTATCACGACCAAGTCGGGCGGAGACGTAGACGCGGCTCTTAGACAGGTAGACGGCTATCGTCAGGAAGAGACAACACAGCCCGAGCAGCCCGATACAGTTACCGTGCCGGGTCTCATAGGTCTCGATTACGACTCAGCAAAGGCGCAGTACGCCGATTACTTCAATATCGTGTCCAACGGCACTCAGCCCTCAGCTGATTATCCTATTCCGAATACGATAATCGGGCAGAACGTATACGGAACAGAGCTTGAGAAAGGTTCGACAATATACGTAACTCTCAGCTCAGGACCCGCACAGGGCGGCGGCGAACAGGGCGGCGAGCAAGGCGGCGAACAAGGCGGCGAGCAAGGCGGCGAGAATCAGTGGTAAGCGCTGAGACAAGCGGAATAATAATAAAATGCTTAGGGGGACTCTACACAGTAGAGTCCCCCAATGGTATATTAGAGTGCAAGGCGAGGGGAGTATTCCGCGCAAGAGGGATAAGTCCCGCGGTCGGCGACAGCGTGACAGTCAGCGGCGGCGTTATCACGGAGATAGGCGAACGCAGGAACTACCTCATCAGACCCCCCCTTGCCAATCTTGACCAGATACTATTCGTGGTGTCGACGGTAAGTCCCGCCCCGAATTTTCTTATCCTCGACAAATTCATAGCAATCGCGGAGTACAAGGGGATAGAGCCCGTGGTTGTCATCACCAAGACCGACCTCGGCGACGGCAGTGCAGTCCGCGAGGTGTACGACGCTATCGGCATCAGGACGGCAGAGGTGGACTACACCGACGAGGAGTCCGTACAGCGAGTGCGCGAGCTCCTGAGCGGGAAGATAAGCGCGTTTACGGGCAACTCGGGCGCGGGCAAGTCCACGCTTCTGAATGCGGTAGACCCGACCCTCAACATCGCGACGGGCGAGATAAGCAAAAAGCTCGGGCGCGGCAGGCACACCACCCGTCACGCCGAGCTGTACAAGCTCACAGGAGGCGGCTACATCGCCGATACACCTGGCTTTTCCACATTTGAGACCAACCGCTACGACATCATCCGCAAGGAGGAGCTCGCGGGCTGTTTCCGCGAATTCACCAAATTTACGGGCAGCTGCCGCTTCCGTGACTGCTCGCACATCTGTGAGAAGGGCTGTGCGGTAGTGGAGGCGGTCGCGGAGGGAAAGATACCGAAGATACGCCACGAGAGCTACTGCACGATGTACGAGGAGGCAAAACAGCTGAAGGAGTGGGAGCTGAAATGAAGATATGCCACATATTTGCGGGCGGCGAGCTCGGCGATATCGCCGACTTCCGCACCACGCCCCTCCGCGGCATGGTGATATGCGCCGACAGCGGCTACAGGCACGCGCAGGAGCTTAAAATAAAGCCCGACGTGATAGTCGGCGACTTTGATTCCTACGGCGGGGAGCTCCCGAAGGACTGCGAGATAATACGGACAGTCCCCGAGAAGGACGACACGGACACGCTCATGGCTGTGAAAATAGCGATAGAGCGCGGATATGAGCATATATACCTCTACGGAGCACTTGGCGGAGCGCGTTTCGACCACGCCTTCGCGAATATCCAGACGATGCTCTATGCCCGCGGGCACGGCGCAGAGCTGGAGCTCATCGGGAATGAGCACGTGTACCTGCAAGGCGCAGGGGAGCGTGAATACCCGCAAACAGGCAGCTATTTTTCGGTGTTTGCGCTCACGGAGACGGTCAGGATAAAGGAGCTGAGCGGAGTGAAGTACCCGCTCAGGGACTACGAGATGAAGCAGTCATTCCCCGTCGGCGTAAGCAACGAGATAACCGACGGAGCAGCATTCCTCGCGATAGAGAGCGGGCTTGCGCTTGTGATACAGACAAAGTAACGAAAACTTCCGCTGTGAATATAATAGAGTATATCACAGAAGGAGGGATACATAGTGAAGATAGTGGTCATAAAGAGCCCGCGCTTCCTGTCGGGCATACTGCGAACCATATTCGGCATCAAAAAGGACGAGGAGTAACGGCATACAGATAAAGGAGCCTATAGAAAAGGCTCCTTTATCGGGCTTCGTTCTTTCAAATCAGGCATTTGCCCCATAGGGTGCTTCCGAGGGTGAGAATTACCGTTTTCCCTGCTCGCGGAGCACCCCATGGGGCAAATTTTTCAGAAATGCACGCAGGTGGGGAGACTCCCCCACGTCAATAAAATGTTACGACCGCCTCTGTGACGGCGAAAGCTATCAGCAATACGCCGCCGAGCCAAGAGAGCTCGCGGTCGGAAGCGGAAAACCTTCTGCCTGTGATACTGCCGAAAGCGACGGCAGCAAAGCCCGCGAAGAAAGCGAATGCGGCAGTCCTGAGCGGCGAGATATCGCAGAATCCGCAGCTCAGCCCCGTAGCGGCGGAATCGAGCGAGCTTGCGAGCGCGAGAGCGGCAGCCTCCGACGGCGAGAGCGACTTCGAGCCATCGGTGTCGGCGGCGGTGTCGTCGAGGTACAGCTTTATGACGAGCCCGCTGCTTCCCGTTCTCAGCGAGAGCCCGCCCCTTTCCGAGAGCCGCCTGACGAGTAAGCGCATGAGGCTCTTGAAGACGGTGATAACACCGATAGAAGTAAGCACGATGAGCCCGAGTGTCCGACAGAGCTCGGCGGGAATGAAGCAGCCCGCGATATCGGAGAGCACGAGCGCGGCACCGAGCACAGCAGCCCCCGTAAGGTTTAT
This sequence comes from Ruminococcus sp. YRD2003, assembly GCA_900109435.1. GTDB lineage: Bacteria > Bacillota > Clostridia > Oscillospirales > Ruminococcaceae > Ruminococcus > Ruminococcus flavefaciens_G. The sequence goes on along the minus strand of FNZT01000011.1, from coordinate 43,782 downwards.
CACAGCCGCAGACGCGAGCGGTATTCTTATGCCGCTGTTGCAGTAAGCGGCGGCGACGAGGTAAGTGTCGAAGCTGACGATGAATGCGAGAATGACCTCCTGAAGCAAGTCATCACCTCCCGATACATAATATGCAGTCGGAGGAGGCAGTGACAATAAAGCGGGCAGACTCGGAAATTTAATTTTTTATCGGAGCTCGGCAGTTCTCCGCCTTTTCAGCCGCATTATGATGAACATAACAGCCATTGAAACGAGCAATCCCGTGAGCGCGCCGCACGAATCAATGAGTACATCACGGAGCTCGCACGAGCGCCCCGCAACGAAGTGCTGATGCAGCTCATCCGAGCAGGCATAGAGAATGCATATCGCCCATGAAAGAGCGCTCCCGAGGGAGAGAAGCCTGCGTTTGCCGACGGCGCAGGAAGTGCAGAAGCCGAGCGAGGCATAGGCGCTGAAGTGAGCGCACTTTCGGATGATGAAGCTGACGAGCCCGTGCATCTCGTCCTGCCTCTCGGGAGGGAGTTCGGCGAACCCTTTTACGAAATGTCGGAGGACGAAGTCGGTGAAGAAGCCGCTTGTCTCGGAGGACTCATCGGCATTCTCGCACGAGAGGCAGAATATCGCAGCCATAACGGCGGCAGCCAGCAGGCTGAAAATGATTCTTGAGGGGGTAAAAAAGCGATTCTTTTCCATAGTATATCCTTTCGGCAGCACCGCACAAAGCTGCAATGTATTGCCTTTTTTGCTGTACTATTGTAGCATAAAAAAGCAAAAAAAGCAACCGTATCCCCGCACGGGACGTCGGAAAGCCCGAAATGCGGGAGATTTGGAAGTTTTATCCCTCTATGTCTTGCAATTTGAAATCATATGTGATATAATAACTCTATATGGACAATTTCAGAATCTCAATCGGAGGTCAAAATGAAAGCATTTTTTGATAACGTCTGGACCAAGCGGGCAGTCTCGGTCATAGCGGCGCTTTACACGGTATGCGTCTGCTACCTGTGCTACTACTCGATATTCTACAACATACACGTTGAACAGCGCGGCTCGCTGTGCCTGATAGTGTCGGCAGTATCGGTGATAGCGCTGGTGCTGATGCTCTACACCCGCAAGCAGATAGTCACGCGGATATGCAGCTTTATAATACTGCCGGCGATGCTGCCCGTGGTGCTGATGTACTTCGACCACAAGGAGATACTCATCCCCGTCATCGCAGTGGGAGTCATAATCCTGCTTCTCTCGGGAGCGGGCGAGGGCGCGAAGACGGCGATAGGCACGGTGGTGCTCCTCCTCTACATTTTCGGAGCGCTCGGCTATTTTCTATTCACCTCATTCTTTGTTACGGCAGCAAAGCAGGAGACCTACAAGAGCGGCGAGTCGCCCTCGGGGATGTACCGATACAGGATAGTCAATACAGAGGACAGCTCCAACGGCAGCACAGCCGTATATATCGAGCCCAACTACGCCGATGTCAAGTACCGCTTCGTGACCTTCACGCTGAAAAACATGGAGCGCGTGGTATACATGGAGCGTCCCAAATGCGAGAATATAGACATATCGTGGACGACCCAGACGCGCCAGCAGATAACGAGCGAGCTCAACTCCATATCCGATAATATCTCGGTACACGTAACGCGTGCGGAGATGGCAGCGCTCGGCTACAGATACGACACCACCCTTGAGATAAGCGACGTCAACATCTACGAGCTCCTTGAGATAGGCAAGACCGCAAAGGACGTAGACGCGATAAAGCTCGACGACCTCACCGAAGAGCAGCTCGCACATTTCGGCATAGGCAAGGACAGCTCGGGCAGATACTCCGTGCTCAACCCCACGGACGAGATACTTCTCGACGCGGGCAAGAACAGGGGCGAGAAGGTCTATTTCAGCGACCTCAGCGCCGAGGGCTTCGAGCTGTTCAACAATATCAACACTGACGTATGGGGCAATCCCCTGTGGACAGTCTCCTCCGACAACAGTGTAAAGCTGAAAGACCTAAGTGACTCACAGCTTGCCCAGCTCGGCGTATCCGAGTCGGGCGACGTGCTCACCTTCAACGGCAAGGTCTGCTTCCGCTATTACGTAGCGGAGCTCGAGGACTACTACGACACCGAGTCGCGTTCTCTCTCGCTGGACCTTCTCAACACCTAAGGCAACACCGCACAAAGCCCGCCAGAAGGCTTTGTACTGTATATGCTTGCATATTTTCCGTCATCTTGCACAGAAATTCCTTGACATACGTCAGTATGCCTGCGAAATTTCTATACAATCTGACGAAAAATCTGTCGGCGCATCTCCAGCACAAGCTTTGTGCGGTATTGCCCTAAAGAAACAAAAAGCCATTTGTAGGGGGCGATGCCTACATCGCCCGTAATTATGCAGACGTAGATAACGGAACGATGTATGCGTCGCCCCGTTTTATACCGTCGCGGATGGGCAGAGGGCAACGGCAGCTGCAAGGCAGAAAAGGAGTGTAAAAAATGGGCGAATTCTTCAAAGGCATAGGCAAGATAGGATATGAGGGCAGGGACTCCGCGAACCCCCTCGCTTTCAAGTATTACGACCCCGACGAGGTCATCGGCGGCAAGACCATGCGCGAGCAGCTCCGCTTCGCGCTCTCGTGGTGGCACACCATGGGCGGCGACGGCACGGATATGTTCGGCGTAGGCACAGCGGACAAGACATGGGGCGAATCCGACCCTGCTGCAAGAGCGAAGGCGAAGGTCGATGCGGCATTCGAGATAATGGACAAACTCTCGATAGACTTCTTCTGCTTCCACGACCGCGACCTCTCGCCCGAGTACGGCTCGCTTGCCGAGACGAACGCAAAGCTTGACGAGATAACGGACTACATCAAGGCAAAGCAGGCAGAGACGGGCATCAAGTGTCTGTGGGGCACAGCCAAGTGCTTCGACCACCCGAGGTATATGCACGGCGCGGGAACGTCCCCCTCCGCGGATGTATTCGCATACGCCGCCGCACAGATAAAGAAGGCTATCGAAGCGACGGTAAAGCTCGGCGGAAACGGCTATGTATTCTGGGGCGGACGCGAGGGCTATGAGACCCTGCTGAACACGAACATGGGTCTGGAGCTCGACAACATGGCACGACTTATGCGTATGGCGGTCGAGTACGGACGCTCTATCGGCTTCAAGGGCGATTTCTACATCGAGCCCAAGCCGAAGGAGCCCACAAAGCACCAGTACGACTTCGACACAGCGACGGTGCTGGGCTTCCTGCGCAAGTACGGGCTTGACAAGGACTTCAGGATGAACATCGAGGCAAACCACGCCACTCTTGCTCAGCACACCTTCCAGCACGAGCTCCGCGTGGCACGTGATAACGGCTTTTTCGGCTCGATAGACGCAAATCAGGGAGACCCTCTCCTCGGCTGGGACACCGACCAGTTCCCGACGAACGTATACGACGCGGCACTGTGTATGTATGAGGTGCTGAAGGCAGGCGGCTTCACTAACGGCGGACTCAACTTTGACTCCAAGGCACGCCGCGGCTCGTTCACACCCGAGGACATCTTCCACAGCTACATCGCGGGCATGGACACCTTTGCCCTCGGACTTCGCATAGCACAGAAGATGATAGACGACGGCCGCATCGACAGATTTGTAGCCGACCGCTATTCATCGTGGAATACAGGCATAGGCAAGGACATCATCGACGGAAAGGTCGGCTTTGCGGAGCTTGAGAAGTACGCACTTGAAAAGGGCGAGGTGACCGATTCGCTCGGCAGCGGCAGACAGGAAATGCTCGAATCCATCATGAACAATATCATGTTCAGCATGTAAGCGCTGACATATCACACACATACCATATCTGAAAGCGACGTTCGGACTCTGCCTTCGGGCGGAGCTTCGGACGTTTTTCAGTAATTCATCTGTCGGAGGTATCACGATGTCACCAAAGAGAAAGCCCAAGCTCAGACCTAAAAAAAGATAAAAGCTCCGCCTGCGCCTGCGTGGGAGAGTGTGAAAACGCTGGATGAACTCGAAAAGCACTGGAAACACAAAGTCTATCCGCACGGGAGCATTCTGATAGGCTATCACCGCGACCATGAAGGCACGATGATATGGAAGGACGGCAGCAAGTTCTTTTACGGCTACGGAGAAAGAGGGCAGGTAACGGTGCAGCAGACCTTCAGCAGCGAGCAGGACGTTGTCAGATATGCGTTAAAGCGACATTCAAAAAACGAATGAAAAATATATGGAGGTGCAGGCGATGTCATATGTAATAGGTGTGGACTGCGGTACGAGCGGTGCCAAGACAGTCCTGTTTGACGAGGCGGGAGCGGTGATAGCCTCCGCGACGATAGAATACCCGATGTATCAGCCGAAAAACGGCTATGCCGAGCAGGAGCCCTCGGACTGGGCAAACGCGATGAAAGACACGATAAAGGCGGTAATGGCGAAGAGCGGCGTGAGCAGGCACGACGTCAGGGGCATCGGTATTTCGGGACAAATGCACGGACTTGTAATGCTCGACCGCGACAACAGCGTCCTCCGCCGCAGCATAATCTGGTGCGACCAGCGCACTTCAGCGGAGGTTGACGAGATGAACCGCACGGTCGGACGCGGCAGGCTCGTGGAGATAACGGCAAATCCCGCACTGACGGGCTGGACGGCGGCGAAGATACTGTGGGTGAAGAACAACGAACCCGAGATATACAGCCGCGTGGCGCACATACTTCTCCCGAAGGACTATCTCCGCTTGATACTCACGGGCGAGTACGCAACGGAGGTCAGCGACGCGTCGGGAATGCAGCTTCTCGACGTCCCGAAGAGGCAGTGGTCGGACGAGCTGCTCAGCGCGTTTGAGATAGACCGCAGCTGGCTCGGACAGGTGTACGAATCCTGCGAAGTCACAGGCACGCTGACGAAGGCGATGGCTGACGAGCTCGGCTTATGCGAGGGCACGGTCGTAGTCGGCGGCGCGGGCGACAACGCGGCTGCCGCGGTCGGCACGGGAGTCGTTGAGGACGGCAAAGCGTTCACAACGATAGGCACATCGGGAGTAGTATTCGCGCACACCTCCGAGATATCCATAGACAAGCAGGGCAGGGTACACACCTGCTGCGCGGCGGTACCGAACGCGTGGCACGTAATGGGCGTAACGCAGGGCGCAGGCTTGTCGCTGAAGTGGTTCCGCGACAACTTCTGCATGGCTGAGAAAGAGACCGCGCGGCTCATGGGCGAGGACGAGTATCACCTCATGGACAAGGCAGCGGAGAGCGTGCCGATAGGAGCGAACAGGCTGCTCTATCTGCCGTATCTCATGGGCGAGCGCACGCCTCACCTCGACCCCGATGCGAGGGGCGTTTTCTTCGGACTTTCGGCGATACACACGCGCAGGGATATGCTTCGGGCGGTAATGGAGGGCGTGAGCTATTCGCTCCGTGACTGCGTGGAGGTCTTCCGCGAGATGAACGTGAGCGTCAGTGACATGACGGCTTGCGGAGGCGGAGGCACATCGCCGCTGTGGCGTTCGATGCTTGCGGACCTGTACAACTGCGAGGTCAAGACGTCTGCCTCCAAGGAGGGACCCGCCCTCGGAGCGGCTATCCTCGCGAGCGTGGGAGCGGGACTTTACAGCAGCGTGCAGGAGGCGTGCGGAGCGATAGTGCGCACGGACAAAGTGCAGTCCCCGAACGCAGCGAACGTAGCGGAATACGAGAGATATTATCAGCTTTACCGCGAGATATACCCCGCACTGAAGGATAGCTTTGGAAAGCTTGCAAAACTGTAAAGGCAATACCGTACAAAGCCTTCAGGCGGGCTTTGTGCGGTGTTGCCTAAAAGATAAACGGACGCGATCGCGTCCGTTTTTGCTTTTGGATACAGAATTTGAAATAATGTAGGGGGGCGGATATCATCCGCCCGCAAATCTCCCGTCCCGAAACACTCACGTCAATTCGCTCATGGGGTCGATATAGGAGCCGTTGTGGAGCATTTCCAGGTGCAGGTGAGGGGTAAGAGCGCTCTCGATGTCGGCGGTATTGCCGAGGGTACCGATGAGGTCGCCGCCCGAGAGCTTATCGCCCTTCTGGACGCTCAGTGCCTGCGAGAGCCCGCAGTACCGCGTAACATAGCCGTTCATATGGTCGACAGTGACAGTCACGCCCCAGACGGGGTCATTTTTGACATCCGTGACCTCACCGCCCGCGACGGCGTAGACCTCCGCGCCCACGTCTGCGGCGAAGTCGGTGCCGTTGTGTGTCTGCCACGAGCCCGTAGTCTCATTGCGAACGAGTTCGCTCCCCGAGAACGGAGTTATCATAAAGCTGATGTCGTCGAGCGGGGGCTTAACGTCGGAAAGCTTTGCCGCAGCCGCGGGGACTTCCTCGACGGGCTCGCCTGCGTCAATTGCAGCCGCAGGCAGAGTAGCCGCGGGAGCGGTCGTGACGGTCACAGTTGTGAACGAAGCGGCAGTACGTACGGGAGCGGCAGTTCTCGCGGCGGCGGTAGTCTTTGGCACATTGTAAGCGCGCTTGTTGACGGGAGCCTCGGGCTCCGAGACGCTGTTTTTAGCGGTGAGACCGTTCGAGAGCTTTTTGCTCTGTCCGTATGCGAACCAGCAGGCAGAGCCGATCATGACGGCACTGATACCGAGAGCGGCATAGAAGCCTTTTGAACCTTGTTTGTTATCGGAAAACAGATTTTTCTTCACGTATAACACCTCCGCAAGTATTATTGACCGATAATCCGCGAATATACCTGAAATGTTATGTTATGGACAAAGCAGCTCGATTGTGATATAATAGTAGTGATCATTATGAGAGGTGAGCTATGGATATTGAGATAACGGCTTCGGAGCTTTCACAGCTCCGCGGCGACTTTGCAATGATAGATATACGTGACGCGACGGCATTCGACTACGGACACATCGGCGGAGCGGTGAATATCCCGCTGAATGAGCTTGCAGAGGCAGAGCTCCCGCAGAAGAAGCTGGTGCTGTACTGCAAGTCGGGCGTGCTGAGCGTCGACGCAGCGGAGGAGCTCCGCAGCAGGGGATACGAGGCATACAGTCTCGCAGGCGGCTATATCGAGTGGCTCCGCGAGCGCATGGCAGACCGCAGCCTCACCGAGCAGGTGGAGCTGAGCCTGCGCAAGAAGTTCAAGAAGAGCATATGGTGCAGGTTCACGAAAGCGATAAACGAGTACGAGCTTGTGCAGCCGAACGACAGGATAGCGGTGTGCATATCGGGCGGCAAGGACTCGATGCTCATGGCGAAGCTGTTTCAGGAGTTGAAGCGCCACGACAAATTCCCGTTCGAGGTAGTATTTCTCGTAATGGACCCGGGCTACAGTCCCGAGAATCGGCGAATTATAGAGCGGAACGCGGAGTCGATGTCGATACCGGTGCAGATATTCGAGTCGACGATATTCGATTCGGTGTTCCACATTGAGAAGAACCCTTGCTACATCTGCGCGAGGATGAGGCGAGGGTATCTGTACAGCAAAGCGAAGGAACTGGGCTGCAACAAGATAGCGCTCGGACATCATTTTGACGACGTTATCGAGACGATACTGATGGGGATGCTGTACGGCGGACAGGTTCAGACGATGATGCCGAAGCTCCACAGCACGAACTTCGAGGGCATGGAGCTGATACGCCCGCTGTACTTGGTACGCGAGGCAGACATCAAGCACTGGCGCGACTACAACGACCTGTACTTCATACAGTGCGCGTGCAAGTTCACGGAGAACTGCTCATCGTGCAGTGAGAACGGGCAGTCGGAATCGAAGCGTCTGGAGGTAAAGAACCTTATCGCGGAGCTGAAAAAGGTAAATCCGCAGGTCGAGAAGAACATATTCAGGAGTGTAGAGAACGTCAACCTCAGTACCATCATCGCCTACAAGGAGAAGGGGACAGTCCATCACTTCCTCGACGATTACGACTTGTAGGGGACGCCGCCCTCGGCGTCCCGTGAATTTGTCGTTTGCTTGACGGGCGGGCGAGGGCGCCCGCCCCTACACATTATTTCAGAAATGTCCGCGTCAGCGGACACCTTGAGTAGGGGCGGATATTATCCGCCCGCCGTTTCTCCGCCAAACCCGCGGTAACATTCTGTAGGGGACGGCGTCCCCGACGTCCCATTTCAAAATCATCGCCGACAGGGGATACATATAATTACGCATTACGCATTACGCATTTTCGGGCGCACGGAATGCGCCCCTACGCCAGCCCTTGCATTTCCCGCAAATATGTGGTATAATATATTTTGCTTACCTTTTCCTCTCATTAGGGAAAAGGATAAATCATAAAGGAGCGATTCATTATGTCAAAGAAATTCTACATCACCACCCCCATTTATTATCCATCGGGCGACCCGCACATCGGTCACTGCTACACGACGGTGGCGTGCGATTCGATAGCGCGTTACAAGCGAATGCAGGGGTATGACGTAATGTTTCTCACAGGCACAGACGAGCACGGCTTGAAGATAGAGCAGAAGGCGGCGGAATCGGGCGTGACCCCGAAGGAGTACGTAGACGTCATCGTTGACAAGTTCAAGAAGCTCTGGAGCTATATGAACATCTCCTACGACCGCTATATAAGAACGACCGACGACTATCATGTGGAAGCGGTACAGAATATATTCAAGGCACTTTACGACAAGGGCTATATATACAAGGGCGAATATTCGGGCAAATACTGTACGCCCTGCGAGAGCTTCTGGACGGAGTCCCAGCTTGACGAGAACGGCTGCTGTCCCGAGTGTCACAGACCCGTCAAGTTCGCGAAGGAGGAGGCATACTTCTTCAAGATGTCGCCGTTTGCGGAGCGCATCGAGAAGCTTCTCCTCGAGACAGACTATCTCCGCCCGAAGACGAGAGCAGTCGAGCTTGTAAACAACTTCATCAAGCCTGGGCTTGAAGACCTCTGCGTGTCGAGAACATCGTTCACATGGGGCATACCCGTGTCCTTTGACGAGAAGCACGTGGTATACGTGTGGATAGATGCGCTCTCGAACTACATCACGGCACTCGGCTATGAGAACTCCGCACACAACGATTTTGAGAAATACTGGCCTGCCGATGTTCACATGGTAGCGAAGGACATCATGCGTTTCCACGCCATTATATGGCCTGCAATGCTCATGGCGCTCGACCTGCCCCTGCCTAAGCATCTTGCAGTACACGGCTGGATAACCATGGCAGGCAAGAACGGTGAGAGCGAGAAGATGAGCAAATCTCTCGGCAACGTCGTTGACCCGTTCGTGCTGGGCGAGAGATACGGGCAGGACGCGATAAGATACCATATCCTCCGTGAAATGGCACTTGGCGCAGACAGCCTTTTCTCGAACGAGATAATGATAAACCGCATAAATTCCGACCTTGCGAACGGCTTCGGCAACCTTGTTTCGCGCACCGTGGCAATGGCTGACAAGTATTTCGGCGGCACACTTCCGACCGAGCGCGAGAGCGCCCCTCTCGACGAGGAGTTCAAGGCAGTGATCACAGGACTGCTGCCCGAGGTCGACAGATACATCGACGAGACGAAGCTGAAGCAGGCGCTTGAGACCATATTCGAGGGCGTAGCGCGAGCGAACAAGTACATCGACGAGACCGAGCCGTGGAAGCTCGGAAAGGACGAGTCCAAGCGTGCAAGACTTGCGGCGGTGCTTTACAACCTGCTCGAGGCTATCCGTATCACATCGGCACTGCTTGCGCCGTTCATGCCGACGGTAATGCCGAAGGTATGGGAGCAGATAGGCGCATCGGCAGAGGACGTGAAGTACGAGAACCTCGGAAAATTCGGCGTACTTCCCGCAGATGTTACAGTCCACAAGGGAGAGATACTCTTCCCGAGAATAGACGTAGACAAGGAGATAGAGGAGCTGAACGATATCCTCAGGAAGAATATGGAGGCAGCGCAGGCAAAGCTGTCCGCAGAGGAGAAGGGCGAGGAGAGCGCAGAGCCCATAACTCTTGCCCCCGAGATAACGATAGACGACTTTGCGAAGGTAGAGATACGAGTAGCGAAGGTAGTGTCGTGCGAGAAGGTGAAGAAGTCGGATAAGCTGCTGTGCCTGCAGCTCGACGACGGCATGGGCGGACGACAGGTAGTATCGGGCATCGCGCAGTATTACGCGCCCGAGGACCTTATCGGAAAGAAGCTCCAGCTCATCGCGAACCTGAAGCCCGTAAAGCTGAGGGGAGTAGACAGCAACGGCATGATATGCGCAGCAGACACTCCCGACGGCGTGAAGGTGATTTTCGTAGACGATTCTATTCCTGTAGGCTCAAAGATAAGATAAATACGACAAACGTAGGGGCGGATACTATCCGCCCCTACAAAATTTTTCCGCTACTGATTCGCGGATTTGCGGACGCCCGAAGGGCGCCCCTACGCCAAGCGATATATACTATTATATATGTGAATATCCAAAAATAATCAAGATTTATATTGACTTATTTTGTCAATGGGTGTATAATTGATATGTATTGCAAATACTAACTTAATATATATACGGAGGTTTTTTCAATGAGCAGAGTTTACAATTTCAGTGCAGGTCCTGCTGTTCTTCCCGAGGAAGTGCTCAAGGAGTGCGCTGAGGAGATGATGGATTACAAGGGCTGCGGAATGTCCGTAATGGAGATGTCGCACCGTTCCAAGGTTTATGACGAGATAATCAAGGAAGCAGAGAAGGACCTCCGCGACCTTATGAATATCCCCGACAACTACAAGGTCATCTTTGCACAGGGCGGCGCGTCGCTCATATTCGCAGGCGTACCGATGAACCTGATGAAGAAGGGCAAGGCAGCATACATCATCACAGGCCAGTGGGCAAAGAAGGCTGCACAGGAGGCTGAGAAGTACGGCGAAGTAGTAAGAGTCGCATCCTCTGCCGACAAGACCTTCTCCTATATCCCCGACTGCTCCGACCTCGACATACCCGAGGACGTTGACTACGTATACATCTGCGAGAACAACACTATCTACGGAACGAAGTTCTGGGAACTCCCCAACACCAAGGGCCACGAGCTCGTAGCCGATGTAAGCTCCTGCTTCCTCTCCGAGCCTGTTGACGTAACGAAGTACGGCGTTATCTACGGCGGCGTACAGAAGAACGTAGGACCTTCGGGCGTACAGATAATCATCGTGCGCGATGACCTCATCGCAGACGGCCCCGCACTTTCGATCACGCCTACGATGATGAACTGGAAGATACAGGCAGAGAACGAGAGCCTCTACAACACACCTCCGTGCTACGGCATCTATGTATGCGGCAAGGTATTCAAGTGGATAAAGAAGATGGGCGGCCTCGAGGCTATGAAGGCTCACAACGAGAAGAAGGCAAAGATACTCTACGATTTCCTTGACAGCAGCAAGATGTTCAAGGGCACAGTTGAGAAGAAGGACAGAAGCCTTATGAACGTACCCTTCATCACTGGCGATGAGGAGCTTGACAAGAAGTTCGTAGCCGAGTCGAAGGCAGCAGGCTTCGAGAACCTCAAGGGACACAGAACAGTCGGCGGAATGCGTGCGTCTATCTATAATGCAATGCCTATCGAGGGCGTAGAGAAGCTCGTAGCATTCATGAAGAAGTTCGAGGAAGAGAACTCATAAGTTCAGAGCTCAGATGTAGGGGCGGATATCATCCGCCCGCCGATATCACGACAAACCCGCGGCTATATTCTGTAGGGGACGCCGCCCTCGGCGTCCCACCAATCCATCACCGTCAGGCGATACAAATAATTCCGAATTCCGCTTTCCGAATTCCGAATTATAATTACGCATTACGAATTACGAATTACGAATTTACGGGCGGCGAAACGCAGCCCCTACAATAATACAGAAAGAGGTAATGACAATGTTCAACATACAGACACTCAATAAGATATCGTCTGTCGGCACGGACGTTTTCGACAAGAGCAAGTACGCAATCGCAGACGCTCCCGCAAACCCCGACGCTATCATGGTGCGCTCGGCAAAGATGCACGACATGACATTCGGCGATAAGCTCATAGCTATCGCGCGTGCAGGAGCAGGCGTGAACAACATTCCCGTTGACCGCTGCGCACAGGAGGGCATCTGCGTATTCAATACCCCGGGCGCAAACTCCAACGCAGTAAAGGAGCTTGCCATCTGCGCACTTCTTCTTGCTTCGAGAAAGATAGTAGAGGCTGCACAGTGGTCCGCTTCACTGAAGGGCACAGAGGACGCCCCCAAGACAGTTGAGAGCGGCAAGAGCAAGTTTGCAGGCCCCGAGATAGCAGGCAAGACCCTCGGTATCATCGGACTCGGCGCAATCGGCGGCAAGATAGCGAACGCAGCAGAGGCACTCGGAATGAAGGTCATCGGCTACGACCCCTACCTCTCTGTAGGCGCAGCTCTCCACCTCGAGCCCTCCGTACAGGTAGTAAAGGACATCAACGACATCTACAAGAACAGCGACTACATCACAATCCATATGCCTTATACTCCTCAGACAAAGAACACTATCGACGCTGAGCAGATAGCAATGATGAAGGACGGCGTACGTCTCATCAACCTCGCAAGAGGCGAGCTCATCAACAGCGAGGCAGTAGTAAAGGCAATAGCAGACGGCAAGGTAGCCAAGTACGTAACAGACTTCGCTGACGATATCGTTCTCGGAGCCGAGAATGTCATCGTACTTCCCCACCTCGGAGCATCAACTCCCGAGAGCGAGGACAACTGTGCAGTTATGGCAGCCGAGGAGCTCATCGACTACCTCGAGAACGGCAACATAAGAAACAGCGTAAACTACCCGAACCTCTCGATGGACAGCACAGACACGAAGATCTGCGTTATCCACAAGAACGTGCCGACAACCATCGCATCTATCACAACAGCAGTCGGCAACGAGGGCATCAACATCGAGAACATGGCAAACGCGAGCAAGGGCGACTTTGCATACACAATGCTTGATGTAACAGGCGAGGTACCCGCATCTGTTGAGGGCAAGATAAACGCAGTAGACGGCGTTATCCGCGTAAGAGTCATCAACAAGAAGTAAGCGCGAAAAAGCACTTGACAAAGTCTCTTCATAGTGTTATACTATATATAACCACAAAGGATATTGTGTGCATGGTTACACACGAAACGAACCCCCGAGAGCGGCAACTCTCGGGGGTTCTTTTTGGGCTATTTGTCGGACTTCAGGTGTCTGTCTAACCACTTGCTCACACAGTCACCGACTAAGCGAGCCACGACAGCCGTTACAAAGGATATTATGTATTGCATGGTATACACCTCCTTCCTGACGGAAGAAGCCGACAAGCTAATGATAGCATTTTTGTCGGATGTTGTCAATAACAGAGAGTCCGCGGCACAAATATGAACAAATTGTAAACAATCCTGCACAGACTTGACTTACGGTCAGAAAAGGACTATACTATATTTAGCACTCGAACACAGAGAGTGCTAATACAAATGTAAATCTTATACTTCTAAAAGGAGATGTTCATAATGGGCACAAAACAGTTCAAGGCGGAGTCAAAGCGCCTGCTCGAAATGATGATACACTCGATATACACGCACAAGGAGATATTCCTGCGCGAGCTTATCTCGAATGCGAGCGACGCGATAGACAAGCTTTACTTCAAGTCGCTGACCGACGACAAGGTCGGACTGAACAAGGACGACTTCGCGATATGGATAGACACCGACAAAGAGGCACGCACGCTCAAAATAACCGATAACGGCATCGGCATGACAGAGGAAGAGCTCGAAAACAACCTCGGTACTATCGCAAACAGCGGCTCGTTCAAGTTCAAGAGCGAGAACAAGCTCGAAGAGGACAACCAGATAATCGGACAGTTCGGCGTAGGCTTCTATTCGGCATTTATGGTAGCGAAGAAGGTAACTGTCATCTCGAAGGCATACGGCAGCGACAAGGCATATCGCTGGGAGAGCGAGGGCGTAGACGGTTATACTATCACCGAGGACGACAAGGACACCGTCGGCACAGTGATAATCCTCGAAATGCTCGACGACACCGACGACGAGAAGTACGGCGAATTCCTTGACGAGTACCGCATAAAGGGGCTCATCAAGAAGTATTCGGACTACATCCGCTTCCCCATCAAGATGAAGGTGCAGCACAGCCGACCGAAGGAGCAGACCGAGGAGGACAAGGCAGCCAACAAACCCGTAGAGTATGAGGACTACATTGAGGTAGAGACACTCAACAGCATGGTGCCGCTGTGGAAGAAGAGCAAGTCCGAGCTGAAAGAAGAGGACTACAAGCACTTCTACACCGAGAAATTCTACGATTACAACGAGCCTCTGAAGTACGCCCACGTCAAGAACGAGGGTATGCCGAGCTACAATGCTCTGCTCTATATCCCGTCGAAAGCGCCGTTTGACTACTACTCGAAGGAGTATGAGAAGGGCTTGCAGCTCTACTCGAACGGCGTGCTGATAATGGACAAGTGCGCAGACCTCCTGCCTGATTATTTCAGCTTTGTGAAGGGACTTGTCGACAGCGAAGACCTCTCACTGAACATCTCGCGTGAGATGCTCCAGCACGACCGCCAGCTCAAAGTGATAGCAAAGAGCATTGAAAAGACGATAAGCTCCGAGCTGAAGAAGATGCTGAAAAACGAGCGTGAGAAGTACGAGGAGTTCTGGAAGGCGTTCGGAATGCAGGTGAAGTACGGTGTATACAGCGAGTTCGGCATGAACAAGGACAAGCTGCAAGACCTGCTTCTGTTCACTTCCTCGAAGGACAACAAGCTCGTCACACTTGATGAGTACGTGACGGGTATGCGTGAGGAGCAGAAGTACATCTACTACGCGACAGGCGAGAGCGTTGCCCGCATAGAGCAGCTCCCGCAGACAGAGCTTGTAAAGGACAACGGCTTCGAGATACTCTACCTCACGGACAGCATCGACGAATTCGCGATAAAGGTGATAGCCAAGTACAAGGACAAAGAGTTCAAGAACGTATCAGCGGACGACCTCGGACTCGAGACCCCCGAGAAGAAGGAGGAGCTCAAGGCTAAGGAAGAGGAGAGCGCGGATATGCTCAAGGAGCTCGGTGAAGCGCTTGACGGCAAGGTAACGAAGGTAGTCCTCTCGCAGAGGCTCAAATCCCACCCCGTATGCCTCACCAGCGAGGGCGAGATAACGCTTGAAATGGAGAAAGTGCTGAACTCCATGCCTACCGACCAGCAGGTACACGCACAGCGCGTGCTTGAAATAAACCCCGAGCACGAGATATACGGCAAGCTGAAAGCGATAGCCGAGGCAGGCGACAAGGACAAGCTGACGAAGTATGCGAAACTGCTTTACACTCAGGCACTTATGATAGAGGGAATGCCGATAGACAATCCCGTCGAGTTCTCGAATCTTGTCTGCGAGCTGATGTAAGCATCTGCCCGAACGGACACAATGAATGCAAGCCTGTACGATACAAATCAGAGAAAAGCACAGATTGTATTGTATATGTTGCCGTAAGCGAGAACTGTATAATTGGTCATAATGCCAAAAAATCCGAAGCAAAAATGTTTTTTTGAGGAATTCTCTTGACGAAAAGTCAGAATTGCGGTATAATAACTACAGTGATTAAATAATTATGAATTATTTATCACTCGTTTTGTTGTCTCCTTTCTTTTGTTCTACACATATTTTTCTTTTTATCTCATCTTCAAAACCCGACGGAAACGTCGGGTTTATTTTTTTGCCCTGCTTATGCAATATCCCGCGGCAACGCTGTGTAGGGGCGAATATCGGACACGGTATGAATCGACGGAATACCGTAGGGGCGGGCATCCTCGACCGCCCGCAAATATACGTACATATCACCTGTAACGTAATGTAGGGGACGGCGTCCACGACGTCCCGTCCTGCCAGACCAATTTGCGGCAAGATTCTGTAGGGGCGAGTTCCGCTCGCCCGCAGATATGGCGTAACGTTTCGGGCGCACGTAAAGCGCCCTGCCGAGATGTTTGTGCAAAGTGGTGAGAGAGTGTGTTATTTTTTGGTCAATGTGACTTAAATTTGATTCGGAAGAAAAAAGAGGTTTACAAAGGTATGATTTTGTGGTATAATGTGGAGTGAAGTTATATGCGCTTTTGCAGACGGTGGACTGCAAGAACGCTCATAACCCCTGAAAAAAATTTTACAGGAGGTCATTCCAAATGGCAATCAAAAGAAAAATGAAAACCATGGACGGTAACAACGCTGCTGCTTGGGTATCATATCCCTTTACCGATGTAGCCGCTATCTACCCCATCACTCCCTCGTCCGTAATGGCAGAGGTGACAGACAGCTGGTCTGCAAAGGACAAGAAGAATCTTTTCGGACAGCCTGTAACCGTAGCTGAGATGCAGTCCGAGGCAGGTGCCGCAGGTACGGTACACGGCTCACTTTCAGCAGGTGCTCTTACAACAACATACACAGCTTCACAGGGACTTCTCCTGATGATCCCGAATATGTACAAGATCGCAGGCGAGCTTCTCCCCAACGTAATACACGTATCTGCACGCTGCGTATCCTCACACGCACTTAACATTTTCGGTGACCACTCCGATATCTACGCTTGCCGTCAGACGGGCTATGCAATGCTTTGCTCGGGCTCTGCACAGGAAGTAATGGACCTCGGTGCAGTTGCTCACCTTTCAACAATAAAGGGCAGAGTGCCTTTCCTCCACTTCTTCGACGGTTTCCGTACATCACACGAGATCCAGAAGATCGAGACATGGGACGATGCTACACTCTATGACCTCCTCGACAAGGAAGCAGCACAGAGATTCAGAGACGGCGCTCTCCACCCCGAGAGACCTGTACTCCGCGGCTCTGCTGAGAACCCCGACGTATTCTTCCAGGCTCGCGAGGCTTGCAACAAGTACTACGATGCACTTCCCGCAATCGTAGAGGACTACATGAACAAGATAAATGACCTCATCGGTACAGATTACAAGCTCTTCAACTACTACGGTGCAGCAGACGCTGAGCACATCATCGTAGCAATGGGCTCTGTAAACGAGACTATCGAAGAGACTATCGACTACCTCAACGCAAACGGCGGCAAGTACGGTCTCGTCAAGGTTCGTCTTTACAGACCTTTCGTAGCTGAGAAGCTCGTTGAAGTTATCCCTGACAGCGTAAAGAGAATTTCCGTTCTCGACAGAACAAAGGAGCCCGGCTCACTCGGCGAGCCTCTCTACCTCGACGTAGTAGCAGCTCTCAAGGGCACAAAGTTCAACGATGTCCCCGTATTCACAGGACGTTACGGTCTCGGCTCCAAGGACACAGTTCCCGCACAGATCATCGCTGTATTCAAGAACACAACAAAGCCCAGATTTACTATCGGTATCAACGATGATGTAACAAATCTGTCTCTGCCCCTCGAGGAGAATCCTGATACAGCTCCCGCAGGCACAACAGCTTGTAAGTTCTGGGGTCTTGGTTCCGACGGTACCGTTGGTGCAAACAAGAACTCCATCAAGATCATCGGCGACCATACCGACCTCTACGCTCAGGCTTATTTCGCATACGACTCCAAGAAGTCGGGCGGTGTAACTATCTCACACCTCCGCTTCGGCAAGACACCTATCAAGTCGACCTACCTCATCAACAAGGCAGACTTCGTAGCCTGCCACAACCAGAGCTACATCGACAAGTACGATATGGTATCCGACATCAAGCCCGGCGGAACATTCCTCCTCAACACCATCTGGAGCGTTGACGAGCTGGATAAGAACCTCCCAGGTCAGGTAAAGAGATACATCGCAGAGAACAATATCAACTTCTACATCATCAACGGCGTAAAGCTCGGTGAAGAGACAGGAATGGGTACACGCATCAATACTATCCTCCAGTCTGCATTCTTCAAGCTTGCAAACATCATCCCCTTTGAGGACGCCCTCAAGTACATGAAGGCTGCTGCTGAGGCATCCTACAGCAAGAAGGGTCAGGACGTTGTTGAGAAGAACTGGAACGCTATCGACGCAGGTCACCAGAACATCGTCAAGGTAGACGTACCTGCCGAGTGGAAGAACTGTGCAGATACACAGATGGGTATGCCCCCTGTTACCTGCGCGAACAAGGAGCTTCAGGATTTCGTAAACAATATCCAGATCCCCTGCAACGCTCAGAAGGGCGACAAGCTTCCCGTTTCCACATTCGTAGACAGAGCAGACGGTACATTCCCGCAGGGCTCTGCTGCATTCGAGAAGCGCGGTATCGCAGTAAAGGTTCCTTCTTGGGACGCTTCCAAGTGCATCCAGTGCAACCAGTGTGCATATGTTTGTCCTCACGCTGTAATCAGACCTGTTGCTATGACAGCTGATGAGCTCGCAAAGGCACCCGCACAGACAAAGTCTGCTGACTTCAAGCCCGCCCTCGGCGACCTCAAGTTCGTGATGACAGTTTCAACTCTTGACTGTACAGGCTGCGGCGTATGTGCTAACGTATGTCCCGCAAAGGAGAGCGCTCTTACAATGGAGCCCATCGCATCTCAGATGGATCAGCAGGAAGTATTCAACTACGGCGTAACTATCGACGAGAAGCCCGAAGTAGCAGCTAAGTTCAAGGCTGATACAGTAAAGGGCTCGCAGTTCAGACAGCCCCTCCTCGAATTCTCGGGCGCTTGCGCAGGCTGCGGCGAGACACCTTACGCTAAGCTCGTAACACAGCTCTTCGGCGACAGAATGATGATCGCCAACGCAACAGGCTGCTCATCTATCTGGGGCGGCTCAGCACCTTCCACACCTTACACGGTAAACAAGAAGGGCAGAGGTCCTGCATGGAGCAACTCACTCTTCGAGGACAACGCTGAGTTCGGTTACGGTATGTACCTTGCAACTCAGACACTCCGCAAGAGAGTAACAGACAAGGTGCTCGCACTCAACGAGAAGACAGACAATGCTGACGTAAAGGCAGCTATCGCTAAGTACCTTGAGACATACGAGGACGGCGCAGCAAATGCAGACGCTACAGACGCACTCGTAGCAGCTCTTGAGGCTTGCGGCTGTGAAGAGAGCAAGGCTATCCTTGCTGAGAAGGACTACCTCTCCAAGAAGTCACAGTGGATCTTCGGCGGCGACGGCTGGGCATATGATATCGGCTTCGGCGGTCTCGACCACGTTATCGCACAGGGCAAGAACGTAAATATCCTCGTATTCGATACAGAGGTTTACTCAAATACAGGCGGACAGGCATCCAAGTCCACACCTACAGGTGCTATCGCACAGTTCGCAGCAGCAGGTAAGGTCGTTAAGAAGAAGGACCTCGCAGGCATCGCAATGAGCTACGGCTACGTATACGTTGCACACGTTGCAATGGGCGCAAACATGAACCAGTGCATCAAGGCATTTGCCGAGGCTGAGGCATACGACGGACCTTCCATCGTTATCTGCTATGCTCCTTGTATCAACCACGGTATCAAGACAGGTATGGCAACAGCTCAGGCTGAGGAGAAGAAGGCAGTAGAGGCTGGTTACTGGCACCTCTACAGATACAACCCCGACCTCAAGAAGGAAGGCAAGAATCCCTTCATTCTCGATTCCAAGGCTCCTAACGTAGACGAGTACAAGAACTTCCTCATGGGTGAGGTTCGTTACAACTCACTTGCTCGCTCCAACCCCGAGAGAGCAGAGAAGCTCTTCAACGCAGCAGTTGAGAACGCAAAGGATCGTTACGATTACCTTACACGTCTCACAACTCTCTACGGAAACGACTAAGCTGTAACACGTTTTCGCGTACACAAACGGATATAAAAATTCTCCCCGATACGAACAGGTATCGGGGAGTTTTTTGTTATGAGGTTTTACATTTTCTTCATATAGTATGCTTTCAGCGCAAGAAACACCAGCAGATTGAACAGCATCACAGCAGTCAGTGTTATACATATCTTGATATCGAAGAAGCCCGCCGCAACAGCCGCAAAGCCGATACCATAGGTGGAAACGGGCAGGAATTTCAAGGCAGTTTCCTTCTCGATAGCCTTGTTGCGCTCGTCTGTCACCGCGATGTACTTCTCCTTGAGACTTTTCTCATTGCGGAGAAGGACGAGTGCTTCTACCAGCCCTATTATCGAGCAAACTTCAATGCTTGTAAGTAAGCCCATAGAGAGTCCCTGAGCGAAGTCGCTCGCTCCTTTTGTAATAAGCCGGAGTGCGATGTAAAGTGCAGGTGCCAAGCAGCAAATAATCAACAGTACAGTCGAGCGTATTTTTAACTTTTTTCTGAAATCTTCCATAATAATTCTCCTTTAGTTCAGTACGAGTGAAAAAATGCGAACAGTGCCGAGAGGTCAGTTCTTTCTGAAAGCAGGGCTGTTCAGCAGAGCTTCTGCAATGTCGATATTCTCGTCATCCTCGAAGATGAAGAGCTCTTCGATAGGAACGAAGAAAAACTGAGCAGCCTTGTGTGCGAGGACCAGAGAAGCGTTATATTTCCCGTTTTCGAGGGAGATTATAGTCTGCCGCGTGACGGAAAGAGCGTCGGCAAGCTCTTGCTGAGTGACTCTTCGGGCTTTGCGCATCTCCTGTATCTTATTCTTCATTATTTTTCTCCTTATTGTGTTTTCGAGCCAAGTCAGAATAAGTTAAAATAATCGCCAAAGCAACTGCGAGTGACACCCACGGGAGAGCGCCGTTAATGAGATCCATCATAGATTATTCCTCCTTTGAAGTAAAGTTTGCTTTACAATAAAGTAAAGCTTACTTTACAATAAAGTATAGCACGCTTTACATTCTTTGTCAAGCACACTTTACATATTTTTATATTTTAACAAAACAAGCTCCCCGACATCGGAGAGCCTGTTCTACAGGAAAGGAGAAGTTGATTTTGGGTAGACCTTTTAATTTTCTCTTGTTATGAGATAGCCGATGTACCATAACAGGTAGATAACGATATAGCCAAGGAACGCCGCAGCGATAATTCCGACGACTGAGCCTGTAAGGCAGTTTTCGATCCAGCTTTCTATATCGTGCGAGATTTCTTCTATTCTGGTGTGGTAGTGTTTGGCCAGGGCATTGTAGTAGTTGCTGAGCAGACAATATGAGCAGAATCCGCTGAAAACAGCGCCTATAAACGATACTGCAAGCATTACGTTTGCCCAGTCTGAAGGGCGGGGGATTCGTATCTTTTTCATAGTAACACTTCCTTTCAGAGTACCCTTAATATGCCAAATATGAAAAATACGTTCATTATCACGACTGCTACTGTGAAAATATCCTGTGAACGCTGCGACATATCGAAATCCCGAGTTTTTATGTAGGATATGGTCCTCGCGGCGAGGTGGAGGCTCGCTATTGCCCATATTACGGCGGATATCCACATCGGCGGAGTTAAGATAAGGCACATCACGAACGCGTCAAGCACCGCGTTTATGCCGTCTGAGCCGTAGTAGAGCTTGCTGTTTCCGAGGCTGGAGATGAAGTCATAATTATAGCCGAATATCGCAGCATAAATGCACCACAGGACCAGTATCGCCACAGGTAAGAATACAAGCGCATATGCTATCTTCATCTGCTGAGGTATCCTTTTATCCATAGTATCATCTCCTTTTCCGAATATATCATACCACGTTCGGGGATACTTTGTAAGGTGTCATAGGTCACTTTCGGTGTTACATTTGTAATAATGTTGCCTGCGGTGCAAAGACGTGGTATAATATAAGCGGTGATGAAAATGCTGATGATATCATTGATACAGCTCGATAAAAAAGAACAGCACTCCCACGCGCATAAGCTGCTCAGAGAGTGCCTTAAACCTTATAATATAGCCTATTCCGAGGATATGCTCTCGCTCGGGGAGCACGGCAAGCCCTACCTCGCGGAACGTCCCGATGTACGCTTCAACCTCTCTCACGCTGACGGCATCGCCGCCTGTATCGTTTCCGCGCATGAGTGCGGTATCGACTGCGAGAAGGTTCGTGAGTACCGCCCGAATGTGGTGCGGAGGGTCTTTGCTCCCGAGGAGCAGGAGCTCCTTGAAGCCGCTCCCGAGAGCGAGCGCGGTCTCCTGTTTTTTCGCATCTGGACGCTCAAGGAAGCCTTCGTTAAGGCTGTGGGCAGAGGACTGTCCTACCCGATGAGCTCCGTCGGATTCAGCTTTGCTGACGGTCGGATAATCTGTACCGAGGAGGGATTCCGCTTCCGTCAGTATATCCTGCGCGGCGGAAAATACGTGGTATCGGTCTGCGAGACTATCGGGTGACGATGTAGTACAGCAGCCCGTACACGAATGCCGCCGCCGAGCCGTAGAGGATAACGGGTCCCGCAATGGTGAATATCTTTGTACCCACGCCGAGGATGAGACCCTCGGAGCGTGCCTCTATCGCCGAAGAGCTTATCGCATTGGAAAAGCCCGTGATAGGCACAAGAGTGCCCGCGCCTGCGTGCTTTGCGAGCCGCTGATACCAGCCGAGCCCCGTCATCACGGAGCTTGCGATAATAAGCGTGACCGATGTCCAGAGAGAGGCTGTTTCGGCGTCGGCTCCCGCTGCCTCCATAAACATACGTATTATCTGTCCGACAGCGCAGATAGCTCCGCCCGTGAGAAACGCCACTGCTGTGTTTACCCGAACATTCGAGCGCGGAGAGGCGCTTCTGCTCATCTCGCCGTATGCCTGCGGTGTAATGTTCATACTATCATCTCCTTTGCGATAGTATGTGAGCTTACCTGCGGATTATACGGCTTTTTATATCAAATAACGCGGCTGTGAGGAAAAGCAGCGCTCCGAGCGCGGAAATGAGCTTGCCGAGCCCGAGCAGCGGCGCCGTGAAGCGTATCTCTATCTCGTGTTCGCCTGCCTTTATCGGGAATCCGAGGAAGGCTGTGTCCGTCTTTACGGGAGCGACCTCCTCACCGTCTGCGAGAACTGTGAAGCCCTCCTGCCATATGAAGCCCGTATTCGCAAAGCCGTCCTCCGCTGCGGAGAGCCTGCCGCATATGACGTCGCCGCCTGTCCGCGATATATCGGGCTCGAATGCGGTCATCCCCTCCGTGAGCCCGTCGAGGTACTCAGGCTCTAAGGTGTAGGCGGTCAGCTCGGAGAGCGTGAGCTCCCTGCCCGTGAGCTCTATCGTCAGCTCGTCCGAGAGGTCGGAGAGCACGTACTCGAAGAGGTCGTTGCCGTTGTGATACTTCCACGCGGGGTTCGTCAGTGTGTTCTTTACGCCGTTTATCCGTATGCGGACATCTCCGCTGCGCTCCCAGCTGAAGCTGCTCTGCGGCGTCTCTTCGCCGACACGGAAGCGCAGGAGCAGTATCTTCCCGCACACTTTTTCAGGGAGCTCGTACTTGTAGGTCAGCGCGCCGCCGTCGGGACGAATGCGCCTGATACCGTCGGAAAGCTCTGTCTCGTACCCGCCGCTGACGTCTTCGCAGGCGGAGAGGTCGAAGATGTCGCCTATATCTGTCCTGACCATTGCGGGCGTGAATTCGGCGTCGGGGAGCTCATCGGGCACTATCGTATACTTCATCAGAGCCTCGATATTCTGCGGATAATCGAGGCTTTTGTACTGCCGCAGACTCATCAAGGGCGAGCCCGTCCATATCAGCGGGAAGGCGTTTTTGTTCTCATACAGGCGATAGCCGTCGGGTGTCTCGCGGAGGAGCTCAAGTCCGCAGAAGCTGACGTCCTCGCGGGAGATATAGTACCTGTTGCCCATGCGGCTGCTGAAGAGGATGTTCCGCGAGCGCGTCGTCAGCGCAGAGTTGCGGTACTCGTTTTCGTTGTACATCTCCGAAAGATAGTAGCGGTTGTAGTCCTGCGAATGTACCGAGGAGTAGAGCGTGTCGGTGTAGTGGTCAGGCGCGTAGACCTTGTTCACGGTGTAGAGCCGCGTCGTGTCTATCGCCGTGCGTACCATTTTCCCCTCCGAGACCTCGGAGACGAGCGCCGCGACCGTCGGGGAGTTGACATTGCGGAAGCTCTCGGCGGTTTGCAGCTTGTCGTATCTGCTGCCGCAGATGCACGCGGCAAGCGGTATCACGAAAAACAGGCTGACAAAGCCTTTTTTCCCCGACCTGCGGAGCAGATACGCTCCGAGCATGAACACCGCCGCGTCGGCAAGATAGGCGAGTATGAATACGCTGAATTTGCAGCAGACCGCCGATATCGCCGAGCTCACTGCGAATACCGCGAGGATATGCCGCGGGAGGCTGCTGCTCTCCGCGGAGAATAGGCGCTCGAGCAGCTCCGCGGCGGGTATCAGCGCGAGCGGCAGAAATGCGAACAGCACTTTCGGGTCGGCGTAGAGCGTGCCGTTCAGGAGGTAGAGCACTGCGGGACAGGTCGCCGTCAGCAGCACGATGACTGCGATGAAGCGGCTGCCGCGTCTGCCGCAGAAAAGGCTGTATATCGCCGCGAATACGCCGAATGCGGATAGTCCCATGGTGTAGCCGAAGTAGGTGAGGCGGTCGAAGCGCACCGTCGGCAGAAGGTCTTGTACGGTGACGGCTGCGTCTCCGCTGCGTCCGCTGATTAGGACGTGCGCCGTCGGGAGCAGGAGCACCGCTGACATCAGCACGCTGACGGTGAGAGCTCCCGCGAACGGTATATAGCGCTTCGCCATTCCGCGGAGCTTCGCGCCGTCTTCGGAAATGACGATGTATGCTCCGTAACACGCGAGTGCCGCAAGCGCTGACACCGCGAAGTAGTAGTTGTACATTATCATCAGGAACGCCCACAGTATCAGCGGCGCTTTCCTTCCGCGGCGGAAGAAGCTGTCCGTACTCAGCATAGACATCAGCAGAAAAGGCATATAGCCCGTGAACATCACCTGTCTGTGAGTGTTGACTATCAGCGGTACCGAAAGTGCGAAAAACAGCGTGGTACAGGCGGTAACGGCGGTGCCGTGCCTGCGGCGGAAAAAGACGTACAGCAGCGCCTCGGAAATGAGCGCCGAGAGTACGCTCGTCACCATTATATAATAGCTCATCGGGACGAACGGCAGAAGGTACGACAGCATTATCACGGGCGAGTAAAGCCCGTAGTACGACAGCGCGTATATGTTCTCGCCGCCGCCTATATTCGGGGCGTAAGACGGGAAAATCCCGTGCGTTGCGCGGAAAAGCGTTCGGAAATACTCGGGGATGGCGTAGTGCTGGGATGCCCAGTCGTCCTGCGAGCCGTAGACAGTGCCGCCCGTGAGACAGCTCGCCATTATCACCAGCGTCAGAAGCATTATCCCTCCGAGTGCGAGGATATCGGGCTTGCGGTGCTTCACGGCAGCTCAGCCTCCTCCCATTCCTCGTAGGGGAGCATATGCGACAGTTTGTTTATGGTGCGCTTCTGCGAGCGGTACAGGCTGCATATCCCGCGCTTTCGGGCAAGGCTCTCCTCCGCGACGGGGGTCAGCTCTCCCGCGTATTCGGGCAGGCGCTTCGCCGAGTGGTAGGCTCCGAAATAGTACAGCGTGCCGCTGCCGTGGGAGGCGAAGGCTTCGGTCACAAGAGCGCTCGTCAGCTTGTGGTGGATGTGGCCGTACTCGCCCGCGGGGTTGTGCGTGGCAACGGTCTGCCAGCTGCGGAGCTCCAGAAGCTTCGTGATATCGGCTTCTATCCCGTCGCTGACCTCGTCCCAGCCGTCGCGGCGGAGGTTGACTTTGTCGGGGTAGTCGAGCATGAGCGGGGTGTTGCCGCCTGCGGTGACTGCCTCGCGGAATTCCGCCGAGCGTACTGCGTCCGAGCCGTGCGTCAGCGACACTACCAGCCAGCCGCCGTCAAGAAGATGCGCTCCGCCCCACAGAGTCTCGTCGTCGGGGTGGGCTACTATCATCAGCTTGTCGGCGTCTGCGGGACAGCTTACGTCCTCGGCGGCGAGGGAGGGGACATTGTAAGCACGGTATGCGTTATAGTGCAGAGTGAATGTCACCGCGCAGCTCAGCGCGAAAAACACCGCTGCAAGCGCGAAATACAGCTTTTTCATGACCGCTCCTTTCTTCGTCTGACTGCAAAAAGCGCCGATACCTATCGGCGCTCGGGTCCTATGCGGGGGGGTAACAGTCAGGTTAGCGCTGCCGCTACAGGTCGTACTGCGAGATTATGTGCTCTGCGACCTCGCGCCGCGTTTGCCTGTTGTTCATCGCCTGCTTCTCTATGTACCTGTGTGCCTGCGGTTCGGTGAATTTCAGATACTTCATCAGCACCGATTTAGCGCGGTTTATCACTCGTATCTCCTCTATCCTCCCCAATACCTCGGGGCTCTCTTTCAGTCCCGACATACGGCTCAGATTCGCGCTCAGAAGCCGTATATCACGGCTCAGCGTCTCACGGCTCAGGGGGCGCGCGACTACTATCACTCCGTAGTCCGAGAGCCTGTCCGCAAGCTCGTCCGCTATCTCACCGTGACAGACAAAGATTATCCCCGCGGATGTCTCCTCTGCCGCTGTTTCGGCAAGCTCCTGTCCGAATTCGTCTTGCAGCGGGGTGCATATTATGATGAGGTCGGGCGATGCTTCGCCGCCTATCAGCCGCCGCGCTTCGCTGCCTCCCGTTATCACCGCTACCGAGCCGAAGCCCTCTATCTGCACCGTCTCTTCGATGAGCGCGGCTTCCTGACTGTCGGCTGAGATTATCATTGCTCTGTTCATATTCCGCTCCGTTTACAGGTACATAAAGTATGCCTTTTCTTCAAATTCGTCCTTGTCCTTCGCAAGATTGTACTCCTGTATCTGAGTCTTCAGCCGCGTGAGTATGCTGCTGCATATCTCCTCGGGGAGCGTGCGCTTTACGAATTCACTGCTTTCCGCTACGGATACAGCCTCTGCGAGTGACATCGGAAGCTGCTCGAAGCCCGCGGGCGTGTCGCCTTTCATCGTGCAGTCCATGAGCGAGCAGTCGCCTGTGCGTATGCCCTCCATGCCTGCCGCAAGTATCAGCTTGAACGCGATATAGGGGTTGCAGGCGGCGTCTGCCGAGCGCAGCTCTATGCGCGGGGAGACTCCCACTGCCCTCGGTATGCGTATAAGCTGGGAGCGGTTCTCAGATGACCAGTCCACGTACTTCGGCGCATAGCCCATGCCGAAGCGCTTGTAGGAATTAGTGGTGGAGTTCAGGAATGCCGTTATCTCGCGGATACGGCTGAGAACGCCCGATATGAAGCACTTGCCCTCGCGGGACATATCCTCGGGCTTGCCGTCAAATATGTACTCGCCGTTCTTTTTCAGGCTTATGGATATGCTCAGCGCACTGCCGTGCTCGTTGCTCAGCGGCTTCGGCATGAACGAGGCAAAAAGCCCGTTCTGCGCCGCTATCGACTTTACTACCGTCTTGTAGTGCGCCATGTCGTCTGCTGCGGTGACAGGCTCGTTCTCGCGGAACTCTATCTCGTTCTGTGCGGGTCCGTGCTTGTGGCAGGAGCTCTTCGGGCTGAGTCCCATTTCTTCCAGCGAAAGGCATATCTCGCGCCTTGCGTTCTCGCACTTGTCAAGCGGCGCTACGTCAAGATAGCCGCCGTTGTCGTGCGGTATCTTCGTCGGCTCTCCCTTCGCGTCGAGCTCGAACAGGTAGAACTCGCACTTCGTTCCCATTTCACAGGAGTAGCCGTCAAGGCGCAGCTCGTTCATCGTGCTGATAAGGTCGCTGCGGATATCGCCGACGTAGTCGCTGCCGTCTATGGTCTTGAGCCCGCAGAAAAAGCGGACGACACGCCCTGACTTGGGACGCCACGGAAGTACCGACAGCGTCGATATATCAGGCACGAGGAGCAGGTCGGAACAGTGCTCCGCAAAGCCCGACGCGTCGAACGGTATGCCGCTCGAAAATGCCCTCTCGAGCTCGTTGGGCATTATGGCTACGTTTTTGAGATTGCCGAATATATCACAGAATGTGAGCCTTATGAACTTTACGTCGTTTTCTTCGACGAATTTCAGTATCTCCTTTGGTGAAAAGCTCATTTTCATGACCTCCTGTACGATGTGCTGTTTGATGCCGTGCTCTGCCAATTGGACCCTGCCAAAAATAAATGCCGTGTATTCCTTGGCGCGGGACAGTCCCGTAACAATATATTATACCACATTTTCGGGGAAAATGCAAGGGCGTAGGCAGACTGAGCGGTATGGATGAAAACAGGCGTGATAAAGCCCGAGCTGCACCGCACATTGCCGCAAGACAGGCTTTGTGGAGTGATGCCTTTGCTTTATCACGCCGTTTGTTCATTTGTCAAGCCGCTGGCGCTCTACGAGTTCCGCGAAGTATCCGCCTTTTTCGATGAGCTGCTCATAGGTGCCCTCTTCTGTCACGCTTCCGCCGTCAAGGACGAGTATGCGGTCGCAGTGGCGGATAGTCGATAGTCTGTGGGCTATGACGATCCGCGTACAGCCCATTTTGTCAAGCGCTTCGCTGACCTGCTTCTGCGTCTTGTTGTCGAGCGCACTGGTCGCTTCGTCGAACATAAGTATCTTTGGCTTCGGTGCTACCGCACGCGCTATCATGAGACGCTGTTTCTGGCCGCCTGATATGCCGCCCTGTCCCTCGGAGATGATGGTCTGCATCCCCATGGGCATCGCGCGGATATCGTCGGCTATGCCCGCTATCTCGGCTGCCTCCCATGCGGCGTCGAGCGTGAGGTGCGGGGCTGAGATTATGATGTTTGAGAAGATATCGCCCTGAAACAGTCCGCCACTCTGTATGACCGAGCCGATATTTCGCCTCAGCGAGCCGAGGTCAAGGCTGTTGAGGTCCTTGCCGTCGTAGTATACCGCGCCCTTTTCGGGCTTCTCAAAGCCTAACAGCAGCCTCATCAGCGTGCTCTTTCCGCAGCCTGTCTTGCCGACTATGGCTACGTATTCGCCTGCCTTTATCTTCAGGGACATATTGTTCACTATGTAGGGCGAGCTCTCGCTGTAGCGGAAATATACGTTGTTGAGCTCTATGCTGCCCGTCAGCTTTGTGACTATCTCCTTGTTGTCAGCGGTCTCGGGCTCGGCTTTCAGGAACGGCTCTGCCATTTCAAGTATGGGTTTTACCCTGCCGACCGACAGCGCTATGCCCGCAAGTGAGCTGAATGCGCCCATTACTGCGCCGTATGCGGCTGTGAACGCGAAGTAGCCCGACTGGTCTATGCCGCTCTTTACCGCGAGATAGTACAGCACGATATTCGATATCAGCCCTATCGCCGTGGTTATGACGGAGTTTATCTTGATGAACGTCGGCGGGGCGTATATGAGCTCCGCTCCGTCGGAGTAGAGGTTCAGCCAGCGCGCAAAGAAGCGCTTCTCGGCGCCTGCGAGCTTTATTTTCTGCACGCCGCTTATCATCGCATAGGTCATGCCCGATTCCTTCGCGCCGTGCTCCATCTGCTTCTTGCTGATGCGTATCTGCACCGCCGACGATACGACGCTGAATGCGACCGTTGTGAGTATTATCAGCAGCGAGGGTAATACAAGCGCGGGGGCAAAGCTGACTATCTGCGTGATGTACAGCAGGGACGTCAGCGATGTGAGTCCTGTTCCCACGAACATACCTATCATCAGCGAGCAAAGACTGCTGACAGACTGCGAACGGCTGGTCAGCTCGCCTGCGCTGTACTGCCTGAAAAAGTTGGCGGGCAGGCTCATGACCCTCATCATCATCGCCGACTGGACCCCGAGATTCGTCTTCGTCTGGACCCTTGTGTTCAGCAGCGAGCTTATCGAGCTGATGAGCTGTGCCGATATCGCTGTGCAGAGCATACATATCGCGATACCGATGAGCAGATTCGTGTTCCTGCTCGATATTACGGGACCCGTAAGGGCTTTGGTTATCCTCGGCATAAGCATACCTACGCCCGTAACCGCCAGTGTGGACGCCACTATCACTGCCCAGTCGCTTATGGAAAGACAGTTCTTCATATACAGAAGCAGGTCGGGGATGCCCAGTTTTTTCTGCGGGAACGGCTTGTAGAAGCAGTATCCCTCGCGCTCGAACTGTGCCGCTGTCTTTGCGTTGAGCTTTACCTTGCGCCCGCTCTCCCTGTCGAGGTAGCTGTAACCGCTGAAACCGCTCGGGAGCAGGGCAACGGGGTCGCCGTTTTCCTTGGTGTAGGCGAGGACAGGTCCGAAGGCGTCCTTCCACCATTTCTCTTCGAGCACTATCTGACGCCGCATTATGCCGTGCGGTCTCAGGCAGTAGTTGAGCTGCTCTTCGTGTGTCTTGATGTTCTTCGGTATCTCGACGGGCTTGTAGTGATAGTATTTCAGCAGGTCATCTATCGCCTGCTTTGTGATTATGCGGTCGTCGCTTATCTTTGAAGCCGTCTTCTGTCCCAGAACTACTCCTGCGACACGGAAGAAGGAATCTTCAAACATCTGCTGGTCGAGGTCGCTTCTCTGCTTTATCTGTTTTTCAAACCAACCCAAAAGCCTTCTCCCTCCTTTATTCGTTGGTGACGAGCTCTGTATAGGCTCCGCCCAGTGCCATGAGTTCGTCGTGTGTGCCGCGCTCGATGACTCTGCCGCGCTCAAGGACGATTATCTCGTCGCAGTCGCGTATCGTGGAGAGGCGGTGTGCGATGACTATACAGGTTATGCCTCTGTCCTTTATCGACTTCACGACTTCGTATTCGGTCTTGGCATCGAGGGCGGAGGTGGCTTCGTCAAGTATGATTATGGACGGGTCCTGAGAGAGGACACGCGCTATCTCGAGCCTCTGGCGCTGACCTCCCGAGAGGTCACGTCCGCCCGAGGTGAGCTTGCACTGGTAGCCGCCGTCACGCGCCATTATGTCCTCGTGGAGCTGAGCGTCGCGTGCGGCAAGTATCATCTCGAAGTCTTTGATTGACTCGTCCCACATTTTGATGTTGTCTGCGATAGTGCCCTCAAAGAGCGTTATATCCTGGTCTACGACTGCGACCGAGCCTGTCATTACCGAGCGGCTGTGCTCGCTCCTCGGCTTGCCGTCGAAGAGTATCTCGCCGCTCCATGGCTCGTACAGCCCCGATATCAGCTTGGACAGCGTGGACTTTCCGCAGCCCGATGTGCCGACGAATGCCACTCTTCCTCCCGGTCTTATCGTCATCGAGAAGTCTTTTATCAGCGGGTCGGCGAGCTTTGAATAGCCGAAGCTGACGTTCCTAAGCTCCACTGAGCCGCCGAGCTTTTTGAGGACTGCCTCTTCTTCGCCGCCCTCTGCCGCATTCGGGTCTGTGGGGTACTGCATTACGTCCTCGACGCGCTCCATTTGTGTGCGCATCTCCTGTATCGTCTGTCCCGCGGATATGAGCGTCATCGCAGGTGCCATGAACGACCCGAGGAAGCCTTGGAACATTTGCAGGGCGCCGAGCGTGAAACGCCCGTTCATTACGAACCATATGCCCACTATCATTACGGCGTAGTTCGCCGCCTGAGAGAGAAACGTGGGTATCATGCCGAGGTAGCTGTTCATCTTCGCGGACTTTACCTCCTGCGAGTTCACAGATGCCTGATAGCCTGCCCATCTCCTGAAAAAGCCGTTCTCGGCTCCGCTCGCCTTTATTGTCTCTATCATCTCTATGCCCGCTACTGTCGTTGCGGCGAGCTTGGCGCTGTCACGCTGCATCACACGCGTGATGTTGATGCGCTTCTCGGAGATGACTCTCGACATGAAGATGTTGATGACAAGCGTGCTTATGCCTATCGCCGTCAGGAGCAGGCTCTGCTTCAGCATGAGCACGAGGTAGAATATCATCATTATCGTGTTCAGCAGAAGGGGCGCAAAGGTGTTTACGAGTGTGCTCGCGATGCTTGCGTTCGTTTCCTGGCGCGACTGTATATCGCCTGCCATTCGCTGTGAGAAGAAGTCCATGGGCATATGGAGCACCTTCCATATGAACGACGTGCTGCCTATCACCGACATCTTGCCGTTTATCTTCAGGCTGTATATGGTCTGTGCCCATGCGACGATTATCTGAAGTACGGCAAGTCCTGTCATTACCGCGATGAATGGTGTGAGCCATTCCTTGTTCTGCCCCGTGAGGAGCCTGTCCATGAATATCTTCGACATTATCGGGTTGATGATGCCGAATATGGACGATATGACCGTGGTGAGCATTACAAAGGCGACTGCCGCTCCTGCGCCTATCAGACGCTTTCTTGCGAAGTCGAGCGTGCTCTTGCGCTTGCCGCCAGGCTCGAAATCCTCGTCGGGAGTGATGTTGAGGGTGATGCCTGTAAACGATTTGTCGAATTCTTCAGGACTTACCTTGACAAATCCCCGCGCAGGGTCGTTTATACAGGCGTATTTTCCCTTGAAGCCGTCCAGTACGACAAAATGGTTGAAGTTCCAGTGTATGATACATGGAAACTTGCCCTTTTCCCGTATCGTCTGAGGTGTGCGGCTGTATGCCTGTACCTTGAAGCCGTAGGACTTTGCTGCTTTGGAGATGTTTTTTGCATTTGAGCCGTCACGCGACACTCCGCAGTCGGAGCGCACCTGCTCAAGAGGCACCCACTTTTCGTAGTATGCCATTATCATTGCAAGGCTCGCCGCTCCGCATTCGAGGGCTTCGAGCTGCATTATAACCGGCACCTTTGCCGAGCCCTTCGTGACGGGCTGTTTTATCTTGACTCCTTTTTTACTCATCTTTGACCTCGTCAGTTGAAAAGGAATTTGATAGGATGTACGCTCTCTGTCACTACCTTGACATCGTATTTCCCGTCAGCTTTGTTTATGGGGGCGTATGCGACAGCCCTGCCGTAGTCGTCTGTGCCGACTTCGGTGATGAAGTATTCCTCGTCGTTTATGCGTATGGGCATACCTGCGGATATAGCGCTGCCTGACACGTCGGTGAGCATTACCTGTGCCTGTCCGTTTTCAACTATGGCTATCCCGCTTACCGACGTTTCAAGTCTGCCTGCGACGCTCCATGCAAAGAGTCCGCCGAGCAGTATGATGACAGCCGCAAGAAGTGCCCATATGCCAGGATTCGTCACCTTCAGGTAGTCCGTGAGCTGCTCGGGCGAGGATATGCGTTCGAGCGACTGCTGCCTGAATATGCTTTTCTTGTCTTCAGCCATTTATTGTCACCTCGTTCATTCGATGTTCAGGAAATCAACAAAGCCTGTCACCTCGAACACGTCCATTACCTCGGGGCGGACGTTCCTTACCGTCATCTCGCCTTGTTCTTCCATTGCCTTTGCTGCGGAAAGCAGCACGCGCAGCCCTGCGCTTGAGATGTATTCGAGCGCGCTCAGGTCGAGTATGAGCTTTTCCGTTTCCTCAAGCTCGGGCTCGAGCTTCTCCTCAAGCTCGGGAGATGTGAGCGTGTCAAGTCTGCCTTCGATAGCTGCTGTGAGTTCTGTGCCGTTTCTTCGGAAATCTACTGTCATTGTTTATTCCTCCTTTAGTCCTATCATTCCTGTAATGCCTGCATCGCACATTCTTTCGATGCGCTGCGCGTTCGTGAGAGAGGCGAAGCCCTCGCTCTGTGACCACTTTTCAAGCCCGTATGCAGCCTGTTCTGCCAGCTCTGTGACGGCTGTCCTCACCTTCGGGGAGAGCCCTTTCGTGTACACATCCAGCCTCGAGCCGCTGCCTCCGATGATGCCCATAAAACGCAAAAACCATTCGGCTCTGTAAAAACCGAATGCATCGTTCAGCCCGATGAAGTCTGCCATGAGCTCGTCGTGCAGCCTGTTTTCGGATATGCCGCGGGTCTGCTTGGTGTACAGGTGTGTACACTCGTGGCTGCGGCGTATGTGCAGCGACTTCTCCGCCCAGATGTCGGGGGAGAGCCCGAGCTCGGAGGCAGGGACGTTGCTGTAGGGCTTTGCCGAAAGAATGATGAAGCGGGTCGTCCTGCCCGAAACGAATGACGCTCCCGTTTTTTCAATGCCCTCGGGACGTATGCCCCTGTTGACGATATTTGTCACGAGGCTCTCGAAGTCGCGCGGGTCATCCGCCGAAATAATTGGGATATCACCCGCAAATGAGGCGAATATCTCCAGCCGCACGCCCTCGGGGGAAAAGTAGTCAATGGGACGCTTCGGGCAGAGCCTGGCGTTTATTATCTGCGCGGCGCCGACTTCCTGCGCGGTGTGTGCCAGTGAAAGCCAGCCCTTCATATAGTCCGTTCCGTCATCTTCGGGAGCTTCTGCACCCGAGAAGCGGTTAGCGGTGTATTCTGAGAGTTCTGATGCTTCGGTCCCGTTCAGACCGTATTTTTCGATGACTTCATTTATCATTTGAGTATATGTCCTTTTTCGCGCGTGATGCCGCCGAACTGCGTCATGTCATGCTGTCTGCCCACTGTACTTGCAGATTCGTGCGCTCTCTGCCAAATACGATGCAGTGGCGGTTCCTGCATACGTATATGCTTACGTTTCCGCCCATTTTGCGCTCGCTGCGGACAAAGTGTACCTTCTGTCCGCAGTGCTTGCAGAAAGCGTTGTGTTCGTCGGCATCGACTGTTCCGATGAGCTTCTTCTTCACTTCGTCTATGAGCCCGCCTCCCGATACCTCGCCGAGAGCCTCTGTATCGAGCTCCATGTCCTCTGTATCATTTATGTTTGTCATTAGTATGACCTCCTTGCTGTGTTCGGGCTGCCGTCGGCAGCGGTTGAGTATAAATATATTATAACATAATAATCGCTTTATTGAAACTATAAACGGCAATATTTACCAGACATATAACGCCAAAATTATTGCCTCGTTATTGTGCGATTTGCCCAATCCTGTGCAGCATCTACAAAAAATATACCGCTGTTACGGCGTTATGACTGCCGATGCGGCTTTTATGTAGATTTTACATTTTTTGCTTGAATTCGCGGAAACTTTGTGGTATAATACATGGTGACTGATTTATTCGCACACTATGCCCGCAAAGGATGTGGATCTCACCATGAACAACAGAAAACGTATCGCTCTTTTCGTCGGACAAGCTGACGAATCATACCAGAACCGCTTTATCAGCGGCTTTATTAAAAATGCTTTTGCGGGCAACTGCGACGTCTGCATTTTCTCAATGTACCGCAAGTACCAGGATACTCCCGAGCGCGAGCAGGGCGACTCGAACATCTTCTGCCTAATGGAGCCGAGCAGATTCGACGGCGCTGTCATCCTGAAGGACAGCATCCAGACCGAGAATGCCGCGGAAAACCTCGAGCGGCACCTCAAGGATATCTTCGACAAGTCTATCGTCGTTATCGAAAAGGAGAGCGACCTCTTCCCAAGCGTTTGCACTGACTGCTATTCAGCCGTGTTTGACCTCATCACTCACCTCATCGACGTACACGGGTTCAGGGATATCGCTTTCCTCTCGGGAAAAAAATGGCACAAGCACTCGAAGGAGCGCTTGCAGGCTTACCGCGATGCTATGGCGAAAGCGGGGCTGACTGTGAATGAGGAGCGTATCTTCTACGGCGATTTCTGGTATCAGAGCGGCGGTGTTTGTGCCGAGGAGCTGCTCGCCGACGGGAAGAAGCTCCCCGAGGCGGTCGCCTGTGCCAACGACCAGATGGCGATAGGGCTCTGCAAGGCTTTCAGCGAGCGCGGCATCCGCGTCCCAGAGGATATCGCCGTGGTCGGCTTCGATTCGACCTTTGAGGGACAGACAAGTCCGAGCCCCATTACTTCGGCTCTCATTCCCGCTGAGGAGTTCGGCAAGTACGTTTTCAGGTTCCTCACCGACAGAATGAACGGCAAGGAGCCCGAGTCATTCAAGCTCAGCACGCCTCTGCTCATCGGGGAGAGCTGCGGCTGCCACTGCGAGACTATGCCGAAATACCATATAAGGCGTTCCGAATGGGGGACCGATATCTCGGAGGAAAGCTACGATTCCGTCTATAATACCCTCGACGAGAGCCTTATCTCACAGTCGTCCGTGCAGGAGTTCCTCGATACCGTGTACTCCTATGTGTATCAGCTCCGCGCGGAGGAATTCCACCTCTGCCTGTCGGGCGAGTGGAAAAATGCGGGGCAGGGGCTCTGCCTCAGAAATAACGGCTACTCCAAGCAGATGATACACGCGATACGCTTCCGCTCTGACCGCAAAAATAATATCTCGGGTCTCGGAGAGAGCTTCGATACCGCCGATATGCTGCCTGAGCTCTTTGAGCCGCATGACGAGCCTGTGGCTTATTTCTTCACGCCGCTCTTCTACGAAAAAAACTGCTTCGGATATGCGGCTGTCAGCTACGGCAGTCAGATACGCAGCTATGACGACACATACCGTCGCTGGATAAACTCGGTCAGCAGAGGACTGGAGGTGCTCAGGCGAAACGTGATGCTCGTACAGATGCAGGAACAGCTCGAGCGTCTGCACAGCAGCAAGTTCACGGTCGCAAACTACGCCTACGAGAGCCTCGGTCCCGAGGAAAAAGAACAGTATCAGCTCGTATCAAGAATACTCGACGAGAATCTGCTCGACTACTGCTTCCAGCCTATCGTCAGTGCCGCTGACGGCAGCGTTTACGCCTATGAAGCGCTCATGCGCTCGCGGACTCTGCCCAAGGTCTCGCCGCTCTCTATCATCAAGTACGCTGCCATGCAGGAGAGACTTTCGGATATCGAAAAGGCGACCTTCCTCAATGTCCTTTGCTTTATTGATAAGAATGAGGAGAGTTTCGGCGGCGCCCGCGTCTTCATAAACAGTATCCCAGGAGTGAGCGTCGGGGAGGATGCCGCTCCCGAGCTCGAAAGCCGCCTTGCCGCTCATGCCGACAGGGTCGTGGTCGAGCTGACCGAGGAGGCGGAGCTCAAGGATTCCGAGCTCGAAGTGCTCAAGGAGCATTTCGGGAAAATGCATATCAATATCGCTGTCGATGACTATGGTACGGGCTATTCCAACGTCAGCAACCTGCTGCGCTATATGCCCGATTTCGTCAAGATAGACCGCTCGCTGCTCAGCGATATACACGAGTATCCCCAGAAGCAGCACTTCGTGCGCGAGATAATCGACTTCTGCCACGATAACGGCATCAAGGCTCTCGCGGAGGGCGTCGAGACTGCCGAGGAGCTGCGGACTGTCATACATCTCGGCGCTGACCTGATACAGGGCTTCTATACGGCGAGACCTTCTGCGGACGTTGTCGGTCAGATAGACGAGAAATGCCGCAGTGAGATAAAACAGTACTATCAGGAGCGCGTAGACGGCAACAACAAGCGCATCTACATCGCCGGCAAGACGAACCGCGTCTCTCTCGCGAAGCTCGCTAAGGACGGCTGTACCGATATCGTTGTCGGGCGCGATGAAATGGTCTACAAGGATATCTCTATCATCGGTACTCCGCAGATGAAAACAGATATCCACCTGCTCGTCGAGCCTGATTATAAGGGGTGTATCACCCTCGAGGACGTCTGCTTCTCAAACGTGAAGAACCGTCCGTGTATAGAGCTCGGTGAGAACTCGAACGTCACTCTCGTGCTCGTCGGCTCGAATACTCTGCATGATTCGGGTATCCTTGTGCCCGAATCCGCTAAGCTTGTGACCGAGGGCGACGGTTCGCTCAGCATAAGCCTCAACGCCGCTGAGACCTACGGCATAGGCGCCGAACACGGTTCAAGACACGGTGAGCTCGTTTTCGAGCAGGACGGCGCTGTGCGGATAAGCGCTCGCGGCAAGGACAGCATCTGTATCGGCTCGGGGCTGGGCGGAGGTATACACATAAACCGCGGCGAGTTCATATTCGACGTGGACACCGAGTCGTGTGTGGGTATCGGTGCGCTTTCGGGCGATACGGAGATGAAGATCACGACCTGCCACATTGAGTCCGATTTCTCGACAAGTTCGGGCGTCTTCATAGGCTCGCTCGACGGCTGTGCTGAGCTGCATATCGAAAAGAGCTCAGTGAACTTCAATATCCACGGCAAGAAGGTCGCGGCGATCGGTTCGCTGAACGGAAAGTCGGCTGCGATATCTACCGAGCAGGTGAGCATCGTGCTCAGCGTGTTCGCAGACGATTCGACCTGCTTCGGCGCTCTTAACGGTCATACCGACATAGATCTCACGGATTCGCACATAAAGATAGATGCTATCGGTCAGGAGGCGCTCGCCTTCGGCGGAAAGAGCGATGATTCGCGTATCTCGGTCACCGATTCCGATACGAGGGTCGTCGTGAGGTCGGCGCTCGGCAGGGATACGCTCGCCCGCGATGAGGATTTCTTTATCAAGAACGGCAGACACAGATTCGTGATAAACGGTGAGGAGCTCGAACGAGCCGTCACTATCAACTATACGTGATATCATGCGAAAAAGCCATAAAGAAGCTCTGCTCCTTTATGGCTTTCTTTGTTTACCATGTGAGTTCGTCGGCGTGGAGAGGGGCGGGATTTGTCATGATGCTCTCGACCCTGCCCGCGCGTATCTTTATTATGCGGTCTGCCATTTTGCATATCTCGGCGTCCTGCGTCGACATTATCACGGTGGTAGTCTTGTCGCGGACTATCTTCTCTATCACGTCAAGCAGCTCGACCTTGCCTTCGGGGGTGAGTGCGGCGGTAGGCTCGTCTGCAAGAATGGCTGTCGGGTTCTTGACAAGAGCTCGGGCTACGGCTGCGCGCTGCTGCTGGCTTGCCGTGAGCTGTGACGGATAGTTGTCAGCCCGAAGCTGCATACCCACCTTTTCAAGTGCCGTTTTCACGGGCATGGGCTCGCGGAGAAGGTCGGAGACAAGGCGGACGTTCTCCTTGGCGGTCAGGTTGGGCATAAGGCGGGGAGTGCGGAAGATAAAGCCGAACTTCGTGCGCCTGAGCTGCGTGAGCTTCCTGTCGCTGAGGTTGGAGCGGTCCTTGCCTTCAATGAGAAGTGTGCCGCTTGTGGGGCTCTCCATGCCGCCGATGATGTTCAGCAACGCACTGCCGCTGCTGCCCGAGCCGTCCGTTATGACTACGAATTCGTTCTCGTATATGTCAAGGTCTATGCCGCTGAGCAGCTGAACTTTCCCTGCGTCGGAGGTGTGCTCCTTCGTAATGCCTTTCAGCGAGATGACCGCCTTCTTCGTCTCGGGGAGCTTGAACTCGAAGCTGAATTCATCTATCGACATGGCTGCAAGGGCTGCCAGCCGCTCGCAGATGATACGCTCGTCCTCCTGAAAGCTGTCGGCGCCTGTCTTGCCGATGAGCTGGAAACAGCCGTATGCCTTGCTGCGTACTGTAAGAGGCAGGCACATCACCGATGC
The DNA here is from genome assembly GCA_900109435.1 of Ruminococcus sp. YRD2003. Taxonomy (GTDB): domain Bacteria; phylum Bacillota; class Clostridia; order Oscillospirales; family Ruminococcaceae; genus Ruminococcus; species Ruminococcus flavefaciens_G. The sequence goes on along the minus strand of FNZT01000011.1, from coordinate 4,765 downwards.
TGCCTTGAAGCCGCTGCCGTCATATACCGTTGATATGCCGCTTCCGCTGTGCATGACGGTCTCGCCGTTCAGCACGCACTGCCCCTCGGAGCCGCTGCCGTTCTGTATGCTTATACCCGTGATGTCGGAGGGTCCCTTGTGGAACAGGGGATAGAGGCGTTCCTGTCTGCTGTCGGTTATCCATACAACAGCCGCCTCGCAGTGAACTATCTTTACCATCGTCTCCAGACTGTGTGACAGTACCTCGTAAACGTCGTCCGTTTCAAGGAGCTGCTCCATTATCTGCATGGTCGCATCTATTATAGCCGCATTTCGTTTTGCCATTGCTTTGATCCTCTTTTCCGTTCATTGTCATGCTGCGTCTGTGAGCTTGAAATTCCGTGCTTTCCTCACCGTAAGAATGCAGATGACCGCTAAGAATACCAATACCGCGAGCATCGTCCATTTCCATGCTTCAAGCTGTATGCTGCGGTCAAAGTGCAGCATATCGGTCTCCATCAGCCTTAATATGCAGAAGCCCAGAAGCGAGCCCGTGCCAAGCCCTGTGAGCATACCGATGAGCGTCGTGATGACGGGCTCGTATAAGATGTAGACTATGACCTCGCGCGGTCTGAAACCGTTTATCCGCATAGCTGTGAGCTCTGCCTTTTTGCTGTCAAAGTACACCGACATTATGTTGAACATTATGAAGCAAGCCGTTATGCCTGCCGCTGCCGCAAACATGAGAGCGATGATGTCCGCATCGGAGGTATAGCTCTCATATTTGCTCTGTGTATCCTCTTTCATGGTTATCCTGCCGACGCCTTCGGTGGCTCTGAGCCTCCTCAGAAGCGCTGTTACGTCAGCTCTGCCCTCTTTGACAAGGAAGGTGTCATTGCTGCTCTCCTTGCCGAACAAGGTTTTGTAGCCCTCACGCGTTACAAGCATCTCTCTGCCTATGTAGAGGTCGAATATGCCTGCCACATATGTGGCTGTGCTGTTCATGGAGCTGTCAAAGAGTGTTATCTCGTTTCCGACAGAGAGGCTGTTCGTCTCGGCTGTACGGTTGGATATCCATACGCCGTTCCCTTCGTCGTAGACCTTTCTGCCCGTATATGTGTCTGTCCCGCGGAAGAAGTCCTCAAGCTCCGAGAAATCGCCGCAGATGAGCTCTGCATTCGATATCCTGCCGTCAGTATCGAAGTACACCGTGCGGCTCTGTATCTCGGTCCAGTCTGCGCCCGAATCGTTGAGTATCGCCTGTATCTTGTGCTCGGTGCCCTCATTCGAGTTGTCGAACGATATGCTCATATCGTACAGCTCGATCTTGCTGTACTGAGCGTCAAGCGAGCTGAGTACGCCCGACCGCACCGTCATGCCTGCAACAAGCAGCGTACAGCAGCCTGCGATGCCTATTGCCGATACTGCCGCTCTTTTTCTGTCTGCCCACATATTGCGCAGTATGAGGCTCCTGTAAACAGATGAGGTCTTTTGCCTTTTGTCCCGCTTATGGCTCCTTTCGGGGAGAGCGCCTTGCAGGAGTGCCGACGCTGATGTGCGGATATGGGGCAGGCAGGCTGCACATACTGCGGCGGCGCTTATGATGATGCATGATGCGGCTGCTGCTGCCGCTGCTGTCGGGAGGAAGCCTCTCTCGGTGATGTCAAAGACGTAAAGGCGTCCGTAGATGTCGGCTATCTTGTCCTGCAACAAGTAATAAGCAAGTGCCGCTCCGAGGACTGTGCCCGAAAGAGCGCCGGATATGCCGAAGATAAGGTATTTGCCGAGTATTGCACCGTCGGAGATGCCCATAGTCTTTGCGGCTCCGATGAGCTGACGCTGCTTGTGGGATATCCTGCCGAGAGCTGTGTATATGACCGCTGCTCCGAGCAGTGTGAGCACGAGCGAGAGGATGATGCCCATTTTCTTTGTGCTCTCGATGTTGCTGCTTATGAGGGTGTACGATGCGTTTCCCTGCGCGCCGAGGACTGTCCAGCTGAATTTGCCCTGCTCGGACAGCGTCTTTTGCGCCTTTCTGAGCTTTGCTTCCTCTTCCGCGTACTCCCTGAGTTTGACCTCGAGGGACTTCTGTCCTTCTTCCAGCTCGGTCAGGGCTGCGGTGTACCCTTCGATGCCTTCGTCATACTGCGTCCTGCCGCTTTCAAGCTCCGCGCTTGCTTTCCTGTGCTCTTCCTGAGCTTTGCTGTACTCTTGTGTGTGCCTGACATATTCGTCAAGGGCGCTGCGGTGCGTCTTGCGTTCGTCAAGGTAGGTACGGTGATTTTTGTCCCAATCGGAGGCTGATGCTGCGAGAGAATCGTATGCATCCGAATCGGAGCGGAGTTCGTCGATGACCCTGTCCGTGATGTATTCCCTTGCTGCCGACCCCGAGAGCTTTCTGAGCGGGTCGTCGTCGCTGAGCCTGCGCTTCAGCTCGGTCTCGCCTGTCTCGTCGAAAACTTCGTATACGACCTCTTCTGCGGTCTCGCGCAAAGAAAGGTCCAAACTGACCGTGAGGTCCTCTACTATGGAGAAATTGAGAGCTGATGCGCTCTCGTTGTCGGGGTCGATGGTGTATGTGCCCGTGCGCCAGTCAAGACCGTTGGCAGGCTCGCCGATGCTCTCCAGTACAGCCAGATATATCTCGTAGCGCACGTCGTCCTTTGCAAGCTCTATCTGACGATAGCCCGTTGCGAGCTCCTGCCTCGTCCTCTTGAGAGCTGAGTCGGATTTGTCCAGAGCGGCTTTCTCGTCGTTGAGCGCTGTCTTGGCGGCGTCGAGCTCCTTCTTGGAGGCTTCGAGCTTTTCTTCGTCTGCTCCGAGCTTTTCCAGCAGGCTGTCAAGTTCGAGCTTTGATGCCTCTGCCTGCGCTCTGCCGTCGCTGAGCTCCTTTTCGGTATTTGCGATCTCGGCGTCCGCTGCATCGAGCTTCTTCTGACCGCTGTCTATATCCTCTTGTATGCTTGAACGTATTTCGTTGAAACGTTTTTCCTCGCGCTCGGGAGCAAGCGCTTTCAGGCGGTTGACCGTTTCTTCAGCCGACAGCAGGTATGCCTTGTCGAAACGGCTGCCTTCGGCGGCTGCCTCAACGTCGATGACCGCTTTCATATAGCAGTTTTCAAGCTTTTCTGCGTCGAATGCTGACGGCAGGACGATGACGTTTCGCTCCCCAGGGACGCTGAGCTTTCCGCAGCCGTGGTCGGGGTGGCTGACCCTGCCTGTGATAACGTAGTCGCTGCCCTTCAGATATTCGGGAGTTTCGCCGTTTGCGCCCTGTATGCTGACGGTGTCGCCGATGCTGAGCGAGAGCTCCTTCATAAAAGCAGTCTCCACGACGCACTCGGTCTCGCTCTCGGGAAGCCTTCCCTCCAGTATTTGCAGGGTGTTGATGCCCTCTGTGAGCGAGATGATGTCCGCATTGACAAATAGTTCGCCGTTAACAAGCCGTCCGCTCGTCTGATATACGCCCTCAGCCGCTTTTACGCCTTCAACGGCGCGGATAGCGGTCAGGTCTTCTTCGGTGATGAGAAGGGGAGAGTCTATCTCGGCGTCACGGAAATTAGTGCCGTTATAGTAGCTGCTGCTGCTGCGGACAATGGCGTCCGACGTGCAGCTGAAGCCGAGGTAGGACGATGCGGCGAGCGCTGAGAGCGCAACGACCGAAAAATATGAGATAAAATGCTTTTTGATGTTCCGTACGGAATCCTTGAACTGTGTTTTTTTCATAGCTCTGCACCTGATATCTGTTTTACATTCCGATTTTTTGCGTTGACTATACACAATCATTATACCATGTTCATAAAAAAATAGCAATATGTACGGACGATTTTCTTGCGTTTGTCCGTTCTCTGCGGCGGTGTATGACAAAAGCTGAGAGAGCCCGCAAGGGACCCTCTCAGCTCTTTGGGATAAAGCCGTATATTTCGTGTCAGTGTGAGTACATCATGTACCCTCGCGGAAGAAGTGGGGGAGTGATTCCATGATGTATCACCTTGCGCCGCTCTCACTGTTCCTCGGGGAGCTTGCTGATTGCGCCTGCGTCGAGTCTCTGTATTGAAAGCGCATCTCTTGCTGTAACGCCGTCGCCTCTGTTATATACATCGGCATTGTCGAGAGCCTGTTCGTCGAGACCGTACTTGTCCTTGTTTGCAACGTACTGGAGGATAGCGACTGCGTCAGCTACCGAGACCCTGCCGTCCTTGTTGGCGTCGCCGTAGACTGTGTTGTACGAAGGAGCAGCAGTTGTTGTTGTCTCTGTTGCTGTGGTGGTAGTAGTTTCCTCTTCCGTTGTGGTGGGAGTTGTTGTAGTTGTTTCTTCCGTTGTGGTGGGAGTTGTTGTAGTTGTTTCTTCTGTTGTGGTTGTAGTGGTTGTTGTTGTCTCTTCTGTAGTAGTTGTTGTTGTTGTCTCTTCTGTTGTAGTGGTGGTAGTGGTGGTTGTTGTTGTCGTTGTGGTGGTAGTTGTTGTAGTTGTGGTGGTTACGGGCTTGGGACCGTCTATCTGAGTGCCTGCCTTAGCGACGATTGCTTCGTCGATAGTGAAGTTGGAAGTGCCATCCTCTGTCTCAACATAGAGGATATATCCCGAGCCATCGGGAAGTTTGTAGTTTGCGTTTGCAAGCTGTACGTAGTTGCCGTCGGATACTCCGTTGGCGATGTGGTCGTACTTGGTCTCGCCCGATGCGTCCGTGTACTGGAGCGAGAGCATCATATTGCCCGAGCCGCTCGCTGCTACGCTGAAGCTGTAGGTCTCGCCTGCCTTGAAGGTGAGCGAATCGAGAGACTTCAT
>FNZT01000013.1 GCA_900109435.1 Ruminococcus sp. YRD2003 | reverse complement strand
GCCGCCTTTCAGTTCGAGCGCGCCAACCTTTATTTCATCATATTCTTTCAGCTTGGATATGCCATGACTCTCCATATACCGCTCGAAAACAGCTTCATCGTTGTACGTCCCGCAGCCGAGCTCCTGCGCAAGCTCAGTCAGCTCCGACTTCACCGCGTCGTACTCCCTGCCCGTGAGCTTAGTCATAGTCCGCACAACGCAGCTTTGCTTGTCGTCGCTCGGGTTATAGTAAACGAAATCCATGTCGTTTTCTCCTTTAACTCAGAATTTCTGCCAATGAAGCTGCTTTTCAATGTCGGGAACAAGCTGCTTGGTGCGGAACGCTCCCTCCGCAGCTCTGCCTATACCGATAAAGCACGGTATCATGTATTCTTCGGGAAAGCCCGTAGCTTCCCTCGCCTTCTTCTCCTCATCGCCGAGCGGTATACGCAGGTTGCAGCCGTATCCCTCCGCCGTCGCGGCAAGCCACAGGTTCTCGATGCTGCACCACACCGACGCAAAGCAATTCAGATGTGAAAGATTTGCGGGATGAAGGATATCGACCTTCTTTTCCATCAGCGGAATGATGACCGCCGCTGCATTCATCAGCATACTGTACTGCTTGGGCACGGCAAACTGATAGGCGCTCTTCTGCACAGGGTCGGAGATGAACGTCATATTGTCGACGTCCTTTATCGTCAGATCCTTCGGAACTCCCTCCAGCACTTCACTCATTACCGCCTTATCGGTCACGACGATAAAATGCCAGTCCCTGAAATGGTCGTTTGTCGGAGCCTTAAGCGCTGCCCCGACGATACGCTCAATGACTTCACGCGGGATAGTCTCGTCGGTGAAGTCGCGAACACTGCTTCTGCGGTCGATAGCCTCATAAAATTCCACAGCAGCCCCTCCTCAGAAAATGTCGCTGTAGATCTGCTCGGGCGTGAGGTGGTTGTCTCTCAGCACATCCTCAACTGCATAGCGGTCGAGGAACTCCTTTTTCAGTCCGTAGCAGAACACCTTCATCTCGTCAGCGCCGTAGAACCGCGCTATCTTCTCGCCGAAGCCTCCGTTGAGAATACCGTCCTCGAGGGTTACTACCGTGCCGTGCTCCGCCTTGAGCTGTTCAAGCGTCTCCTCATCTATACCTGTGATATAGCGCGGATTTATGAGCGTGGGAGCCGTACCCGTCCGCTCGGCGATGAGCTTTGCGAGCTCCTCGCCTATCTGATAGAAGTCGCCGAGAGCGATAATGGCAGCTCCCCTGCCCTGCTGAGTTACACGGTACTTGTTGAGCTGACTGTAATCGGTATCAACAGGCTTGTCGGAGTGGATAACACCGTTGCAGGGTATACGTATCGCGACGGGGTACTTGTCCTGCTCTATGCTCCAGTCGAGCATAGAGAAGTATTCCTCGCAGTTTGTGGGCGCGAGGTACACGAGATTGGGTATGTTCGACATCATCGGGATATCATAGATACCGAGGTGCGTGATATCGTGCATACCGTAAACGGACGCCGTATTCACGAGCAGAGTTGCGGGATTGCCGTTGATACAGAGGTCCTGTGATATCTGGTCGTATGTGCGCTGGAAGAAGCTGGAATGCGTCGCAAATACGGGCTTTCCGCCTGCCTTTGCGATACCCGAAGCCATAGCTACGGCGTGCTCCTCCGCGATACCGACGTCCACGAACTGTGCTCCCGCCTCGCGGCGCTTGTCCTCGGTGAATCCGATATTGGTAGGAACAGCCGCAGTTATAGTAACAACGCTCCTGTCCGCCTTCATCTTCTTCATCAGGTAGTCGCAGGTCAGCGAGCTGTAATCCTCGCCGCCGCCTTCCCACAGCTCCTTGCCTGTCTCGGGGTCAAAGGGCATATGCCAGTGCCATTGCTCCTTGTGCGTCTCGGCGAGCTCATATCCCTTGCCCTTGACAGTGTTGATATGCACAGCTATCGGGTGGTCGATGTCCTTGACCTTACTGAAAGCCTCAATGAGCGCGTCGATGTCGTTGCCGTCAGCTACATAGAGATAGTCCAGTCCCATAGCCCTGAAGAGGTTGCACTCACACTTTCCGTCCGACTCGCGCAGAGCCTTCAGATTCGTGTAAAGACCGCCGTGATTCTCGGCAATGGACATATCGTTGTCGTTGACAAGGATAATGAAGTTGCTTCCGAGCTCCGCGGAGAAGTCAATACCCTCGAGAGCCTCGCCGCCGCTGAGTGAGCCGTCTCCGATTATCGCAACGACGTTACCCTCCCCGCCAATAAGGTCGCGGGCCTTGGCAAGTCCGCAGGCAAGGCTGACGGAGGTTGAGGTATGTCCGACATTGAAGAAGTCGTGCTCGCTCTCTTCGGGATTGGTGTAGCCCGATATATCGCCGAAGTGCTCGTCATTGAAGAAAGCGTCCTTGCGCCCCGTGAGCATTTTGTGGGTATAGCACTGGTGTGAGACGTCGAACACGAACTTATCCCGCGGCGAATCGAAAACGTAGTGCAGAGCGATAGTCGCCTCTACGAAGCCGAAATTCGGACCGAAGTGTCCGCCGCGCTTGGAAAGGCGGTTAAGGAGTCCGCTTCTTATCTCGGCAGCAAGTTCAGCCAGCTGACCTTTGTCCAGCGCTTTGATGTCTTTAGGTGAGTTGATCTTCTCAATATACATTGTGTACCTCCCTTGGATTTATTGCAGCAGCCGCAGCGGTCAGCGTCAGATTATCTTGGTCGACCATTCCTCGATATTCCAGATGTTGTCGGCGATATCCATGTAGAATTCAGGCTCGTGGCTCACGATGAGCACGGTGCCCTTGTAGTCTTTTATCGCCTTTTTCAGTGACTCCTTAGCGTCAACGTCGAGGTGGTTCGTCGGCTCGTCGAGGACGAGCAGATTGACCTCTTTCAGCATTATTCTGCAAATTCTTACCTTTGCATTCTCTCCGCCCGAGAGCACTCTCATCTGCGATGTGATATGCTCGGTGGTGAGCCCGCACTGCGCGAGCGCCGCACGCACCTCCGCATTGGTCATCGACGGGTACTCCTCCCATATCACGTCGAGCGCCGTCTTTGCGGTGCTTTCCTCTTCCTGCTCGAAGTAGCCGTACTCCACGAACTGGTCATGCTCGACATAGCCCGAAACAGGCGGTATTATCTTGAGCAGGGTCTTCAGCAGCGTGGACTTTCCAATGCCGTTGACGCCGCGAATAGCTATCTTCTGCCCGTTCTCGACCTTGACCGAGATAGGCTTTGTGAGCGGCTCGTCATAGCCGAGGACAACGTTCTTGCAGTCGATGACAACGCGCCCCGGGGTACGCGCCTTTCTGAACGCAAAAGTCGGCTTGGGCTTCTCGCGCATAAGGGTTATCTTGTCCATTTTGTCGAGCTTCTTCTGCCGCGACTTAGCCATGTTCGTAGTCGCAACGCGAGCCTTGTTGCGGGCGATGAAGTCCTCGAGGTCGGCTATCTCCTTCTGCTGTTTCTCGTAAGCCTGCTCTATCTGCTTCTTTTTCAGCTCGTACATACGCACGAAGTTGTCGTAATCGCCCGTATAGCGCGTCATCACGGCGTTCTCCACATGGTAGACCACATTGATGACGCTGTTCATGAACGGCACATCATGCGACACGAGAATGAACGCATTTTCGTAGTTTTGCAGGAAGTTTGTCAGCCAGCGGATGTGGTTCTCGTCGAGGAAGTTGGTAGGCTCGTCGAGGATAAGTATCATCGGATTTTCGAGCAGCACCTTCGCCAGCAGTACCTTAGCTCTCTGACCGCCCGATAGCTCCGAAACGTCTCTGTCGAGTCCTATCTCGTTCAGTCCGAGACCGTTGGCGTACTCGGATATCTTCGCGTCTATGGTGTAGTAGCCGCTGTAGTCGAGAATGCTCTGTATCTCGCCGACCTCCTCCATGAGCGAGTTCATCTCGTCCTCGGAGCAGTCGGACATCTTCTCATAGAGCGCGAGCATTTCGGCTTCGAGCTCGCTGAGGTGGTCGAACGCCTCACGCAGTACGTCACGGATAGTCTTTCCCTTTGCAAGCGTGCTGTACTGGTCGAGGTAGCCGACCGTGATATGTCTGCACCACTCGACCTTTCCCTCATCGGGCTGGAGCCTGCCCATGATTATGTTCAGGAATGTGGACTTGCCCTCGCCGTTTGCGCCGACGAGTCCGACGTGCTCTCCCTTCAGCAGACGGAACGAAGCGTCGTTGAGTATCTGTCTTGCACCGAATCCGTGCGTAACGTGTTCAACATTAAGTATGCTCATAAATTTCCTCCGAATAGTTATGGTAACATTATACCATATCTCCCGACTATTTACAACACCGAATTTACTTGGTACAATCAATGTGTCCACAACAACTGCCAAAAGGCGTTTGTTGAGGACACGTTACATAACAAAGAGAGGGAAGCTCCGTTACGAAAGAGCTTCCCTCTGTTCATTCAAAAACTTCGCTCACCAGCGTATCATTATCCCACTGCTGACGCTTTTTTCTGCCGTCGGAACAGGTGTAAACGCCTTCACCGTGACGCTTGTCGCTTTTCCATTCGCCCTCGTAGGACTCACCGTTCCTGAAATAAAAAGTACCGTGTCCGTCCTTCAGACTGTTTGAATAGGAGCCCTCATAGCGGTCGCCGCTCTTGTAGGAGAACACACCCTGACCGTGCTTCAGATTGCCTTTCCATTCACCGTCATAGACATCGCCGTTCAGATAGTGGAAGACGCCTCTGCCGCATCGCATATCATCTTCAAATTCGCCGTCATACGACCTTCCGTCAGCGTAGGTGAAAACGCCCTTACCGTGCTTTGCGCCCTCCTTATAGCCGCCTTCGTAGCGGTCGCCGTTAGAATAGGTAAAAACGCCTTTTCCGTGCATATTGCCCGAGAAGTCGATCTCGCCCTCATAAACGCCGTTATCGAATTTGAGTGTTCTTGACGAATCGGGATCGGGAGGCGGAGTACCGCTGATAAGCTTTTCCATGAGTATCTCGTCGTGCTTGTAGAAGCGCTTGTAAACACAGCCGTCGCGCTTGGTAAGCTCGGCATAGCCCTCCAGCAGACCGTCGCGCCATTCGCCCTTGATAACGTCACCGTTTTCAAAGGTAAAAACGCCCTTGCTGTTGTATTTTCCGCGCTTCCAGGTCCCGACGAACTTGGGAGTACCGTTGACATAGTATTCTATGCCTTCGCCCGATTTCCAGCCGTCCTCCCATTCGCCGTCATATTCAAGCCCGCCGTTCTGGTTGAAGGACTTTCCTTTACCGTGGTACTTGTCGTCCTTGAATTCGCCTGCATAGAACAGGGATTTGCTGGTCTCTTCGCCGTCTCCGCGCATCATGTCATAGTACCCCTTGGCGTACTTCTTGCCGAAGCCGCAGAGCTTGCCGTCCTTCCATTCGCCGTCAAACTCTATCTCAAGTTCATTGATAAATACGCCGTGGCCCTCGGGGAGCCTCGACGCCCCCACATGGCCCGAATATGTACCTGTACCGAGAGTCTTGCTTGTATAGCTGATACTGTTAGCGATACCGTGGCTTATTTTTAAAAAGTCTAACATTCCCATATTTTCTTCTCCTTGATGCTTCAGATCTTTGCGGAGAATCTGACGAATTTTATAAATCAGTCGGGCTGGACCCGTATAATAGTCATCTGATATATTGTAACATATTACACCCGCAAAGTCAACAATTAATCAATAAAGCATGAGAATAAACTTTCGGTATTACAACTCAGACCACGAATGATTATACAATGTCATTATGACAAAGCATTCGGAGTATAATGCATAAATCCAAAAAACCGCGAAGCGGAATCCGCGGGGGTCCGGGGTGAGGCTCTCACCCCGGCAGGGGGTGAACCGAGGGGGACGGCGTCCCCCTGAGAAGCAGGCAGGCGAGCGAAGCAAAGCCTGCCGACCGTCCCGTACATTTTCGCCTCGGCGCAGACCGACGAAACACTTACCGCTGCTACACAAAAGATATCCCCCCGCGAAGCGGAAATCCCACCCGCCGAGGGGGACAGCGTCCCCCTCTGAGAAGCAGGCAGGCGAGCGGAGCAAAGCCTGCCGACCGCCCCGTACACCTTCGCCTCGGCGCAGACCGACGAACCATTTACCGATACCATACTGCCGAAGCAATTAAAAAAATATTCTTTTACGCGAGAATTCATGTTATAACCGTTGACTTATTTGGTAGAATCTGCTATAATACAGTCAACAGCACGCAGAAAATAAGTAATTTTGTATTATCACATCTTTTTTCTACAAGCTGTTTATTTTCCAAAACGGAAGGAGTGTTTATATGAGATACCCGAACAACAAGCTGCTGAAACCCGAGAACGGCAAGCTGACACTGTTCAAAAAGGCAGTGGCAGTATGTACTTCTGCTGCGATCACAGCCGTATTTCTCCAGTGCTTGCCGCCAAAAATGCGCTCTTACGCAGAGGCTGTCACAGGCGAGACGACCAATGGCTTCAAGTATTCGATAGAGGGTGAAAAAGTCACAATAACCGGCTGGACAGGCGACAAGGAGACCGTCACCTCGCTGACTGTCCCCGCGACAGTCGAAGGAAAGGCAGTAACCGATATTGGCAGCGGAGCATTTGAAAAGTATCCAAAACTCACAAGCATATCTATCCCCGACACAGTAACGGAACTCGGCTGGGGAGCGTTCGCCTCTTCGGGACTGACATCCATCACACTTCCTGCCGGGATACAGAAGCTGAGCTACTGCGTTTTCTCAAAATGCGAAAACCTCAAGGAGCTAACCCTCCCCAAGGACATTCCCGAGGACGGCATGAGCTGCTCAAGCTTCTATGGAATGGGCACGCTATCCTCTCTTTCCGAATCATGCATAGAGACCCTCATTTTTGAGGACGGTATCGAGAAGATACCTGCTTACTGTGCATACTCTGCTCCTGAACTGAATAAACTCGTTATCCCTGATTCTGTAACAGATATTGGCTCGTATGCATTCTATGACTGCAACAATCTTGTCGACCTCGACTTGCCTTCAAGCATAAATACCATTGAACACCACGCGTTTGACGGCTGCGACGGACTTGAAAAGGTCAACCTGCCAAAGGGTGTCGAGAAAATAGAACACGAAGCATTCGGTTATTGCGACAAACTTACCACGGTCGTGTTACCGTCAACTCTGAAGGAACTCGGAAATGCCACGTTTATCGACGACACTGCGCTGACTTCCGTTACTCTCCCTGAAGGACTGGAAAAAATAGGGATGAAAGCGTTCGAGGGATGCACGAATCTGAAGGAGATAACTATCCCCTCGACAGTAACTGCTGCGAGTTCTGCACTTGAAAAATCATATATCGAAACAGTCCACCTGACAGACGGTATGGTGAAGGTGCCCGATTCTCTGTGTGCTTTCACGGAATATGTTACTAAAATTGATATTCCCGATTCCGTAACATCGCTCGGTTCAAGGCTTTTTGCCAACGCAAAAGGCATCAAGGAATTCACGGTTCCCGCACAGATAACGGAAGGCGACTCTGTCTTCAACAGTTCCTCTCTGGAGACTGTTCATTTTGAGAAAGGTCTCACAAAGATACCGACCAGTTTTTTCTACTCTGCTGAACAACTCGTCGACATAGACTGGACGAGCGACATAACAGAAATAGGTGGACGGGCTTTCATGAGCTGCAAGGCTCTTGAGACCGTCGATATCCCCAACACAGTAAAATCAATCGGCAACTCAGCCTTCTCGTACTGTGAAGGCCTCAAAAGCATACATATCCCCGAGAACGGCTGCAAGATAGGCGCATATCTCTTCTCAGGCTGCACACAGCTTGAGGAAGCATATGTTCCCGCAGGTCTGTACGGAGAGGGCGGCGAAGACACCTACTACCTCCTCTATGATTGTCCGAACCTGAAGAGCGTTACCTTCGGTGACGGCGTCACAGCGATACCAACGGCTTGCTGCCGTGCCTGTGAGGCGCTGACAGAGGTGACCTTCCCCGCGGGGCTTGAGACGATAGGCTATCAGTCATTCCGCAACTGTAAATCTCTCGGCTCTGTTACTATCCCCGATTCTGTTACTGTCATCAGCAGCGAAGCCTTTGAGTTCTGCGAAAACCTGAGAGAGGTCAAGCTTCCTGCCGCACTTACAAATGTCAATTCATATGCATTTAACGGCTGCTCATCACTCTATGAGCTCTCATTCCCGAAGGCGATCACAACGGTCGGCAATGACGCCTTTAATTGCGGTTTACGCGAGGCATGGTTCGAGGACGGCATCGAGGTCATACCCCAAAATGCCCTTGCTAACGCCCATGAGCTTCGGACAGTGCATATCCCGGGTTCCGTCACCCGATTCGGGGACTCCGCATTTTACAGATGCTACGAGCTGGAAACGCTTGATATGCCGTTCGAGGCAGGTGAGCTCCTTCCCACCGAGCATTTTGAAAAGTACACATTTGACGGCTGCAATTCACTGCTCGACGAGCGTGTGATCCCGTTCAAGGGAAACGACACATTCGTCAGCCGTGTAGAAACGGAAACGGCTGAGGGCGGACTTATCAACTATACTATCTACTACACGCTCAACCCCGTATTCAAGGACATTTACAAAAGCGCTCAGATCAGAGTTACCACCAAGGACAGCAACCCTATCCTTGCAAGGAGCCGCCCTGTCGGACTGACGGATGCAGAGCTCGAGAGCGCATATCTGACACGTACATATTTCACTGTCGCAGAGGGTGAAGACAGCGGAGTTTTCAGATTCAGCACAGAGCCGAAGGAAGGTGCCGATACGACTATTGAAGTGTATATGGCAGTCACCTACACCAACGGTTACAGGGAATATGAAAAGCTCATCCCCGCCGACAACGATTCCACTGGCTGGGAGCCCGTAACGCTCACTGCCCCTGCGAACACAAAGGTAGAGGACGGAAAGACCGAATTCGATATATACGGCAGCGCTCCTATCGACTCTGACGTGACGATATATCTCAACGGTGAAGCTGTCGCAACAGCAAAGCCCAATCAGTATACAGGCAAATATACGGCTGCTATCACCGCCGTCGCCGATTATGGCGATACGCTCGAACTCTATGCTCAGTCGGGCGAAAAGAAGTCGGAGACAGCCAATGTCAGCTGCAACAACTATACCAATGAAGTCGTGAAGGTCATCTTCTCTCACTATAACAACCACAAGGAGTATAGCACAGACATCACTGGTGCCTTCAAATACGGTGAAAGACCGCTTCTTGCTATAAATCCCGCTCATTCTCTCGGCTTTGAGGTAACGCTTGCCGACAACGACTGCGAAAGTGTCAGCGTAGCCTCCACGATCAACGGAAATACATCAACGATAGAGCTCAGCTTCAATGAGGAAACAGGCACATGGAAGGGCTCGGGCTTCTTTGATTCGCGCGTTATAGGCACGCTGAGCATACTTGCGGTCCCGCGCAGCATAGATATGACATATTTTGCCGGAACTGATGAAAACGGCAATACTACATTCAGCACCCAGGGCGGAAAGGAACTGTATTCCTCTGCGGTATCGAGCGAGGAGGAAGCCGAGGTCAGAGCCTTTCTTGAAGAAAACCCTATGGAAATCGTTGCAAACGAGAAGGATGTTCTTGCTGTCAAGTTCGTCCCGAAGTATGCTGACGCAGCCAAGGCGGCTAAAGCGGCTCCGCCCGACCTCACACCGCTCTCAAGATATTCAGCGTTACAGAATGCCAATGCCCGTTTTACAGACGTGCCGTCTCTGAATGTACTGACTGTTAATACAGATCACCTCAAGATCGACGGCAAGGAGTATTCAGGCGACGATCTTATCGCAGCCGATACCTTCAAGCTGACCAGACCGTCTGCGACCATACGGCAGCCTGACGGCTCCTATGTCGAGGTCTATGAAATAGCCCTCACACAGGATCAGCTCCCTCTTGCAGACAAGATAATGTACAATATTGCTGTCGGCACACAGAGCGCAGCTGATTTTCTCAAATCCACAGGAACTTCGATAGTAGAAGGCACGATAACTATCGTCAGAAACGTATCGACAGGCGTGAGCAATATCTGTATGCAGATGTATTCATCAACACTTCAGCCGCTGTTCGCGTGGATGGGTGACACCTTCAATTCATTGCTGGTCGAGGGACTAAGCAAGAGCCTCCAGGGATTTGCAAACGGTGCCCTGTATATATTCAGTGTTATCACGACATTTTTTGACCTGTACCATAAGGGCATCGACCTGCAAGATATATGGGATCAGATCGGATTCTCCAAGAATCCGGAGGTAAAGGCGGCAGCCGCCTATCTGAAGACAGTTCTTATGGGCTCTTTGATTGCGCGTTTCATGACTGCCGTATTTGTTCTTTATAGTGGGTTAATAGTTCTTGCTGGTTCAGCAGTCGGAGCAATAGAACTGCTTCCTGCGATAATTATAAGCGCAGTAGTTGCCTTGATCGCATGGACGGTCAATAAAGGACTTGACTATGCAGATGACGGTATCAGGAATAAAGCCTACGCCGTCTCTAATAAAGCAAACCTCAACGTACTGTACGACCCGAGCGGAATAGCCTATGAATGGCTTCCGAGCAATCCTGTCGAAGGTGTGACGGCACAGATATACTATCAGGAAAGCGAGGGAAAGGCCGTGTTGTGGAACGCAGGGGACTACGATCAGGTGAATCCGCAGATCACAGACGATGCAGGCTGGTTCGCGTGGGACGTACCCGAGGGTATGTGGCAGGTACGCATATCCGGAGAGGGATACGAGGACGCAGCGTCAGAATGGCTGCCCGTACTTCCCGTCCAGACCGGAGTCAACATCAAGCTGACCTCCACACTTCCCGCCGAGATAGAGGACGCAGGATACAACGGCGGAAAGGCAGTAGTGAAGTTCTCGAAGCATATGCTCGACAGCACTGTTACCGCGAATAGCCTTGTCCTCATTGACAAGAACGGCAATGCTGTAGACTGCAACATCGCTCCCGTCAAGGAGGAAGGCAATAACACCGAAGCCTCGATGACGTTTATACTGACACCCAAGTCCGAGACCTCACTCGCAGGAGCGGAAATTGGCGTAAAGGCAGACGCGAAGAGCTACGCAGGGATCGCCTGCAAGGAGAGCGGGATGCTCAAACTCAGGGAACTCTCCGTCGAAGAAATGCCGCAGCAGGGGCAGACTGCCGACTATACGCTCGGCGATGTCAACGAAGACGGCAAGATAGACGCCAAGGACGCTTCCCAGATACTTGTTTACTACTCAAAGATGTCGACAGGTGCAGAGGACGACTTCAGCGATACGCAGAAGGCTGCCGCAAATGTCAACAATGACGACAAGATAGACGCCAAGGACGCTTCGTTTATACTTGCCTACTATGCAATGGCTTCGACGGCAACAGGCGATGTCCCGACAATGACAGAGTATATGGCTGCCAAAGCAAGCTGATCAACATAAAAACATACCTCCCGCATTGCTTTGCGGGAGGTATTACATATTTCGCGAAAGGATGTAAGAATAATGAAAAAAAGACCTATTGCGGCATTAGCAGCCGCGCTGATGAGCATTTGTATATGTACACAGCCTTTGCAGATGTGCATTACCGCTGCCGATACTGAAACGGCAGTTGTTTCCGAAATGCCGACATCAGATGAAATGTCCGAGGCAGCCGTAAGCAAGCTGAACGACCTGAATGTACTTTCCGCACTTTTTGCGGGAGCTCCCGCATATACCGAAAAGACCGATGATACCACAACCAACGGACTCCTGCTCAAGGTCACGGACGAACGCTTCCCCACTCTTGAAAAGGTAAAGGACTTCATCAACGCGACCTGCTGCTTCGGCGCAAAAGAAAACTTTGAGTCTCAGCTTGCAGACTGCTTCGCTGAGAAGGACGGAGCTTTGTACGTCAAGAGAAAGCTCACGGACTATTACACAGCCCCGACCTCCGAGGGCGTAACTCTCACTCGTACCGCAGAGACAGAGTTCACCGCTGTGACGAAGGCATTCAGCGAAATGAACGGCTATTGCAAGGCTAAGTTTTACAAGGACAGCGACTGGCTCATAAGTGATTACGGATTCTGTGATTCACCTTTTGATACAAAGTCGATAGTATGCGAGGAGCTTGACAGCCTTAATATGCTTATGGGTGTACTGAATGCGGCTCCCGCCTATACAGACACCGAGGATCAGATCAAAACGGACGGCGATAAAACCTACGTAAGGGTAAAAAACGCACCGTTCAAAACTTACGATGAATTCAAGAGCTATGTCAGATCTATAGCTGCCGCTCCTCTGAGCGATTCGCTCATTGAGCAGGCAGGCAGCAGCTTCATCATTGAAAACGGCAAGCTCTACGTTGAGAACAGAGGCGTCTCATTCCCCGTATTCGATACGCAAGAGGGAGTAGAGCTTAAAGACGAGACCGAGGATTCACTGACCGCTGTCCCGACAGCAATAGATGAGCTTTACGGAAAGAAGAGCGTCTACTTTGTCAAAGCTGACGGCATCTGGCTCATCAAAGGCTATGAAGTCGGCGAGAAGGAGAGCGACCTTCATACAATAGCCAAGCAGAAAATGGACGACCTCTCGACTATTCTGGCAATAATGAACGCCTCCCCGCAGTACACAGAGCCAATAAACGACGAATACGCGAAAATAACCGACACACGTTTCAATATGCTCTATGACTTCCACGTACTTGTCGAGGCAACGGTATACGGCGACCTGAGAAACGACATACTCGTTGAAAGCTCCGAAAACATCGTGGATATCAACGGCAGTCTGTGCGTAAAGAGGACAGGGCGCTCATTTTACATCTTCCGCACTCAGGACGGAGTGGAGCTGTCCGATAAGACCGAAAGCGCCTTCACAGCCACTACCATAGCGGGTGACGAGCTTTACGGAAAGGGAACGGCTGACTTCATATACAGCAGCGGCGAGTGGTACATCACCGATTACAGATTTGGTGGCGAACAGCCTGTCCTGTCGCTCGGTGATAGCAACGGAGACAGCAAGATAGATGCCAAGGACGCCTCATTTGTACTTGTCGAGTATTCAAAGATGTCCACAGGAGCTGACTCGGAGCTCACCGAGGCTCAGAAGGCGGCAGCCGATGTCAACGATGACGGAAAGATAGACGCGAAGGATTCTTCGTATATTCTCTCTTATTATGCATTTGCTTCAACTGCTGCGGGCGATGTCCCGACATTGAAGGAGTATTTGACACAGCAAGCAAACTGACTCCGTAATCGGGCAATAATCAATAAATAAAAAAACCAGCGAAGCGGAATCCGCGGGGGTCCGGGGTGAGGCTCTCACCCCGGCAGGGGGTGGACCGAGGGGGACGGCGTCCCCCTGAGAAGCAGGCAGGCGAGCGAAGCAAAGCCTGCCGACCGCCCCCGTACATTTACGCCTCGGCGCAGCCCGACGAAATACTTCCCGATACTATACAATTTATGTCAAAACTCTCGGCGGGGTTGAACCGAGGGGGACAGCGTCTCCCTGAGAAGCAGGCAGGCGAGCGAAGCAACGCCTGCCGACCGCCCCCGTACATTTACGCCTCGGCGCAGCCGACAAAACATCCACCGATACTAAACAATTTATGTCAAAACTCTCGGCGGGGATAAACCGAAGGGGACGGCGTCCCTCTGAGAAGCAGGCAGGCAAGCGAAGCAACGCCTGCCGACCGCCCCGTACATTTACGCCTCGGCGCAGCCCGACGCAGTATAGAACAAATTTAGCGGTCGGGCGACACCAATCACGAAATCATCGAATTGCGATCTCCGATACAGACGTGACTCTCTCTGCATCTGCGATGTTTGCCCCCCGACATACGGCGCAAGCTTTTCGGCAGTTTTCCCGATGCCGCTGCCGCCGGACGTAGCGAAGATATGCAGCGTTTTTCCCTTCCAGTCATAGCCCTTGCAGAACGTGTTCACCACATTGGGCGCGCCATAATACCAGATAGGGAAACCGAGATAGACCGTGTCATACTCGTCCCAGTTCCCGATCTTACCGACAACGGGAACATCCTTCTTGCCGAGCTTTTCCTTATTGCATCTTGCGAGCGGATTTGTCCACTTGATGTCGGCAGCGGTGTATGGCTGTTCAGGCTTGATCTCGAAAATATCCGCACCCAGCTCAGCTGCAAGTTCCTCTGCGATTTTTCTTGTTTTTCCTGTTTCGGCGCTGAAATAGATAACGATAGACTTCATAGATCGCTCCTCCTTATTTTACAGATATGTGACCGTCTCCGACAGAGGCTTCCTGCTGTCGTGATTCGGCAGCGGACCGCCCCCTCTGCGGCATATCCCAGATCCAGAACACGCCCCGCGTACCAGCTCAGGAAGGTACCGCTCACTGCGGAAGCGATGACGATGATCTTCATGATACAGGACAGTATTTTTTTCATCGGAGAAAAACTGTTCATAGCCGCCTCAGGATCAGGGCAGGAATTTTCCTGATGCCAGATAAAGAACATACCAGTCATGATGTGACAGCTTGACCTTCACGGCATCGCAGGTGTCCCTGATATGCTCAGGATTCATAGTTCCGATGATCGCCTGCATCTTCGCAGGGTGACGGAGTATCCATGCAATGGCAACGGCAGCTTTTGACACGCCTTCCCTCTCCGCTATCTCGGCAAGCGCCTTGTTCAGCTCGGGAAAATCGGGATTGTCAATGAACGTTCCGCCAAACATTCCGAACTGGAGTGGCGACCACGCCTGTATAGTGATGTCGTTCAGACGGCAGTGATCCAGTACAGAGCCGTCACGGTTCACGGAAAGATCGGTCGTCTTGTTGTTCATATAAAGTGCCTGATCAATGAGCTGAGACTGTTCCAGTGAAAGCTGCACCTGATTGAAAACAAGAGGCTGCTTCACATATTTTTTCAGCAGTTCGATCTGCAAGGGCATCAGGTTGCTGACGCCGAAATGGCGTACCTTTCCGGACTTTTCGAGCGTATCGAAAGCCTCTGCGACTTCTTCGGGATCAAACAGCAGATCGGGTCTGTGCAGCAACAGAGCATCCAGATATCCGACATTCAGACGGCGCAGGCTGTCATCGACACTGGACAGGATATTCTCTTTCGTCCAGTCAAATTCATTTCTGTCAAAGCAGAGTCCGCACTTGCTCTGGATATAGATGTCCTCACGCCTGATACCTGTCAGCGGAAAAGCCTGTGCGAAGCGCTCCTCTGCCTCACCGTTTCCGTAGCAAGTGGCGTGGTCGAAAAAGTTGATACCGCAGTCATAAGCAGTGCGGATGACCTTAGCTGCATCTTCTTTTGACAATGCAGGCATTCTCATGCAGCCCTGAATGATCGCAGAAACATTCTGCGGACCGTTTACAATATTGAGATTTTTCATACATGACCTCCTACTATATTTTTACAGTGTAACCGTTGCGATATACTCTGTATCCTTACCAACAGCGGTCTCAGGCTTTTCAAAGCTCAGCGTTCCGCCCGCAATGCTCATAAAGTGACATATCGCTATCCCGACATCGACCTTCTGCACGTCCCACGCAGCACCGCCGCTTGCGAGAGTATGCTTCTCATAGAAATGATAGTCATTTCCGCACTTTACGATACGCCACGGCTGCTTGTTGACAGCCGACGGAGCAAGTCTAACAGCTTCAAGAGCATTCCGTACCGTGACATCATCGCAGCGCAGCGGAGTGCCGAGATCGTTTTCAAAGAACAGCTCCTCGCTTTTTATGCGCTTATCCGCTCTTATAGCAGTACGCATACCTATCTCTTTGATAGAGCGTTTCTTTGCAGGATAACCGAGCGGACTGATACAGGGCATGATCTCCCCTTCTCTGACGCCCGCCTCCTTCTCAAACTGCTCACGCTTCATCGTGCCGCCGATCCATGTTGTGCCTATTCCGAGTGACCAAGCATAGAGCACCATTTTCTCGAAAGAGTACCCGAAAGCCTCCGCGCAGTGTTCCGTCTTAGGTACCTTCCCAGCAATATAGAGATGTTCGCCCTGAATGACAGGACTGGAAAGGCTGTGTTCTTTGGCATCAAGCAGAACAAATCCCACAGGGACACCAAACGGGTTTGTGATCGTTTCGATATATTCCGTCAGCTTCTTGATGTCGTTTTCTGTTACAGCATTTCCGTCAAAAGTGCGCACACTTTTTCTTGTCCTGATGAGTTCCATCATATCCATAGTCAGCACCTCTTATTTACCTTATCACGGTCTTATTGTGAACGGTCGGAAGTCAGCTCGAGCAGTTCATAAAGCAGATCATAAAGCAGTCTGGCTTTTTCGGGAGCGATATTGACGCATTTCCCGACCTGAAGCGGGATATCCTTTGCCTTCTCCTGAAGCATCCTTCCTTTTTCTGTCAGAGTGATGATAAACGAACGCTCATCGGCAGTGCTCTGGCTCTTTTCGATATACCCCTGCTGCCGCAGCTTTTTCAAAACAGGGGATAATGTCCCGCTGTCAAGCATAAGTCTCTTGCAGATCTCTCCGACAGTCAGACCGTCTTTCTCCCACAGCACAAGGAAAAGGATGTACTGAGTGTAGGTCAGACCAAGCGGTTTAAGATACGGTGTATAAGCTGAGGTTATAGCACGCGCAGCCGCATAGATCGGGAAACACAGCTGATTGTCAAGCTTCATGGCCTCTTTGTAGTCATACTCCAAGTGAATGCACCTCCGTACATAATATCTGTCGCAACTATATTGTATCAAATATATCCGCGTTTGTCAAGGGGTACAAAGTTTTTTTCAAAAAAAGCAGATATTTATTGCCAAAGCGATAAATAAAAAAACCGCGAAGCGGAATCCGCGGGGGTCCGGGGTGAGGCTCTCACCCCGGCAGGGGGTGAACCGAGGGGGACAGCGTCCCCCTGAGAAGCAGGCAGGCGAGCGAAGCAATGCCTGCCGACCGCCCCGTACATTTACGCCTCGGCGCAGCCCGACGAAACACTTCCCGATACTATACAAAAATAACCCCACCCGCGAAGCGGAAATTCCCTCCTCCGAGGGGGACAGCGCCCCCCCTCTGAGAAGCAGGCAGGCGAGCGAAGCAATGCCTGCCGACCGCCCCATACATCTTCACCTCGGCGCAGCCGACGAAACATCTGCCGATATTCCGCCGAGGCAGCAGCAGAGGTATGTCTCCTTGCCCTCACTTCAGGATATTCACTTCCGCCGTGACCATACCTCCGCCGCTCGGAGCGTTGTCAATGGTGATACTGCCGCCGAGCTTTCGGCAGAGCAGCCAGCAGATATACAGACCGAGCCCGAAGTGCGTTTTGTCCTCCTCGCTCTCATCGCGATAAAAGGGCTTCCACGCCTGCCTCATCGCGTCCTCGGAGAAACCGCAGCCGTCGTCGGTGACGATTATTTTCAGCGAGCTTTCACCCAGCTCCGCGCTGCACCTGACAAACGTTTTCGTATAATGCAGCGCATTGGAAACGAGGTTGAGGAATACCTCCATTACAAGCTCGGAATCCGTATATACGAGCCGTTCGCCGTCCCCGTCCGAACCGAAAACGAGCTTCTCGCCGCACAGCAGCCCGCCGCTCTCGGAGATATGCCTGCACAGCTCAGCGAAAGGCACGGGTTTTACATCGGGGATGATATCCTCGAGCTTGTTCACGCCGCTCATTTTCTCGGTGTAGCTTTTCAGCCTTTCGACCTGTCCCGCCATTTTCGTGAGCATCTCCGCCTGCTTCTCGGGACTCAGCCTCCCGCCGCACTGCTCTATCAGCTCAGTATAGCCGCTGAGCACAGTTATCGGCGTTCGGAGGTCGTGCGCGAAGGCGGAATTGAGCCTCTTGCGCTCCTCGAGTGCCTTCCACAGGCTGTAGTTGCTGTCGTAGAGACTGCACCGCATATCCTCGAAAGAGCCGCACAGCCTGCCGAGCTCGTTGTCAGTCGGACACTCGACCCTGAAGTCGAGCTCGTCGCTGCGTATCCTGTCGGACGCCTCCACCAGCGTATCCACAGGCGGCTGTATCTCTCTGCGAATGAAGATGTGCGCCGTGACCCACAGACACGCCCCCGCCCATAACGGCACGAGAACTATCCGCAGATAGTAGCACAGCTCGGAGATAAGATAGAATTTGCCTGCCAAAGCATCTTTGCCGTACATCGCGCTATTGCCGTAGAATACGTTTAAGAACCACATCTGCAAATAGCTTGACACCGCCTCTATTATGAAGCCGCCTGCCGCACATACGATGACACACGGCACGAGATACACCAACAATGCGGACGCGAGCGTCCTTTTCTTTATTTTATCCATTTATAGCCCATACCCCAAACAGTCCCGAGGTGAGGATCCTCGCCGTATTTTGCAAGCTTTGCCCTCAGTCTGCGGACGTGCTCCGCGACGACCGAGCTGTCTCCCTCCGCGTCGTAGCCCCATATTTTCTCATAGATACGCTCCTTGTCGAATGTCTGTCCCATATTGAGCGAGAGCAGCTCAACGATGCCGTACTCCTTCTTCGTGAGGTCGACTCTCTCGCCGCCCACACTGACCGACCTCTCGGTGTAGTTTACGACGGTATTGCCGAAGAACCGCACATTTGCCGATGCAGCCGAACGCTGCTCGCGGCGGAGGTGCGCGGCGATACGCGCCCCGAGCTCATCGAGCGAAAACGGCTTGATTATATAGTCATCCCCGCCCGCAGCAAAACCGCTTATCTTGTCGGAGTCCTCCACGCGTGCGGTGAGGAACAGTATCGGGCAGTTAATATGCTCCCTGAGCCTTGAACAGACCTCAAACCCGTTCATTTCGGGCATATTGACATCGAGCAGTATCAGGTCTGGGGCATTCGAGGCAGCCTCGACCGCCTCCGCCCCGTTATTAGCGGTGAACACACAGTAGCCGCTTAGCTCGAGGTAGTCCTTGAGCAGGCTCACGACGTCCTTTTCATCGTCAGCAACGAGTATCTTGTACATATCTTCACTTCCTTGCCACTATATATCATAAAAGCGAAGCGTTATGATATAATTGCCCGATATGCAGGAAGCAGATCTTTGATCTGCGTATCTGCAAGGGCATTTTGATAAATATAATGTATGCTTTGCATACATTATATCATAATTCTGTCCAAACGGCAAGCCACGCGGGAATAAACTCCCGTTTTGTACAGCTATGCCGCGAAACCGCCCGCGGGGGCACCCCGTGCCGCTCAGCGTTCATTCTTCGCGAGCCTGCGGTATATCATAGCCGCTGCAATGAGCACAGCTCCCGACACCGCGAGCACAGGCTTGCATCCCTTTATCCCGTAAGTCATCGACATGAGGAAGAACCTTCCCAGCTCCTTTCGCAGGAAGAGGTTCATCACCACATACATAAGCGACACCATATATCCGACGATGACGTTATCGGTCACCGCCGCGCAGAAGAAACCGAGAGCCCCCACCGCGAATGCCCCCGCAAGAGCGCCCGCGCACATCTTCACGGTGACGTCGCACTCATTGTACCGCATATACCCGCCGAGCGCGAATATCAGCACCGCGAGCAGCACGAACGAGCAGAGCAGACGCATACCCGTCACGATATGGCGGCTCATTTTTTTTGCGCGCACTGTCTCGAGAATGCACTCGTTCTGCTCGGGAGCAAGTATCGGCGTGAACAGGATTATCCCCATAAGGAGTGGCATTAACTCCAGCGGCTGAGCCGACATCTGCGCGGTGAGCTCCGCGAGCCCGAATATAACGGGCGAGATGAGGAGCACCCCCGCGGCTGCGAGATAATGCGGCAGGAAATTATGCCTTGCGTCTGAATAAACTATCCTTGCCAAACAGCCTGATGCCATTGAAACGCCCTCCCCTCTTTGCGCTGTAGACTGCGACCGCGAGCAGCATCAACACCAGTGATATGACAGTCCAGAACACGCGGCTGAATATGAAATTGCCCTGCTCCGCGAGGAACACGTCCCTCCCAAACGGCGTATTGTGTCGGACGACCAGCGTAAACCTGTCCAGACCGCCCGAAAGCTCCAGCGAGCCAGCCATTACGGAGTAGAACCATATCGCAAGCTGCGAGAGTATCGCGACAGGCGACGAGAATATCTCCGTCACGAGCACTCCGACCGCCGTCGTGAGCATGAGGTTCGGCAGCAGCCATATCGTCGGGAGCGTGAAAAACGCGAGCATATCCATAGAGTGCCCCTTGTAGACAACGAGCGCCTGTATCAGTGAGAGGATCATCATGGCGAGAACAGGTATAGCCATAGTGAACAGCAGAGCCGCATACCGCGTGAACACGAGCCTGCACGAGCTGATACTGCGCGAGTAGACGAGCTCCTGCATACGGCGCTTCTTGTCCGCGGCAGTCAGCCACGCGGCTGTGAATACAGGCAGTATCGCGAGGCAAATGCCAGCATAGTCGCAAAAAAGCCTTGCAAGACCGCGCGTTATCTTGTCCTCCTTGTAAAAATCGTCCTGCTCCGCCTTAATATCCTCCTCCGCCATGGGGACAAGCGAAAACGAGTACATGAGTCCCTCGGGATTGTATATCGAGCCTCCGCCGACAATATCGTCCACGTCAGCCATTATCTCGATGAAACGGTCATATGAAAAGCCCTCCTTCACGGGGATATCATGGAATTCGTATAGCTCCTTTGTGGAGAAGCCCTCAAAGTAGGGATCACTCTTTTTGAGCAGCTTATCGAACTCCTCGCCGCTGACTCCCGTGATCTCCTCGAGGTAGCTCCTGATTTTCACACGCTTTTTCTCTTTGAGGTGGACAGCCTTGTAGAAGCCGTATGGATAGCATTCGTACCTGTTCGACGCAAAATCGCCCATGAGAGAGTTCGTCGCGCCGTCCATGATGCGGTCGTGGTCTTCGACCGCAATGAGCCCCTGTCCGCTGCAAGACACCTCATCGGAGCAGTCCGTCCAGTAATTCGTGAAGAAGAACAGCAGCGATATAACGCAGTAGACGATGAAAGCCGCCGAGCAGACTATCTTTTTGCATTCATGTCTGAACAGCATTACTCCTCACCGCCTTTCACGCTGCACCCATTCGAGCGCAGGCAGTACATATACGCGCCCTCGAGGTCGGGCTCTATCAGGACAGCATTAGGCAGGTCGGGCTCGGCATCGGAAACGATCGTAACGGTCGTATACTCCGCCTGCGCCACCATTCCCGTGACGATGTACTCCTTCTTTATCTGAGCCATATACTGCTTCTCGATATTGGCGGTATAGACATGACCGCGCGCATTCTCCAGCAGCTCGCGCACAGTCCCGCAGCGGAGGATCCTTCCCTCGTCCATAATGGCGATCTTCTCGCAGGTGGACTCAACGTCGCCGACGATATGGGTCGAAAGGATAACGATGCGCTCCTCGGCGGTCTCGCACAGCAGATTGCGGAAGCGTATGCGCTCCTCGGGGTCGAGCCCCGCCGTCGGCTCATCAACTATGAGCACCTTCGGGTCGTGGAGCAGAGCCTGCGCGATACCGAGCCTGCGCTTCATACCGCCCGAGAGCTGCTTGACCTTTTTGTTCCTGTGCTCGCAGAGGTTTACACGTTTCAGCATCTCCTCCACGCGCTTTCTGCGCTCTTTAGAAGGTATCCCCGAGAGCGCGCCGAGGTAGTCGAGCGCCTCGTCGGTGCGCATATTCGGGTACATGGAGAAATCCTGCGGCAGATAGCCTATCATCGCGCGTATCTTCGCCGCCTCCCCGACGGGAACACCGCACACCGTTACCTCGCCGCTCTTCTTTTGATGGAGTGCGGCAATAGTTTTCATCAGAGTAGTTTTGCCCGCACCGTTTCTCCCG
This sequence comes from Ruminococcus sp. YRD2003, assembly GCA_900109435.1. Taxonomy (GTDB): domain Bacteria; phylum Bacillota; class Clostridia; order Oscillospirales; family Ruminococcaceae; genus Ruminococcus; species Ruminococcus flavefaciens_G. The sequence goes on along the minus strand of FNZT01000013.1, from coordinate 112,868 downwards.
AGCAGCCCGAACATCCCCTGCTCTATCGTGAGGTCGATGTCGAAGAGAGCCTGCTTTCTTCCGTAGAACTTATTCAGTTTTTTGATAACGATATTGTTGTCCATAAAGACACTCCTTTCCTGCTTTGATAACATCATAACAGTCAAATTTCAACTTTTTATCTGATTTTATCATTTTTCCGAAAAAGCTGTCACAGCCGAAAGCAGCGATATGATAACGCTATGAAAAAACTCCGAGGGAGCAGTCCTCGGAGTCCTCATAATTATGCTGCATCGGGGTCAGGGCTTGAGCTTATTTTTTCAGGGAGCCGCGATCCGCTGCTGCTTATTTACGCAAAAAAGGCAGCTCCTGTCCGAAGAGACGAACAGGAGCTTTTCGCTCGGATAATGCTCAGTCGGTGAACTCAACGCAGTTCTTGCCGCTGTGCTTGCCCTTATACAGCCTGCTGTCGGCGCGGCTGATGACCTTGTCGATATTATCGTTGGGGAATCCCTCGCAGATACCTATCGTCATAGTAACGGAGAAGCTCTTGTCGCCGCAGGTGAAGTTCCTGCCGCCTATCAGGGCAATGATAGTCTCCGCGGACTGCCTGCCCACCTCTATATCCGATTCGGGAATGATGAACAGGAACTCCTCGCCGCCCCATCTTGCAGCGTGTCCCGCGGAGGGGATATTCTCGGCAATGACCTCGGAAACAGCCGAAAGCACGGTATCACCGAAATCGTGTCCGTAGGTATCATTGACCTTCTTGAAGTCATCGACATCGCCGATACCGACAACATATTTCTTTCCGCTCTTAATGCTCTCACTGCATATCTCAGCGAGCCTCTTGCCCATTTCCCTGCGGTTGCAGAGCTTAGTCAGCGGGTCGGTCGAAGCCAGGATCCTGAGCTGCTCGTTCTGCACTCTCAGTTTGCACTCGGTATATCGCTGCATATATGCGTAGATCGTAGTAACGTATATGAGCACGAAAGCACCCGAAATGATATTGATGATGTAGAACACATTAACGAAACCCGTACCATCAATGTCATAGAGCGCTGCACCGGGCTGCATATAAAAGTATCTCAGCACACCGTACATTACGACAGATGAAAACATTATGGCAAACGGCGCGACCTTATTATCCTGCGGGATAAGGAACGCGATAGGGATTATCATCAGCAGGAACATGATGAAATCCGACTCGCACCCCACGCACACCGTTGCAAAAGAAGCGTGCAGGATTATTTCAAAAATGGTCGCATAGACAAGGAAGAGCTTGTTCTTCACCCATTTTACCGAGATTATCTCAAGCACATAGAAAGCCACGCTGAAGATATTGAAGATCATCATACTCTTCACGCCTGCCATTGCAAACAGGAGAAGGTAGAGAATATGGGCAGCAAGGCAGGCTGAAAAGGCGAAGAAATGCGCGACAAATTGCAGCTTGACCGTTTTCAGTCTGTCGAGCTTCTCTATGAGCTGTAAGTCTTTTTTATATTGTTCGTTTGTATACATAACCGCTTCCCTTCCACGAACATACTAATTGCTGACAATAACATCCTCACCGTTCAGAGTGAGAATAAACTGTCCGTTGGAATTTGAAACTCTGCCTCTGTCGACGTAATCGTCAAGATTTACCGTAGTGTCGATAGTGACGTGCGTATCGGAGGTCTCCTGCCTTATATCGGTATTGCCCGTGAAGCCGCCCGTACCGATAGCCTGCTTGCCCGCGGCTTTGAGACGAATGGAAGCCATTTTCACCGTAACGTCGGTGCTGCCTTCAAGTGCTGCAATACCCGAGCAGAATTCGCCGTTCACGGTGATGATAGCGCTTGCCTCACGGATCTCTATTCTGGCGGCTTCTCCGCTGAGGGTACCGATACCCACGAGGTCGATACCCGACATAAACAGCTTCGTCGAGGTCTTGAATATAGTGATATCGCAGTTTCTGCCTACCGAACCTATAGCCGTGCCTCTTGCGGAATTCATCTGGATACCGATATCGCAGTCATGTATCACGAGAGTGCTCTCGAAGTAGACCGAACCGATACCGAGGCAGACATCGCCCTGTAGGTTCAGTCGGTACTGTCCTGCATTTATGTTTATTATTCCGCCGCTGCCCGAGCCTATAGCAACGCCGGTTTCGCCGCGTGCATTGACCGTTATCCTGCCCGACTGTTCAAAAGTGAGCTCGCCGTGGAGCAGACCGATACCGTTGCCGATACCGTAATACTCGGCGGAATTGAGGTTTATTTCAAGTCTGCCGTCGCCCTCGACCGTCAGCCTCGACGACTCGGGGACGCGTATCCCGCCGAGATCGAGCTTGTTTTCGCCGATGAGGACGAGCGTGACGTCGCAGTCCTCGGCGATATCTATGCAGGGCTTGTTCCTGATGCTTGTCAGCCATGCATTTTCAAGTTTTATCCTGCCCGTGAAGCCTTTTCTCGTCTCGATACGGGTCTGCGAGTCAAGGTCGGGAGTTCCCTCGAGGGTAACATCTCCGTCACCGTTCGCCCCGATGATGACGCACTTGATATCCGACTTCACTATCCTTTCGAGCATTATCCTCTCGGAGCAGTCGGCAATGTACATCTGCTGACCGATGCCGTTCTCACGCTCGTTACGGAATCGCTTTATCATCTGCCTTATATCCTCGGGTATGGAAGCAATGATCTCGGGAGAAGGCTTTGCGGTGAAATAGCCCTGCACGAGGTCGGCACCGAGCAGTATCACGGTGCGGAGCTCCTCCGCCGTCTCGACGCCCTCCGCGAGAGCGAGTATATCGTTATCATGGCAGAACTGTATTATCTCGCGGACGAAATGGCGCTTCTTTGGGCTTTCCTGAATACTGCTGAGGAGCGAGCGGTCTATCTTGACGTAATTCGGCATATAGCGCAGGAGGTTGCCCGCGTTGGAATAGCCCGAGCCGTAATCGTCGATAGCCATTCTCACGCCCATTTTCCGATAGCGCTCTTTAAGGGAGTCGACACTCTCGTCGTCTATCTCAGACTGCTCAGTCATCTCAACCACCGCGGTATCCGCGTGCTTGAGGAGCATCTCGGTCACTCGTCTGAAATCCTCTACGTTGAGTCTTGCCTCGGGGATACTGTTTATGAACACGAGCCTTCCCCAGAAATCGTCCTTGCGTGTATCAATGATACCGAGGATATTGAGGAAAGTGCCGCGTTCGATATCCTGTAAGCGGTTGACGAGCCCCGCGTATTTCAGTATATGCAGCGGAGTGAGCTTCAGTGTGCTCTTGGGTCTCATCAGAGCCTCATAGGAATATATCTCGCCGTCAACAGTGTTGACAATGGGCTGGAAGTAGTAGTCGAACAGGTTCTCGTCGATAAGTCTTTCCGTCTCCCTCAGCTCTTCGCGCTCCGTCTCCGAGAGGGAGCTGAGCTTGTGGTCGAGAAGTCCGCTGTTTTTTTTCAGTTCCTTCAGCGTGGCAAGGAGAATGTCGACATCACCGAGAATGAGCCTGTCCGACTCGCTGTCGTGCTCACGGCGGTACTTTTCGATCAAATCGCGTATCTCTGTATCTTCCGTATCAGTGGTAAGTCTGCTTAGCAGGTCATGTATCCAATCGTTGCTGCTCAATACTCTTCCCTCCTCGTCCGTTTCGGCTCCGATCAGTCCGAACGGTATTAGATCAATTCTATTCTTGCTTCGCACAACACATATATCCAAAATAATCATACCATATTTTACACAATAAATCAATAGTATCGATAAAACAAATGTTAATTTTCTATTAAAGCGGAGTTTTTTTCGTTAGCCTCCGCATCCGCAAATCGCAATAATTGACTTCCCCGCAGAGATCATGGTATAATCGGCGTGTCGCCGCCTCCGTTTTCGCGGCAAAGTGCAATCAGAAGGAAAATTTTCGCCGCGTCCCTTTGCAATTTCGCTCCATATATGGTATAATATTCAAAGCAAAGCAAAGCATCAAAAGTCCGAAATACAGGAGAGAATCATGAAACAAAGATCGATCGTCAACACACTGCTCATCCTCTTGCTGAGCTGTACACTGACATCATGCTCCGACAATAAAGGCGGACAGAGCGGCATCTCCGCTCCCGCGGAAACGACCGAAGCAGGCAAAGGCTTCGCCGCCGTCGAAGTTCCCTTTGAAGCGGAGGGTATGCGTTTCTCGGTAAAAAGCGGCTTCTATGACAGCCCGTTTGACCTTGAAATAACCGCACCCGAAGGCTCCGAGATATACTACACTCTTGACGGCAGTATCCCCACAACAGACAGCACGCGTTACGTATCCCCTATCCCCGTGACCGACCGCTCCGAGGAGGAGAACAAACTCAGCGCGCACAGGGACATCGCACAGCCCGTCAGCGACTCGGACGCCTTCGTCCCGACGAAAAAGGTCGACAAGGCAACGGTATTGCGCGCTGTGGCGGTCGACAAAAACGGCGTGCAGAGCCCTGTGGTGTCCTGCACCTACTTTGTGGGATTCGGTGAAAAGGCAGACTTCTACAAGAATGTGAAGACAGTCTCTATGCTGACTGACGAATCAGCTCTCTTCGACTGCGAAAAAGGCATATACGCTCTCGGCAAGGTCTACGACGACTGGAAAAACGGCAACGAATTCGACCCCGAAACTCCCGAATGGTTCATGCCCGCGAACTACACTCAGCACGGCAGGGAATGGGAGCGCGAGGCGACAATGCAGTTCTTCGAGGACGGTCAGCTCGCGCACGAGCAAAATGTCGGCATCCGAATACACGGCGGAGCCACACGCTCCTACCCGCAGAAGAGCTTCAACGTCTACGCCCGCAAGGAATACGGTGCAGGCAAGCTCCGATACGACCTGTTCTCGGGAAATGTCAAGCGCAAGTCGGACGGCTCAACCGTTACCGAATTCGACTCCTTCGTCCTCCGCAACGGCGGAAATGACGCGCAGTATACCCGCTTCCGCGACAAGCTCATACAGTCACTCGTCAGCGACAGAGCCTTCCTCACGCAGGGAACGGAGCCCTGCATACTCTTCATCGACGGCGAGTTCTGGGGACACTACGAGCTGACCGAAAAGCTCGACGACGAGTTCATCAGCACGCATTACGGCGTCCCCTCAAAGGAAATATGCATTATCAAGAAGGAAGCTCTCGAGGACGGTTCCGAGGAGACATTCACGGAATGGGAGCAGCTCCGCGAGTGGATACTTGCTACGGATTTTTCGGATCGTTCCGCCTATGAGGAACTCTGTCAGCGCGTGGATATGCAGAGCTTCATGGACTACGTCAGCACCGAGCTGTACATCAACAACTCCGACTGGCGCCGCGGGAACACCGCCTACTGGAAGGCGGAAACGTTTGACGCGAGCAATCCATACGCTGACGGAAAGTGGCGCTTCCTGCTGTTCGACACCGAGTACAGCACGGGACTCTACGGCGAGGCGCTTCCGTCCGACAACAATATCGAGACCTTCATCAGCAGTGAGTGCTTCATCACCGACCTATTCAACGCCGCAATGGAGAACGAGACCTTCCGCACGCAGTTCCGCGACACCTTCACAGACATTGCCGAAAACAACTTTGACAGCGAGAAGGTCGATGCGGAAATCGACAGACTCTCAAAAGAGTACAGGGAGATGACTGTCGCCACGTACGACCGTTTCTGGCATGGCTGGTACGGTGGAAGTGCCGCAGAGAGTAACTATCTTGATGCCGTATACGCCCTCAAAAGCTTCTTTGATAAAAGGCACGACTACATCACGAAGTATCTTGATGAAATGAACGAAGAGTTTACAAATCCGAAATAGGGTAGTATAATAGAAATTGTTGATGATTCAATAATGCGGAAAAATTCAATAAAAACCGCGAAGCGGAAATCAATCTCGCCGAGGGGGACAGCGTCCCCCTGAGCAGCAGGCAGGCGAGCGAAGCAATGCCTGCCGACCGTCCCGTACACCTTCCGACAAACCATCCACCGACATACCAATATCATAATCCAAGGAGACATTATCATGAAAAAACACATTATTACAGCCGCTGCGGTATTCAGCCTTCTGAGCCTCACATCCTGCGGGCAGAACAACGTCGGGAAAGACGACTTCAAGAGCCCGTCTTTGACAACAACTTCGACAGCTTCTGTCAGCAGCACAACAGAGACCCTGGCCACATCCGCCGCAGCAACTTCCGAGGCTGTTGAGCCGACAGCACCTTCAGCAGACTATTCCCCTGCCGACCTTGTCGGAGAATGGGTAGAAACGGATTCATTCAGCAACATTCTTACAGTCAGTGATGACGGCAGCTTCTCGCTCAAATATGCAGGCGGAGGAACACGCTTCGGCACGATCAGAGTTGAATCAGAAGAGGCTCCCGACGGCTCTCTCACTTATCGTTACGCATTCTATGAGAGCGGCGACAGCTACTGGGCAGGTTTTGTATGCCCCGAAAAGCCCTTCAATGAGATAAGCTCCGAGGGCGATGAACGCATGACCTTTGTCCGCAACGACAGCAATATCCCCATTGCTCCGACGATCCCGGAAGCAAAAGACCTCAGAGATTCGCTCTCCTTTGCCGACAAGCTGATGAGCGGAGCCGGTATCGCGACCGACAGCAATGCTGAATACACGACCGATGACGGAACAATTTATCATAAGTCCGTCGACAACATCTACAAAACGACATCCGACGTGCGCAATTACCTTTACACCTACATGACAGAACAGTTCATCAGCAGCAGCTATGACGGTCTTTTCGGAACAGAACATCCCAAGTGCATAGATGTTGACGGCGAGCTGTATATCGAATACCGTCCTGTCGGCAGCAGATATTCCTTTGAAGACACGGATCCCACTATCGACAGCACCGAAAACGGCTGCTCTGTAAATATCAAAAACAATAATTACGGTGCAGAAAGCACTGTAGTTATTGACGTAGTCAAGGAGGGCGGAAGCTGGAAGATCAACGGGGTACACGATCCGTTCTGAGCAGAAATTGATACAGGCATCGGAAATTGACAGCCGTGATGATACAGAATACAGCATACACTTTCGACCGCATCGGATAGAGGGACATATCCGTTGTTCGGCATAACAGCAAGGAGGAAAACTATGAGAAAGATCCAGAAGATAGCGTCTCTGCTGAGCGCAGCGGCAGTCGCGCTTTCAGCTGTGAGCCTGACTGCAACAGCAGCAGAAAGCAGCGAAAAAACTGTTGAGCAGATGCTATCCGAGATGACAACGGAACAAAAGATAGAACAGATGATGATGATAACTCTTCGTCCGTGGTCTGACGGAAACGACGAAGGGGTGAGCGTTACCGCTCTCAACGATGAGCAGAAGAGATTCATCGTGGAGCACAATTTCGGCGGTGTGTGCCTGTTTGCGGATAATATACAGAGCACTGCACAGACCGTCGCTCTGACAGACGAGATACAGCAGGCGGCACTCGGCAGTGCCTGCGGTATCCCCATGCTCATAAGTGCAGATCAGGAGGGCGGGATCATCTACCGTCTTTCAACAGGCACTCCGACCTGCGGGAACATGGCACTTGGCGCAGCAGACGCTCCCGAGCTTACATATGAGAATGCGAAGATAATCGGAAGCGAGATAAAGGCGCTCGGAATAAACACCGACCTTGCTCCCGTCCTCGACGTGAACAACAATCCCTCGAACCCGATAATCAATATCCGATCATTTTCGTCATCTGCAAGCCTTGTCTCCAAACACGGAGCTCAGTACATAAAAGGACTGCAAGACGAGGGAGTCATCACCTGCTCCAAGCACTTCCCTGGACACGGAGATACCGCGACCGACAGCCATACAGGCCTGCCGCTGATAAACAAGAGCTACGAAGAGCTTCAGACTCAGGAACTGATACCGTTCAAGATGGCTGTAAGCAGCAGTACGGATATGATAATGACAGCTCATATCCAGTTCCTTCAGATAGAGACCGAGACATACACATCAATATCAAGCGGTGAGAAGATAAACCTTCCCGCCACGCTTTCAAAGACTGTCATAACGGACATTCTCAGAGATGATTGCGGCTATGACGGAGTTGTAAGCACCGATTCCATGATGATGGACGCGATACAGAAGAATTTTGACATCGTTGACTCCGCAGCACTTGCGATAAACGCAGATGTTGACATCATTCTGGAACCCATGTTTATAAAAAGCAGTGATGATATCACTAAAATGGAGAAGTATATAACCGACATTGCCGCCCGTGTAGAGGAAGGCGATATCTCAGGCGAGACAGTAGACAAGTCCGTTGCAAGGATCCTCAGAATGAAGAAGGAACGCGGCATACTTGACTACACAGCTCCAAGCGCAGAGGAAGCACAGAAGACAGTCGGCTCGGCAGAGCACAGGGAGAAGGCACTTCAGATAGCCGAGAAGGCAATAACTCTCATCAAGAATGACGGCGACGTCCTTCCGCTGAAGCTCGGTGAAAACGGCAGAATAGCTTTTTTCTATCCCTATGCCAACTGCGAGAACACGCTGCCGTTCGTGCTCGGACGTCTAAAAAAAGAAGGCGTTGTCGCTGAGGGCGTGACCGCGGACTGCATATGGCACAGATACCACAACGCCGATGAATTTGAAGAGAATGTGAAGGATTCCGACGCAGTTATCCTGTCTTTCGAGATGTACAGCACCGACAATCTTGATGCATCAAATGAAGGAAGGGGCTGGCAGGCGAGATTTGCCGACGATCTCATTGCACTCGCCCATAAAAACGGCAAGAAGGTAATTCTTATAAGCGCAAATATACCATACGACGCTGCCCGCTTCAGTGACGCAGATGCTATCGTAGCCGCATACTGTGCGAACAGTATGAACGAAATGCCTGTTGAGGGAGCGGAGAGCCTTGCATACGGCGAGAATTATCCTGCTGCTCTCATAACGATACTGGGCGGGAATATGCCGTCGGGCAAGCTGCCTGTCGATGTATATGCAGTCGATGAGAATGCAGTGTATACCGACGAGGTGCTCTATCCGCTCGGATACGGACTGGAGTATAAGGGCGAAGAAACTACGACTGCTTCAACAGCCGCTTCAACCTCAACATCGAGCACAACAACTTCAACAGCTTCGACCACATCTGCGAAGAACAGTTCCGCAAATCCGAATACAGGCAGTGAGCTTCCGGCAGCAGCGCTGCTCATGTTCACATTATCCGGAGCAGCTGCTGTTTTGAGCAGAAAGAAGAGATAAAGCACAAAGCTTACCCGATAACAAACTATCCCCGCTGTCTTCCTCTGACAGCGGGGATTTGATTTGTGTTTCAGTTTTGCTCCGTGGTTCAGTCATTGCGCTGCTTTTTGTGTGCAACCTTGTATTCGTACATTCTGTGGTCTGCTTCACGGATCTTCTCGTCAAGTGCATCCTGCTCCGATGCGGGGAAGCATACACAGCCGATGCTTGCGGAAATATCGAACAGTCTGCTTGCCCGAGCAGCATTTTTATCTGCAAGGAGCCGCTCAAACCTGCTGATACGCTCCCGTCCGTCCTGCTCTGTCAGCCTTCCTGAAGCAATGATGACGAATTCATCGCCGCCTGTACGCACCGCGATATCTTCCTTGTCGGATATCGACTTTATCGCTTCCGCCAAAGTGATTATACCGACATCGCCCTGCTCATGTCCGAAATTATCGTTGATATGCTTCAGACCGTCCATATCTATGACCCAGATGAGGAAGCTGTCATCGGGAGCGACCTGCTCCCTGCGGCGGTCGAACATCATCTCCATACCGCGGCGGTTGAGGAGCCCCGTCATAGAGTCACGGACAGAGTAGTCTATCAGCTTGCTTACGACCCTCACCATATGAAGCGAGTTGTTGACGTTACGCAGCCACAGAGTTGAGACCTCGTCTGCCGTTCTTTTCGCGTCCATAGCAGTTTGCAGCACAGCAAATCCGATGGTATCATCGCTGAAATGCGACGGCAGGAAATAGAAGACCACAGGCTCATCACGTTCTTCATCGAGAGCAGGGAGCATCAGCTTCGTGCGGAAAGTGTGCTCCTCAGAATCGACAGCATAGCGTCTCTCCGTCTCACTTTCGGATTCATTCTGCGGGATACAGCGCATTACACAGCGCATCGTCTCGGGATAACCGTTCAGGCAGCGTATCGAAGTATCGCTCCAGTCGCTCCTCAGCACCAGATAGAAGCGGCGATACGGCTGTAAAAGGTAAGTCACATCGGTAATAGTATCAAGTATCTGTTTCTTGTCCTGAATTACCGACAAGGTCTCAAACATATAGCTCTCATGAAGCCCCTGCATATCATTAACGGTCAGACTTCCGTCGGGATTCCTGCTTCTCTCGTTGGGATTCATGCCCGAGCCCTGCAGCGAGCGCAGGTCGTCGGCACTCTGCACACAGCCGCAGCTCCCACCTGTCCGCAATCCATAGTGCTGCAGCATCTCAACGTCAGCCACAGCAGTCCCTGGCTCTATCTGCTTGTGTAACAGGTTGACAGCACTTGCAGCCATACCGTAAACATCGGGATTATAGGTCGTGATGCTGACCGTATTGTACAGCGCATCCTTTGTTGCGTCGTAGCCCGTGATGCAGACCTGCTCGGGCACTTTCACTCCTTCGGTGATAAGGCGGTTAGCAAGACCAATAGCCATATAATCGTTTGCACAGACAACAGCATCGGGCATGGAGAGCTCGCCTGACAGCAGCCTGTTTGCGAACTCCTCTCCGCCCGTATACCAGAAGTTGCCGTAGAACACATTATCCTTCGAGCCGTCCAGTCCCTCCGCCTTCATCTGCTCGCAGAAGGCTTCCGCACGAGCTTCCGAGACCACATAGTCCTTCTGTCCCGTGAGTATGTACAGCTTCTGACAGTGGTGGTCATTGACGAGATGCTTCACCACCTGACGAATAGCCTTTTTATCGTCCGTGTAGACCGTCGGATAATCGGCAAGGGGAAGGTCAAGCGATACGACAGGCTTTGTGCAGTGCAGGCGGAGGTCAGCTTCAAGCTTCTCAAGCACCTCCTTCACTTGGTCCTCTACCAGTGCAAGCGAAGCTACAAGAACGCCGTCCACCAAGTCATAGTTTATCAGGTTGAAAATGTTAAGCTCACCTCTGAGATAGACCTTATCAGGGTGACACACTTTGACCATGGTGCTGAAAACCAGCAGGTCATAATCATATTTCGCGCACTGATCGCGGACTCCCGTAATGACCGACTGAGAATAATCAGCACTCGGGTCTGAGATAAGAAGCGCAAGCCGCTTTCGCGGAACGTGACTATTCATGATAACTCCCTTCACTTTTTCTTTATAATAAATGCGGCAAAAAAAACAACAAAAACGCAAAGCGAAAATACTTGGGGGGAGCCGTGGTGAGACCGATGGTGGGGAGAACAGCGCCCCCTAAGAAACCGACAGACGAGCGACAGCTAAACACTGCCGAGCGTCCCGTACATCTTCGCCTCGGCACAGACCGACGAAATGATCATCGGCATTAAAAAGAATATGCGCTCCCCGAACGAAGTTCGGGGCAATAACCGCCTAAATGCGGTTATTGAGGATACATTACTTATCATTCTGAGAAACGATCAGCTTTCTCAGAAGCACCAGATCAAACGTGTCAATAGTGCCGTCCTGACAGAGATCGCCGTTGCTGAAGCTGAGAACAGTGCCGTTTCCTAATACGGCTTTCTGCATCATTACAAGATCAGCCACAGAGAATACGTTATCGCAGTTCACATCGCCCTTGACCTGTGAAGCATATGAGCTGAGCTTGTACGGGTCTATCGCGTAGATATTTACAGTCTCACCGTCTGAGACATACCAGCGGATATATCCATCAGACATCCTGCTCGGCTGACAATCCGAGAGCGGGTACGCAACAGGGACTATATCAGTCAGCATATTTCCATTTCCATCGACCATAACAGCTTTGGTCGCTTTTGCACCGTTTGTGTCTTCCTCCCACATTATGAGGAACTGCTCACTGCCTATCTTTACTATCTGCGGAGTTCTCACCATGACACCGCTGTTCTCACTGTATTTGGTGAGCCAAACCGTGCGCGGTGCCTTGAGAGACTTTGAGGTAATGGCGAGCATTATGTTCCGCTGACCGTACGGATAGTTTTCGGGGATCTGCTCGATAGAGCTCGCGGCGACGATGACGCTTCCCGATGAAAGCTCTAATCCTCCTATCGACGCTCCCGTTTCGTTCAATTTGCCGTTTATGAAGGAATACGGGATAACGGTCGAGACCTCCTTGATGCTTCCGTCGGTCTTGCATCTGCTGATATTAATGCCGTAATCATCTCCCTCGCCGTGGTCTGCGCGGTATACGAAGCCGTCCTCCTCTTTTATAAACTGATTGAACGAATGGCTTACAAACCCCTCCTGCTCGAAATTCGACAGTGTAGATATAGTGTTTATAAATGTCATGGATTCAAGAAGCTCCATTTTATCCGTATCCACCTTGAATGTCATATTGGACTGATGCCCTATGACAAGCTCCTGAGCGGCGTGGATAAACAGAAGGCTTCCTTTTTCGGCCATCCTGCACGAACCCGCATCAAACGGAATATAGGTATCCGAAGATGGTATCTCAAGCGAGGAAAGCTTTTTCCAATCCTTTGAATATTTCTCCACACACAGGACATTAGCGCCGCCTGCTCTTGTCTTATTCACCTGTCCGGAGACGATGTAGTTGTACTTCTCACCGTTGCAGTAACCTCCGAAGACATTGTAAGCGGTCTCGAGCTCAAAGGTCTTTACGGGAGCTCCGCCCGATTTCCTGTACCTTTCGACCATGACCTTCGGAGAAATGTATTCGACTCTTTCGAGCAGACCGTCAGACGTCTCATTTAAATAACTCTTCACGGTTTTACCGTATGTCATATAGCTGTTTGCGGATTCGTTCGATGATAAGGCACCGCTGACAGATACGGCAGCTTCCTGACTTGCCGCCGTACTTCCGGCAGTTACCGTGACCTTGCATACTACCGTATAATTACCGTCCGCATCGGATACGGTAATTGTGCATTCGCCTTTCTTTATGCCTGTGATAATACCGTTATTAGCAGTCGCGACAGAATTATCACTGCTCTTCCATATAAGTGTATCGGACAGATCGGGCGAAGCCCTGAAACCGACAGTAAGCTCCTCACCCTCCTTTACGGAAACGGCTGTTTCGCTGAGCTCAATGCCGTCATCGGGGTAGGCATCGAGGTCTATCCAGTTGACATTCTCTGTGAACTCGTCCATAAATGTATACCAGCTCGTATCCGAGAAATGGCAGTAAACATCGGTGGTATATGTGCCTCTTGTGTTAAACGGTGAACCGCTGCGGCGCGGTGCGGAGCCTTTGAATATGACTGTTCCGAGCGTGTTGCTGTACAGACAGTAACTGCCGAGATAATTGACGCTTTCGGGTATGGTCAGAGTTTTTGCACCGGTGAGCGCAAGAGCCTCGGTACCTATATATTCAAGTTTGCTCGGAAGCGTTATCGTCTCGAGATACTTAGCCTCCTCCAGGGCATATGCTTCTATGGTTGTGACTGTTTCGGGGATAGTCAGTCTCTTATCCGTCTTTGCATCGGGATAGAAATACAGAACAGACATATCCTTGCTGTATACTACGCCGTCGACCGAACAGTAATTCTCATTTTTGCTGTCTACATTGACAGTGCTGAGGCTTTCACAGCCGTTGAACGTTGAGAACGTGATAGTTTTAAGCGCAGACGGCAGATCCACCTTGCTCAGCTTACCGCAGCGGATAAAAACATAAGGAGCGATATATGAGATTGAATCGGAGAAGCTGATGCTCTCGAGCTTATCACACTCCGAAAAAGCGTAGTCGTCGATCTTCGTGACACTGTCGCTCATGGTCACGTTCTTCATTTTGTCGCAGTCATAGAATGCCGCTTCGCCTATCGTTGAGACCGTTCCGCCTATATCAGCGGAAATAATAGCGTGTCTGAAGCCGTACCACGGGATATTCTCCTTTGCTTTGTAAGATTCGAGTGTGTAGATGTCATATCCTGTATATACGGGCATCGCACCGCTTCCCGAGACCGAGAGAGAAAAGGTATCAATGTCAAACTCCCACTGTATATCCTCCCCGAACGAGCCTTTCAGCGAATCCGAAGGAAAGAAATTGAACCTGTTGTCCTGTGCGTATGTCTCGGCGTATGAGCCCGCTTCGCCAAATATAGCAGAGTCGTCTCCGTTTGCGTTCCACATAAGATTCTCACCTATGGAGACTACACTCTCGGGAATATAAACTCCACGTACATTATTGTAAAACGCCTTTGAAAGAATGGTGGTTACGGGCAGACCATCTATCGTATCGGGAACTGTCAGTGAAGTTTCGCTGCCGTTATATCCTTTGATAGTTATGTTGCCGCGGGCGTTCAGCATATACGTAAAGCCGTTGTATTCAAGATCTTCTGCCGCGGAAGAGCTGACTGCCTCTCCGAAGCTCCCTGACGGTATACATATAGCCGAAAGGCAAAACGCCGTTATCACAGCTGACACTTTTTTGATCATCATAAACTGTCCTCCTTTTATGTCATGCCATAAGTATCGGATCATAGGTTTATACTCTGCCATTACGGGCAATAAAGCCCTCAATGTCCGAGTCTCCGCCCGTTGAAAGGTACGAGTAGTATGCAAGGATCAGTGATGCATCTTTTGAATCGACCTTGGTATCCTTATTAACGTCGGCAGCCTCTTTCTGCTCGGTTTTCATAGCTGATCCACCGCCCGTTGAAAGCTTTGAGTACTCAACAAGAATGAACGATGCATCGTTAGCATCTACTTTACCATCGCTGTTTGGGTCACCGAATTTATTCAATGATGACCCGTCGTCAATGGCGACGAAAGAATAATTATTCTTCTTAGCGTACTCCTCTGCGGTCGAACCCTTATATCCCTTGATAACACGTAGGCGATTACTATTTTCAAAGGCGAGTGGATCAATTTGCGTTACTGTATCAGGTATTGTTATCATCTGAAGATTGCTATGCGCCGCAAAAGCGGTAAAGAAAATATTTGTTGCTCCTTCCTCTATAACGACCTTGTATATTTCCCCCTTTTTATCTCTCCACGGAGAACCGTATGGGTCCCAATATAATACTTCTGTATCTGTTTCATAAGCCCCCATTCTCCCTTTTCCACTGATAGTAAGTGTCCCGTAGTTGTCAAGAGTATAGGTCAGATCCGGACCGCATTTTCCGCGTTCAACAACCTCTATCTCGTCATGTTCGATGTCTATGAACTTATTACCATTTTTTAGAGCATATGCTTCAGCGGTTGAGCCTTTATAGCCCTTTATTATACAAGGCATTGTCTGGAACAACATGGAAATATCACATTCAGGATTCATAACGGTTATCACTGCATATGAAGGACAAGAAGCAAACGAATGATTTTCAATAGAATTGACAGATTCCGGAAGATATACTGATTCAAGGCTGTCACACCCATCAAATGTTTGTAGATTAATCACTTCAATAGAATCTGGAATGGTTATTGTCTTTAGTTCAGTGCAATCCTGAAAAGCTAATGCACCTAATTCCTTAACTGAATTTGGGATAGTAACTTCCTCAAGTTTTTCAGACCATGCGAAAGCATATTGGTCGATAGCTGTAAGAGAGTCAGGGGATACTATAGAAGTAATTTCTGAACCTAAAAAAGCACTATTACTTATTTCCTTGATTCCATCCGGAATTATCAAATCTCCCGAACAAGTTTTTCCATCAACAACAATATTGTTGACAACAACAACCGGGTCGACTTTTCGTTTTTGTTCAAGCCATTGAGTTGACAAAAAGGCTGTTCCATTAATTGAATTTATAGAATCAGGTATGGTTATTGTTGCAAGTTTATTGCTGCCACTGAATAAGCCTGACTTTATAGCAGTTATTGATTCGGGAATGGTAACCGACTCAAGATTCGGACAGCCTGAAAAAGCGTACTCCCTGATATCCGTAACTGAATCCGGTATTATGACAGATCTTAGATTCTGGGAATCAGCGAAAGCCCTATTACATATCACTCTGACGTTGTCTGGAATGGTTATGTCGCCTGAACACGTCGTTCCATCATAAAGGAACCCGCCTATTATTACCAACGGATCTTCTTTTTGCTTAATCTCAAGCCAGAGAGAGTCCTTGAATGCATAATCATCAATGTTCGAGATCGTAGAAGGAAGCGTCAGATCAGCAAGACTTGAACAGTTCAAAAAAGCTTCATATCCTATTTCTGTGACTGAATCTGGAAGAGTAACTTGAGTAAGGCTCTTACAATTTGTAAACGCATTTTTGTCTACTCTGGTAACCGTATCAGGTATTTCAACAGATACCAGTTTTTCACACCCGTAAAATGCATACTGACCTATATTAGTTATTCCTTCCGAAATAACCACTCGCTTTATGAGATCCCAGGTAAAAGATCCAAACCACGGCGGCTTATCAGCCCACCAGATCATATCACCCGTTCCTCTTATAGTCAGCATCCCCTCAGTGTCAAGCTCCCAGGCAGCGTTCTCTCCCAGGTCACCGCTACTCTCAATATCAGCTGCACTTACTATGAAATCTGACAACATACCATTGAATGATGTACCACCGGCAGCTATGCAGCAATGTGTTAGTACAGCAGATGTGAGAACAGAAATAATCCGTTTCATGTTCATTATTTCAACTCCTTTACACTAATTATTGTTGCGAGCAATAAACGCAGTAATATCCATATTTTTTGGTTTATTAACGTCGGCAGCCTCTTTCTGCTCGGTTTTCATAGCTGATCCACCGCCCGTTGAAAGCTTTGAGTATTCAACAAGAATGAACGATGCATCGTTGGCATCTATTTTCCCATCGCTGTTTGGGTCACCGAATTTATTCAATGATGATCCGCCGTCGATGGCGACGAAAGAATAATTATTCTTCTTAGCGTACTCCTCTGCGGTCGAACCCTTATATCCCTTGAGAGTTCCGATGAAAATGGTGGTTGAGCTTGTCTCGTCATAAGAGTTATATAAAGTATCGTCATCATCCGCTATCACACATTCCGGATTCAGGATAGTCAGCGATTCGAGTTTTTCACAATTTGCAAAAGTGCCGGTCTTTATCTCTTTTATTCGCGATGGCAAAACAATTGATTTGAGGCTTGTACACCAATGGAAGGCATCCTGATCGATAACCTCAACTGTTTCCGGGATATTGATGACTTCAAGCGATTTACAGTCATAGAATGAACTATCTCCTATCTTGCAGACAGAACTTCCTATATTGGCAGTTTTCAGATTTTCACACCATGCAAATGCGCATTCTTCAATGCTTGTAACTGTATCGGGCAGTGTGATCGAAGTAAGATCATCGTTGGAATTAACAGCAAACGGAGATATGATCCTGACACCGCTCGGTACAGTAACATCTCCCGATAATGCCGAACCATCTATCAGAGCATCGTTTATTATAACAAAAGGCGATTCTTTCAGCTTATTCGTCAGGAAAGGAGTATCCTCAAACACGTCTCCGCCAAAATTCGTAAGTGATTCCGGGATAACAACGGACGAAAGTGACTTGCATTCGCTGAATGCACCATATCCGATATATGACACAGAATCAGGAATGTTGATTGACTCAAGTTTATTGCACAAATTGAAAGCATAATCATCGATCTTGACAACAGAATCGGGAATAGTTACAGCAGCGATATCCGAAGAAGAAAACGCAGCTTTGCCTATACTTTTTACTGTATCGGGTATAACGGCATTATTGTCGGTGACAGCTCTTCCGTCTACAAGTACCCCGTTAATTACAACAAACGGGTCTTCGTTCTGCCTGTTTTTTATCCATGCAGTATCATAAAATGCCAATGCTCCTATCTCATCAAGGCCATCGGGGATAATTATTGACGAAAGGTTCTTACATCCGTTGAACGCATCGTCACCTATTTCCTTTACGGAATCTGGTATCACGATTGAAGTGAGGCTTGTACAATTCCTGAAGGCATTATTATTAATTATAGATACGGAAGCAGGTATTGATATTTCCTTTAAGGAAGTACAGCCTGCAAATGCATCATATGTAATAGCTGTCAGGGAATCAGGCAGCTGAACCGATTCAAGAGAGGTACAACCCTGAAATGAACATTCCGTGATACCATCTCCGATTACAGCACGTTCAACCTTTTTTTCAAAAATATCAAGCATATAGAATATATCATCCGACTCACCGTTACAGGTGACCGTAAGAAGCCCTTCCGAGTCGAGGGAATAGCTTGCATTTGTTCCTATTGATCCGCTTGCAACAATTTCCGGAGCCGTACTGTCGAAGCCGACAAAAGTCTTGTTGAATTTTTGAGCATACTTCTCGGCTGTCGAACCGGGATATCCCTTTATACTTCCATTGAAGTGGTACGATCCGGTTCTATCGTCATAATAGCCGCTTATTGTCGATTCTTCGTCATGAATTTCACAATTCGGGTTAAAGATAACTATTCTTTCAAGATCCGGACAACAACCGAATGCCATAGCACCTACGCTTTCCACAGATTCAGGTATAGTTACTTCCTTAATAGCTGTCCCATAAAAGGCTGTGTCATTGATTTTTGTTACAGAAGATGGTATGAAAACAGATTCCATATTTTTAGCGCCGAGGAACATCTGCTCTCCGATGCTTGTTATACCGTATCCAATTCTTACAGATTTACACTCATCTGCTATTTCATAAAACTCTGCCGTCTGGTTTATTTCACCTTCGCCGTCAATATAGAGCTGTCCTCTTGCGTCAAGAGAATACCTCGCTTTATCGCCACATTCGCCTTCCTTTACATCGTATTCCATCATAGATTCTTCATCAGTATCATCGGCAAACGTGTTCAGAGCAGTTGACGTCGGCAGTATACCGGAAACACCAACCACTAACGCTGCGAATAGTGACAGGACAGATGAATAAACTTTTTTTCTTTTCATGATAACAACTCCTCCTTTTAATTTACCCAGGTGACATACCCGTCGAACACCATACTATTATTATACGCAATCAGAATATTTTGTTCAAGGTGTACAACAGCAAGTTTACATTTATTTAACAATAACCGTCATTATATACATCATGGTACCTAAATATCTGTGCATCGAGTACATCACAAGCTAAACCATGGCGAGACCGATACTGTAAAGGCTCTAACGCACCTTACATATGCGCGGCTTATCAATTTTCCGAAATGAATACCACACATTGGAGTGCTTCCCTTAGCGGAATTTGTGGGCTACCGAGCCGTAAATTTACGGTACATATTCGGTATCCTGCGAAACCGCCAAAGGGGGCTCCCCTTTGCCGCCCCTATTCGTTGACGATTCTTTCCTGATATGATATACTTATTTTCAGAGAGCAGACAAATCATCTCAAAAACAATTTCGGAGGTACTAAAACAATGAAACAGTCATTTGAAAAAGGCTTTTTTGCACCGCTGCCCGTACTCATCATCGGCACATACGACGCCAACGGGAAACCCGATGCCATGAATGCGGCATGGGGAGGTCAGGCAGGCATGACACAGATATCCGTCAGCCTCGCGGGCTCGCACAAGACCACAGCGAATATCAGGCTGAACAAGGAATTCACCATAGCTTTCGCCACAGCCGAGCAGATAGCCGCCTGCGATTACGTAGGCGTAGTGTCGGGCAACAGCGTGGAGAACAAACTTGAAAAATGCGGCTTTACGGTCACGAAGTCGGACAAGGTGAATGCCCCGATAATCGAGCAGCTTCCCGTAGCCATAGAGTGCAGAGCGATAGACATTCAGGAGGAATTCGGCGAGACGAGAGTAGTAGCGGAGGTCGTAGGTCTGAAGGCAGACGACAGCGTCCTGACCGACGGAAAGGTCGATTACGGCAAGGCAGGCTTTGTCACATACGATACAGTTTCCAAGACCTACCGAACAATCGGCGGCAGCATAGCCAATGCGCGCAGCATAGGCAGAAAGTTTGAATGACAGTCCGAATGCACGAAGGAGAGAAAAGCGATGCTCATACCGAAACCGCTAAAAAAAGGCGATAAAGTCGCTGTAATAAGCCTGTCGAACGGTATTATCGGCGAGCCGTACTGCGCCCACACCAAGGAGACAGGACTTGCCCGTCTCCGCCGATTCGGACTTGACCCCGTGTTCACGGAAAATGCGCTCAAGGGCACGGAATACATACTTGCGAACCCGCAAGCCCGCGCAGCCGATCTCAAAGCGGCCTTCCTCGATGATTCGATAAAGGCGGTCATCACAGCGATAGGCGGAGTCGAGACCTTCCGCACATTCCCGTATCTCATGGAGGACGAGGGATTCAAAGAAGCCGTCCGCAGCCACCCAAAGCTGTTTCTCGGCTTTTCCGACACCACCCACAACCACTTCATGTTTCACAGACTCGGCTTGCAGACCTACTACGGACAAGCCTTCATGTGTGATATCGCGGAGCTTTCGGGCGAGATGCTCCCCTACTCCGAGGCTCAGTTCGAGAGCCTTTTCGCACCGTATCACGGGCGCAGGATAACTCCCGCCGATACGTGGTACAGCGAAAGAACGGACTTCTCTCCCGCCGCTCTCGGAACAAAGCCCTTGTCGCATAAAGAGACACGCGGCTACGAGCTCTTGCAAGGCAGTCCTGTCTTTGAGGGCGAGCTGCTCGGCGGCTGCATAGATAGCATGGGAGAGATGCTCCTCTCGGACGCGCTCGAACAGCTCGGAGACCTGATAGCGCCCGCGTGCGAACTTGTCGCAGGACTTGCTGACGATTTCAGACGGCAGTCGGAAATAATACGCAGGTATGAAATATTTCCGCGCGCCGACGAGTGGAAGGGCAAGATATTCTTTGCCGAGACGAGCGAGGAAGCTCCGCCGCCCGAGGTGCTGAGGCGATACCTCGAAGCATTCAAAGCGGAGGGCATATTCGCCAACGTCAGCGGAATAATCGTCGGCAAACCGATAGACGAGAAATACTACGAAGAATACAAGGATATATGGCGCGAGGCGGTAAACGACCCCGAGCTGCCCATACTTTACAACGTCAACTTCGGTCATGCAACGCCGAGAGCAATACTCCCCTACGGAGCAGCCGCCCGAGCAGACGCGAATAAGCAGGAGATAGTCCTGCTGTAACGCCACAAAAAGCAAATACCTCACTCTCGATTTCAGATTATCTTCCGCAAAAAATTTCTATGCTTTATGCAGCCACTATTTCACAATAGCCTCCATGTAAACAGGCTAAATTGTCATTGACTTTTTTGCTCTGACATGGTTGCTTGTTTGAACATCTCGGAACGATTGAAACCGAGCGTTTTATATCCTATATCCTGAGTGAACGGTTTGATTACACAAAATGGCGCAGAGAGTATTTCGGCAAGGCAAGTGTTGAAGAATTATCGTCCGCTGCCGCCGATCATGAAAAAGCCCACCCGTTCAATCCCAAGAAGCCTCAGCTTCCTATCGAATAATACACAACAGTCTATACGGCACAAAAGCTGTGAAGCGGTATTTCTCCGCTTCACAGCTTTTCATTTTCCTCATAAGAATTTACCGAATGGAAAAGTTTTAATGAATGCTCAGCTTTTTATACACTTCCAATCGTTTCCTGTTTTACAGCAACCGCAAAGCAGAAGGTCATACAGGATATTCGTGATTACTTTTTGAAAAAGCTTGATAGGATTTTGTCATCAACCATATGATGCGGTCCTATTTCCTGTATTTTATCATCTCTCGACCAATTCTCTCCTCATAAGGCAGAGGTCGAATACATCAAGAACACTGTCCATGCAAAGGTCAGCATTCTGCCAGTTTTCGAGCTTTGCATCAGGTGAAGCGAGCAGCCATTTCTGAAACATAACAAGGTCTGCGATATTGAATTCGCCGTCTGCATTGACATCACCCATGACTGAATCGAATGCAAAGAAGTCCGCACCGAGCTCATTCTTGTCAGAGTTCAGTTCCGTGAGCGGAGAAACACGCGAGCCATCATAATAGTACAGGTCATAGCCGCCGTTCATAGTACTGCTGAACACCATTTTTTTGCCGCCGATCGGACAGGCGTCCGAACAGTCGAACATCTCTGAATCAAACGGCAAGGAGGTTATCTTCCCGCCGTCACAGCAAATTATTGTGTCGCAGTGATTATCCGCGGAGCACCATTTCGTGAAGTAAAGCTTATCGCCGCCGACGATCGGATAATAGGCGTTCACGCCATTCTCGCCAAAAACAGTCTCGGACGTTTTTGTGCTCAGGTCGAGCCTGCAAATCGAGCCGATACCGTTAGTATATCGTGCGAAGTAAATGTACTTTCCGTCCTCGGAAAAGCACGGCATTGCCTCCTCAGAGGTGTCATCGGTCAGCATCGTGACCGTCATTGCCTTAACGTCAAGGAGGGCAAGATCATAGACAAAATCGTTTGCATTGGTGTCACGGTGACCGCGCTTGAAGACGATAGTTTTTCCGTCGGGAGAGAACTTCGGATCCTCGTTGCGGAAGCCACTGTTCGGGGTGATATTTGTAATTTCTCCGTGGTCGGAGAGATAAATATCCCACTCATCGGCATCCTTGTCTATCGCCATAAAAGCGAACTGCTCAGGAGACCTGCCGAAACAGCCGTTCATCGCGTGAATGAAATCGTCGCTGACTGTTTCAACTGTTCCGTCAGGAGTACGCAGAAACAGCTTGCTGTCAAGGTCGGAGTAGTTTTTGTAGCTGTGCCACAGGAGCCAGCCCTTCGGCAGTTCCGCGTCAGCCCGACCGTTGTCAGGGTAGGATTCGTACTGTGGAGAGTCGCCGCTCTCGTGGAAAGGCGTTATCTTAGCGTAGTCCGCCACGAATCCGGTCTGCTCGAAATCAGGCGTTCCGCCCCAATTCTTCTCGGCGATGAGCCATTTGTCCGTATCAAGCACCAAGCCGCTGAAATCATCATAGAAGATATCATCGGAAACTTTTTCCGCAGCAGATACCATAGGCACAGGGAGTGCAACAAAAAACGCAGCCGCGAGTGACATTATTCTTTTCAATAAAGAAATGCCCATAAAGACACCTCCGTTATTTGTTAATCCCTTTATATCTATAACACCCTGAATATCTTCATTTGGTTTCATACAAATATAGTTTTCGTTTATTTGCACAAATCACATCATACCGCTGCCAAAGGGAAGCGCACAGAGGGGAGCCCCAACCGTTATCAACTCGTCAAATCGCCGGATCTCAACAGTTGATATTTCCGTACCCGTCTCGGATGCGTACGATCTGCAAATTCAAACCGATTTTTGGTTGGCAGTATCTCCCAAATTGATATGTAGTCTTCCTGCCATTTCGAGCAGCGCCATACAAAAATCCATCTCCCGTGTCAACACTGTCAGTGACGGGTCGCCCTCGCGGATACGCATAGTGCGGCGTATCTCCTTTGGTATGACGACGCGTCCGAGGTCGTCTATTCTTCGTACGATTCCTGTTGCTTTCATAAAATAACCTCCCAAGATCAGTTGATTTTGTGAGGTTAGTATTTCCGAAAATGGTGAGATTATGCGAAAAAGTGTCACCGTCAATGTGTCGATAAAAAATAAAAAAATGGAAGGGGTATCACGGAAGATCCGAGTGAGTTTCTCCCCTCGACAGCGAGGGCGAGCCCGAGGAGGACAGCGTCCCCATAAAAAGCAGGCGACGGAACATTTAAGTGCTGACAGACCATTCCGAAAACTTTTATGGCACAGACCGAGAAAAACACAATTTAACAAGGACCCATGATAAACAAAAAGACTTTGGAAACAGTCAGGCATATCTTAACTTTTTAAATAGTATTGTAATCCATCTTCCGCCGTGCTATAATATGCTTGACAGCCAAAATCATACAAAGGAGTGAAACAATGCTAAAAAAACGAATACTAAAACGCGCCGCGGCAATCATATGCAGTGCGGCTCTGCTGCTCCCTGTCGGCGGATATGGCAGCAGCACAACTTCCCAAGCAGTATCGGCATCGAGCGCAGTATCCGAGGATATAGGACTTGTCGGCAATCTCTTCTGCGTTGCTGACGGCAGCGCCGCTGACCACGCTGCCCTGCAATGGGCGACCACACTGTCAGCCGACAGCTACACGCTTTACCGCTCGACCTCGCCCGATGACGGCTTCATCCCCGTATATGAGGGCAGCGGCACATCCTACGAAGACGACGATATGCAGACGGGCTCGACCTACTACTATCAGCTCAAGGTCACGTCCAAGGGCAAGGAAAGCTACTCGTCCGTAAAGTCGCTCGAACCCTGCGCCCTGCCGTCGGGACTGAGCACCTACGACAATCAGAAGGGCAGCAGCCTCGTCTACGAGACAAGCGGCTACAAAGTCGGCAGCACGTACTACAGCTACTCACTGAAAAAGCACAGCGGCAAGAACGACAT
This sequence comes from Ruminococcus sp. YRD2003, assembly GCA_900109435.1. Classification (GTDB taxonomy): domain Bacteria; phylum Bacillota; class Clostridia; order Oscillospirales; family Ruminococcaceae; genus Ruminococcus; species Ruminococcus flavefaciens_G. The sequence goes on along the minus strand of FNZT01000013.1, from coordinate 88,514 downwards.
CTACCTTGCAGAGACCACCTCCGCGGACGGCAAGCGTTTCGGAAATGAGCGTAACGTTGCAGACAGCTCACAAAATTCCATGCTTGAAAGCTGCAAGATAGAGTCCGTCCACATCGACTACATACCCGCGAAAAACAAGGTAGTAGTATGGGCTCACTGGGAGAAGCCCGACGGCTACTCTGACGGCAAGGCGCTTGTCATTACGGGAACTCCTGGCGGACAGTTCACAGTCCACCACGTATACAATCCGCTCGGCATTCAGGTGCGCGACATGGCTATCTTTTTTGATGATGACGGCGCAGGCTACCTTATTGCCGCCGCCAACAAGGAGGGACAGGGCGCGAACGCGACCATGTACATCTTCCGCATGAACGACGACTACAGCGACGTCACGGAGGTCGTGACCACGCTGTTTGAGGATCAGTACCGCGAGTTCCCGAACCTCGTCAAGAAGGACGGCTTCTACTACCTGTTCACATCTCAGGCGGCAGGCTGGTACCCGAGCAGCGGCGCCTACAGCGTAACGGATGACCTCCGCGGCGAGTGGAGCGAGCTTCGCAGTATCGGCAATACGTCGACATTCTCGTCGCAGTCGGGCTGGATAGTCAATATGCAGGACAAGAACTACCTCATGCACGCCTACCGCTGGCTGAGAGCATCGTCCACGAGCGGCACCACGCTCTGTCCGTTATATTTTGACAACGGCTTCGCGTTCTACGACTACTATCCTTACTTCAAATACAACACATCCACAGGCGACCTCTTCCCCGTTCAGCAGGGCGAGCTTCTCTCGCAGGACAGACCTGCTTCATCGTCGCTCGCGGCAAAGGGCAGCAGCTCCCCTGCCAAGGCTTTCGACGGCTCGTATCAGACCTCGTTTACCGCTATCGGCGATTACAAAAAATGGCCGTTCTACCTACAGGTCGACCTCGAACGCATCTGCGAGCTCTCGAACATCCAGACCTCGTGGTACATCTGCAAGGGCTCGGAGGGCTACTACACCTACACAGTCGAGGGCAGCCTTGACGGAGAGAAGTGGACAAAGCTCCTTGACCACACGGACAAGAACAGCGAGGAAGTCAGCAAGACCTACGGCTTCAACAGCGATATGCTCTCGGGCAAGGCACGGTACGTGCGGCTGAACGTTCAGAACGCCACGCTCCAGAACAATCCCAACAACAACTGGTACACGCCGACCGTATACGAGGTCAAGGTCTACGGTACTCCCGTCGGAGCCGCCGAGCCTCCCCGTCTCTACGAGAATATCGACTTCGAGAACGGCACGGGAATGCTCCTTCTCAGCAGCGGAGCGACTGTGAAGCAGGACGCCGAGCACGGCAAAGTGCTCTATCTTGACGGCAGTGACGAGGCATACGGTACCTTCCCCGCAGGGATGCTCGACGGCTTGCGCGATTACACCGTAAGCATGGACGTAAAGTCGGAGTCCGAGGGAGATTTCTTCACATTTGCGGCAGGCAGAGACAATGAAAAATACGTCTTTTTCCGCGTTGCGAAGGACTTGTTCCGATTCGCGGCAACTACCGATTCATGGCGTGATGAGACAGAGCTGAAATACGCGCTCGACGGCACGCAATGGCATAACTGCACGCTCGTGGTCAGCGGCGCTGACACCAAGCTCTATCTCGACGGCAAAGAAGTCCTGCACACCACGGAAACTCACGGTCAGCTTGCAGATATGGGTGCGGGTACGACCTGCTGTATCGGCAAGTCATTCTACGCCGAAGACACCTGCTTCAAGGGCAGTATCGACAACCTGAAGATATACAGGTGCGCGCTCACCGCGGAGGAAATAGGCGGCAGCCCCGAAGTCAGCGGCGACGTCAACGCAGACGGTACGCTCTCGGTCGCTGACCTTGTGCTCATGCAGAAGTGGCTGCTCGGAGTCTCCGACGCAAAGCTCGCTGACTGTCAGGCAGGCGACCTCTGCAAAGACGGCAGACTTGACACCTTCGACCTTATTGCAATGAGAAAGGAAATAGTCAAAGCCAAATAATATCTATCGTGAACAACAATACTTCCTCCCGTTATCAATTGATATCGGGAGGAACTTTTTGCCCGCACAGCCGCCCGACAGGGAGAGCAAAAAATATTTCGATAATTATCAAAATACCTCTTGACAAATGAGAAAGAGTGTGGTATAGTATATTTAGACGGATATCAAAATACCGTCTAAAAAAATAGCAGCTATTTAGACAAACATCAAAATAAAGGAGGTAGCCCCATGAAAGATGTATGGAATGCAATGGCAGACCCGACAAGGCGCGAGATACTGACGATGCTGCAAAGCGGCGAGATGACAGCTGGCGAGATAGCCGACCGCTTTGAGATATCGAATGCAACTGTCTCCCACCACCTGAAAATACTGCGTGAAGCGGGACTCATCACGTCTGAAAAGGAGAAGCAGACCATAACCTACAAACTCAACACCACAGTCTTTCAGGACTTCCTGAAAGGAATAGCCGCCGTATTTGGCATGAAAGGAGAAGACAATGAAAAATAACGCATTAAAGAGGCTTTCATCCGTAATAATCGCCATAGTTATCATAAACCTCATCGCCTCGGCGATATTCATACTGACGCTGCCCGAGCGCGTCCCCGTACACTTCAACGCCTCGCTGATATGTGACCGCATAGGCTCGCGCTGGACGGGAATGATAGCACCCGCGATAATGGCTATAGTATTCCCGCTTTGTCTGCTCGGAGAGAGCAAGGAAGGAAACAGCGATAAGAACAGGAAGCCGCTGACGATAATCGTGTCGCTGATAGCGGTGATGTGCGTAGGAATGAGCTGGTTCATACTCCTCCTAATGCACTCGGGAGCCGAGCTCGGCGAGAGGATACCCGCAAATTTTGACGTACTGGTACCGATGATGCTGGGACTGATGCTCGCGGTAATAGGGAACTATATGCCGACGGTGCGCCAGAACAAGACGCTCGGGATAAAGCTGCCGTGGACGCTGAAAAACGAGAAGTGCTGGGACAAGACCCACAGATTCAGCGGACGTATAATGGTGATAGTCGGCATATTAATGATAGCAGCAGCGTTTGTATTTCTGATTTGTGAGATAAGGAGCACAGTACCGTTTGTATTGCTGACTCTTACCGCACCGACGATAGCGGTAGTGATACCGACAATATACGCCTACTGCCACAGGAACGACTGAGCATAGAACGCAGAGGCTCCGTGCAAGCTTTGCCGCATCGTATTTCACGATTATGCTATCGCGGGAAAAGCTCCCCGCAGATTCCGTAACAATACAACCTTTGTGAAAACAGTAAACGGGTGTGACGTTGTCACACCCGTTTTTTATTCTTCAGCTTTTTTAGGCTTCCACATAAGGAAGTCCCCGAGTTCGAGCGGCTTGCCGTAGTAGTAACCTTGGAAGCTATGGATATTGAACACCCGCAAGATATCGCGCATCTCGGCAGTCTCGATACCCTCGACGCAAACCTTTGCGCCGAATGTCGTAGCTACGCCCGCGAACGACTTAACGAGCTCGCGCTCCTTCTCGTCCTCCTCGATCCTGAGGACGAAGCTGCGGTCTATCTTGATAGTATCGAACGGCAGGTTCTTCACGAGCCCGACCGACGAAAATCCCGTACCGAAGTCATCGAGCGCTATCCGGATTCCATGACCGCGCAGATTGACGATGACATTTTTGAGCAGGCGCATATCGAGCAGCCTGCACCGCTCGGTTATCTCCATACAGAGGTGGTCGGGCGGGAAGTTCTCCTCGCGCAGCGTTCTCAGCACCATCTCGACGAAATCAAGTCTTTCGAGCTGAGTATAGGAGAGGTTCACGTTCATGACGAAATCGGGATATTTCTCCATAATGCGCTTTGCGTCGTTGACAGCGGTCCTGAGTATCCACTGCCCGAGCTCGCAGAAGAGCGGATCCTTTTCGAGGACAGGGATGAACTGATCGGGCGGCACCATACCGAACTCGTCGCTCCTCCACCTGAGCAGAGCCTCTGCGCCGACGAGCTGTTCTGTCTCCGCATCGACGACGGGCTGATACATAAGGTAGAAGCCTCTGTAGTTCTGCATTATCGAGGCGCGTATCTCGTAGAGTTTTTCGATGCGGTGGCGGTTGTTCTCGTTGAGGTCATTGTAGAACTCAACCATCTCCCCCTGCCGTCTCAGTTTTGACTCGCTGTAGGCGAAATTAAGACACGCATATACAGTCTGCTGGTCTATCTCATAGTTATCGACGCACATCATACCCGAACTGAGTTCGAGTATCATCTGTTTTTTCTCTATAGAAAAGCCCTTGCGGAAATGATTGCGCATATCGTTATAGCGTTCGCGGAACTCGTCCGCGCTGTGAGTTTTTGATATCACGGCGAACTTTGTGCCGTCGAGCCTGTAGGCACAGCCGTTGTTGCCGACGTGCTCGAAGAGATAGCGGCCGAACTTCTGCAGCACCTTATTTCCGAATCGGTAGCCGTAGACCTCGTTTATCTCGGAGAACTTGTTAATAGCTATCATTCCGACACGGACCTTGTTATGCTTTATCATATTTGACTGCAAGTCGTCGAAAAAGCCGTACTGATTTCTCAGCCCTGTCAGCGTGTCGATATGGCCCTGAATGGCATGGTTCCTGATAACGCCGCCGAAGTATTCGGGCTTTCCCTTGTCATCGCGGAGAACGACACCGCGGCAGGTGCATACGTCATACTCACCGTTGTGCTTCATCGCGCGGTACTGCATATCGTGTCCCGAGGCGTTGCCCGAGAAGATATCGGAGATGCCCGCACGGTAGGCAGCCCTGTCATCGGGGTGTATGTGCTCTTCCCAGATATCCCCTGCCCCGTACATATACTCCGAGGGCAGACCAAAGCTGTTCACCGCAGCCTTTGACCAGTGCGAGAGGTCATATCTCATATCACAGAGGTACACATAGGCGCCCTCCGAAGCTATCTCAAACGCATTGAAAAGGGCATCGAGCTTTCGCTTTTCATCCTCGGGTATCATCACAGGCCTTCTGTCGCGGAGGTAATAACCTGATTTCAGTCGTCTCTTGTCCTCATACATCATAGCGTCCGCGCGGCTGAAAACGTCCGCGAACTTCTTATCCTTCTGCGGCTCGAACACCGCGATACCCGAGGCGACCACAGGGCCTTCCTTCCTGTTGAGGTTATCGCGCACCTGGTCGCAGAGGCGTTCGTAGAGGTCCTCCTTGTTGTGGTAGTCATCGCTTCCGAGGAAAGCAACGAACTCATCTCCGCCGATACGGAAGATAGGGCTGTGCGTGAACACATTGCATATCAGTCTGCACGACGCACGAATGAGCTCATCGCCCGCCTTGTGCCCGAGGGTATCGTTGGTCAGTTTAAGACCGTTTATATCACACAGCACGAGCGCAAAAGGCATATAGCTCGCCCCGTTGTCCATACTCTTCTGCACCGACTCCTCAAGCTCACGGAAAGCGGTCCTGTTCTTGACACCTGTGAGCTCATCGCGGCGCGCCATTTCGTTTGCGTGGCTGAGCGCCATACCGTGTGCGTGCAGTTTCCTGACCTCCTCATCGGTATTCTCGACACCGACGATAAGGTGGAACCTGTCGCTTGCCCACATGGCGGTCAGTCGCTTATAGTGGACGAAGCCCCTGACGAGGAGCCTGTAATCTACCACGACCTGTTTTCTCGTCTCGAGGGCAGACAGGAGGTTATCCCTGTCAACGACAGCAAAAAAGCGTTCCCTGTCTTCTGGGTGGATTATCTTGCTGCCAACGCTTACGATATTCTCAAAGAAGTTGCTGCTTGTTTCTTTAAGGTTGAGATCGGAAAAAAAGTTACCGCGGGAATGCGTCTGAAAGGTAGAATCCTCGCTGTTCACATACCAGATGAGGTCATAGCGCATAGCGAGGCTCTCTGAGATATGGTCAAACACGACGCGCTCAGCTTTGAGCCTTTCCGATTCCTGCTCCATACGGATCTCCTTGTCGATGTTGATGACGCCGAGGATGCAGTAGTCGCTGTCGCTCCTGCGAATGAACCTGAGCTTGTGGTACACGGGCTTGCCGTCGATCATAAGGCGGTAGACGATACTCTGCATAGAACCGTTTTTCATAGCGGCAATGAGCTTTTCCTTTTTAAAATCCTCCATGAAGATATGCTTGTCATCTTCATGGACGACGAGATCGGCATCGCGGACGAGGTCGGCGAAGAAATCGTCGCCGTGCTGCTGTATCTTCAGCGAGTGGAATTCGGGGTCTGCCGAATACCACTGATACTCACCTGTAACGATATTGACATAGTAAACGCTTGTATAGTCGATAAGCAGTGCCTCTGCGATCTTATTGAAGATCATATCCTTACGCTCCATAGCATCGCCTCCTCTCAATAGCAAAGCTGGTAAGACTATTATACAATTTTTTCGGTAATTTGTCAACAATAAGAACGCTTCTATTCAATTTCGTCAAAACCGATAAAACAGATCACCAATACAGCGATCCGCGGATACACTGCCCGCGGCATCCCGCTGAAGCACTTGCTATTTTTGCGGATATGTGGTATAATACAATGTGTTCCAGATGACCGACGGAGAATCAATCGGTATAATACTGCCGAAGTAATACAAGCAGTTTTCAAGGAGAGATAGAATGAGCATTTTTGACGTGTTTGACCGCATTTCCGCAAATTCGACAGCGGCAAGAGGTAAAATAGAGTATGTGATAGTCGGGCTCGGCAATCCAGGGCTCGAATACGAAGGGAGCCGCCATAATGCGGGCTTTTTCACGATAGATACGCTTGCGGAGCAGCTCGGCGTGAAGATAGACCGTCTCCGTTTCAAGGGCAAGACTGCCGAGGCGTCTATCGGAGACAAGCGCTGTCTGCTGCTCAAACCGACGACGTATATGAACAACAGCGGCGAAGCCGTTGTGCAGGCGCTGGAGTTCTACAAGATAGACGCCGAAAACCTCATCGTCATCTACGACGACATCTCGCTCGACCCGGGCAGGCTCCGCATACGCCGCAAGGGCAGTCACGGCGGTCACAACGGCATCAGGAGCATCATCGAGCTCACGGGCAGAGACGACTTCCCTCGTATAAAAATGGGCGTCGGAAAGAAGCCTCACCCCGACTACGACCTCGCAAAATGGGTACTCGGCAAGTTCGGCAAGGAGGACGCGGCAAAGCTGAAAGAAGCCGCCGAAAACGCCTGCGAGTGCATAAAGCTCATGGTACAGGGCAAGACCGATGAAGCGATGAACAAATACAATTCCTGACAGGGGAAAGATATGAAGCTATTTACGGACATTTTCCGCGAACTCTCAGGCTATAAGAGCGTTCGCGAGGCAATAGAAAAAAACATCTCACCCGTCTCCGTGACGGGTCTTTCGCATATACACAGGGCGCAGCTCATAAACGCCATAGATACGGGGAAAGTCGACCTTGTGATCACGGGTACGGAAGCGGAGGCAAAGAAGCTCTGCGACGACATCAACATGATGTCGGGCAGCGAAGCGGCAGTCCTCTTCCCGTCGAAGGAGCTCGTTTTCACGCCCGTAGACAGTGCGAACCGCGAGTACGAGTATATGCGCGTGTCGGCGCTCGCGAGGGCTGTCCGCGGGAGCTGCCGTGTGATATGTGCAAGCATAGAAGCCGTAATGCAGCCTGTTATCCCCGTCGGAACCCTGATCGCGGCAGGGATAGAGCTCACGTCAGGGCAGGAGATCGACCGTGACAAGCTCTGCCTCTCCCTCACGCGGAGCGGCTATCAGCGCTCGGAGAAGGTCGAGGGCGCCTCGCAGTTCTCTGTCCGCGGCGACATCATCGACATCTTCCCCGTTCAGTCGGATAAGCCCATACGCATCGAACTGTGGGGCGACGAGATAGAGAGCATTTCCGAATTCGAGACAGACACACAGCGCCGCTCGGACGTAAAGCTCGAAAAAGCGGAGATATCCCCCGCAGGAGAGATACTCTACGACTGCGCCGAGCTTGCCGACAAGGTAGAGGAGCTCTGCAAGAAAGCTCGCGGCAAGCGCATGGAGCTGATACGCGAGCACCTCGGCGCCGACGTCCGCAGACTCCGCGCGGGTGAGATACTCGCCCACGGAATGAAGTATTACCCGCTCGTTTACGGCGAGCCCTCGACGGTATTCGACTACATCGACGGCGCGGTGCTGTTCAGCGACTACTCCAACGTCATGGACACCGCAGCGGGCATAACGGCGCGTTACACTGAGGATATCAAGCTGCTCATGGAGGACGGGCAGCTCTGCAAGGGACTTGACGGCTACTGCCTCGAGCTCGCGAAGATACAGCACATCGCCGAAAAGAAGCCGTGCCTGTATATGAGCAACTTCGTCCAGAGCGGCGAGCGCATCGACTTCCGCCGCCTCGTCAGCTTTGAGGCGATGCAGACTGCCTTCTGGGGCGGCGAGCTGAAGCAGCTCATCGAGGATATCACCGACTACAAAGCGCGAAAGTACCGCATACTCCTCTGCGCGGGCAGCGAGAAGACACTCCCGATAATCCGTCAGGACCTGGAGGACGCGGGTATCCCCTGCGATATCGCGACCGATGATTTAGAGCTCCGCGCTGGACGCGTAGCGCTCATGTCGGGCAGTCTCAGCAGCGGCTTTGAATACCCCGAAAACAAGACCGTGCTAATCACGCAGGGACGTGCCATGGACTCCGTCCGCAAGCGCAAAGCCCGCAAGAGGAACAAGGCGGAGGAGATACGCAGCCTTGCGGACATCTCCGAGGGCGACCTTGTGGTACACAGCTCCCACGGCATCGGGCGCTTCATCGGCATCCGCAAGCTCGAATTCGACGGCGTCATCAAGGACTACATCACCATACAGTACGCGGGCACGGATAAGCTCTACATCCCCGTAACGCAGCTCGATATGGTGTCGAAATACATCGGTCCGCGCGAGGACAGCGGCGTAAAGCTCAGCAAACTCAGCTCGGGCGAGTGGCAGAAAACTCGCAGCAATGTAAAGCGCGCGGTCAAGGATATGGCTCACGAACTCATCGCGCTCTACGCAAAGCGCGAGAAGAGCGAGGGCTTCGCCTTCTATCCCGACGACGAGATACAGCACGATTTCGAGGAGCGCTTCCCCTACGTCGAGACAGAGGACCAGCTCACCGCTATCGCCGAGATAAAGGCGGATATGGAGCGCATACGCCCGATGGAGCGGCTGCTCTGCGGGGACGTCGGCTTCGGCAAGACCGAGGTCGCTTTCCGCGCGGCGATGAAGTGCATACTCGCAGGCAAGCAGTGCGCCATACTCGCGCCGACAACGGTACTTGCGTATCAGCACTACCAGACGGCACTGCGCCGCTTCGAGCACTTCCCCGTGAACGTGGAGCTCCTCAGCCGCTACCGCTCGCCGAAGCAGCAGGCGGAGATAGTGAAGAAGCTCGCGCAGGGGCGGATAGACCTCCTCATCGGCACTCACAAGATAATCCAGAAGAGCGTGAAGTTCAAAGACCTCGGACTCGCCATAATCGACGAGGAGCAGCGCTTCGGCGTGGCGCACAAGGAGAAGTTCAAGGAGGCCTTCACAGGCGTGGACGTCCTCATGCTGTCCGCGACGCCCATCCCGAGAACGCTCAACATGGCGATGAGCGGCATACGTGATATGTCGGTGCTTGAAGAGCCTCCGCAGGACAGATACCCCGTCCAGACCTACGTCATCGAATACAACGTCGGCACGGTCGTACAAGCGATAGTGCGCGAGCTCCGCAGGGGCGGACAGGTCTACTACATACACAACCGCGTCGAGAGCATACTCTCCTGCGCGGACAGATTGCAGCAGCTCCTGCCCGATGCGCGTATAGCAGTCGCACACGGACAGATGAGCGAGGACGAGATGAGCGACATATGGGAGCAGCTCGTCGAGCATGAGATAGACATACTCGTCTGCACCACGATAATAGAGACAGGCGTGGACGTCCCCAACGTCAACACGCTGATAATCGAGGATTCCGACCGCTTCGGGCTCTCGCAGCTCTACCAGCTCCGCGGACGCGTGGGGCGCTCCAACCGCCGCGGCTACGCATACTTCACCTATCAGCGCGACAAGGTGCTCACCGAGATAGCGGCAAAGCGCCTCAATGCCATGCGCGAGTTCACTCAGTTCGGCAGCGGCTTCCGCATAGCTCTGCGCGACCTTGAGATACGCGGCGCGGGAAGCATACTCGGCGGCAGTCAGCACGGACACATGGAAGCTGTCGGCTACGATATGTACTTGCAGCTCCTCTCGGAGGCTATCGCCGAGGAGAAGGGCGAGCAGCCCGAGAAGGTGCCCGAGTGCCTTGTTGACATACAGATAGACGCGCACATCCCCGAAGACTACATCACCAGCCTCAATCAGCGCATCGACCTCTACAAGAAGATAATGCACGTCACCCGCGACGAGGACAGGTTCGACCTGATAGACGAGCTGATAGACCGCTACGGCGAGCCTCCCAAGTCGGTAGTTGGACTGATAGAGGTCTCGCTCCTGCGCAACAAGGCAGCACATCTCGGCATAACGGAGATATCGCAGAGGAACGCGCAGATGTACTTCTACACCCAATACCTCACCATAGAGCAGATACAGGCACTCTCGGCGGCATACAAGGGAAAGATAACCTTCAACGGCTCGGGAAAGTCCTATGTATCGGTAAAAATAGACCCTAAGAAGCGTCCGTTCGATATGATGAAGGAAGCAGTCGGGATAATAGCCTCTGCGGCGGCAAAAAACTGTTGAAATCCGCCTGTTTCGGACTAAGAGCAGCTATCAACTTTGTGCAAAACGCCGCTTTACAACAAAATGCTTTTATGTTAGAATGTTTTTATAAAAATAAGTGCGCATTCTTCTGTTTATCCCCGCTTATACGCACGTAAGTAAGGAGTTTTTTTTATGAAGATGAACAAGGTACTCGCAGCCATGGCTGCATCAGTCGTAGCCGCTTCTGCCCTCTGCGCAATGAGTGTAACTTCTTTCGCCGCCGAGAGAGATGTGAAGTACACGGATTCGGGCAATTCCGCAGGCACTTCCGACGACGGCAAGCTCCTCAGAGCAAATATCCTCAATCAGTGGGCACAGCCTGCGGTTGCGGATATCCCCACCGAAGACACCGAGAACCCCTACACGGGCTATGTTAAGGTAACATTTGAGGTTTCGGGCATCGGTTCCGATTCAAAGGTCAAGGCTGAAGGCGCCGAGACAGACAAGGACCTTGAGGCTTTCCTCTGCGGCGGTATCGCTGACAAGAGCCGTCACATGGGCGAATACGAGAACGGCAAGATCCCCGCTGACGAGATCGTCAAGATCAAAGGCGACGGTGAATACACAGTCGAGTGGAAGCTCGACGAGCCTTCCGCGACTGCTCAGATCCTCTATGTCCAGACAAATATCCCGATCTTCGAGTACGGCGGAGACCTGGCTGCAACTTCTGCCAAGATCAAGATAAAGAGCGTCAAGACCGATGACGGCGTTGAAGCACCTTCTACTACGTCAGAGGCTGCCGAAACTACCACAACGGGCAGCGAAACGACAACAACTTCAAGCACTTCGACGACAACTACATCAGGCACAGGTACAACAACTACCAAGAAGGCAGGCGAGGCTTCTGCTAAGACAGGTGATGCAGGCGCTGCTGTTGCAGTCGCTGCACTCGGACTTGCTGCTGCTACTGCTTTTGCAGTAAGGAAGAAAGACTGATAAAGTCTGACCGATAAGCATTAATGCCCTCTGCGTGCAGGGGGCATTAATGATAGAAAGGAGATAATCAGTATGGAATACAAAAGAATACTTGCGAGCGCACTGACTCTCACTCTTGCTGCAGCTGCCGCAGGCTGCGGAGACAAGGGCTCGTCATCCGAGAGCTCGGAAACTACGACAGCTTCGACCGAACCCTCCACAGTAGCTGCCACAGAGGCAACTACCGAGGCTCCCCCCGAGCCTCCCAAGCCCGTTGAGGCGACCGACCCCAACACTATCACCTTTGACGACGGCGACTTCTCGTTTGCCTCTCCCAAGACAGGCGATGACGACTCAGCACAGGGAACTCTGGAGGTCGTAGAGGTCGAGGGCAACAAGATGCTCCGCTTCACCGATGACGGAAAGAATTTCGCAAACGGTACAGTCCAGAAGATCCAGATAGACGCGGTAAAGCTTCTCAGTCACGAGAACGTAGCAAAAGTGCGCTCGATCGAGTTCGACGTTTACGCAGACGCTACAGCCTCCGACTACGAAAATGAGGACGGCGAAAAGCTCAAGGCTCCTGGCTGGATAGGCGGCGGCGGCGGTGCAAACGTCGCAGGCGACAAGTGGTACCAGTTCGGTGAATGGAGCGGCGGTGAATACTACTTCGATATGTCGGGAGCAGCCCATGCTGAGTTCAAATTCGTGCTCGCAGCAGGCGGACAGTGCTGGGACGAGGCTATGGACGAAGCTGTGTTCCTCATAATGAGGTGGGGAGCTCAGAACGAAGGCAATATGTACATCGACAACATCGTATTCTACGATGAGGAGGGCAATTCTCTCCCGATAGAGAAGACGGCTGGCGAAGCTCCTGCTGCGGCAGATGGAGCTGCTGCCGAGGCTGAGTCAAAAGCTGACGCGACGTTATCTTCGGAAAAGGAAGCAGCTGTAGATAAAGCAGTCGATGACGGGATCGCAGCAGCAGAGGCAGCGATCGCAGAGGCAAATTCCAAGGCTGAGGAAGCAATAGCCGAGGCTTCGAGCATGGCAGCAGATCTGCGCTAAAAGGTAAACACCGAAGGAAGCACCTTCGGACAGATCCGCGGGTCACAGGGAACGTAACGTAAGTTTACGGCTCGGTGACCCGCTTTTTCGTTAAGGCAATACCGTACAAAGCTTGTGCTGGAGATGCGCCGACAGATTTTTCGTCAGATTGTATAGAAATTCCGCAGGCATACTGACGTATGTCAAGGAATTTCTGTGCAAGATGACGGAAAATATGCAAGCATATCCAGTACAAAGCCTTCAGGCGGGCTTTGTGCGGTGTTGCCTTAAGTGAAACGCTTAAATGCTGCGCATTTGCAAGACACTTGTTCCACTCGTTCTTTCACAGTTTAAACCAATAGCATAGCGAAGCATGGCTTTCACCTGAGAGTTGAGCCGTGCTCCGAGCTGTTTCACAGAATCGAGAACAGTGTTTCACAAGTACAAACGCCACACAGAAACATATGTTCCACGTGGAACAATTAAAACTCCCGAGTTAAGGCAGCATCGTCAAAGCCGTCAGACGGTCTTTGTACGTGTCGCCTTAACTCGGGAGCCTGCTTTATTTTTTGAGAATAAACACCGACATCAACACGAGCGCACCTGCCGACAGACTTGCCACAAGACCTATCGTTGCAAGAGTTTTGCTGAGCTTGCCGAACTTCGCCTTGCCGCCGACAATAGGTATCAGCGACAGAATAACGCCCAGAATTTCGGGAACTACGAGCACACCGCAGGTAAGGATCCCCACAATGCCGCATATAATAGAGATTATCGAGATCACAAGTCCGCGGGTCTCGTGCTTGACGAAGCCTTCAACAGGCTTGGTGTCGATAAGTTTTGCCGTATTCACGACCTTATTCAGCAGCGGCACTTCATCTGCTGCCGCTTTATCAGCTGCCGTTGCAAGCCTCGTAACGCCCGAAATATTCGACGCCATAGCCTCCGAGCTGAACGACTTGTTCGGTCTGACGTTGAGCTTTTCCACCGTGACGCCGCTCTGTGTGGTGTTCTGTTTCAGATCGCTCGCAGGCGTATGTTTCGGAGCTGCGGGCTCGATCACAGGCTGTGTCTTGGGCTTTAAGTCCATGATGTCATTATCGTCAAGAAGCGGGTCATAGCAGTGAACAGGCGGGAGCACTTCCGTGTGTCCGCAGTAGGGACAAGACATCATTCCCTTGTGTCTGTCTATCTCCATAGTACCCGTACAGCTCTCGCATACCGTATCTATCGGCGTAGCATCGCGCTTTGCCTGAAGTTCCTTTATCTCCTCGCGATGCCTCTTATCGAGCCCCTTTTCCACGAATTCGCGGCGGGTACGCTCCTCCTCCTGCGCTATGGCGCGCTTGGTCTGCTCCTGCTCGCGGGCGATAGCCTCCTCTTTTTCGAGGGTGCGTCGGTGGTCCTCGGCAACTTTATTTACAACGTTGTTTGCTGTACCCATAGCTGTTCCCAGAAGGGAAGCGATAAGCTCGTCTTTCATTCGGCTGTTCCTCCTATACCATTTTGGATGCGTGCTTTGCATACATTATAGCATAGATCTGTCGAAATAGCAAGAGCTGAGCTGACGATATTTCCTGCCGTAACTCGCGGCGGAAAAGAATATACAATTTGTATCAGAGACTCGGATCAAAGCCGCATAAAAAGTCCCCGCCGTGCATCCGCAACGACCATCTAACCGCGCAATATGGTCCTGCTTTCGCCTAACGCTCCGCGCACATTTTGTTAATTTTTTCGCAAACAATTATACTGCAAGTACAGAGTTAAGCTGCCGTTTCGCCGATACGGAAAAGGCACGTTCTCTACAGCGGAGGTGCGGGTCGGCAGCGGCAGCAGCGGTCCGAACAGTGCTCCCCTGCCCTGTCTGTACACGCTGATAAACAGCAGGACCAACAGTTCGGACGGCTGATGATAACCAAATATTGCGGAGTCTTCCTGCGGGAGACTCTTTTTTGCTTAAATTCAACTAATACTGCTTCATTTAATTGACATTTCTGTCGGATTGTGATATTATAAGTGAGATGAAAATGACACTTTTATATACACATTTTAGCCTCTTTGTGCTCGGACCGTGTCTTTTCCGACGCTTTTCCGCTTACTCCCGAAAGGAGCGCAATATATGAGAAAGCTTATCCCGCTGATCTCAGCGGCAGTTCTCACGGCAAGCCTGACACTTCTCTCCGCGCCTGCCGAGAGCTTCGCCGATGAGTCGGACACCATTAAAATAATGTGCATAGGCGACTCCATCACGGACGGCTATGTGCCCGAATATTCGGGCTCTTACCGCAAGTTCATCTACCACGGGCTGACTGAGAAGGGCTACAAGATAGACATGGTCGGCAGTAAGGACGGCGGCTATACTCCCACCTATACCGACGCGGCAACAGGCGAGAGCTTCGAGTATGACAACGAGAATACGGGCTACAGCGGCTATGCGGTAAAGGCTTATCCAGGACGCAGCGGCATACTCGAAACGCTTCAGCAGACCAAGTGCCTTCAGGAAAAACAGCCCGATATCGTGACACTTCAGATAGGTACCAATAATATAATAGATAACCATGATTTGAATGAGAGCGTGAACGACCTCAGAGAGCTCATAGACTTCATTCTGGCGAATATCCCCGAAGATTCGGCGCTATTCGTCAGCACCATTCCCGCCGCTTCGCCTAACCGCGAGGGTGTGCGCGACTGGTTCGGCAACTACCGCCACTCCGCAGACTGGCAGACTCAGTATGACGATGCGACAGTTGAGGTCAGCGTCGGCAAGGCTGTCAAGGATTACAATGAAGCAGTAGCCGCTCTGTGCTCCGAGATGAAAAGCGAGCACAGCAACATCGCCGTCTGCTATGCGGGAAGTACGATAACCGACGACAATAAAGCGGAGCTCCTCTTCGACGGTGTTCACCCGAACAACGACGGCTACAAAGCTATAGGAGACTACTGGACCGAGCTGCTCGACAGCTACCTCAGCGGTGAGGCTGTTTCTGCGGAGACTTCTGCGGTCACGACCGAGACAGCTTCGACGTCAGCCCTGCCCGAGAATACGGACATCATGGTGAACGACCTCGTGACGTTCAGCCGATATCTGCTCGGCGACAAGCAGACCGCGGAGTCCTATGCCGAGCGCCTGAAGGACTACGACCTCGTCAGAGACGGTGTGCTCGATACCTTCGACCTCGTGCAGATGAGAAAGCTTCTTGTGAGAAGGTCGGCTCCTTTCGGCGACTGAGAGAAGATTCCACAAATCTTTCACAAAAAATACAGACAGTTTACTAATTCTGTGGTAATACTTTAAGACTATTTTAAGACTGGACAGATATAATGTAAACAGAAAATCACGAAAGGAGTTGAGCGTGGAGCGGCAGGGATGATGTCAGGTACTAACGGGCTGCCGCGTTCACAAGCGTATGGCTATAAATACCTTTGCAAGAAAAGAGATAAAGTTCCTGCTCGATATGGAGCAGTACGATGCGCTCGCCGAGGAGATACATAAGTATATGGAGCCCGATAAGTATTGCGTAGGCGGCAAGGAATACGGCATATATAACATATACTACGATACTCCCGACGACTTTCTCATCCGCGAATCCCTCTCAAAACCGTATTATAAGGAAAAATTAAGGCTGCGCAGCTACTTTTCGCCTGCGTCCGAGGATTCACTCGTTTTCCTCGAGATAAAGAAGAAGATAGGCGGCATCGTTACAAAAAGACGCGTCTCGATGACTCTCGCGGAGAGCGCCGAGTACCTCGCGACCCGCAAAAAGCCTGCGGCTAAAAAGTATATCACGGGGCAGGTGTTCGCTGAGCTGGACGCCCTCCTCGACCACTATCCAATACAGCCCAAGCAGTATATCAGCTACCAGCGCGAGGCTTTCTTCGGCAAGGAGAACAAAGACTTCCGCCTTACCTTCGACAGGAAGATAACCGAGCGCCGATATGACCTCGGGCTCGACTATGCAAGCTACGGAAATCAGATAATACGTCCAGACCAGCGCCTGATGGAGGTAAAGGTCGGCGATTCGATGCCCGACTGGCTCGTCCGCAAGCTCTCGGAGCTCGGCATCTACAAGACAAGCTTCTCGAAGTACGGCAAGGCGTATACCAACTTCGTGAAGGAACAGGCTTCTGCGGGTCAGCAGGTCTACATCGCGGGCATTTCCGTGGTAAAGAACAATATCTTAATGAACAGGAGTGTTTGAAATGCTTACGGCATTAAACCTATTCGGCAATATTATCAATGACCTTGAGGATGATTCCATCTTCACAAACGGAGCTTCCGACACCTCGGTCGGTGCGGGTCAGTTCTTCGTATGTGTGGGAGCGGCTCTTGTGCTCGGGTTCCTCATCAGCCTCATCTATATCGCAACTCACCGCAAGGAGGGCTACTCGCAGAGCTATGTAACGACTATTATCATGCTCCCTCCGATAATCGCGCTGATACTCATACTCATCAATTCCACGGCGGGCGCTCTTACGCTCGCGGGTGCATTCACTCTCGTCCGATTCCGAAGCGTCGCGGGCGACCCAAAAGACATCGCCTACATCTTCTACGCAATGGCTACGGGCGTTGCGTGCGGTATCGGCTATATCGGCTTCGCGGTCGTATTCTTCATCGTACTCGGTATCGTGATGTTCGCACTCAGCGAGATAGGCTTCGGCACCTGCAAGTCAAAGCATATGACACTAAAGATAACTATTCCAGAAAACCTCGACTATCAGGGCGTTTTTGAACCCGTACTCAGCAAGTACACGACCTATCACAAGCTCAGAAGAGTCAAGACTACCAACTTCGGTACTCTGTTCGAGCTCATCTACTCTGTTGACGTCAACGATGACATCGACCAGAAAAAATTCATCGACGAGCTGCGTGCTCTCAACGGAAATATGACCATCAACCTCGTATTCTTCAGATACGACGACAAGATATACGAGAACTGAAATATTATTTCTGTCCCCCCTAAATAAAAATTATAGTGGAGCTTGTCAGACTAAAAGTCTGACAATTTCCATAAATACGCATATAGAGGAGAATTGCAATGAATTACAGAAAGCTCGCCGCTATCGCGGCTGTATTGACTATGATGACTTCGGCTGTTTCGTGCGGAAGTGACTCCGACGGCGAGAACTCCGCCGATACCACTGCCGCGGTGACGACCGACGCCTCTGCCGAGGTTTCGGGTACGACCATGGGCACAGGGACTGCCACGACCTCGAAAAATTCGGACAAGACTACTGCCAAAACGACAGACGCTAAGTCCACTAAGACTACCGCGGCAACTACCAAGACAGCAGGCACGACCGTGAACGGTGCAAAGAGCACGGGAAGCGCGGCGGGCGGAAACTCGGGCAGCTCTGCCGCGACAACAAAGGCGGCTTCGGGCGGCTCATCCACGCAGGAAACTACCTCCGCGGGAGAAGAAGTGAAGGAGTACACGGCTGAGATAACGCTCGGCAGCACTCCGCAGGTGACAGGCGAAAATGTCACCGTCGACGGCGCGACAGTAACTATCAGTGCGGGCGGCGACTACATCTTCACGGGCTCGGTCAAAAACGGACAGATAATCGTCGATACGGGCGCTTCCGAGGACAAGGTCACGGTAGTTCTCAACGGCGTGGATATCTCCAACAGCTCGCTCCCCGCGATCTACATCAGAGAGGCTAAGAAATGTACTATCAAGCCCAAGGACGGCTCCGTAAACTACGTCAGCAGCGATATCCCCAAAAAAGGCGTCAGCGAGACCGGTGTAATATTCTCAAATGATACCGTCAGACTAAAGGGCAACGGTAAGCTGTTCGTTACTGCTACCGCCTCCCACGGAATAAGCAGCGATGACGACGTCATCATCGAGAGCGGTACATATGTCATTGATGCGCGCAAGTCGGGCATAATCGCGAACGACGACATAACGGTAAACGACGGCGATGTGACTATCTTCGGCGGCACGAACGGTATCAAAGCCAAGGGCGGCGACGACGCTGCGGGCTCTATCAACATAAACGGCGGTACTATGCACATCTCGGGCGGCACAAAGGAGGAGAAGCACTCCATTTACGCTTCCGTATTCAATTACACAGGCGGTACTGTTTTCGCAGCGGGCAATAAGTTCACCGAGCCCATGCATTCGGCTGCTCCGTATGTCGGCTTCGGTTTCAAGAACGGCGGTGCGGCTGACAGCGAGCTGACCTTCTTCGTCAACGGCAAGGAAGTCGGTACGCTCACTCCGCATAAGGAGTTCAAGTCGGCAGTAATGTTCCTCCCCGATCTGAGCACGGGCGATAAGGTGTCGGTAAGTATCGACGGCAAGAGCGCAGGCGAGTTTGAGGTCGAGGATACAAAGAATGAGATCATGATCGGATAAATAAAGATCAGCCGCAGGAGCGAAGCTTCCTGCGGCTCTTCTTTTTGTACATACAATTACACGAATTATTTTATCAAATTTAGAACAATGTTAGAACATATAATGAACATCCAATTTATATTAATAAACTGTGAACGTTCAGTATCAAATAACTTGTTCATTAAAAATTAACAATAAAATCCGCGAAAAAGTCTTGAAAAGTACACTATTTTATAGTTGAGTGTATAAATATTTATTGCCAAGTGGATTCTTCTGCTATATAATAATATCAGCAATTGAAGATAATTGGTATTCGGTATCAAGTACCCTCCCCTCTCATGTGCTTGATACTGGATATTAATTCAACTGCTCGCCATAGAAAAAGAATTAGTTTTTTATTAAAACTAATCCCTTTCATTTGTAATTTTTTCATGTTTTCTATTCTCAATAACTTATTTTAACTATATCTATGGCTCGGTCCGACAGTGCTAAACGATTTTATATCGTATGGACCGCATTTCGCACCTCGAAAGAGGTGCATCTTTTTGCATTGTGAAACTTGCGTGAAAGATTATATAATCCGCTTGACAAATTATATATACAATGCTATGATATATTCAAAGGAGGCGCAGTTATGAAGAGAAGCGTTTACAGCCTCGTCCTTATGGACGACGTCATCAGAGCGGTCGACGAACAGGCTTATCGGCTCGGGACAAGCCGCTCGAACCTCATCAATCAGATACTCGCGGAACGCCTGTCCTGCGTCACTCCCGAGATGAGGATGCGCGATATATTCGCATATGTCGAGGAGCTCATCGGAGGCGCGATGCAGGTTCAGCAGCAGCGCTCCGCTTCGCTGCTGACAATGCGGACGGCGCTGGAATACAAGTATCGTCCGACGATCAGCTATAAGGTCGAGCTGGAGCGGGCGCCCGACAAGTACCTCGGCACGCTGAAAGTACAGATACGCACGCAGAGCGAGGCACTTATCAAGCTTTTCAACAGCTTCTTCCTCTACCGTGTACAGACAGAAAGCCCGCGTCTGGCTGCAATGGGGTACGACTATCCCGATTGGGAGCTCGCTTCCGGCAGCTTCACCCGCAAGCTCCTCAACGCGGGCGAGGTCACCGATGAACAGGCAGGAGAGGCTATCGGACGCTATATCTCCGACCTCGACCTCTCTGTAAAGACATTTTTCGCCGACCCGCACGGCTTCGGCAGCACTGCTCCCGAGCTTGAAAAAAGGTACGGACAAATGTTGAAGTCATTTGTTGTGTAGTGCTCGGCTAATAGAATACAAAAATCAAATGCAATAGGAGGAAAGAAATATGAATGCAGAAAAATATACCCAGAGGACCATCGACGCCGTCAGAAAGGCTCAGAGCATCGCTGTGATGCAATCAAACAACGTCATCGAGCCCGTTCACCTGCTCTCGGGTCTTATGAAACAGGAAAACGGTCTCATCCCTCAGCTCATCAGGAAAATGAACATCGATGCCGATATCTTCGACGGCGAAGTCGATAAAAAGATAAACATGCTCCCCAAGGTAACAGGAAGCGGCAGAAGCAGTAATATCGGCATTTCTGCCGAGGGCGACCGCGTCCTCACCACTGCCGAGGGAATAGCTGACAATATGAAAGACGAGTTCGTCTCCGTCGAGCACGTTATGCTCGCGCTCATCGACTGTAAGGACAGAGACGTCACGAACCTCTTCCGCACCTTCAATATCACGCGTGACGGCTTCCTCTCGGCGCTGATGTCCGTCCGCGGAAACACGCGCGTTACCTCCGAAAATCCCGAGGATACCTACGACGTGCTCACTAAGTACGGTCAGGAGCTCGTCGGGCTCGCGCGGAAAAACAAGCTCGACCCCGTCATCGGACGCGACAGCGAGATACGCAACGTCATCCGCATACTCTCGCGAAAGACCAAGAATAACCCCGTGCTCATCGGCGAGCCCGGCGTCGGCAAGACCGCTATCGCTGAAGGGCTTGCACTGCGTATCGTGGCGGGCGATGTCCCTGACAGCCTCAAGGACCGCAAGGTCTTTTCACTCGATATGGGCGCTCTCGTAGCAGGCGCGAAATACCGCGGCGAGTTCGAGGAGAGACTCAAAGCTGTCCTCAACGAGATAAAGAACAGCAACGGTCAGATACTTTTGTTTATTGATGAGCTCCACACCATCGTCGGGGCAGGCAAGTCCGACGGAGCTATGGACGCGGGCAACCTCCTCAAGCCTATGCTCGCGCGCGGTGAGCTCCACTGCATCGGCGCGACCACCCTCAACGAGTACCGCCAGTATATCGAGAAGGACCCCGCCCTCGAACGCCGTTTCCAGCCCGTTATGGTCGATGAACCAACCGTCGAGGATACTATTTCCATTCTCCGCGGACTAAAAGAGCGTTACGAGGTCTTCCACGGCGTAAAGATAAGCGACAATGCCCTCATTTCCGCGGCTGTACTCTCCAACCGCTACATCACCGACCGTTTCCTCCCCGATAAGGCGATAGACCTCATCGACGAGGCGTGCGCGACGATACGCACCGAAATGGACTCAATGCCCACCGAGCTCGACGAGATAAACCGCAAGATGATACAGTTACAGATAGAGGAGACCGCACTCAAAAAGGAGAGCGACTCCATCTCGCAGGAGCACCTCGCCGAGATACAGAAGGAGCTCTCGGAGCTCCGCGAGCGGTTCAACGCCATGAAGGCAAAATGGGAGAACGAAAAGAACGATATCTCGTCCGTGCAGAAGCTCCGTGAGGAGATAGAGAAGGTCAGCGGCGAGATAGAACGTGCTAAGCGCGAGTACGACTTCAACAAGGCGGCTGAGCTCGAATACGGGCGTATGCCTGCACTGAAAAAACAGCTCGCCGACCTCGAAGCTCAGGCCGAGGAGGATATGAAGGGCGAAAAGCTCCTCCGCGACAGAGTCACCGAGGACGAGATAGCTAAGATAGTATGCCGCTGGACGGGTATCCCCGTGGCGAAGCTCATGGAGGGCGAAAAGGAAAAAGTCCTGCACCTCGGTGAGCTCCTGCACAAGCGCGTCATAGGTCAGGACGAGGCTGTCGAGAAGGTCAGCGAGGCGATACTGCGCTCGCGTGCGGGCATTCAGGCTCCCGACAGACCTATAGGCTCGTTCATGTTCCTCGGACCTACGGGCGTCGGCAAGACCGAGCTCGCAAAGGCACTCTCGGAGATACTATTTGACGATGAAAAGAACATCATCCGCATCGACATGAGCGAATATATGGAGAAGTTCAGCGTGAGCCGCCTCATCGGAGCGCCTCCCGGATACGTCGGATACGACGAGGGCGGTCAGCTCACCGAGGCTGTACGCCGCAAGCCGTACTCTGTTGTGCTCTTCGACGAGATAGAGAAGGCTCACCCCGATGTGTTCAATATTCTCCTCCAAGTCCTTGACGACGGACGTATCACCGACTCGCAGGGCAGAACGGTCGACTTCAAGAACACTATTATAATATTAACGTCGAACCTCGGCAGCCCGTATATCCTCGACGGTATCGACTCCGACGGCAATATCACCGACGAGGCACGCGCAAATGTGGAGGCTCTGCTGAAGAAGCAGTTCCGCCCCGAATTCCTCAACCGCCTCGACGAGATAATCTTCTACAAGCCGCTCGCCAAAACCGAGATAATGAACATCGTTGACCTCATGCTCGCCGACCTGCAAAAGCGCCTCGACGATAAGCACATACGTATAAATGTGAGTGAAGCTGCAAAGAATTATATCGTTGACTGCGGCTATGACCCCAACTTCGGCGCACGTCCGCTCCGCCGCTTCATCCAGAGCAAGGTCGAGACTCTCGTCGCAAAAATGATGATACAGTGCGACCTCTCGGCGGGAGATGCCATTGATGTCGACCTCTCGGACGGCGTTCTGACTGCCGAAAAAGGCTGATTTAGAAACCCGAAAAAGTGCGTGTATCCGACGTTTGTAAGCCATGATAACGGAAAATAGGCAAAATCTATGGTCGTTTTCGATAAAAAGCAGGCTGCATATACCGTAGAATCGGTCGAAATGTCTTTTTTTCGCAAATTCCTTGACAAATCACGTAAATAGGTATATAATGCATATATAAAATTTAAAAATGGAGGATACAGATATGACAAAAACTGAACTTATCAGTGTTGTTGCTGAAAAGACTGACTTCACAAAGAAGAACGCAGAGGCTGCTGTAAACGCAGTTATCGCTGCTATCACAGATTCTCTCGCAAGCGGCGAGAAGGTTTCTATCGTTGGCTTCGGTACATTCGAGGTTCGTGACAGAAAGGCTAAGCAGGTAATCAACCCCCAGACCAAGAAGATGATGACTGCTCCTGCTTCCAAGGCTCCCGCTTTCAAGGCTGGTCAGGCTCTCAAGAACGCTGTAAACAAGTAATCCAAACGGAGGTAAAGAATCATGGCTGATGTTAAGAAGACCGCTGAGGCAGCTGTAGCAGAAGTTAAGGCTCCCGAGAAGGCTGCTGAGAAGAAGGCTCCCGCTAAGAAGGCTGCTGCTCCCAAGAAGGCTGCTGCTCCTAAGAAGGCTGCTGCTAAGAAGCCCGCTGAGAAGAAGGCTGCTGCTCCCAAGAAGGCCGCAGAGAAGAAGACTGCCGCTAAGAAGACAGCTGCTTCCGAAAACGTTTATGTTCAGTACCGCGGCTCTGAGATCACTTCTGCTGATCTCATCGCAAAGGCTAAGAAGGCTTCGGGTATCAAGTCTCCCAAGACTGTAAACGTTTACGTAAAGCCTGAGGAGAATAAGGTATACTACGTTGTTGATAACAACGCAGGCAGCTTTGATCTCGTTTGATTTAACTTTATAATGCAGGAAGAGCTGTACGGGTCGCGTGCAGCTCTTTTTATTTCGCGGTCGGATGATTTGAAAACGCCCGCTTCCATAGAAAAATTATATTTGCTTTTTTTGTGCGGATATGATATAATGATTTTGCAGGGGAGCTTGTGCTACAGGCTGAGAGGAAGGTGCCACCTTCGACCCGTGACCTGATTTGGATAATGCCAACGTAGGGAGCTGAACAAAGTATTTTTTGCGGCAGCTTCATATAAGCTGCCGATTTTTGTTGGGAGGAATGTATATGCTGACTATCAACGGCAAGGAATACGAGCTCAACGGCAAGACAGTTGCCGAGGCTCTCGCAGAGATAGGCTACGGCGGGCAGCGCGTCGCTGTCGAGCTGAATGAGTCTATCGTGCCTAAGGACCAGTACACGTCTACGGTGCTGTACGAGGGCGACCACCTCGAAGTTGTGCGCTTCGTGGGAGGCGGCTGATATGACTGTGCCTACACGTGAGGAGATGTACCGCGCACTCGAGGAGCGCCACGGTGCGGAACTCCAGCGCAGACTGTCGGCGGCAAGCGCTGCCGTCTGCGGACTGGGCGGGCTCGGCTCGAATATCGCGATACACCTCGCGCGTGCGGGTGTGGGACGGCTGCACATCATAGACTTCGACCGCGTGGATATCTCCAACCTCAACCGCCAGCAATACTTTCCCGAACAGCTCGGGATGTTCAAGTCCGATGCACTGTACGATACGCTCTCGCGGATAGCTCCGTACTGCGATATCTCACGCGACTGCGTGAAGCTCACCGAGGACAATATCCCCGAGCTCCTGCGCGGCGAGGATATCGTCTGCGAGGCGTTCGACCGCGCAGACCAGAAGGAAATGCTGGTGAATACCGTGCTCGAAAAGCTGCCCGATAAGTTCCTCGTTTCGGGGTCGGGCATGGCGGGGCTCTCCTCCGCGAACAGCATCGTCACACGAAAGGTGACAAGGCATTTTTATGTCTGCGGAGACGAAGTCAGTGACGTCGCGGACGGGCTCGGGCTCATTTCTGCGAGAGTTGCTGTCTGCGCGGCTCATATGGCTCATATGGCGATACGCATTATCGCCCAAGAATACGACGTTTAAGGAGAATGTACAATGAATGATGATAAGCTTATCATAGGCGGAAGAGAATTCGGCTCGCGCTTCATCCTCGGTTCGGGCAAGTACTCGCTCAGCCTCATTGAGGCTGCCGTAAAGTACGCGGGTGCCGAGATAATCACGCTGGCTGTACGCCGCGCGAATACCGCCGAGAGCGAAAATATCCTCGACTATATCCCCAAGGGCGTGACCCTGCTCCCGAATACTTCGGGCGCGAGAAATGCCGAGGAGGCTGTCCGTATAGCTCGCCTTGCACGAGAGCTCGGCTGCGGCGACTTTGTGAAGATAGAGATAATGCGCGATACGAAGTACCTGCTCCCCGACAATCAGGAGACAGTGAGAGCTACCGAGATACTCGCGAAAGAGGGCTTCGTGGTCATGCCCTATATGTACCCCGACCTCAACACCGCCCGCGACCTCGTCAACGCGGGTGCGGCGTCGGTCATGCCGCTCGCTTCACCTATCGGCTCAAATAAGGGGCTTGCTACAAAGGACTTCATCCAGATACTCATCGACGAGATAGACCTGCCCATAATCGTTGACGCGGGCATCGGCAGACCGTCGCAGGCGTGCGAGGCTATGGAGATGGGTGCCGCGGCTGTTATGTCGAATACGGCGCTCGCTACCGCGGGAGACCTCCCCGTTATGGCTGAGGCGTTCAGACAGGCGATAGAGGCGGGCAGAAAGGCTTACCTCTCGGGTCTTGGACGCGTCCTCACACGCGGTGCTTCGCCGTCGGATACCCTCACGGGTTTCCTTAGAGACTGATGTAGCGGCGCATTACAGCAAAGCTGCATATAGCATCACAATCCAAATCAAAGATTTGGTGTGCTGCTTATCCGTGCGCCCGCAATAAAAACATCATCACGGGCGAGCGGAACTCGCCCCTACAGATAACAACGAATTGGAAGTAATATAAATGGACAACAACTACTTTGTGGATTCGGACAAGCTCTCCGAAGCCGCACTTGAAAAAAAGCACCGCCTCGAGAACGACCCGTCCTCCCGTACCGACCACATGGCGTACATGGAGGGAATGGAGCAGATAAGCTCCGACATCCGCGGAAAGGTCATCTCCGAGATGCAGAGCTACGACTACAGCAAGTATACACCCGCGGACGTGCTCCGCGCACTCAGGCACGATACCTGCTCCGTCGAGGACTTCAAAGCCCTCCTCTCCCCTGCCGCCGAACCCTTTCTCGAACAGATGGCTGAAAAGGCAAGGCTCGAAACACAGAAGCACTTCGGCAACACCGTCTACCTCTTCACTCCTCTGTATATAGCCAATTACTGCGAGAATTACTGCGTGTACTGCGGATTCAACTGCTATAACGATATCCGCCGCATGAAGCTCTCAATGGAGCAGATAGAGCACGAGATGAAGGTCATCTCCGAGAGCGGCATGGAGGAGATACTCATTCTCACGGGCGAGAGCCGCGCGCAGAGCAGCGTCGAATATATCGGCGAGGCTTGCAAGCTCGCACGGAAGTATTTCAGGCTTGTCGGTATCGAGATATACCCCGTCAACACAGACGAGTACCGCTATCTCCACGAGTGCGGAGTCGACTACGTCACCGTGTTTCAGGAGACCTACGACAGCGACCGATATGAGCAGCTGCACCTGCTCGGACACAAGCGCGTTTTCCCCTACCGCTTCGAGGCGCAGGAGCGCGCTCTTATGGCGGGTATGCGCGGGATCGCCTGCTCGGCTCTGCTCGGGCTCTCGGACTTCCGAAAGGACGCCCTCGCGAGCGCACTGCACGTCTACTACTTACAGCGCAAGTACCCGCACGCAGAGATATCGCTTTCGTGTCCGAGACTTCGCCCAATTGTCAATAACGAGAAGATAAACCCGCTCGACGTCCACGAAAAGCAGCTTTGTCAGGTGCTGTGCGCGTACAGGATATTCCTGCCGTTCTGCGGTATCACGGTGTCGTCGCGTGAGAGCGAGAGCTTCCGCAACGGCATAGTCAAGATCGCCGCGACTAAAATATCCGCGGGCGTTTCCACGGGCATCGGCGACCACGAAAGCAAGTACACGGGCAAGGAAGCTGATGAGGCGGGCGACGAGCAGTTCGAGATAAGCGACGGTCGCAGCCTCAGAAAAATGTACGACGATATGTCGGGCGAAGGACTTCAGCCTGTGCTGAACGATTACCTCTATGTGTGACATTATCTGTGTGACAAACAGGTGGCTGTGTGAGGACTTCCCCGCACAGCTCCGAAAAATAGCCGAAGCCGAGCCGAAAGCGGTGATACTGCGCGAGAAGGACCTCTCTCCGAGGGAATACAGCTCGCTCGCGGTGACTGCAATGCGTATCTGCGGGGAGTACGGCGTACCGTGCGTGCTCCACAGCTTCACAGACACTGCGGCGGAGCTCGGTGCGGAGGCGATACACCTGCCGCTGCATATCCTATGCGGGCTCCCCGACGATATGAAGCGGAGATTCCGCACGATAGGCGCCTCATGCCACAGCGTCTCCGATGCGCTCGAAGCGCAGAAGCAGGGGGCTTCCTACATCACTGCGGGACACGTTTTTGCTACCGACTGCAAAAAAGGTCTGCCGCCGCGCGGTCTTGACTTCCTGCGGGAGGTGTGCTCCGCCGTGAGCATACCCGTGTACGCTATAGGCGGGATCTGCGCGGAAAATTACGGCTCCGTCATTGCCGCGGGAGCGTCGGGAGCGTGCGTGATGAGCGGGCTGATGAGCTGTCCCGACCCGAAAAAATACCTTGACAGATTCAAAAAGGAGAGTGACGTGAAATGAAGTTTTTACCCGAAATGCTTACCCTTTACGCCATAACCGACAACACCTGCCTCCGCGGGAGAGACCTCGCAGAGCAGGTCGAGCTCGCATTGCAGGGCGGCGTGACGTGCGTGCAGCTCCGAAATAAGGAGCTCGACACAGACGAGCTCGCCGAGGAGGCGCGCAGGCTCGTGCCGATCTGCCACAGGTACGGAGCTCCGCTCATCGTCAACGACGACTTCCGCGCGGCCATGCTCGCGGGAGCAGACGGCGCACACGTCGGCATCGACGACGCGCCCGTCGCGGAGATACGTCGTATTGCGGGCGATGACTTCATCATCGGCGCGACTGCAAAAACGGTCGGGCAGGCGCTTGAGGCTCAGAAAATGAGCGCCGATTACCTCGGCGTGGGAGCTGTCTTCCCCTCCCCTACCAAGAAAAATGCTATCCGCATCACCCCCGCCGACCTCCGCGAGATAACGGCGAGCGTGAAGCTGCCCGTCGCTGCGATAGGCGGTATCACGGCGGAGAATGTCCATGAGATAAACGGGTGCGGTCAACGCGGCATTGCGGTCGTTTCGGCGATATTCGCCGCGGACGACGTCAGGGCGGCGGCTGAACTGCTCCGACAGAAGGCTGAGGAGGCGATCGCTCGATGATAAACAAAAATCCCGATGACGAGCGCTTTTTCCGTTTGTCCGACCATGTGCGCGAGCCGAAACATACGGCTCTGACTATCGCGGGGAGCGATTCCTCGGGCGGTGCGGGCATTCAGGCTGACTTAAAAACCATGACCATGAACGGCGTCTTCGCTATGAGCGCGATAACAGCTCTGACCGCGCAGAATACCACGGGGGTCACGGGTGTACTCGACACTCCGCCCGACTTCCTCGCAAAGCAGATAGACGCGGTGTTCAGCGATATCCGTCCCGATGCTGTCAAGATAGGTATGGTATCGTCGGCGGAGCTCGCCGAAGTCATCGCGGACAGGCTCGCTTACTGGAAAGCCGAAAATGTCGTGGTCGACCCCGTTGCCGTAGCGACAAGCGGCTCGGCTCTGAGCTCGGGAGAAGCTTATGAGGCTGTCAAGCGGCTGCTCTTCCCGATAGCGGAGGTCATCACGCCGAATATACCCGAGGCGGAGCTGATATCGGGCATGAAGATAGCATCCGCGGACGATATGGAAGCCGCTGCGATGGCGATAGTCGATAAATACGGCTGCGCGACGCTCTGCAAGGGCGGACACATGGTAAACGACGCGAGCGATTTCCTCTGCTGCCCCGACGGTACGTCGCAGTGGTTCGAGGGCAGACGCATAAACAACCCCAATACTCACGGTACGGGCTGCACGCTGTCAAGCGCCATTGCGGCGGGACTCGCAAAGGGTATGGAGCTTGCGGAAGCTGTCGAGTGCGCGAA
Source organism: Ruminococcus sp. YRD2003 (assembly GCA_900109435.1). Taxonomy (GTDB): domain Bacteria; phylum Bacillota; class Clostridia; order Oscillospirales; family Ruminococcaceae; genus Ruminococcus; species Ruminococcus flavefaciens_G. Next base: position 59,337 of record FNZT01000013.1, on the reverse strand, counting down.
GGAGTACATCTCGGGTGCGCTCGCGGCTATGCTCGACCTCGGACAGGGCAGCGGTCCGCTCGACCACGGCTATCTGCTCCGCAGATAAATGTAGGGGCGGATACTATCCGCCCGCCGAAATACCGATAAATAAACCCATATAAATGTAGGGAACGCCGCCCTCGGCGTTCCGATAAAATAAACAAATCCAAACACGAAAGGAATTAAACCAATGAGAGAATACAGCACACAGATGGAAGCCGCCAAGAAGGGCATCATCACGCCCGAAATGAAGATAGTAGCCGAGAAGGAGAACATGGACGCTGAGAAGCTCCGCGCTCTCGTGGCGACAGGCGAGGTGGCTATCCCCTGCAACATCAACCACAAGTCCATCTCCCCCGAGGGCATCGGCGCGGGCATGAGAACGAAGATAAACGTGAACCTCGGTATTTCGGGCGATAAGAACGACTACGACATGGAGATGGAAAAGGTCGACATGGCTATAAAGTTCGGCGCAGAGGCTATCATGGACCTCAGCAACTACGGTAAGACCAACACCTTCCGCAAGGCGCTCGTTGAGAAGTCGCCCGCGATGATAGGTACTGTTCCGATGTATGACGCTATCGGCTACCTTGAGAAGGACCTCCTCGAAATAACCGCGCAGGACTTCCTCAAGGTAGTGCGCGCGCACGCCGAGGAGGGCGTGGACTTCATGACTATCCACGCAGGTATCAACCGCCGCGCTGTTGAGGCTTTTATGCGCGACAAGAGAAAAATGAACATCGTTTCCCGCGGAGGTTCGCTCCTCTTCGCGTGGATGATGATGACAGGCAATGAAAACCCCTTCTTCGAGTACTACGACGATGTGCTCGAGATACTCCGCGAATTTGACGTGACTATCAGCCTCGGTGACGCGCTCCGTCCCGGCTGTATCGACGATGCGACCGATGCGGGTCAGATAGCGGAGCTCATCGAGCTCGGCGCGCTGACCGAGAGAGCTTGGGCTAAGGACGTGCAGGTCATGGTCGAGGGTCCCGGTCACATGGCAATGAACGAGATAGCGGCGAATATGAAGCTCCAGAAGCGTATCTGCCACAATGCACCGTTCTACGTGCTCGGGCCTCTCGTTACGGATATCGCTCCCGGCTATGACCACATCACTTCCGCTATCGGCGGTGCTATCGCTGCCGCAAACGGAGCTGACTTCCTCTGCTACGTTACTCCCGCAGAGCACCTCCGCCTGCCCGATGCCGCCGACGTCAAGGAGGGCATCATGGCGAGCAAGATAGCGGCTCATGCTGCTGATATCGCGAAGGGCATACCGAATGCAAGAGACATCGACAACAGAATGGCTAAAGCTCGGCATGAGCTCGACTGGGAAGAGATGTTCAAGATTTGCATCGACCCCGAGAAGGCTCGCGCTTACTACGAGAGCACACCCGTTTCCGAGCGCCATACCTGCTCGATGTGCGGTAAGATGTGCGCAGTTCGTACTACCAACATGATACTCAACGGCGAAAAGGTAGAATTCTGCTCGGAGAAATAAAGGAGCGTCCATATGATATATACGGTCACTTTCAATCCCGCGATAGACTACGTTGTCCACACCGACGAGCTCAAAGCGGACGGCGTGAACCGCTCGTCAAGCGAGGAGATATACATCGGCGGCAAGGGCATCAACGTTTCGGCTGTACTGGCGGAGCTCGGCGTGCAGTCGATAGTTCTCGGCTTCACTGCGGGCTTTACGGGCATAGCTATCGAGCGCGGGGTCTGCTCTATGGGCATTGAGGCGGACTTTGTAAGGCTCAAAAGCGGCAATTCCCGCATCAATGTCAAGATAAAGACGGACTCCGAGACCGAACTGAACGGGCAGGGTCCCGAGATAGACGAGCACGCCATTGACGAGCTCTTCGCGAAAACTGACCGATTCAAGGACGGCGACACGCTCATCCTCGCGGGCAGTATCCCGAGCAGCCTGCCCTCCGATATCTACGAGCGCATCCTCGGACGCATTGCGGACAGGGATATCCGCACCGTGGTCGACGCGACAGGCGAGCTGCTGATGAATGTGCTGAAATACCGCCCATTCCTCATCAAGCCCAACAATTTCGAGCTTGAAGAGATGTTCGGAGCTGAGCTCAAAAATGAGGATGACATCGCCGCTTATGCGAGAAAATTGCAGGATATGGGGGCTCGCAACGTTCTCGTGTCCATGGCTGAGAAAGGTGCGCTGCTCCTCGACGAGAACGGTGAGCTCCATAAACAGGGCGTATGCCGCGGCGAGGTCAGGAACTCCGTGGGAGCGGGAGATTCCATGCTCGCAGGTTTCGTGGCAGGACTTCCGCAGGGAAGCGAGTATGCTCTAAAGCTCGGTACTGCCTGCGGCGGAGCTACTGCCTTCTCCGACTGGCTCGCAAGAAAGCCGCTCATCGACGAGCTGATGGACCAACTGATGTCTGCCCGATAACTGCATACTATACGCAAAAAAGAGCTCCCGAAGGAGCTCTTTTGTTATACCTCAGCAAGGTAATTCTCGATAGGGTCGTCATAGGCAGGCATTCCGCGCTCGCCTATCATGAACGATACCGCACGCTGACAGTTGCAGATAACGTTTTCGACAGCGTTCCCGCCGTACTCGCCGTCGCGGGTCCACGTTATCTCCTCATCGCTGAGCGAGGTGAAGGTTATCTTGTTCGTGCGGAAGAACTTGATGTAGTCCTTGTCTATCTCCACGGAGATATTGAGCAGCGAGCGTACTATCTGCTGGAGCTGTATGAGATTCGCGGGCTTCTTTATCAGCGTGACCTCGAAAACACCGTCGTCAAGGTAGAAGTCGTTCATCGAGAGCAATCCCGCTACCGAAGCGGAATTCGTGACCATTCCAAAGATATAGTCGCCCTCCACAACGTTGCCGTCGTACTCGATACGCATTCTCTTTGAGCGCAGGGTCGAGAGCTGCATCATGCCATTCAGGACGTAGGATACGTGGCCGAGCACGTTCTTGACCTGCTGCGAGGTCTCATACGCGACGCTCGTAAATGCTCCGAAAGCGACGATGTACGAGAAGTAGTTGTCGTTGAAGCTGCCGATGTCGCACGGTGTTGCTGTTCCGCTCGTTATCCATTTCACGGCGTCCATGGTGTTCTTGGGTATACCGAGACTGCGCGCAAAATCGTTGGTCGAGCCCGCGGGCAGGTAGCCTATCGGGACGCGGCTGCGGCTCTTCATCATGCCCTGCAAACACTGGCTGAGCGTGCCGTCTCCGCCCGCACATACTATGAGGTCGAAGCCGTTCTCGCAGGCGTAATTCGCCGAATCTGCGGCATCGGTACCGCTCTGGGTGATATGCACCGTGACCTCGAAGTGCGCTTTGTTGAATTCGTCTATTATCTCGCCGAGCTTATCGCCGATCGTGGCTCTGCCCGCGAGCAAATTAACTATAAAATATAATTTCTGCATAATTCTGCTGCTCCAAAGATGATATTGAATCTATTATACCACATTTGTTTCAAAAATGCAATAAAAAATCCTAATATCTGCGCGATGTCATTCGGCTAAATATGTTCATTTGCGGCAGTTTTCGCCTCATGCTCACGGTATCGGGGCGTATTATGATCATAATATCATATTTCTTTCATTTTCTCTTGCGATATGTGTTTCCAAGTCAGCCAGACGTGTCGGGAGCGGGATATGGCTCTCCTTATCGGTCAGCTTCAATGCAAGAGCGCAGGCGGTGTCGAGCGATACGAAGTTCCCGATAGATATGAATATCGGCTTCACATCTTTGTGAGTCCTCAGCGCTCTGCCGTAGACCTCGCCGTCTATGACTATATCCGTGAAGCTGCCTGCTGCGTTTTCGGGTTCGGTATAATCCGTCTTTCTATCGACACGGAAATATGTCTTTGCGATGCCGATAGTAGGCTTGTTCAGATAAAAGCTCGCATGAGTTGCAATACCCATGTGCCTCGGGTGCAGATAACCATTGCCGTCAAATATGTAAATATCGGGGCTTGCTTCGAGCAGCTCCACTGTTTTCAGTATCAGCGGCAGCTCTCTGAACGCAAGGAATCCCGGCATATACGGAACTTCTATCTTGCCGCTGTAATGCTGCTTCTCAACGACTTCATGCGTATCCGAATCAATAACAACGATACAGCAGACCGCATACTCTTCGTCGTCCTTATTCCAGTACGCAAGGTCAACGCCTGCGATCAGCTTCACGCTGTCCATATCAAATTTGTCAACTGGCTCTATCTTGTCGCACAGCTCGTTCTGCTGCCGCAGGAATTCTTCCTGCATTGCTTTGGTATCCAATGTCATTCACGTCCTTTTGATTTGTCTCATAGTTATTTATTACTTCCGCTCAGCCTTCCTATACATATATCCTTCTTCATCAAATCGGATGAGCTGCTTACCGTTATTATAGCATTTTATCATTCCGTTTTCGTACCACTCATAATATATCTCAATGGTTTTTCTTTTATGATATATACTATAGCTTTTCAATTCGCCCGAAGGATAGAAATCAACTTCTACTCCCTCTTCTAATCCGTCTTGAATATACGCATAATACATCAGGCTACAGTCCTTATATAATTCATACATCAGACCGGTATAATTCATATCTTTCTCATTATCGTATATAAACCATCCGTCACAAGGATCCCACCAGAGCTCATATCCAAACTCTTTTCCGTGTTCAGTCACATATTTCCATGATAAGAATTCCAACTTTTTATGCTTGATCACATAGTCACGGGATAATTGATCCAGCCCGCTCTGAGCCATTTGCTTGGTTCTCACATATTCCGGATACTCCGGGTGAGGTTTGGTCATATTCTGCTTTGAGTGTTTCGGTTTAGGTTTTGATTGTTCTTTTTTGGGTTTTATAAAAATTTCTGCTCACCTCCAAAGGATTCTGAATCACACTTTGCCTTGCTTTACGATATTCCCTTGCTCATCAAACTCGATACGCTTATTATGGATACGATCAATAAACTTTTTAATCTTTCCATTTTCGTACCACTCATATAATTTACCTGTCAATCTTCCTTTATCATAGACACCGTATCCTTTTATCTTACCTGAAAGATAGAAGTTAACTGATACTCCGTCCAGCAAACCGTCTTTATAAAAATCATAATATCTCAGGCTAAGATTGCCATATCTTTCATATACCACGCCGCTGAACAGTCCGCTAAAACCACGTAGGTCATCTGGATATTCCATATCAGGATAGCACATATAATCTATACCTCTGGTGACCTGTTCGACTTCATCAAGGCCATAATTTTTTCCGTGTTCGATTACATAATCCCATGACAGGATCGTCAGATCTTCATGTTCGAGCACATAGTCCCGACATAATCTCTTCATCGCATCCGGGTTCAGGAATACTCTCAGTTTCTCATGCTTCATAGTTTCTCAAACCTCCTCCGAATTGTCATGAAATGCACTTGCGCACTTTGTGGTTCTTTTGTCCATCACTCATGAGATATGATCTATCCATACTGCCCCAAAATGACTTGTTTTGATGTTTCAATTATACATCAATGCGGCGGAAAATGCAAGACTGCACAGGTCCAACGATATAACAAAAAACCGTCTGTGAACCATTGCGTTCATAAACGGGCTTTTCTTAATTGACATATTAAAAAGCTCACGCAATTGCGTGAGCTTTAAATCTTGAATATGGAACGGTTTAGACCCGCTATGGAACGCGGAAAAGACTAACGCTCCACTATAAAGTGGAGCGCAAATCGGGAGCGGCAACACGCCGCATGTGTATGTGGAATGATTTAGATCCGCTATGGAACGCGGAAAAAAATTCGCGGCTCAGTAAAACTAAGCCGCGAAACTGCGTGCGCCCGCTCGGCGCTGTAAGGGTGGAGCAATCTGAACCCCATTTTATTCGCCTAAAAATAGGCAGTTTCAAAGCCGTATAATTATTCGTTATTTGATTTTGCTATGTACTTTTCAAGTACCGCTTCAAGTTTTTTGAAATTGCAGCAGCGGCGAACAAGGTCACGAGATTTATCAGGATACTTTGTAACAATATCATATGTACGATTGGCGTGAGAAAGAAGTTTATCTTCGTTTTTTTGACACCAGTCCAATTGTTTAACAAGAAGTTCCTTATATGCTTTGTTCTTTCCGTTATCACTTGTTTTTTTCTTAAATCAATGTGATAGATGACTTCCTTGTTTACAGGAAGCATATTGTTAAAATTTAATGCGCCGATTATTTTGCCCATTCCTTTTTCGTCAATAACAGTATTATCAATAATTCGCATGAAGTCAATAGTGTTTTTCTTTTTAACAAACTTAGGCTTAGGTGAGCTTAGAGGAACACAATATTCTTTACCATTTATTAATACTAAAATACCAACAAAAGGTCGCATATCTTTATTAATCTGAGGAGAAACTGACATTACATTGTCATCGACCTGAGCTAAATCTCTAACATATTTCATGTCAATTTCATATAGTTTAAGATGCTGTTTCATAAAAATAACCTCTCTATAAATAAAGGCTGTGACAAGCACAGCCTTTATCGTTCAAATAGTTCCCACTTCTACGGTAGGGTTCACCTCTTGTAAAGTTCCCACTTCTACGGTAGGGTTCACCTCTTGTAAAGTTCCCACTTACAGTAGGGTTCACTGCTTTTTACAGGAGCAAGCTCCCATATGATAAGCCGAAACTTATCTTCATATATATTATATCCTGCAAATCAGGATTTGTCAATAGCAATTTTTGAAATTGGTTCAAGTTCAGCTTTTACTTCATAACCGCCCTTAAAAGTGACGGATATTTCCTCTTTGCTGAGTATTTTAACACATTCAACGACCTTTCGCACCAAAACATCATCGTATTCTTCAAGTTCAAAAGAAGCGTTATTTATATCCGTTTCTATACTATCAACAAGCTCATTCTGCTCGGCTTCTCCCTGAGCTTTGAGTGAAAGGAGCTTCTGGCTCAACTTTTCTTCTTCGCTGTATAGACTTGCAAACTCATCGTCAAGGGAATCGGGAGCCGTAGCTCCTGTAGCTATAAGGTTTACGAAGTCATTGCGAGCTTGGTCTATGTCCTTGAGCCGCTGTTTGATCTGAGATATCTCATTGCCGATTGTTCCCGAAAGGACAGTTTCTGCTGCTGATTTCAATACCTTAGCCACATCATCGCCGCAGTTATAGAACTCATTTACAGCTCTTACAATAGCGTTATGTAGCGGCTGTTCGTCTATTGTGGGCGATTTACAGTATTTCGGACCATGTTCCAATCTTTTGATACAACGCCACACCGTCCTGTTCCTGTTATGAGAAGTCCAGCGGCAACGTCTACAAGCTGTACCGCACTCGCCGCAAATGAGAAGTTCGGTCAGGGCGTATTTACTGCTGTACTTGCTCTGTTCGGTAGGATTCTTTGTGCTTGCTGAACGCTTGGAATTACGCCGCGCGATTTCCTGCTGAACTCGGTTGAACGTGTCGCGGTCTATTATTGGAGGGTGGCAGTCGCTGACATAGTACATAGGTCTTTCGCCTTTATTCTTAGCTGTTTTATGAGTGATACAGTCAACCGTGTATGTCTTTTGGAGGAGACAATCGCCTATATACTTCTCGTTTTCAAGTATACGCTTGACCATTGAATTTACCCATAAGCCCGTTGAGCTTCTGTTAGGATAATTATGCTCATTCATATAATTGGCGATTGCCTTATGAGATTTCCCCTCAAGGAACAGTCTGAAAACTGTTTTGACCGCTTCAACTTCTTCGGAAACAATTTCGGGCTTGCCGTCCGCGCCTTTTCTGTATCCGAGCCAATGTGAGTATTGGTATCTAACCTTACCGTCCTTGAACGCCATTTGATTTCCGAGTGTTATATTTTTGCTTATGGATTCGCTCTCGGCTTGGGCGAAGCTACTGTACAAGGCGAGTATGAACTCGCTCTGTGCTGTCAGCGTATTTATATTCTCTTTCTCGAATATAACGCCTATACCGAGGCTTTTCAGAAGCCTTACATTGTCGAGGCAGTCAACAGTATTTCTTGAAAAGCGGCTTGTGGATTTACATAGGATAAGGTCTATCTTCTTCTTTTTGCACATTCTTATCATGCGGTTGAATTCCGTCCTGTTCTTGGTCTGAGTGCCGCTTATGCCCTCGTCAGCGAATATGCCTGCAAACGACCATTCAGGATTGGAGCTGATGTAGCTTGTGTAATACTCGATTTGGACCTGATAGCTGTTCTGCTGTTCCTCTTGCTCGGTACTGACGCGGCAGTACGCAGCAACATTCAGCCGCTTACACTGATTATTACTGTCAACAGCCTGCGGCTTCGCAGGGATTATCCTTACATTAGCTGCCTTTCTGAGCTATATCCGCTTTCGTGACCTTTATAACGTTTACAGCGTTCTCTTCACTTGAATTCGTAGAATTCACCGTGAACGGTACAGGAGTGCTGTCGAGTACATATCCCACGGGAGCCTGCACTTCAACAAGCGTATATTCGCCGTATCTGAGGCTGTCGGGTGTTATGAGGAAGCCTTCGCTGTTGGTGTAATATGTGTCCGTGCCGAGATTTACGAGCTCGCCCTTGCTGTCATATATCTGGAATCCTGCGCCCTCATAGGGTATTACCTTGCTCGTTTCGGCATCGATCTTTGTAACATGGATATAAGATTTGAAGGGCTTGTCGTTGAGCACGTATTCGTAGGTCTTGCCGTTTTCAGCTATATTTACGTCAAAATCTGCTACAGGCTCGGAATCGTCGACGCTCCTGAGCTGATGAACGGTATATATGCCGTAAGGCATATCTTTGGTCTGAGCGAAGCCGTTTTCATCAGTAGTGAGATAGTCACGCTCCGTTTCCTTTGCCTTGTCGTAGCTCCCTGCTGATTTGAGATATACCTCAAACTCAGCTCCTGCCTCAAGGTTTTCGACTGTATTATCCTCATCGTCGCTGTGCTTGATCATAGATGCCGTCAGAAACGGCTCACAAATCGCTGATAGGTTTTCTATCACTTGGTTTTCGAGGAAACAAAAAAGGACTCGATTCCAGTGTTTTCACATTTCGTGAAAACCACTAAAACCGAGTCCGAAACTTTGTATACTATTTTGGGGCAACAAAATCGAGATTTGCCTGTATTTCGACCTTTGGAGAGGGCTGAATTCTCACTTTTGAGAGTTCAAATCCTTACACATGGCTAAAACAGCTCAATGTCATCTATGAAAATCAAAGTAAATTTTTCGAGATTTGGGTAGCAAAAAAGCCCGATATTTCGGGCTTTTTTGACTATGTCATCAATTTAGTCATGACGATATGGTTGGGGTGGAAGGATTTGAACCCTCGAAATAACGGAGTCAGAGTCCGCTGCCTTACCACTTGGCGACACCCCAATGTACTGATTGATTCAGCTTTATTATTATACCACTCCGCTATTAAAAAGTCAAGCTTTTCTATTAATTTTTATATTTTAACTTGTGGTGGTATGGAGTGGTCTTCCGCAAATCCGCAAATAAAAGCCCGACATAAGCGCCTTACCCGTGCTGTCTACCTTAGCGGAAAGGCAGGCTGCCGAGCCATGAACTTACGTTCAAATTCGGTAACCTGCGAATCCGTCGGGGAAGCGCCCCTTATGCCGAGCCTTTCCTTATCCGTTCATTTTGCGGTAGCGTGCCATGAGTGACATCAGGTCATATTTGCACATTTCAGGTTTTGTCTCCATAAGCTTCTGCTGAGTCACTATGCAGGGATTGCGGCGGAATTTATCGCTGCGCTCGCCTGCCCGCCAGCCTATCGAAGCCATATAGCAGCACCAGCGCCTATGCTCGAGAGCCGCAAGCTCATACGCGAAACTATCTTGTTTAAGCGTGTCGAGCAGCTCCTCCTCAGAGCCGCGCATCTGCCACGCAGAGCCCGTATACCGCATGAGCGAGCCGTCTCTGCCGAGGAGTTCCTCGAGCTTGTCGGCAAGCTGTGTTCCGCTCTCCTCCGCGAGCTTGGGGATTATATCGTCCTTGACCTCGTCATGGTATGCAGCCGCTTTGCTCGACGAGCGTCGGAACAGCCGCAGACGGTTCCACTCCTGCTCGGGGTCGGCGTCGGAGTTGGTCTCCGCGCCCGCTTCATCGGCGGTCACGAGGGCGATATTGTTGTAGAAGTGGTTGTACTCCTTGGCGCTGCGGTCTATCGCGCGGTTGATTATCATATCAAGTGTGATGACAACGCTTCTGTCGTCGATGAGGCTTACGTCCGCGAGAGCACTGTTTTCCGCGGAGATATAGCCTGCAAGACGACGGTCGGTGTCCATTCTCATCAGTATCGGAGCCTTCAGGCTGCTCTCGGAAAAGAGCTCCTCGAGCTGCATCGCGCAGTTGACTGCAAGGTCGATATTCTCAAGTGCAATGACTGCATATGTATACGGGTCTGAGCCGAGTTTTCCGCGTATCATATCGTAGAAGGTGTTATGAGCGACGTTCAGCTCGTTGAAGTTTATCTCCAGCAAGCCGTCGGCTGCCTCACTTTTCAGCCTTGCCCTGTTGTCACTGATATCGAAGGTCTCGGGGCTGAACTGATTGAGGAACACCGCCTTCTTCGCACGTACATTGGTGTCGAAAACGTCGATTACTATGCTGTTGCTCTCGTGGACGATACCGAGGTTCATCGCCTGCAATACTGCCTGCTGTCCGAGCTGACCGAAGCCCGCAACGAGCAGGTGGACATTCCACTCGCCGAGGGGCTTGTCCGTGCCCTTGTACACCATGTGGAGCGGGTGGTCGGAGTACATCTTGTGTATCTGCATTTCGGGCAGTCCCACAAGCTCGAGGTCGAAGCAGGCGTCGGTCCCCGCGGCGCTGTTGTAATACTCCGCGATAAGGCGCCCTATGCCCTCCTCCTCGCATCTGCATGACACTTTTGCTCCCACCGCGAGACGTATCCTGTCAGGGTCATCATCCTCATTGAGGCGGAAGAGCTGGAGCAGCGAGAAATTGCGTATCGACGAGCTCTCGAAGAGTATGATGTTCGACGCTTCCTCGATGTGTGTCTTGGCAAGCAGCGCAGGAAGCTCCGTCTCCTTTGCCTTGAGCACGTCCGCATTGTGTATCACATAGCCCGACTTGTTCAGACGGTAGACCTCCTCGCTGTCTATGCTGTCGGCAGTCACGACGTGTACGCATACCTTCTTCGGGTCTGAGCTGTTGTTTTTGAGCATGGAGCGAACGTCTTCGTTATATCCGAAAACGACGATATGCTTGCATTTCCTGCTCCTGCGGAAGAAGATGATGAACCGCAGTATTCGCTCGAGGAACTTGTATATGAAGGATATCGTGCAGTACGGAGCTGTGAACACAGCTACACAGTAGGCGTAGCCTATACCCTTTTTGAGCGGGGCGGGGTCATTCCTGATGAAGGCGACCGTATCCTTTATCGTCACCGACGCCTTGAAGCCGAAAGCGTTGATACTGTTCTGGAGCACGAGCAGATACTTGAAGAACGGCTCATAATCATTGTAGTATATGAGCCCCTGCGCGGTCGCTATCAGGAACGACAGCACCGCAAGCAGGAATATCAGCCGCGTTGTTCTCTTGCGGCTCTTGTTATTGTTCATTTGTCCGTCCTTTCACCGAGTGCCGTGAGATATTCATTCGCGGCGTCAAGGAGCTGCTGAGTGGAGTATATGGGGAAACTGCCTATCTTGTTGCGGTCGCCGTCCGCGATGAAGACGATGTTTTTTTCGGCGGGAGCTCCCGCGAAGCCGTCTACTCTGTAGCGGACCGTGAATCTGCTCTTGTCGAGCAGCCAAGCCTCTGAGCCGTCCCATACGACGAATGCGCTCATATTGTCCGCTGAAGGCTTTATCTCGAGCTTTGCTGCCGCAGAGCTGTCGGACTCGCGAATATCGTTATCAAAGTCGTCAGCGAAATCGAGGCGGCAGCTCCTGCCTGTAAAGCCGTCAGCCGTCATCTCGTAAATGCTCGAATCACGGCAGAGCACCGCAAAACTGCCGTCGCCGAGCGGCACTGCGGAGACAGGCTCCTGACTTGTGCCGACAAGTGATATCGTGTTCAGTTCCTTGCCCGTACCGATATCAAACAGCGATACAGTGCGGTTGTTGAAGAATACGCCGACTGTGTTCTCGTCCTGCCAGAAGATACGCTGAACCTCGAGCCTCTCGTCTGCGGAGAAGTCGAAGTCGAGCAGCTTCTCGCTCCCGCTGTCAAAATCGAATACGACAAGCGCTTTCTTGTCCTCTTCCTTGAGCTGTGCATATATCACTGCCTTAGTGCCCATAGGCGCAAACGTGCTGTTTATAACTTCCCTGCCTGTTCCGACCGAATCTGCCTCGGTATTCCCCCATTCGACATACTTGCCATCAGCGGTCATATACACGAGGTTGCGCTCAGAGTCGGCGAGGTAGTACACTCCGTCATCCGATTCCGTAAACTTCATATTCGTGCGGTTAGACTTGGGTGCTTCGGGAACAGTTTGTGCCTGAAGACTGACTGCGTCTACGATGAGAGTCTCCTCGCCGTTGTAATTGCCGTCCTTATTGGCGTTGACGACGAGGGTGTCCTTGCCGATGAAGGCGGCGCTGTTGATATCGTAGCCTGACATTGCCGTTACTTCGCTGAGTTTGCCGCCCGATGTCTCGTAGATGAACAGGTGATTGGTGATACTGTCGGTGTTTCCGTCGTATGTGCCGTTCGGGAAGTAAGAAGCCGATACCGCTGCATATTCACCCGAGTCGGACACGGCAAGCACCTTGCGGTTGTACATATACTCGCCCGCGTCGATATCGGTGAAATGGCGGTTCTGCTTCACGTACTGGATATATGCAGTGTTGGAGTAGTTGTCCGCGGTGACATATCTGTCGCGGCTGTAGCTGCAAAGCGAGAGCGCCGTGTTCATGGTCTGGACCCTGTACGCAGCGTTGTCGGAGGGATTGCCCGTAGTGTAGTGACCGAGAGCTACCACGTACTCTGCGCCCTCCCTGACAGTGAACATGACCAGTCCGCTGCGGGTGAACGACACGTCGATGACCTCGCCGTCGAGGGGGATGTTGCTGATGATATCGCCGTTCTCATAGTCGATGAAGGAGAGCGTGCGCTTGGTCATCACGGCGAGGACGTCGTGCTTATAGCCCGAATCTTCGGCAGGCATGAGGAAAGATACTCCGCCGTTGTGGTAGTTTATCGGGAGCTCGGAGGTCCACTTCGCCTTTAAGTCCTTGTCACAGCGCGAAAATACGGTCGAGGTGTCGAACGCAAGGATACTGCACGAAGTCACGAGCGCGTCGCCGTCCACGAACTGCAAGTCCACATTCTGGATGCCGCCGTTGTACTGGTTGGCTATCTCGAGCTCCTCGCTGAGCTCTATATCGCTGCCGTCTATCTTGTACGCCCTCAACACGCTGTCGGTATCGCTGTATACGTAGACAACTCCGTCGCGCACGGTATATATCTGGGGTTTCATTAAAATACCAACGGTCGGATCCAGAGCTTCGTTCATCTTCACTTCATTGGTTATTGTGCCCGTTTCACGGTCTATCAGCTCAAGATATATATTGTTGCCTGGGAAGGACACGCCGCTCGGCATAACGTTCTTGTCCTGATACAGACGGAGAACGTACTTCTCGTCGTAGATGACATCGTAGTAGGTGTTCGCCTTCTCTGAGGCCGCCGCCTTCCACTTTATCTCGCCCGTTGCTCCATCTAAGCGCCATACGGTGTTGTCGGAGTTGCAGACGTAGACATCGCCGCCTGTACCCGGCTCGTCTTCATCTACACTGTGAACGTAGTCCGGATATATCCTGCCGAAAACAGAGCTGTTCTCGTAGCTTATACTGCTCGGAGAGGACGTTGAATCAAAATAAGTGCCTGTCTTGTCGCGGCTGACGTCGAAATATGCCGTGAGCTTGTTCGAGCTTCCGCCCGACTCGGAGGCAAATTCATTGTCGGAAGCCGATATCTTCTTTATCAGCGAGCCGTTTTCGGGGTCCCAGAAGTAAATGCCTGTAGCGTCCTGTGTGACTATTGACTTGCCGCCGCCCATGAAGGAGAGCTGCTCGACTGCGCTGTCGTGTCTGAGGGCGAGCTGCGGCACAAGACGGCTGTGCGTGAACATTCCGAGCTCGCGCGAAAGAGCGTACTCCGCCTCGGGAAGAATGGGCTTGTTCTCGCTGTCTGCGGGCAGGGCTTCGACTGCCTTCTTTATCGCGGGGATAAGTTCATTCTCCTTGAAGAGGTTCTCGGACTCGACTGCAAGGTGCCCCGCATTTTCGACAAGGAGCTCGCTGTTTTTGAGCTCTATCTGCTCGTTCTGCTCCTTGATGCGGCTGTTCTGCTTCTTTATCTGCACATTCTTGCCGCTTATCGTCACCGCTGAGGCAACGCTGATTATCGTGATGAGCGAGAGTATGCCCGATACTCCGCCGAATATGCGCCTCCTGCGGGCTGCCTCGCGGCGCTTCTCGCGCTGGAACAGGTCGTTGAAGTCGCAGCCGAGAAGCGGAGCGGCTATGCGGAGATACTCGGTGTTAAGCTTCTTCATCGACTCCTTTAGCGTGTCAGCCTTGATATTCGCCGCGAGAGGCTCTACCTCGACCTTTACCTTGACCTCCTCGCCCTTTTCGTTGGTGGTGGTCATCTCGGTGTAGGTGAGCTCCTCGGGGAAGGATTCCTGAGGCTCGCCGCTGACAAGCAGTGTGATGATGTTCTGATTCGTGTTGCCGTGAAGCTCGCGGAATCGAGTCAGCTCCTGCATACACCACTTGGATTCGGTGTATTTCGGCGAGCATATCACGATGAGATACTCAGAGGTCTCTATCGCGTTCTTGATGTCCTCGCTGAGGTCGCTGCTGGACTGGAGCTCCGACACATCTCGGAAAATGCGCCAGTTTTCCTTGGTCTTGCCGAGGTTTTTCGGCGGCTTATAGCCCTCGAGGAGCTTCTGTAGACGCTCCGCCGCCTGCATATCGGGTTCGAGGTGGCGGTAGCTGATAAAGGCTTTGTATTTGTATTCCATATCCTATCTCCTTGCATAATAAACATACACAGATATTTTACCATATTTCGCGTTGGAATGCAAGGGCTTGGGTCAGCGAAAAACTTCATAAAAAAAAAGGAACGCCGAAGCGTTCCTTTTAATTTGTATCAATTAGCCCTGAAGAGCATCGATCTTAGCCGATGTTGTCGGGAAGTCAGCCTGCTTGATGAGGCTTGCATCCATCATCTGGATAGCAAGAGCATCCTTAGCTGTTACGCCTTCGCCGTTGTCAACAACGTCTGCGTTGATCTTACCCTGCGGCTTGAGAGCGTACTTGTCGCCGTTAGCGATAGACTGGAGGATAGCTGTTGCGTCAGCAACTGTTACCTTACCGTCAACGTTAGCATCGCCCCAGAGTGTATCTGTTGTGCCTGTTGTTGTGCCTGTAGTTGTTGTGCTCGAAGAAACGGGCTCGTCACCGTTG
Source organism: Ruminococcus sp. YRD2003 (assembly GCA_900109435.1). Taxonomy (GTDB): domain Bacteria; phylum Bacillota; class Clostridia; order Oscillospirales; family Ruminococcaceae; genus Ruminococcus; species Ruminococcus flavefaciens_G. The sequence goes on along the minus strand of FNZT01000013.1, from coordinate 43,893 downwards.
ATGGGTGTTACATCAGGATAGAGGAGAGCCATTGTACCTGTTGTCATAAGAGCATCGCCTGCGTGCCAGAATCTGTGGAGGGTGTAGTTATAGCCGTCCATCAGGTCTTCCTTGGTCTTGCCGGCAGCCTTGTTCTTATCGTAAACAGCCTTAGCATCCTTATACATATCAACGTTAGCGTAGGTCTCACGGATATCGGAGAATGTTACGCCGGGCTTGAGGGGTGAACCATCAGGCATCTTGCCGTCGAATCCGTCAGGAATGAATACTTCCTGCTCGAATACACGGTAGAGTGAACCGTTGTGCTCCTCATAAGCGATACCGATATCGTCACGAGCTGTGTTCCACTGAGCGCTCATGAGCTTGTTAGCAAGACGGAGACCCTGAGCAGCGAGCTCGGAGTTGTCGTCTGTCTGAGCAGCAGAAGCGGGAACCTTATTAGCAGCAGCGAAGTAGATGAGTGTATTACAGAGTGAGGATACGCATCCAACGTCGCTCTGGCCGTAGGATGTGATCGTACATGTAAGACCGTCGTTAGCCTTGGGATCGTATGTCTTGTTCCATGTAGCGGGCTTACCGTTCCAGTCGAGGTTGGAAGGAATAGCGTATGCCATGATGTTTCCGTCCTCGTCAGCCTTATCGAACTCTGTATGCTCAACGAACCAGCCAACCCATCTTGTGAGGAGAGTCTCGAGAGCCTCTTCAAGTGAGAGACCGCCGAACTTCTCGCCGCCTGTGAGGTCGCCGTTTGTCTTTACATAGTAGTAAAGCTCTGCGAGACGCTGAGTAGACCATACCTGGTTACCGATCCAGTGGTTTGAACCAGGGTCAGCATAAACAGGATGCTCAACGTAGCACATATCGTAGAAGAGCGGGTCGCTTGAATCGTACTTCTTGTACTGACCGCCCTTAGAGTTTGTACAACCGCCTGCGAAGGGGCCGTCCTTGGACTGGAGCCAGAGGTAGAATTCGATCTGTCTCTTGAAGGACTCCTTGTAGTCTTCAACAGCATAGTCAGCCTTCATTGCCTTGCTCATTACGGGATCGTAAGCGAGAGCGTAAGCAGCGAGAGGATTCTGATAGAACTGATGTGAGTGCGAGCAGCCGATCTGGAATGCCCAGTCGTAGTTTCCGCTCGGATTGTTCTCAGCATACCAGGGGAATGTTGATCCGCCCCAAGCTGTATACCAAGCCATGAGGAAGTGCTGAGACTTGATAGCTTCGTGTGAAGCTGTAGCCTCATCAGACTTAGCGTCGATGCTCTGGCAGCCGATAGCCTTATAGTACTTATCAAACATATCGTTACGGCACTGGTCACCCATCTTAGCTGCGAGGCCTGAGATCTCACCGCAGTCAAGGCCGTTCATGCTTGCGAAGTAGATAGCCTGGATAGCACGATCCTCGGCATCAGGAGCGTTTGTGAAGCTGTACTGAGGAGCGATAGCGCCTTCCTTCTGCCAGCCGTTAATAACTGCCTTGATACCTGTCATCTTGTAGTGGGGATCGCTTACGGACATACCGTACTTGAGCTCTTCGATACAGCCCTGAGGAACTGTCTCGAAGCAGGACTCCTGCTCACCACGCTGGAATGTATTGATGAATGTGAACTTACCGCTGCCGCCGCCGAAGCCATACCAGTCTTCAACGTCTGCGAGCCAGTGCATGAGGTAGTAACCTTCATCGCTGCCGTAAGCGGACTTGAAGTCCTTGAAGATCGGGTTGTATGCGTCAACGCCGTTCTGCTTTGCAGGATATCCCGAAGGCTCGGGCTCTTCTGTTGTTGTATCAGCCTTAACCTTCTCGAGCTTCCAGAGTGAGCCGTAGTCGATCTCGCCCTTTTCGCCCTGATATGCATTTTCGGACCAGCCGGGGATGAGAGCCTCGAGAGTCTTCCAGCCCTTCTGGAGGTCGCCGGTCGAGCCGTCTATGTAGCCCTTCTTAGCGAGTACATCGTGCATTGCTGTTACCCATGCCATGTAGGACATAGCCTCAGATGTTGTCTCGTGGCCGTAGTCAGGAGCCTCAACACAGAGCTTCTCTACAGCGTGGTAAGGAATGCCGAAGGAACCCGAACCGTTGTTGTTCTTGCTGAGATAGCCGTTCTTCTCACCGTTGGTGATAACGTCGTCATACATAGACTTGAACATCTTAGCATAGGACTCGTTAGCGCCGCCCTCAGATGCATACTCATTAGCAGCTGAAGAGATAGCAGGCACGATAGCTGAAGCGGACATTGCAGCAGCAAGTACGCCGGCACAGAGTGCCTTGTTCTTTTTGCTTATCATTGTTTTTTAACCCCTCTCATAAAATATTGGTTTAAAAATGGATAAAAGCCTTCCCTTTCCTCTCAGGAAGGGAACGTATACGAAAATACTTCGTACACTGTGTGCTGCTTCACGAAGCGTACACACAATTCTCAAACTATTTTCATAATAATTATATTCCACTTTTGGGGGCGTGTCAACAGTTTGAATTGTTTTCACATTTTGCCCTTCGCTTTTTTGTTGCAATGCACACATCGGCAAAGTCTTTTTTGTACATTTTGCCTACCCGTCCAAAACATCAAAAACCGCGTATATTAATCAATAATTAATAAAACAATTATTTTTATAATAAGCCGTATTTACTGGATTCTACGCCGAATCCCCCGTCCGCAGATGTGCCCGATTTAACGATTTGTTCATAAATTATTCACGTGCTTTACACACTATTCTGCAATAATAAGCAGGTATGATGTGACAGTGTGCCTTGCCACCTGCCGTGCCAAGGCGGGACGTCAGCCAAAAGCCTATCTTCCAAGGCTGACGGCTTATACTATATTATAGAAAGGAGCACCTCATGATAACTATCGAAAAACTTACAAAGTATTACGGTACCAACCGTGCCGTGAACAATATCAGCTTTACGATAAACGACAATGAGATACTCGGCTTCCTCGGCCCCAACGGCGCGGGAAAGTCCACGACCATGAATATGATAGCGGGATATCTGCCCATGTCTGCGGGCAGAGTCACCATTTACGGCAGCGATATCTCCAAGGAGCCCGTCGCCGCTAAGAAGAATATTGGCTACCTCCCCGAGATCCCGCCCGTATACCCCGATATGCGTGTCAGGGAATACCTCTCCTTCTGCGCGGGACTGAAGCGCATTCGCTCAGCCGAGCGCAAGGACGAGATAGCCCGCGTTATGAAACTGCTGAAGATAGAGGATGTACAGGACAAGCTCATCAAGAACCTGTCCAAGGGCTATAAGCAGCGTGTCGGCTTCGCGCAGGCTCTCCTCGGCGATCCCAAGTTCCTCATTTTCGACGAGCCTACCGTCGGTCTCGACCCGAATCAGGTCATCGAGGTCAGAAATATCATCAAGGGCCTCAAAAAAGACCACTCAGTCATATTCAGCTCGCATATACTCTCGGAGGTGAGCGCTGTCTGCGACAGGGTCGTCATCATCAACAAGGGCGACATCAAGGCTGTCGACACTATCGAGAACCTCGAAAAGAAGCTCGGCGGAAGCCTGACGCTCCGCATAAAGATAAAGGGCGACCGCACAAAGACTTCCAATATCATCGAGCTCACCGACGGCGTGCAGGAGATAGCCTCCATCGACGCCGAGGGCAATGACTTCTACGCCTTCGCTGTCAAGCTCAAAGAGGGCGCGGGCGACGATGTCAAAAACAACATCATGGCAGAGCTCATTAAGCACGGCATACAGATATCCGAGATATACACCGAAAAACCCGACCTCGAGGCTGTATTCGTCGATATGATAAACCGCTCGGCGAAGAACAACGGTCTGCTCGACCTGCTCGACGAGATAGAGCCCGTCGAAGCCCCCGAGACCGAAGACGATGAAGAGTCCGCCGCGGACGAGGAAAAGGAGGACAAGGAATAATGTTTTCTGTTTATAAAAAGGAGCTCCAGTCCTTCTTCTATACGCCGTTCGCCTACGTCATCACAGCGCTGTTCATATTCCTTTTCACCTATATGTTCAACGCGGCGCTCGGTGACCTCGGACAGCCCGTTCTCCAGTTCACTTTTCCCGACATCTTCTACAATGTCATCTTCTTCTTCATCTTCCTAATACCGATACTCACCATGAGAACATTCGCGGACGAGCGCAAGTTCGGCACAGAGGTGCTGCTCATGACCTCTCCCGTCAGCGTAATACAGATAATCCTCGGAAAGTACCTCGCCAACCTCACTGTCTTCCTCTTCATGATAGCGGGCTCGGCTCTCTTCCCGATATTCACCTACTTCCACGGCACACTCATAATGAATCAGCTCATATGCGCGTATATCGGCTTCTTTGCATGGGGCGCGATGTTCATCGCCATCGGTATGCTCATCTCGAGCTTTACCGAGAACTCCATTATCGCTGCCGTTATCGGTGAGATAATCATGTTCGCATTCATGTTCATCGACGACTTCTCGCGCACAGATTTCATCATGCAGTTCCCGAAGCTCCAGTCCGTGCTCTACGCATTTGCCGCCCAGCCGAGATTCGCTTACTTCTCGCAGGGCTTCATCAGGCTCTCGGATCTCGTATTCTTCGCCTCGGCAATAATCGTATGCCTCTCATGGAACTACATCGCCATTGAGAGAAGACGCTGGAAAAGGGGGTAAGCTGAAATGGAAAAGAAAAGATCCGACTTCTCGGGCGCGTTCGCTGTTGTGCTCGCGCTGCTCATTCTGCTCATATTCGTGCCCGTGAATATGATATTCTCATTCAAGGACAAGGTCTTCGATATGACACCTACGGGAAAGTATACGCTCAATCCGATAACAAGGCAGCTCCTTGACGATACTGCCGACAAGCAGATAGACGTTTACTTCCTCTCACAGCTCAACGACTTACAGGAAGTGCCTAAGTACCTCCCCCTGTACCACACGCTCACCGAGCTTGAAAAGCGCGACAACATCACGCTCACCTGCTTCGACCCCGACAAGGACGTCGAAATGGCAGAGAGTCTCGACCCGACAGGTACTCTCAGCGTCAATCCCGCCGATATCTTCATCAAGTGCGGCGACGTCACCAAGAAGGTCTCGTTCATACGCTGCTTCCCGACCGACTCCAACAACATACTGATGTATGAGGGAGAGGAGCTCATCGCGGGCGCTATCGCGCTCTGCACGAGCGGAAGCCTCCCGACCGTTTACTTCCTCAAGGGCTACAGCAGCAAGACCCTCGATGACTATTCCAACTACGCGGACGCTATAAAAACAGATAACTACAACGTGGACGAGCTCGACCTCGCCGCCGTTGACGCCGTTCCCGACAACACGGCTATACTCTACCTCGTTGCTCCCGAGAAAGACCTCACGGACGCAGACTACAAAAAGCTCAAAGCCTATGTTGACAACGGCGGTGCTATTTCCATGATACTCCCGCCCTGCGAGACAAGCGGCAGATTCAGGAACATCGAGCAGCTGCTCGCGGTATTCCAGCTCGGTATGCACTACAACACCGTCACAGAGAAGAGCACCGCTCTTCAGGCGAACGTTGCGCTCGTAAGCAATATCCTCCCCGACGAGATGCTCTACGCTACCACCGACCAGCCCAATATCATCGCAGAGCGCGAGAAGATACTCGAACACTACATCAAGGTATCCTACCCCTACCCCAGCTCCGAAGCTACAGAAGACCTCACCACCGACCTCAACACCAAGCTTCAGGACACGGATGCGGGTATCTATGACTACGTTTCAAATACAAGAAGCTTCTTCGAGCTGACCATGTCGGGCGAGCAGATAGAGAAGTTCTCGATAATCGAGAACCGCTCGCTCTCCTCCGACCAGAGCTCATTCACCACCGTCAGCACTCCAATGGGCGGCGATAACGACACAAAGGAGGTAGCGGAAGGCCTCACAGGTGAGCCGCTCGTATTCGGCTACTACTCCTACAACAAGCAGACGGGCGCGAAGCTCTACCTCATCGGCTCCGACGACGCTATCAGCAACGACCGCATGACCTATGCGACAACAGGTACGAGAATGCTCACGCTCTTCTCGAATACATGGCTCTACAACAGTGATATCGACATGGGTATCGGTGCTAAGTCCAACTCGTACGATACTCTCGAATTCGAGGACGCCAAGGACGCCTCGCGCGCGATAAAGCTGTTCTTCATCCTCCCTGCGGTATTCCTTGCCGCGGGTCTCGCAGTATGGCTGAAAAGGAGATATGCTTAATGAAAAAAGGTATCATCGCAGTCATAAGCCTCGCAGCAGCGGCGGCTGTCTCGGCAGGCGCGTTCTTCTACGTGCAGAACTCCGATAAAAAGAACAAGGAGAACAAGGCAAAAGAACTCGCCGAGAACCAGCTCTTCGATATCGACCCCGATGCTATCGGCACGATAGAGATACAGAGCGCCGAGGGCAGCTATAAGCTCAGGCTCGATGGCGGAAAATGGGTGAATGCTCCCGATTCGGACAACACCTTCGGCGTCGAGCAGTCAAAGGCAAAGCTGATCTGTACGACTATCTGCGACCTCGAAGCCGATACCAACTACGGTGACGCAGACAAGGAGAGCAAGGAGAAATACGGTCTCGACGAGCCGTATGTGCTCACTGTCAGCGACGGCGACCGCAATTACACCCTGAACATCGGCGACGCAAGCCCCACAGGCAGCTACTACTACGCTATGGTCGAGGGCAGGGACAAGATTTACGCGGTACAGTCCGCAGAGATAAACTCCCTCATCACGACCCGCTTTGACCTCATCGACAGTAAGCTGATCCCCTACTCTGCCGAGGAAATGTCGGGCATAAGCGTCAAGCGCGACGGCAAGACCGTCTATGAGCTCACGCTCGACCCTGCAACGGGACTGTGGACTCTGCCCGAAAAATACAAGCTCCTTACGGTGAACCAGACCCGTCCCTCGACTATGGTAACGGTGCTCACACGTCTCTCGGCAGAGCAGATCCTCGAGGAGAACTGCACCGATCTCGCAAAATACGGTCTTGACAAGCCGTATGCGGAACTCACGGTAAGCGGCACCGACGGCAAGTCCCATACACTCGTTATGAGCCGCTACGGCAGGGACGCCTCCAAGATGACGCATATCCTCATCAAGGATACGGGGCTGCTCGCTCTCTACTACACGAGCGACCTCGACTTCATCGACTATGACATCTTCGATATCATCATGCAGAATGTCGAGAGCGCCAATATGTTCAACATCAGCGAATTCAGCTTCGACTGCGCCGAAGCCTCCGATACCTTCACGGTCAGCGAAGGCGCTGTCGGGGCTGAGTGCCGCGGCACTGCCATCGACCTCTCAAAGGCGGAGATAAAGAACGTCTTCACCAGCTTCTACAACAGCTTCTCCTACATCAGCATAAACGCTGCCGACATCGAAGCGGCTCCTGTGCTCGCCGACCCCGTCCTCACTGCGAGGTACGTGCTGAACAGCGGCGAGGAATCTAAGGTCGACCTCGTTTCAACGGGCGAAGGTTCGGACTGCTACGTCTTCGTAAACGGCAAGTACACGGGTACGAAAACAAGCTCGGATTTCATCTCGGGCAATGATTCGATGATGTCCGCGTATAAGACGCTGTGCGAGCTCTCGGGGCTCGAACCGAATCTGAAATAACATATCTGCCGCAGTCCCTTTTATTTCGGGACTGCGGTATTTTTTTCAGCCGAAAGCTTAAAAATTAGTTTTTCTTCTTGATTTTTGACGCCTTTTGTTTTATAATAATAGATGTATTGTTTTTTATGGAGGGTAACACTATGTCCGATGTGAAAATTGGCTTCGACAACGAAAAATATCTGAAAATGCAGTCCGAGCATATCCGCCAGCGTATCGACCAGTTCGGCGATAAGCTCTACCTCGAATTCGGCGGCAAGCTCTTCGACGACTTCCACGCATCACGCGTGCTCCCAGGCTTCAAGCCCGACAGCAAGCTGCAAATGCTGCTCCAGCTCAAGGACGAGGCTGAGATAGTGATCGTCATCAACTCCGACGACATCGAGAAGAACAAAGTGCGCGGCGACCTCGGCATCACCTACGACGTCGACGTTATCCGCCTCTACAACGTGTTCACAAAGATCGGGCTCTATGTCAGCAGCGTCGTGCTCACACGCTATGACAACCAGCCCACAGCTATCGCTTTCCAAAGCAGACTCGAAGCTCTCGGCGTAAAGGTGTACCACCACTACAGCATAAAGGGCTATCCGTCGAATCTTCAGCAGATAATCAGCGACGACGGCTACGGCAGGAACGACTACATCGAGACCACACGCCGCCTCGTTGTCATAACTGCTCCAGGACCAGGAAGCGGAAAAATGGCGACCTGCCTCTCACAGCTCTATCATGAGCACAAACGCGGCAGAAACGCAGGCTATGCTAAGTTCGAGACCTTCCCGATATGGAACCTTCCCCTCCGTCACCCCGTGAATATAGCCTACGAGGCGGCTACTGCCGACCTCAACGACGTCAACATGATAGACCCCTTCCACCTCGAAGCTTACGGCAAGACCACCGTCAACTACAACCGCGACATCGAAATATTCCCCGTTCTGAACGCTATGTTCGAGAAGATACTCGGTCAGTCGCCGTATAAGTCGCCTACGGATATGGGCGTTAATATGGCGGGCAACTGTATCGTCGACGACGAGGTGACCTGCAAGGCAGCCTGTGACGAGGTCATCCGCCGCTACTACACCGCCCTCTGCGACAGACGTAAGGGTCTCATCTCGGAGGAGGAGGTAATGAAGCTCGAGCTTCTGATGAAGCAGGCTAACGTTACCCCCGAGGACAGAAAGTGCGTTGCGGCTGCTCTCGCGAAGGAGGAGGCAACAGGTGCTCCCGCGGCGGCTATGGAGCTCCCCGACGGCACTATCCTCACAGGCAGAACGTCCGAGCTTCTCGGCGCGGTATCGGGACTTCTGCTCAACGCTCTGAAACACTTCGCAGGTCTCGACGACGAGATACTCCTCATGTCGCCCCATGTTATCGAGCCTATCATGGACCTGAAGGTCAACCACCTCGGCAACAACAACCCGAGAATACATACAGACGAGACCCTCCTCGCGCTCTCCATTTGTGCTACCACCGACGAGAACGCAGAAAAGGCGATGCAGCAGATAGAAAAGCTGCGCGGCTGCGAGGTACACTCCACCGTTATCCTCTCGCCCGTCGATGAGCGTATCTTCAAGCGCCTCGGCATAAACCTCACCTGCGAGCCTAAGTACAGCAAATAAGCCCTTCCTTCCGCAACGGAGGTATCAACTATGTCACATAAGAAGAAGCCTAAGCAGAGCCCGAAGAAGAAGGTAATTCCGCCCAAGCCCGAACAGATAACGACGGTTGATGAGCTTATAGAACACTCCAATAAAACAGGGCACTCTTATGGTCTCTTTGACAACGAAGGCGGCTGGAATATATGGCAGAAGGGCGCCCATTTCTATGTGGCGTCCCTCAATAGAGATAAAGTAGGTCGCAGAAAGGTTTTCGACAGCGAGCAAGCCGCTGTCGACTACGTACGAAGTAAGTCGAAGGGCTGAATCCAATAAGCCCTTCCTTCCGCAACGGAGGTATCGACTATGTCACATAAGAAGAAGCCGAAGCAGAGCCCGAAGAAGAAGGTAATTCCGCCCAAGCCCGAACAGATAACGACGGTTGATGAGCTTATCAAACACTCCAATAAAACAGGACGCGATTACGACATATTTGACGGCGAATGCGGCTGGCAGATATGGCAGAAGGGCGACCGCTTCTATGCGGCATTCCGCGAAAGAGGAAATGTCAGGAACAGAAAAAGCTTCACCAGTGAGCAAGCCGCTGTCGACTACGTACGAAGTAAGTCAAAGGGCTGAATCCAATAGCAAAACGAAAAGCACTCCCGAGGGAGTGCTTTTCGTTTTTCACTTTATTGAAGCGAGCTTGGTAAGAATGATGTTCGCCGCGTCGAATTTGCTCATCAGTTCGAGCTCCTCGTCGCCGTCGGGTGTTATCATCGTTATGATATTGGTATCCGTGCCGAAACCCGCGCCCGCCTTCTTTATGGAGTTCGCGCAAATCATATCGCAGTTCTTCTTGGTGAGCTTCTTCCGCGAATTCTCGATGACGTTCTCGGTCTCCATAGAGAATCCGCAGACCACCTGTCCCGCACGCTTGTGCTCGCCGATATATTTGAGGATATCTGTGGTGCGCTTCAGCTCAATGACCATGTCGCCGTCGGACTTCTTTATCTTGTTGTCCGCGACTGTCACGGGCGTGTAGTCCGCAACTGCCGCCGCCTTGACGATGATGTCGCTCTCTTCGAGGTGCTCCTTCACCGCGTTGAACATATCCTCCGCGGACTGCACCTTCACCACATTCACGAACATCGGCGGCTCAACGTCGGTATGTGCCGCGACTACCGTTACATCTGCTCCGCGCAGCATTGCCGCACGCGCTATCGCAAAGCCCATTTTGCCGCTCGAATGGTTGGTGATGAAGCGGACGGGGTCGATGCTCTCGCGGGTAGCTCCCGCTGTGACGAGCACGCGCTTGCCCGCTAAGTCCTTGTCAAATGCCGCCTCGCGCACGATGTACTCGAGGAGGGTCTCCTCGTCAGGAAGCTTGCCGTCGCCGATATCGCGGTTCGCGAGCATACCCTTGACGGGCTCAATTATCTCATAGCCGTGGCAGCGGAGCTTCTCGATGTTCTCCTGCACTATCGGGTTGTGGAACATATTGTGATTCATCGCGGGAGCAATGATCTTCTTGCAGGTACACGCCATAACGGTCGTGGTGAGCATATCATCGGCAATGCCGTTCGCTATCTTGCCTATCACGTTTGCGGTCGCGGGGGCTATCATCACGACATCCGCCTTCTTCGCGATAGAAACGTGCTCGACGCTGTACTCGAAATTTCGGTCGAATGTGTCGATGAGACACTTGTGTTGTGTCAGGGTCTCGAATGTCAGCGGGTGGACGAAGTTCTGCGTATTCTCGGTCATCGCGACGTGAACGTCCGCACCGAGCTTCGTCAGCATACGTGCGAGATTGCATATCTTATAGGCTGCAATGGAGCTTGAAACTCCGAGCAGAACTGTTTTTCCTGTTAGCATATCTATCTCTCCTTTTCAAGTGCCATTTTCAGCAGCGGCACCCACTCGTCCTCTGTCATTTTCTCGCCCGTGAGCTCAAAGCCGTGTCTCTTGTAGAAGGCTTGTCCGCGAGTGTTGTACTCAAGCACCCAAAGCCACCTCGCGCCGAGCTCATCTGTCGCATATTCAAGAAGCTCCGCACCCACGCCCATACTCTGGAACTGCGGGTCGATATGGAGCTTGTTGAGCTCGTCGCCGATGACGGATATGAAGCCCTTGACTACGCCGTCGTCGTAGACATGGAAACATCCGAGGTCAGCCGCAAACTCCCGCACAGTGTCGAGGACATTGAGCTCACCGAAGTAGAACGGGTCATTTTTGAAGAACGGGTAGAAATTAATGCGGTAGTTGAAGACGAAGATCTCGGCGATACGCGAGAGGTCACGCTCCTCCGCAGGACGGATGTTCCCCATAGCAGCCTCCTTGAAGTTTGATATATCCATTATAACATAACAGCTTTTAAATATCAAGTCAAATCCTTGCAGCACGGAGAGCCGCAAAAAAAGAGCACCTGCGGTGCTCTTTTTTCAATTATTTTGTTGTTTCGGGAAGCTTATCTATCACTTTCGCATCAAGACGCTGTATAGCAAGTGCATCCTTGGCTGTCACGCCGTCGCCGACGTCGCAGCAATCCGCATTCGCCTTGCCCACGGGCTTCAAGCCGTACTTGTCTTCGTTTGCGATAGACTGGAGTATAGCTACCGCGTCTGCAACGGAGACCTTCTGGTCGAGGTTAGCGTCACCGATGAGGGTAGCCTTTACAGCCTCAGCAGAAGTTGTGACAGTAGTTGTAGCATTGGTCACAGTAGTGGAAGTCGTTGAGGAAACGGGGACAACATCAGTGATAACACTGAGGTCGGTTATCTCGCAGGGCTGGTCGATGCCCTTTTCAGCCGCAGCGTCCCACACATTCGACCACCATATCTGGAACTCGCCCGTGGTCATGCTGTCGGGTACTTCATCGAGCTTGATGGAGCCGATGAGCTCGCCGTCTGCGGAAGCGTCGCCCTTCCATTCGATGTTGGTCCAGTCGTCGGCTGATGTGCCGAATCCGAAAGCGCCGCCGAGAGAAGCCTTAGGAGCGCCCTTTATCGTGTACTCGAGAGTGCAGCCTTCCTTGCTGCCCTCGGGGAGCTCGACCTTCTGCTTCATGACCTTGAAAGTAAAAGCGTCGGAAGTGGTAGTAGTAGTCGCAGCAGTAGTACTGACTGTAGTTGTCGTAGCCTTTGTGGCTCTGGTCGTTGACGGGTCGGGATCGGTACCGTTCTTGTAGAGGTCCTCGGGGAGCTCGTCGAGAGTTATGCAGTAGTCGCTCTGATACATTTCGATAGTATCTTCCTTGGTGTTGAAGATAGGGTCAGAAAGGAAGTTTGTCTTTCCGCCGCCGTCGTACCATGTGCAGAAGTAGAGCCAGCCTGCCTTGTCCTCGGTGAGGTTGCCGACTGTCGAGAAGCTGTCATTCTCAGCCATTGATACCATTTTCTTGCTGTCGTACTTCTCCATGATGCTGTAGAAAGTCGAGGAGTACGAGCCGTCATCGTGTACATATGAAGCCTGCCAGTTGTTCTCGGCGAGGTACTTTACACAGCTGTACTTGTCGTATCCGATGATATCAACGTAGTCGTCGCCGGGGTACCAGTTGGCAGAGGTGTCGAAGTTGTAGCTGTTCCACTCCCAGATAAGGTTGTGGCAGTCGAAGTCCTCGGTCAGGGTCGTGTAGGTATACTTCCACAGCTCCTTGTACACGGCAGAGCCTTCCTTGCCCCACCAGAACCACGAACCTGTCTCTCCGCCGCCGCCTTCGGCTTCGTGGAGGGGGCGCCATATCACGGGAACTCCCTCAGCCTCGAGCTTCTTGAACTCAGCCGCAAGAGTCTCCAGTGACTGACGGTAGTAGTCGTATTCCTTCGTTCCCTTGGTGTAAGCCTTCTTGGGCGAGAAATCGTTATCCTTGGCGCTGTACGAAGTCTGAGCCCAGTCTATACGGTCGCCGATGGTGTAGCTTTCCATCTTGTTCGGCACGTTGATGTGGAAAGAAGCCGTAGCTATGCCGTTCTTTTCCTTTACCCAGTCGATGATGCGCTTTGTGGAGCCGTCGTCGCTGCCGTATGCGGGACAGCAGAAATTGCCGTAATCAAAGCCTCGGATAGCGGGATAGTGACCCGTTGTATCCTTGAGATACTCAAACTCGGTCTCAAGTCCGTGAGGACCGCCGCTGTATATCTCCTGCTGACCCGAGATTATGTTCTTTCCGTACACGCTGTTGAGGTAAGCCATAAGGCTCTGGGTCTCCTTGGTAGCGAGCGGGTCACACGGAGTGGTCTGCGAAGCCTTGATGTCGGGCAGAACAGTAGTGCCTACGGTGAAGTAGTCGAACATCGTCCAGCCCCACGAAGACTTGATCTTCAGCGTATTCTTGCCCGCATTGAGCTTGACTGCGGACTTGATAGGCTGGTAGGTATCGCCCTCGGGAATGGAGAGCGAGCCCTGTGAAGCGTCGTTGATGTAGAGGTCCTGCTGCTTGGAGCCGCCAACGCCGTGCGCGTAGATGACAAGGTCATACATACCTGCTGAGGCGACCTCGAATTCCATCTCGATGACGCCGTCGTCCTTCATGTAGAGGACACTTCCGCCGCTGGCAGCTGAGTCCGTTTCTGGAGCAGTCTTTCCTGTTACATCCGCATCCTCAAACTCGAACTTGGCATCATCGGCAGCGTCAGCGGTGAATCTGACAGCCGAGCCCGCGGCAGAGCCGTTGAGTGCAAGAGCCGCCGACATGGCAAGAGCGCTTGCTCTCTTCAAAAATACATTCTTCATCTTAATTATCCCTCCGAATCAGATTAACTTGTACTTTAATTATACTTCATTAAGGTTGGATAATCAATGCTTTTTGGAAAAATTTGCAAATTGGTCACAATCTTCGTATACTCAGACAACAAAAAAGCTGTACTTTTGGGTACAACTCACAAAGCACAGCTTAATTATCCACTTAAACAAATAATAGTTTAATCTTTATATCTGCGAGAACACCTCTCCGATGTTCTGACATATCAACAGGTCGGCACTGCTGTCGTACTGTGTGGGCGACTTGTTGATGATAACGAGCGAATTACCCCTGAAATAGCGGATAAGTCCCGCCGCGGGATACACGTTCAGCGACGTACCGCCGATTATGAGGGTATCACAGCTCGATATCGCGCTTATCGCACCGCTGACGGTCGCATCGTCGAGCCCTTCCTCGTACAGCACAACATCGGGCTTGATGATGCCCCCGCACTCGCACTTAGGCACGCCCTCGCCACCGAAGATGTACTCGGCGCCGTAGAACTTTCCGCATTTTGTGCAGTTGTTGCGGCGTATGCTCCCGTGCAGTTCGTATACACGCTTGCTGCCCGCCTCCTGATGAAGTCCGTCGATATTCTGCGTAACGACTGCTGTAAGCTTCCCCTGCTCCTCCAGCTCGGCAAGCTTGATATGGGCGGGATTCGGCTTAGCGTCAAGGGCGTTCATCTTCGCACGGTAGAAGCGGTAAAACTCCTCTGTCTTATGCATGAAAAAAGTGTGGCTGAGAATGGTCTCGGGCGGGTAGTCCCACTGCTGGCTGTAAAGCCCGTCCACGCTTCGGAAGTCGGGTATACCGCTCTCGGTCGAGACTCCCGCGCCGCCGAAGAATACGATGCTTTCCGAGCCGTCAACTATCTCTTTCAGTCTTTTTACCTCGTCCGTCATTTCCAGTCCCCCATTACCTTGACGTAGAATTTCCTGTTGCGCGGACCGTCAAATTCGCAGAAGTACACGCCCTGCCACGTACCGAGCAGCGGACGTCCCGCTGTTACGATGATAGTCTCGCTCGCGCCTACGACCGACGACTTTATATGCGCGTCGGAGTTGCCCTCCGCGTGGCGGAATGACTCAAAGTCGGGGAACACCTTGTCAAATCCCGCGATGAAATCGGTCTTGACGTCGGGGTCGGCATTCTCGTTAATGGTGATAGCCGCCGTCGTGTGCGGGCAGTACACCACGCATATACCCTCGTTGACGCCGCTCTCGGAGATAGCCTCCGTAACCTCGGCTGTAATGTCGACGAGCCCCTCCTTCGGGGTGCTGAGCTGAAAATTGAATAGCATAAGTTTTCCTCCTTAGATATTTTCTCAATTTATCCGTGTTATTTCCTCTTCTGTTTTTTCAGGTAACTCTCCGCTTTATTCAGGAAATCGAGCTTTTTCTGATATGCTTTCTTTTTATGCTGCGCAAGCCAACCTCCTGTCAGCGCGCACCGTCCATCCACGCGTCATACGCCTCGCGCTCAACGTCCTCACGACTCATGCCGCGAAACTCTCCGACCGCACCAAGTGTCCTGCAATAAGCGGAGCAGCCCATATAGGTATCGCCCTGCACCACGAAGTCAGAGCATATCATCACCGTGCTGCCCGAGCTGTACACGAAATATCTTATCGAGTGCGAGCTGAACTTGCTCGACGTTCCGCTCGACATGACGCAGGAGCGCGGTACCGAAAAGTCGTAGTGGCTGTCTTTAGCTTTCGGAGATGCTGCCGCAGCAGACGCAGCCTTGCTCCTCTTTGCAGTATGTGCCGCTTCCTGCTTTATCTGATTTTGGTGCTGTTTTTTCTTGTGTGACATAGCGTACCCCCTATTTCTTCTTCGCAAAGTCCCTGCAAAAATAATTCAGCGTACACTCGCCGCATTTCGGACTTCTCGCGCGGCAGATGTCACGCCCGAACAGCACCGTCTGATGACAGAATCGGTTCGACACGTCGGGAGGCAGCAGCTTGCGCAGGTCAGCCTCGACCTTTGCAGGTTCGGTATTCTTCGTGAGCCCGAGCCTGCCTGTGATGCGTATGCAGTGGGTATCGGTCACGACTGCGGGCTTGCCGTAGACGTCGCCGAGAATGAGGTTTGCGGTCTTGCGTCCGACTCCCGACAGCGAGAGGAGCTCCTCCATCGTATCGGGGACAACTCCGCCGAAGGTGCTGATGAGCGCCTGTGACATCTCGATGATGCTTTTCGCCTTTGTGCGGTAGAAACCGCAGGGCTTGACGTCCTGTTCAAGCTCCGCAAGGTCAGCCTCCGCGAATGCTTCAAGTGTCGGGTACTTCGCGAACAGGTCTTTCGTCACGATGTTGACACGCGCGTCGGTACACTGAGCCGCAAGCCTTGTCGCAATGAGCAGCTCATAGGGCTTGCCGTACTCAAGCGAGCACTCCGCATCGGGGTACAGCTTTTCAAGCTCCGCGACCGCGAGTGCCGCTATCTCCTTTTTAGTCACTTTACCTCCTCAGAAAGTGTTTCTTTCTTCGCGAGCATAGCGTCATAGACCTTATACATTTTCTGCACGGTGTTCTCAAGGAAGTAGTAGTGCTTTATGTAAAACGCGATGAGCACTATCATTATCGCGACGAGCACGAGTACAGCGAGATTCTGCGTAAACAACATAGTGCATACCAGTATCGTTAGTATCAGTGCAAACATCATCGTCACAAGGAAGTGGACGATGCGCTCGTGCTGCATGAAAGCTATCTTGTCCTTATGCTCGTCGAAGAGCTTCTGCCACTCCGAGAGCGAGGAGCACTTACCGAGCCGCTCCTCGGCGGACTTCATATAAGCGGTGAGATATTCAGTCATATTGCCCATCTCCAATCGGTTTTACTGTACTTAAATTATACAACATTACGCATTGAATGTCAAGCCAAACGTACCGCCCACGCACAAAACAGCATCATAAAAAAACCTCCCCCGATCGCTCGGGGGAGGGAGAATATCGCTTCATATCAGCGAGCTATTCAATTATTCCTCGTCCTCTCTCTTTCTGCGTACTGCGAAAGCTACACCTGCTGCTGTGATTATCACTGCGAGCGGGATGCCTGCGCCTGCAACACCAGTCTTAGGATTGGAGGTCTTAGAGCCCGTGGTCGTAGCTGTTGTAGTGGACGTTGCGGTAGTTGTTGTAGTTGTAGTTGTAGTCGATGTCGTTGTTATGGAGGTAGTAGTAACGACCATATCGTCTATCATCGTTATTGTTGTACCCTCAACGCCGACCTCGCCTGTTACCTTGCCGTTCTCAATTGTGAACGTGATGTCGGTAGCCACAACGTAGCCGCTCGGAGCTGCATCCTCATGGAGAGTATATGTACCGTCGGGAAGTCCCTTAACGAGTGTTGCGGTAGTACCCGATGTCCATGTGAGCTCTGTGCCGTTCTCGGTAGATACAAGCTTAGCGCCTGTGCCGAGCTCGACCTTCTCGATGTCGAATACCACGTCTTCGCCTCTGCTGTCCTTACCTGTGATAGTGAGCTGAGCGCCCTCTATCTCGTCGCCGACAGTATTCTTCTTGCTTATCGCGATATCCGTAACGACCATCTCGTCGATCATTGTAACAGTGCTGCTTGTAACTTCAGTGCCTGTTACGACGCCGTCCTCAATGGTGAATGTGATAGCTGTTGTTACCAGATAGCCATTAGGAGCTGCTTCCTCGGTGAGAGTATAAGTACCGTCGTTCAGACCCTTGATGAGCGTATCTGTTGTACCTGAGATGAATGTGATCTCCTTGCCGTTCTCGGTGGTTACAAGCTTAGCGCCTGTGCCGAGCTCGACATCCTCGATGTCAAAGATGACCTCTCTGCCTGTGAAGTCTGTACCTGTGAGTGTAAGTGTTGCTCCGGGGAGCTCCTCGTCGAATACATTCTTCTTGCTGATGTTTACAGAAGTCTCCTTCATGTCATCGATCATTGTAACGGTGTTGCCTGTTACGTTGGTCTCGCCTGTAACAACGCCGTCCTCGATAGTGAACTCAATGTCTGTCGTTACCACATATCCGCTCGGAGCAGCCTCTTCCTCGAGTACATATGTACCGCTCGGGAGGTTCTTGACGAGAGATGATGTTGTACCGGAAGTCCATGTGAGCTCAGTGCCGTTCTCGGTAGTTATGAGCTTAGCGCCTGTGCCGGGAACGAACTCTGTGATGTCGAATACGATCGCATTGCCCTTGGAATCCTTACCTGTGAGGGTAAGTGTAGCGCCGGGGATCTCTTCGCTGAACACGTTCTTCTTGCTTATTGCAACTTCGCCCTTCTTAGTATCTGTCATTACAACAGTACCGTCGCTGAGCGTGTCGCCGTAAACGATAGCGTCTTCGATCTCGAATCTGATATCCGTTGTTACCTCATATCCGTCGGGGGCTGCTTCCTCGTGGAGTATGTATTTGCCGTCCACAAGGTTCTTGAAGTTTGTGGGTGCTGTACCTGACTTGAACTTGATCTCAGTGCCGTTTGTCTCGGAAATGAGCTCTGCGCCCTCGCCAAGCTCAACATTCTCGAGGTCGAATACGATATCGTTGCCGTCCGCATCCTTACCTGTGAGAGTGAGCGTTGCGCCCGCTACTTCTGTGCCGTGTGTATCTCTCTTGCTGATGAGCACGTTTGTTACCAGAGTTACTGTCTGGATAGCAGTGCCGCCCTGAACAGAGGATACCACTGTAGTAGTTGTGCCTGTTGCTGTACCGGGAAGCTGTGTTGTCTGCTTCGAGGTAGTGGTTGTTTCTTCAGTCGATGTGGTGGTTGTCGTTGTAGTTGTGGTAGTTGATGTGGAAGTAGTGGTCTCTCTTTCGTCGACCATATTTACCTCTTCAACAGCCTTGCCGTCTACTGTGACCTTGCCGTCCTCGACTACGAATGTGATGTCGCTTGCTACGAGATAGCCATTGGGAGCTGCTTCCTCATGGAGGGTATAAGTACCGTCCTCAGCGAATACGATAGTTGCCTTCGTACCGCTTATCCATACGAGTGCTGTACCTGCGGCATTCTCGAGGATTCCGCCATCGCCTACCTGAATAGAATCCGCTGTGAACTCTATAGCAGTAGTGCCGTCAGACTTGACGCCTGTGAGCTTGAGGGTCGCGCCTTCGACCTCTGCGCCGCCGACGTCTACCTTGTTGATGCTTACATTATAAAGCGGGATAGTCGTCGTAGTGGTGGTCTCGGGCTGGGTCGTGGTTGTCGTAGTAGTTGTTGTTATCGTAGTAGTTGTTGTGGTTGTGGTTGTGGGCTGTGTTGTAGTTGTTGTAGTTGTTGTTGTAGTTGTAGTAGTTGTTGTAGTTGTAGTTGTTGTGGTGGTCGTTGTGGTTGTGGTGGTTGTCGTGGTTGTTGTTGTAGTTGTCGTGGTTGTTGTGGTGGTTGTCGTGGTTGTTGTTGTAGTTGTCGTGGTTGTTGTTGTAGTGGTTGATGTTGTTGTCGACGTAGATGTGGATGTGGATGTCGATGTCGACGTAGATGTTGTAGGAGCCGTTGTCACAGGCTTGGGTGCATCAAGAACCTCTATCTTGTTTGTTCCGTCAGCAGATATCGAGGACTCGCCTGTTGTAACTGCTGTAGGAGTTCCCTTGATGAGACCGTTCTCAACTTCAAATGTGAACGTACTCTCTACCTTTTCGTAGCCCTCGGGAGATACGACCTCTTCAAGAGTGTACTCGCCGTCGGGGAGGTTTGTTATCTTCTTGGAGCTGTCGCCCGATGTCCATGTTATGGACTTCTTATCGGTCGAGAGGTCCTTGTCGCCTGTCTGTGACAGGTCTGTTGTCGAGCCGTTGGGCTTTACGAGAGTGAGGGTCATCTGAGCGCCCTTGAGCTCTTCGCTGCCGCCAACAGCCTTCTTGCTTATCTCGATGACAGAGTTGTCAAGCATCTCGGTCTTGCCTGTTACCTTGCCGTTCTCGTCTATCGAGAATGTTATCTTCTCATTGCTCTTCTCATAGCCTGCGGGAGCTGTATTCTCTTCGAGAGTGTAATCACCTGCGGGGAGCTTGGAGAGTATCGACTCTGTCTCGCCCGATGTGAACTTGAATGTCTTCTCGTCCTGAGAGATGAGCTTACCGCCGCCTGTAAGAGTTACATTGAGGAGGTTATCGCCTGTGTTGAGAGGCTTTACAAGAGTGATGGTGAGCTCTGCGCCCTTCAGCTCGGCACCGTTTGCGGCAGCCTTCTTGCTGAACGGAACAGTGATAGCGTCATCTGTAAGAGTAACAGTTTCAAGTGCCTTTCCGTCGGCTGTCTTGATAGATGTTACCTTGCCGTCCTCAACTGTGAAGATTATATCTGTTGTTACCTTGAAACCGCTCGGAGCTGCTTCCTCGTGGAGGGTATATGTACCGTCCTCGGGATATACGAGCGTAGCGCTTGTACCGCTTATCCAAACGAGTGCATCGGACTCAGCGCTTACGAGCTTTGCGTCCTTGCCCACTACGATAGACTCCTTAGTGAATCCTACCGCGGTAGTACCGTCCTTCTTGACACCTGTGAGTGTAAGAACAGCACCTGCAAGCTCGGGAACACCGAGTGCAGACTTGCTTATCGGAACAGCGGGCTTTTCCTTGGGATTATCAGTTACCTGTATCTTGTTTGTGCCCTCTGCCTGGATAGTCGAACCGTTTGTCTGAGCGGGCTTGGAATCTGTGATAATGCCGCTTGTGATCGTGAACTCGAACTTGGTCTCAACCTTCTCGAATCCCTCGGGAGCAACTGTCTCTTCGAGAGTATACTTACCGTCGGGGAGGTTGGTTATCTTCTTGGAGTCCTTGCCCGATGTCCATGTTACCGACTTCTTGTCAGCCGAGAGGTCCTCGGGCTTGATGTCGGTCTTTGTCAGGTCTGTTACGGAGCCTGTAGCTTCAACGAGAGTGAGCGTCATCTCAGCGCCCTCGAGCTCGTCAGAGCCGCCGACTTCCTTCTTGCTTATCTCGACAACAGCATTGTCGAACATAGCAGTATCGCCTGAGACATTGCCTTCATCGTCGATAGTGAATGTTACGGATTCGTCCTTCTTCTCATAGCCTGCGGGAGCCTTATCCTCGGTGAGAGTATAAGTACCTGCGGGAAGCTTGGAGAGAACTGTCTCAACATCGCCCGATGTGAACGATATAGCCGACTTGTCCTCGCTTATCTCAAGCTCGACTTTCTTTCCGCCCTGTGCAGCAGTTACGCCGCTGAGGTCTGCGGGAGTTTCGCCGACAGACTTGACTGTGAGCTTAGCGCCCTTGAGCTCGGCACCGTTGGAAACAGCCTTCTTGCTGATAGAAGCAGTAATGACTTCATCATTAACTACGAGAGTGTTGTCAGTGATGCCTTCTGTCTTGATCTTACCGTCGTCGCCTATAGTGAAGGTTATCTTAGTGTCCTTGGTATAGCCGAGAGGAGCGGTATTCTCCTCAAGTGTATACTCACCTGCGGGAAGTCTTGAAATGATCGTCTCTGTTTCGCCTGATGTGAACTTGATAGTTGCAGCTGTCTTCTCAACAGCGGAAGCACCGCCGCTTACTGTAGCTGCGGAGAGATCCTCGCCCTCATTTGCAGGCTTTACAAGGGTGAATGTGAGCTCTGCGCCTGCAAGCTCAGCGCCGCCGTTTGTAGCGTCCTTCTTGCTTATCTTCGCAGAGATGACCTCATCCGAAAGGTCAACGGACTCAACGTCCTTTTCGCTTATCTGAGTCTTGCCGTCCTCGGTGATGACGAAGTCTACCTTTGTATCCTTCGTGTAGCCGAGAGGAGCGGTATTCTCAATGAGAGTGTATGAACCTGCGGGGAGCTTTGAAAGAACTGTTGACTGTTCACCCGATGTGAACGTTATTGCAGTCTTGTCATCGCTGAGCTTCAGTTCAACGTCCTTGACGCCCTGAACGCCCTTTACTCCGCCGAGCTTCTTGCCGTCATTCGACTGTACGGTGAGAGTAGCTCCTGCGAGCTCCTTGCCGCCGTTTGTGATATCCTTCTTGCTGATAGTCGCAGTGATGACGGAATCTGTCATATCAACGGAGGCAACAGCCTTTTCGTCAACAGTGACATTGCCCTTGTCATCGACCTTGAATGTGATATCCTGAGCCTTGGAATAGCCGAGAGGAGCAGTGTCCTCGTGGAGCGTATACTCGCCTGCGGGAAGCTGAGAAAGAACAGTCTTTTCAGTGCCCGATGTGAATGTTATCTGACCTGCAACGGACGTGTCGGGCGATACAGCTGTCTCGCCCTGCTTTGCAGTAACACCGCTGAGATCAACAGTGGAATCCTTAGCCTTGACTGTGAGCTTAGCTCCTGCGAGCTCCTTAGCCTCACCGCCGATTATCTCCTGCTTGCTGATAGTAGCCGTTATAGGCTTGTCGTTCATCTTGACAACGCCTGCAACGTCCTTCTCATCAACAGTGATCTTGCCGTTCTCGTCGATAACGAATTTAATCTCTGTAGCTTTAGTGTAGCCGAGAGGAGCAGTGTCCTCAATGAGAGTGTATGTGCCTGCGGGGAGCATCGAGAGGACTGTATCCTTCTCGCCCGATGTGAATGTGATCTTGCCTGCACTCTTGACGAGCTTGGCTGTGATATCGGTATCACCCTGCTTGGCAGTTACAGCTGTGAAATCTGCTGTAGTGTCTTCAGCCTGAATGGTGAGCTTAGCTCCGGGAAGCTCCTTTGCATCGTCGCCGAGGAGACCCGTCTTGCTGATAGTAGCTGTGATGATGTCGTCCTTGAGCTTGAGGTCAGTGCTGCCGACCACCTTGCCGTCCTCGACAACAAATGTGATGTCGGTAGTTACCTTATAGCCCTTGGGAGCTGCTGTCTCGTGGATAGTATATGTACCGTCCTCGGGAAGAACGATCTTCGCCTCGGAAGAACCGCTTATCCATACGAGAGTTTCGCTCTCATCAGAAGCTGTTACAAGTTTGCCGTCCGAGGGAACCGTAATGTTGCCCTTCGGGAACTTGACAGCCGTAACACCGTCCTTCTTGACACCTGAGAGCTCGATAGTCGCGCCCTTTATCTCCTTAGCACCCGAAGCGTCTGTCTTTGTTATTGAAACAGTAGGCTTTTCCTTGGGAGCATCGAGAACTACTATCCTGTTAGTTCCGTCTGCCGAGATAGAGGACTCACCTGTAGTTACCGCCGTAGGTGTACCCTTGATAAGTCCGTTCTCAATAGTGAATGTGAACGCTGACTCTACCTTGTTGTAGTCAGTGGGAGCACTTGTCTCTGTAAGAGTGTACTCACCGTCGGGAAGATTCTTTATCTTCTTGGAGGACGCGCCCGATGTCCAGCTGATGGACTTCTTGTCAGCAGAGAGACCTGTTTCGCTTGTTGCACCCGTCTGAGCAAGGTCTGTGCCTGCCTTCTTGGGAGTTGTAAGCGTAAGAGTCATCTCAGCTCCTGCGAGCTCGCCTGTAGCACCGAGTGCTTCCTTGCTTATCTCAACAAAGGAATCGTCGAGCATAACGATCTTGTTGTCTGTTGTATCTGCTATCTTACCGTCCTTGCCGATGGTAAATTTGATAGTCTCAGCCTTTTCATATCCATCGGGAGCCTTAGTCTCTGTGAGCTCATAATCTCCTGCGGGGAGCATTGAAAGCGTCGTGGGAGTGCTGCCTGATACGAATGAAATAGCTGTAGATTCCTTGGTGATGTCTGTTGCGCCGCCGCTGATCTTTACAGCGGAGAGGTCATAATCTGTCACCGCGGGTTTTAATAGTGTAAATGTAAGTTTTGCGCCTGCAAGCTCAGCGCTGTTGGCAGCAGCCTGCTTGCTGATAGTTGCTGTAATAACACTGTCGCTCAGAACGAGAGACTTATCATCCTTGATCTTTCCGTCCTCGGTGATCTCGAAAGTGATATTGGTATCAGTTGTGTAACCGAGAGGAGCGGTGTCCTCGATAAGCGTGTACTTACCTGCGGGAAGTCCCGAAAGAACTGTCTCCTCAGTACCCGACTCGAACTTGACCTGTCCGGAAGTGTCCGTGTTGAGAGTTACGTCTTTCTCGCCCTGCTTGCCCGTTACGCCTGAGAGGTCCTTACCTTCATCAGACTTTACAATGAGGGTAGCGCCTGCGAGCTCAGTGCTGCCGCCGCCTGTGATATCCCTCTTGCTGATGTGGGCTGTGATAACAGTGGTGGTAGTTGTTTCAGTAGTAGTCGAAGATGTTGTCGATGATGTTGATGTGGTAGTTGCAGTAGAAGTCGAAGTAGAAGATGAAGATGAAGATGAAGAAGTAGATGATGTAGTTGATGTAGTAGATGTGGTAGAAGTTGTAGATGGAGTTGTAGAAGTTGTCACAGGTGAGGGAGTGAACTCATCATTTTCGAGATCCTGATAATTGAAGTGCCATTCAGAGCCCTTATTCTCATAGTAGCCGTCTGTGATCAGCCAACCGTGAGAGGTCTGGTCGGTCTTCATATAAGAATCTGCATTGGGATTGAGGAAGATACCGCCCGCAGTATCGAGCCTTGCATTCTTTACAGTATTGAGATTGTAAACAATGTGTCTGCAATACTGGTCGCCTGTCGTATCATCTGCCTTATATTCCTCATCGCCAACCTTAAGAACAGCAGCCTGGATCTCAATGATATCAGTAGCCTTATAGTCATCGTCGTAATTAAAAACAATTGTCTGTCCCTTATTGAGATTAATAATTACGTGACCTGACTTTGCAAGATAACTGCTGATATCATCTGCGTCAACGTAAATCTCAACATTCTCGGGCAGTGAGGTAGCATCAATGTATGCTTTCCCGTCCCGAATAGCAGGCTTAATATTAGCAGGATGATCCTTGAGTTCCTTGGAAACCTCCTTCATATGAGCGATGATAGGTTCAATGACCGTATTCGTCATTTCAGCAGGGTTTTCCTTCTTTACCTCTGCGCCGTCGTCATTGCCGGGTCTTTTCACCAGATCCTTGGGGCCGACACTCTTAGGTTCGGAAACATGGACGACAGGAGCCTTGGCAGGATCCCAAGATCCAAGTTCAAATATACCTTTGGGCGCACTGTTGCTAAACTCAACAGGCTCTACGATATTCGACTCGTCAACAGTAGTCTTTTCTCCGCCATTAAAATCAGCATAATTTGCAATGTAAATATGTCCAGCCGAAGGTCCCGAGAGATTAGGCTGCATAACATTGGATGTCTGATAATAATTTGCAGCAAAATTTGTCTGTGCGTGACCATTCTGGAAATATCTGTCTGCTGTGATACCAAAATTCACGCCATTGCCAAGAATAGACTTAAAAGTATACTCATCATCAAAAGTCGACTTTTTAAAGTTAAGCGTCGCTGTATAGCTGGCAGTCTTCTGACCAGCTTCGTCGGTGGATACATTCTTAGTATCAAAGCTTGTATCAGCACTAACGAAATTATAACCTTCGATAGGATCGCCGATCTCTACCTCAGCCGCCTCACCATTTTTAATATTGTTGATCTTTGTATCATCTTTTCCCGCATAGATCTTTGCCGTTACAGACTGCTCGCCGCCTGAGAAGCGCGAAGGAATACCGTTATCGTACTTCCAGTTTGTCTCGTCCTTCGTCTGTATCGGAATGACATACTCATTGCTGCTTCCGTCAAGCTCAAGCTTACTGAAGTAATATGTATGGTCACCGCTCTGATGCAGGGTATCCAGAAGAATATAATAATTCTTTGCAGCCGATATTGATGCATTATCGTCAAATACCAGCTTAAGATCGTAGGCCACATGCTCCTTCTTTGCTGTGATAGTAGTAACATTGCCTACAGTATTATTGCTTACGAATATATAAGGAGCAATAACTTCCGACGTTGCCAGAGTGGGGTCAGAGAAGCCGGCATATTTTTCAATAGTCTTCTCCTTGGTCAACGTGTGATAAACACGGATCTTCTCGTCTCCGGTATCAATGGTATACTTTGTCGGATCATAGGCGATAGTGTTACCTGTTTCTACGCCTGACTCGTCGATCTCCTTGAATTCGTACAGATGCACCGTCGATGATGCGTTTTCTTCGGGGTTGATCTCGTTGCTCGAATAACCAACGACCTTGCCGTCGCCATCCTTGAGTTTGGCGAGAACATAGTATTTTGCAGATTCGTCGGTCTCCACTTTTTTAAGGGTAGTTCCGTCAAAGTCATAATAATTGACATCGACCCTGTGACCGCCCTCCGCCTTGATCTCAACGCAGTAATCTGCGGGATATGCTGAAATATTCGTGATTTTATTATTTGACGAAAGAGGCATACCGTTAATGTTATCGACTTCATCATACTTGCTTGTGTTGCCAATATCTGCTTTGGTAAGCTCCTCCGTTCCCTTGTTTTTTACAACCGTGAAATCAAGCGTTGCAATGTCGGGAGCGTATTTTGTTTCAGGTCCTCCCGGGTACGCAGGGGGGTCAGTGTGAATCGGCAGGAAGTCGGTTGCGAGGCTCTGCTTGAATTCATCAGCGTTATTAAGATTTATTTCATAAATCGCACTGAATTCACGCGAAGCGTCAGGATAATCAGTAAACGGATTCTCCGTTACATTTCCCCACCAATCCGACACCGAATACGTGTCCTTGGTCGTTGCGTGTACGATAAGGTAATACTCATTATCACCCGTAGATGCGGTGATATGATTTCCCTGAGTGTCCCTTATCTTTACCCTTGCAGAAACATCAGCAACATTGACAAGGGTAGACGTCATTCCAAACGGAACACTCATGTCATCGCCTGTCAGAGATGCCACAGGACCCGCAGCCTTAGCCGCAAGCTGTTTGCTCGCCATGTCGGTAATGCCATTAGGCATTGTGAGAGAAAGCGCTATCAAAGCGGAGGTAACGCCGCTTATCAAACGTTTGCCCAATGTTTTTCTCATGGTTTGATCCCATCCTTTCTATATCATATTTCTAAAAACGCGCATTGGTCAACCATATTTGTACATACGCGTTGACATGACATGCCCATTTTTAATAACTTCATTATAACATAATGTAAACCGAATTTCAAGTATCCTTGAAATAATACATTCAAGAAATTCCAATTCAAAAATTGTTTACATTGCACAAAGAGTTCACACGACCCTCTAAGCTACATTTTGACGGTATTTTTCGCACTTTCGACCATTCTTGGTTATCAGAGTAAATATATTTAATCGTCTTGTATTGTTATATCGCCTATATATGCGGATTATTTGACTTACATATGATTTTTTTATATCGCCTGTTAAATAATTCTCAAAGCCATTCGGAGTATTCCGCGATTTTTCATTATATTCACATGACTGAAGTTGTACGCATCCCTCAAGTTGTACAGACAATCCAAAAGCGTTACACACAATTTGCGGCTTGTCCGTCATCCAAGTGCCATTTTTGAGCGTCCGGAACTAATTGTACATTTTGCTGTATACAAATATTCCTTTTTGGAACCCGAAATATTACAACTTCATGTCATATATCACAAATCAGCATATAAAATCGCTCTGTAATTAATGCATAATGCCAAGTAACTTCTGCCGCGAGCTCACCCCTGTGATAGTCTGGCACCACATTGTACAAAAAAGCTGACCGACGCCCACTTTATTATTCAACTAATTGTATAATTGTTACAGACAATTACGTACAGAAAAGGCGGCACACGAACCTCATACGCAATGTCATTAAATCGGATAAGCCGCCGAATGCAAAAAGCCCGCTCCAAACGGAACGGGCTCTTCATATTTAGGGTAATTGATTATTCGTTGATCTTTGTAACAACGCCTGAACCAACTGTTCTGCCACCCTCACGGATAGCGAAACGGAGTCCCTCTTCGATAGCGATAGGAGTGATGAGCTCAACGTCCATAGCAACGTTATCGCCGGGCATACACATTTCCTTATCAGCAGGAAGAGTTACAACACCTGTAACATCGGTAGTTCTGAAGTAGAACTGAGGTCTGTAGTTGTTGAAGAAAGGAGTATGACGGCCGCCCTCTTCCTTCTTCAGAACGTAAACCTGACCGCTGAACTTTGTATGGGGGTGGATCGAGCCGGGCTTGCAGAGAACCTGTCCGCGCTCAACCTGATCTCTTGTGATACCACGGAGAAGAGCACCAACGTTATCACCGGCCTCACAGAAGTCAAGAGTCTTTCTGAACATCTCAAGACCTGTAACAACAGTGTTGAGCTTCTCGTCGGAGAGACCAACGATCTCTACAGGCTCGTTTACGTTGAGCTTTCCGCGCTCTACTCTACCTGTAACAACGGTACCACGACCGGAAATGGTCATTGTATCCTCGATAGGCATGAGGAAAGGCTTAGCATCGTCACGCTCAGGGCTGGGGATGTACTCATCAACAGCATCCATGAGGTCAAGGATCGGCTTGTAAGCGGGATCGCTGAGGTCATCGGGAGCGTTAAGAGCAGCAAGAGCAGAACCCTTGATGATAGGTGTATCATCGCCGGGGAAGTCATAGCTGGTGAGAAGGTCACGGATGTCCATCTCAACGAGCTCGAGGAGCTCCTCATCGTCAACCTGGTCAGCCTTGTTCATGAATACAACGATTGCAGGAACGCCAACCTGACGAGCGAGAAGGATGTGCTCTCTTGTCTGAGCCATAGGACCATCAGAAGCAGCAACAACGAGGATAGCACCATCCATCTGAGCAGCACCTGTGATCATGTTCTTAACGTAGTCAGCGTGACCAGGGCAGTCAACGTGAGCGTAGTGACGCTTGTCTGTCTCGTACTCAACGTGAGCTGTATTGATTGTGATACCACGCTCTCTCTCCTCGGGAGCCTTATCGATCATATCGTAAGCCTCGTACTGTGCCTGACCCTTCAAAGCGAGAGTCTTTGTGATAGCAGCTGTAAGAGTGGTCTTACCGTGGTCAACGTGTCCGATAGTACCAATGTTTACATGGGGTTTGGTTCTTTCAAATTTAGCCTTAGCCATTGGAAATTTCCTCCTTAATATAGAAAAATACAGAAATCTGTATATATATTATAACAGATTGTTCTGGTAAATTCAAGTGTTTTGGAGAAATTTCTTTCTCCGAAACACATGATTTTGTTGATAATTGCCTTTTTAAGCCATTATTCAGCAATATAAAGGACTTAGTTCTTGCTTCTGGAAGCCATGATCTTCTCGGCAATGCTCTTCGGTACTTCCTGGTAGCTGTGGGGCTCCATTGTGTACTGACCGCGTCCCTGTGTGTTGGAGCGGAGGTCTGAAGTATAGCCGAACATTTCAGAAAGCGGAACGAGAGCGTCGATCTGAACAGAGCCTGTTCTTGCTTCCTGACCCTGTATCTGACCGCGGCGTGAGCTGAGGTCACCGATAACAGTACCTGTGTAGTCATCGGGAACGATAACAGCGACCTTCATAACAGGCTCCATGAGGATAGCATTAGCCTGCTTGAGAGCTTCCTTGAACGCGATCGAACCTGCGATCTTGAATGCCATTTCCGAAGAGTCTACCTCGTGGTAAGAACCGTCATAAAGCTCTACCTTGACGTCAACAACTTCATAGCCTGCGAGTATACCGGACTTCATAGCGCCCTGGATACCTGCGTCAACAGCAGGGATGTACTCCTTCGGGATAGAACCGCCGACAACGGCGTTCTTGAACTCGTAACCCTTGCCCGACTCATTGGGCTCTACGCGGATCTTAACGTGACCGTACTGACCCGAACCACCGGACTGCTTCTTGTACTTGTAGTCGATGTCTGCTGTGCCCTTGATAGTTTCCTTGTATGCAACCTGAGGAGCTCCGACATTAGCCTCTACCTTGAACTCACGGAGGAGACGGTCAACGATAATGTCGAGGTGGAGCTCACCCATACCTGCGATGATGGTCTGACCTGTTTCCTCGTCAGTCCATGTCTTGAAAGTAGGATCCTCTTCAGCAAGCTTTGCGAGAGCGATGCCCATCTTCTCCTGACCTGCCTTTGTCTTGGGCTCGATAGCGAGCTGGATAACAGGCTCGGGGAATTCCATAGACTCGAGGATAATGGGGTGCTTTTCATCACAGAGAGTATCACCTGTTGTGGTGTTCTTGAGACCTACAGCCGCGGCGATATCGCCCGAGTAAACGGTCGTGAGGTCCTTTCTGTGGTTAGCGTGCATCTGAACGATACGGCCGAAGCGCTCCTTGCTGTCCTTGGTGGCATTCAGAACGGAGTCGCCCTGATTTATGATACCTGAGTAAACGCGGAAGAACGCGAGCTTACCAACGAACGGGTCTGTAGCGATCTTGAATGCGAGAGCTGCAAACGGCGCGTCATCGGAGGAAGGTCTCTCCTCCTCGGCATCTGTATCGGGATTAACGCCCTTGATAGCGGGAACGTCGAGCGGAGAAGGCATATAGTCGATGATAGCATCGAGGAGCTTCTGAACGCCCTTGTTCTTGTATGAAGTACCGCAGCATACAGGTACCATTTCGTTAGCGATAGTAGACTTTCTGATGCAGTGCTTTATCTCTTCCTGAGTGAGCTCTTCGCCGTCGAGGTACTTCATCATGAGCTCCTCGTCCTGCTCTGCAACGTGCTCTACCATATCGTCGTGGTACTTCTGAGCGAGTTCCTTCATATCCTCGGGGATATCCTCTACCTTGATATCTGTACCGAGGTCATTTGTGTAAATGTAAGCCTTCATCTCAACGAGGTCGATAAGTCCTCTGAATTCGTCCTCAGCACCGATGGGGAGCTGTATCGGAACGGCATTACACTTGAGTCTGTCCTTCATCATGTCAACGACACGGTAGAAGTCGGCACCCATGATATCCATCTTATTTACATAAGCCATACGGGGTACCTTATAGTTATCAGCCTGACGCCAAACGGTCTCAGACTGGGGCTCAACGCCTCCCTTAGCGCAGAGAACGGTAACAGAGCCGTCGAGTACGCGGAGCGAACGCTCGACCTCAACAGTGAAGTCAACGTGTCCGGGAGTGTCGATTATGTTAAGTCTGTGGCCTGCCCAGTAGCAAGTTGTAGCAGCAGAGGTGATCGTGATACCTCTCTCCTGCTCCTGCTCCATCCAGTCCATAGTAGCGGATCCTTCATGTGTCTCACCGATCTTGTGGTTTACACCGGTGTAGAAAAGGATACGCTCGGTAGTAGTGGTCTTACCGGCATCGATATGAGCCATGATACCGATATTTCTGGTGTTCTCCAGTGAACAATCTCTTGCCATAGTATCCTCCTTTGGCTCTTACCAGCGGTAGTGAGCAAACGCCTTGTTTGCCTCAGCCATCTTGTGAGTATCGTCACGCTTCTTGCAGGCACCGCCTGTTCCGTTGAGCGCGTCGAGGATCTCACCGGCAAGTCTTTCCTTCATAGTCTTCTCGTTTCTCTCTCTGGAGTACTTAGTGATCCAGCGGAGACCGAGTGTCTGACGTCTTTCGGGTCTAACTTCCATAGGTACCTGGTAAGTAGCACCGCCGAGACGGCGAGCCTTGACCTCGAGCTCGGGCATGATATTCTCCATAGCCTGCTCGAATACCTCCAGAGCGTCCTTGCCTGTCTTTTCAGCTACGATGTCAAAAGCACCGTAAACTATCTTCTGTGCAACACCCTTCTTACCATCGAGCATAATGTTGTTGATAAGGCGTGTTACGAGCTTTGAGTTGTATACAGGATCCTGTAATACATCACGCTTTGCGATATTACCTCTTCTTGGCATTTCGCTTCCCTCCTTCACATAGATTCATGAATTCATAGGTACTCGTACCGCTGCGGTTACTGCTCCTCGTGCGGAGCTCCGCTTCGCCGCAGGGTATGTTTGCAGCCAATGCAGAGGGAATATAGCGATCTATATATCATCTCCGCATTATTCTGCGGCAGTAGTTATCCTATTTTGTATGAGTGCGGCTTTTATACAGCATATCCGCGCGCTGTGCAGAGAGCATCTTACTTCTGCTTGGGCTTCTTTGCACCGTACTTGGAACGAGCCTGATTGCGGTTAGCAACACCCTGAGCGTCGAGAGCGCCTCTGATGATGTGGTAACGCACACCGGGGAGATCCTTAACACGTCCGCCTCTGATGAGAACGACGCTGTGCTCCTGAAGGTTATGTCCGATACCGGGGATGTAAGAAGTTACCTCGTAGCCGTTTGTGAGCTTAACTCTGGCGATCTTTCTCATAGCTGAGTTAGGCTTCTTAGGTGTAGCCGTTCTTACAGCAGTGCAGACGCCTCTCTTCTGAGGAGAGCTCTGATCGATCTGAGTCTTCTTCTTAGCATTGTAACCCTTCTGGAGAGCAGGAGCTGTGGACTTTGTCTCAAGATCCTTTCTTCCCTTACGTACGAGCTGGTTAAATGTAGGCATGATTTTCCTCCTTTTTTAAATATTGTATGCGCATATTACAGCACACTAAGATATTATATCCAAAAAAGGACGGCTTGTCAAGAGAAAATCTCAAAAAAGCCGTCCATTTCGTTATATTTGGTTATTTGCACAGTCCCGCCGACAATGCCGCCCGACATATAGGGCAAATTTGCGGGACACACATCGGGGCGCCATGCAAAGTGCATCAGTCCTTCTTCCTTGCAAAGAGGAGTATCAGCGGGTATATCTCCAGTCGTCCGAGGAGCATATCGAAGCAGAGCACGACTTTCGAGAAGGAATCAAGCCCGCCGAGGTTGCCCGAAGGGCTGAATCTGCCCACGCCGAAGCCGATGTTGTTCATACAGGTCGTTACCGCCGAGAGGTTCTCCTCAATGGAGAAGCGGTCGTGCGACAACAGCAGCACCGACATCGCGAACAGGAGCATAAAGAGAATGAAATAGTTCGTTGCGCCGCGCACTACGTCCTTTTCCACGGGCTTTCCGTCCATTTTTATGGCAGCGACAGCGCGGGGGCTGACGATGTATTTCAGCTCGCGGATACCCGTCTTGACGATTATCATTATTCTCGCGACCTTCATGCCGCCGCCCGTCGAGCCCGCACACGAGCCCACGAACATAAGCAGCAGGAGCAGAGTCTGCGCGAATACAGGCCACTGTCCCGTATCCGTCGTAGAGAAGCCTGCCGAAGTTATCGTAGAAGCCACCATAAAGAACGAGTGTCTCAGTGCATCGAGGACAGAGCCGTACTGTTTCATGACAGTGAGCGTGATAACGCCCGTCGCGAGTATGATTATACCGAAGTAAGTGCGCACCTCTTCATTCTTGTAAGCGAGCGAGAACTTCTTTATCAGTATGTAGTAGTAGAGGTTGAAATTGACACCGAAGAGTATGATGAATACCGCTATCACCATTTCGATGAAAGGGCTGTCGTAATGAGCGATACTGTTGTTCCATATCGAGAAACCGCCCGTACCTGCCGACGAGCAGGCGTGTATCACCGCATCATACAGCGGCATACCGCCGATCATGAGCAATCCTGTTTCCGAGAGTGTGAGCGCGATGTAGATACCGTAGAGTATTCGTGCCGAAAAGCTCGACTTTGATACAAGTCTGCCGACATTCGGCCCCGCGCACTCCGCACGCATCATATGCATGGTACGCGCATCGTTGCTCGACATTATCGCGAGCACGAACATCAGTACGCCCATACCGCCCAACCAGTGGGTGAACGCCCTCCAGAACAGGCAGCATCGCGACATAGCCTCGACATTTCCGAGTACAGTCGCACCCGTGGTAGTGAAGCCCGAGACCGTCTCGAACAGCGCGTCGAAATAGTTGGGTATCTCCTTGGAGATGACAAACGGCAGCGCTCCGATCGCAGACATAGCGATCCACGAAGCGGCGACGCTCACGAAGCCCTCCATTGAGTAGACGGTGTTGTCCTTTGGCTTTTTCAGTGTAAAGGCGAAGGCGATCGCCATCGTTATCGCAAACGGGATCAGAAAGGAAAGCAGTATATGGTGCTCATGGTAGATGACTCCCACAAGCACGGGAAGGAGCATACACAGTCCCACCACCTTCAGTATCTGACCCATTATATAGGTTATCATTCTGTAGTTCATGATTTTCCCGCAGTATCTCCCTTTAATCGAAAATTTCCTTCAGGTCCTCGAAGCCGCGATTTGTGGTGACAACGACAACGCTGTCGTTCACCATCAGGCAGTCATCGCCCTTCGGAATGATGAGTTCATTTCCGCGGACTATGCTCGCGATGAGGATACCGCTTCTGAGCTTGAGCTTCTTCAGCGGGACGCCCACATAGTCCTTATGCTCGCGGATAACGAACTCTATCGCCTCGAGCTTGTCGTTGACGAGCCTGTACAGCGTGGTAACGTTATTACCCGCAGAGTTCTGCTTTGCGCGGACATACTGGAGTATCTGATTTACGGTTATGCCCTTTGGCGAGATGATACTGTCGAGGTCGAGGGTATCGGTAAGCTGCATGAGCGTCATGCGGTTCACCTTGGTAACGACCTTCTCGACGCCGTTGTTCTTGGCGAGCAGTGAGAGGAGTATATTTTCCTCGTCGATGCCAGTGAGCGTGACTACCGCGTCCGCGTCATAGACTCTCTCCTCCTTGAGGATATCGTGGTCGGTGCCGTCGGCGTGGATGACGCTTACCTTGTTGAGGCGCTCGCTCAGCTCGAGGCAGCGATTCTCGTCGATCTCGATTATCTTTACCTTCACGCCCATTTCGCGGAGCTGCTGAGCGAGGTGATAGCCGACTCTTCCGCCGCCGATGAGCACAGCGGACTTCACGCGCTTCTCGCGGTAAGCAGCGCTTATGCTCTTGAAGAACTTGACCATATTGCTGTGCGAGGCAGTCATATGTATCTTGTCGCCTGCTTTGAGGATAAAGCTGCCGTTTGGTATAACGACGTCATCGCCGCGCTGAACGGCACAGATGAGGACGTCGAGCCTCAGTCTGCGCGAGAGCTGAGTGAGGGCAACGTTATCGAGGATACTGCCGCTTGTTATGCGTATCTCGGCGAGGTCTACCCTGCCCTTCGCGAAGGATTCGATATTGATGGCTTCGGGGTAGCGCAGCACCTTTGCTATCTCGTTAGCAGCGTTGTAGTCTGGGTTGACCATCATGCTGATACCGAGCTCCTCACGCATGAAAACGAGCTGCTTGTCGAATTCGGGACTTCTCACGCGCGCGATACAGTGGCGCGCCTTCATTTTCTTTGCGATGAGGCACGAGAGGATGTTGACCTCGTCCGAGCTCGTCACAGCGATAAAAATATTGCATTTGTCAGCGCCCGCCTCGTCGAGGACATCGGTCTGCAAGCAGTTCCCGACAATGCCCTTGACGTCGTAATCGTTGACTATAGAGTTTATCTTTACTTCACTTTTGTCGATGACAGTGACATTGTGTTCGTCGCAGAGCACCTCTGCGAGTGCGCTGCCGACCTTGCCGCCGCCGACTATGATAATTTCCATAATTCCTCCAGAAATACGAAAAAAAGTAGTAAGGCTATACCGCCTCACAATAATTATACAACCGATTAAATGATTTGTCAAGAAGATTTGTAACGTCCTCTGTAGGGGCGGGCGTCCCGCCGCCCGCCAATATACCGTCAAACCACCTGCAACCAAATGTAGGGGCGGGCGTCCTCGACCGCCCGTAGGTAACCGACAAATTTACGGGACGTCGAGGACGCCGTCCCCTACGATTCATCGCCGCAGGCGATACCATAATTACGCATTACGAATTACGAATCAAAAAGGACGGTCGCCCGTCCTTTTTCTCATATCTTTTCCATAAGTGCCACAGCGTGCGCGGAGATACCGAGCTTTTCGCCCGTGAATCCGAGCTTCTCCTCGGTCGTAGCCTTAACGCTTATCTGCGAAACATCGCAGCCGCACACCCTCGCGATATTCTCCCTCATCGACACGATGAACGGAGCGAGCTTCGGAGCCTGCGCGATGACAGTCGCGTCGATATTGCCTATTTTGTAGCCGTTCTCGCGGCAGACTCTCACGACCTCCGCCATGAGCTTCATGCTGTCCGCGCCCTCGAACTCGTCAGCCGTATCGGGAAAGAGGTGACCTATATCACCGAGCGCAAGAGCTCCGAGCATAGCGTCCATCACCGCGTGTGCGAGCACATCGGCGTCGGAGTGCCCGAGAAGCCCCACCGTATGCGGAACATCGACTCCGCCGAGAATGAGCTTCCTCCCCTCGACGAGCCTGTGAACATCATATCCGTGACCTATCCTGAACATATGCGTCCTCCTCAGCAGTTAAGCAGTACCTCCGCGAGCTTTATGTCCTCGGGAGTCGTTATCTTGATGTTTGTATAGTCGCCGACAGTCATCGCGACCTTTCCGCCTATAGCCTCGACGAGCTGACAGTCGTCGGTGAAATCGAGCCCGTGCTCGAGAGCGAAGTCGATGCCCTCGAAGTAGAGGTCGCGCTTGAATATCTGCGGAGTCTGCGTGATGTAGAGCATCTTCCGCGGCGGAGTATCGACGATGAGCCCGCCGTCCACGGTCTTTATGGTGTCCTTGACGGGAACGCCGAGAGTAGCGCCGCCGAAGACCGAGGCGTCCTTAATGACCTTTTCGATGTGCTCGGGCTTGACGAGCGGACGCGCTCCGTCGTGTACCGCAACGAGCTTCGTATCCTTGGATATCTGCTTCACGCCGTTTATCACGCTCTCCTGACGGGTAGCGCCGCCCGTAGTACAGGCGCGGAGCTTTGATATCCCCGCGGCTTCCGCCTCAGCCTTTATCGCGGGAATATCAGCCTCTCTCGCGACAATGACTATCTCCCTGACGCTCTCGCATCTCTCGAAAGCGAGCATAGTCACGCCGATGACGAGCCTGTCCCCGAGCGGGAGCAGTATCTTGTTCACGCCGCCCATGCGCGTGGAATTTCCCGCACAAACTATCACTACAGATGTATCCATATCCTACCTCCGAATCACTGCGCGGGCTTGAACTCATAAACGCAGGTATTGACCTTCTTTTTGGCGTCATTTCCGTCTGACTCGCTCACGACAGCATACTTGCCGAAGTATTTCACCGAGCCGCTTACCTTGTCGGTTATCTCCGCGTGCTCCTTTTCGCTGGACTTCATCGCCTCGCCGTACTTCTCAACTGTCTCGGCATTTGTCGAATCGAGGCTTGCAAGGCAGTTGCCGCCCATATTGAAGAAGTTATAAGTGCTGTTGTTTCCCTCGACGTGCCACGTAGCGATATAGCCCTTGTCCGTGAAGTGTACCTCGCGGTTGTCGCAGGTTATGATCACCCTGCCCTGAAGGTCAACGACACCGAGATCAGCATCGGGTACATCACCGCCGTGAAAGCGGTTTACGTCCTCAAGGATGACCTTGCCGTTGTTCACGTCCTTGACCCACCAGTAGGTCGAGAGCTTGCGGGTATAAGTGCCGCCATCAGCGGCGAGGGTCTCGGGGAAAGCGGGCTCCTCGCACAGGAGCGGCTGATTTTCCTGTTTTTTCTTTCCGCAGCTCGTAAAAAACGTTATGCAGCCGACTATTATCAGCAGCAGTGCCATTACCGCTGCGCCGACAATAATAACTCTTTTCTTGTTAAGTTTTCTTTCCATGTCAGGTAATCGCCTTTCTTATCAGTCCTTGCTCGGCTCCACGGGAGCAGTCAGAATGCGTATCTTCGGGAGCTTTTCGAGCGTGTAGAAGTAGTTGAGCAGTCCGTCCTCCGCAGAGAGGTCATTCTCGCCGCTTGCGGGCGGAGCAAAAATTTTCAGCGTCATATCGGCACTTCCGCCGAGCCTGTTCTCATAGAAGGCAGGCATGAGGTCTATCGTCCTTGCCTTCGGCGACTTATAGAACCAGCGTCCGTTCAGCTCTATCATAAGGTTCGAGTCGTCATCGAACACAAGCTCGCAGAAGTGCGGGTCGCCGTCGAAATGCAGGGGAACAGCAATGCCGTCGGCGTCCTCCGAGCTTCCCCAGCGGAGCCTGACGGGGAGCTTTGCCTCGCCCTTCTCGGTCATTGATGGCAGGAAGCGCTCACGGTTTATCAGCTCCCTGTAGGTCTTGAGCACAGGCTGCTCTATGCCGACCTCGGAGTTGTTCGGGTCCTCAATTTCGAGCCCGAGCCTGCCTCTGTCGCGGAACTGATAGAAGGTGAAACCCGAGAACCAGTCAGCCTTGTCCTCGTCGAGGATATCGCAGAAGAGCCTCACCATTTCCGCCTGCTCGTATGCGCCCGTGACGTCGCCGTCAGCGTTGAACTCCGACATCACCATAGGCTTCTCCGCGCCTCCGCATATGTACTTGTAGCGCTCATAGCTCGCCTTAGTCAGGGCGTATATGTCGCGGACAGCGCTTCTGCCGTGGGAATTTCCGCCCGTCTCCGCGACGTCGAACGGCCAGCCCCAATGGAGTGCCATATACTTGTCAACTGACCATATATCTGTCTCGCGTACAGCCTGAGCGAACTCCTTCTCCAT
This sequence comes from Ruminococcus sp. YRD2003, assembly GCA_900109435.1. GTDB lineage: Bacteria > Bacillota > Clostridia > Oscillospirales > Ruminococcaceae > Ruminococcus > Ruminococcus flavefaciens_G. Next base: position 5,704 of record FNZT01000013.1, on the reverse strand, counting down.
AACTATCTCCTCGGAGCTGAGGTCCTCGATACCGCCGATGCACAGCACCGTCTGCACATTCGGAGCGTGCTCCTTGATGACACGGCACGCACGGCAGTAAAAGTCTGCGACCTCCTGATAGGTCGCTCTTTTGTTGAACGAGAACCAGCTGCCCGTAGCCTCGTGATTGATACGCAGGAAGAGCCTTCCGAACGAGCGGAGGTCATCGCCTATCGCAGCGAGCTGCTCGTCGGTGACACGGGGGTCCATAGTAATAGTCAGCGTAACGTCCTGCCCGTGTCTGCGGACGTCTCTCATCTGCTCGAACGGCTGACCGTCGCGGCTGCCTCCGAGACCGCCGAGGTACGGGAAGTAATCGTCATAAGGATAGTCCCACTGAAAGGAGACGTTCGCATCCTTCATCGCCTCGGAAATACGTGCAGGCCAGTGCTTGTCGAAAGGGTAATAGCAGTACATGAGGCTGATGCTGCGGTGCGGGCGTCCGAGTCTGCTGAGTATATAGTCCTGCGAAACATACTCGCCGCGTTCGCTGCCGTCACCGAGGTCGACAGCGCATTTTGCGCTGCCCATATGTATCTTCAAAAACTTATCCATATAGCTCCTCCGTGTGAGTTATCGTAAATACATTATAATATAGGACAGGTTTTATGTCAATGAAAACTTGTAGGGACCGCCTTTGGCGGTCCGATAATTTCCTGTAAACTGCGGACGCCCAAAGGGCGCCCCTACAAGGATATTCTGTAGGGGCGAGTTCCGCTCGCCCGTCAGTTTTGAAATTGTTTGCGGGCGCACGGAATGCGCCCCTACAAAACGCGCTCAATTAAGCGTAACAGGCAGCCCGTTTATCTCGATAGTCGGGTCGTCGATGTCGATGAGGAGGCAGCGTCTGCCGTCGATGACGCTGGTGCGCACCTTATCGGCAGCATCGGGCTTGATGTTGACAGTGATGCCCGCAGAAGAAAGCACGGTCTTCTTCTCAATGAGGTTGGACACGGTCAGCGGAGTATTGCCGCACACGCGCTCGAAGACGGGGTCTGTCATCTCGACGCGCTCCTGAGGAACGCCTATATCCGTGAGGATACCTTTAAGCTTGGTGTTGTCGATGACAGCGGTATCGGTCTCGTCCTTGCTCTCCTCCGCGACCTCCTGAAGCTTCTCGTTGACGGTCTTTATCACCATATAGTCGAGGTCATCGCCGACAACGGTTTTAAGAATGCTCTGGAAACTCGACTTCTCGCTGTCCGCAGACATAACAAAGCTGCACCCGAGCACGTCCTCGACAATGGAAGTATTTGGCTTGCTTGCGGACTTCGCGTAATACATAACGTGGTTGATGTCGGAGCTCCTGTTGCTGAAAACGGGGTAGAGGAAGCCGTCCGACGGTGCCTTGCTGATGATGAGCTCGGTGTTGACCTTTTTGGTTATCTCGTTGTTGAAGCTGTCAAACACGAATCCGTCGCTGCTCGTATTCACGGGGCAGACAGCCGTGAGCAGATAGCGGTAGACCTCGTCGTCGCCCTCAGCGAACTCATCATTCTTGTCCTTTTTGCGTATCGTGTAGACGCAGTAGGCTGTGATGACGGCAAAGGGACCCGTATATGTAATGTTATTGGCGATATGGTTGAGGAAGTTCTCGCATACGACCTCGTCCTTGAGCTCGGATTTAAGGAGCGAGTAAAGTATCTCCTGCGGCTTGCCCTCCTCGTAGGCTTCATTCGGGAACTCATACTCGCAGAAGTTCCTGCCGACGTTGGTATTGAGGACTTTCTTGAGCGTCTCGTCGTAGACGTCGTGCTCCTCGACCGACATCGTCACGCAGGCGTTAGCCTTAGAGTAGCGGACATTCTTCTCCGCATCGACAAAGCCCGTAAGTACGCGCTCCATGATGAAGAAGCCGCTCTTATCCGAAAAATTCTTTTTGATCTCCTGAGTTTCTTTCTTGTTCATGATAGTATCCTTTCCTTTTTAAGAGGACTGCGCCCTGTGCGGTTCACAGCCTGCACAGCATTATGTATTCCTCGTCGTTTTCGTCTATGGTAACGAATCCGATTTTGCGGTAGAGCCTCACCGCACGATTCGTCTTCTGCACCGAGAGCGACACCTGTCCGAATCCGACGCTTTTCAGTTCGCCGAGCAGAGCCCGCATAAGCTCCGTACCGATACCGATGCCGCGGTATTCCTTAGGCAATACCGCACAAAGCTTGTGCTGGAGATGCGCCGACAGATTTTTCGTCAGATTGTATAGAAATTCCGCAGGCATACTGACGTATGTCAAGGAATTTCTGTGCAAGATGACGGAAAATATGCAAGCATATACAGTACAAAGCCTTCTGGCGGGCTTTGTGCGGTGTTGCCCTTATACAGCGATATCGCCAGCGAAGGCGTATCGTCGTTTATATGACCGTAGTCGTTCATTATGCGGCTCCACGCCGCACCGACCACTTTTCCGCCCGATTCCGCAGCAAAGGCGACGTCACCGCGGCGCGTGCCGAAATCCCTGACATACACCTGCAATTCGGGCTGAAACAATATCTTCCTCGTCGGCGGAGACACTCCCTCGGGAACGAATATCGCCTCATACAGGAAGTTATCGAGCTCGCCGAACTCATCTTTGCGGAGCAGTCTTATCCTGTGCTCCATGCTAACCGTTATTCTCCTTTTTCAACATAATTCGCTCCTGATGCAATTATACATATATTATACCATAAATGGAAAGATTAAGCAACGGAAAACTAATTCACAAAAAGCTATGGACATTTACATCTCAATATGTTATAATTACATAAAAAGTATTAGGAGGCTTAACCATGAAAATGATGTTCATAGGCGCTACCCACGAGGTCACGGGCAGCTGCACATATATCGAGGCTTGCGGCAAGAAATTCCTTGTCGATTTCGGAATGGAACAGGGCGAGGACGTCCTCAAAAACGTCCAGATACCCGTAGCTCCCGCCGATATAGATTTTGTGCTCCTCACCCACGCCCACATCGACCACTCGGGACTGCTCCCCCTGCTCTTTGCGGGCGGATTCAGCGGCGAGATACACTCCACCACTGCCACAGCCAACCTTTGCAGCGTCATGCTTCGCGACGCCGCACACATACAGGAATTTGAAGCCGAATGGCGCAGCAGAAAGGCACAGCGCCGCGGCGAGGACGACTACGAGCCGCTCTACACGATGGACGACGCCATAGGTGCAATAGAGCTGTTTGTACCGCACGAATACGAGACCGATACGGAAGTCGCAGAGGGCATAAGCATACGTTTCCGCGACGCGGGACACCTCCTCGGCTCATCGAGCATAATCCTCACCATGACCGAGGACGGCGAAACACGTACTATCGTCTTTTCGGGCGATATCGGCAACATTCACCAGCCGCTCATACGCAATCCTCAGTACATCGACGCCGCCGACTACGTAGTTATGGAGTCCACCTACGGCAACCGCGTTCACGACCGCCCCACCGACTACGTCACAGCACTGACGAAGGTGCTCCAGACGACCTTCGACCGCGGCGGAAGCGTCATCATACCGTCGTTTGCAGTCGGCAGAACGCAGGAGATGCTCTACTTCCTGCGCCAGATAAAGCACGACGGGCTCGTCAGGGGACACGACGAATTCCCCGTGTATGTAGACAGTCCGCTCGCCAACGAAGCGACCGACATCTTCATAAACAACCGCGAGAGCTGCTACGACGAGGAAGCACTTTCCTACGTGCGCAAGGGAGTAAATCCCATCACATTCGAGGGACTGATACGCACGCTCACAAGCGACGATTCCCGCGCTATAAACGATGATACGCGCCCGAAGGTCATCATCTCCGCGAGCGGTATGTGCGAGGCAGGCCGTATCAAGCATCACCTCAAGCACAACCTCTGGAAGCCCGAAAACACGATACTTTTCGTAGGCTATCAGGCATCGAATACTCTCGGACGCGCGCTCATTGAGGGCGCAAAAAGGGTAAAGCTCTTCGGCGAGACGGTCAAGGTCGCAGCCGAGATAAAGCAGCTCCCTGGCGTAAGCGGTCACGCGGACGTGAACGGACTTACCGAATGGGCAAAGGCGATAAGCGGCGTGAAGAAATTCTTCATCAATCACGGCGAGATGACATCAGCGGACAGCTTTGCCCAGCACCTTCGCGACGAGCTCGGCGCGGACGTCTACGCCCCGTACAGCGGAGCGGAATTCGACCTGATATCTGGCGAAGTTACAGTTGATGCTGAGGCGGTATTCCTCCCGAAGAAGGAACACCAGAGCAACATCAGCGTCACCTACAGCGACCTGCTTTCCGCATCCGACAGGCTCTCGCGCCTAATAAAGCTCTCGGACGGACGAGCAAACGCCGATATGCGCAAGCTGACAGAAGCAATAAACAAGCTCTGCGACGACTGGGAGCTCTGAAAAAACGCGGCTTGACAGGCGGTGATGACAGTGCCGTACAAGAGAGGCAAAGAAGCAGCACTAATAATAACCACAGGGATGATCCTCGCAGGCTCGGCAGCATGGCACATCACCGACAGCAGGGAAAAGCGAGAGGACATCGCTGTTATTACGCGCTCCGTAGTGACGACAGCGGCTGCATCCGTACAGGTCACCACAGCGCGGGAAACCGCTCCCGCACCGACAAGTCAAACCGCAACAACATTTCTTATGCTCGATATCAACTCCGCGACAGCCGAGGAACTGACACAGCTCAACGGGATCGGCGAGCATCTCGCAGCCGTGATAGTTGACTATCGCACGCAGCATGGCGGTTTTCTCAACATTGAGGAGCTGATGCAGGTGTCGGGCATAGGCGAGGCGACATTCGCGGATATACGCGGGCACGTCTTTGTTGCCGACCCGATATACACGACGGCGGCACAGACCGAGAAGCCGACAATTCCCGATATAGAGCCGACGGAGGAGGTCGAGACGACCGAGCCGCCGCTCACGCTCGAAGACGTCGCTCCCATAGACATAAACACTGCAAATGCGGAGACGCTGATGCTGCTACCGCACGTAGATGAAGAAACGGCGGAGGAGATAGTGGAGCTCCGTGAGAAGCTCGGCCATTTCAGCAATACATATGAACTGCTGTACGTCAAGTCTTTGGTGCAGTCGGATGTTGCGGACATACTCGAATACGTTGTAGCAGAATAACACAAACGCCGTTCCCGCGGCAGTGCGGGGACGGCGTTTTTTCGGCAAAAAAAATTCGCGGTCCAGAAGAACTGAACCGCGAACTGCGCGCGCCCGCTTGGCGCTGGTGGGCCAACAGGGACTCGAACCCCGGACCGTCCGGTTATGAGCCGGATGCTCTAACCAACTGAGCTATTGGCCCTGATACAATTAAACGGAAGTCTTTGACTTCCGTTTAACCTTTGTGTTGGCACAGATCTACTTTCCCGGGCCGTCACCAGCCGAGTATCATCGACGCGGATGAGCTTAACTTCCGTGTTCGGAATGGGAACGGGTGTGACCTCATCGCAATATGCACCAACTCTTAAAAACTGAACAAAGCTCAATGCTGAGGGAGAACCTCATGTGAATGAAGTAAAAGGAAAAGCCCTCGACCGATTAGTATGCGCTGGCTGAACGTGTCACCACGCTTACACCTTGCACCTATCAACCTCATAGTCTTTGAGGGGTCTTACTCTTACGATGGGATATCTTATCTTGAGGTCGGCTTCACGCTTAGATGCCTTCAGCGTTTATCCGTT
>FNZT01000012.1 GCA_900109435.1 Ruminococcus sp. YRD2003 | reverse complement strand
TCCGGCTACTGATCGTCGACTTGGTGAGCCGTTACCTCACCAACTATCTAATCAGACGCGAGCCCATCTCTGAGCGATAAATCTTTGATAACAAAGTCATGCGGCTCCGTTATGTTACAAGGTATTACCATCCGTTTCCAGAAGCTATCCCTTTCTCAGAGGCAGGTTGCTCACGTGTTACTCACCCGTCCGCCACTAAGTTAATCTCAGTAAACCAAAATTAACTCCGTTCGACTTGCATGTGTTAAGCGTGCCGCCAGCGTTCGTCCTGAGCCAGGATCAAACTCTTTATTAAATAGTATATATCAGTCACTCTTTCAAGTAACCAAAATATCTTAATCCTGTTCAATAACGCTTGCGTTATTACTGCGTTTTTTTAGTCTTCTTACTTGACTTTCTTTGCTCTCGCAAAGGAATCTCAAGGGTCGTTACTTTTTCTTAGCATTGTTCAATTTTCAAGATGCTGTGCCGTCACACTCTCTCGCGGCGACTTAATTATTATAGCACGCTATTTGCGGTTTGTCAACTAAAAGAAAATCGTCTTTTTCATTCTCTTTTTGTGCAATATGCTACAAGACAAGAAACCTCATAACAAACGTCGCTCCCATGAGCGCCAAAATGCCGAACCCTATCAGGCTTAGATTCACCTCTTTCAGCGATTTACAGCGCTTCGGTTCGCTCCTCTTATATATCAGCGGAAGCTCCGAACCGCTGTCGAGCGGTCTCTCATAGGCATCGCTGTCCTCACTGATGACCTCCGCGCCGTCCGCCTGATACGCTACCTTGTGGATAAACCTGCCCTTGCTGTCCTGACGTGCCGATATGACACGCCCGACTGCCTGCTCTCCGCCAAGTCTGAAAAGAAGTGTGCGTATGAACATCACAAGTCCGATGACTCCGACTGCCGCTCCTAAAAATCCTATTATCGTGTTTTCCATTGAGCCTCCGTTACCTCTGTACGCCTTTGATGCTCGATTCTATGGGTCTGAACAGCCACAGCCAGCCCGCGTATGAGCCGTTGTTGCCGACCTCTATGCTGTATGCCTGTCCGTCTATGACGACCTCGGCGCGGAAATGCTGATTCGTGCCGTCGGGGTTGAGCCACATCTCCAGCATATACACGTCGTAGCCCATATACGCCAGCATTTCGGCAAGCGCGCCGTTGTATTGCAGGCACTGCCCCTTCTTTTTGACAAAGCAAGCCGACACCCAGCTGTCCGAAATAATGTCGTTGTAGAGATTGCCGCTCGCATAGGTGACGTTCTTGTTCAGCCAGTCCCACGTGTACTCTATCTTGTCGTAGTTCGACATATCCGCGGTGAAATGCTCCGCCGCGAAGTCGTCGAGTATCTTCTTGTCAGCCGCACTGACGTAATATGTCGCCTTGTATGCGGGCGGGCTCACCTTGATATTGTACAGATTATACGCGTCGTGCGGCGTTAGCTTCGCGTTGTTGACTATCAGCGGGAGCGTATCAAGTGCCGCAGATGACACATTCGACGCCGTGACCTCCACGCCGCCTATCTTGTAGTGTCCGCGCACCTCGACCCTGTATGTACAGCCCTTGGTCTCGATGTTCTGCGGAAGCGCCGCGCTGAATACGTCGCAGGGCTCGCGGTACTCCTCGCCGTAGAATCTGTAAACGCGCTCGCCTTTGCTTATCTTACGCACCGTCTCGGTGCTGACAAGCTCGCTTTTCTGCGTACCGTCAGCGTTTTCGCTGTTCCTGTATATGCTCACCTCATACGCGCAGGATGCCGCTCCCTCGTGATATTGCTGTTTGATATACTCGTCCGCGGAAATGTCGTTCGCCTTGATATTCACACAGCCGTTCCCCACGCGGACTTCAATATTGCTGTAGTAGCTGAAATCGCCGAAGCCTTTTGTCCTGTATTCCATGTATTTCTCGGGCGTCATCTCCGAACCCGTCGAAACTGCCGAATAATAGCTCAGGATGTACGATGCGTCGGTGGAATCGACCTTGCTGTCGCCGTCCATATCCGCGAGCCTGACTTTGGCGCTCGCCCATACGTCACCGCCCGTGGAGAGTGAGGAGTAGTATTTCAGCACGTCGGTCGCGTCTGAGGCATTCACCATTCCGTCGCTGTTGCAGTCGCCGAGAGATGCAGCCTCAGCCGCACGCGCGGAAGTTCCGTATACAGCCGAAACCGTCAGGATAAAAGCGGTCATGACCGCCATTGTTTTTCTCATAAAAGCACCCCCAATTGCTTCTTTTCTATAATTGTAGCACTCCCCCGAGACGTTGTCAAGCGCGCGGACGGCTTTGACGCGAAAAAAGGCAGTCTGAAGACTGCCTTGATATGTATCTTACGCCATCAGCTTTACCATTACTGCCTTCTGAGCGTGGAGACGGTTCTCTGCCTCCTCGAATATCTCCTTCGCGTGAGCCTCGAATACCTTCTCGGTTATCTCCTCCTCGCGATGTGCGGGCAGACAGTGAAGCACCATTGCATCTGCCTTCGCAACTGCCATGATGTCGTCGTTCACCTGATAGCCTGCGAACGCCTTTCTGCGCTTCTCAGCCTCTTCCTCCTGTCCCATGGAAGCCCATACGTCCGTGAGGATAACGTCTGCGTCCTTGGCTGCCTGTGCGGGGGATTCCGTCATCTCGAACTTGTCGCCGTATCCCGCCGCAAAGTCGAGTATCTCCTTCGGCGGCTGATAGTCATTCGGGCACGCGATAGATACGCTCATGCCTGTTTTGAGTCCGCCTACGATAAGAGAATTCGCCATGTTGTTGCCGTCGCCGATGAAGCACATCTTCAGTCCGTCGAGCTTGCCCTTGAACTCACGGATAGTCATAAGGTCCGCAAGTACCTGACAGGGGTGGCAGAAGTCCGTCAGTCCGTTGATTATCGGGATATTGCCGTACTTGGCGAGGTCCTCTACCTCCTTCTGCTCGAAGGTGCGTATCATGATGCCGCTGAGATAGCGCGAGAGCACGCGGGCTGTATCCTGTACGGGCTCGCCGCGGCCTATCTGGAGGTCGTTCGACGAGAGGAACAGCGGATAACCGCCGAGCTGGTACATTCCTGTCTCAAACGAGACCCTTGTGCGTGTGGACGCCTTCTGGAATATCATTCCGAGCGTCTTTCCCTTGAGGTGGGGATGCGGTATGCCGTGCTTGAGCTCGTACTTGAGCTGGTCGGCAAGGTCGAGTATCTCTGTTATCTCTTCTGTGCTCAGGTCGAGCATTTTAAGTAAGTGTTTCATATTTTTTGTCCTTTCAGTTCGTTATTTGCTTCTGTTCATATTGCCGAAGGTCAGGTCGACCGCAACGGCAAACAGCGGGATATAGTCGTCAAATACCTTGTCCTCTATTTCGATCTCATATTGCAGCTCGCCGCCGACTGTCAGGCGTACCTGCATCCTGCCGACGTTCAAGTCGTCCTTTAAAAGCTGGAAATCTCTGTGGTCCTTGCTCGCGATGGAATAGTTTATCTTTGTCCCCGCCGTATCCTTGCCCGAAACGGTTATGGTCGGGTCAAGAAACAGCGACTTGCAGTCGAGTTTCATTATTGAGACATCATTGTGCGTTATCGAAAATGTGGGCTTCCTGTCATCGCTCGTCTGAACGATGGTATACAGCTGATAATTGCTCGCGTCGAGCAGAACATATCTTCCGCTGCTGAACGCCTTCTTCTTTATCGTATAGAGAAGCCTTTGCTGCTTTTTATCTGTAACTGTAAATTTATTGCCCTTTACAGAGATCATCAGCTCCATTGATCATTCCTCCAGTATCTCAAACAGCAGGTCGAGCCCTGCATCTATCTCACTGACCTCAATAGTCAGCGGCGGAAGGAGCCTTACCTTCTCCTTTGCCGTCAGCACGAGCAGCCCCTTGCCGAGAGCTGCCTTTGCAACATCTGCCGCTTTCTTCGATTTGAGAGTAATTCCTATCATCAGTCCGAGGCCGCTGACTTCGGCGACCTCGCTGCATTTTTCAAGCCTTTCCCTGAAATGCTCCGCCTTGGCGCTTACGCTGTCAAGGAAGCCTTCGCTCTCTATCCTGTCAAGGACTGCCAGTCCGCCTGCGCAGGCAACGGGGTTGCCGCCGAATGTCGAACCGTGCGTGCCCGCTGTGAGCACGCCTTCCAGCTTTTCGTTCACGAGGCACGCTCCCATGGGGAGTCCGCCCGCTATGCCCTTGGCAAGAGTCGTTATATCTGCCTTTTTGCCGTAATGTTCGCCTGCAAGGAACTTGCCTGTCCTGCCGACGCCTGTCTGTATCTCGTCCGCGATGACGAGGATATCCTTCGGAGCACAGAGCTCGTATATCGCGTCAACGAAGTCTTTATCAAGCTTGTTTACGCCGCCCTCGCCCTGTACGTACTCTATCATTACCGCACATACGGTATCGTCAAGCTTTGCTTTCAGGTCTGCGATATTGTTTGCCTCGACGTTGATGAAGCCCTCAACGAAGGGGAAGAAGTAATTGTGGAAGACGTCCTGACCCGTAGCCGACAGCGTTGCTATCGTCCTGCCGTGGAAGGAGTTGACGAGGGTGATGATGTTGTGCCTGCCCTTGCCGTACTTGTCGAAGCTGTACTTCCTCGCGACCTTTATCGCGCACTCGTTTGCCTCCGCGCCGCTGTTGCCGAAGAATACCTTGCTGTATCCCGACACCGCGCAGAGCCTCTCTGCGAATTCTGCCTGAACGGCTGTATAGTAGTAGTTGGAGTTGTGCTGGAGAGTTCTTACCTGTGCGCAGACCGCATCAGCCCATTTTTCGTCGCAGTAGCCGAGGCTGTTGGTACCGATGCCGCTTCCGAAGTCGATGTACTCCCTGCCGTCCTCGTCCTTGCAGCGCCTTCCCGAGCCCTGCTCCATAACGAGCGGGTACCTTCCGTAGGACTGCATAACGTGCTCATTGAACTTTTTTATGGTATTCTCACTGCTCATAAGTATCTCTCCTTATACCATACTCCACAGATACCGTTACATTATATATTATAGCGCTGTTTTGTATGTAAAATCAATAATCATTTTAGTAATTCAGGGTAAATTTTTTGTTTACAAGTAAACTATTTTTAATAATTATGCCGAGCTATTATGTAAATTGTGTACCAATGCCCTCGTTCGACAGTATTTCTATCAGGATAGAGTGCGGTACGCGCCCGTCAATTATGACGGCTCTCGGGACGCCGCGTCTGACGGACTCTACACAGCAGTCTATCTTAGGTATCATTCCGCCCGAGATTATGCCCTGCATCTTCAGATACGGCACCTCGCTCACGTTGACCGAGGGTATGAGCGTCGACGGGTCGTCCTTGTCGCGAAGAAGTCCCGCGATATCGGTCATAAGTATCAGGTTCTCGGCACCGAGCTCCGCCGCTATGCGGGCTGCTGCCGTGTCGGCGTTGATGTTGTAGGTGTTGCCGTCATTGTCGGTGGCTACGGTCGCGATAACGGGGATATTGCCGTTTTCAAGCGCGTCGAGGATAGGCTTGGTGTTGACGCGGGTTATCTCGCCTACCCAGCCGAGGTCCTGTCCGTCGTCGGTGGTCTTCTTCTCGGCAACAAGCATCTCGCCGTCAATGCCGCAGAGTCCGACTGCGCTGCCCTTATGCTGGGCGAGGAGCTGTACGAGCTCCTTGTTGACCTTGCCCGCAAGCACCATTTTTACAACATCGACTGTTGCCTCGTCGGTGTAGCGCAGACCGTTGATGAAGCGGCTCTCTATTTCAAGCTTCTTCAGCATATCGCTTATCTCGGGTCCGCCGCCGTGTACGAGCACGACCTTGATGCCGACGAGCGAGAGAAGCACGATGTCGGTCATGACTGCGTCCTTCAGCTCCTTGTTGGTCATCGCGTTTCCGCCGTACTTCACAACGACTATCTTGTTGCTGTACTTCTGTATGTACGGCAGCGCGTCTATAAGTATCTGCGATTTATCCTGATTTGAAATCTTTTCCATATCTATCTCTCCTGTTTATCAAACCGTAGGGGCGGCGTTTCGCCGCCCGCAAATAGTCAAAGCCGACACGGGCGAGCGGAACTCGCCCCCTACAAATCAGCTTCTGTAATCACCGTTTATCTTGACGTAGTCGTAGGTGAGGTCGCAGCCCCAGCATACCGCCGTTCCGCTGCCCTCGCCGAGAGATACGATTATCTGTATCTCGTCCTCTGCAAGCACACGCTTCGCAACTTCTTCGTCAAACTCGGTCACGCAGCCCTGACGTCCGAGAGCAATGCTGCCGCCCTTTGATGCCATGTCTATGTCGACCTTGCTGATGTCGAATTCGGCGTCCGCGTAGCCTACCGCGCAGTAGATACGTCCCGCATTGGCGTCCTCACCGAATATCATCGACTTTAAGAGGCTCGAGCAGATGACGGACTTCGCGACTGTCTCGGCTGTCTGCTCGTCCTTTGCTCCCGTAACGGCGCACTCGATGAGCTTTGTCGCGCCTTCGCCGTCCTTCGCCATCATTCTTGCAAGATTGAGGAGAACGTTGTAGAGAGCATTGGAGAATGCTCCGAAATCTGCGTCCTCAGCCGTTATCTCCGCATTTCCTGCCGTGCCCGATGCCATTACGCAGACCATGTCGTTCGTGGAGGTGTCGCCGTCCACGCTCGCGCGATTGAGAGTCACCTTCACGTTGTCGCTGAGTGCGCGCTGCAACATCTCCGCGGAGATATTGGTGTCGGTCGTTATGAAGGTGAGCGTTGTTGCCATGTTCGGGTGTATCATGCCGCTGCCCTTGAGCATCGCGCCCATTACACAGGTCTTGCCGCCTACCTCGAACTCTACAGCTACTTCCTTGGGCTGGGTATCGGTGGTCATTATCGCTTCGAGAGCGCTCTTGTTGCCGCCGTAGTTCAGTCCCTCAACAAGAGGCTTGATGCCGTTTGCGATGGGCTCAATGGGGAGAACCTGTCCGATGACGCCCGTGGAAGCAACGATGACGTCCTTCTCGTCTATGCCGAGTGCATCAGCCGCGAGCTGACACATCTTCGTTGCCTTCTCGTAGCCGTCGGGATTGCAGGTGTTGGCGTTGACAGAGTTCACGATGACGGCTCTTGCCTTGCCGTCTGCGAGGTGCTCCTTCGTCACAAGGATAGGAGCTCCCTTCACCTTGTTCGTTGTATATACAGCAGCAGCCGTACATTCGGTGTCTGCCACTATCATCGCGAGGTCGTTTTTCTTTTTTGCTGTGGGGATAGCGTTGTTTGCCGCAGCATTTGCCTCTGCCATCTCCCCGAGCGGCTTGTGGGCGAGTCCGCACTGAACGCCGTTAGCCTTGAAGCCTCTTGCGGCACATACGCCGCCGTATACGAATTTTACGTTGCTTCCGATTTTTTTCAGATCCATGACCATTTCCTCCTTAGGTGTCTATTCTTACGAGCTCACGCAGAGCTAAATTGCGGTAGTTGAGGTCTTCCCTCACCGTGAAGCCCATTGCCTCCCAGAATTCGTTGCCTGTCTCGTTGTACTTGAAAACAAGCAGCGCGACCTTGCTTATGCCCTCAGCTTTGAGAGCATCCATGCAGGTCTGCACGAGCTGAGTGCCGATGCCCTGACGGCGGCAGGTCTCCCTGACACAGGCGTGGTGTATGAAGCCGCGTCTGCCGTCATGACCGCCGAGTATGACGCCCGCAAGCTCTCCGCCGCTGAATGCAACGAATGAGGTATCGGGGTTTCTTCGCAGGTACTTGTCTATGCCCTCGCGCGAGTCGTCAACGTCGTTGAAGCCCATATTCTTGCTCGACATCCACAGCGCATAGACATCGTCGTAATCGTCGATAGTCATTTTGCGTATTTCCATACCGATACCTCCTTGTATCATATCATACGAGACCTGTTGTCTCGTCTATACCCATCATAATGTTCAGGCACTGAACAGCCGCGCCGCTCGCTCCCTTGCCGAGGTTGTCGAGGCGCGCGCAGAGAAGTATCTGCTCGTCGCTGCCGAATACGAATACCTGAAGCTTGTTCTGTCCGCTGAGTGTGTTCGACGCGAGGAAGAAGCTCTTCTGCTCGTCCGCGCTCATAAGAGGCATTACCTCTACGAGTTTCGCGCCCGCATAGTGCTTGGCGTACATCTCGTGTATCTGCGCGGGTGTGAACGCCTTCGGGAGCGTTCTCGTCTGTATAGGCACGCTCACCACCATGCCGCTGAAATAGTCGCAGACCATGGGGTTGAACATCGGCTTGTAGGTAAGTCCCGATATCTTCTGCATCTCGGGAAGGTGCTTGTGCGCCTGTGAGAGAGCATACTGGCGGGGACTGTTGAACTCGTAAGGCTTGTCGTCGCCCTCATATACCGCGATAGCCTTCTTGCCTGCTCCGCTGTAGCCCGAGGTCGCATACGCGAATACGGGGTAATCAGCGGGGATAATACCGTTCGCCACGAGCGGGTAAACTATCGAATTGAAGCCGCTTGCGTAGCACCCCGGGACTGCCACTCTGTTGGACTTCTCTATCTTCGCGCGGTGCTCTGCCGACAGCTCGGGGAAGCCGTATGCCCAGTCGGGATTCGTTCTGTGAGCCGTCGAGGCGTCGATTATGCGGACGTGGTCGTTGTCCTTGTCGATGAACGAGACTGCCTCGCGCGAGGCGTCGTCGGGCAGGCAGAGGAACACGTAGTCCGCGCTGTTGATGAGGCGGGCGCGCTCGGTGCTGTCCTTTCGGAGCTCCTCGCTTATCTTTATCATCTCGATGTCGTTCCTGCCCTCGAATCTCTCTAAAATTTTGAGACCCGTAGTGCCCTCCTGACCGTCTATGTAAACCTTTACAGACATTTCTGTTACCTCCTAATATCAAAAGCTGTCAGATATCAGTCATCAGCTGTTTCGGCATTCTGCCTTTTCCGTTTATTCACCTTGCGCTCGTATTTCTCGCGCTTGGGGTCGCGGTGCTCCTCGTATTCGTCCTCCTTCAGTGAGTGTACCACGCTTATCGTCAGCGTGACGAGCACTATCCCCGCGAACCACAGGATGTGTCCCCATGAGGGAACAGCTATCCACAGTCCCATTACGACCTCGCCCGCTACCCACAGGACTCCCGTGAGCAGGGTGAGACCGAACGTGAAGATAAAGTCCTTCTTCTTCATAGCTTATCCGAGCTCCGCAAGGCGCTTCTCGGCGAGTGCTATCTGCTTCGCGACCTCCTCGGGGGAAGGTCCGCCCTCGGACTTTCTCTCGCGCACGCAGGTGTCGAGGCTTATCGCGTCGTATACGTCCTCGGCAAAGAGGTCGGTCATCGCCTTGTAGTCGGTTATGGGCAGGGTCTCGAGCGTTACGCCCTTTTCTATGCACTGAGCAACGAGCGTGCCCGTTATCTTATAAGCGTCACGGAAAGGCATACCCTTCTTGACGAGATAGTCCGCGCAGTCCGTGGCGTTGATGAAGCCGCGTGCCGCCGCGTTCCTCATGTTGTCCTTGAGCACGCGCATCGTCGCGAGCATGGGGGTGAAGGTCTTTACGCAGAGCTTTACGTTGTCAACGGCGTCGAATATGGCTTCCTTGTCCTCCTGCATATCCTTGTTGTATGCAAGGGGGAGCCCCTTCATCATCGTGAGCAGAGTCACGAGGTCGCCGTTCACTCTGCCCGTCTTGCCGCGTATGAGCTCCGTGATGTCGGGGTTCTTCTTCTGCGGCATGATGGACGAACCCGTAGCGAACGCGTCGTCGAGCTCGACGAACTTGAACTCCCACGAGCACCAGAGGATTATCTCCTCGGAGAAGCGTGAGAGGTGCGTCATCAGCAGGGACAGCGCACAGCAGAGTTCGATGCAGTAGTCGCGGTCGGACACGCCGTCAAGGCTGTTCGGCATGGGTGCCGTGAAACCGAGCAGGTCGGAGGTCTGCTGACGGTTGGTCTTGTAGGTGGTGCCTGCGAGAGCTCCGCTTCCGAGAGGACAGTAGTTCATTCGCCTGCCTGCGTCCTGTAAGCGCTCGATGTCGCGCATGAGCATCCACACATACGCCATAAGGTGGTGTGCGAAAGTTATCGGCTGGGCACGCTGGAGATGCGTATACCCCGGCATTATGGTCTCGGTGTGCTCCTTGGCGAGCTTTATCAGCGTCTCGGTCAGCTCGCGCACCATTGCCTGTATCTCGGCTATCTCGTCACGGAGATAGAGACGCAGGTCAACTGCGACCTGAT
Source organism: Ruminococcus sp. YRD2003 (assembly GCA_900109435.1). Lineage (GTDB taxonomy): Bacteria > Bacillota > Clostridia > Oscillospirales > Ruminococcaceae > Ruminococcus > Ruminococcus flavefaciens_G. Next base: position 162,246 of record FNZT01000012.1, on the reverse strand, counting down.
CGTTTCTTGAACGGGAGGTGTGAAGCCTCTTTCCCACGTCGCCGAGCCGCTTTGTCAGCTCTGCTTCGACGAACATATGGATGTCCTCGGCGTTGGGGTCGAGCTCAAGTGCGCCGCTGTCGATGTCGGCGAGGATGCCTTTCAGCCCCTCGATAATGGTGAGGCTGTCCTCCTTGGTGATTATGCCGCAGTCTCCCAGCATGGTAGCGTGGGCGATACTGCCCTTTATATCGTGGCGGTACATACGTCCGTCAAAGGCTATGGAAGAATTGAACGCGTTGACGCCTGCGTCCACCTGCTTTGAAAATCTTCCTGCCCACATCATATCTGCCATTTTTGGCACCTAACCTTTCTGTTTGTATATTACGCTGAGCCATTAGCCGTTAGCCGTTAGCCTTTAGCTTTTTTATCAGAGAATTCAACATTCTGCAAATCTCGTCACAAAGCTGAAAAGCTTTCGTTGTATCATCTTCAGTCAAATAACCGATTCGTTGACAAATAATCAATTGTGTCTCTAATTCAAAAGCCGAGCCGTTAGCGATTTTTAAAAACCGCACAAAATCTTTTTCGGCATTTCTGCCTCGTCCCTCTGCAATATTTGAGGGTATCGAAACAGCTGAACGCCTTATTTGGTCAGCCATTGCAAATCGCTCATTAGCAGGAAGCTTCTCTAAAAGTCTATAGACCTCCTCAACAAGCTCTATCGACTTTTACCACACTGTCAATTCTCTGAACCCCTGCATTGCGTCCTCCTAAAAAGCTAACGGCTAACGGCTTTCAATAATTCCGTTTTTCCTTGATATTGCGGTACTCCTCGAACACCTCGAGGCACGCATCGCGGTCGAGTTCCTCACAGAAGTCCTCCTCAGATTCATAGAATATCTTGTCGCGGAAACCGATGCTGTCGGTATCATCAACATTGCAGCCGAAATATACCTTTCCGATATTCGCCCACAGTATAGCTCCCCTGCACATGGGACACGGAGCAGCTGTGGTGTAGAGGTCGCAGCCCGAGAGGTCGAATGTGCCGAGCTCCTTGCAGGCGTTGCGTATCGCCATTACTTCACCGTGGCAGGTCGGGTCCTTGCGCTTGACTACCTCATTGTGTCCGCGTCCGACGACTTCGCCGTCCTTCACGATAACGCAGCCGAAAGGTCCGCCGTGACCTGCACGAATGCCCTTCTGAGCCTCTGCAATAGCAATTTTCATAAATTTATCCATAACGCACCTGCTCAGTAAAAAATCATAACAGGCAGGAGGTTCGCCCCTGCCTGTCGGTATTATTCGGATATAGCGCAGCTATACTTTATGTCTTCGCCTTCGCCGCTGTGTATGATAAGATACGTGCTTTGGCTCTGCATGGGGATCACCTTATAGATAAGAGCCTGTGCATTCAGCGCGCCCATCTTCTCCTCGTCAGACAAATTATCCCAGTCAGATATATCATCCCAGTCACAGTAAATATAGCAGGTAAGATACTGTCCTAAATAGCTGTTTTTAAGACCTATCAGCTTGGAATATGTGTACGGCTTTACATTTTCAGCCTCAAGCTTGACATCGCCTTCTGCAAGGACCGGTCCGAACGCACCCTCAAGAGGCGTGATAGCGTAGGTCTGATCGTAGTAGCTGCAGTTGTCGTCATTGCCCCACGCGGGAGTCTCGTGATAGGATTCGATGATGCAATACCTGCCGTTGATCTTGTAGATGTACGGGTGCTTTATCTTGCCGTCCACTGCTTCTTCTGAATCGGAATCCTCATACCAGCACATATTCTCTGCGAAGGTCTCGAAATCGCCCTCTGTGCCGAATCCGACATCGCGTGTAACGTTGTACTCATCATCATAGCAGAACTGGAGCTTCAGATCCTCCAAAGGATATTCACCTTCAAATCTGAAGCGGTAGATCCCCCACAGTTCACCGTCTTTGTCCTTTGCACCCCAGACAGTGGAAACCTGATTCGGATGAAGGCTTACATCTTTCGCCATAAGGTCATACCAGTCCAGCTTTTTGAGATCGGTAGAATTGAAGTTGACTCCGACAGTCAGGATAGTAGCCTTGTCACTGTCGTCACTGTCTATGCCTGCTTCCTTGGGAGTGCCGACGTAGTAATCAAGCAGGCTGACCTCGAACTTTTCGAGGTATTTCATATCCTCGTCCTTGATCTTCTGTATCTCCTCGGCAGAGAGCGTAGGCTCCTCTGTCTCGGTCTCGGGTTCGGTTTCAGGCTCAGTCTCCGCTTCGGTGGTCTTAGCCGCCGTTGCGGGCTGATCGGGCTTTGAAAGTTCGGTATCGTCTTCCTTTGCGCCGCAGCTTACAGCTGATGCGGCAACGCAGAGAAATGTGAGTGCAGCGATTATCTTTTTCATTTGATCCTCCAATTATCCTTTATATCATATCTGTTTCGGCTTATTACTTGTTGTTTCTCTTCTGGTCGAGCTTTGCCTTTACCTTTATCGGGAGTCCGAAGAGGTTTATGAAGCCTGCCGCGTCAGCCTGATTGTAGACCTCGTCCTCGTCGAATGTAGCAACTTCCTCATCGTAGAGAGTGTTGGGCGATGTTACGCCTGCGTTGATGATGTTGCCCTTGTAGAGCTTGAGCTTTACGTCACCTGTAACGTTCTTCTGTGTCTCTGTTACGAATGCGCTGAGTGCCTCGCGGAGAGGTGTGAACCACTGTCCGTTGTATACGATATCAGCAAACTTGATGCCGAGATACTGCTTGATGCGAGCTGTCTCCTTGTCAAGAGTGATAGTCTCGAGAACTTCGTGTGCGTGATAGAGGATAGCGCCGCCGGGAGTCTCGTATACGCCTCTGGACTTCATGCCGACAAGACGGTTCTCTACGAGGTCAGCAAGTCCGATGCCGTTCTCGCCGCCGAGCTTGTTGAGAGCGCTTACCATCTCAACGCCGTTGAGCTCCTTGCCGTCGAGCTTTGTGGGGATGCCCTTCTCGAAGTGGATAGTGATGTATGTGGGCTTGTCGGGAGCGTCGATAGGTGATACGCCCATTTCAAGGAAGCCCTTCTTCTCGTACTGAGGCTCGTTTGCGGGGTCCTCAAGGTCGAGACCCTCGTGGCTGAGGTGCCAGATGTTCTTGTCCTTGGAGTAGTTTGTCTCACGGCTTATCTTGAGCGGGATGTTGTGAGCTTCTGCGTAGTCTATCTCCTGGTCGCGGGACTTGATATCCCATTCTCTCCACGGAGCGATTATTGTCATGTCGGGAGCAAATGCCTTGATAGCAAGCTCGAAGCGTACCTGGTCGTTGCCCTTGCCTGTGCAGCCGTGGCAGATAGCGTCTGCGCCCTCGGCGAGTGCTATCTCGGCTATTCTCTTGGCAATGATCGGACGTGCAAAGGACGTGCCGAGCATATATCTGTTCTCGTAGATAGCGCCTGCCTGTACTGTGGGATATACGTAGTCCTGAATGAACTCCTCCTTGAGGTCGGCGATGATGAGCTTGGAAGCGCCTGTCTTGATAGCCTTCTCCTCGAGTCCGTCGAGCTCGGTGCCCTGTCCTACGTCACCCGAAACAGCGATTATCTCGGGGTTATTGTAGTTTTCCTTGAGCCACGGGATGATGATAGATGTGTCAAGTCCGCCCGAATAAGCGAGAACTACCTTTTTAACTTCTTTTTTAGCCATGATAATTACCTCCTGAAATTCAAAACGCCGTTTCGGCGTGAAAAATCGTGATAATACTATTATACTCCGCTATTTTGCGTTGTCAACCCCTTTTGAATAAATATTCATTTTTCACAGGATTATTCTCGGGTTTATGAATATATATTCGCGATTCCGTGCATATTTACATACTGAAAGGGGGCGGACCGAGCATTCCTCCCCCTCTCTCATTCATTTTTACCGTCCCTGCTTCCGACTATCCTGCTGTAAACGAACACTCCCGCGCAGGCTACAGCCGTGCCTGCGGCATAGCTGAACAAGTCCTCGACCGCAAAGCTCGTGCCTATGAGAGTGCGCAGGAACGGGCTCTCTATGCCGAATTTATCCGCGAAGCCCCACTTCTGAACGAACTCCACTGCGAACGCAAACGCAAGCAGCGCGAGGTTGACGATATAGTGGTTGTTTTTCCCGCCGAGCACCGCCTGTACAAGACAGTACAACACCCACATCACGATGATGTCGCCGCCGTAGTAGCGAATGAAATTGTCGTGCTGAGTGAGCGCGATAAGCACCTCCACACCCACAAGCACCGCAAATAACACGATGTAAGGAAGACGCTTCTTCATTCGCTCAGCTCCTTTGCAAGGTCGGGGAAAATGCCGAGGCTGCGCTTTAGAATGCCGTTCATGCACGCGATAGCCGTGCCGTAGTTCGTGAACGGAACGCCTGCCGCTTTCGCGGTATTCTGCCTGTGGGACATCTCGCGCTCGTTGAGCATACAGCCTCCGCAGTGAATGACGAGGGCATATTTTCCGAGCTCTTCGGGGAAGTCGCGTCCGCTCGAAAGCTCGATGTTCAGGCTCTTGCCCGTGTACTTCTTCAGCAGGGCGGGGAGCTTGACAGCGCCGATGTCCCCGCACTGACGATGGTGGGTGCAGCCCTCGGAGATGAGAACAGTGTCGCCTTCGCGGAGCGTGCGTATTTTAGCCGCTCCCCTGACTGCCGCGTCGAGGAAGCCCTTATACCGCGCCATGAGGATAGAAAACGACGTCAGCGGAATGTCAGCGGGAACTGTTTTGCTCACCATGCCGAACACCTGACTGTCCGTGACGACCATTTTCGGCGGTCTGGCGAGTCCTGCAAGGGCATCGGCAAGCTGACCCTCCTTGGCAAAAACGGGTATGGCGTCGGCGTCGAGGATGTCGCGGAGGGTCTGCACCTGCGGCAGTATCATGCGTCCCTTCGGCGCGGAGCCGTCTATCGGCGTGACGAGGACGACGATGTCGCCCGCATTCAGCAGGTCGCCGATGATGCGGCGCTCGCTGACCGCATTCTTCGCGAGGGTGCCTATCATCTCCTTGAGCTCGAAGATGTTCTTGTTTTCAGCGGCGCTGACCGATATCTCGTTGTCTTTCGCGAACTCGCTGCCCGTGAGGTCGGACTTGTTGTAGGCGATGATGTACGGGAGTTCACGCTCGCGGAAAAGTGTGATGAGCTCTTTATCGCAGTCGGTCAGTCCTGTGCTCCCGTCGACCACAAGCACCGCTATATCGGTCTTTGCGAGTATCTGTCGCGTCTTTTTCACGCGCAGCTCGCCGAGGGCTCCCTCATCGTCGAACCCAGGAGTGTCGATTATTTCGACGGGTCCGAGCGGCAGGAGCTCCATTGCCTTGTAGACGGGGTCGGTCGTGGTTCCCTTGACGTCGGAGACGACGGCAAGCTCCTGTCCCGTGACGGCGTTGACAAGGCTGGATTTGCCCGCGTTCCGCCTTCCGAAGAAGCCGATGTGTATCCTCTCGCCCGACGGCGTATCGTTAAGGCTCATATCTCTACCTCCTAAAGTTAGAGCTCCCGTTTTTCGGGAGCTCCTTTGCTCTTAATTGGCGGGACACCGTCCCATGCATTTAGAATTCGAGCTGTTCAATCACGCTTCTGAGCGCCTTTGCACTCTCGCGGAGCTTGTCTTCCTCTTCCGCGGTGAGCTTGGGGAATACCTCCCTGCCGATGCCATTGCTGCCGATAACGCAGGGCAGGCTCAGACATACGTCGCTGATGCCGTACTTGTTGGGTACGAGCGATGATACCGTCATGATATTATTCGTGTCGCGGAGTATGGAATCGCATATCTTGTTTACGGTCATCGCGATAGCGTAGAATGTTGCGCCCTTGCGCTTGATGACCTCCGCGCCCGCTTTTCTGACCTCGTCGATTATCTCGTCTTCGTCGATGTCTGCGTGGTTCTGCTCGGCGCAGTACTCCTCCATAGGACTTCCCGCGATGTTGGTGAGCGACCACGGAATGAACGAGGAATCACCGTGCTCACCGAATACGTATGCGTGTACGCTGTTCGGGCTGAGACCGAGATGGTCGGCGATGCTCGAACGCAGACGAGAGGTGTCGAGCGCTGTGCCCGAACCTATTACCTGATAGGGCGTGAGCTCCGTACACTGCAATATAACGTATGTAAGTATATCTACAGGGTTGCTGACAACAAGGTATATCGCGTCAGGGGCAAATCTCGCTACCTGCGGCATCACGTCCTTGATGATGTTTACGTTTGCCTGTGCAAGGTCGAGACGGGTCTGACCAGGCTTTCTCGCAAGTCCGAGTGTTACTACAACGATATCGGAATCGGCGGCGTCTTCGTAGGTGCCGTCCTTTATCTCGACGTTCTGACCGAAGGATACGCCCTGTCGGATATCCATTGCCTCGCCCTTTGCCTTTTCCTTGTTTATGTCAATGAGGACAATATCGGTACACGTACCCGCTACTGCAAGGGTGTACGCGACTGTTGCGCCGACATTTCCCGCACCGAGTATGGTTATCTTTGTTCCGCCTTTATTATCTCCCATGATGATTACCTCCGATTATAGCTGTGGATACAGCTTGGTATAATATTATTATAGCATACCCGCAAAAAATATCAAGTTATATGTGTGAATATTCCGTTAAAATCGTAAAAACAGACAAAAAAGGCAAACTTTTGACAAGCTTTTGTCAACATTGCGGGATATCCGCGCGCTTATTCGTATCCGTCAAGGAAATGATGGTACTCGCCGCCGTCATGATAGGAGATGAGCGTGCGCAGATTCACGTTCTCGGGGCTGCGGAAAATGTTCATCTCTACTGCGGGATTCGTCTTCTTCAGCTGTGCTATCAGTGCCTTTATCTCCGCGCGTTTGGAGCCGTCCTCGCCCTTTTTCTCGGTCACACGGCACGCGCACTGTATGAACTCCAGACCGTTGAAGTCACGCCACGCGATGATGTCAGCCTCGCGGACGAGATACAGCGGACGTATCAGCTCCACGCCCTCGTAATTCTCGGCTCTGAGTCTCGGCATCATGGTCTGCATCTGCGAGCCGTACAGCATCCCCATAAGTATAGTCTCTATCACGTCGTCGAAGTGGTGCCCGAGCGCTATCTTGTTGCAGCCGAGCTCCTGCGCTTTCTTGTACAGCCAGCCGCGCCGAAGTCTCGCACACAGGAAGCAGGGGTGCTTCTCCTCCTTCTCTGCCGACTCGAAAATCCGCGTAGAATAGACCTTTGCAGGTATCCCGAGGAGCTCTGCATTGTCAAGTATGCGCTGCAGATTCACGGGCGTGTATCCAGGGTCCATTATGACGTACTCGACCTCGAAAGGTATCTCGTTGTTGCGCCTGAGACGGGCTATGCACTGAGCCATGAGCATCGAGTCCTTGCCTCCCGATATACACACGGCAATGCGGTCTCCTGCCTCTATGAGCCTGTAGTCGCGGACTCCGCGGCGGAATTTCGTCCATATCTGTTTATTGAAGCGGGTGGTTATCGAATCGCTTATGCTGTTCATTCGGCGCTCCTCCTGTCATTGTTCGACTCAATATCATTATAGAGTATCGTCGGGAGCTTGTCAATATCTGTAGGGGCGCCCTTCGGGCGTCCGTAAACAAACGGCATTGTTATAACGCGCGGAATAATTCCGCGGGCATACAAACGTGCAACGGAACAAGGGGACGCCCTCACTTGCAGGGCGTCCCCTCTCAGAAAACAGCCCACTGGGCTGTTTTCTGATTCACCCCTTGCGGAGCGCCTTCGTTTTGTTTCGCCGCTCTCTAAAAGCTGTGAGCGGCGACCAGAGACGCTGTCTCTGGACTCTGCAAGCCTTTGAAAAGGCTTGAGCGAAACTTTCGGGTTCGCGCGGCAGTTCGTCGGGAGCTTGTCAATATCCGCGGTGCGGGCGTGAGGCGGAAAGCAAAAGCGCCCCTGTTGGGGCGCTCCGCTGTCAGAAATATATTAATACAATGAAGAAGCTTTCTGTGCAAGGTCGCCGAGCTCGTTTATCTTCTCGTTGGTACCGCCGATAGCGAGCGCGGTCTCTCTGACGTAGTCAAACGACGAATTTCCCGCGTACTCCGAACCTTTGAGCAGCATCGCGAACTCCGCAGCGGCTCCCGCGAGCTTGATACCCTGTGTCGGGACTGCATTGTACTTCTCCATGCCGTAGAGGTCGGCGGAGTAGACTTCTTCGTCCGTGCCGATGTCCTTGTATGCGACGGAGAGCTTGATGAGCTCGTCCCTGCCGTTAGCGGAGGCGGCTGTTGTGCCCTCGTGATTGTCCGCGAATTCGAGCTCTATGCCGTGGTATGTACCCTTGGCAGGCTCGTTGGCGAGCTGCACCTCGTACAGCGCGGTAACAGCATGACCTGCTCCGACTTCGCCCGCGTCCTTGGTATCATCGTAGAAGTCCTCGGCGTTCATTATCCTGTTGTCGTAGCCGACAAGGCGGTAGCTCGTTACTGTTGCGGGATTGAACTCGACCTGTATCTTCACGTCCTTGGCTATCGTGAAAAGTGTGCCGCCCATCTCCTCGACGAGCACGCGGCGTGCCTCTGCGACTGAGTCGATATAGCTGTAGTTGCCGTTGCCGTTGTCGGCAAGAGCTTCCATTTTGTTGTCCTTGATGTTGCCCGTACCGAAGCCGAGCACCGACAGATATACGCCGCTCTCGCGCTTCTGCTCGATGAGCTTCGTGAGCTCCTTCTCGGAGCACTTGCCGATGTTGAGGTCGCCGTCGGTGGCGAGGATGACGCGGTTGTTGCCGCCCTCGATGAAGTATTCCTCGGCGAGCTCGTATGCGGTCTCGATGCCGCCCTCGCCGTTTGTGCCTCCGCTTGCCATGATGGAGCCAAGCGCCTCGGTTATCTCGTCCTTGTCCGTACCGCTCGCGCCCGCAAGCACTGTCTCGCTCGAACCTGCGTAGGTCACGATAGAGATGCGGTCGTTCTCGGTAAGGGTGTCGGTCAGCATGGAGAACGCTGTCTGAACGAGAGGGAGCTTATTGTACGAGCCCATTGAGCCCGACGAATCTATGAGAAAAACAAGGTTTGAGGGCGGGAGCTCCTCCTGAGCCATGCGCTTGCCCTGCAAGCCTATCATCATGAGCTTTGTCTCGGGATTCCACGGGCAGTCCGCGAGCTCTACATACTCGCCGAATACCTTGCCCTCCTCGGGGTCTGCATACTTGTAGTCAAAGTAGTTGATGTACTCCTCGATGCGCACGGAGTCGGCGTCGACTATCTGATGCTCGTTGAGCATACGGCGCGCATTTGTATACGAGGCGGTATCTACGTCCGCGGAGAATGTGGACAGAGGCTCGGACTTCGGGTCTTTGAAACCTGTCTCCTCTACGTGTTTGTACTCCTCGTTCGGGTTCACGGTGTTGGGGGAGTAGTTCTCCTCTGCCTCTGTCTTGTAGTTGTAAGTGTAGTTGCTGTTGCTGTTTACGCCGCTGTATGTCCCGTCGTCTCCACAGCTTGCGAATGTCGCGGCGATGAGCGGCAGCGTAAGTGACAGGGCTGCCATACGTGAAAATCTTTTACTCATAAATTTCACTCCTTCTTACCCTCGTGTTCGCCGAACAGAGGAGGGCTTTTTTCTATGATTTCATTATAGCCGAAAAATCCGACGATTACAATAACAGAAAATTGTCAGTTCCGATACAAAATATCAGAGGGATTGTAACCTCGCACAGGAAAATATTACATAATTCCGACAATTATGACCGTTCTGCGAACGGCTTCCGAAATTGCCGTGAACTGTACAGAAAAGCAGCCTGACTCTCACGCCTGACTACACTATCTTTCACATATCCCCCCAAAAAAAGCTGAAAGCTGCATAAACAAGATACGATTTGTCATTGTTTTTTGCGGCATAATAATGTATAATTTATAATAGGGAAATGTATTATGTTATCAATACAGGAGGGATATCAATGAACAAGACTTTCAGACGCATCACTGCTGCACTCACGGGTATCGTCACTGTGCTCGGCGGAGTCTCCGCGGCTGCTCCTGCGGGAAATTTCGGCTCCAAAGCCGATGCGGCGGGTAAGATGCTTGCCTTCCCAGGAGCCGTCGGAGGCGGTAAATACTCCACGGGCGGACGCGGCGGTCAGGTTTACCACGTCACAAACCTCAACGACAGCGGCGAGGGCTCGTTCCGCGACGCCGTAAGCAAGTCCAACCGCATTGTCGTATTCGACGTCGGCGGCACTATCGAGCTCAAAAGCGCGGTCTCGGCAGCAGGCAACATCACTATCGCGGGACAGACTGCCCCCGGAGGCGGCGGTATCACGCTCAAAAACTACAAAATGGCTTTCGGCGGAGACAACGTCATCTGCCGCTATATCAGCTCCCGCCCCGGTCCGTACAACGCCACGAGCTCGGGCAACGACGCGTGGGGCGGCTCAAAGGGCGCTAACTGCATCGTCGACCACTGCTCCATCGGCTGGGCTTCCGACGAGCAGTGGGGACTCTACTCGAACAATAAGAATTATACCGTGCAGTACACCATTATAGGTCCAGCAAACTCGTGGGGCGGTCACGACAAGGGTATCCACGGCTTCGGCATTATGATGGGCAACAGCGACCTCTCGTTCGACCACAACCTCATCATCCACAACGTTTCACGCAACTTCCGCGGTAAAGTGCCAGGGACGGGTGTGGCAGACTTCACCAACAACGTCATCTATGACTGGGGCTACCAGACCGCCTACGGCACGATAGGTCACACCAACTATGTGAACAACACGCTAAAAGCAGGCAGCTCCACCACGGGCGGCTATAACTACATTCATGTGGACAGCACTACCAGTCCGCAGAATTTCAAGGTCTACTGCTCGGGCAACCGCCTCATCAACAAGGACGGCTCGCTCCACGGCATAACCTACAACAACTGGGACGGCATTACCGTCAAGGACGGTATCGGCATAACCAAGGACAGCCTTAAAACGTCCGCCGCTTTTCCGATAAACAGCGACGGAGAGAATCTGTCCTCCACCGTCGGTTGTGAGAGTGCAGAGGCTTCTTACAACCACGTTATCAGCTTCGCGGGCTGCGGAGTCTCGTCGGACAAGCGCCCCGCTATCGACCGCCAGTGCGCTGACGAGACAAAGAACGGCACGGGACAGTGCTCGGGTACTGCCGCGTATAACGGCTCTGTCGGCGACCTGAACAAGTACAATATCAAGTGCGGCGTGACCTACTCCTACCCGCCCGCTGTCACCGCAAAGGAGATAACCGATACCGACGGCGACGGCATGGCCGATGAATGGGAGTCGGCTCGCGGCCTCGACCCCACCGACCCCACCGACTATGCGGGCGACTACTGCGGTCAGGGCTACATGAACATCGAGTATTACATCAACGACCTCACCGTCAACTCCTTCCCCGAGGGCGTTGTCAAGCTCTCGCCCGAGAGCGATACTCCCGCTCAGCCGTCTGTTCCCGCTGTTTCGGCGTTTGAAACGATAGAAGCTGAGTCATACTCGGATTCCGAAGGCATACAGACCGAGGACACCGCAGGCGGCGGACAGAACATCGGCTTCATCGAAAACGGCGACTGGGCAATGTACCGCAAGGTCGATTTCGGCGACGGAGCATGGAGCTTCAAGGGTAATATCTCGGGAAATGCCGCGGGTATCGAGCTCTATCTCGATTCCCTCAACGGCGAGCCTGCCGCGAAAATAAGCTTCACGGGCACGTCGGGCTTCTCGGACTATCAGCCCTTCGAGGTGAATATCCCGCAGATAAGCGGTGTCCATAACCTGTACGTGAGATTCACGGGCGGCGATGGCTACCTTCTGAACATGGACAGCTTCGTGTTCAGCAAGGAAAAGATCCCGCTCAGCGGTGAGCTCTTCAAGGACGTGGAGGTCGCAGAACAGGCGCTTCCCGACTCGTGGGCGATAGGCAGAAACGCCGATACGGGCTCGCTCATCTTCGGCGACCGAGACTTCACGATAGACCAGATACAGTCCAACCTCATAGGCGCGGAAATACTGATGACCGCCTGCTCTGCCAAAGGCACCACGGGCGACACCGTCACCTTCATTGCAGGTGACGATATGACCCTGCATATCGCGCTCGACAGCCGCGTTGAAAAGGCTCCCGACTGGCTCGCGGACTATACGCATATGCGTACCCTGCTGACTGCCACGACCGACCTCAGCTTCATGGTCTACGATAAGGATGTCAAAAAGGGCGAGAAGGTGACTCTCGGAAGCAACGGGCAGACCTATCAGTGCGTGAACTTCTTCGCACTCGCGACGCCGAAAATCCCCCCTCAGCCCGAAGCTGTCATCGGTGATATCAACGCCGACGGAGAGGCAGGCGTCGCCGACCTCGTCAAGCTGAGCGCCCATATCCTCGGAAAGGCTCCGCTCACCGCCGAGGAATGTCGGCTCGCAGACCTCGCTGCCGACGGCATCATTGATACATTCGATCTCATCGCACTTAGGAAGATCGTAACACAGCAATAATACGGCACCAAGGGCGTTCTCGCATGAGAGCGCCCTTTGCGTCATATCCGACACTTCGTCCGCATATCATTTACAGACAACCACCCAAAGGAGTGAATGATATGGGACTAACCGAAAAAGAGGCGGCTCAGCGCCTGAAAACAGAGGGCGGCAACGTCCTCGGGGATAAGAAAAAGACAGGGGCAGTTCGCATTTTCATCGGGCAGTTCAAGGACGTTATGGTGATGATACTGCTCGGCGCTACGGTCATTTCCGTACTGCTCGGCGAGGTATCGGATGCGGTCACGATAATCCTCATCGTCCTGCTGAATGCTGTTCTCGGCTTTATTCAGGAGTTCCGCACAGAGCATACTCTCGAGACCCTGCGCAGTATGACCGCTCCGACCGCGAAGTGCTACCGTGACGGCGAGCTCCGCGAGATAGAGGCGGCTCGGCTCGTGACGGAGGACGTGATAGAGCTCGAAGCAGGCGACAGAGTACCCGCGGACTGCGTTATACTGAGCTGTGCGGGATTCTTCTGCGACGAGGCTATACTCACGGGCGAGTCGGAAGCTGTCGCCAAGCGGGCAGGGCTTGCGACCGACACCGACAATTCACTGAACAAGCCCAACATCGTCTACTGCGGCACCTCTGCCGTCCGCGGGACGTGTCGGGCACGGGTCATCGCAACGGGTCGGCGCACGCAAATGGGACGTATCTCCGACCTCCTCGCCGATATAGACAAGGAAATGACACCGCTCCAGAAGCGGCTCGCGGAGCTCGGCAAAGTCGTGGCGGTAATATGCCTCGTCGTCTGCGCAGCGGTATTCGCGGCGGGTGTCCTGCGAGGCGAGGACGTCTTCGATATGCTCATGACGGGCATAACCATTGCCATAGCCGCGATTCCCGAGGGGCTGCCCGCGACGGTGACTATCGCGCTCGCTCTTGCGGTCAGCCGTATGCTGAAGCAGAAGGCGCTCGTCAACAAGCTGCACAGCGTGGAAACGCTCGGCTGTACGTCGGTGATATGCTCCGACAAGACGGGCACTATCACCGAGAATAAAATGACTGTCACCGAGCTCGCTACCGTCGGAAGCACATATTATTTCAGCGGGATGGGCTACCGAAGGAGCGGCGAGGTAACACGCGGCGAAGAGAATATCGCCGTGAATCCCCTCGCGGAGAAGGCGCTCAGCGAGGCTCTGCGCTGCGGAGTGCTCTGCTCCGACGCCGCTATTTCGGGCGGAAAGGCGTCCTCGCGCCGCCGCGGAGCCCTCAGCGGACGCGGAGACTGGGAAGTCACGGGCGACCCTACCGAGGCGGCGATACTTGTCGCGGCAGCAAAGGCGGGACTGACGAAAACTGCCCTCGAAGCCGATAATCCGCGGCTCAGGGAATATCCCTTCGACAGCGAGACACGCTTTATGGCGGTACACGTCGGCGGCAGGTCGGGCAGACGCGCCTATTTCAAGGGCGCGGAGGAGGTCATACTCCCGCGCTGTACGCAGTATATGTCCGACAGCGGAGAGCTCCTGCCGCTGTCATTCGCGGTGCGCAGCGAGATATCACGCCGCGTGACAGAGATGTCCGACAGGGCGCTGAGAGTGCTCGCGCTCGCCTGCTGTGACTGCGAGAGCTTCGACCCCGACCGCGGCGGACTCGTATTCCTCGGCTTGACAGGTATGCTCGACCCTCCGCGCGAGGAAGCAAAGAACGCGATACGCAAGTGTGCGGCGGCTTCGGTACGGACGGTGATGATAACGGGTGACCACAAGAATACGGCGGTCGCGGTCGCTAAGAAGGCGGGGCTGCTCAAGGGCGGCATGGCTGTCACGGGGGCAGAGCTCAACCTCATGTCCGACGAGGAGCTCGACCGAAATATCGGCAAATACACGGTGTTCGCGAGGGTCGAGCCGATACACAAGCTTCGTATCGTGCGGAGCTTCAAACGGCGGGGCGAGATCGTCACCATGACAGGCGACGGAGTCAACGACGCGCCTGCGGTCAAGGAAGCTGATGTCGGCGTAGCTATGGGTGTCACGGGAACGGACGTCACCAAGCAGGCGGCGGACGTGATACTCCTCGACGACAACCTCGCCACGCTTGTGAACGCGGTCGAGCAGGGACGGTGCGTTTACGCGAATATCCGCAAATTCGTGCGGTATCTGCTCTCGTGCAACATCGGCGAGGTGCTGACGATGTTCGGCGGTATCGTTATGGGTATGCCTATCGTACTGCTGCCCGCGCAGATACTGCTCGTCAACCTCGTCACGGACGGACTTCCCGCGATAGCGCTCGGGCTCGAACCGCCCGAAAAAGACATCATGAGCCGTCCGCCGCGGCGCTCGACCGAGGGCTTCTTCTCGGGCGGACTGATGTGGAAGATAGTTTTCCGCGGCATATTCATCGGACTGTCCACTCTTGCGTCTTTTTCGCTCGTGATGCGAATGGGCGGCAGCCTCAAAGCGGGACGGACTGCTGCCCTCGTTACCCTGATAATGTCGCAGCTCATACACGTTTTCGAGTGCAAGTCGGAGCGGAAGTCCGTTTTCGGGGTCGACCTGCTGAGCAATGTAAAGCTGCTGCTCGCGGTCGCCGTATCCATGGCTGCACTTGCGGCTGCGGTGCTCGTTCCGCAGCTCCGTGCCGTATTCGACACGGTCATGCTCACGCGCAATGAGCTGCTTACCGCCCTCGGACTTAGCGCGGCAGTCCCCGTGCTGAGCGGGCTGTTCGGCGCGGTGTTCAGACCGAGAGAGCGGAACTGAGCTGCGTGTGATATTTCCGCATACCAACACAAAAAGGACCGATAAGAACAAGTCTTATCGGTCCTTTGCCGTTATGTATGCGTCAATTTGATGAAGCAGCACCAAGTCCGATGCCAAGCAGGAGCATAGCTCCCACTGCAATAAGCGAAATGATGAGCACGATAAGCATCAGCAGCAGGTTAGCCTTTGCGAAGTTCTTAGCTGATTCGTCGTTCGCTGCGAGCGCCATTATAACGAGCCCGAGAACGGGAAGACAGCCGATGAGGAACATCCAGCCTATCCAGCCCAGCACGCTTGTGGAAGACACGGGAGGAGCTACCGAAACGTTCGTATATACGGGCGGTGCCATCTGGGGAGCTACACGTACGGGAGCGGGTCCGACCTGTGCCGCAGTTCCGCAGGTGGGGCAGAATTTGCCTGTGAATTCAGTCCTGCAATTGTTGCAAACAGCCATGATATAAACCTCCTAAGTATAAAGCAATGCCGAACATTGCCGAATATGATAACATTATACCATATGAAAATGTAAATTTCAATACAAATATGAAATTTTACGTGATTATTTGATGTATAAGGGCAGAAAGCGCAAAATAATGCACCTTTTTGACATGAAATGTCATTGAAATGTGTGTGAAAAAATGGTATAATCAGAAAAAAGCTGCCCGAAAGCGTGCGGAGACACATCGGGCAGAAAGGAGAAACTATGAGACTGAAAAAACTTCTTTCTCTTGTGCTTGCGGGAGCGCTCGTGTACGGTGCGTCGGCTCCCGTCGGAGCTGCGCTGCACAGAGCAGACGCGGCAGGAACAAGGGTATCGGTTCATGACCCGTCCATTATCAAGAACGGAAATACATACTACGTTTTCGGCTCGCATATAGAAGCCGCAAAATCGTCTGACCTTCAGAACTGGCGCTCGTTTGCGAACGGCTATGCGAGGACGAACAACGTCGAGTTCGGCAACCTCTCGCAGAACCTCAAAAAAGCCTTCGACTGGGCAGGCGAGGACCTTGAAGACTGTAAGGGCGGCTTTGCGGTATGGGCGCCAGATGTCTTCTGGGACGCCGAATATGTCAACTCCGACGGAAGCAGGGGCGCTTACCTGATGTACTTCTGCACCTCGTCAACGTATATGCGCTCAGTCATCGCATTTGCTACATCGAAAAACATCGAGGGTCCGTATACCTTCGCGGATACGCTGATATACTCGGGCTTCACGAACAACGACAGCTACGCAACCAGCGATACCAAGCGCGTGAACCGCAAGTACACCTCCACCAACATTGATGAGCTCATCGCGCAGGGACAGGTGACCTTCAACAACAGCTGGTTCAACAAGGATAATTTCAACAACCAGCTCTTCCCGAACGCCATTGACCCGACTATCTACACCGACACCGACGGGAAGATGTATATGTGCTACGGCTCGTGGTCGGGAGGTATATTCACGCTTGAGGTAGACCCCAAAACAGGCTATCTCATACATCCGAAGAGCGGCACTACCTCCGACGGACGCATGGTCGACAGCTACTTCGGCACAAAGATATCGGGCGGCTACGGAAAGTCGGGCGAGGGCCCGTTCATCGAGTACAACGCCGATACGGGCTACTACTACCTGTGGGTGACCTACGGCGGTCTGACCTCTACAGGCGGCTATAATATGCGAGTTTTCCGCTCGAAGAGCCCTCTCGGTCCGTTCACTGACCCCGCAGGCAGAAATGCCGTTCTGCCGACGAATCCCAACCTCGACAGCGTGGGACTAAAGGTCATGGGCAACTACAAGTTCAGCTCGCTCAACAAGGCGTATATGGCGTGCGGTCACAACTCCGTCCTCCGCGACGACGACGGCAAGTGGTACCTCATATACCATGCCCGCTTTGATGACGGCGGGGAGTTCCATGAAGTGCGCGTTCATCAGATGTTCTTCAATGCGGACGGCTGGCCCGTGGTCGCGCCGTTTGAGTACAGCGGCGACGAGAAGTCCGACGGCGGCTACAGCGAGGCTGACATCGTCGGCGAGTACGAATACATCAACCACGGCAATTCGACCGACGGCAAGATAATCAACTATCAGAAGATATCGCTCAACTCCGACGGCTCGATATCGGGTGCTGTAACAGGCAGCTGGCAGCAGGACAGCGGCACCTCCGACGCAGTTATCAGCATCGGCGGCGTGAGCTATAACGGACATTTCTTCGCCTCCACAAACGAGGCGGGAAAGAAGGTCATGACGTTCACGGCTGTCGGCCCGAACAATCAGACGATATGGGGCGCACAGACCAAGGAATTCACGGGCAGCCCCCGTGCGGGCATCCCCGACTATACCGACCACAAGTCGCAGCTCGTAATCGCGGAGGACACCCTCGGCGAGCCGAGCGCCAAGTCCACACTCAGCGGGACGGAGCTTCTGAGCGGCGTTCCCTACTACATCACCAACGTGAACAGCGGTCTCGCGATAGACCTCCCCAATGGCGCACTCGATGCAGGGACCAATATCCAGCAGTGGGATGTGAACAAGCTGTGGGCTCAGCAGTGGAGGATAGTCTCGGTCGACGATGAATGGTGCAGGATAGTTTCAATGGGCGACGAGAGCAAGTGCATTGCAGTCGCCTCCGATACCGCCGCGGACGGCACGAATGTCGAACTCCAGACCTATACGGGCGCTGACAATCAGCTCTTTAAGATAGTAAAAAGCGGCTCTTATTATGGCATAGTCTCTAAATGCTCGGACGGAAAGGGAGCACTTGATGTGTTCGAGTGGTCGAAGGACAACGGCGGAAACGTCAACCAATATGCCTATCACGAATATGAGTGCCAGCTCTGGAAGATAACTCCCGTTTATCCCGAGGTCACTTCCGGTATCCACTATGCGCTGAGGAATCCCGCGACAGGAATGTACGTGAGCATTGGCAAGGAATATGAGCTGAAAATGGACTATGTTCCGTTTGAATGGCTCATCAGCGGAGGCAATGACAGCTTCTATATCGGTATGGACATGGGCGGGGCGGTGCCGATCAATCCGATCTACGTCGGCGTTGAGAACGACAGCTCCGAAAACGGTGCGGGAGTCTCCTATATGAGAATGAGCTCGGCAGGAAAAGGCAAAATGAAGCTCGTCTGCAACAAAGACGGTACCTATTCGATACTGACTCCCTCGACCGACTACAGCTCTGCTCTTTCGGTTTCGGATACTTCATCGGAAAAGCCGATACAGCAGTGGGAATATGTCGGCGGAGACAACCAGAAATTCGTGCTCGAACCCGTTATCCCCGAGCCCGTAAGGCTTGACGGGGATATCAACCGTGACGGCGCAATGAATGTTGCCGACCTCGTTCTGCTCCAAAAATTCATCCTCGGAGCTGAAAAGGAGCTTCCTGACTGGAAAGCAGGTGACTTCAATGAGGACGGCAGGCTCGATACCTTCGACCTCATTCAGATGAGACAATGGCTCGTTGACAGAGCATAAAACAAAGGCGTACCGACAGGGTATATCCCGATCGGTACGCCTTTTCATATTTTTCGCAATTATTCCTGAGCGAGTATCTCCTTGTAGAATTCGGAGTAATCTGTTCTGCCCTGCTTCGTGAACTCTATCGCCGTTCTCGGATGCTGATTCAGAAGTCCTGTCATAAGGTACTGGAAATCATAGCCCCATACTGCTCCTGCCTCTCGGATAGCAGGCATATACTTCTCAATGAACTGGATAACAGGGTATACGTTGTACTTGGGATTCTTCAGGAAGCCCAGAAGGAGCTCCATTGCACAGTTTCCTGCGCCTCTGCCCATGCCTGCGTATGTCGCGTCGAGCCAGTCTACGCCGTCGCCGACTGCTTCGATCGTGTTCGCGAATGCGAGCTGCTGGTTGTTGTGGGCGTGCATACCGAGCTTCTTGCCGTACTTCTCGGCAACCTCGCCGTAGAGTGTGGCAACGCGCGCTATCTGCTCGGGGTAGAGCGCTCCGAAACTGTCGACGATGTAGAAGGTGTCAACAGGCGATTTTCCGAGGATATCGAGCGCTACCTTTACATCGGTCTCCTGTGCGTTCGAGATAGCCATGATATTGCAGCTTACCTCGTAGCCCTTGCTCTTTGCGTCCTCTATCATATCCACAGCCGTGGGTATCTGGTGGAGGTAAGTTGCTACCCGAATAAGGTCGATAGGGCTCTCACTGCGGTCGTGGATATCGTTCTTGTAGTTGCAGCGTCCGACGTCAGCCATTACCGCGATCTTGAGGTCGGTGTTGTTCTCGCCGACTATCGAGCGGATGTACTCGTCATCACAGAACTTGCAGGGGCCGAACTTGCTCTCGTCAAACATCTCCCTGTCGCCCTTGTAGCCGAACTCCATATAGTCAACTCCTGCGCGGAGGTTGGCGTTATACAGTGCCTTTACGAAATCGTCGCTGAATCGGAACTCGTTCACGAGTCCGCCGTCGCGGAGCGTAGCGTCAATGACCTTGATATCAGGTCTGTAATCCATAAGCTTTGATACTTCTTTCATTTTATTCAAACCCTTTCGCACTTTATACTTTTACGCTTTTAAGCTTTTATGCATTAAACTGTTTTTGTCTTTTTATAGTATAGCACACTCGTTCCCTTTTGTCAAACGTTTCTGAGATATTTTTTTCTTTAAACTAAAGAGTCTTGTACGTACACGCTGCTCCCCTCCGCTGAGGCATTTTTTCAGCGGACAGCAAAATGCGGCGCCACAGTGTGAAGCCGCATAATGAGGGATGATTAAGAAGATTTCGTTGTTTACTGCCCGCTGCCGAACCCACGGGACTTCCCACGGCCTGCAAGCCGCATCCTGTTCTGTTAATATAATATCACTTATGGGTAATAATTACAACTCATAAAATGTAGATTAGGTGGATATTTTGAAAGCATTTCCAAAATTTGTATTTACACGACTTTTTGCCCTCGTTACGTGCTTTGTCCTGACAAAGGAAAACAGCCGTGTACCCAAAAAACACGGCTGAATTCTGATTTGTCCCTACCCTTACATAATAAAGTTCGGAATTATTATAAACCCGCTGCCGCTGTAGTGCAGTCAACGGCAGCGGGTCATAATTGAGGTTTTCGGAGCTGCGCCCCTTGTCTTTTTCTTATGCGAACTGCCAGTAATCGAACTCGCAGTCACCGCTGAATATCATGTAGATATCCTTAACGCCTGATACGTCGTTCTCTGTTGCGGCGAGAGTGTTCTCGCTGCCGTTGAGCTCGCCGTAGCCGATGCAAGTGCCTGTAGTAGAGCCTACGCAGAACTTAACTACTGCATTGCCGCTTCCCTTTACTGTGATAGAGGAAACGCCCTTGCTGAGATCAACGCCGCTGACCTTGATCCAATCGCCCTTCTTGGCCTTGACCTTTGTGTCGCCGATGCCTGTGATGGAGATGTTCTTGGTCTGGTTGGACATTGTCTCTGCCTGAACCTTCTCATAAGCATTGAGGTTCTCGAGCTGTGCTACGCCGTTCTGTGAACCGTTGCACGTGATCTTGCCGTTGTTGAGAGTTGCCTTGTCGATACAAGGAGATCTGTAGTTAAGACCCTTGCCGCCGTTAACGCCCATATTCATCTCAAGTCTGCGTGAGTGATAAAGAACATAGTAGCTGCCCTTGAATTCAATTACAGAGTGGTGGTTGTTGCCGCCGTTGTCAAGTCTCTGTGTACCTGTGTTCTTGAATACAACGCCCTGATACTGGTAGCCGCCGAGCGGGTTCTTTGAAGTCATGTAACCGATATCAGCGCTGCCGAACGAATTGCCGTTCACGCTTGCGCCGCCGGGAACGCTCCAGTTGTGGCAGAATGAATAATACCATGTGTCACCGATCTTGAGCATACTCGAGTCCTCAAAGAGGTAAGGTGTGCCGGGATCGAAAGGTGTACCCTTGATAGAGATCATGTCATCGCCAAGCTGAACGATACGTCCCTGCTTTGTCTGAGCAGCCTGTCCTGACGGAACACCGCCGCCGTATGCCATGATAGCTGTATCTGTATCGGGATCGTAGTAAACGCCGGGATCGAAGAGCCATACTACGTTGCTGTTAGGTGTGTTTCTTGAAATGAGCTCGTGACCGAGAGGATCCTTTACATTCTTTGTGAATGTCGGGTCATCAGCTGAGATAACGCCGATACCTGAACCGTTGTTTGCGAAGTAGAGGAAGAACTTATCCTGTCCGTTTATCTTCTTCCAAGCAGCGTCGGGAGCCCATGCGTTGTTAGCCCATTTTGCGATAGGAGTACCGCTTACTCTTGTCTTTGCAACGGGGATCTGACCGTGGTCAGTCCAGTTTACGAGGTCTGCTGATGATAAGCAGTTGATATAACCTGAAGAATATGCATTTTCAACGAGCTGACCATTCTTGTACTCGAACTGATCAGCCGTTGTGTAAACGTAGAGTCTGCCGTCATATACGAGCCAGCCGGGGTCTGCACCGAAGCGCTGAGTGTAAAGCGGGTTGTTCTGGCCTTCCTTCTTCCAGCTCTCTGCGAGAGTTACGCCGCTGAACTTTGCCTCATACTGTGAGGGATCGAGCGTGGGAACAGCAGGCTTGTTGTTCGGGAACTCCTTGATCTTGCCGAGAACGAATTCCTGAAGGAGAACGAGGTCGTTCATCTCAACTTCGCCGCTCTGGTCAACGTCTGCGTTCTTCTTTGCCGCAGAATCTGTGAGAGTGCCGAGGACTGCCTTGCGCTCGCCGATAAGGTCGAATGCGGAGATCTTGCCGTCGAAGTCTGTATCGCCGAGGAGCTTTGTCTTAACGATGACTGCGGGCTGACCTGCGCCGGGTATCTTTGTGCCCTTTACAGCGCCGACTGCATAGTCAACGTAGAAGTCGTTAGTGCTGTCGTCATTTGTCTCAACATAAATCTGGAACGATGAACCGCCCGAAGGAAGTGTATACGATGTGTTTGCAAGCTGGATCCACTCACCTGCGGGAGCAACGCCGCTTGCGATCTCGTCGTACTTTGTCTCGCCTGAAGCATCAGTGTACTGGAGTGAGAACTTGAAGCCTGTTGTATCGCCTGTCTTGGACATAGCGTTTACGGAGAAGCTGTAAGCCTCGCCTGCCTTGAATGCCTGAGAATCGAGTGCAAGTGAAGCACCGTTCCAGGAAGCTGTTCTGCCTGTTACGTAGAGAGCATTCGAGCTGTCGTAGCCGCCGCTTGCCTTTTCTACAGAAGCGCCGCCTCTGCCTGACCAGCTGTTTGTGCCGTCCTCGAATGTGTGCTCGAACCAGTAGCCTCTCTCGTCAGCCTTGGGAGGCTCGGGAGGAGTATAGCTTCCGCCGCCGGGGCCTGTGTACGGGATACCTGTTGTCCACTGGCTGTCGGGAATGATGGACTGGATAGCTGTGTAGCACTGCTTGGCCTTATAGTCGCCTGTATAGAGAAGAGGAGCATTGCTTCTGCCGGTAGCCTTATCTGTGCCTACCCATGAGTTGTTATCTGTCGGACCCCATACCTGAACGAGAGTTACGTTAGGACCATTGGGGTGATTCTTGTTCCAGTCAACAGCGTGCTGGAAGATAGCCTTATACTTTGTAGCCTGCTGGTCGAGGGTGAACTTGCCGCCCTCTGTGGAGATATCGAGCTCGGTTACCTGAACGTCGATACCGAGGCTGAGGTAGTCATCCATTGCAGCGAGGTAGGAGTTTGTATCGCCCCATGCATTGCTTGCAGCAGCGCTGATATGCGACTGCATTCCCATACCGTCGAGCACGCCCTTCTGAGCGAGAGGCTTGAGGATAGTGTTCTTGATGCAGTTCTTCTTATCGCCTGCGAACTCGTTGTAGTCGTTGTAGTAGAGCTTGCAGTTCTTGGGAGCGTACTTTCTTGCATAGGTGAACGCCTTCTCAACGAAGGAGTTATCTCCGTAAACGGATACCCACTTGGACTGTCCGCCGCCTGTACCTGCCTGACGAACACCGCCCTGATTTGCAGTACCGTCGTTGATTACCTCGTTACATACGTCGTATGCGAAGAGGTCAAGGTTAGGATACTGTGTAGCGAAAGCGTTGAACATATTCTTGATGTAGCTTTCCATACGCTGGTCCATCTGGGACTTGCTGCACCAGTTGCCGTTGCTCTTGAAGAACCACTCGGGCGACTGGCTGTGCCATACGAGAGTATGACCTCTGAAGCCGATGCCGTTCTTCTGTGCGAAGTCACATATAGCAGCACAGCTGTTGAGGGATACCTTGATATTTGTATCGGTAGAGCCGTTCTGAACGAGCGTAGCATCAGGCTTTGTCTCGTTCTCACACTCTATCGCGTTGTGGTCCTTGAGGATGATACCCTTGATAGCGTCGTTTCTGATCGTGCCGCTGTTAAAGATATTACCTACGCGGAAATAAGCACCGAATTCGTCCTTGAGTCCCTTTCCTTCGGGAGCTGCAAGTGCCTCGGCAGTAGACTTCTTTGTTGTGATCTTGAAATCATCGAACATGAAGTCGTTGGTGCTGTTGGTCGTGATAGTGAGAGTGTCGTCATAAGCGCCCGCAGGAGCCTTGTACGAACCCGAAAGCTCTGTCCACTCGCCTGCCTTCACTTTCTTGGTAGCGAGCTCGACAGTTGTGGGCTTCTCTGTCTTTCCATCGTAATAGAGAAGTGAGAGGTGGAAAGTCTCATCGGTCTCGCTGTAAACGTTGACGGAATAGTTGTACTTTACTCCGCCGAGCAGATACAGACCCTTCATGGACTGAGCACCCTCTGACGCGTCCTTACGGTTCGTCACAGCCATTGCTCTTGTGCCGCCGATACCTGCACCCTCTGCGGGGAGGATATCATTTGCGGGGTCGGTGCCGTGCCAGCCGTCATAGCTTATGTCGAAGCTATCGTAGGTGACCTCGGCAGCTTGTGTTGCAGTCATGAACTGCGGCATCGAAGCAAATGTTGTTGCAAAAGTAGCCGCAGCAGTCAGAGCTGCATACAGTTTTTTCCTGTTCATAAAGATCATCTCCTCATTTCCTTAGATTTGGGTTACCCCTACTTATTCATTTTATCTCATTATACCTTGTTCACTGATTGTTCACAACCCACAATTTGAAGATTAGGTGGAAAAAATGAATGGACAATCCCAAAAAAAGCGTACAAATTTCGTAAAAGTTGTTACATCCGAGGCGCGGCGTGTCTGTACAAATTTGAAGTTGTATTATTAAATTCATATTTTCGCTACATTTATTATATTAATGTCGTCCGCGGTCAATTCTGTCTTTATCCGTGCCGCCTCCTGCGGTGTGCCTCTGTACTTGTACGCGTCGGCGGACACCGAGCTCTGACGGCTTATACGTACAATCTCTCCTCGCGATACAGAGCAGCCCTGAACCCTGTTCGCTCAAAGAAAAACAGGTTTTTGAGATGCCATGTAGGTATTGACTTTTTCGGGAATTTGTTATATAATATTCCCGTAGCGGTCAGCCGCTCTAAAATGTATCTAACTTCTATCAGTATCAAGGAGGATGAAAAATGGCAGGACAGGGAATGGGCGAATACTGCGTAGACATCGTTATGTGTATCGACGCTACGGGCAGTATGGCTCCTATCATCGACGAGGTAAAGAAAAACGCTATCTCTTTCTATGAGAAGTTCATCGAATCCATGGAGGAGAACGATAAAGAGGTCGAGACCCTCAGAATAAAGGTCATCGCTTTCAGAGACTACGGCTGCGACCAGGACCCTATGGTGGAATCCGACTTCTTCAAGCTCCCCGAGCAGAACGACGACTTCCGCAGATTCGTTGACAATATCGAGGCTAAGGGCGGCGGAGACATCCCCGAGAACGCTCTCGAGGCCATCGCTCTCGCGCTCAAGTCCGACTGGACGACCGACGGTTCCAAGCGCCGCCATGTCATCCTCGTATTCTCGGACGCCCCCGCTCTTCCGCTCGGAGCACGCGCAGGCTCTTCGGGCTATCCCTCGGGTATGCCCGCCGATATCGCGCAGCTCGGCGCGTGGTGGGAGGCTACAGACCAGACTCTCGGCAGCAACTATCAGGCTAAGGCAGGTCGCCTTGTTGCGTTCGTGCCCAATGCAGAGCCGTGGACAGAGCTCCAGGCGTGGAACAGGTACTGGCCTGCATTCTCGCCCGCGGGAACAGGTCTGCCCGATGTAGACATACAGTCAGCCATCGACCTCGTTGTAGGCTCGTTCTGACCAATAAAACCATATATGAGCGGTGCAGAGCATTTCTGCTCCGCTTATTTCTTTAGGAGGTATGAACTATGAGCGATACTATTTTCACCACCGAGCGTCTTTCCGTAAGACGATTCACCCCCGCAGACAGCGACGACCTCGCGGATATCCTGTCCGACCCCGAGGTCACCTACTTCGAGCCCTACCCGACATTCAGACGCGAGGACTGCGCCGACGAGGCTGTGAAGCTCTCCGAGAGCGAGGAGTTCTACGCTGTCGTGCTCGGAGATAAGGTCATCGGCAAGATCTATTTCTCACGCAAGGGCGCAGGCACGTATGAGATCGGCTACACCTTCGCAAAAGCTTATCAGCGTCAGGGCTACGCTACCGAGAGTATCCGCGCATTCTTCGGCTATGCCTTCTCGGAGCTCGGAGCACGTCGCATCATCGCCAACATCGACACGCGCAACGTAAGGTCGTTCTGCCTCGCCGAGAGGCTCGGTATGCGCCGTGAAGCCCTTCACAGAGAACTCTACCCCCGCAAGGAGGACAAAAATGTGTTCAGCGACTTCTACGTGTACGCTGTCCTCAAAAGCGACCTTGACGGCGAGGATTGAGCTGTCACCGATATCTGTGCGGACATTTTCCGCCCCTCCCTTCACAAACCAAGCATTCCCGAGGTGAACAATATGGAACTCACTGTTTACAGACAAGCATCAAAGACCCGTCCCGACGGGACGGTCGTTTATAAGGGCGAGGACGCGCTGCCGTATACGGACGGTCAGCTCGTTATGGTCGCGGACGGTCTCGGCGGAGCTGCCGCCATACGCCACACCTCGATAAAGCCCGGGCTCTTCGACGAGGATAAGCTCCTCGATACTCTGTTCGAGGGCGTGTATGACGACTATTCCGACCCCGTTTTGCAGGACTACGTCAGGCGCTCGTTCTTCGAGCTGCGCGCAGTCAAAGACTGCTACACCGACAACGTCAACAACATCAAGAAAAGCGGCTATTTTGCGTCGCGTATCGTAACAGCTATCGTGCTCAGGGAGTTCCTCTGCAACGAAAAGCTCGCCGCAAAGAACCTGTTTGCGGCTCTCGGGAAGCTCCCCTCGGAGGAGAAGCGCGCCGAGGCTGTTGCCAAGGTAGGCACGCACTTCACCGAAAAGATAGCGGATAAACTCCGTGAAACAGCCAAAAACGCCAACATCTTCTACGAGTCGTCCTACGCGGGGCTCTCGCTGCTCGGCACAACTCTCACCGCCATGCTCTACCGCGAGCTCGGCAGCGAGACCGAAGTCATCCTCCTCACCGCGGGCGATTCGCGCCCCTATGTGTGGACGGAAAAGGGCGGGCTCTGTCAGCTCGTCCGCGACGAAGAGCGCCCCGACGGCGGTATGACCAACTACATCAAAGCCAACGACGGCGAGACATTTACCATAAACAGCAAATATATGAGATTCCCGCGGCAGTGCGTTATATTCGCCGCAAGCGACGGCTGCTTCGATTCGAGTGCTTTCCTCTCCCCTCTCGCTTTCGAGAAGACCATTCTCGAAGCGGCGCGGGATTCGTCATCGCCCGAGGAGATGAGCAAGCGTCTTTACGGCTTCTTCCTCGAACACGGCAGACATGACGACAGCTCCACCATTGCGATGAAGCTCTCGGGATTCTCGGATTTTGACGAGTTCAGACGCGCTGCCGAACGCCGTCTCGCAGAGATAGATAAGCTCTATATCTCGCAGATGCCGCAGCTCCTCGACGAGGACTTCATCGGCGAGTATGAGCGCAGTCTCAATGACGCTCCCGACGAGATGTCTCTGCTTGTATCTTCGCTGAAAACAAATGAAACAGTTCGCTCCTTCTGCGAAGATGCGGTCAGGGACGAAGCCGAGGAGCTCACCAATAACGACACGGGTATCAAAAATGCCGAAGAGCTCCGCCTTTCCGCAAGGAGCGAGGTGCAGAGACGCGCCGCCGACATCGCTGCGGACGAGGACGAGCTCGACGACCTCGACGGAATGGTCGATGCGGTAAAGAGCCTCAGCGCGGCAAAGGAGACCTACGAATCCATGCGCGGGGAGAAGTACGCCGCAAACCTCAGAACGGCAGCCGATAAATACTGGTCGGAGCACGCCCGCGCCATGATAGCAGATATAAAGGACGGCAAGGGCGGATATCCCGATGAATTGACAGCAGAGATAAAGTCCGCTGCGGATGCGCTCAGCAAGAAGCTCGCAAGCCTCGGCAGCTCAGCCGAGAAGCAGAAGGCTCTCTTCGACAGCTATAATGCCGCTTACACTAAATATATCGGAGGTGAACAGGCATGAGATTCCACGGATATGAACTCGTGACCGACTGGAAAAACAGCCAGTGCGGTCAGACTGCCACTGCTACAAGAACAGGCAAGAAATACTTCCTGAAAAAGTATCAGACGCCCGTTGCGCCCATAAACAACGGCACTCTCGATGCCAAGACCTTCAAGCACAACGAGAAGCTGTTCAACGACTTCGTCGACACCCGCAAGCGCGTCAATCAGGCGATACGCACGATAGCGGGCTCGGGCGGAAATATCGTCATCCCCTGCGATGAGTTCATCGAGGGCAACCAGTACGTCGAGGCGGCTGAGTTCGTCAACGGCGCTATCGACGACGACGAGACAGAAGGCGTCCTCGCGAGCCTCTCCGTCGACGTAAAGAAGCTTCTCATGCAGACCGCCGCGGGAGCTCTGTTCAGCGTCCACAGCAAGGGCATTATCCACAGCGACCTCAAACTCAAAAACGTGCTGCTCGTGCGCAATACTACGGGAAATTACGTCGCCAAGCTCATCGACTTCGACAGCAGCTACTTCGTAGACGAGAAGCCCGACGAGATAGTCGGCACGATAGACTACTACTCCCCCGAGCTCGGCGAGTACGCCGACAGCGAGGACGACCGCGAGGAGATAGGCAAGAAAATAACCGAAAAATCGGACATTTTCTCGCTCGGGCTCATATTCCACTTCTATCTCGCGGGAGCTCTCCCCGAGCCGATAAACCTCACGGACAAGCTCAAAAAGCGTCAGGAAAAGGGCAAGGTCATCTACTGCTGGATAGCTCTCAACAGCGGCTGCGAGCTGAAACTCAGCCCGCTGATAAAGAGCCCGAAGTATACCTCGCTGATACGCGATATGCTGCAAAAAGACCCCGAACTGCGCCCCTCTGCATCAGATGTGCTCAAGCGCCTGCGTGAGGCTGAGCCCGTCATCGAGGAACCGTGGCCCGAGCACAGCATCGTCCTCGACAGGGACAAACTCGAGGCTGCCGATATCGCGGGACTGAAAAAAGTCACCGCCGACGGCGAAAAGGCGTACGAGCTCATATACTTCGACGGCACCAGAAAGCCCGCCTCCAAGGACGAGCTCTACGCTATGGGGCTGCTCAAGATAACCGCTCCCAAGGGCTTCTGTACACCGTGGGACGAGCACGGTCTCGTGTTCGACATCGACAAGATAAAGAGCCGCGGCTTCATCTCCTGCGAGCAGAAGATAATGGCGGGCATCAAGGGCTATCAGTTCTACCGCAGCGACTCTAACTCCATGTTCTTCAAGCCCGAAACTCTCCTCGCGATGAAGTACGCGAACAAATCGGACGGCTCCCCTGCCCCTGCGGCGGAGGCTCCCGCAAGCACGCCTGCTCCGACAATGACGGAGGTCAAGGCTCCCGAGGCGGTGGCTCCTGCTGAGGCTCCCGCACCCGTTGAGGCGGCTCCCGCGCCCGCTGCTGCATTCGCAGAGGCGTGGGACGAGCACGGTATTGCCTTCGACGCGGACGGCATCAGGGCAAAGGGCTTCGTGCGCTCCGAGAGAGCAGAGCTCGGCGGAGTGAAAGGCTACAACTTCTACACAGCCGACGGTGCGTGCAGATTCATACGCGCGGAAATGGCTGTGATACAGAAACTCGCAAAGAAGGTATAAGATGAGCTGGATATGTCCGATGTGCTCTACGTCGAACGACGACAGCACGGAGACGTGCATGGTCTGCGACGCGGTGAGGGACATGAAATTCACCGCGGAGGCATCTCCCGAACAGCAGTACAGGAACGGGCTCGCTGCACGCGAATCGGGCGATGAGTCGCTCGCTTTGCAGTGCTTCCTCGCCGCGGCGGAAAAGGGCTACGCGCCCGCGGAAAATGAGTACGCGAGCTGCCTGTACAGCGGCAAGGGCGTCGAACGTGACCTCCGCACCGCCTTCGAGTATTTCGGGCGGGCTGCCTCGCGCGGATACTCAAAGGCGCAGTACAACCTCGCCTGCTGCTTCCTCTACGGACACGGCACGGAGGTCAACAACGACATGGCGGTGAAGTACCTGTCCATGGCTTCCGCAAGAGGTCACGCGCAGGCGAAGTACCTCCTCGGAACGTGCTACTACTACGGCAAGGGCGTCGAGCAGAACTACTTCACAGCATTCAGCTTTTACTCGGCAGCGGCTTCGCTGGGAGTCGCTGCGGCACAGTACAACATGGGCTTCTGCTGCGAGAACGGTATCGGCACAAAGCGCGATTTCTCGCAGGCTTACGACTGCTACTCCCTCGCCGCCGCAAAGGGACACGCTGCCGCGCTCAACGCTATGGGCAACTGCTGCTTCTACGGCACGGGCACAGAAAAGGACGTGGACAAAGCAGCTGTTTACTACCGCAGTGCGGCGAACAAGGGATTTGCCTCCGCGCAGTATAACCTTGGGGTCTGCTACGAAAAGGGCTACGGCGTGGAGATGAACATTTCTACCGCAAAATCATGGTACAAGCACGCCGCAGACGGTGGTAATCAGGGAGCGGCGGAGGCTCTGAAACGACTCTCGCGAATGACATAAAGGAGGAAAAATGTCCAAAACTAAAAATATCGCCGCACTTATAATAAGCTTTTTGGCAAGTATCGCTATACTTTTCGGTGTTTATTTATTCGATAATTATCTGTTGATGTCGTTCCCGCTGACAGCACGTATGGTCCTGGCGATAGTGACCTACTGGCTGATTGCGGCAGTATCGGCTGCGGCACTGCTGTTCTGCGGTCACAAGCTCTCAGACTACGGCTGCACTAAGGAAAAGCTCCCCGCGCAAATAGGCACGGGGGTCGCGCTCGGAGCGGCAATGTCACTCGTGCTTACCGTAATACCGCACCTTGCAGGCTTCGGAGGTTACGTCAGCAGCGACAAGCAATACACCCATTTGTGGCAGTTTATCTACGAATTTGTATTCTGTATCATCGCCGTCGGTCTCGTCGAGGAACTCGTTTTCCGCGGCACCATCTACGAATATGCAAAGCGCATCTTTGGCAGCGATATCGGCGCGGTCATCCTGTCCTCGCTGCTGTTCGGAGCCTTCCACATCCTCAGAGGAAACATCGCTCAGCTATTCGTTACCGCATTCATCGGAGCGCTTTTCTGCCTGTTCCGCCTGAAAATCAAGAACTGCTCGCTCCTGTCACTGATCATCGCTCACGGCATATATGACGCTCTAATCGTCGTGTGGACATTCGTTTTTGGAAAGTGAGGTATACAATGAAAGCACTTGTGATGAACTGCTCGCCCGTCAGAGACGGCGCAACCGCCGAAATAGCACGCATTGCCGCAAAACAGCTCGCGGGAGACTTCGACGTTAAGTCCGTCTGTATCGACGACTACAGCTTCGCCTTCTGCAAGGGCTGTCGGAGCTGCCATAACACCGCGAAATGCGTAATGACCGACGATATCCCACGCATTATAGCCGAATTCGAGCGAGCGGACGTTATAGTTGCTGTGTCTCCCTCATACTGGGCGGATATCCCCGGACAGTTCAAAGCTTTCATCGACAGATGTACTCCGTGGTGTAATACCCACGAGCCGCACGCCTCGATAAGCCGCGGAAAGAAGGGCTTCGTCATCGCGCAGCGCACAGGTCCAAGCATGAAGGAGTGCGAGAGGGTCATCGGCTCCGTCGAGCACTTCTACGGTCACCTCGAAATCGAGTGCTGCGGTCATCTTGGACTGTGCTCCGTCGAACGAAAAGACGATGTGCTTCCGCACACAGACGAAATTGCAGAGTTCTGCCGCGGCATCTCTGCATCGCTCTGACATCGTGCATTTGTCACATTTGCCGTGCTTGTCCAAACCTGCATTTGGCTGATTTGACGAAAATGACTCCTCGATAATTTTTTTCTTGACTTTTCGCACACATTATAGTATAATAAATTAGTCGCAGGTTTTTCCTGCGACCTGCATGGCGGCATAGCTCAGTTGGCTAGAGTACTCGGTTCATACCCGATTGGTCGTTGGTTCGAATCCTACTGCCGCTACCAAAAAAGCGTTATCTCTTCGATAACGCTTTTATCGGCCCGTTGGTCAAGAGGTTAAGACATCGCCCTTTCACGGCGGAATCATGGGTTCAATTCCCGTACGGGTCACCATTTCACAATCCCACAGATGGCTTAAAATAGCCGTTTGTGGGTTTTCTTTTTTCTTAAAAATAGCATTTGGCACTTATTTGGCACTTATTATCTTTTAACTATTAATCTGAGTATCCGCAGAGCTTTCGCTCTGCGGTACTTTTTATGCTCACAATGCCAGTGCCTGCTGCTCAGTCTCGACTTCGGTTTCGTCCTCGTCAGGACTTTCTTTCTCTGTACCGATTTCGTTGGTGAAGCTCAGGGCATTGCTTATCGCATCGCAGTTGCGAGCCTTCGCCTCCTGAAACATATGAGAGTACAAGTTCAGAGTTGTTCCTACGACGCTGTGTCCCATATCCGCTGAGACTGCCACTACGTCCACGCCCTCGAATATGAGCAAGCTCGCGTGTAAATGACGGAGTGAGTGTATATTTTTGAAGGGCACTCCGATGCGCTCGCAGTAGCCTTTCAGCCACTCAAACGGCGTCTGCGGATTCATAGGCTCGCCGTTCCACTTCGTGAACAGTCTGTCGTGATCCTCCCACTTCGTACCGAGCTGCTCAGCTTCTGCACCCTGTTCCGCCTTGAACTGTTTGAGCAAATTCATTATAGAAACAGGCATTTTGGAGACTCGCTTCGACTTCCTCGTTTTCGTGGTATCGGTATAAATGCCCTTTTCAGCGGTATACTGTGATGTGCGGCGGACATGGATAATGTTGTGTTCAAAGTCGATGTCCTTCCACTCCAAGCCGAGCATTTCACTGCGGCGGTATCCGCTGTATATTGCAAGCAACAGGTAGACCTGATACTTCAGCGGCTCATTTCTCAGGCTCTCATACAGCTTCTTCACCTCGTCTAAGGTGTAGATCTCCTTTTCGTCCTGTTCCTGTTTCGGAATGTACACTCGCCTGCAAGGGTTGTCCGTCAGCATTCCCATGCGTATCGCATAGCTGAACACGTCGCTGATGAAGCTCAGGTGATGCACTGCCGTTTTCCTCGACAGCGGCTTACCCGTGTTCATATTCTTGCCGTTGACAAGCATATCGGTTACGAACTTCT
Source organism: Ruminococcus sp. YRD2003 (assembly GCA_900109435.1). Lineage (GTDB taxonomy): Bacteria > Bacillota > Clostridia > Oscillospirales > Ruminococcaceae > Ruminococcus > Ruminococcus flavefaciens_G. Next base: position 129,497 of record FNZT01000012.1, on the reverse strand, counting down.
GAATATCCCGAGCCGTTATCTTGTCGAGCCGCTTGTGACCTATGGCAGGATAGACACGTTTTGTGAGCTGTTTCATTCGTGCGTATGAGGTCGGTCTAAGGTTAACTTTGGCATATTCCTCAAACCACTGCTCTGCGAATTTCTCGAACTTGACAGCCGAGGTTATCTGTCCCCTCTTGCATTCTTCCTCGAACAGGACAGCCTGTCGAGTGAGTTCCTTTTCGATTTGCTTCGGTGTCATACCTGGCTCAGGCTTGTAGCTCTTGAACTGATTTCGCTGCTTGCCGTCTACACCATAGCCGCATGACACTCTTATCTGGTATGTTCCCTCGGAACGCTTTCTGATTGTCGCCATATATTTAAAAACCTCCGTTTCAAAACTATGGCGCATTTCCTCCACCGACATTATACCACAGGTCTGCGGAAATGTCTATCGGAAATGCGCCGTTCGTGTCAAGAATTTACTTTACTGATGAATCGCTCACGCCGTTTCTCCACGGAGGTATCTGAGGAAAAGGTCTCTGTTGATGAGATACTTTTTTCCCGCCATTATGTGCGGTACTTGATTGTTAATGCACATCTGACGTACTCTATATTCGGTCAGCCCTTCCACAAGAGCTGCCGCCTCCTTTATGGTCAGCATTACGATTTTGGTTTCTGTTTTGTTTTCAGCCATTCGATCATACTCCTTCTATTTGTCTTGTTCATGTTTCCTATGAGATTTACATTGTTCATTTTTAAAAGTCCTTTCGTATTAGATTTGGGTTATCCCATGTGTATTCCAAGCTCTTCCTTTTTACGGAGCTCCTTTGCGAGAGACTTTCGGTCAACGTGCTCCCGAGCGTACTCGGTATCGTCGGCAGGCTCGTCCTCAATTATCGAAGCCACAGCAGCAATGCCGCCGACAATATCATATGCAGCGCTTCTATTATCGCCACTACTGTGAGTAGTTCGAAGCCGCGTTTCCTGTTCTGCTCGTCGGAGCATTTCAGCTGTGATAAGGTCTGCTCGTTCAGCTTCCCAGCCTGTAATGACAGGTTCACCGCCGCCTGATCCAGCTTCGATACCTCTGCCGTCACGTTCTGCGACGTCAGCTCCCGTATCTTCTCTGCGCTCTCCAGCACCTGATCGAATATCACTTTCTGATTCCGCAGGTGCTGTTTCATCTGCTCGTATGTCATAGTCTCGTCGGCTCTCGCCTTCGTTTCTATAGCCAGATCCGTCAGCAATGTCAGCTGTGATATCACCGCCTGCCAGTTGCTGTCGGGGACGCAGACCATAGTCGGTATGTCCTGTGCCTCCCGCATATTCTGCTTGGAGGCTGCTCTCATTTCTTCGTATTTCGAACTCATACTCCATGTTCTCCTTTCTGTATTTTGCTTCGTGAAGCTTATTGTCACGGCAGCGTCTGCCGTTGGGACAGGTGTATGTGATGTACTTTCGACTGTCTTCCCATTTCACATCGTAGCCGTACTGCTTCATGTAGAAGCGGAATTGTTTCTTCGACTTTGCTCTTTTCATGACTGCGTCAATGGTATTGATGAGATCCATTTTCCAGCTCTCTCTGCGCATTGCACTCCTGTACTCACCTGTGGTCACACCGTGAGTCTGCTTCCCGAGCTCGGGCTGCTTGAGTGTTGTCACTCCGTACTTCTGACAAATTTCATCGCTGAGCTGCCGCAGGTCTTGAAGTGTAAACTTGTTGGAGTGGTACTTCAAACCCGTGTCGGCGTTGACTGCGTTCAGTATAAAATGTGAATGCACATGGTCAGCATCGAGGTGAGTTGCCACCACAACCTCATGACCTTTGAAGGCTCGCTCTGCAAAATCAACTGCTATTTTATGAGCAAGTGCAGGGTCAATATCATAGCCGCTCGGGTGAGACTGGACGAAATGATAGTAACGAATGCCGCCAGTCTTGTTGTACATCTCCCTTGTATTTTTGAATTCCTGATACGCTGTGGGCAGCGAACAGTTAAGAGCTGTCACGAACTTTTTGTTCTCCGTCTTATCGTCGCGGCAGATGTACTCGAGGCTTCTTTTGCCACCGCCGCCGTGCTTGGTGCTTATAGCTGTGACTGTTGCCACTATTTCACCTCCCGAAGCAGCTGACCTATCATCTCCGTGACCTTCCTGTGCTCATCGAGTAGCGGTTGAAAGTTCACGGCGGTCAGCCTGTCCATGTTGGCAAGCGTAGCTATCTGATTGAGGTTGCGCCCGATAGCTTTCTGCTGCTTGACTATCTCGTCGATTCCATTGGCGACTACGATTTTCTTGCCAAGAGCGCACCTCATAACAAAGTCGTTCAACTTCAAGCCGTGTCTCTCGGCGAGTTCATGGATACGTCTGCTTTCTTCATCTGTACAGCGTATCGCTATTGTCGTGTTTCGTTTTCTCATGTCTCTACCTCCTTTTTTCTTATGCCAATTGAAGTGGGTTCGGGCTTCTGCCCGACAAGCAAGGCGGCAGGCGGAATGCCAGCTGCTATGCTTGCCTTCCCAGAAGGGAAGATTTTTCTCGGGTACAGCCGCTTTTCTTCTCTGTCGATAGTATCTGTGCAGTATCGTCACATTCGCTCCACTTTGCGCCACAATCGCTTCTGTGGGTGCAGGTGGGATACCTGTCCGCTTTTGGTATCGGCGGCAAAAATGGTGCGTTTTGTGCGTGATTTTACCGTCACCCGAGAGCATTATGCCGTCACCCTGAACCGCAAATGCCGTCACCCGTATTTTTACCGTCACCCGCATCAAACAAAGGTAAATAAACGTTTTCAGAACTTCGGGTGCCAGCATGGTCTGCAATTTCTACACACAGCAGGCTTCCGTTTTTACTGTCACCCGACTGGTCGTAAACAAGCTCCAGAATTCGTGCACCGTGACTTCTGCGAGCTGTGAACAGCACTCCATAAGTTTTGAGTTCATTCATATGCTGAACAAGATTTCTCGTTATCCAGTTTGGAGCATACTCACGACCGAAGTGTTTGTACATCATCTTGCAGAGTTCAGTTGCAGAACCAGTGAATCGTTTCTCATCTACCATCAAGTCATGTATGGCGAAAGAAAAAAGGTCTGGCTGACGCTCAGGCACATCGTCAACCACATTCCACCTGTGATTTGCAAACTCCAAACTCAATTCGAGGTGTTCAATGTCACGACCTGCGCAGTGCAGCTTTGCTTTACCGCTGCCGCGACGCTCTTCGATCATAACCATGATACCGTCAACGCTGCCTATGATTCCAGTCGAGCCCGACACCATATTGAACGGGTCGCTGTCATAACATTTGCGTGTATGATGCACGACAAGTATCGCAACTCTCAGCTTGTCCGCGAGTGCTTTCAGCACAGAGAGCTCCTTGTAGTCAGAGCCGTAATTGACATCGGTACTGCACCGAACCTTTTGCAGAGTGTCGATGACAATCACTTTCAGATTTGGAAGCTCCTGTTTACTCTTTTCAAGTTCTTCCTCAAGACCATTGCCGATAGATTTCGCTTCGATTGCGAAGTTCAAGTTCTCACAGGGTTCGTCTGTGAGTTCGTATATCCTGTTCTGCAAGCGCAGGAGGTTGTCCTCGAGACTCAGATACAATACCTGACCTGTATTCGTATCATGCTTGAGGAACTGCTCGCCGTTAGCAACTGACATACACATATCAAGTGCCAACCATGACTTTCCTATCTTCGGAGCACCTGCAAGGATATACAGTCCCGGATACATCATTTTGTAGATGATGTATTCCTGTTTTTCCAGCGGAGTTGTCATAATGTACTCGCTGTTGTAGATCGTTAATTTGTTTCCTATAAAACCATCTCCTTCTTTTTTCTTGGACACAGCCGACAGCTTTTTTCGTTATGGGCAACTGCTCGATTGAAAAATTTGTAAGGGCTGTGTCGGGCGGATATTTGCTCTCCCAAGTGAAAAAATGTGGGAGCAGTATCCTTTTTGCAATTTGAACTGTTTTTGGCACATAGTCAGACACATCACGAATGGGTCAGTACAAAAGTGCGCGACACATCACGGACCTGCTGCGACTTCACAGTGGTATCCGCCGCACTCCTGCCTGACCGAATCAGAAGCCGCCCGACTGCACATCGGACTCATAGGCAGCTTAAATGCTCGGCTGCCCTGGCACACTCCCATTGCCTGCGACGGTTTTATCACGCTCGGACTGTGGCTGAGTGTAAGTATCCGTTCCCGACTTTCATCGCTTATTCACACCTGCGCTGTGTGAAACCGAAGATGTTACCGCTCGGCTTTCGCGTCATCGCGCATCTTCGGGCTGGTACGGCTCACCACCTCACCATCGGAAACAACGTAACTCCTGATCCCATATTCAATTGTCAAGTTACTGTTTGAATTTTACTTGTTCATTTCAGGTCACCCCTTTGTATCATTCACTCGTAATATGTTATATCGCATATCATATTACACAATTTAGAGAAGAATGAGCAGCGTTACTAATTGAACTCTGCTCTGCTTTACATTAACCGTAATTGCATATCCAATATATGCTATTACTTGTTCCCGGTTATATTATAACACACTATTTTTATTTGTCAAGGCCTCCTCAAAAAATTTTTGAAACAAAAAGAGCAAAGCGTCAATGCTTTGCTCGGGACTTGTACACGTTATATTGATTTCGACAGCGAGCTGAACAGAACTCGCTGCGTATGTCGGCTGCGTAGAACAACTTTCCACAGTGCTTGCAGGTGCGGAGCGGCTTCTTATCGTCGGTTACTGCTTTTGCGAAGGCGAGATCAATCATCGCCTTGAGCGAATCGTACTCGCACAGCAGATTCAGACCGTTCCTGTCATCTATCTTGTAGGTCAGGCGAGGAGGTATGAACTCCGTCAGCTTTGATTCTTTGCCTATAATGAAGCTGTACAGATACTTGAAGTATTTCTTCACCCATTCAAGCGGCTCACAATATCTATACTTCCGCAGGAACATCGTCGAGTATATCGGGCTGCGGTAGTAGAGCCTCAGCTTGCCTTTCTGGTTGGATTTAGCCAGTATGTCGATGTTATCGAGAGGAAATAATGTCTTTGCGAACTCATTTACATCAGCTATACCGCTGTCAGTGAAGATATTGTCGCGGACAATAACTCGCTCATTTTTACCTATATCCGAGCCTGCGATGTCAGGCATTATACCCAGCAGACCGTATTTGTGAACAAAATCAAGAACCATTTCATTCTGTCCGAGGTCGTTCTCGGTCAGGTACTTGCCGAGGTTCAAAGCGTCAGTCATCATTCCATTTTCACTCTTTATCGGATCGTACACCGATCCATATTCGCATGGAACGATGTACTCCGTGCCGTCTATGCTCTGTATTTCGTATCTTGTATTCTTATGCCAATGGCTTACTAATAGCTGGTCCATACGCTTCTCCTTGTAATTGCATTGATACATACTTATATTACTAGCTAATCATAGTCTAACACACTATTCTTTGTTTGTCAAGTCCTGATGAATATAAAAAGGCGCTGCTACAAACAGCGCCTTATACCATTATTATGCGTATTATTGTTTCCCAAGCTGTTTGAACTCGTTGCCGACTTTTTTCCTGTTGACAGTTGCACCACGGAAGAAACGGTACAAATATGCCGCGGGTATAAGCAGCTTACTCTTTTTGACCCACGGAACAGAGCCTTCAAGGAAGCTAATCGGCGGGAAGAATCGATATAATAAGTATCTTAGCTTAGAACCGTTTCCGCGATTCTTTACTCCGTTTTTAACTAAATTATCTATATTGCCATATGTTTCTGACATAACATAATAGTCAAGTAGTTTTTTATCTTCAAATGAAAGCGGCTGCATTGAAAATACTCTTATTGCAAGCTCGCGGTTATTACGCTCAAAGTCCGCAATACCAAGTTTATCAAGTTCTGCGTTAAGATAATCCCAGTCGAGGGAGTCTTTGAATTTTCGTAGGAATATATAAGTATCCACAAGTGAGCGAACACCTGTACCGCCACCTGAGAAATGCTTGTATTCGTGTGCCATCATGAACAGGAAGAAGTCCTCATGACTGAAATGATAGCCATAATCACAGCCGTCATCGTGGATAAGCCTGTTTTTTACGTCTTTGAAATAAGGATATAGATTTCCGATGTGAGTGGGATTGAAAAGTCCGCTGTGCATCTCGAAATTGAGTACAGGCTTTTTGAAATAAACATCGTGATTACCTTTACCGAAATGCTCACATATATACCCTTTATCAAGAAAAATATCGCGTACCTCAGCCATTTTGTCGCTGTCAACGAGAATGTCATTGTCCGCCATCTGTCTCATACCGAGCTTTGGATACCAGTCATGGAGCAGAGAGCCTTTCAGCGGCATATACCATATCTTCTCGGCTTCGAGCTTACGAAGTATCGTTCTCCGCTCGGCATCAAGGAGGATATTCTTGCGGATAGCCTTTTCCTTTGCCTGTGTGAAGTCATTATCCTTAACGCCTGCCGATTCAAGAGCATAAGCAACGCAGGCTGTAAGAATATGCTTCTGGCAGACCTCAAACAGCTTCGGCAGATCTAGGCTGTCAATACGCTCCTGTTTCGGCTTTTTATTATTTATCGCACAAGCGGTAAGATATATCATATCCGCAGCGTTCTTACGAAATTCACTTTTCTCCATTCTCTATCACTCCGTTTTCAGTAAAATGCATTATCCTGTCGCAGATGTCGAGCGCAGCAGGACGGTGAGTAACAATAACAACGGTCTTGTCGGTCATATTTTTGAGGTTTTCAAGAACCTTTTGCTCGGTAGCCTCATCAAGAGCGCTTGTAGCTTCGTCAAGAAGCAGTATCGGACATTTCGAGAATATAGCCCTTGCAATAGCTATTCTCTGCATCTGTCCCTCGGAAAGACCTGTTCCGCGCTCACCGAGGAGAGTATCAACTCCGTCGTCAAGCTCACTTACAAACTCGTCTGCACAGGCTATTTTCAGTGCTTCATTTATACGTTCATCATTGTTAAGTTCGGACTTATCGGCAAAGCACACGACCTCGCGTATAGTTCCGCTCATAAGCTGATTGCCCTGCGGAACATATGCAAAAAGTCGGTGGAATTTCGCGGAGAGCTCTTCGGTATTACCGCTTTTATCGGTTATGTAACGTCTGCCGCCGTCGAGCTTGTAAATGCACATCAGCAGCTTCAGTACGGTGCTTTTACCGCAGCCGCTGTGACCTGTAAACGCGACATACTGTCCCTTTCCAATTTCTACGCTGATGTCTTTCAGCACAACTGGCATTGTATCCTTGCTGAGCAGACGAACGCTGTCGCCGGACGGATAATAGGCAAATTCGGCGCTATCAAGTCCCATAGACTTGAAGCTGCTACGGTAATAGTCAAGAGTTTCGTCAATATCCATAGGCTTAACATCGCTGTCATTCTCGAAATCCTCGATTTCCATAAGGCGTTCCGCACTTGCAGTCATAGCGTAGAACTTCGGCAGATAGCCCGTAATATTGGCAAACGGAGACTGTATCTGCGAGATGAGCTGAGTGATCGCTGTGAGCGTGCCGTAGCTGATAGCGCCCGTGAGAATGCCATAGCCGCAGTAGATAACTCCGCCGACATACATTCCCTGCATACCGGTCTGGAAGCCGATATTGCAGAAATTTGAGAATCGGACGCGCTTCATTCGCGTATCCTTATGGTCGCACATCTTGTCAAGAGCCTCGGCTTCGGTCTGCTTTTCAGCTGCAAAGGAGCGTATCATCATCATGCTTCCGAGACGTTCCTGCAAGTAAACACGGAGTTTACCGTCGCGTTCCTGAATGTTCTTGTGGAGTTTTTTCAACACCTTGCGGAAGCCGTATGTGGCGAAAAACAGGACTATACCAACTGGCAGCAGCACAAGTGCAAAGCGGTAATCGAGGACAATCATCATCACCATTGCGCTGACCATTTTCACTATCATTCCTGCAAGTCCCGGCATAATTTCAACGCTGTTCTGAGCAACAACAACCGTATCATTCGTCAGACGATTCAGCCACTCTCCTGAGTGGACTGCGGTGACAGTTCCGAAGTCTTTGGTGAGGATATTGTTAAGCAGTCGCTGCTTGAAAAGGTTTTCAAGAGATGCTCTTGATAATTCCTCAAGCCAGCGAATTATCGCCCTCATTGCTACCTGTGCCAGAACGAGCAGAATGATGTACAGGACGTTCAGCTTGAAGCCGCTCCTGTCACCGCCAACTGCGTTGTCAACGATATTTCTGAGCAAAAGAGCGTAAAGAACTCCGCTGCCGCCGTGGAGCGCCTGCACTATCATCAGCCATAGGATATTCCACTTTTTTCTGCCCGTGACCGAATAGAGCCATTTTACTGCGTTATTTTTCATCGTTTTAGTCTTCTTTTGAGCCATTTTGGAAAAGCCTTTGCTTTTAGAAAAAGTTCTCGAACAGGGAAAAAGTCGCACCATAAGTGAACATATAGCCTGTACTTCCAGTCGTTCACAGAAATTTCCTTACCGTTGCGGACAACCGCAGTAAGTACGCCGATTATGTGCCTGTCACGGATACCATACTCCTTGACCCAGCGGTTATCTCCGCAGATAACGTAATCTTTTTTGCGGACTTTGAGAATACGATGAAGCACATACTGTCCGCTGTCTCGCTTGTAAAGCGGAACATCGTACTTTTTCAGTCTGCCATGAACAGGCTTGATAATGAGCAAGTCCCTGTTCTGTTTAATGAGCGGCATCATGCTGTCGCCCTTGTTTGTATAGATGAGCTTGCCGTTTTTTGCAAGCTGTTCCTCAAAAGTCGATTTAGTCATCTATCGCTCCGATTTTTCTGAGCTGGTCTACTACCTTCTTTACATCGCGCTCCATAGCATCTTTCGGACCATCGTACTTCTTCTGCATTTTAGCGACTATCTCAGCCTCTGTGGTATCCGTTTCAAGGCAGCTTATAATAAATCCTGCTGTCTCATTGCTGCGTACAAGTCCTGAGAACTTGCTTGCTCCTGTGGAAACGAGCAGCTTCTGATCACCATCGTCATGTGTTAAAAATGCTTTATTGAGTTTCATAATGATTATCCTTTCATTCCGTTATATGCGACTTCTGCCGCTTCAATATCCATATTGCAGGCGAGCTTGTATAGTTCAACATTTTCTGCCAGCTTGTCAACAAGTTTTAAAGTTTTAGCCATTTGCAGAGGATCCTGCGGACGGTAGACCTGCTGCAAAAGCATTGCGTAGGCTTCTGATTTATCAATGCGAACGATACTGTTTTTCTCGCCGCGGGTAATTATACATATAGCTTTTAAAGGCACCGACATATTACAGCCGAGGTGATGTTTTCCGTTGTAAGGGGTACCATAAGCAATAACTCCATTGTCTGTGATTTTCAGCATGGGTTTATCATCATTGACCATTACTGCCTTATCACCGAGATATTCCCGCCACAGAGCCGTATGCGTGGACTTTCCTGTGCCCGATTTAGCAGTGAACAGGAATCCATGTCCGTCAACTGCGATAATCGAACCGTGGAATATTACCGTATCATAGTTCGGCATTTTTTCTCCGATTTTCCGATAAACTGCTGTTTCCTCAAGAGTACCTTGCGAGAAATTTGGCAATGTCTTTCCCTCATAAGCATACTCAGAATCGGACTTTTCTTTCTCCTTGATTATATCTTCCGGAGTGGTACATACTGAAAAATCAGCCGGCTCGTTCGTGAGATAGTCCTTGCAATATTCATGGACTTTTTCGTATATTGAGGTCACTTCAATGACCGTATCAGCCATTTTATAATTCTTCGTCATCATCTTCTGCTTCTGCATTCACTCCCTTTAACAGATTATGCATATCATGTTCCGTTTTCAGGCAATGATATTCATAACATTTCTCAAACCACCCAGGGCAACCGTTTTTATAGAAGGGCGTACACTCAGGCAAGAACGGACATTTAGCGCACTTTTCATCGACTTTTGCAGGCTGATTCAGTTCATCGAATTTCGCTTTATCAGTTACTCCGTCAAAAATATTGCCCCAACTCTGCGCTTCGGGAAGATGCTCACAGTTATTAAAAACACCGTCAGGTGTTATGACGATGCAGTTATCGACGTTGTCTGCCATACAATAATTCGTCCTTATTCTGAATGTCTGATGCTCGCCATTTGTGCTTTTAGGTATATCCAGTTCATTTTGCAGATCAGTGAGTTTGAATATCTCCTGATAAAGATCAATGCAGTGCTCTCCGTGCTGCTCTTGAAACAGCGGTGCAATATATAAATATATATTCTCCATATCATCGAACTCTTTTTCTATATCCTGCAAGAATTCGGAAATGTGCTCAATATTATTCAAATCAACATTAACACGAAGGTTAACCTTTATACCCTCATCAGCGAGATAGTGTATTGCTTTCATAACAACGTCGTAGTTGTGTTTTTCAGGGTTATAGTAGTTCTTTCGCAGAGTATAGTCCTCTTTAGCGCCGTCAAGTGATACCTGCACCTTTTCCAAATGCCATAGTTCTTTCGCTTCGTTTGCGAGTTCTTTCGTCATCAAACTTGCATTCGTTGTCATAGTGGACCTATAAGGGATACCTTTTTCATACAACGCTTTGCATATATGACGTATTATATTTAAGCCCGCAAGGGGTTCGCCTCCGAACCATTTCAATTTGACAGTATCATTATATCTTGTTTTTGAAATAAAGTCAACAAGCCGGTCTGCCGTTTCCGTAGTCATCGTTTTAACAGCATATCCTTCTTCGTAGCAGTAAATACATCTTGCATTGCAGCCTGTTGTTGGAAAGATAGTATAGCTTCTTAAGCCTTTTTTATTACCTGCCATAGTTTTGAGAAGAAACACTGTTTCTTGATACTGCTTAATTTCATCATAATCCATCTCAACTATATATCGTGACATTGCAAGCTGCTCTATTACGTTTTTAACTATATAATCATAACTGACGGGCATAATCTTAATTTTCTGAACGGCGTTCCATTCCTGTTCAGTAAGTTCAATAACCTCAAAAGTAAGTGTATTTTGTATTAGATATCTACCCTTTTCAGAATAAAGATATGTGTATATAGAGAGGCGATATTCCGCCTCATCGTTCAACTTTTTCTTGTTTATTATCTTGGTGACTCTGCTGTCACCGTTTTTTATTATATTCATACTTCACCTTTTACATAATAGCGTTAAGGCTGTGCGACTATTTTTAGTCGCACAGCCTTTGTCGGATTACTCTCCAAGACAATCATCTGTTCCTGTGCAGGATGTTGTAATAACATCTTCTGCATCGAACCTGATTATCTCAAGCTCTGCTTCAATGTACTGCATCGTTAGGCACCTCTTTTCTTTATAATAGATCGATCTATGTAATAAATCAAACTGCATTAAGTCTGATTATTACCGGAAGATAATTAAAACTTAAAGCTCAGAATACTTAACAAATACCTGTTCGCCATATTTATAGGTGTTACCAATCTTGATATAAGGTCTTACATAAATGCCATTACCAAGATCCTTTGCACGGAAATCATCAACTGCTGCACGATTATCAGAGTTTGTTACCCCTGCTGTGTTGACAGTTAATTCATCATTAAGAACGCCGTTCCTATAAATCAGAACTCCATGAACAGCAGTTTCATTACCAGAATAATTATTACTGTAGTGGAATCTTATTCTGCCTTCATTGTCTGCTTTTTCATAACCGGTAATAGTTGCTGTTGCATCTCTGAATGCTACCAAATCTGCATAACGAACGAATACTGTATCGCCATACTTATACTTGTCACCAATCTTGATATATGCTCTTACATAAATACCATTGCCAGTATCTTTAGCACGGAAAGAATCAACTGCTGCACGGTTTGCAGAATCTGTTGCTCCTAATGTATTTACTGTCAGTTCTTCATTCAGTTCACCGTTTCTGTAAATCACAACTCCATTAACAGCGGTTTGAGTACCTGTGTATGTATTACTGTAATTAAACCTAATTCTTCCTTCGTTATCAGCAACTTCATACGATGTTATATCGGCTGTTGCATCTCTGAATGCTACAAGATCTGCATAACGAACAAATACAGTATCACCATACTTATACTTGTCACCAATCTTGATATATGATCTGACATAAACACCATTTCCCGTATCCTTTGCACGGAAAGAATCAACCGCTGCGCGGTTTGCTGAATCTGTTGCGCCTGCTGTTTCTACTGTCAGGACATCGTTCAGTATGCCGTCTCTGTAGATCACAACACCATGAACAGTATCTTCTGTACCGGTGTATGTGTTGCTGTAATTGAATCTGATCCTTCCATCATCATCAGCGATCTCGTACGATGTTATATTGGCTGTTGCATCTCTGAATGCTACAAGATCTGCATAACGAACGAATACTGTATCGCCGTAAATATATGATGTTCCAACCTTGACATATGGTCTTACATAAACGCCATTACCAAGATCCTTTGCACGGAATGAATCAGATGCAGCACGGTTTGCTGAATCTGTTGCACCTGACGTATTTACTGTCAGTTCTTCATTCAGTTCACCGTCTCTGTAAATCACAACGCCATAAGTTGCAACTGCATCTCCGTCATACTTGCTGTTATACATGAAACGGATTCTGCCCTCATCATCAGCTATTTCGTAACCAGTAACCTCTGAATATGCAGATACATATGCAGTATTATTTACGATCTTGGATACAGAATACTCATCATCACCAAGAGCAACTGTTGCAGTATACTGAGTACCGCCTGCGACAGCCTCCGATGTAACAACTGCATTCACATTTGTCGTTGTACCACAAGTCTCGCATGTAAATACAGCAAATGCTCCACTGTTATCAGTAGTCCAGTACCACTGGATATCCTCTGTATTATAGTCATGAGCACCGGTTGCGGGTATAGCAAGTTCAGCAGCTGTTGCAGCAACATATTCTTCGTTTGTATTCTTGAGGTATGACGCGCCGTTTTCATCGATCCAGTGTGCCTTTACGCCAGTTGTTGAACAACCTGCAGATGTTGCTAGAACCTCTGTGTATCTATGACCGATCTCAAATGTACCAGTCTTTGTACCAGTGTAGTTTGTACCGTCCTTTGCGGTAACAACGATAGTTGCTGTACCAGCCTTGATGTTGTTGACAAACTCAACATTGTAATTAGCTGCATCAACAACTGCACCGTTTTCATCCTTCACTAAGAGTGTAGGAATTATAGCTTCACCAGTATATGCATAAGTACCAGAAGCGCTGACGCTTGCAATACCAGCCTTTGCTATATTGAATGTAGCAGAAGCTGAACCTGTGTAGCCTTTATCAGTATTACCAGTGATTGTAACTGTAGCTGTACCTGCGTTAATATTATTGCTGTAGCTTACTATGTAATTAGCAGCATTTACAACAGCTCCTTTATAAGTAACTGTCACACCAGGAGTTTTAGCTGTGCCGTTATATTTGAATGTACTGTTTACAGTTACAACTGCATCTGACAAATCTGTACCTATAGTGAATGATTTTCTTGCTGTTCCGCCGTAATTGCCTGTACCTGTGATTACCACTGTAGGTGTATTTGCGCTTATCGACGTATTGTTCTCATAATCCACATCATAGTCAGTTGCTTCAAGCAGTGTATTGCCTACGATAACATATGTTACTGCCGGTTTATAAGTTGTATCAGATACCTCAAAGTGATCCTTATCGAGAACGATTATTGCATCCTCAATCGACCTTTGGTTGATAGTGACAGGAATACATACCGGATTGGTATTATTATGGTTCGCATCGCCCTCAACATAATACCATACATAGTATGTATTAGCATTTGTACCCGTGAGTGTGGAAATATCGGTTGTCCACTCAGTTCCTGCCACATCGGCCGTACCAAGCGAATACTTTACTGTGCCGGCGGCTGATGTGCCTTCGGTAACGAGTACCTGTGCAGAGCCGCTGTAAGTCAGTGTGTTTGCGGTCGGAGCAGTAACAGTTGCATATGGCGTGTGAAGAGGAACAGCAGTATACGGATCGTTCTCAGTTCCGCTACCCGAAATTGAAACGCCATAAACAGGCTGACCAGACTTTCCGTCATTGTTCAGGTTGAAATCACATACGCCTTCAATCACAAACCAATAATGATCTGTGTAAAATCCGCCATAACCTAACTTATGTTTGCCAGTCAGATGCCATTTGCCACTATTTGGACTCCAACTGCTCTGAATGTATGCGCCGTCACCAAAATCAATATAATCTCCAGTCAGCCAAACAGTGTCATTAGCGATATTGCCAGACGAAACGATATCAGCCTTTGCAACAACAAACTCATCGCTCCACCATTCGCCTTCTTCATAATTGGTGTTTTCTGCGACAACGAGTTTCACCTTGTAAGTTCCAGCATCAAGGGGTGTGCCGGTAAGGTTTGGTATGTCCCGTAGAGTTGCATCACGAACCTTTTGATATTCAGTACCATTGTATTTCCAAAGCTCACCAGTAATGTGATCTACTCCGATGACAGCAACCTGTAAACCCGATATTCCGCTTATAACCGGTGAATTTTGTGCTTCACCGTAAGTCCAGCCCTCTACGGAAACTGAAGGATTGAGCGTTGCCTTGCCGACTGTGACTGTTACGTCTTCGGTCACGGTGTTGAAGTTGTTGGTGTCATCTGGGGTAAAGGTCGCACTGAAAGTGTGCTCTCCTGCAATGCCTACGCTTGTAGAATCATCATTCCAAGCCCAGCCAGCGGGAAGCTCAACATTAGCAAGTGTATCCCCATAGGTAGCTGTAAGACCAGTCGGAACAGTATATCCTGCCCCTTCAACAAGGTCTGCCTTTGCGATAGAATATGTTACAGAAATCGTCTGCCCCTCAACAGTCAGGCTTGCTCTGTATGAGCCTGCATTCATGGGAACAGAGTCAATCCTCTGATACTCTTCTCCGACCAGCTGTTCATATATGATACTATCCAAGGATATGTTCAAACCAGTTGCCGTATTGAAAGCGACCAGTCCGTCGAGAGTAACGCCCTTTTCACTTCCGTCGTATGTAAGGCTATTTGGATGAACGATAGTAAGCGAAACGCCGTTTTCAAACTCGCAGTTATCATGCGTACAACTTGCTGTCAGAACAGCGCCGTTCGGAACATAGTTGAAAGCGTGACCTGTTGCCGGCTCAACAGTCTGAGCCTGTGTGATTTCGGTATATGTTTCGCCGTCCTTGGTGTAATACTTGTCTCCGTAGGTATAATACTCTATATTACCTGGCTCTGTGCAGTTCGGAGCAACTGCATCATGCTTTTCAGGCACGAGCTGAGCAATCTCAACATCCTTAGTCTGTGCTGTAAAGGCTTCATTAGTGAATGTCGCCGTCCACCTGCCCGTACCTACCGTATTCACAGTTGCAGGTGTTACTTCCGCATAGATTCCATCAACGGTTTCAGTCTCAACGTGGCTTGTGTTATTGGCGCAGGTACGGGTTGCTGTACACTTCCATACACCATTTTCCTCTGTCCACGAATAAGTGGGAGTGCCATAGCTATGTCCCGTTGCTGGAATAATAACATTCTGGTCTTCCAAAAGAGTACCCTGATCATCAGAATAGTAGTTGCCGTCAGAGCCTAAATAATACTCGATATTTCCTGCAGTAGTGCAGGTCGGAGCTACGGCTTCAACATGAGTATATGTCACAGAAGGCGGAGGATCCAAAGACAATATGAACGGATTCTCAGTTGTTCCCTCACCGTCAATTATCCAGAAGCCTGTGGGCGCAGGAGTGCGCTCGGTTTCTGATGCTATAAACGCACCGTAAACAAATACGTCTCCGATTTGAGTTGGATCTGGAGATGAACTGCTTGACTGGCTATCTTCCGGGGTGATATTAAACTTGTAGAAATTGTCTTTGTATATTACAGAGTCAACAGTAGAAGTATTCTCGGGGAAACGATGCGGACAGCTCTCTGAATCACTCATAATCATATCATCTGTATACACTTTGTCGCCAACTGCGATATACTGCCCAACAACGAGCTTCTTGGCGGTGCGCATATACCGAGTGCGGGTATAATCGTTATTGCTTGCTTCAACATTTTCCCAAGTTGAGTTGTCTGTACTGTTCTGCAATACAAGGTCTTCGCCGATTGTCAAAGTTCCGTGATTGTACTCATCTCCGGAATTAATACCGCTACCAATCGCACTATTACCTCTTGCATAGACGCTGCCGCCCATAATGTTGATATCAGCAGGAGTAGCAAAAGCGCCTCCGATTCCCGGTGAATAATTACCTGTAGCCTGAGCGTTTACGGTTCCACCGTAGATATTTATAGTACCTGCACTATGGCCATAATAATCGCCTCGACCACCTATTGCAGGCATAGAAGCACCATGAGTAGAAGCATTTACAGTTCCGCCAAAGATCTCTACTGTGCCGCCTTCTCCATAGTATCCTCCGCCGATTGCAGAGATGTCAGAGCAATTATCATCATCTGAAGCATTGATAGTTCCGCCATATATCCTGATTGTTCCTGAATTTCCGGAACGGTTGTTGTAATCATTATCATAATCTTCAACGCCACATCCGCCAATTGCAGCGCCACCTATTATGACCATGCCTTCATCTTCATAAACAGTATTAGCGGTAAGGACACCTGTGCCGCCAGCCTGACCGTAGATATTGAGGGTGGTTGGCACGAGGTCGCCTGTCTCATAATCCTCCTCAACTGCAACTGTTATGCCCTTTTCAGCCGTCAGCGTAGCGCCGTCGCAAAGAATGAGGTTGACTGTGCCGTTGACAGTGATACGACTGGAAATAGTTGTATCCTTGGTAACAACATACCATGTTGTTGTGTTGGCTTCGCCCCATGTAACCTCAGATTCTGAGCTTTCAACCACGGTATACTCAGAGCAGGGTTCTGCTGCTTCAACGAGTTTTTCTTCATCTGCGTCCCATGTCAGGTAAGGGATATCTGTGGTGACAGACTCGGGGACTCCCACCTTCATATAACGTGTGCGTGTATCAAGATCAACTGTTGTATCCGTCCAGTTTTCGTTATCGGTAGAAGTGAATACTGATAACCCTTCGGCAATTGTCAGTGTGCCGTTGTTTATTTCCTCACCATCATAACCGTTGCCTCTGCCAATACCATTTCCAGGCTTATTAGGATCCCAAGGCAGTCTCTCGCCGCCAGTGGCTATGACTGTACCGCCGTAAATATGAACCGATCCGCCTTCTCCAAACTGACCGCCGCCTATACCTGCGGCACCTTGACCGCCATTTGCAGTGACTGTACCGCCATAAATGTTTACTGTGTTACCGTCATGATTATAGTTACCTCCGATGCCTGCACCGTCATCACCGCCGTTTGCAGTAACAGTACCGTCATAGATATTCACAGTGCCGCCGATTCCCGCACAATTCTTGCCACCTGTAGCTGTAATTGTACCGCCATGGATATTAACATTTCCACTGCTAAAGTCAGAACTACTACAGCCAATACCAGCGTTCCTGTCGCTTCCTGTAGCAGTCAGCGAGCCGCTGCCGGTTATTGTTCCATTTGTTGTGCTGCCGACGAAAATATTCAGCGTACCTGCGTTTTCATCATATGGTGCGCTTTGAGCTACGGAAATACCGCCATTGATGGTAAGACTTGCGCCGTCCAACAATATCAGATTTACCGTACCTGTGACCTTAACACGAGAGTCTATCACAACTTCACCGCTGGCAACATAGGTTTTGCCGTTTGTCCATTTCTTCGTATCGCTTTCAATCAGGATACCTGCATTTGCATCAAGTGTTCCATTATCCTGCAATACGCCGGATTCATTGTATTGACGATAGTTGACAGCAGATGTAAAGGGATTGTCGCTTTGTGTTTCTTCATATCCAGCGAGGGTGACAGCGGTTTGCTCCCACTGGTTACCCTCAACAGCAACGACGATCCACGCATCAACTTTCTTTCCATTAGCGTAGGGGTAGTATCCTGATCCGTCACCAATTTTACCTTCGTATCCACTTTCACTTGATACTCTGAGCATCATCAAGTTATCAGGGATTACATCTTGTGTTCCCTGCGTATATGTCGCAGGGCTTTCAAATTCTTCTCTGGTACAATAGCCACCCTCCTGAAGGGTGATGGTTTTGTTATCTGCATTATACCTTGCGCCGGGTTCAAGAATGTCGCCTACCTGCAAAGATTGCACATCGCTTGAGTATGTCGCTGCGTTTGCTGTTATCGCACTACGGGCAAACAATCCACCTCCCCTCACGTTCGCAGAGAGACCCGTGCTGCCTGCTACAATCAGAAGCGCCATAATTCCTGATAATACGCGCTTCATTCCATAACTCAAATTGCTTGCCATAGTGTTTTCCTCCTTCTGATAAATACAAAAAAGCGCACCTCAACGAAACCTATCCTTTGAGATACGCTTATTTTACGTTGTTAAATTGTTGAGGGCGCAATTATGCTGTATGTATGTATGTATGTATGTATGTTTCATTGTAGTGCCACCATGCATAACTGTCAAGCCCCTTTCGGAATATAGCCTCAAATATACGGGGATATATTTTCTATATTAGCATTATAGCACAGAATTATAACGAAATCAATACCGTTAATAAATTTTTTACAAAATATTACAAATCGGTGAACTGAATCAAGTTATACGGTATGTATAGCGCGGATTGTTGCAGAAGATTACTGTCGTCTGTCGAAATGTGTCGGATTGAATTTTAAAAATCTCTCGGATTGTACTTGCCAAATCTCTCGGGTTGTGTTATAATAGTAGCAACAGGAGGTGCTGAAAATGGAAAATGAAAAATATATGCCGAGGCTTATCGACAACAGAATTGATGAGTTCCTTTCTGCTTTTGGAGCGCTTTGCATAGAAGGCGCAAAATGGTGCGGAAAGACCTGCAGCTCGGCTTACCACTCCAACAGTGAGATACTGATAGGCGACCCTGCTAACAATTTTCAGAATCGCAAGCTCGCAGAAATGTCCCCCAGTATTGTTCTGGAGGGAGAAACACCAAGACTTATCGACGAATGGCAGGAAGTTCCTCCTCTATGGGACGCAGTAAGATTTGAGGTGGACAAACGAGCCTCAAAGGGACAATTCATACTAACAGGCTCCGCTACACCGAACCACAAAGGAATAATGCACAGCGGCGCAGGCAGGATAGCAAGACTCCGAATGAGACCGATGTCGCTTTATGAATCAAAGGACTCATCGGGTTTGGTCTCGCTGAAAGATATGATAGACGGAAAATTCACTCCTCGTATGACGGGAGAAGTTGACCTGAGAAAGCTCATGCAGCTGATAGTTCGCGGCGGCTGGCCTGGCAATCTTGATACTCCCGAATCACAGGCTCATCTTCTGCCGACGCAGTATATTGACGCAGTTGTTGAAGATGATATTTTCAGACTTGACGGAATCAAACGCGACAGCAGAAAGCTAAGGCTGCTGCTTCGTTCTCTTGCAAGAAATGAAAGTACAACCGTTACGAATAAAACCTTGAAAAAAGATATCAAAGAAATCGACGATGACGATATCAATATTGACACTGTAACTGAGTATCTTGATATCTTCAAAAGACTTTTTATTACTGATAATCTTCCGCCCTTCGCATCAAATATTCGTTCATCAACAAGACTCAAACAAGCTGAAAAGCGACACTTTGCGGATCCGTCACTTGCCTGTGCGCTGCTTGGTGCTAACGCTGAAAGATTGATCGGCGATCTTGAAACAGCGGGTTTCATGTTTGAAGCCCTTTGTGAACGCGATCTCCGTATATACGCCGAGGAGAACGGATTGAACGCATTTCATTATCAGGATTATAAGAATAAAGAGATTGACACAGTTCTTGAAGGTCCCGACGGCGAGTGGTACGCCTTTGAAATAAAACTTGGCGCCAATCAAATTGATGAAGCAGCAAACAATCTTATAGAAATAAGCCACAGCATCGAAGTTGACAACGGACGTACTCCGAAGCTTTTATGTGTTATATGCGGACTATCAAATGCAGCATACCAACGTGAAGACGGCGTTTTTGTCATCCCGATAACTGCACTGCGAAATTAGAAAGAAGCCAGATACAAGTATTAGTGCGCGTGTTCAGACAGGAAGCACTAATTTACTGCATTAGTACAACAAGTCCTGCTCAGTGGTTCGCAAATAATATTATGAAATATTCTGATGTTATTACGCGGATAAATCATTTTTTCAGTTCATCTGAAAAGCAATCCTATTCAATACATCAAAACAACTTAGGATTCTCATATGTATTTTTGTTCTATATCTTTGTATTTTTTCATTTGACCAGGGACTTGAATAATACCAACGTTTATGGTATAATAGCTTGTAAACAAACAATACTAACCATATACCTTATGCGGGAGTTAGTCTATGAAACGTGAAGATATACGGAAAATGGCTCATGACATCATTGAAAGCGGTGCTGTTGAGTCTGATTATATTGAATACAAGAAATCTGCCAGCGGCAGGGATACCATACTCAAGACAGCCTGTGCTTTCTGCAATAACTATATGAACCGCGAGATTGGTCTTATCTTTATCGGCGTTGAGGAAGTCAATGACGAAAAAAACGGTATCAAGGCAATCCCTATGCGCCCTATAACAGGCATAGACAAGGGTAACATTGAACCGACGGAAAACGGCTTAAAATCCCTGCTTTCCAACATAACGCCGCTCCCTAACTATCAACTTGTTCAGGACGATATAGACGGCAGGACATATATCATTATCGCCGTGGAGCCAGGAAACGACGGTCCTTATGAGACTAAGCAGCAGGCTGAAAAGGATAAGAGCATAAATCTGAAGGCAGGCAGATATATCCGTGTCCGCCGCGATACAAGGCTTCCAAATAAGCGTGAGGAATTCGAGCTGCTCAAAAAGTTTGCGGACTTCCATTTCTCGTCCGAGCTCAATGAAACAGCTACGATAGACGATCTCAACTATGAGTATATGAAAGAGTACCTCATTGCGACCAACGCCAAGCCTGATATACGCTCTATGCCAAAGCTCGATATGGCTAAGGCTATGGGACTTATCAGCCAAAGCGATTACAGCGGTTACCGCGCCAAAAATTTCGCTGTGCTGATGTTCGCGGACAAGCCGCAGGACTTCATTCCTTATGCGAGAGTTGAGGTCATTCGCGAGGCTGTCGGAACGGATAAAATGGTATCGCAGGTGTTCGACGGTCCGATATGGATACAAGCCAAGCGAGTTATCGACTATTTCAGCGAGACAATAATGTCCGCGTATACAGTCCGCGAGCCTGACCGTGTCGGACATAGAATGGTCTATAATTATCCGCTTGCAATGTTCTCCGAGCTTGCGACCAACTGCATACTCCACAAGGAATATAGCAGAAAAGAATATATCGGTATTTACATCTACAAGGATCATATCTCCTTTATCAATCATAACAGACCTGTGCCGCCTGTCACTATTGAAGCAATGAACAGCGATACAGAGTTCCGTGACCGCGTATATCTCAATCCTGAACTGAAGGAGATGTTCTTCTCGCTTGATCTGATAGAGTCCTACGGTTCAGGTATACGCAGAGCTAAGAACGCTATGAAGGAGAATGGCTCTCCCGAGCTCGTCTTTGAGCCAAGCAATGATACCGACGACTATACTATGGTAACCGCGTATATCAATGAGGAATTCGCAAGAATTCAAGCTGAGGAAACAGAGAATTCCAACCGACAAGAAAACCGACAAGAAAACCGACAAGAAATTGATATTGAAAAAGAAATAATCTCTTGCTTATTGAACGATCCGAAAATCACACGAGATAAACTTGCCAAGAAGCTTGGAGTTCCTATGCAAAAGATCAAGTATCGCCTTGAAAAGCTCCAGCGCGAGGGAAAAATATATCGTAAGGGTTCAACAAAATCCGGCGAATGGGTCGTAACTGAAAAATAAAAGATGCAGTTTTCAAACAAACTGGCACTCGAAACGTGAGCCTCAATGAAGCGATTAACACCTCAATGTATAAGAAAAAAGCAGGGATAAACGCTTCTTTTTCAGAAATATCCCTGCTATATATTCATTGAACGTTGGTTTACTTTTCGGAGGACAATGCGCCACTTTCGGCACTTGTTTGGCACTTATTTGTACTAAAAATCGACTGAAACCGCTTGAAATTACTATAAATGAAGCTTCAAAAATCCGCAATTTTCAGCCATTTTCGCATTTTACTATAAACTACTAAAATGCTCGGAATTAATTCAATTCCCGTACGGGTCACCATTTAGCGATCCCACAGATGGCTTAAAATAGCCGTTTGTGGGTTTTCTTTTTTCCTAAAAAATGAGTTTGTACGCTATTTGTACGCTACGCATATTTTTTAGCGTACAAGCCTCGCTTTTTTACATTATCTCTAATGCATAATAGTGAATATTATTCATTTAGCTTTTACTAAAAAAATAAGCTCGCTGTCTGTTATTTCATCAGATGTCAGCGAGCTTATTCTTATACTATACCTTCATAGTATTATTCTTATTCCGTATCCTCCTTCTGCGGCAGAAAGGCAAAGGCTTTGTCCATTGCTTCCGATACCTTCGCCTGTGCGTTCTGAAACATATGCGAGTATACGTTCAAAGTAGTTCCTGAATTACAGTGACCTAATGCGCCTGATACTGTTGTTACATCAAGACCTGCTGAAATAAGCGAACTTGCCGCAAAGTGTCTGAAACTATGTATACCGTAGAAAGGCATATCATTCTTCTCGCAGAACTCTTTCAGCCAGCCGTAGGGTGTCTGATTGTTCATGGGTTCGCCATTCCATTTAACAAATAAACGGTCAGTTTCTACCCACTTGTCTCCGAGGCGGAGTGCTTCTTCGTCCTGCTCCAGCTTATAGTCTTTCAGTATCTCCATTATATACGGAGATATTTTCAAAACTCGCTGAGAGCGTTTTGTCTTTGTGGTGTCGGTATATATACCACGCTCTGCGGTATAATTTGAGGTGCGCTTAATAGTAATGATATTGTTCTCAAAATCAATATCCTTCCATTCAAGGCCGAGCATCTCGCTCCTGCGGAAACCGCTGTAAGCTATCAGAAAGAAGAATGCCTTATACTTCAGAGGCTCTCCTTGAATAGCAGTAAGCAGATGCGCCATCTCTTCCTGTGAATAAATCTGTTTCTCCTTGACCTCGCCTTTCGGGATAGTTACCTTCCTGCAAGGATTGTCTGATACCAAGTCCATACGGACCGCATAACTGAATACGTCTGAGATAAAGCTCAGGTTGTGACGGATCGTTTTCGGTGCAAGGGGCTTGCCTGTCTTTTCGTTTGCCCCCTCCTTGGCGAGAGAGTTCACAAAGCTCTGCAACTGCCTTGCTGTGATCTTGTCGATACGCAGATGACCGATAGCAGGGTATACACGGTGCGTGAGCTGGAGCATACGCTCATATGTAGTGCTTCTGAGAGTATTCTTTGCAGGAGCGGATAGGCTTCTTGTCACTTGTCACTGCTTTGGCGAATGCGAAGTCTATCATTGCTTTCAGCGAATCGTACTCGCACAGCAGGTTCAGACCGTTTCGGTCATCTATCTTGTATGTCAGACGTGGAGGTAAGAACTCCAGGAGCTTCGATTCTTTGAGCATGAAGCTATACAGATATTTGAAGTATTTCTTTACCCAGTCAAGCGGTTCGCAGTACCTATACTTCCGCAGAAACATCGTTGCGTATATCGGACTGCGGTAGTTAAGTCTGAGCTTGCCTTTTTTGTTGACTTTGTCAAGTATATCGATGTTATCGAGAGGAAAAAACTGCTTTGCGAACTCGTTGACCTCAACAATTCCGCTCTCTGTGAAGATGTTATCGCGGACTATAACGCGCTCGTTGCGACCAATGTCAGAGCCTGCAATATCAGGCATGATGCCGAGCAGACCGTATTCGTGTACGAAATCCAGTAGCATTTCGTTCTGGCCAAGTTCATTCTCAGTTAGATACTTGCCGAGGTTCAGTGCGTCGGTCATCATTTCATTTTCGCTCTTGATAGGATCATACACCGAGCCATATTCGCAGGGAACGATGTACTCTGTACCGTCAATGCTCTGTATCTCATATCTTGTATTCTTATGCCAATGGCTTACTAATAGCTGTTCCATATGCTTCTCCTGTAATCATATGCATTTGCGATTATATTACTTGATAAATGTATTCTAACACGCTCTTTATTTTTTGTCAAGACCTTGCAAAAGGAACAGGACAGCTTCGGCTGTCCTGTAAACCGCTTATTTTACTACTTCTTTGACACAAGAAAATCTGTCATATTTACCGATGTAATATAGCTGGTTCATGATAACATCAATGAATATGGCTTGTATCAGCATCTGTTATCATGTATAAGCATTCGCCTCCATTATTTTAGCTTCTCAACCCATTTATCAAGTATTCTTCTGACTGCGGCATTGATATGCTTGGTATTGCGCAGCCACCTTGCCGCAGGCGGACTGAGTGTATAATAGACCTTGATGAACGCTCTGCCGAGAATTGATTTCTTAAGTACCTCGTCCCTAAATCGCCTGAGAACCATTACTTCTGGCGCATCATATGAGCCATAAACAGCGGTTGCGATGTAGCAGCCCTCTTTTTTCTTTGGAGCAAAATCTTCCGCCACGGGTGCAGATGTGACTGCTTTTTCAGGCTCGGCTTTTGGAACAGTTTTCTCAAACACTGGAGTGACAGGCTTGGACACCGGTCTGTCCCCAACGACCTTCCTGAACGCTTGCTCTGCAAGCTTCTTCGCGTCGTCACCGCTCTCGGAACGGCGGTCATACGGCGCATTAAGGTATGCGGCTTCCCATATGCTCTCGCAGTCTATTCCCCAGTAGAGCGGGAAATAATTGCTGAGCGACAGTGACATTCTCATCAAGCCCGATGTAGCGAGCTGCACTGCTGCCTTATATGTGGTGCAATCGACCATGAACCTGTTATCGGGGTCAAAATCGGGCATATCCTCGTCAAACAGCGAAATCGTGAGGAACGGCTTTGCACTGTAGAACTTTTTCCACCCGCTGTTTGCCATGGAGAGCTGCATATCCATTTGTTTACGCAGCTCCACGGTATGCTCGGCAATATCACTCCTCAGCTTGGGGAGCTCCTCGGACGTGAACCAGCGGCTTGCAGTGCGCTCTGCAAAATCCGAAACGGATTCGTCGGTCTTGTAGCTGTACATATTCATCGCATTTTTCACACTATACATGAGACGGACGTCATATGGCAGCGAGCGGAAAACCCTTTCCATTGCCTCCGCCTTGGCAGGGTCATTGCGGTCAGCCCTCACCTTATCCCTGAGCGCCGCAAGGTCATCCGCTTCGAGCTCGGGGAAGTCCTCCTCATAGGCGCTGCAAAAAGCGCCATTGCTGAGAACAGCGTCGTCAGCCTCCTCATAAAGGAGGGTCGCATAGAGCTTAGCGGCTGTAATATCGGTCTCACTGACCTCGGAGGAAAGGTTCTTTTGCAGCTCAAGGTTCTCCTGCTTTCTGCGTTCCTTCTCCTCAAGCTGCTGTTTCTGTATATCGAGGAATTTGTTCATCTCATCCGTGCTCTGCGCAATGGTTTCCTTCATCTTGCCTATGGCATTGCTCAGCTCGGTGTTTTCCTCCGCAGTGTCGTCATCATCTTCATCAAAACTTCGCATGAAGTCCTCGTAGAATATGACATTGACAGTATGCCCTTTGTCTGCCTGAGCGAGAACGTCGCTGAACTTCCTCTCGCCCATTCCCGCGGGCTCAACAATCAAATAGTCCGTCTTTCCCGATATCGACTGACGCAGGAAGCCCCCTTCAGCTTCAATGAGGCTCTTTACCCGCGCTTCATCATCACTTTCAAGACCCGTGGCTACAAACGTTTTTCCCTTGATGCTCGGGATATAGCTCACCACCTCGCAGTTCTCCTCGACCCGTTCGCGGTTCTTTGCTATGCGTTCGAGCCTCTCCTGCTCGCGCTGCTCCTCATATCCGCTGTAGTCATCATCGGCGTCGTCATCGCTGTAGTAGCTGCTGTAGTTTCCGTCAAGCGCAGGCATTCCGTTTGCAGCTTTGAAATACTCATATGTCGGACGCTCTGATTCATCGTAATCGTAATTCATGGGAGCAGAGGTCAGCACAAACGGACGGCTTGCCGCCAATGTGAGTGCTATCCATACATACACCGCATCGGACTGGTCGCCGCGCAAAGGCTTGCGGCTATTGCGCCTCTTTTCAAGATAGCTTATCAGGTGCTGAATGCACGGATAGAGCTCCGTAAGCTCATTTCTGAGCGTTATCAGGCTGCCGCGCTTCCATTCTCCCATTTCGCCCTCCCCTTCGGGCAGCTTGGCAATATAGTCTTGTTTGTTGCTGTCAGGCAGATATGCACACGTGCCGTCGCGAAGTCCGCATATCGCAGGGAAGCGCGTCTCGTCATAGTTTATCTTTCGCGAGCCAGCAAGCTGCGCTGCACATACCACCTCATCAGCGGGGATATCCGACAGAGTGCAGCCGTGTACCTCGGCATATTCCGAAAGTATCCACGCAAATGAGCGGAACAGGTGCAGATAGTTTATCTCGCGGATATAGTTGTGCAGAAGCTCCTGCTCGCGGTCGGAGCGCGGGTCGTAGAATTCCTCGTGCATACGGAAAAGCTTAGCCGCCTCCCATGCCTTTTCGGAGAGCGGGAAGCTTCCCGCATCGTCGCCCGATATCGCTTCAAGCGCATATTCAAGCGAATCGTTCAAAACGCCGCCCATACGCATAATTCCTGTAAATGCGACGCTGTTCTCCTTTGCCTGCTCGTAAATCGCAAGGGTATCGCTATTTTTCGGAACAGTAAACGGTATATCGGAATTCATCGCTGCAAATCCCGAAAGATAGCTCGGCGCCTCCTTTTCGTCTGCGCTGCTGATAGTTCCTGCTATGCGGAGGAGCCTCTCAAAGTGCTCACTAAGAGTACCGACAAAATCAAGGCGTACACCTATCTCATACATCGCATTGAGCGTAATGATCTGCACCTTGAATACCGACGTTTCGATTGCGCCGTTTTCGTTTTCGGATGTGCTTTTGAGCTGACAGAACACGTTAAGATCGCTCTCATGGCGGAGCACGAACTCCTTCTCATTGTCACCACTGAGCCTCGGTCCCATGACCATATGCTCTATCTTCATCCTGACGCCGTAGAACAGCAGATCATCAACTCCGCTGACCTTAGTCGGCGTGCGTTCGATTTTCCATGTTTCCGTGGCAGCTTCGTCCTGTATCGTCGCAAGCAGCTCCGCCTCATTGTTGTCCTTTTCAGTCTTGCAGAGATACCCGTCGGGTACAGTAAGGCTCCAGTCCTTTGCAACGGTCAGCTTTGAGGGAGCAGGCTTGCCTCCCTCGAGCTTTTTCATCGGAGCGAGCTTTTTGTTCAGCGCGGTGACTGTTTCAAGAATGCCTCTCAGCAGCTCGGCTGATTCATCCTCCGAGCCCGACTTCTGGTCAAAGAACTGGAAAGCATACGTCGCATTTTTTGTAAATACATTTCCGCGTGTGATATAGTAGTCTTCGCCGCTGTCCGACTCATTCGGAACAGGAGAATCCATAAGAACCGCTATCTGGCTGTTTGAAAATATCGTGTTTCCCATAAACGCGAACTGTTTCGCTTGTTCCTGAGGATCATAGGGCTCACCGCCATTATTATCCTCGGCGTTAACAGGACAAGTCACTGTAAAGTTGACCGTTGAATCAAATGGCGCTCTCAAATCGAGTGTGCCGTCATCAAGTCCGAAGACAAGCCTGCGGTGACCTATCTCTTCGTGGTCTGTACTGTAACGATACCCCGCGGGAACCGTTATCTCCCAGTCGTCGCTGACATTGACGACTGTATCCTCGTCGCAGCGGATTCCGCCGGGGTCCGTGTTTTCGTCCTCGTCATCGTCACTGCTGTCGTCAAAAAATCCGTCAATAATCTCCTGTACCTTCTCCTCGGGGAAAGGCTTAAAAGCAACGGCTGTTCCACCCTTTGTCTGCATCGTCGACAGCGTGTCATAGATCGTCTTCGTGAGCTGCACCGAGCTCTCCGCCTTGTTTGAGCCCGAGCACTGCATAAGGGTACAGTTGCCGTTGATGAACACTCTTACAATGGGGAGGATATTATGCACTGTAAACAGCCCGAAAACGTTCATCTGCATATGCAGGTATGCAAGCTTGATGCTGTCACTGCCGTCCTCGTAGAAGCTGACACAGTCGGGAGGAAACTCCGTCTCCTTGTTACCGCTGAAAAACTTGAAAAGGGTGTTGGACGGGTGGTCGGCGTCGCCGTAAGCAACACACGAAAGTATATATGTATCTCCGCCCGCTCTTTCCTCCCAAACGCTCTCATCGGGAGCTATGATGCTCCATTCGGAAGAGGGAGATACTCTCCCTACAGGCGGTTCAGGCTCACACGCGATAAAGGTGCAGCCGTTCTCCTCTGCGAGCTCCTCAGCTGGTCCGCCGCTTGGGGAGACAACCGTCAGCCCCTCCGACAGGACATCGTCACCTATGTTTATCTGACGGCGTTTCAGCGTGAGCTTTTCAAGGCACGTCATCTCGCTGAGGTCGCCGACAGAGCAGCAGGTATAAGGCAAAGTCAGCTCAGAGACCTCCTTTGCTGAGCAGGAGGTCAGCGCGGTGAACTCGGGAAGTAAATCAAAAAATTCCTTAATGCTGTCATCATCCCAGTACATGGGCGGAGCGTCGAACATAGCCTTGACCGTGCCGCAGTCATAATCTGCGACTGCGTTCTCGTAATCCTTGCCATAGGCAGCATACGACTTCATAACGCCGTTATAAAGCGTAATTATTTCACGCTTTATATCAACAGGGAGCTCAATTATAGCCTTGCCCTTTGCGTCCGAAAAAAGCAGATTCGTCTTGTCCTCGATGTCGACCTCATCATATCCGCTGAATTTGACAGTGAACACCCTGCTAATTATGGCACTTATCTCCGCCCTCAGCAGCTTCGTATCATAGGTCAGCAGAACGAGAGCGGTGTTCTCCTCATCCCAACCGACCGATATGTGTTCATTCGAGGCAGGAGCTCCGTTCTGCGCAATGAAGTCGGCAATACTGTCGCCGCTTATCTTTATGTACCTGTACGAAGGGGTGTCCTCCTCGTCATCGGGCTCGGACGGGATATCGCTGTCGACTTCATCATTCTCATCTTCTTCAGCATAGTCATCCTCATCTTCCTCGTCCTCATCCTGCTCCGCTTCTTCCTCATCAGGAAAGCTGAATCTATCATTGAGAATAGCGGCACACTCAGCCGCCTCCTCTGAACAGGCAAGCTGGTAAAGCTCCTGTGCATCGTCTTCATCGAGTTCATCAAGGATAGTATCGGTAAGGAAGCTGAAATTATCGAGGTCAAGAATGAGACAACGGCAAGCCTGCGCCGCGTGCTCCTTTACATAATCAGCCGCTTTTGCGCTTCCATCAACCAAAGACATCCATAACGAAACAGGTATTTTTAGTTCTTCACGTTCAAAGTCGTCAAATAATTCTTCACGTTTTTGCGGTGAAGCACATATAAGCTCCACGACCTTCCTTGCAAAGCTTTTCCCCCAATCTCTGATAAAGGGAATAGTAATATGCTCGCCATTTTTGTTATATAGCTCAAAGGCGTTTCGGCAGTCCTCAAATGCACTTTTATCAACTTCCTGAATCGTATCAGGTATCCTTATTTTAGTCACACGAGAGCAGGACCAGAACGTATTCTCGCCGATTTTTTTCACACCAATGGGAATATTGGTTTCTTCAAGCATATTGTTGCCACAGAATGCTAATTTGCCTATCTCTGTGACCCCATCCGGTATATTGATATGATTTGACCACGACTGCCAGAATGCGCTATTGCCAATTATTTTGACGCTGTTTGGCAGAACTATCCTGCTAACGGTACACTGTGAGAAAGCCGAATCACCGATCACTTTTATACCGTCCGGTACTATCAGTTCCTCGACATCATTGTCATCAGGTTCATATTTTTCAAGTGTAGTTCCATTAATAACAAAACTCATAGTTAGGTCCCCCCTTATTTTATAAATAATAATCGCATATCCAGTTGAGGTCTATCCCCAAAAATATATAATCATTATACATCAACAACAAAAGATTTTCAAGCATTGACCAGTTATTTAGCAATACGCACTATAAGCAAAGACTAATCTTGTTGATTCTCCCCAAACCCAAAGCAACTCCCTTGCCTCTCAATTTACAATTGGTATATTTAACCGTCGATATACAATGTGCAAATATTATCTCGAAAGTTGACACTTTTTGTATAACATGATATAATAATGTAAATGATTCTACGTCAGGAAGTGACTTGTTTTGAAACGTCCAATCAAGGGAAATCAGCCATTGAGCCTTACTGAAACTAACATTATTGACGAACTTACAGGCAAAGAACTCTGGGGTGATATCGACATAACACCCGAGGAATATGATAATTTAAGAGCAAGTATCCAAAAGGTACTTAATGATGACAGATTTGACATGAATTATATTTGCAGCCAATATCCATGCTCATTGACAACATTTATGATCTTCCTTGTAAGATATAAATTCGACACCAATTTCTGGGGAATAATGGAGACTGAGCTAAATATAAAAATTAGCCTTCCTGCCGAAAACCTCATCGGGAAATGTGCCAAAAAAGCTTTTGATAAATATGGCTTTGATTACAGCGATGTAAAAAATGAAAGGCGCGTCAATCTCGAGCCCATCCTTTACGAAGCCGGCTGTCCTCCTGAAAGCAGTTTGGATGACCTTTTCTACGTGCTCAAATATGATACATATTCTGTATTTGACCCTCAGCTTATAATCGACGACCTGATAGAAATGCGTTCCTATCAGATAAGAAAGCCTATGCTTCGGTTTCTTAGACGTTTCCGCGATAAAAGAGCGATAGAATATGTTCTTGACGTTCACGATGCAATGCTTGCTGTCGATCAGAATATGAGCAGCGAATCGCACTTCATAGGTAACTATACCGAATGGAAAGCTAAAGAAAAAACAAAAGAGGCTTCTGTAAACAGAAAAAACAAGGAATTCCAGACCAAGCCATACCTATTTTTTGAAAATGGCAAGCGAGGACTTTGTCTGGTTCTTCCGCGAACAATAATGAAAACTGAGTGGATAGATGACGTTGAATGGCAGATCGTTACCGATAATTCTGAAACTCTCAGTAAACGAATGACAGTATTCGGCGACGAAGGAAAAAGATTTGTGGAGTCTATGATAATTCCTGTAAGTCCTTCAAAAAGATATAAGGTGACTTTATATGAACGTGAAGATGATGTTCCTCCAAACTCCATAATTGATTGGGAAATAAATGGCATCGCAGAAGACAGACCCGTTTTCTTCAACTCAAACGGACGTATGATACTCACGGATAATCTTCCTGTTCCGTATTCGATAATTATTCATCATTCGTCTGTCAGGATCACAGAAAAAAAGGACGTTTCCGTAGATTTCCAATCCTACCCCACCAATCGCGAGAACTATTTCGTCATTTCCGCAGAGCCCTCAGATAATACCTCATATTTGTGCTTTTCGGCTGGCACGACTGTACGCTGTTTTCGTACAAAACCTCAAATCGAAATGAGATTTTCCGGAACAACATTATTCTTTCCAGACAATAAAAATGATAGCAGACTATTTACAAAACTCCCGACTCTGACGATCAATATTGATGCCGATACCTATACTAAAGGATATGAATTGCGGCTCGGCAGTAAAAGTATTGATATCGGAGATGAATTTAACAACGGCGTTTACAGTATTTCGCTTGAAGAATACGGACAGGATATATTCTCCCGATACGGAGTTTACAGCATAAGGCTGTATCAGAATGACCGTTTCCTTAAACAAGTTGAATTCAGCTATGTCCCTGATATAAAAACTGACTACGACCCCGAAATAAAGTGGCATGATCGAAAGGACAGGAAAAAGCGCAAAAGATTTTGGTTTGAGCGGCTTAACGATTGGGAAATGGAATTTCAGAACTGTATCGTCAGCAGTGACAGGGACAGATATATTGTCGAATGTCCGCCGAACATCGGCACAATAAGCTGTACACTAAAAAACGAATTCTATAATTGCAGTTTTGAACTGCCTGTTGCACCTTTAGCCATCGACGTCCTCGATCAACATGGCTTATCACAGCTTGAATCAAATGGAAAAACGCCACATATCGGCTTGAATGCCCTGAATGAAATGACATATTGGGTGCGGCTTGAAACCTATGGAGCTTTTTCAGATTGTCAGTATAAACTGAAACTCAGAACAGCCAATGGCATCGAACAGGTGGAGAAATTCCCGTTATCTGTAAATAAATGCGGAAATTTCAGTCTGACAGCGTTCTATGATACTTTAAAAAGCTGTCCGCTCCCAGCTCAGATAGAGCTTTGTTGCGGTGATGAAGAAGATAAATACATACCCGTAATGGTGGTTTCGGATGAGTCTGAGATGTTAGCACGCCCATATTATATGAAAAACGGTATCATAGTTTTGGATGTTAATGACGAAAACAAGAACTTGTTAATAAAGCGTTTCGGCACGCAGGAATTCTTGCTGAAACTTAAATATGAAAAATCAAAGGTCAGCAAAAACGGAAAGAAACGCGGATACAAGTGTCCCAAGGAACTTGAAGACGGAATTTATGTTGTCGAGGGAGAAAGCCGAAATATAGACTTTTTTGCTGACGACGATACGGGTATAGAGCTTTCAAACGGCAAAAATGTAATGTATGTCAGCCTGCGCGGAAAGGATACTCCAATCATAACATTTTCAGATTGGCTCGACCAGCTCATCAAAGATGTCATTAACGCAGGGATAAGCGGAGATATCAATCATAGCGATAGCTTTAGAAAATGCGATCATGTCTCCGAACTTGATACGTTAGAGCTCGGCAGGTGCGACTATGAGCGGCTCGTAGCATTGGCTTATTTTGCACAAGCTAAATGTACAGACGCAAAGAAGCAGTCCATTCGTAAGTGCATGAATGCTGTTTGTGTAAACATACTGAATGGAAGCCGACGCCTTAAACTCATAAGGGTGCTTTCAGAGCTTGACTGTCCAAATGAGATATTTGAAATATGCCTGCGCGAATATGGATTGCTGCTGTTTGAACGAGGCTCTGACGATTCAAAGGAGCTTGCTGAAAAACTGGAAAATCAGTCAGCAGAGCTGTCTCTTTTGCTGCTTATGGGTGTGGACGCGCCTGTTTCTGATACTGTACGAAGAGAGCGCTACAGGGAACTGATAGGCAAAGAGGCTCTGCTCAACATCCTGTCGGTTCCGAATGAGGAGGATATATCCATAATATCTTCTGAACAGCGAAAATTCCTTAAAGAAGAAAGCCCATGCAGAGTAAGGATAGCACTTACAAAAGAAATATCGGGTAATATGCAGCCATTGACGGAAATGGTCATAGCAACGCATAATTCCGTTATCTTTGATATTTCCAAGAAGCCCGACTACGGTATTTATTTTGACGGTATCAGATACGTTGACCAATACGTTGAGTGGTATCGATCAAGTCATGATGAAAAATGTGATATGCTCGCATGGAAGAAATCTCTCATGATAGCTATGGTCAAAGAGGAATGCGAGAATATAATCAAAGCCTTCGGAGAGCTTGAAAAGGACAGTGAGCTTGGAGATATAGTCAAACGATTCAAGGCGGCTCTGCGCGAAAGATATAAAGACGACCCACTGTCCGTCTTAAACATCAATAAATACCCACGATATTTTTACTTGCAGGGGCTGGCAGCGTTTCTGACTGTTATCCCTGGTGAATACAAAAGATATGCCAAAGCTGCGAGAACAGGCGAAAGATTCATGGCTAATGCTTTCAGAGTTGCTCCAAAGATATCCCAAAGGGATCTGGTAATGGCAGCCACTTTTGTATATTTGGTTAGAAAAGAGGAAAAGCTATGTCAATGAATCCACGTCAAACGACGGAAAAAATAAGGACTGACTATCAGAATTATATTGCTTCTATCCTGAGCGTTAAAGACCCTGTTATAACCAAACTGGCACATGAGGCGGTAAGAAATACAGAGTTTGTAAAGGGCCCTTTCCTTGAGACTACCCTGCCGTTTGTCGAAGGCAAAAGCTTAAAAGCTCTCGCTGATGAAGGTTTGATAAGCAGAGAGTTTTCAGTAATGGGAAAAAGTGTACACTATGAAGACTGGAAGCTTCGTATACATCAGGAAAATGCACTCAGACACATTATCACCAAACAGCGGAACATGGTCGTTTCAACAGGCACAGGCTCTGGAAAAACAGAATGCTATCTGTATCCGATAATCAATTCCCTGATGCGTGAAAAAGAAGAAGGCACACTTGACGCGGGTGTACGAGCACTTTTAATATTTCCAATGAACGCTCTTGCAAACGACCAGCAGAAAAAGCTTAGGAAGCTGCTGAGAGATTATCCTGATATCACATTTGGAAGATACACGGGTGAAACTGCACACGCGATAAAAACAAATAAAAACGGCAAGGAGGAATCTCCCGAGGAAGCAGAAACGCGCCTGCACAAGGAGTACGACGAAGCGCATATTTCAGACATTGACGAGGCGCAGAGGAAATCTATACCTAATGAACTAATGTGCAGAGAAATGATGGCAGCAAAGCCTCCCCATATCCTGCTTACCAACTATGCAATGCTCGAATATATGTTGCTGCGTCCAGATACTGCACCGTTTTTTGACAATTCATCAGCTAAGAACTGGCAGTTTATCGTAATTGACGAAGCGCACACATATAAGGGAGCAAACGGCACTGAGATTGCTTATCTTCTTAGGCGCGTGAAAGAACGTATCAGACACAATATGCACAAGCCGTTCAGATGTATTGCAACATCTGCGACGCTCGGCAGCAACGACGGAAAAAAAGGGCTCGCGCTTTTTGCGCAAAATCTGTTCGACGAACCGTTTTCCGAGGACGATATAATAACTACAAAGCGTATCAAGCGTACTGTGCCGAAAGATGCAAAGCTCTTTTCGCCGAATGATTATACGGCATTGAAAAAACGCGTCAGCGAAATGAACGAGGTTCAAAAAGGCGCATTTTTATACAATGTTCTCTCATCAGATCTAAGGCTTTTCAGGGTGTATTCTGCTCTTGAAAGCAAGCCCAAAAAGCTCGAGGACGTCGCTGGGAACGTTTTTGATGATATCCCATCTGAGAGAGAACGGGAGAACGCTCTGATAGACCTCATCGAGCTTGCAGCAGCAGCAAAAAAGAGCGAGTTTGAATATGCGCTTCTCCCTGCAAGATACCACCTTTTCGTTAAATCGCTTGAAGGAATGTTCGCACGATTTTATCCTAAAAAGGAAGTCTACCTCGACCGTAAAGA
This sequence comes from Ruminococcus sp. YRD2003, assembly GCA_900109435.1. Lineage (GTDB taxonomy): Bacteria > Bacillota > Clostridia > Oscillospirales > Ruminococcaceae > Ruminococcus > Ruminococcus flavefaciens_G. Next base: position 94,144 of record FNZT01000012.1, on the reverse strand, counting down.
ACAAGTACGTAACGATGATCAGGTATGCTCCGTTTTTGAGCTCGCTGACTGTCAGAAATGCCAGCAGGAGTATCTCGTAGGCAAAGTAGTAACACGAGAATATGGCGATTATTTTGTTCAGACAAGCAACGCAGAAAAGCCCGAGTATCTCTTTATATCCAATGACAGTACTATCGATTTCAATGGATTTGATGAGGATGACTCCTTTGAAGAAAAAGATAAATTGAAGGAACTGGAAAAATACCACCTATGCCTCTGCTGCGGAAGACTTACTCCCTTTGCTGAAAAGCATATACTCGACTGCTGTGAGAATAATGATCCTGAGAAGATCGTTTTAGTCTATAATCTGAAGTATTCGGGAAAGGACAGCGAATCTAATTGCTGCCCATGCTGCGGAGCTACAAAAAAAGGATTGATAAAACGCTTCCTTACAGCAAATCAGCCTGCAACATTTACGATTGCAAAGAGCCTGTACGACGCGATACCTCCGCGACCGCTCACAAATGATACTAAAAACGCAGTTTTTGACGACCCTTTCGAGGACGACCCTTTTGCCGATGATGGAGCAAGCACTCCCGCTGTACAGCTTGATGACGAAACAGGCAGAAAGCTGCTCATATTTTCGGATAACAGACAGGAAGCCGCCTTTTTTGCAGGATTCTTTGAGAAAAAGTATCATCTCGTAATGTGGAGAAAGGTCATACTTCAATGTCTCCGTGAAGCTGATGAAAAAAAGATAAGCTTTAAGGACCTTATCAGCAGAGTAACTAACAAGGCAGATAAAACAGGTTTATACAGCTTCGATATCGAACGTCAGGCAAATATGACTTATTACCAGAAGCGTGAACAGGCTGCACTCTATATCATGCAGGAATACCTGAATCCGGATATTGATACAGGAATAGAAGGTCTCGGATATATCAGCATAGAACCTGAACCGATTACGTTTAAACCGAATATTGTGAAAGCAGGACTAAGCGGTAATGACCTGTGGAATTTGATCCGATTCATGATGGATACGCTCCGACAGAAGGGCGCTTCCAGCTATCCAGATACCCTCAGAGCAACAAATGACTTTTTCGCCCCAAGGAATCATAGCGGTTGTTTTAGAGAAAGCCATTCGCTCATTACCTCAGATGCATACATATACGGATTTATACCCAAAGATAACTCAAACAATAAGAGACTATCTTTCATGCTAAAGCTTTTAGAGGATCAGCCGCTGACCGAAGATGAGAAAAAAAGACAGGCAATAAAGGAACTGAAAGAAATATATGAGTTGATGCTTCTAATGACAAGGAAAGGGTATCTCATCGAGCTCAACGATAAGATTAACGGCAGAATGTACCAGCTTAATCACGAAAAATGGTATTTCCGATATATCGAACCGCACGATAAGCTCTACCGATGCACCAAGTGCCGTAAAGTTTACAGCTATTCAATAAAGGGCAAATGTCAGATGATGAAGTGTAACGGTACTCTTGAAGAGGTCGAGGCAAGCATCATACAGAACGCACCATATTACAGCGATCTTTTTGCAGACGACAAATTCATTCCTATGGTAGCGCGAGAGCATACAGCTCAGCTTTCAGCTGAAACTGCAAGCCAATATCAGCGTGATTTTGAGGCTGGAAAAATCAATGTTCTGAGCTGCTCTACAACTTTTGAAATGGGTGTAGATGTCGGAGAGCTTGAGGCTACATTCCAGAGGAATGTACCTCCTGAAACAGCAAACTATATCCAAAGAGCAGGACGCGCAGGAAGGCGAACATCGTCGGCTGCTTTTTCAGTTACTTTTTCAAGAAGAACGAGTCATGATATGACGTTCTATCATGACCCTGTACAGATCATTGCAGGCAGAATAAAGCCCCCTGTACTGGAAACAAACAACGAGAAGATAGCCGAACGCCACATGAATTCAATCATAGTAGCATGGTTCTTTAAGAGATACCCCGATTATTTCACAAAAAACACAAAGCGTATCATTTCTTGTAATGAAGAGAAAAATATGGCGGATGAACTCAAAGCTGCCCTGTCTGATAAACCTCAAGAGCTGCTTGAAAGTATCCACAATGCTATCCCTGCTGATGTGTGCAGAACGCTCGGAGTTGACGACTGGAAGTTTATTGATAATATTTCAGGCGACGACGGCTCGCTTACAAAGGCTATTTCCGAACGCAAAGCGAATATCGAGGAACTCAAGAGATTCTCTGATGATGCTGATAAATATGGAGCAATAGCTGCTGATAAGCTCATCGAGACACTTGAAGAAGAACGCTCTATCAATTTCCTTAGCTCAAAGGGCGTATTGCCTAAATATGGCTTTCCAATTGACACTGTATCGCTCGATATTATAGGAGGCACTGAAGAAGAAGCAAGAAAAATAGACCTTTCGCGTGATCTCAAAATAGCTATAAGCGAATTTGCTCCTCCTGCAAAAATCGTCGCCAACGGCAAGATATGGGAGAGCTATGCGATAAACACTGTCCCTGACAAAGGCTGGCCTACATATGTGTATCATGAGTGTCCAAACTGCAAGAGGATATCTCCGCCTGACAGAAATATGATATATGTCACAGCAGATATTGATGAATCTTCAAAAAGGATATGCAGATACTGCGATACAGTTATGAATCCAAAGAAATTCATCATTCCGCTTTTTGGCTTTTCAACACAGATCGAATACAAGCCCAAGCCCGTCGGCGAAACTAAGCCTGCACGCTATTATGCAACACAGACTCAGTTCTGGGGGATAGACGACCTAACTGAGAAGCAGAAGGCAGAAGCAATGGAAAAGGATATGAGCTTCAAGGGGAAGGCTGCGCATATAACTTATTCACCAGGGGGAAAGCTCTTTGTACTCAATCAGGGAATGAACGGCAGAGGATTACGAGTTTGCCCGACCTGCGGATACACCATTGACCCTACTACTCCGCTAAAGGGAAATGAACACATCACAAAGTACAAAAAGAAATGCAAGTCCAAAAACCTGATAAATGTTTCTCTCGGACACGAATTTTCGACCGATATAATCAAGATAGCCCTCCCCTCTCATGAGGTCTCTCTCGCAGGAACGCAGGACAAGAACCAGGATATGTCCGTGCTTTATGCTATACTTGAAGGTGCAAGCAAAGCCCTTGATATAAGCCGCGACGATATCAGTGGGTGCGTGACCGAATCTCGAGAGCTCGTGCTGTTTGACGATACCTCAGGCGGCTCAGGATTTGTGAAATACATATACAATAATTTTGACGCTGTTCTCCGCGAAGCCTTGAATAAGGTATCAGGTATGTGCGGCTGTACTGAGGAGACCTCCTGCTATGGCTGTTTGCGAAATTACTCAAACCAACATTTTCACGATATGATATCAAGAGGCCTGGCAAAGGAATATATTAGCTGGCTGCTATATGCAGAGACAGATAATGTGAAAAATGCTGAAGAAAAGGGTATTTCTGCTAAAACATCAGAAGTACCTGAAGAGATAGGAATAAAAACCTTTTCATACGAACCTGAGGACACTTCAGCAAATCCTGATACCCTCACTCAGCTTGAAGCGCTTCGCGACGATACAGATGACGAATCCATAAAGCGTGGGCTTGAAAAACTTATAGCTGCCGCCGCAGACGGAAACTTTGAAAATCCCATAACAGATTCAAAGCTGCCAACAAGCGAAAAGGATATATGGCCTGAACTATTCTGGGGAAGATCAAGAGTCGCACTATTCACGCCCGGAACCGAAAATCAATATAAGATCTTAAAAAAATACAACTGGTATTGTTACATGATAGGCGAAAATATCAATGCAGAGCTTGTAATGAGCCATATCAGAAAGGAAGAATAATATGTCTGCACATATGATACCTCCTGTACCAAAGGATTTTGACATAAAGAGCGATGAGGGTGTTGTTTTCAACGCCCTCAGCAAGCTGCCCGATGACTACTACGTATTTCATAGTGTTGTGATAAATGAAGTAGTAAATCGGAAAATGATTGAACGCGAGATCGATTTCGTCGTCGCCAATCAGAGAAAAGGCGTGCTTTGTATTGAAGCAAAAAACGGAGATAATATCCATTATACCGACAGAACTTGGTATTATTCCTCTAACAAGAAAATGAAGCACGGCGGTCCCTATGAACAGGCTGCAACTGCGAAACGGGCTCTTCGCAGCAAAATGAGGTATCATAAGAATCCAGAGGTCGCAAATATCAGTTTCAGATGCAAAATGTTTCATGCAGCATGGTTTTTTGGAATGTCTCAGAGTTCATTTGAAGAAAAAAACAGACAGAACGGCTTGCCCGAAGGCGTATCTACAGACATTACCCTTTTCTGCGAGGACCTTGCCGATCCGACCAAGAAGATTGAAAGTATTTTTTCAATTACCATACCCCATCCGCTCGACGAGGACGACGCTATAAAAAACGATATTACCAGCGACGAATTTCGGATGCTTCTGGATTCTGTATTCTGTCCCGAATTCCACCTTATTCCCTCTCCTGCCGCTAAAAACCTTATGATAGAGGAGCATATGAATCAGCTTCTCTACGAGCAGTACAGGCTTCTTGATTTTCTCGAAGACCAGCCGACTGCCGTAATAAATGGCGCGGCAGGAACAGGAAAGACCATGATAGCAGTCGAAAAAGCTCGCCGAAACAGCATAGATGATGAATCGGTGCTTTTCCTTTGTTATAATCGCCTGCTATGCGATAATCTGAACGCGCTCCACAAAAACAATCCCTCAAAGGCTTACCGCAATCAATTCAAAAATGTGGATTTCATGACGATATCTCGGCTTGCAAAGGAAAAAGTCGGCAACTTCAAGGACTTTGACGGACTGCTTGAGTGGCTCCTTGATTGTGTCGATAGCACCGATAAATTCAAATATAAACACGTTATCATTGACGAAGGGCAGGACTTTGGGCTTATCGACAAACAAGACGAGTCAGACGAGGCAACCGACGCGGAATCAAACTGCACTATCATTGATACGCTACAGGAGCTTGTGCTTGAAAAAAACGGCACTTTCTACCTGTTTTATGACAAATACCAGATGATACAGGGCGGAAGCAAAGCGAAGTACAAGCTTCCCGACTGTATAAATAACAGTGACTGCCGCTTGACCTTGCATTATAACTGCCGTAATACAAAGGAGATCGCACAAACATCTGTAACTCCGCTGAAGGATAATAAAAACAGAGCAATAAAGCCTAAAACAGCTTGTACCTGGTATGAGCCCGCAAAACCTGTTATGCACCTTGTTGGCGGAGAAAAGAAAGCGGTAAAAGCTCTGAACAACGTGCTTGACAAGTATAAAACAGCAATGCTGGACAATGTTATTATACTTACCCCAGGAACTATTGAGTATTCATGCATTGCCGATAAAGTCTCTCCAGGCAGCGGAAAAGATAACGGCTACTATCTCTATGAACATAATGGCACGTATTACAGATTTACTACCTGTATCAGATACAAAGGGCTTGAAGCTGACGCTATTGTTATGATAGACCTCGACAAAGAATCGTTTACAGGCTTCAAGGGCTTGGAATTCTATGTCGGATCATCAAGGGCAAAACAGTATTTAGACCTTGTGGCTATAATTCAGCCAAATGAATATGCGCAAATAGTGAGCGAGCTCGACCCGAATGCTCCGCAAAAAAAAGATACTGAAAAAATGAAAAAGATTCTTAGCTCGGTTTTCTCAGCAGATGTTGAGACCGAATAAAGGACGCATAAACGATTTTTTAAACTAAAGGCTGTAAACTTATGAAAATAAGAACAGATTTTGTCACAAACTCTTCAAGCTCCAGTTTTATCTCTTACAAGCTAAATATCGAACCTTTAATAAGTTTATTGGATAACAATCCGGACATCATAGACATCTTCTCAAATAAAAACGGCATTTAGCCAACAGTGAATGTTGAAGTTAATTCTCAAAATGATAACCACTATGATCTCGGCTTCTATTCAGACGGCTATACTCTTAAAGCCTCCGCTGACGAAAAAACTATAACCCTCGCATTTGACAACGACGGCGGGTCAGGCACACCTTCACTTCCTCAGATAATGGCAGAGGCTCTAATAAGTGACCTTGATGAATTTTATGATAAGAACGATGTATACATAAGCGATGTCGAGGAATATGAGGAGTTCGGACGTTGGAATATCGTTAACGGAAAAACCAGCAAAAAGAAAAACACTCCGTTCGACGAATACAAGGTCAAGGGCTGCTACAGCAGCAATATGGATATCATAAAGCTCATTCACGAGCTGTATATGAACACGGATATTTTTGACAATATGCTCATTGAGGAGGAATATTCCCACGGTGGCGGAGAGGATTATGTTGATCCAGACAAACTACAAAAATAATTTCGGGAGAAAATATGAGATACGCAGTACACGATAAAAAATACAATTATAAATACGTTTTTGACACAAAAACAGGCTTTTATATGCGAACCGGCATACTTGACAAAAATGGCAATGACACGAGTGTTGACCCTTTTATGTCGTCGTTTCCACACCTGATAGACGTCGGCATCATGGGACACTGCATCCACGGCGAGAGCGGTCTATGCAAGGCTGCCGGAGTGCAGTGCTATCAAAGCGGCTACTCAGTGAAAAAGCCTGACATGGCAGTCGAAGACTTCGAAAGCATCGCCAAGCAGTGCCGCCATATAACGAATCAGTTCGCACTCGGCGGTCGCGGTGACCCGAACCAGCATAAGGAGTTTGAGCGCATTTTGCAGATATGCCGCGAAAACGACCTCGTGCCCAATTATACAACGTCGGGATTTGGAATGACGGACGAGCAGGTCAGTCTGACCAAGCAATACTGCGGTGCTGTCGCGGTAAGCTGGTACCGAAGCAAATATACGGATGACGCAATAAAGCGCTTTTTGGACGCAGGGTGCAGAACAAATATCCACTATGTCCTGTCGAAAAATTCAATCGGTGAGGCAGTAGAAAGGCTGTCGGGCAAAGGGTTTGCTGAGGGTATAAATGCGGTCATATTCCTCATGCACAAGCCTGTCGGACAGGGCGAGCGTGAGAATATGATAGCTCCCGACGAGCCGCTGCTGCAAGAATTCTGCCGCCTCGTCAATGAAAAGGAGCAGCCGTTCAAAATCGGATTTGATTCGTGCAGTGTGCCGATGATAGTCAATTTCTGTCCGAATATAGCCAAAATCACGCTCGACACCTGCGAGGGCGCACGCTATTCCTGCTATATCTCAAGCGAGATGATTATGTCACCGTGCAGCTTTGACCGCGATGAAAAATACGGCGTATCGCTGAGGGGCAGGTCTATCCGCGAAGTGTGGGACAGTTCGCAGTTTGAGGCTTTCCGCGACAGCCTGAGGAGGTCGTGTCCCTACTGCCCCGATCGTGAATTCTGCATGGGCGGATGTCCGCTTGTACCGGATGTGGCGATATGTCCGAGTGTAAACCGCAAACAAATTTATGCTGATGCCTAACAAATCTAACACTGCCTGAGGAGGTCACTATGATTATTATTGACGGTAAAGATGTACTGCATCTGAAAAAATACGACGTAAGAACTGTTAAGGAAATATACGATACGGGAACAAAAATATTGACAAACGGAAACGACGGTATGTCTGACCTTGAAAAAGGCTTATATATATCAGCAGGTCATGCCTTCGACCTTATTGCAGCAATAGCTTCGCCTCCCGGTCAAAAGATGAAAAAGAAGCTCGACCTTACCATTGAGACGCAAGAGAATATCGGTAACGCTGTGATAATCCTTGCAATTGCAAACAGAGCAAAGGGTATGAACGAACGTGATATAAGAGCAAGCATAGCCAAGGCAGTCAGCTCTTATCTTTTGTTCCAGATGTGGAACTTCTTTATGGCATTCAAAGGAAATCTCCGACCCGAATTCGATGTTTCCTTCGGCATGAACTTTGCCACCGGTGAACTGACAATGAAAACTCAGCGCATTTGCTTGAAGGATAATGGCGAAAGCGGCAATACATATGTATTTGATGCACTGAAGGTCGGAAGGGAATACGCTGAAAACGATGTGCATTTTTTCGATGAAAACGAAGCGATAGGAACAGATATGCATTCACTTTATGAAAGAGTCGGAGAACAGCTAAACAGCTTTTTAGAGAATTGAAAGTGAGGTATTGTCATGAAGATACGCACCGACTTTGTAACCAATTCAAGCAGCTCGAGCTTTATTTCATGCAGGATCGGAAGCCCTGAGCTTGCGGACTTTATCAAAAAATACAAGCTTAGACTTACCAATAAGAATATCACTGGAAGAGCCAGTATGGAGGGCAATTTCGTAAGCATTGAAACTGATGAATTCTTTTCATTCGACGAAAACATACTTAATCTTTTGTACGGAGTCCTGACAAAACAGGTCGATTCTGTCGTGTATGAAGGCGAAGAATACGACTGGTTCGGCATCATTGACTTTATTGAAAGTGAAACACCCGACAACCTGTACTGCGACGGATTTGTATGTAAGAACGATGATTCTGAGGATGAGGATGAGAATAAAAGGGAAAGCTACTGGGAACACAAGCTCCAAAACGTCCCCGACGGAACGCCCGAGTCAATTACCAAAGCATTTCTGGAGTTGATAGAAAAGACTGATTTCGCCCGAAAAATGCGAATAAACTATATGACCCGCAAATTTGGAAACGGCGAAGATGTACATACGGCAAAATTCGCCGATTACTATACAAGCGGCGAGGAAATCTGCTATGAAGGGGATGAGTTTTTCTCCTACAGTGCCCACCCGTATAACGGCGGATTTGGCTATAACGGTGGTGCTGAAACTTTTATAAAATATTCGGATAATAAGCTGAGCCTATATGATGCAGATTCTACATTTGGTGATGACTTCAATGTGGTCTGGGACAGCAAGAATGCATATATCACTCTCAAAAAATTCCGTAATTTCGATTATTACATTGACGGCTGGAAATGCAGAGAGCTTGATATGCTGATTGTTCCTATGCAGTGTAAAAAAATAGGCGCTAATGCGTTTAAGAAATGCCCGTCTCTTGAAAAACTTATCATTATCGGGGAGAATACTGAAATAGAAAATGGAGCTGTCCCGAAAAGAGTAAGAATAGTCGCATCAGAGAACAGTGCAGCATATAAATACGCCGTCGCAAACGGAAATCCAATCGGCGATTTCACCGAAATAAATTTCACCGAAATATCCGAAGAAATAGACGGCTACAGACGTATAAGCTACATTATCGACAGAAATATCAGCAAAGAGAGTGGATACACATATGCCGCGATACTTCCTGACGATTCCAATAACCTTTACGACCGATTTGTACTGACCGGCTATCCGCTTAAAATAGAAAAAAACAGTTTCAAGAGCGGCAAGTGGATAGCTATCCCTGCAAAGGACGCTGAAATAAGCGAAGGTGCTATTGCAAGCAGCATAACAATATATGCTTGTCCCGGAGGAAAGATCGAGGAATATGCAAAAGTAAACGGAAACACATTCATCTCCCTTGCCGAGAAGCTTCCGCCGGAAAAACTCCCGTATATGGTGAAAGACGGTATGCTTACGGCAAAGAAAAGAATATCGTGCAGGCTACGTGGACTGACTGAAAAGGAAATTCAGAACTTTTCTGTCGGGGAAAATTTAAAAATTGAATATGAGTTTGACAAGTACAGCACAAGAATAGGTTTCAGAAGCGCTGAAAGCGGTATTCCGGCAGGAATGCTTGCACTGAATGAATCATCACACGCTGCATTTCTGATCATGAAAGGCTGGCTCAGTCTGGATAATGCAGTTTACAGCAATGATAATGAAGTTTCATTTGATGCTGTCTGGACGGAAAAGTACGATCCGCTTTATGATAATTATTTTTACATCCAAAGCCTGTTTGATGACGGATATGATTTCAGCAGCGTTTGTCACGGTGTACTTACCGCTGAAAACAGGCAAAACGAACCGTTATTTAAAAAACTGCCTGATGTTGTATATTTTCTGAGCAATGATGAAATGAAGCATTTCATTATAACCATCTCACCCTTTTTATGTGCCTTTTTCTCTCCGTCTGTAACACGGGATACGCCAATTATATTCACAGAAAATAACTGCTATGAATTCAATACACTTTCAAACACATACATGGGATTGCGTATTGTTGACGGTCAGATATTCTATGAACATGAAATATATGATTCAATGCAAAAAGAGGTCAAATCCGAGGTGTTGTCAGGACTTGACAGAGAAGCAGCGATATTCTACATAAACAATTACCGCAAGCTCTGCAATCTGCCGCTTATCACTTTTGAGGAGGAATGAATATGGCATACTACACTCCAGGGAATGAACCCGAACAGATCAAAAGAAAAATTGCCAATTTCCTTGCAAGAATAGATCAGTATTACCCTGATAAGGTAGTATCGGGACTTCATGTCGAACACAAAAAGCTCGGCGAAAAACTTACCGCTATGTACCGCGAACTTGGCTATGAAAGCGGACAGGCGATGCTTGAAGCATACGGTTATGAGTATATCCAAAAGTACAGAACCTCCTCCAAAACAGATGAAGATAAGAACGCCGACAAACAGCAGCTGATAAATGAGCTGAAAAGCCGTTTAAACGGTAAGGAAGTTTACAGCGTAAGTGACCTTAAAAGGATGTATCCTGACCTTGAACAGCAGATAACAAATTCAAGAATGGCAAAGCAGGAATTCATTGATGCGGGAGTTCTCAAAAAAAGACCTGTCGAGCCCCCAAAACCCAAGGTCGAAAGAAAACCCAAGGAGCCGAAAACAAAGCCTGAAAAAGCAGAACTGAAAGCTGCCGACCTTGAAAGAGAAATGCTGCTTGGCAGGGAAATACGTTCATTTGCACCGCTGATCCGTTCATCCTACGGCGTTGCGCCTGCGCAGTATCTCCAGCACCGTGCGGCATATGCCCCGCAAGGTGCTCTCGGAGCTGCACTGAGCCTCGTAAAGGAGGCTTTGAACGAGATCAGGGAAGTTACCATATCCAATTACGTCGATGACAAAATGATAGGCGACAGCACAATAAAAAAGCTTCAAAGTGCCGCCGCCGATCTTGGATATATATCAGTAAGGAGACTTCTGGCAGCATATGGATTTACCACCCCGACTGACAATGGTCCTCTTACAGCAAAGATAAAGCCCTCGGATGTAAACTTCGTTCCTGAGGAAAAAGAAGAAAAGGAAGTCGATGATCCAGACTACAACGGTCTTCTTGACTTTTTCAGACACATCAATGTTGTATTATCTATCCCCGATTTTAACGGAAAGTCATTTGTTATCACAAATGTCGATGATAACAATGCAGAATGGCTCCAAAAGGAGATAGAAGCCAGAGGAGGAGTTGTTCGCAAAAATATATCTGCCAAAACAGACTATCTCATCTTTAATGTTTCAGGAAACTGGATATCCGCAAAGATGAAGGCTGCTCTCCTGCAGGCAGAAATCGGCGAAGGCAAGATAAGTGTTATCCGTTCAAAGAATATCATCGAGCAGCTCGGAGGAAGCTACGATGATTATTGGGAATCGGATTTCTTTAAAAAATATCCGAATTATTATGAGCTTTCAGCAAAGAAGAACGAAGCTAAAAGCGTCGAATTTCTTGACGGATATGATACAGACGAGCTTGCCGGGGAATCTGTTTCACCTGAGGAAGATGCCTCGTTTCCGTCTATAACGGATGAGGCAGAACAGGAAACAGGATATGAGCCTGTATCGGAGGAATTATCAGAAGAAATTGCCGACGGAGCCGAAAATGAATCTATGCCCGAAGATGATGCGGCACCGACAGAAGATATCACGCCCGAGGTCGCTGCAGGATCTGCTGTATCAGACTCCCCAACAGAGGACGCAGAGCAGGCAGACGAGCTCGTTATTTCAATGAAGGTGCTGAAAAAATGCGGCAAAAACATAGTTGACTGCGTTGTTCCCGACGGAGTGAAGAGTATAAGCAAGGAAGCCTTCAAAAACTGCGAGAAACTTAAAAGCATAGTATTGCCTTCGAGTGTCAGAAAAATCGGAGACTATGCATTTATGAATTGCAGCAATCTTGATAGCATAGTTTTGCCCGAAGGACTCGAGACTATTGGTCACAGCGCCTTCTCGGAATGCTTTAATCTTAAAGAGATAACTCTCCCGAATTCGCTTGAAAGCATCGGAAAATCGGCATTTTCTTTCTGTGAATCCCTAAGAACTGTAAAGATCCCGGCAAATATTCATAAAATAGCTGAGGACACTTTCTTTGCCTGCAATGTACTGAATGAGGTCATTTTTTCTGAAGCTATTGAAGTAATCGAAGATTCAGCATTTTTAGAATGTATGGGACTTGAAACTATAGCATTCCCTTCAAATATAAAGGACATAGGAGAATATGCCTTTGCAAGATGTGAAAAACTAAAAGAGATCAATTTTTCGGAAGGCATTGAAAACATTGGGAAAGATGCGTTCACGGAATGCAATAATGTCGAAAGGATAGTTTTTCCAAAAAGCCTGAAAATAATAGGAGAAAACGCATTTGATAGCTGTCAGGGTCTCAAAAGCATCAACATTTCAGGAGACGATGTTATCATTGGAAAATCAGCTTTCTCGAGCTGCGAGGCACTTGAAGACGTTACGATTTCCAAAGGTATAAGGAGGATAGAGGAATCTGCCTTCCGCTTTTGCAGCAAGCTGAAAAGAATAACTCTCCCCGACGGTCTTGAATACATAGGAGAGGACGCATTTGCCTGCTGCGATGCACTAACCGAGATAAGTATTCCCGGAAGTGTGAAAACAATCGAAAAGAGTGCATTTCACTTATGCACGGAATTGAAAGATATCAAGCTTGGCGAAGGTATAACAGCAATAGGAGCAGGCTGGTTTGCTGAGTGCAGCGCGCTCAGGGCATTGAAGCTTCCAAGCAGTGTCGAATATATTCAGGAAGTTGCATTCAGTGAATGCCGATATCTTGACAAAGTATATATGCCGCTGGACATTAAGTACGTCGCAGAGGATGCGTTTCCGGAATATATTGATATCGAGCTTTACGGCGGAGAAGACTTCTCGGCGGAAATACGCAAGATAGATGCTGAGATATCAGTCATAAGAAACAACATGAGACTTCCGGAAGAAAACGAACTCTCGCAGCTTGAAAACAAGATAACTCAACTGAGGAACGAGAAGGCTTCACTCGGTTTCTTTAAGGGCAAGCAAAAGAAGGCTCTCGAAGAGCAGGCTGTTGAGCTTGGCAGACAGGCAGATGCGCTCAGACAGTGTATTGATAATAAAAAGCCGCGTATTGAAGCTGAATGTAACGAAAAGATACGCATTCTCTCATCTGATGCAGAACAGCTTAAAAAGCAGCAGGCGGAACAAAAAAGAAATGTTGAGCGTGTTGTCGGAATGCTGAGAAAAATGAACAAAAATTTTACCATTATTTATAATGGCAGAGAATTATATTCCGATTAGGAGGAACACATTATGTCACAAGGAAAATACATAAAATTGATCGCTCATATCATCACTGACGATGAAAAAGCTGTTGAAGCATCATCCCGTCTGTATGCGGAGCTTGATCCGTTTATCAAGTCCGTATATGGAGAGAACGCTGACGAGAGCTCATGGAAATTATTTTCACGCAGGGCTGGATCCGACTATGATGAAATTACAGCAGTTTTTTCTGATGTTGTCAGCGGACAGCCCGAGAAAAAGGTCGACAATATTCTGTCGGCTATAAACGAGCTGAACAACGGTTCATACGGTATGCTGCTCGTCGATAGTGACTATGGAGTTATGGAGTACAAGTGCTTCGGAGGCGCCGAATTCGCTGAGATATCAACTGATGAAGCGGCAGGCTATGTGTGGTCGACCGACGACTATTTGTGCCTTGAAAAAAGCTTTTCGGCAGAGTATCTCTCGGAGCTCCTTGACTGCGAAACGGATGATGTTTGCGATGAAGCCGAAGATAATTGTGAGGAGCTCGCAGAGAAGCTTCTGCCGCAAATCGTCAAAACTATCAGCCCCGATATTTCGTCTGAATTTTGCGAAGCGGAGGAAGATTCCGACAATATCAGTCTGCGGTTCATGCTTGGTTCCCACGACCACTCAACGGAGGAACTGCTCGCGTGGGGAGAGGCTTTTGACGACGGCTCTTTAGACGGCTGGATTCTCAGGCTTTCAGAATCGACAAATAATAACGGGATTATTGAAAATGCTATGATATCTCCCGATAATAACGCGGTTGCCGTTATTAGCACATCAAACTCCACCTTTAAATGTGTTTTCAAGAAAATGACTGTCAAAAAACAAACTAAATGCCGCTTAGCACACTAATTTGTACCGCGATTAAATATTATAGTCATTAAGTTTATAGCAAAACGACTCGACAAAACAACAACTCGACGGATTTTTGTCGAGCAACTCGATAAAATTATGTCGAGTGACTTGACAAATTTGATTTGCAGATGTATAATAGTATCGAGTTAAGGAGGCGGTAAGCATGGCAATTCCTGTAAATATCGAAGATTTGATAAATAAGCGGGTAGTTGAATCTACCAGGATAGAGTTCAAAAGCGATTTTAACCCAAATGCGGTAATACACTCGATATGTGCTTTCGCAAATGATATAGACAATCTCGGCGGCGGTTACATCATCGTCGGCGTAGAAGAAAAAGACGGCTCACCCGTGTTCCCTGTGAAGGGCATCGAGCAGAGCCGTATAGATAATATACTGAAAGAGCTTGTGGGCTATTGTCACTGCATAGAGCCGCTGTATAACCCTGTTGTTGAGCCTGTGCTGTATCACGACGCATATGTCATAGTGATATGGGTATCCGGCGGTTACGGACGTCCCTACAAGGCTTCCAAGGACGTTTATGGCAAGGAAGCTTCCAAGTCAAGCAAGTATTATTATATCCGTAAGTTCAGCAGTACCATAATCGCTTCACCCGAGGAAGAAAAGGAGCTGTTTTATATCTCAACGGATATTCCATTTGATGACCGTCCGAACCTCGCTGCTGAGGTTGATGATCTGGATATCGGTCTTATGCGTAATCATCTGAAAGAAATAGGCAGTGCGTTGTATGAACGCTCCAAGAAAATGACAGCATTGGAGATAGCAACTGATATGCAGCTTGTTTCCGGTCCGACCGAGCGTATCAAACCTCTGAATGTCGGCATACTGATGTTCTCGGAACAGCCTGAAAAATACTTCCGCCACGCCCGTATCGAGGTAGTTGATATCCCCGACCCTACAGGCACTAACATGGTCGAGAAAGTTTTCACCGGACCAATACAGAGACAGTTGAAGGACGCGCTTGCATACATCAAAAACTACACCGTCAAGGAAGTTATCATAAAGGACAAATCAAAGGCGGAAGCAGTAAAGATATACAACTATCCTTACGCTGCCATTGAGGAAATACTCTCGAACGCAGTTTATCATCGTTCATATCAGACCAGCGAGCCGATAACTGTAAGAATTACTCCCGAAAGTATTGAGATAACCAGCTTCCCCGGATTCGACAGAAGCATATCCGATGAAAGCATCGCAAACTACTCTATTCGTGCGAGAATTTACCGCAACCGCAGGATAGGTGATTTCCTGAAAGAACTGAGACTTATCGAGGGCAGAAATACTGGCTTTCCCAATGCAATAAAAGCTCTCCGTGAAAACGGCTCCGACTTGCTTACATTTGATATGGACGATAACAGAAGTTATCTTTCTGTTACAATACCTGTGCATAGTTATTTCCTTGATAAAAGCGAGAAAACTGACAAGAAAGCTGCCTATGAAAAAAAGATCATTGACGCATTGAAAAGTATGCCTCTTACCATGACAGAGCTCGCATTTGCTATGGGATATAAGGGCATAACGAAGAAGCTGACAAATACAGTCGATGATATGCTTAGCGATAATGTCATTGAAAAAATCGCTGGTGAAGGGAACACTAATAAACTGAGAGTAAAATCATCATAATCACCGTCAAGCTTAGTCAAAACGTTTGTTGTGAAATGATCATAACCTTTCAGCCCCTTGTTAGCCACATATTGTTACTGAAAACTGCTTTAAAATACTAAAAGGCACTCGAAATCGAGCTCTGAAATCAGCCTATTTTTCAGCTGTTTTCGCAAGTTACTAAAGAGCACTAAAGCTCTTCCGGTCGATTCAATTCCCGTACGGGTCACCATTAATTGGTTACTGCAAATGGCTGATTTAAGCCATTTGCAGTTTTTTATTATTTTAACCAACTACCCGTAACCACTTACTGACCACTTATTACCACTTTTAACTATTTTCAGCTGTGCCGCAGAGTTCTGGCTCTGCGGTCATTTTTATGTCCCGAACTGCTCACCGCCGCGGTTCTGAACGTCATATTTCACGCACTCCGCAGGCTGATGAGCGAACTTCAGAGCGTTGGTGATAGCCTCGCAGTTGCGAGCCCTCGTCTCCTGGAACATATGGGAATACAGATTCAAAGTTGTTCCTAAGACGCTGTGACCCATATCAGCCGAGACCGCAACCACGTCCACTCCCTCGAATATAAGCAGACTCGCGTGCAGGTGACGCAGGGAATGAATATTTTTGAAGGGCACTCCCACACGTCCGCAGTAGCCCTTCAGCCACTCAAACGGTGTCTGTGGATTCATAGGTTCGCCGTTCCACTTCGTGAACAGCCTGTCGTTCTCCACCCACTTTGTCCCGAGCCGTCGTGCCTCGATGGTCTGCTCCGTTCTGAACCGCCTCAGCAGGTCCATTATTATCCCGGGCATCTTCGATACACGCTTGGAGCTCCGCGTCTTGGTGGTGTCCGTGTATATACCCTTCTCTGCGGTGTACTGCGATGTACGTCTGACGTGGATGAGGTCATTTTCAAAGTCGATGTCCTTCCACTCAAGTCCCAGCATTTCGCTTCGACGGAAGCCGCTGTATATCGCAAGCATAAGGTACAGCTGATACTTCATCGGCTCGTTTTCCAGATTTGCGAACAGAGTCCTCACCTCGTCCAGAGTGAATATCTCCTTTTCGAGCTGCTCCTGCTTTGGCACGAACACTCGCCTGCACGGATTGTCGCTGAGCATACCCATTCGTATCGCGTATGTAAACACGTCGCTGATGAAGCTCAGGTGGTGGACCGCTGTCTTGCGCGAGAGCGGTTTACCTGTAGTCTCATTCCTGCCGTTTATCATCATGTCGGTAATGAAACGCTGAATGTCGCGCGCAGTTATCTTGTCGATCCGCTTGTGTCCCAGTGCAGGATAGACGCGCTTGGTGAGCTGTTTCATTCGTGAATACGAGGTCGGTCTGCAGAGTTACTGGAAATGACGTTCAAAAAAGATAATGATCTTAATGAATATCAGCTGCCACTAAATCTGTAGGAAAAATTGAATTTCAAAGACTATACCCACGGTTTACTTGCTTTTTCCGAAAGGCTATGTTATAATACAGGTGTAGTCAGAACAGGAACGGTCGAAAGCGACCTCTGTAACAAGAATTATTACGAAAGGAGTTACCCGAAATGAGACAGTTTACTATGATCTATCTGTATAGCGAACACTATGAAGAAAGTTTCTATCACGAGAGTGAAGAGGCTCTATTTGTGCTGCATACAGATAAACGTAGTGGATAGTCATTTCGGAAACGCACTTTCTTTGTGTTGTGATCCATACAAATGATAAACACCGTCTGTATGTAAGCAGGCGGTGTTTTTGTTTTATCATAATACAGAGAAAGGAGTTGCTCGCGATGCCTATAATCGACGTAAAAGCAACAGGTAATAATATCAAGAATATAATCAAAGCCAAAGGCTTCAAGATATCCGATGTACAGGCAAGATGCGGTTTCAATACTCCGCAGGCTATATTCAAGTGGATGCGTGGGGACGCTGTTCCCACTATCGACAACCTAATAATACTTGCGGATATGTTTGATGTGACCATAGATAAAATAATAATCGTCACCCGTATATAGGTGGCGAAATATGGGTAAGTGCGCCGAATTGGTGAAGGCAGCGGATGCGCTGTGAGCGTAGCGATGAAGTCCCCTTGGGGGATAAATCCGTGACATAGAAACGCTGTAGGTTCGAGTCCTACCTTACCCACCAATAAAACCTCCGCCCTTTTCTGAGCGGAGATATATGGCGGATTCGTCTAATCGGTCAGGACAAGAGGCTTTCAATCTCTAAATAGCGGGTTCGATCCCCCTATCCGTCACCACAAGCTGAGCCAGCTTGACCGCAGTCACGTTGTCGCTCGCAAGCTCGCTCACTTCGTCAAAAGCGATAGTCTGCTTTCGCTTACGGAGGTTTATTTACATCAAATATATTTATGGTGGTCGTCGTCTAATGGCAGGACGTCAGATTGTGGCTCTGAAAATGAGGGTTCGATTCCCTTCGACCACCCCATATGGGCAAGTGTGCATAGTGGCGATTGCAGCGGACTGTAAATCCGTGACTTTGATACACCGTAGGTTCGACTCCTACCTTGCCCACCAATATGGCGGATTCGTCTAACAGGTCAGGACGAGAGGCTCTCAACCTCTAAATGTCGGGTTCGAACCCCGCATCCGTCACCAATGGTCGCATAAGCCTAATCGGTAAGGCAGCAGTTTGCTAAACTATGAGTAATCGGGGAATCCCGATGTCTGAGTTCAAGTCTCAGTACGACCGCCAAAAGGAAAGTGCAAAAAATGCACACTACTATGAGTTGTCGCATATTTTGCGATAACTGACAACAGCTCACATCCACACGGACAGGAGCTGTTTTTTATTGAAAAACTCCCCCAAATATGATATAATTATGGAAACTATCGGAAAGGAGCCGCGGCTACTATGATAATACTGATAACAGGTGCTTCGCATACAGGGAAAACGCTTCTCGCGCAGAAACTGCTTGAAAAATACAAGTACCCCTACCTGTCTATCGACCACCTTAAAATGGGGCTTATAAGAAGCGGTCAGACCGAGCTCACTCCCTATGACGACGACAAGCTGACGGCATACCTCTGGAATATCCTGAAAGAGATGATAAAGACTGCCATTGAAAACGAACAGGATCTCATAATCGAGGGCTGTTATATTCCCTTTGACTGGAAGAACAGCTTTGACGCCGACTATCTGTCGCAGATAAAATACATCTGCCTTGTTATGAGTGAAAGCTACATAACCAGCCATTTCAGTGACATTGTCAGCTTCGGGAACGCTATCGAGAAAAGGCTCTCCAATGACCTCAGTATTGAGGATATAATACAGGACAATCAGGAATATCTCCGCGGCTGTCTCAGTTACGGACTTGACTATTTTCTGATAGATGATGAATACGATTTGGAAAGGTGCTGTATATGAGCAACCCATGGGAAGAAATAAGTCTTGACGACTACGAAAAGCACATGAGCCTTGATTCTGTGCGGCAGCTTCAGGCTCTCGATTCCATAATGAAGGAGCAGTTCGCCGCCTATCCTGTGGAGACTGCCGCAGTTCTGGGAGTTGCAGGCGGAAACGGACTTGAGCATATCGACACCGACAAGTTCCGCAGGGTCTACGGTGTGGACATCAATGCGGACTACCTCAGTGCGGTATCTCAGCGATATACTCAGCTTTCGGGAGTTCTGGAGTGCCTGCACATCGACCTTATAAACGAGGCGGAGAAGCTCCCGCAGGCACAGCTTCTGATAGCGAACCTGCTTATCGAGTACATCGGCTACGGAGCGTTCCAGCGAGCCGTCTTGCAAACCGCTCCCGAGTACGTTTCCTGCGTGATACAGATAAACACAGACGCGGAGCAGTGGGTGTCGGAGTCACCGTACCTGCGAGCCTTCGACAGACTTGACGAGGTTCATCACCAAATGGAGGAAAAGGCACTCACGGCTGCCATGAACGAAATAGGCTACTCTCTTATATTGCAGGAGTCATATCCCCTGCCTAATGGCAAGGCACTGGTGAGAGTGGATTTTAAGAAGAATGAGGTGTAAACAAAATGAAATATGTACAAGCCTATATATCTAATATTTCGTTTCCTACTTCGTTAGAAGAATTATATGATTACGCTCGTATGTTTAATGTAGAAATGCTACTTGGATGTGATTATTATTGCCTATTAGATGGCAATAATTGTCTTAAATATACCAACGATGAATACGAAAGTCGTTCAAATTCTTGGACAGCTCCCAAATGGTGTAAAAAGGGCGATATTGTGTTTTTTATGCACTCAAAAACTGCAAATTCAAGAATAAGCGCCTTAAAAACTAAACTAATCTCTGAAAGGAAGAATTACAAAAATAATTCTTTCTGGTTTATGATGAACGCTCTAATCAGAGCAAGAAAAATTTATGATACTTATGGTGGTAAAATCTTTGCAATTGGAGAAGTATCTGGCGCACCTGAATATGATAACTCTGATACTCAAACGCTTCATTGGAAAAGTAATATCTATGCAGAAATAGATAATGTATTTCTACTTGAAAAGCCAATAGATATTCCTGACTTTAATTCCGTAATTACTGTATCAAGACAAAGCAGTATAACACCTGTTTTTGGCAGTCAATATCATTTTCTAAAAGAACTTGTACTTAAAAAGAATACAATTGTTGAAGATTACTTTATAGACGCTGTTGCTGAAACAATTCCATTATCAAAAGTTACCGATGAAAACTGGCTTAAAGTTGTCAATAAATACCGACGTAGTTTTTTTCTTGAAATACAATTCAGAACATATTATGTTGACCGATTCCTAAAGCTGCTTGGTGATAACAAAACCATATATAGAGAATGTACTTGTATTAAAAATGGTAATCCAGCATCATTTGTCGATAACGTTATTAAAATAAACGGCAAGTATCTTCCTATTGAAGTCAAATTATCTATATCTGCTGAAAAGAATATTATTGGGCAGTTAGAAAAATACTGTCAACTGAAAGAATTGAAATTATCTAAAGATAAGATTATTTCCTCAGGTTTTTACACTGAAAATGTTTTAGTTATAGACACTGAAGAATTATATCTGTACAATGATGAGACAAAGGCACTTTTAATTATTACAAAACTTGATGAACTATCAACAAATAACGATATTCAACTTTTAAGAGATAGAATAATAAAATTATTGTAAGCCACCTGACACCAAAAGCCACAAAATATCAGGACATCGAGGATTTCCCCCGACTACAAAAGCCAGATATGGATACCTGTTGTGAGTGAAAAAACCGCACATACAGTTTTGCCCCTGAACGTTTCAATTAACGCTCAGGGGCATTGTGTTTGTTTATGCTGCGGAGATAAATCAGTATTTATGTGAGAACCTGAATTAAATGAAGTTCACTTTCTCGTCTTCCTGTAAAAAACAAATCCGTCCTCTTCTTTTATGATCTGATACCCTAATTTTTCGTAAAAAGCGTTTGTCCGTACATTCCAGCTTGGAGTGTCAAGATTAAACTCCGCGGCAGATGGATAGTTCTTTTCTATGCACTCCATTAAACGAATTCCATAACCTTTTCTATGATAGATGCTGTCAATAAAAATTCTGCCAATGTACACACTGTTTTTTGTTTCATCCGGGAATATGACGGCTGCTCCCACAATATCTTTTCCTATCATTGCTTGATACAAATGCCCCTCTTGAGCCATCTGTTTATGCCATTCTACCGAATCATATCCGGGCGGACAGTCACCTTTTGCACCGCCGACATTTACGTCTGTTTCAAATGCTCTGACAGATATGTCTACAATTGTTTTTATCTGGTTTTCTTCTGCTGTAACAATATACATTCTACTTCCTCAATCGTCTTACAAATCTCGATTTATATTAGTAAACATTATACCATAGCATCACTCCCGTGTCAATAAAAGCTCTATAATACACAGGTTTTATATGAACAACGAAAAATTGCTTGCTATCCACGCCGATCTATGCTATAATTGTAGAAAAATACCGAAAGGGAGGTCTCACCATGCTTGATTTCATAACCATAAACGAACAAAGCAGTATCCGCGTTGACGAAGGAAAGATCATTTACTCCGATCCGTACAACATCAACTGCGCACTGCACGATGCCGACATTATCCTCATCACACACAGCCACTTCGACCACTACTCCCCTGATGATATCCGCAAGGTGATGAAATCCGACACTATCATCGTCTGTCCGGACACTGTAAACGAGCCGAAGGAACTTGGTCTGACCGTTAAGCAGGTCTCCGCAGGCGAGCAGTTTGAAGTTCTCGGCGTCAGATTCGAGACTGTCCCTGCATACAATATAGGCAAGCCCTTCCACCCCAAGTCCAACGGCTGGCTGGGATACATCATCGACAGTCCCGACCACGGACGCATTTACATCGCAGGCGATACGGACATCACTCCCGACAACAAACAGGTCAAGTGCGATATCGCTTTTATTCCTGCGGGAGGAACTTTCACTACCGATGCTTTACAGGCTGCGGAGCTCGCTAACACTATCCGTCCTAAGTACGCGATACCCATTCACTACGGAACAGTGGTAGGAAGTCCTGCTGACGGTGAGAAATTCCGAAAGGCTGTTGACAGCGGTATAGAGGTAGTTATAAAAATCTGATGATAATGTAAAAATCGGGAACGGCTCAAAGCTGTTCCCGTTTTTATACGATCGCAATTTATAACTATCGCATATTTTGCGACAGTTCAATTCGATAAAACAACAGCAGCTCCTTTCGGAGTCTGACCACATAACCTTAAGCTTCCGCTTAAAGTAATCAAAGATATCCTCAGACTTGTTGCAATTCCGAGGGAAAAGAGATATAATAAGGCTATATAGATGAGATCGTGAATGGCCTTACATTCACAATATCAGGCAACGGACACGCTCTGGTCTATTATCATTCTTAAGCCATAAAACCTATTGATAGGAGATGAATATATGCCCAAAGACTTAACAACATCAAGGCTGGACAGGCAGAATATCCTCAATAACGAAATTGCTGTTGAAGAAATGTTGAAGGTATATTATGGAATGAAAAACTGTATTTCACACGTGAAATGACAGCAAGTTTCTTCAAAGTAGATATCAGGACTATCAGCCGATATATTGATCAATATAATGATGAGCTTGTTGAAAATGGATATGAAGTACTAAAAGGTAAAAGGATATCCCATGACCTTCTGATGCTGCTTGAGGACTTCCTCTTTTGAAACGGGCTTGATACTCTTCTTGTAATTCTGCACAAGAGACATAAAAGGTCCCGTAAAAAGGTCCTCATCCAAAAAGTCTGTCAGGAATCCTTCTTTTTTTTCGTGTCTGTAATGCTCTTCTGTACTCCACAGCTCGACATCAAGAAAGCTGTCGAGCATATAACCTCTTTTCGGGTCTTTTGCGAGGATATCATAAGCTGAGCTGACAAATTTTCTTTCATCGTCAGTAAACCAGCCGTTTTCTGCCATTTGCTTCAAAAAATCTTCCTTGCTCAGTTTAGCACTGAATCTTCCGCTTCTGCTCGGCATATAAACCATCTCCCATCTGATAGTCGGATATGCAATTCATGCACTGCCTGTAAAGAATACCGCCGATCGCGGCATTCGGTTGCAAGTCGGAAGATATCCCCTTCCGAAAGCACAGGCGATGATCCAGCATCAATCAAAAATGCTCCTCACCACTTTTGCAGGAGTGCCGACCGCAATCATATTTTCGGGAATATCCTTTGTGACGACCGAGCCTGCACCGATGACCGCATTGTCACCGATCGTCACACCCGAAAGGATAGTGGAATTTGAACCTATCCACACATTCCTGCCGATGCGGATAGGTTTCGGTATCAGGTCATGGCGCTCTTCGGGAAGAAGCCCGTGATTGAGCGTTGCGAGCACCGTATTATGCCCTAACAGCGCACCGTCACCGATAAAGATACCGCCCTGATCCTGAAATTTACATCCTGCATTGATGAACACGCCCTTACCGAGGTGAATGTTCTTTCCGCAGTCTGTATAGAACGGCGGGAACAGTCCTACCTCAACAGGCTCACCGATCAGCTCCGACATAAGGGCATTTATCTCCTCGGGCGTATGATATCGGCTATTGAGCTCCATAGTGATGCGGATAGCCTCCTGACTGAGCCTGTGCATCGTCTGATGGACACCGCACTCCGCCGTGACCTGTTTACCGCTGTTCATATAATCGATAAATTCTGTCGTTGTCATAGTTATTTCCTCCATTTGAGATCATTTCGGGTATTCGCTGAGGCAGGCTGCCGCATCAGCTCAAAGCCACTTCTTCTTTTTGAAAAAGATCAGGCTGACTATCACGATCACAATGCTGACCGCGATCACAGCAGGATAAGCCCACTTGTATTCAAGCTCGGGCATATATTTGAAGTTCATACCGTACCAGCCTGCGATAAGTGTCAGCGGCATGAAGATCGAAGTGATTATCGCCAACAGAGCCATGATGCGGTTCTGTCTTATGTCGAGCTGTGACTGGTACAGGTCGCGTATCTGAATGGAATACTCGCGCAGCGAGGACGTCAGGTCATGCAGTCGCGAGATACGCTGCGTGAAGAGGTGGAAGTAGCGGGTATTGTTCTCGTTGAAGAAGTCGTTCTCATTTTCTTCAAGCTCCTGACCGAGGTCGAGAAGCTGTTCGTAGTGGATACGCATATCTCTGAGGTCGCTTCTGATGCGGCTGACTCTCTGCGACGGGTCGTTTTCCTCGCCGTCAAGGATATTCGACTCTATCGTGTCAAGTTCCTTATCCACCCGCTCGAGGATGATCTGATCGCGCGCCACGATCTGTTCGAGGAAGTCGTAAATGAAGCGTTCGAGGCTTGGCACAGTCCAGCGCTTGGAGCTTATGATACAGCCGATAGTTTTGTCAACAAAGCCGCTGTCGTCGATAAAGACGATGCCCTTTTCGTCGAGGGCGAAGGCGAAATTGGTGTTCGGCCCCGAGATATTATCCCTGTCGGGGACAGAGAAAGTGCCCGTCAGCGAGTCGTAATTGACTTCAGCCTTGGTAGAATGTACAGCGGAAAGGTCAATATCCATTTCGATGCCCATATCGAACTTATCCCTGTTTTCCAGCCATTCAGCGGACGTCAGCACCGCGACGAACTGCCCGTTCTTTCCGCTGATATCGGGGCTTTTAGCCTTTTCAAGCGTATTTTTGATATAGTAATACATAGCAGAGCTCCTGTTATCGAAGATAACCCATTATACCATTATTTCAATGATTTTGCAACAATGATCTCAGAAACTTCCCGTCATTTCCTCGAAACCTGCTCCGAACGCGGCAAAAAGCTCCAAGTACAAGTACAAAGTAAATAAAAGCAGCACCGCACAAAGCCCGAATAAGGCAATGTGCGGTGCTTTTTAACTTCGTGAGCCCCCTATGGGGCAAAAGTCGGCATCAGTCGTAGCGCTCGTCTATAACGCGGGCGGTCTTTTTCATACTTCTCGGGAGCACGCCTATCTCCACTATCTTAACGATAGGAGTGAAGCCTATGCGGCTCTTGACCTTCTCGGCAATGCGCTTGCTGAGCGAAGCCCAGTCGTGGTCGCCCGTTGCCTCGACGTAGATACGCATGGTGTCCTTGCCGTCGAGGTGTGATATGCGTATCTGATACTCGCTCGATATCTCATCGAATGAGCCGATGACCTCCTCTATCTGGCTCGGGAACACGTTTACGCCCTTTATCTTCATCATATCGTCTGTGCGACCCATGATGACGTCGATACGCGGGTAACAGCGTCCGCACCTGCACTTGCCTGGGACGATCCTTGACAGGTCGTGAGTGCGGTAGCGTATGAGAGGCGCGCCCTCCTTGACAAGGGTGGTGATGACTATCTCGCCTACCTCGCCGTCGGGGACGTTTTTGCCTGTTGCGGGGTCGATTATCTCAAGGTAGATGAAGTCGTCCCAATAGTGCATAGCCGTCTCGCCGGGGCAGTTTATACCGATACCTGGACCGTAAATCTCGGTGAGCCCGTAGATGTCGAAGAGCTCTATCCCCAGCTCGTTATGGATACGCTCGCGCATCTTGTCGCTCCAGCGCTCCGAGCCGATAACGCCTTTTTTCAGGTGTATCTTATCCTTGATGCCGCGCTTTTCTATCTCCTCGGCGAGCAGGAGGGCATATGAAGAAGTCGAGCAGAGGACCGTGCTCTTCATATCCTGCATCATCTGGAGCTGCTTGTCGGTGTTGCCGGGACCCATCGGAATTACCATAGCCCCCAGCTTCTCAGCGCCGTTCTGGAAGCCTATGCCTGCCGTCCACAGACCGTAGCCGGGAGTTATCTGTATGCGGTCCAAATTAGTAATACCAGCTGTTTCGTAACAGCGCCTGAACATTATAGCCCAGTCGTCAACGTCCTTTGCTGTGTAAGGGATTATTACGGGAGTACCCGTTGTACCCGATGACGAGTGAATGCGTACTATCTCCTCCTCGGGAGCAGTCATGAGCCCGAGTGGGTAAGCGTCACGGAGGTCGCTCTTCTCCGAGAAGGGCAGCTTCCCGAAGTCCTCTGCGGTGCGTATTTCCGTAATGCCTGCTTCCTTCAGCTTCTTTCCGTAGAAGCTTCCTGCTTTTTCAAGTGCCTGTATGCGGCTGTTGACGAGTTCTATCTGCTTTTCTGAGATCTGCATGGTCGTTCGTTCCTTTCATGATCACATATTATGTCTCAGAGCCTTTTCGTTGAGCTCAACGAACTGTGGTTTTACGCTCTTCTTCATTGCTTCTGCTGCGTCGTCTGTTGTGAACGGCAGAACGCCGCTCCTTATCGCCTCGCCGAGCATCACCATGTTCAGCACCTTCGGTGAGCCGAGCTCGCGGCAAACGCTGTCGCCGTCCACTGTTATCAGATTTTCTGTCGTCTTTCTCAGGTAGTCAAGCATTTCCGTCCCGTTGTAGTCCGAAGCCTTCAGCGCCGCAGTGACGGGCATTATCGGTCGCGTATTCACGATGACCGTACCGCCGTCCCTGAGATAAGGGAGCATCCGCACAGCCTCGGCGGGCTCGAAGGCGATGATGATGTCCGCCTGCTTCTGACCGAACATCGGGCTGTAAATGCACTCTCCGATGCGCAGGAAGCTGAAAACGCTTCCGCCCTTCTGAGCCATGCCGATAGTCTCGGCGCTCATGACCTGAAGTCCCTTTTCCATTGCGCATGAGGCGGTGAGCTTCGACGCAAGGACGATGCCCTGTCCGCCCACGCCGCAGAGCAGGATATTCTTATTCATTACGCTCACCTCCTATAGCATTCACGGGGCATACCTGACTGCAAAGTCCGCAGCCCGTGCAGAGCGTACCGTCTATCGTGACCTTGCCGTCGGAAATGACGATTCCTGGACATCCGAGGCTGTTTATGCACTTCCTGCATCCGATACACTTGTCTTCACTGATGCTGTACGGCTTTTCGGGCTTGATGAGCACCGCACACGGCGACTTGAATATTATCGCCTTTACGCCCTTTTCAGCGGCAACGCGCTTCACGGTCTCCACAGCCTTGCCGAGGTCGAGCGGGTCCGCGGTCTCGACAGTTTTGAGCCCGACGCCGCGGAGTACAGCCTCGATATTGACCTTGTCGACCACCTGTCCCATCATCGTGCGGCCTGTGCCTGGGTGAGGCTGATGACCTGTCATTGCGGTCGTGGAGTTGTCAAGGACGATGAGTGTCATATCCGCCTGATTGTACACCGCGTTTATCGCGCCTGTTATCGCAGAGGCGAAAAACGTCGAATCTCCGACGAATGCGAAGCAGGTCGTATCAGGCTCTATCTTGCCGATACCCTGAGTGATGTTGACCCCCGCGCCCATACAGAGGCAGGTGTCCACCATGTCGAGCGGCATGGCGTTGCCGAGGGTATAGCAGCCGATATCTCCGCAGAATACAGCCTTTTTGCCCTTCATCGCTTCCTTTACCGCATAAAAGCTCGCTCTGTGCGGACATCCCGCACACAGCACAGGCGGACGTATCGGCAGCTCGGGAGCAGGCGGCAGCTCTGCCGCGGGCTTTTTCTCCCACCCCAAGAAGTCGGCAATGTCTGCGGCAACGCTGTCGCAGGTGTTTTCACCCGCAGTCTTTACATTCCCCGTCAGCTTGCCGAGTATCTTCGTGCCGAGGTGGTACTTTCCGCAGATATAGGTCAGCTCGCGCTCGATAACGGGGTCGAGCTCCTCAATGCAGAGCACCTCATCGAGCCCGCTCAGGAACTCGACCGCAAGCTTCTCGGGGAATGGAAAAGGCGTCGAGACTTTGAGCACCTTCGGAGCTTCTCTTCCCGCGAGCGCCTCCTGCACATAGGTGAAGCTGATGCCGTGCGAGGCAATGCCCTTCCTTACGGAAGCCTGATTTTCGAGCGTTCTGCCGATGCAGTATGTGCGCTCGTCCCCGATGATGTAATTGCGGCTGTAGTCCGAGAAAACGTCGGAGAGCTCGGCATTGCGCTTCTCTATGCTGATGTGCGCGTTATACGAAAGGCGCGGGAAGATGACCCATTTCGACGAGTCCTTCACAAAGCCCTCGGGCTTATTCTTCACGCACTCGCTCTCGTCCTTTACCTCTATCGATGCATAGCCGTGACAGACGCGCGTGGTAGGTCTGAACAGGACGGGAGTGCGGTATTTCTCCGAATACTCGAACGCCTCCTGTATCATATCGTATGCCTCCTGCACCGACGACGGGTCGAAGCACGGCAGCTTCGAGAACGACGCAAAATGGCGGGTATCCTGCTCCGTCTGCGAGGATATCGGACCAGGGTCGTCCGCGACCATAATAACCATACCGCCCTTTACACCGATGTAAGCAAGGCTCATCAGCGGGTCTGAGGCGACGTTTAGCCCGACCTGCTTCATGGTCACCATTGAGCGCGCTCCGCAGTAAGCCGCACCTGCGCCGAGTTCGAGAGCAGCCTTTTCGTTTACCGACCATTCGACATAGATGCTGCCGTCGTTATATTTTGCAGCAGTTTCGAGCACCTCGGTCGAAGGCGTGCCCGGATAGCCGCTTATGACGTTGAGACCTGCGGCGACTGCACCTCGGGCAATGGCAGCGTTGCCCATGAGAAATTCCTTGTGCATTGTTTTCCTCCTTTGGGATATACCTTTATTAGAACTAAAAACATTATATCATCGCCAACGATAAATGTCAATTCCACACCCCGTGCCGCATTTGACAAGCTGCTGCTTTGAAGATATAATTGATGTCAAACAGTCACGCGCGACGACCTCCTCAACAGGGCGTAGGGCTTCGACTACTTCGGCAGCGACCGTGTGCGGATACAGACTCACCGTAAACTGTAGGGACAAAAAATTCACAGCAGCATTAGAATTCTGAAAAAACCGCCGTATTCAGCCATTTGGCTCATACGTATCGCAGGTATCTTACGGGGCAGGCCCTTCCAAGGAGAGGTCTGCCCCTTACCTTTTGTTTTGAAAAAATAAATAAAATCCTGAAACCTGTTGCAATTTTTTTATTTATATGTTATAATTGAAATGCAGCATCGCCACGCAAAGCCATCAGGCGGTCTTTGTACGGTGCTGCCTATAGCTTGCACATATGCCGAAAGGAGGCATCTTTGTGGAGACATCAAGTGAAAAATACTATATGCTGCTTGAACAGCTGCTCTCGGAAATGAATAACCTACGAAGTTTCGACCGCGACAGATTCATCAGTGTGCTCACCGAGCTTTGCGAGCTCTTCCGCATCTCCAAGGGTGTGACCGAGTTCTACACGAATGAAGAAAAGGAGCGCCTCGGCGAGGGCGAGATCATCTGTGACTACGACAACGGAAAGGGTGGACCTGCTATAATCGAGCACCGTGTCCTCACCAAGTCGCAGGCTGTCATCAAGGGCACTATCTACCGTCCCGAGGACGAAGAGCCTCTCTCGGAGCGCGATATGCAGAGGCTCGACCTCATAGAGCGCCAGCTGCTCAGTTTTGTTGCGCGCAACAGGCTCGCCTCAGCGGTTGAAGCCCTCGGATTCTATGACGACTTCGGCTTCAAGAACCGCCGTGCCTTCATGCGACAGGCGGAAAGGCTTAACAGTCAGGGCTTGCTGAAAGGTCGCTATACCGCTATAATGCTCAATCTGCGCCACTTCTCCGTCATCAATCAGGATATCGGCAGAGCAAACGGAGACATCGTCCTCCGCAACTTTTACAAGCTCATAGCCGCCATAGCCGATACCGACGGTATCATCAGCCGTCTCGGAGGAGACTCCTTCATCGTGCTGATACGCAACGAGCTTCTCGAGCACGTTATGTCGCTTCTCCGCGGAGTCCCCATATACTACGACAAGGAAAACGAAAGGCGCGTACTTGTTTCCGCGAGCGCAGGAATATTCAAGATACCCGAGGATTTCAACTTCCATTCGCGCAGCGCTATTATGGACAGGATGCTCAGCGCCTACCAGACCGCCAAAGCAGAGGGCGGCGAGTCCATAACCTTCTACAGCGAGGACATGATAAAGAAAAAGGGCGAGGAAATGCGCATCATACAGCTCTTTGAGCCCGCCCTCAGCAAGAAGGAATTCAAGGTTTTCTACCAGCCAAAGGTCGACGTGAATACGGGCGAAGTCATCGGTGCAGAGGCGCTCTGCCGCTGGCAGCACGGCGACAATCTGATATCTCCCGCCGCATTTGTCCCGGTCCTTGAGCAGAGCAACGACATCTGCCGCCTCGACTTCTACATCCTCGACATCGTGTGCTCGGATATCCGCAGGTGGCTCGACGCGTGCATTGAGCCCGTGAGGACATCGGTCAACCTCTCGCGAAAGCACCTCATAGACGTTGACCTGCTCCACCACATCATCGAGATAATAGACAGACACGGCGTACCGCACCAGTACATAGAGATAGAGCTCACCGAGACTACCACAGACGTCGAATTCCGCGTACTGAAGCGCATTGTAAGCGGTTTGCAGGACGAGGGCATCTGCACCTCTGTCGACGACTTCGGAATGGGCTATTCCTCTCTCAACCTCATCCGCGAGATACCGTGGAACGTTCTGAAAATAGACCGCTGCTTCCTTCCCGCCGACAACGAGAACGACCAGAGCGTCACGAGCCTGATGTACCGTCACGTTGTAGCGATGGCTCTGGATATCGGGCTTGAATGCATCACGGAGGGCGTCGAGACCACGAAGCAGATAGAGATACTCCGCGCCAACCACTGCCGACACGCTCAGGGCTATATCTTCGACAAGCCGCTGCCGCGCGACCAATTCGAGAAGGTGCTGAATATGCACAGATACGACCTCGAAAAGATACTCAGCGAGCATTAGCGCGTGAAACAGGCAAAAAGCCCCCTTAATGCAGAATGTTCCACGTGGAACATTCTGCCCGCACACAGTGTGAGAGCGAGGATACAGGCTCTGTTTCACAGGCTTTCAGACAAAACATTTTGCCCCTATGGGACACTTTCCTGATTCTGTTTGTATCAGGACGACCCATAGGGGCAAGTTTTTGGATATCAGCCTAAACGGATATTGTTATTGAAAAATCAGCACGCTCCGCTCTCGCAGTCTGGATACACGGGGAGGTCATACTCGGCTATCTCGCCTGCGTCAACTCTCTTTATCGTAAGGGCGTCCATAGGTGTGACGCCGTCGCCCGGGTTATAGCAGTCTGCGGATTTCTGAGCAGAACGGGGCATAGAATATTTGTCTTTGTTGGCGATGAACTGCAGTATTGCCACGGAATCGGCTAGCGACAGTTTTCCGTCTGCGTTGGCATCGCCGTAGTGAATGTCCATTATTCCGCCCGCGATCCATGTGTCTTCGGTAGAGGTGGAAGTGTATTCTGACGTCGTTGTGCCTTCACAATATGTTGTCGTTTCAGTCGTGGTGGTCGTTGTATACGGTCCGACCTGTGTGCCTATCATAGCCGTGCCGCCCCACTCGTCGGTGGTGGTGGTAGTGGTCACAGGTCCTACCTCTGTGCCGACTGTGTAGATAGGCTCTGTCACGGGAGTACC
The DNA here is from genome assembly GCA_900109435.1 of Ruminococcus sp. YRD2003. Classification (GTDB taxonomy): domain Bacteria; phylum Bacillota; class Clostridia; order Oscillospirales; family Ruminococcaceae; genus Ruminococcus; species Ruminococcus flavefaciens_G. Next base: position 62,224 of record FNZT01000012.1, on the reverse strand, counting down.
TATGATATCACCCGCGAGGTATGTCGCATCAGGCATCATCTCGCCCTCATAATATGTGTCCTCATACATTGTCGTAAAAGGCTCTGCGACTGTGGTGCCGACCATAGTAGTGGCCAACTGCTCGAGTTCGGTGTCGGATATCATCGCGACGCCCTCAGTCTTTACGGCTTCATTCTCGGACGCGGCTGTGGCTGCATTCACCGAGGTGCCGACAGCGACTGTGGCTAAAAGCGCGGATATCTCTTTTGTGAATTTTCTCATGGTCTCTTTCCTCCTTTATCATTGGCAATTATTTCAAGTGCAGTAAGTATCTGCACCTGTTCCTCCATACAAGCGGCTTCGGAAATGTCTCTGACAGTTCCCGTCGTCGCCATTTTTCTGCACGCGCAGGAGTTGCGGCAGTATTCCGCTATCTCGCAGCCCTTGCAGCGCTCCGAGCGCATGGGATAGTCGGGGTGGGCTTTCCTTGTCTGCTCGGCTTGAATGCCGACGGACACATCTCCGCAGCGGTATTCGGGTATGTTCTGGAACTGTACGCAGGGGTAGAAGCGGCCGTCCCAGTTGATGAATATTTTCTTTTTGCATATCTCGCAAAGGCTGGACTTTTTGTTCCTGATAGTATCAATTTTCGTGGCGAGCTCATACACGAACAAATCGGGGATAGAAGCTATCTTCCGCCACTGCTCGCGCATCATGTCGCCAAAGCTGTCGGGGTCGCTCGGGTCGAGGAACGAGTCCATAGTCGCCGAGACCTTCTTTGCTCCGAGCTCTTTGAGATACAGGATATTGTCGTACAGCTTTGGGAGCGTCTCCTCGGTATAGACGAGCTGCACCAGCGCCTTCGGCTGATACTTCAGCAGCAGTTTCAGGTTCGCATCGAGGAGAGCGGTATCTGCTCCGCGCTCGGGACAATCCCTGCCGTCGTGCGACATATTGATGATAACGCTCCTGCCCTCGCACCATTTCAGGAAGTCCTCGTCGAGAAGCGTGCCGTTGGTAGTGATGACGAAGCGGTTTGCTCTGAGTGTTTCGATGTAATATTTTACGGTGTCCTTATACAGCAGCGGCTCGCCTCCGAAGAGGTATACCGTATCCGCATCACTGCGGCTGTTTATGAAGTCGGCTATCTGCTTGCGGGTCTCGCCGCCGATGCAGCCGTATTCCGTATTAAGATGCCTTTCGTAGCAGTAGCTGCATCTGAGATTGCATTTATTCGTGATACTTATAGTATAGTCCATTTCATCATCCCGATCCGCATAAAAACAAATATTTTGTTCAGGTTTGGAATCATTATATCCTATTCTTACATAAAAGTCAAGTAAAATTTGAAATGGTCGTATGCTGCGGCGTTGACTATTATTGTTATATGGTGTATAATAAATGTGTTCTCATTGCCCCGCACTTCGTTCGCGGAGGGCAAAACAGACATTGATAAAGACAACAACTATATGGATCGGTGATAAAAATGAGTGAAAAGAAGACCGACAGACGCACTCTCAAGACCAGAAAAGCGATATGTGACGCCTTTGCAGAGCTGCTCGCGAATAAGGAACTGCACAAGATAACCGTGCAGGAGATAGCCGACAGAGCCGATGTGAACCGCGTTACCTTCTATAAGCACTATCTCGACGTCTACGACCTCTATGACAAGATAGAGGAGGACGTTCTCGTCGAGCTCGGACTGCTGATACTACAGCTTGATGAGCTTCGTTCGGAGGAGTTCTTCTCCTGCCTCATCGGCTATATCAGGGATAATAAGAGCGTTTTCGGCATGATATTCTCGCGCAACGGCACAAACGACCTGCGGGAGAAGTTCGGCAAGCTGATGGAGGGACTTTTCCGCAAGCTGATAAGCGAGCAAAAGGACAGCAGGCTCAATGACGGACACATAGAGTACCTCAGCTGCTACCGTGCTCAGGGCTGTATCGCGGTTGTGGAGAAATGGGTGCTCGGCGGTCTTTCCGAACCCGAGAGCTTCATCGTGGGGATACTTTCAGACCTCGACAAGAATACGGAAAATTTTATAATGAAGAATTGATTTGCGGCGCCTGATCTCGGTATCAGGCGCCGTTTTCGCAGTTTACGGGACGACAGGCTCTGCTTTTCTGCTGCACCTGCGCCCGCTTTTTTATGATACAATTTTCAGGTCGGATGTAGTTTTGTTTACACTTCGCCTCCCGAGTGTAACTTTAACTACATTTCGGCGGCATATTATCTGTTGAACGGACCGAAATACTGTGGTATGATATAGTCATGGAAAACACAAAGCGTAAAAAAAGCGCAGAAAAACAGGAGGAAAAAACAATGAGAAATTTCAACGCACAGAACAAGGTAAACAACGTAAAGGGCAGCAGAAAGACTGCTCCGATGATAATAGCAGCCATCGCTGCTCTCGCAGGTGCAGCAGTTATGCTGACGGGCTGCGGCTCAGACGTCCCTGCATCTTCACTTCCCGCATCCGGTGCATCAGTAACGACTTCTGTATCGACAACGGCAGCAGTAACGACCGCTTCAACGACCGTCAAGGCTGAGACAAAAACCACAGGTACAAACGCGGTAAAGGCTGAAAACAAGGCTTCAAATACAAACGCAGTAAAGGCAGAGCAGCTTTCTGCCGAAAATACAGCGGCAAAGAACACTGCTCCCGCAGCCGCCGCAAAGGCTGACAACATCGGCATTGACGAGGCTGCGGCTATCGCAAATGTAAGAGAGCAGATCGGCTCTGGCGCGCAGATCATCAGCTGCACAAAGGGTACTGCTCCCGACACGGATTTTGCCTGCTGGGTGATCGTTGCAGCTCCCATAACTAACGGCAGCACTCCCGAGACAGTAACATATTACTCGGGCTACCAGTTCTGCTACACCTTCGAGAACGACAATGCCCGCAATGCAACTGCAAGCGACGGACAGAACCCCATGATGAACTTCATCGGCACATACTCAAACGGACGTGCAATGATGACCGTTTCCTGCTGCGGCACCGATCAGGCTGCAATACACATTTCATGGAGCGGCAGCGTTTCCGAGACAAGTGTCTGGGATATGAGCGGCAAGGTGGATTGCCGCGATGAGGGTATTTGTGTATCCTATGATAACTGTGTAAGGAAGTCCTACGTATACAACGAGAACGGCGAGGTTGTAAGCGAAACCGTGGATTATCAGAACGGCAGCGGCGAGATGAATTTCGTGTTTGCAAGCAACAACGTTTACTGGTATGACGCCGTTGAGGGCGCAGGCGAAGGACAGGTCTTCACTTTCTGCGGCTGATACGTAAAGTCAACGCCTCAAGGGCTGTACGCATACAGAAGCATTACGGAGTATTTATTGAGGGAAACCCTTTTGAAAAAGGGTTCTCCCTCAAACTCCCTTCCTAAAACTTTCAATTTAAATTTTGCCCCTATGGGGTACTCTCCTTGTATGGAAAGAGTTAGTCTTTTTTTTTCATGAGAGTACTCCATAGGGGCAAAATTTGGACTAAAAGTCTTTGGAAAGGGGCTCGGGGGTGACTCCCCGCAGTGCGGGGAGATGTCGCGAAGCGACAGAGGGGACCGCCGCTGTTGGCGGAACCTTTCTTCAGAAAGGTTTCCCCCGATAAGTGTCCCGTAATGCTTCCGTATAAGTACAGCCCTTAAAGCGTTGACTGTTTTGTTGAACAGGCAATAATTGGTATTGCATATATAATTATTATACGCACATATTGACAATCATATATAACAGTGGTATAATTGTGTTGTATTTGGAGGCTTTTGTCTCTGAAAATAAGATGTGAAAGGGTGGTTTTATGAACAGACCATTGAGAAAGCTCATAGCTTTCTCCGCAGCTGCGGCAATGCTGGCAAACATCCCGCTAATGACCTCGAGTGCCAAGTATGTCGCAGAGCAAATAACCGACAAGGAATTTGAAAGCCTTGTTGAGTATCCCGACAGGAACGTGTACATCGAGAACGGTACGCCCAAGGAATTCGCCACAGGTCAGCAACTCGTCGTAGTTGACAAGGACGGCAGCACCAAGCTCATATCGCTCGACGAAGCTATCACGAGCGGCATATGCTACGCTACTACGACGATGGGCATATTTGACTTCATCATGCCTACCACTTCCGACTACGGCTTCAACTTCATGGATCCGAATATCAGATTCGGAAACGCAAGCGGGACGATGATAGTCGGCGGCAATAAGGGAAACAAGCTGCTTGATGCCGACGGCGGCGTCATCGCGGAATACCACGCTATCAAGCGCCTTAACGATACCTACTTCACCGTATACGACATTGACAGGAAAGTGGGCGTTATAGATGTGAGCGGCAAGGTCGTCATCGAGCTGACCGACACCGCTGAAAACATATTCCTCTGTCCTGACGGGAAAAAGTTCTTCATTGACGGCAAGGAAGGCGACTATTTCACCGACCTGAGCGGCAAGACCATTTCTCCCGTCTATGAAGAGGCGAAAGAGTATGTTCGCGATAATCATTACAATCACTGTTACTGGGCTGCTTATGATGATAATTTCTACAACGAGCCCGACTATAATTATACGCTCTCAAAATATTACAGGATAAAAAAAGACGGCAAGTATGCTATTATTGATTCGGACGATTTTAAGCAGGTCACCGATTATTTCGATACGCTCGACTTTAAGTCGTGGAGCAATTTTGATTGGTATGATGATTACTTTATAAAGGGCACAGATCAGCTTTATGACAAGGACGGCAATGCTATCCCCGACCAGTTCAGCTATACTTATTTCGATGAAGCCCTTAATAGACTGGGACAGTTCAGCGATGCAGAGAACAATATCAAAGATTACTCTCACGCGACTGTTTACTATCGTGATGAAAACGGCGAAGATATAAATTTGCATAACCCAGGCGATTTCAAGGGAGCAAAAGTCGAGTTCTTATTGCACAGGAGCGAAGAGGGCTCATACGATAAGCTCCTCAATTCCGATATGGAGACTCTCCTTGAGGGCGACAGCATCAGCACGTCACATTTTTATGTCAGCGTCAGGAAGGACGGCAGCTCCGTTTACTATAACGGAAAGCTTGAAAAACTGGGAGAATATGATTCCTTCAATCAAATAGGTAACTGCTACGTTGCTGCATCGGGCGATAAATGCGTTATCTATAACAATTTCCTTGACGAGGTGATCGACGACAACGCACCTGCCGATATGGCAAACCTTAAGTGGGTATCCTACAACGACTATAAAGCCAACATAACAGTTAATTACTATTACATCAAAGACGGCGATTCGGTAAAGATATTCGACACTGCTCTCAAGCCCGTTGATACGGTGGAGGTCACCGAAGATCAGAACTATCTGGTCAGCAGCGATTACAGAGTATTCGTTTACGACAAGGAATACGATACCCCTCAGCCCGCAGGAGACTGCTTCTATCTCACGAAGGAGGGCGAAAGCGGCAAAGTCGTTGATATCAACGGCGATCTTGTTGCCGAGATACCGAGCGATTACAACCTCATCCCGGGCGCGGGCGTGTTCTACAATCAGGTCGGCAGCGAGCTCAGCTTCTACAACTACAAGGGCGAGTTCATAAAGAAGTTCGATTCGTACGGTGAATTCCGCCCCACGACAAGCACCGACTACACATATGTCATAAACGGCAAGGATGAGGAGTCGGGCAAGACGGCTTCCTACATCTACAATGCAAAAAGCAATGAGATAGTATATTCTCAGGTAGGAAAGTACAACAATGTCGAGCGCATCGGAAACGAGTATGTCAGAACTATCGTCTACCCCGAGGATATGGCAGCAGACTCAACGGACGGCGGCAACTATCTCTGGTCCAATGATGACGGCTACAAGATAGGTCTGGATAAGATCGACGGTACACAGCTTATCGCTCCTATGGCAGACATAACAGTCGATGTGGAAGAGCATTGCTATGCAGGATCTGCAAATCAAAACGAGCGCGACAAGACAATAGATACTATCTACAGCGACGGCACATCTCCGAATCGCTCCGTGGGACCTTACGACCTGCCCGCAACAGGAAATAATGACAGCGGATATTTTGTGATAAACGCAGTTTATGTACCTATAAAGGACTTTGCTCCCGATTTCGCGAAGGACAATTCTTTCGGCATCGCGGTAAAGACGCAGTTCGGCAACTACATCATCATCAATGACGGCAAGTGGGGCATGGCAGACGCTGACGGCACCGTCATCTGCGAGCCCAAATACACGCGTATTTACGAGTTTGCGGACGGCATAGCCTTCGCAGAAGAGACCGAACCTGTAACCGCTACTGTCAAGGAAGAGCATTACAACGGAGAAACCAACACATACGAAACAACAGACGTCGAAAAGACGGGTAAGATAATCAAGCTCGGACTTGTCTCCAAGGACGGCGCCGAGATACTTCCGCCCGCTCAGGCAGACTGCACTTTACCGATAGAAATGCCCGAGAAGACCGGTATATACCGTTATGAGGATACGTTCTATGTACAGAAGGGTAAAACTACCTTTGACCGATTTACGTATCAGAGTACATTTGAAGGCAATGATTATATCTATAAGGGCAGCTATTACTACAACGATTTCAACGATAAGTACAAATACGACTCCGCAATCCCGTGCGGCGACCTGTACATAGTCAGGAAGAACGGCTTGACAGGCGTAGTTTCCTCCGCGAATGAGGTCGTAGTGCCGATAGAATATGCGAATGTATTGTATGTTCCGAGCACAGAGAAAATGGTCGTGCTGAAGCAGAGCAAAAAGATGAAAGACCTTGTTGCCGACCCGCGTTTCAGCACACCTATCACAGACCTCGATGACGGCTCAAAGATCATCAACCTGATGACCTCCGACGGAAAGATAAAGGCGTATCAGATACGCGAGACCGAGGATCCGATCCCATTCGGAGACCCGAACAATGACAGCAAGATTGATGCAAAGGACTCCTCATTGATACTTGTGGCTTATTCAAAGGCTTCCACGGGCGATGATGACGGTCTTACGGCTGAACAGAGGGCAGCTGCCGATGTCAACTCCGACAGCAAGGTAGACGCTAAGGACGCTTCGACCATTCTTGCGTACTATGCACTTGTTTCGACATCTGCGGGTGATGTTCCGACACTGAAGGATTTCGCAGCACCCAAGGAGAAGTGACCTTCCCCGACACTTCAGCAGGTCACTCATTCCGATACTTCACCTGAAAACACAGAAAAAAAGACAACGCCGAAAGGGAAAAACCTTTCGGCGTTTCTTATACGGACGCGGATATTTGCCTTAGTAAAGCGCTTATTTTGCAGCTTCTCTTTTCAATCTGAAATCGACGGAGCGTTTGAGGTATTCGAGGTAGTCCTCGTCGCGGCACATAGCCTTGCCGATATCGTCCGAGAGCTTAGCGACGGGTCTGCCGTTCACATACTGGAGCTTGATGACGATATTCAGCGCCTTCTCCTCAGTATCATTCGAGCAGAAGGTACCGATCCCGAACGACACCTTTGACTTATCGCAGAAATACTCATGGAGCTTCTGAGCTCTGTCGAAGTCGAGGCTGTCGCTGAACAGCAGGAGCTTGGTCTTGGGGTCGACGCCATAGCTCTTATAGTGGGCTATGATCTTGTCACCCCAGGCGTATGGGTCGCCGCTGTCGTGGCGGACGCCCGTATAGTTATTGACCATAGAGCGGTTGAAATCGAGCAGGAAGAGGTCAGTGGTAATGGTATCGGTCAGAGCCGTACCGTTATCGCCGTCGTATTCGTCGTACCAGTCCTTCATGGCATAATGGTTGGTATAGGCGAGCGGGATCGAATCAATACCCTGATACATCTGCACGAACTCGTGTGCATAGGTTCCGATAGGGGTAACATCGTACTTCATCGCGAGGTAAACGTTCGACGTACCCACGCAGTTCTTGGTCTCGGTGACAAAGCGCCTTACAACGACGTCCTCCCACTCGCGTGAGAGTCTTCTGCGGCAGCCGAACTCCGCGAATTTGAAAGTATAGGAGCCTTCGTTCATAGCCTTTATCTTGGCGTCGAGGCGCAGCTCGGCGGAGCTTCTCAGCCTCTCGTAGTCGAATTTCATGCGGAAGTACACCTCATTGACGATCTCGAGGAGGTAGATTTCGAACTGCATAGCCGAGAAGAGCGGACCGTCGACGACTATTTGAAGCTGACCGTCAGCGTCGAGCTCAGCGGTCACGTAGTCGCGGATCGGGTGCCACAGGCGCAAAAATTCGACATAATCGTCCTTGATGAAGCGTATCGAGCGGAGGTAATCGAGCTCCTCCTTTTTGAAGGAAAGGGTACATAGGTGGTCGATCTGCTCGTTGATCTCCTGCACCATTTCGGGAGTAAAAACGACGTCCTTATTGCGGCATTTAAAGAAATACTGCCCGCAGAGGTCGGTATGCTTATGGAAAATGACCTGATCCATATTGAACTTATAGAGGTCGGTATCGAGGAGAGAAATGACGATAGGTTCGAGCTTCATAGCGATGATTCCTTTCTGTCCGAAGCGAAGTCGGTGTAATTATTAACGTGGCAAATAATATCAACAAAAACCGCGAAGCGGAAATTGCGGGGGTTCGGGGTGAGGCTCTCACCCCGGCAGGGGGTGACCCGAGGGGGACAGCGTCCCCCTGAGAAGCAGGCAGGCGAGCGCAGCAACGCCTGCCGACCGTCCCGTACATCCTCGCCTCGGCGCAGCCCGACGAAACATCCACCGATACTAAATATCAAAAAAACGCGAAGCGGAAATTCCCTCCGCCGAGGGGACAGCGTCCCCCTTGAGAAGCAGGCAGGCGGCGAAGCAACGCCTGCCGACCGTCCCGTACATCCTCGCCTCGGCGCAGCCCGACGAAGCATCCAACGATATTATATTGCCGAAGTAATATTAATAATGATAACACATTCCGAATAAAAAATCAAGCGCACCCACAGCTACATCTTGTCGAAAACTCCGCCGCCCCCACAAGATATAGTCCCCTTGCTGTGGCTGCATTCTTTTTTGTCCGCATTTGGCAAAAAAACGTGTACAAGTTGTAAATTTTTATCAAAATTGTTGCAAATCTGACTTTCCTGTGCTATAATAGATGTATCCTTTGGGATTCAGATATAGATTTATGGCAACACCGCACGCGGTGCTGCTTGACTCAGGTGATTTTATGAGAGACCAATTTTCTGTCATATTTGTTTTCCTGATAATAGCACTCTGGAGCTGCTCGATAGCGGCTTTGCAGTCGAAACGCACCATCGGCTCGACGGTCGCGCTGTTCACAGCTGCGATAACACCGCCTATTATCGGAAATCTGATAATAGTCCGTGCGGGAACACCTCTTCCCGCGACGATAGGCTATTACATATACTTTCTCGGCATGGACCTGATGATATGGTCGATGCTGAAATTCGTCATGGAATACTGTGATTACAAGTGGAAAAAAAGCGTTCTGAGGTTCATACTGGAGATATTCCTCGCAGCGGACATACTCCAGTACGGCTTTGACCCCTTCTTCCATCAGGCATTCACGACCGAGCCCATACAGGTAGACGGCTACAGCTACTACCGCCTTGTCCCCCGCCTCGGACAGACCTTCCACCGCACGGTGGTATACGGCATACTCTTCGTGATACTGATATTGCTGCTCGTAAAGGCACTGCGCTCCTCGCGGATATACTCCGAGCGCTACTCCGTCATCTTCGGCACGCTCGTGCTGGGGTCGCTGTGGCAGACCTTCTACATCTTCTCGCGCAAGCCCATAGACCGCTCGATGATAGGCTTCGGCGTGTTCGGACTTCTCATCTTCTACTTCTCACTGTACTACCGTCCCATGCGGCTCCTCGACCGTATGCTCGCGAATATCGCCTCCGAGATGTCGGAAGCCCTGTTCTTCTTTGACTCCAACGACAAGTGCATATGGGCGAATGCTCCCGCACAGGAGCTCACCAATGTGACCGAGGAGACCTTCGACAAGGCCTCCGAGCGTCTGAACAGCAAGTTCGGCAAATGCACGGGCAAGCCCGACAACTGGTTTTCGGGCTTCGTTATCGGAGAAGACGACGAGGCGGAGTATTACGTCATAGAGAACCACCACATCACCGACGACAGGGGCAAATTCGCGGGCTCGTTCCTGACGGTGCGTGACAACACGAAAGAACAGCGAAAGCTGAAGCGCGAGATGTACAACGCCACCCACGACAGGCTCACAGGGCTGTATACCAAGGAATATCTGTATCAGCGCATAAACGAGGAGCTGAACGACAACCCTGGCATCAGGCGCTGTATCCTCTCGCTCAACGTCCGCAACTTCAAGGTAGTCAACGACATATTCAGCTCGGAGTTCGGCGACAAGGTGCTGATATTCCTCGCCGAGCGCATACGTGCCGAGCTCTCCGACAACAGCCTCTTCGGCAGGCTCGGCGGCGACATATTCGGCGCGTGCGTGCCCTCAGACGAGCTCAATATCGAGCACCTTGAACGGAAGCTGTCAAATTTCCGCGTAGCCGACATAAACATCGACTACGACATACTCATACACGTAGGAGTGTGCGAGATAACCGACACTGACACCGATATCGCCGTGCTGTTCGACCGCGCACATCTTGCGATACAGACGATAAAGGACGACTATCACAATCACATCGCCATATACGACGACGAAATGCGGCGTAAGGTGCTGTGGGACCAGCAGATATCCACACAGCTCGCAGGCGCCATACAGGACGGTCAGATACGCCCTTACCTACAGGCTATCGTCGATACAAACGGAAAGATAGTCGGCGCAGAGGTGCTCGCGCGGTGGGCACACCCGACAGAGGGCTTCCTGCCGCCCGGGATGTTCATACCCGTATTCGAGAAAAACGGCATGATAGTTGAAGTAGACAGGTTCATGTGGCAGAGCGCCTGCGAGATACTCGCCCGCTGGCAGGACGAGGGCTCGGACCTCTTCCTGTCGGTCAATATCTCGCCGAAGGACTTCTACTTCATGGACGTCGCCGCAGAGATAAAAGGGCTCGTGAAAAAGTACGGCATAGCCCCCGCACATCTGCGGATAGAGATAACCGAGACCATAATGATGACCGACATAGACAGCAAGATGAAGATACTCGGCGAGCTCCGCGAAGCGGGCTTCATCGTCGAGATGGACGACTTCGGAAGCGGCTATTCATCGCTGAATCTGCTCAAGGATATCCCCGTGGACGTGCTGAAGATAGACATGACTTTCCTCAGCAGGACAGCGGACGTACTTAAAGCGCAGACCATACTCCGCAACATCATCAATCTCTCGGACGACTTGGGCATATCAGCGCTCACAGAGGGCGTCGAGACCGAGAACCAGTATCACGTGCTCTCGGAAATGGGCTGTCGGATGTTTCAGGGATATTACTTCTCAAAGCCGATACCCGTCAGTGAATTTGAAGCTCTCTGCCGCTCGGGGACTACCCCCGAATAACTCTGCTATCCGCTGACAAATCAATACCGAAACCTTACATTTTCCTTTCTTCATATTCTATACAAAGAAACAGCCATAGGGTAAAGCCCCTATGGCTGTTTCGCTTACTGCTTTTCGGAATTGATAAACATATCGTAGATACGGCGTATCGCCTCGGGGAGGTCGTTCTCGCTCACACCGATGATGACGTTGAGCTCACTCGAGCCCTGGTCGATAAGCTTTACATTTATCCTTGCGTGAGCCATTGCCGCGAAAACGCGCGCAACAGTACCGCGGGTATTCTTCATACGTCTGCCGACAACAGCGAGGATAGCGAGACCGTCCTCGACGTCGATGTGGTCGGGCTCGACCTCACGGCGAAGCTCGGCGATGACCTTGTCGCGTACAGGCTCGAGCCTTGCGGTCTCGAGAGTGATGCTCATAGTGTCGATACCCGAGGGCATATGCTCGAACGAAAGACCGTTGTCGTAAAGGACTTTGAGCACCTTCATACCGAAGCCGTGCTCGTTGTTCATCATAGCCTTTTCGATATTGATAGAGCTGAATCCCTTCTTGCCCGCGATACCGGTGATAGTGTGACCGAGGCTCTCGCGGCTGAAATCGTGGTCATTTGAGACTATCATCGTGCCCGCGTCCTCGGGAGCGTTCGTGTTGCGGATATTTATCGGGATACCTGCCGAGCGCACGGGGAATATAGCGTCCTCATGGAGGACGGAAGCGCCCATATAAGCGAGCTCGCGGAGCTCACGGTAGGTGATGGTCTCGATAACGTCGGGCTTGTCGACGATACGGGGGTCAGCAACGAGGAAGCCCGAAACGTCGGTCCAGTTCTCATATATCTCGGCTCTCACGGCGTTGGCGATGATAGAGCCCGTAACGTCCGAACCGCCGCGCGAGAATGTCTTGATGACGCCCTCTGTCGTCCTACCGTAGAAGCCTGGGATAACAGCGTTTTCGAGCCCCTTCAGGCGCTCGCGGGCAGCCTTTACGGTCTCCTCAAGGAGGAGGCTTCCCTTGGTATTGAACACGATAACGTCAGCGGCGTCGACAAAATTGAAGCCGAGGAATCTCGCAAGCACCTTTCCGTTGAGGAACTCACCGCGGCTTGCGGCGTAATCCTTAGCAGGACGAGCCTTGAGCTCGCGCTCGATAGTGTCGAACTCCTCATCGAGCGACATATCCATGCCGAGCTCTGAGATGATACCGTTGTAGCGGTTTTTAATGAGCTGAAGGTCATCTGAGAAGTCAACTCCGCTCCCTGCGAGCTCACAGCACTTGTAGAGCATATCGGTCACTTTAATATCGTCGGAGAATCGCTTGCCGGGAGCAGACGGCACAACGAAGCGGCGCTTGTCGTCGGACTTGATGATAGCGGCGACTTTTCTGAACTGATTGGCATCAGCGAGCGAGCTTCCGCCGAATTTAACAACTTTATAAGACATAAAAAAACCTCTTTCGGATCAATAATAATACAACAATATAAATTATACCTTAAAAAAAGGGGAAAATCTATTGACAGACCGCCAAATTTAGCGGAGAGAAGCACTGTATTTTTGGTGAATACGCTTGTACGCGAGTGACGGACAGCGCATCCTGTTATTTTCGGACAAAAAAAGAACGAGAAACTCTTGGGGGACAGTTTCTCGTTCTTTTTTATAAAGGATGAAATTAGAGAAAAACTTTAAAGAAAGCGTGTGTTATGATGTATCCGCTCTTTCTATGGTTTTATTATAGCACAGTATTTCGCGGAAATCAAATATATAATTTTTATCAGCTCATATGATTGGCATATTATTGTTTATATCAATTAATCAAATAGCGTGATATATTTATCATATACACAACAGTCTCTTACAGAGCTTCTTTTATAGCAGATTTAGCTTTGGTGACTATAGTTTTATCGTTCTCGTAGGAGAGGATATTTGAGGCATATGAGATATCGACCCAGCGCACCTCAGCTATCTCGTCCTCCTGCGGGTGATAATCGACATTTCGGGCTCTTGCGAGGAAATACACAACCACCTTCATAGTATCCTTTTTAGGCGAATAGGTAACGGTCTCGCGGAAGGTAGGGTCGATGATGACGTCGATATCGGTCTCTTCCTTTATCTCGCGCATAGCGGTCTCGACCTCGGTCTCGCCGTCCTCGACGTGACCTTTTGGGAACGACCAGTGTCCGCTGTTGATATGCTTGATGAGGAGTATCTCGGTATTGCCGTGGTATTTACGATAAACAATAGCTCCGCATGATTTTTCGTGAAGCATATTATGTCCTTTCTTGCCATCTGAGGCATAATTTCGGAGCCGTCAGCCGCGCTCCTGTTAGTGTCATACTTATTATATCATATAATTGATAAAAAAGCAACAGGCGCGGCGAAAAAGTATGCGGTCAAATCACCTATGCCGCGAAATTGGCAGCGCGGACACCGCGCTTATATCATATAATTGTTAAAAAAGCAACAGGCGCGGCGAAAAAGTATGCAGTCAAATCACCTATGCCGCGAAATTGGCAGCGCGGACAGAAATCTATGATCAGGCGAAAGACGTCCGCCCGACAAAAAAAGTGTCCGCAAAGCGGACACCATAGACTGTAAAAACTGTTTTCGTGACATCGTCCCTGCGAAAGCACTATACGGCACAGCGCCCCGATAACGCGGGCATACGCCCCAGCGTTCACTCTTCCTCGGTGCCGATAGCCTTCTCGACGAATCCCGCCATAAACTCGATAAATTCTTTTATGAGGCGGTTATTCTCGTTGCTTTTCTTACAGACAACGAGGTCGCGCATACGGATATTGGCATACGAGCATTTTTTCACCACAACGCCGCCGTCGGGGAAAGCCTGCTTAGGAACGGGCGAGACCCACATGAAAGCATTCTTCAATGTATTCATGAGGCTCATCTTGCTTCCGCGGTCATAGACATAGAGGAGGCGGTTCTGCGTATCTTCGGGATATTCGGGGTTTACGCAGTTCTTGCCGAAGACGCTGAGCTCATCGTCGCCGTGAAGTATCTGCACGCAGTTCGCGAGCTCCTCGAAAGGAACGTCGTCATACTTAGCGAGCGGGTTATCAGCGCGCATAAGGAGCTTCATGGTATACTCCGTAACAGTGCGGCAGCTCAGCTTGCGGCTTTTCAGCTGCTCTGCGTACACGCCGAGCTGACTTGAAGGAATGCGGATAATGCCGATATCGGCGCGTCCGCCGCTCACATCCTCAATAATTTTATTGGTAACAGACTCGGTAAGGTGAATGCCGATCTTATCGGTATCGGAAAAAGAATTGACCCAGATACCGAGAGCGGCAGCCACATAAGTAGAGATCGTAGATTCTATCCTGAGTGAAACGGTATCATCGGCTCTGTTGGAGTAATCAGCCTCAAGGCTGTGCATACTCTCGACTATCTCCTTAGCTCTCAGCAGGAAATCCTCACCCTCGGGAGTGAGCACCATTCCGTTGGGAGTACGCCAGAATATCTGCATACTTATTTCCGATTCGAGCTCTTTGAGCGCGATACTGATATTAGGCTGAGCCTGATATAGCTTTTTCGCAGCGGCAGTGATACTGCCCTCCTGTGCGATAGCGATGACATATTCCAATTGCTGAAGCTTCATATTTCTCCCCTCACTGCAAATATATTCAGCTTATATTATATCATATATAAAAACTATATTCAAGTAAAAAACCAATGTTATTCAACATTTTGTAAAATATGACAAGAATGATATGTATTCAAAGCTGTTCAATGTAGAAAATGTCCGTAAAAACTGTCATACAGCAAAGATCCGTCTATAACCGCGTTGACCGCACAAAGGCTTATAGTCCGAATTTTCGGGAAAAGAGATAGAGGGAGGATCCTTTTGAAAAGGTTCCTCCCTCAATAATAGGTATAAAATCCTGTACGGATATCGCCCTGACGGGGCAGATAATTTAAGGCAATACCGCACAAAGCCTTCAGGCGGGCTTTGTGCGGTGTTGCCTTAATTATTCGATAGTAACAGAGACCTTGAGGTCACTTTTTGCGGCGCCTGCTCTCATAATAGTTCTGAGAGCCTTAGCGATCCTGCCCTGCTTTCCGATAACGCGACCCATATCGTCGGGAGCGACAGAAAGGTGGAAAACGATAACGCCTTCGGCGTCGGGCTCGTCCTCGACTATTTTTATAGCCGACTTGTCCTCAACGAGGCCTGCGGCTATCGCATATAATAAATCTTTCATAATAACCTCCGAGAGCTTTCGGAACAGAGGCAGAGACAGATTGTCCCACCTCTTCCGCAGCTATTGCATAAGAATGCTTCTTACAGAATGCCTTCCTTCTTGAGGATAGCCTTTACAGTATCTGTAGGCTGAGCACCCTTGCCGATCCACTCCTTAGCCTTATCAGCGTCTATCTTAACAACTGAGGGCTCCTTAGTGGGATCATAGTAGCCGATCTCCTCGACGAAACGACCGTCTCTGGGGTATCTTGAATCAGCTACGACTACACGATAGAAAGGAGCCTTCTTAGCGCCCATTCTTCTGAGTCTGATCTTTACTGCCATTGTATATTCACCTCCGTAAGTTTAATGTATATTCAAGCGGCGGGAGACCGCATTGAAAGCTGTTAATCTATCGCCATTGCGGAGTCGACAAACTTGGAAGCGATAATTATCGCTATGCCGATGACGTATATCACCAGCCGCAATATTTCCTGTTTTTCCTCGTCCTTAGCGATCGCATTTGCAATATACTTTGAGACACCGATAAGAATGGCTCCAATGATAAGCATGATGATTCCGAAAGGAGTTTCATACCTGAGAGTTATCAGCGACATTACCATATTACTGAGCATAAGTATCTGCCTGTTGCAGCGGGAGCTCCCCGCCGCCCTTTCTCGTGGATATATCAGATCTCAACGCCGAAGCTGTCTGCGGGCTTGGTGCCCTCATCAGAACGGCAGATCTCCTCCGCCCTTGCCTGCCATCTTGTCGAAGTTCATTCCCGCGAGCTGCTTACGCGCCTTGCGCAGGTTCATCTTACTGTTCTTGCCTGTGAACTGCTTCATCATCTTCTGCATCTGCTCGAACTGCTTCAGCAGGCGGTTTACGTCCTCGACCCTGTTGCCCGAGCCCGCGGCGATGCGCTTCTTGCGGGAGGGATTGATGATAGAGGGCTTGGCTCTTTCAGCCTTAGTCATAGAGGTGATGATAGCCTCCACGCGGTTGAGCTGGCTGTCGTCGACATCTACGTCCTTGAGCTTGTCACCCAGTCCGGGGAGCATACCGATGATGGACTTCATCGAACCCATTCTCTTTATCTGCTTCATCTGGTCGAGCAGGTCGTCCATATCGAAGGTATTTTCCTTGAATTTCTTGGTAAGCTTTTCCGCGTCCTTCTGGGACATAACGTTCTCAGCCTTCTCGATAAGGGTAAGCACGTCGCCCATTCCGAGGATACGCGAAGCCATACGCTCGGGGTGGAACTGCTCGAAATCGTCGAGCTTTTCGCCCATGCCGACATACTTTATGGGCTTACCCGTAACAGCGAGTACGGAGAGCGCCGCACCGCCTCTTGTATCGGAATCGAGCTTAGACATCAGCACGCTTGTGATACCTACGGCTTCATCGAAAGCCTTGGCAACATTTACAGCATCCTGACCCGTCATAGCGTCGACAACGAGCATGATCTCGTCTGGGGTAGTGAGCTCCTTGATTTTCTTGAGCTCATCCATGAGCGCCTCATCGACGTGGAGACGGCCCGCGGTGTCGATTATGAGCACATCATTCCCGTGATCCTTTGCGTGTGCGAGAGCTTCTCTCGCGATGATCACGGGGTCTGTCTGACCCATTTCAAACACCTTTACGTCAGCCTTCTGACCAACTATCTGCAACTGATTTATAGCGGCAGGACGGTATATATCGCAGGCTGCGAGCAGAGGGCGATGTCCCTCTTTTTTGAGCATTTTCGCGAGTTTAGCGGCGTGGGTGGTCTTACCCGAACCCTGAAGGCCGCACATCATGATGACCGTAGGCGGCTTGGACGCGAAATTTATCCTTGCGTTGCTGTTTCCCATGAGGGAAACGAGCTCGTCGTTTACGATTTTGATCACCTGCTGAGCAGGAGTGAGGCTCGCGAGCACTTCCTCGCCGACGGCTCTCTCCGAGACCTTCCTGACGAAGTCCTTGACGACCTTATAGCTTACGTCAGCTTCGAGCAGAGCGAGCTTTACCTCGCGCATAGCCTCATTGACGTCGCTCTCGGTAAGCTTGCCTCTTGATTTCAGCTTCTTGAAGACGTTGTTCAGTTTTTCGGAAAGACCTTCAAATGCCATGTAGACGCCTCCTTTGGGGTATATATAATGGTATCAGAGCAGTTCCTCACTGCGCTTCACCTGTAAAAGTATCGCATTTCTGAGCTTTTCGTCGGGTATCAGTTCCGCCTCCTCCGCGATAGAGGAGAAGCAGTCGCGCATTTTTCCGAGGCGGTCGGCGAATCCGAGCCGTTCCTCGTAGCCGAGGAGGATATTTTCGGTGCGTTTGATGAGGCTTCTCACCGCCTGACGGGTTATCCCGAGCGGTGCGCCTATCTCGGCGAGCGAAAGGTCCTCGCAGTAGTAAAGCTCCATAACGCTGCGCTGATGCTCGGTGAGCAGGTCTCCGTAGCAATCGAGCAGCATGACGAATTTAAGCTCTTTAGCCATAACTTTGCTCCTTGTTCCGAATTTGACAAGGGTGTAATCCAAAAACACTTTACACATTATACACTATCCCGCAGCATTTGTCAAGCCCTTTTTGAAAATTTCGCCTTAAACGCCGTACTTCGTCTTGATACGCCCGAGCTTGCTGCCGAACGGCTCAGCGAGAAAATGGAGGAAGAGCACATTTGAAGCCGCATACGATAGCGTATAGGGAATCGCGGTAAAAAGCGCACCGAGGTAGAGCTTGAAGCTGAACCCCTCCGCGTACCACAGCACAGTCCAGATATCCATAATGAACGAATAGCCGACCCCCGCGAGCGCACCGTAGAGGAGCAGCGCCCATTTTTTGCGTTTGAGCGGCTCCGCGAAGATACCTGCGACCAGTCCTGTCATTCCCCACGCGAGCATCTGAAAAGCGGTCCACGGCCCCTGCCCGAAGTAAAAATTCGAGAGCACCGCAGTCATCGCCCCTACGAGGAATCCCGCCTCTCCGCCGAGGTAGAGCGCGGTTATTATCGTGAGGGCAGCGATAGGCTTTAGGAAGGGAATGAACCTCCCCGCGAAGCAGAGAGCAGTCATCACGGACACTATCACGAGCCTCCGCGAGCCCGTAGTTTTGCGCTCGAAGCCCGCCGCAAACAGCAGCAGAGCCATAACAGCTATCGCGAGCGAGATAATGATATGGCGTTTTCTGTCGAACACCACAGCTCCCGCGAAAGTCGCAGCGGGCACAAGCACGAACGGCACTGCAACTCTGATGGTATTGCGCAGCTCACGATTCCGTATCACAAACATGGCGGCGCCTCCTTTTTGCCGTTTCTGCGGCAGAGCTCCGCCGCCTGTGCAACGGTGACAGCCCCCTCGTAGAAACCGCGTGTCATGCGGCTGACGGCGGTAGTATAGAAGCTGCTGCACGAGAAAAACTCACGCGGCGTGCCGACCGAGACCACCTGTCCGCCGAAGAACATCGCGCACCTGTCGGAGCAGTCTGCGGCGAACTCCACATCATGCGTAACGATTACCGTAGTCACGCCTTCAGCCTTCAGACGCCGCAGGATAGCGGTCATATCGGCTTTTGCATTTGCGTCGAGCCCTTTTGTCGGCTCGTCGAGGAGGAGCAGTTTCGGCTTAGAGGCGAGCACCTTAGCGAGCGCGACAAGCTGCTGCTCGCCGCCCGAGAGGTCGTAGGGGTGCTTGCCGAGAAGGTGTGAGATGTCGTAGGGAAGGGAGCTCACATCCGCGCCGCACTCTTTGAGCTCCTCCTTCACGGAATCATGCAGAAAGGTAGTCTGCACATCCTGCGGCAGCAGCGCGAGGCATTCACGGTATAGCGAGCGGTTGCGGTACTCCTTGAGCTTTTTCCCGAACACGCGCACAGCTCCCTTATACGGCTTCAGCAAGCCCGCTGCCACGTTGAGCGTCGTAGTTTTGCCCGAGCCGTTCCCGCCGAGAATGCAGAATATCTCGCCCGTCCCGACTTCGAGGTCGAGCCCCTTTATCACGTCGCGGGAATAGCGGTCATAGCGGAACCACACATCGCCGAGCGTAAGTGCGGGCGCATCGGGAACAGCGTACTTCTCCGCAGGCAGCCCCCTGACCTCACAGGAGTAGTTTTCCTCGATATATCGGCGTCCTTCGCGCACGGTCAGCGGACAGTCCCCGCTCCCGCCGAGCTCCGAGAACAGCCTTGCCGCCGCAGGCATACCGCGCAGCAGCTCATCCCGCCCGCCAAGCTGCGTGATGACCTGCTCGGGAGCGCCGTTCGCGAGGAGGCTCCCCTGCTCCATGACCATGAGCCTGTCGCATATCGGCACGACCTCTTCGAGGCGATGTTCAGCCATTATCATAGTCAGTGACATATCCTGATTGAGCCGTTTCAGAGCGGCAATGAAGTCCGAAGCGGCTATCGGGTCGAGCTGTGCGGTAGGCTCGTCGAGGACAAGGATATCGGGCTGCATGACGAGCACCGCCGCGAGGTTGAGCAGCTGTTTCTGACCGCCCGAGAGCTCGGCGACGTCCCTGTCGTACCACTCTCCGATGCCGAAATAGCTTGCCATTTCGGCAGTTCTGCGAGCTATCTCGCTCTGCGGGACACCGAGATTTTCAAGCCCGAACGCGAGCTCGTGCCAGACCTTGTCGGTGACTATCTGCTGCTCGGGCTGCTGCATCACGAAGCCTATTTTTGCCGCAGAATCGCGGTCCGCGAGCTCTGACAGCTCCTTCCCGCAGAAGAGTATGCGTCCCGAGCGCACCCCGAGCGGCGCGAGCTCGCGCTTGAGCATACGCAGGAGCGTTGACTTTCCGCTGCCCGTAGCTCCGCAAAGCACCGCAAATTCGCCTTTTTCGAGCGTGAACGAGACGTCCCTCAGCGCGGGAGCCCCGCAATTCGGGTACGTGAAGCTCAGATTTTCGACTGCAAGTATCTCCATCTCAGCGACACCTCCGTTTCAATAAAAATAGGCAGGAGCACAAGAACTCCGTATGCAGCGGCTCCGCAGATGCCGAGCGTGCCGTTCACGTTGATATCAATGCGCGGGTAGAACGTGAAAGCGAGGGAATCGGCAGCGATAGCCGCCGCCGTAACAGCAAGAAGAGCGAGCGTCACGAGCATGAGCACCGCGTCCGCCGCCGTAAACCGAAAGCGTCTGAGCTGCGACCTTCTGCCCGTACCGTAGCCGCGTGCCGCCATGCTGTCGGCAGTGACGATGCCGTTCTCGAGCGCCCACGTCGAAATGATCGAAAAAACGCGCATACGGCCGCGGATATCGTCGATGATATTGTCCTCGCTGTAGAGCCCCATAGCCTTCTGCGAGTCGCTGACCTGCTTAGCCCGTCTTGCGAACATCGGCACGGAGCGAAGCGCCATAGACATCACGAGCGCGAGCTTCGGCGAGACTGTCCCCGCCACGCACAGCACCTTCTCGCTCGTCATTATCTGCGTCAGCGAGCGGAACCAGTACAGCACGCCGACTATCACAGCTGCCGAATTTACGCCATACAGCAGTGCTTCGAGAGTGACGGGGCGGTCATTGACCACGAACAGCACAGTTGCGCCGTTATGCGATATGAGCGGATTAGCGAGCGCGAGCACCGCGAACAGCAGGACGAAGAAAAGGTGCGACCTGCCGTGCTTCGTGCCGTTGCGAACTACGAAGAACAGCACAGCTCCCGCGAGTGATATCGCCATGAGAAGCGGATGTCCGCAGAACATCGCAACTCCCGTGACGCTGAAAAACCAGACCGTGACAGCCACGGGGTCAAATTCCTCAAACCTTCTCATTCCTCGTACACCTCGTTAAGGTCGTGTCCGAGCTCGCAGGTATACAGCCATTCGATCCTGTCGCCGTCCGAGAGGACGTAATCGCCGCTGTTCCGCGAAGGCGAGATGCCGTTGACATGGTACACCCAGCCTGACAGGTCGCCGAAATCGTACTCGTACAGATAGTTTATTCCCGCCACATAGATCATACTTTTCGAGCCTCCGCGCGAGTCCACCTGAATGCCACAGGTCTGTGCGGCGTCGGTGAGGACGTCAAAAACGGTATCGCCCTCCTCGATATCGAACGAGGTCACAGGCAGGATAACGCCGTCCTCGGGGATATATTCGCTGTCGGACTTTCCGACAGCCGTATCACAGCGTATCTCCATAGTCACCGTACCTACGGCGTTTTCCTTGACAGCGGACGAGCCGTAATACTCGTCTGCGGAGCGTATATCCGTCACAAGAATGATAACGATACCGACAGCCGCAGCCCCTCCGATGAAGATGAAGTTCTTGCAGTTCTTCTTGCCGAGGGCGAGCAGCAGCACCGACAGCAGAGCGCCTGCTCCTATGATAACGATGACGGCTATCGGCTTGTAGCCGCCGTGCGTGCTGCCGCTGTTTACGGAAATCACGCTGCCCGACGTCACCGCCGACGTCGCAGTGCCCGTGATTTCCGACGGACCCGATACCTGTGCCGACGAGCCCGCCGACGATACCGCGAATGTCGACGATACCATTGAAGAAGCCGAAGCAAGGGTCGACGAGACAGCAGCAGAAGTCACCGCAGCCGTCCCCGACTCCGCAGGAACACGGTCAGCAGCCGTCGTGACAGCCGCCTCCCCTGCGCGCGTTGTCACGACAGCGGCAGTATCGGGCGTATCACCGCCGTTTTGCGAAAGCTCCCGACGGTTATCCATCATATAAATGTAGGGCTTCCCCGCGAGCATACGCTTATACGCGACGAAAGAATACATTGCCTGAATAGTTGCGGTTTCGTTGAAGCCGCCGTCCGCCTCGTGGCAGAAGCTGCCGTCGCCGAGCCGATAGCCGAGCATACCGTCGATAACAGTATTGCCGTCCTTGATGAAGCGCTCGTCCTCGCAGCAGTCTATACCGAGCGCCGAAAGTGCTGTCAGCACCTGCGCGGAGCTCTCGAGATTCGGCTTGCCGAAGCCCTTATAGCCGCCGTCGTCCATCTGCTTACGCGAGAGGAAGTCGAGGGCGCGGTCGACGGAAGCCTCCACATCGGCACGCTCGCCGTACTGCGGAGCGAGAGCCTGCACGGTCATAGCGGTGACGTCGATATCGCCGTATTCGCCGAACAGAGCCCAGCCGCCGTCCGCATACTGCATACCGAGCAGCTCGTCCGCGACAGACTCCGCCGTATACCTGTCGCAGGTGTAGCCGTTATTAAGGATGTGAAGCCCGTAGATACGGCTCATTATCCCATTCTCCCCGACAGACTCGTCGAGGATATCGGCGATATAGCTGTCGGAGCTCCCCGCGGCGCAGAGAGCGAGAGCGAGCTTCTCGCGGGTCGTCGCCGAGTGTATCGTATTCGAGCTGATGTAGTCAGTCAGCGCCCGCTCATATGAGTCCATTCCGCGCACGCCGTCCTGACTGAGCGCGATGATATACCATTCCGACATCACGCCCGCCTTGTCGGTGAGGTAACCGTCTATCCAATCCTGAACGCTGTCCGCGCCCGATTCATCGAGCTTATATGCAAGTATACCGCCGATAAGGTCATCGACCTCGTCGGCGGTATATCCGTAGCCAAAAGCTCTTATCGGGACGAGCGCGAGCGACAGTACGATGACCGCCGCCCACGACATAAGTCTTTTCCGAGCCTTAGTTTTCATGCTTTTTTCTTAAAGAGAAGGCTGCAAAAACGCCTGTTCCGAGCAGAACGAGTGAAACAGCCGCACCCGTGTCGCCCGTCTTGGGAGAAGCGGAGCCCGAAGCTGTTGTGGACTTTGCAGTCGAAGTTGAAGCGGTAGTAGTTGCCGTAGTAGTTGTAGTTGTTGTAGTTGTAGTTGTCGTTTCAGCCTCTGTAGTCGTAGTAGTCTCCTCGCCCTTTACATCAGCGATGAGTACGGGCGCGATAAGAGTCATACCCTCGGGAGAAGCAGCGCTGATGATATTCTTGCCTGCCTTATCGAGCTTTATCTTAGCCTTTCCCTCAGCGTCGGTCTTGACATCTGTATCCTCACCGTCAACAGTGAGAGCCGCTCCTTCAACAGCAACGGGAACCATCTGGAAATTCTCGTCGAAGCTTGCGCGCTTGAGCACAACCTCTACCTCTGTCCCCTGCTCAGTCTCGACGGTATTCTTGTCGAACCAGCTGTAGTAAGTGGTAGACCACGCATTCGGGTCGGGATAAACGAAAGCATTGAGGCAGTCGCCACTCTTTATCTCGTCAGTGAGCCCCATAGCCGCAGCGTTGTTTACGTAGTAGCCGTAGCTTCCGCCGTTCTCGGTGCCCCAGAGCTTATCGAGACCGAGACCGTACTGTCCCTCAGACGAAGCGTAACCTGCCTCAGAGCCGCCCTCATAGAACTTATCGTGCGCGATAACGAGCGCATCGTTTATGGTGAGCTTGCCGTCGTTGTCGGCATCGGTGACTGTCACAGCCTCCTGAGCGACAGCGAGCTTGCCGTCCTTATCCGCAATGGTGACAAAGATGTCAGCAGACGCGTCATCGGCGAAAGCGGTAAGGCTCATGGCCGAGCAGGTGATGAATGCGGCAGCAGCCGCAGCGATGAATTTTTTCATAAAAATGACCTCTCCTCTTTTTATTGTTCCACGTGGAACAATGATGATAGGGCAATAAAAACGCCTTCCGAACGGAAAGCGACTGCGGGATACAACAAACTAACCTCCCGAACGGTCTCGGGAAGCACTGACGTTCCCGTTTTTCACTGTCCAAAAACGTGAATATCCACATACCTGACGAGCGACCCGACTCTGGCAAAAAGCCGTATACGGTAGTGACTGCTGTGGCGGATTCTCACCGCACTTCCCTCAGCTTCAGGCTGTAACCACATTATAGCACACCCTGCCGAGCTTGTCAAGTGCGGGCGCGCGGCATAGACAAATACAGCGCTTGCAATTTTTATTCTGATGTGCTATAATATCAGACGGAGAGCCGACGGCTCTCTTTATTTGCGTGAAAGGAAATGAGATAATTGGAAACTATTGACATTTTTCGCGACCTTGCGATAATCGTAGTCTTTGCAAAGTTCTTCGGACTTGTTGCGCGCAAGCTGAAAGCTCCTATGGTCGTGGGAGAGATAATCGCGGGGCTCGTCATCGGACCCTGTCTGCTGAACATCGTCCAACCGACCGAATTCATCAGCATTATGGCAGAGATAGGTGTCGTGCTCATAATGTTCTCGGCGGGGCTCGAAACGAACCTGCAAGAGCTGAAAAAATCGGGTCTGGCGGCATTCGTCATCGCGTGTATCGGAGTGCTCGTCCCGCTCGTGGGAGGAAGCCTCCTGTATATGGGAATGTACGGCTTCGCGGCAGTCGGGACCGATGAATTCTTCAAAGCCGTTTTCATCGGCAGTATCATGACCGCTACCTCAGTCGGTATAACGGTCGAGGTATTGAAGGAAATGGGACATCTCAACAGCCGCGTCGGGCAAACGATACTGAGCGCGGCAATAATCGACGACATCATCGGCATCATCGTGCTGACCTTTGTCCTCGGCTTCAAAGACCCCGACAGCAACACCCTCCTTGTTACGGGCAAGATAGTGCTCTTCCTTGTACTGTCGGTGATACTCGGATACATATTTTATAAGCTGTTCAAGCGCTACGACGAGAAGCACTCTCACACGCGCCGCATCCCGATAATCGCTATCGGACTTTGCCTCGTCATGGCATTCGTAGCCGAAAAATACTTTGGCATCGCAGACATCACGGGAGCTTACATCGCAGGCATAATCCTCTGCAACACCCGCGACGCCGAATACATTGACCGCAAGGTCAGCATCAACGGCTATATGTTTTTTGCGCCGATGTTCTTTGTCGGTATCGGATTAAAGACAGATTTCAGCAATGTTGATACGAGCATGATACTCTTCTCGGTCGGATTTGTCGCCGTAGCACTGCTCAGCAAGATAATCGGCTGCGGACTGGTCTCGAAGTGCTTCGGCTACAAGTGGACAGACTGCCTGAAAATAGGCATTGGCATGATGACGCGCGGAGAAGTCGCCCTCATCATAACGAACAAGGGTCTGAACCTCGGTATCATCGACTCCTCTTACTTCACAGCCGTTATACTACTTATAATAGTATCGAGTATCATAACGCCCGTGCTGCTGAAACTGCTGTTCAACAAATACCCCGAATCAGCGGAAAAAGCCTGATAAACCCGAGTATTACGGGTAATTAATGTCTGCTCAACAACAAAAAAACGGCTTTTCTCTGCTTTTTAAAGCCGTTTTTTTGTTGTCAAAGTGCAAGAAAGAATTATGATATTGATAATTTTTCTTGCACTTTGTTTTGCCCTTTAGGGCAAAATGAGCTTGACATCAATTAATGTGACGCGCAAATTCTTTATAATAAAGGGAATTTGCGCTCCCCGAACGAAGTTCGGGGCAATAACCGCCTAAATGCGGTTATTGAGGACACATTAATTATTGAAGGAGACATTTTTCCGCCCGCAGCATGGGATCCCCCTTCCCCTTCCTAAAACCTTCAATTTAAGATTTGCCCCTATGGGGTACTCTCACGAAAAAGAAAGACTCGATCTTTCCGTATCAGGAGAGTACCCTATAGGGGCAAAATTCATATTATAAGTTTATTGGAAAAAGTGGGGCTGTGGGCAAACCTTTTTTCAGAAAGGTTTGCCCCGCTGAATACCCGTAATATTTACGTATGGTCAAGCCTTTTCCCACTCGGCGGAATCGTGGAGAGCGTTATACCCTTCCTCGCCCGTACGTATCTTGATGACGTTCTCAATGTCGTAGATAAACATTTTGCCGTCGCCGTAGAACAGACCTGCAAGCTGTTCGCCGTTACGGTCAGCGAGAGAGTAGGCGGGGACCTCGGGATTAGCAAAGAGACCGACAGCGATAGTACCCCAGATACCGTTCATCATATGAACAGCAACAGCGCCGACGGGGTCATCGATGTGGAGCACATAGTCGAGGAACCATACTCCGAATACAACGCCGTTAGTGCTCTCAGTGACTTGTGAAATGATAGTTTGAGCGTCCATATGGATTCCTCCTAAAAAAAATTACAGCATAAAACAAAGGGGCGTACGACATACCGACAACACGGTACATCATACACCCCATTGTGTATGGAATTAGCGCTAACCAAAAAAATAAAAGCCGAGGACGAGGATCCTCAGCTTCATTGCTGTTTACAATGCCATTATAGTCCTTTGGGAGAGCTTTGTCAATAGT
Organism: Ruminococcus sp. YRD2003; assembly: GCA_900109435.1. Taxonomy (GTDB): domain Bacteria; phylum Bacillota; class Clostridia; order Oscillospirales; family Ruminococcaceae; genus Ruminococcus; species Ruminococcus flavefaciens_G. The sequence continues at coordinate 35,442 of FNZT01000012.1, read as the reverse complement.
TATTTGCAGATTTGTGAGAAATCAATATATTTTTACTCTTTAAACGACAAAAGCGCCCGATAATTTACAAAAGGGAGGTCAGACGTCAGCCGGACCTTCCTTTTTTCTTTGTCAGTTCGATTATGCACTGCTCGGCGCACATTTTCAGATAGATAGCGTTGCAGATATCACAGTCGGTCTCGGCGCGGTGAGCACCGCCCGTGCTTATCCCAAAATACTCCGCAACTCTTACCTGCGAGCGGCTCTCGAGCTGAGCAAGAGCCTTCCGCGTGAAACGGAGCACATCCACGAAGTCATTGCACAGGTATATCCCGTGGCATTTGAGGAGGGCATCGTAGAGGAAATTGATATCGAAATTGACATTGTAACCGAGAATGATATCATCTCCGACGAATTCACGGAAGTCACTTATAGCCTCTTCTATTCCTGGCGCGCCCGCGACCATATCGTCAGAGATACCTGTGAGCTCGGTGATGAAGCGTGAGATATTCTTTTTCGGCTTGACGAAAGTCGAGAACACCTCCGTCTTTTTGAAGTCACGGTATTTTACGGCAGCTATTTCTATTATCTCACTCTCTTCGGGAGCGAGCCCTGTTGTCTCAATGTCGACGACGCAGTAGTCGCTCGGCAGGAGCAGTCTGCTCTTGCCTTTTTTATCTCTTACAGTTTTCATGCACATATCCTTTCATTAACATCCGACAATCTTATTATAGTACCAACCGCGAAAAAAGTCAAACGGAAGAAATGTTCCACGTGAAACAACAGCCGCCTTCATATTTTCAAAGACCAAAACCGAACATTTTGTCAGTGAATCAGGCAACTCAGACCGAAGTGAAAATGAGGCAAACCGCTTCGGGACATCCCCCCTCGGCACGTGAAGGTGTCCGCCGATATGACAGAAGTGCCCCCCCTGCATTCGGCATCTCTTTTTCGGATATGTCCCTCTCGGCAATTGGTTGAAAGCGGTTGACAATTCAACTCCTCCCCCACTCCCCTGCCCGAAAAATCGGCAAATATAAGCTGTTGAAAGAGGTCGGGGGAGGTGTAAAACTCTCAACACTTTCCACCAAAAACTACCCACTCTCCATGCTCATGAGATCAGTCAGCCCACAGGATACAGTTCACGCAACAAAAAAAGGAGCGGATAAAATATCCGCTCCCGAGATTCTGACAACTCACTTCATCAGCTCGTCAGCCATAGCATCTATCTGTGCTCGGCTGTCGTCGCTGAGAGCCGCCTTGACGGTAACAGTCGTGTCGAGCCATGTAATGTTCTTGGACTTCTCAAACTTCGCCTTGATAACTCTCGCCGCCGTAGGAGCCCACGTGCCGTTCTCGATGATACCGATAGTGCGGTTCTGATAATTTCTCTCGACGAGCCAGTCGATGTACTGATTCATGAAGGGGAACACCTCACCGTTGTAGGTAGTGGTCGCGAGCACGAGCTTGCCGTAGCGGAAGCCGTCCTCGACCGACTCAGCCATATCCTCGCGGGCGAGGTCAGCGATAGCAACCTTCGGGCATCCCTTCTCGAGGAGCTTCTCGCGGAGGAGCTCAGCCGCCTTTTTGGTGTTGCCGTAAACGGAGGTATAAGCGATGAACACGCCCTCAGACTCCACCCCGTAGCTCGACCACGTATCATACAGACCGATATAGTAGCCGAGGTTTTCGGTAAGCACAGGACCGTGGAGGGGGCAGATGATGCTGATATCGAGAGCAGCCGCCTTCTTGAGGAGCCCCTGTACCTGCACACCGTACTTGCCAACGATGCCGAAGTAGTAACGGCGCGCCTCGCAAGCCCAGTCCTCGTCAGCGTCGAGGGCACCGAACTTGCCGAAAGCGTCAGCGGAGAAGAAAACCTTATCGGTGCTGTCGTAGGTCATCATGACCTCAGGCCAGTGGACCATGGGAGCGAAAATGAAGCTCAGCTCATGTCTGCCGAGCGAGAGCTTGTCGCCGTCCTTGACCGTGAGAGCATTCTTTATCTCGACATCGGGATAGAAAGCAGAGATGAAAGCGAAAGTCTTTGCGTTGCCGACAACAGCCGTATTCGGGAACTCTCTGAGAAAAGCGCCGATATTAGCGGAGTGGTCGGGCTCGACGTGCTGAACGATGAGATAGTCGGGCTGTCTGCCTCCGAGAGCATCTTTGAGATTTGCGAGCCACTGCTCGGTAAAGTTTGCGTCCACGGTATCGAGAACCGCAATTTTCTCGTCAGCAATGAGGTACGAGTTATACGCCATACCGTTAGGCACGTCGTACTGTCCCTCAAAGAGGTCGATATCGTGGTCATTAACGCCGATGTAGAAGATGTCCTTAGTGATGTTGTTCATAGATAATTACCTCATTTCGTAGTATTTTCGACGTGCCCCTCTACCTCGGGAGCCTCGGTCGTAAAGTTTGTCTTGGGGATATATCCGACCTTATCGAGAGTCTTGACGAGCAGGTACTCGCCCTCCTCCTTATAGACGTCGGCTGGAAAATCGGGATAAGCGTAGCCGTTTACGTACTTCTGGTCGAGAGCATTGAGGAGAATGATGTACTCCTTGCCCGTAGGCAGCTTTATCCAGCCCGAGTAGAGCACGTCCATATCGTCAACGGAGACGGGGACATAATCGCCCTTTGTCGCAGCCTGAGTAGGCTCATTGCCCTGAACGGTCACGGAAGTAGCTTTTCTGGTAGTTTTTTTATCGTTGTCGTCGCACGAGACAGCTCCCGCACAAACGGCAGCGCACAGCAGAGCTATGATAAACCTGTTAAAATTTTTCATATTTGACCTCCTGTCAGATTATTGGTATAAGATATTATAACATAAATGATTGGAAATAGCAAGGGCTCATGCCAACACGCCGCCCCGACAAGAAACCTCCGCCACGATAAAAATTTTGTTTACAGCAAAAAAAGCGGGCATAATAAAACAAAGAGGTGATAATATGGTCGGATTCATACTTGGAAGTATGTTTGGCGGAGCAGTGGGAGTATTTGCAATGTGCCTGTGTGTAGCCGCAAAGTGGGGCGACGAGTTCACAGACCGCTGACCTCATAATTTACAGTCTGTAATATCAACAAAAAAATTTGAAAAACGTAGTATTTTTTAAGACTATTTTAAGAAAAGTGCGCCATAATGTAAGCAGAAAGAGATGAACGTGAAAAAATTACAGATGAAAGACGAGGTGAGCGATATGCTGAATATGATGATAGGCGCATTCATCGGCGGGACAGTATCCCTATTCTCTTTCTGTCTGTGCGCAGCAGCAAAACAGGCAGATACAGAGATGCTCAACAAATGATTTTCTATTCTTTACCCAACCTTTCCTAACATGAAGAAACGGCTGCAAGCTACCGAACCTTGCAGCCGTTTCTTTTTATATGTGCCGTATTCACACCTCTATTATCCTTTATTCTTTCTTATAAAAAAGCCTTAAAGAATCGTCAGATCCTTTAAGGCTTTTGGGTCTATTTCTTCTCGGGAACTTTGATGATCTCCTTGCGCATATAGGGCTGAAGAGCCTTAGGAATGCGGATAGAGCCGTCCTCGTTGAGGTTATTCTCGAGGAAAGCGATGAGCATTCTCGGAGGAGCAACGACCGTATTATTGAGGGTATGAGCGAAGTATTTATTACCGTCGTCGCCCTTGACTCTGATACCGAGTCTGCGAGCCTGAGCGTCGCCGAGGTTCGAGCAGCTTCCGACCTCGAAATACTTCTTCTGTCTGGGAGACCATGCTTCAACGTCAAGGCTCTTCACCTTGAGGTCGGCGAGGTCGCCCGAGCAGCACTCAAGAGTGCGGACGGGGATATCGAGCGTGCGGAAGAACTCAACGGTGTAGCTGTAGAGCTTGTGGAACCAGTCCATAGACTCCTCGGGCTTGCAGACAACTATCATCTCCTGCTTCTCGAACTGATGAATGCGGTAAACGCCGCGCTCCTCGATGCCGTGCGCGCCGACCTCCTTGCGGAAGCAGGGCGAATAGCTTGTGAGGGTCTTGGGGAGCTCGCCTTCGGGTATGATAGTGTCGATGAACTTACCTATCATAGAGTGCTCGGAAGTACCGATGAGGTAGAGGTCCTCCCCTTCTATCTTGTACATCATGCCTTCCATTTCCGCGAAGCTCATAACGCCTGTAACGACGTCGCTTCTTATCATAAAGGGAGGAATATAGTAGATAAATCCCTTATCTATCATGAAATCGCGGGCATACGAAAGAATGCACGACTGGAGCTGAGCGATATCGCCGCAGAGGTAATAGAAGCCGTTTCCGCTTGTTTTGCGGGCGCTGTCGAGGTCGATACCGTTGACCTTCTCCATGATGTCGACGTGGTAGGGAATCTCGAAATCGGGCACAGCGGGCTCGCCGAACTTCTCTACCTCAACATTCTCGCTGTCGTCCTTGCCTATCGGGACGGACTCGTCGATGATGTTGGGGATAACGAGCATTATCTTGCGGATATCGCCCTCGAGCTCAACTTCACGCGCTTCCATCTCCTCGAGCTTCTTTCCGAGCTCCGAGACCTCAGCCTTCACCTTCTCGGCGTCGTCCTTCTGACCCTTAGCCATGAGACCGCCGATCTCCTTGCTCTTGACCTTGCGCTGATTGCGGAGGCTGTCGCACTCCACCTTAGTTTCTCTGTACTGCTTGTCGAGCTCGACGACCTTGTCAACGAGTTCGAGCTTCTCGTCCTGGAACTTCTTCCTGATGTTCTCCTTGACGAGTTCGGGATTTGTTCTGATGAGCTTGATGTCTATCATTTTTCTACTCCTTAATTATTAATGTTGTATATTTCGTCGGCAAGAGCCTTCAGGTCGTCCTTATCGTAGAATTCGATGACGAGAGTGCCCTTCTTTTTGCCGTGGTGGACTTCTATCTTACGTCCCAGCGCGAGCTGGAGCGAGATCTCGACCTCTTTATATATCGTGTCCTCTTTCTTGACCTTGACCTCTTTTGGAGGCTTCTGAGCCTCGACGGATCTCTGAGCGAGCTTTTCGATCTGCCGTACAGTCATACCGCCCTCGGAAGCGCGGTTCGCGACAGCGATGAGCATTTCCTCGTCCTCGAAACCGAGCAGAGCCTTTGCGTGACCTGCGGAGATAGTCCCCTCCTCGACCATATTGAGCACACGCTTCGGAAGGGCGAGCATTCTGACCGAATTAGCCACAGATGAACGCGACTTTCCGACCATAGCAGCGACCTTTTCCTGAGTCATCCCGTACCTGTTTATGAGCTCGGCATAGCCGCTAGCCTCCTCGACGGGGTTAAGCTCCTCACGCTGGAGATTCTCGATAATAGCGATCTGCATAGTCTCGATATCCGAGAGCTCGCGGATAGTTACGGGTATCTCGTCGAGACCGAGCATACGTGCCGCACGCCATCTGCGCTCACCTGCGACTATCTGATAGCCGCCCGTAGACAGAGGACGAACGAGTATAGGCTGTAAAACACCGTGCTCGCGTATAGACTCCGCAAGAGCAGTGATAGCCTCGTCGGTAAAGACCTTACGGGGCTGGTCACGGTTCGGTTCTATTTCGGAAAGGCGGAGGGTCTTTTTCACCTGAACTTCTCTGGAATTATCCTCAAAGAGCAGGTCAAGACCCGCGCCCAAACCACCTTTTGCCATTTTATCATCCTTTCAGCCGCCAATCTTCAGCACAGAGCGTCGGCGGATATTTTACACAATCAGTTTTTCTTTTTCCTTTTCGTCTTAGTGAAATGGAAGATTCCCCTTCTCTTCTTTTTCGGGAGCTCAAGCGGTTCGCCGAGCATTTCGAGTCCGAGCAGAGTATAAGAGTCAGCGCCCTTAGAGCCCTTATCGTAGTAAACAATGGGCTTGCCGTGGCTGGGAGCCTCTGAAATACGCACATTTCTGGGAATCTTTGTCTCAAACACCTTATTCGGGAAATACTTCTCTACCTCTGCGACAACATCGTTAGCGATATTAAGTCTGCCGTCGAACATCGTGAAGAGAATGCCTTCAATATCGAGTGAAGGGTTGTAATTAGTTTTAACTATTTTAATAGTGTTCACGAGCTGAGAAAGACCCTCAAGCGCGAAGAACTCCGCAAGCATAGGTATCATGACTGAATCTGCCGCAACAAGGGCATTAATAGTCAGCGTACCGAGAGCAGGCGGGCAGTCAATGAAGATGTAATCGAAAACGTCCTTGACTGAAAGAACAGCCATTTTAAGGCGATTGACGCGGTTCTCCATATTCAGCAGCTCCACCTCGGCACCCGCGAGGCTCTCCGTAGCGGGAACAGCGCAGAGGTTATCGAACTCGGTCGCGAGAACAGCGTCCTGTATCCTTGCTTTACCGATGAGGACATCGTATATGGAGAGCTCCACGCCCTTTTTCTTGATACCAAAGCCTGTAGTAGCGTTGCCCTGCGGGTCAATATCTATGCAGAGCACTTTTTTACCTCGCATACCGAGGTACGCCGCAAGATTGATGACGGTCGTAGACTTGCCGACGCCGCCTTTCTGGTTTGCAACGGCGATAACTTTACCCATAATTTCACCCTCCATAAATAATGTACTATTATTATAGCACTTTCGGGAACGAATGTAAATAGCTGCGGGGGATTTTTGAAAAAAATGTTCCACGTGGAACAAAATTCACGCAAAAAATGTGAAAAATGTTTCACGTGGAACATTAAGGCAATACCGCACAAAGCCTTCAGGCGGGCTTTGTGCGGTGTTGCCTTAAATATAACATTAATTCTCAAAAGATTGTTTCACGTGGAACAATCATCCGTTATGCAGAGGTATGCGAACGCGGTACTCGATATAATCCTCAGACTGAATTTTCCGCGAATCAGCGAGGATCCCTGCCGCCTGCATAGTCTCGACAGCCTTGTTGATAGTATTCACAAATATCTTCACATTGCGGAACACTTTCGACCGTTTTTTATAGCTCTGTTTTTCCTTGACCTTACCTATGTAATCATCCACGAGCTTTTCTGTCCTGTCGACATTGAGCTTGTTTGTGACGACTTTTTCAAGAATAACGAGCCTATCTTCGGGACTTGCAAGCTTCAGGAGAGCACGAGAATGTCTCTCAGTAAGGTTAAATTTAGTGATAAGAGCGCGCTCATCGGGCGTCAGCCGCAGCAATCTGAGCTTATTGGCAATAGTGCTCTGCGCCTTCCCGAGCTTACTTGCAGCCTCCTCCTGCGTCATTCCGTAATAGCTGATGAGCTTTTCGATAGCCGCAGCCTCGTCAAAAAAAGAAAGGTCCTGCCGCTGGATATTCTCGACCAGAGCAAGAATAGCCGAATTTCTGTCACTGATGTCGCAGATTATGCATGGCACCGCCTCCAGCCCGCATAGTTTCGCGGCTCTGAGTCTGCGCTCCCCTGCGATGAGCTCAAATCGATCTCCGCTCCTGCGAACCGTCAGCGGCTGTAGAATACCGTTTTGCGAAATTGATTCGGATAAAGCAGAGAGCTCCTCATCCGAAAAATCAGTTCTTGGCTGATTGGGATTCGGACAAATCTTTTCAATTTCAATCTCCACTACCTTGTTGATCTGTTTTTCTTTAGAAATATTTAAAAATACAGGCATTTTATTCCCTCCGTTTATTTTCTGTACTTATCCTACCACTTTTGGGAAATAAAATCCATAAAAATATTCCGCCAAAAATCGACATTTTGACGGAATAAATGAATAAATATTCACTTTTCAGAGGGGTTTCTTTTTTATCTGAGCGCTGTTTCTCGGATATTTTGGCGGAGTTTGCGATACTTTTTTTACCTGTACAAGACGTCTGCCCTCGCCGTCAATTTCGTAGTCGGTAACATCAGCAAGCTCACCACCGAGCAGCTTGATCGCACCCTTAGCGGAACTGATATCCTCATTCGGACCCTTGAGAGAAATAAAGCTTCCGCCCACATTAACAAACGGCAAACAATACTCGGAAAGAGTCGATAAATTAGCAACTGCACGGGCACAGGAGAAATCAAATTTTTCCCGATATTCCGTCATTTTTGAGATATCTTCAGCACGCCCGTGAACGAACTCCGCTTCAATATCAAGCTTATCACAAAGAAGCTTTAAAAAGGTGATACGCTTGTCAAGACTGTCAAGGAGGGTGATCTTAAGATCAGGTCTGAAGATCTTTATTGGAACAGACGGAAAGCCTGCACCCGTACCAACGTCGATAATTGAAGCTTCATTTTGAATGGACAAAAATCTGAGCGGAACAACACTGTCAATGAAGTGTTTCACAAGGATATCTCTTGGCTCGGTGATAGCTGTAAGATTGACTTTATGATTGTATTCGACAAGAAATTCTGCATAAATATTCATTTTTGAATATTTTTCCAAGTCAAAATCATCTATTCCGTACTTTAAAAACTCAGTGCAACATAATTCAAAATTAGGCAGCATTATCTCACCTCTTATCTTTATGGAGCCAAACTGCAAGCATGGATACATCCGCAGGAGAAACTCCCGATATTCTCGAAGCCTGACCGATAGAAAGCGGACGGATCTTGTTCAGCTTCTCTGCTGCTTCAAGACGAAGTCCATAAACCTGCGTATAATCGGTGTCAGGCGGAAGCAGCTTTTCTTCGAGTTTTTTCATCTGAGCTATCTGCTCAAGCTGCTTTTCGATATAACCTTCATATTTGATTTTTAGCTCAACTTGCTCACATACATCATCAGGGAGTGTCGGACGGTTGTCATCAAACATAGCAATATCGTTATAATTCAACTGTGGGCGACGAATAAGATCTGCAATTTTGCAACCACTTTTAAGTGGAGAAGTTCCCTTGTTTTCTAAATATTTATTCAATGTTTCACGTGGAACAATAGTAGTAGTTTTAACTCTTTTGATCTCAGCCTCAACCTGAGAGATCTTTTTTTCAAGTTTTTCAAGTCTTTCGTCACTGATAAGCCCGATTCGGTGACCGATTGGCATAAGACGCTGATCAGCGTTATCCTGCCGAAGAATAAGCCTGTATTCACTGCGCGAAGTCATCATTCTGTATGGGTCGGAGCAGCCTTTCGTCACAAGATCGTCGACAAGTGTGCCGATATATGAGCTCGCGCGGCTAAGGATCAACGGTTCGCGACCGAGGATCTTTAACGCTGCGTTTATTCCGGCAACAAGTCCCTGAGCTCCCGCCTCTTCATAGCCGGAGCTTCCGTTGAACTGCCCTGCACCATAGAGCCCCTTCACCTTCTTGAATTCGAGTGTTGGAAGGAGCTGAAGCGGGTCACAGCAATCATACTCAATCGCATACGCGGGACGCATGATCTCAACGTTTTCAAGGCCTTTTATTGTGCGGAGAAATTTCAGCTGCACATCTTCCGGCAGCGACGATGACATCCCCTGCAAATAGTATTCCTCCGTTGACAATCCCATTGGCTCGACGAACAACTGATGCCTTGGTTTATCTGAAAATCTGACTACTTTGTCCTCGATTGACGGACAGTATCTGGGACCAACGCCCTCTATCCTTCCGCTGTATAAAGGTGATCTGTCGAGGTTAGAAAGAATTACATCATGAGTATTACTATTTGTATAAGTAATGTAGCAACTCACTTGGTTTTCAAGTCCTTCAACAGGCGTCTCAAATGAAAAAGGGACGATTTTTTCATCTCCGTCCTGACGTTCCATCGCATTAAAATCAATGCTTCTTTTGTGGACACGACAGGGAGTTCCCGTTTTAAAGCGGCGAAGTTCCACACCATTTTCCATAAGACTTGCAGACAAACCTCTGCTCGGAAGTGCTGAATCAGGTCCGCTTTCGTATGAAATTTCTCCAATGTGTATCTTGCCTTTGAGGTAAGTACCTGTTGCAATTATCACAGATCTGACTGAATATTCAGCTCCGAGTGAAGTTTTTACTCCTTTGATCTGCCCGTTTTCACAGATTATTTCTGTTATTTCAGCCTGTTTCACAAAAAGATTTTCTTGTTTTTCACAGACTTGTTTCATATAATTATGATATTTGACCCTGTCAGCCTGAACTCTGAGACTGTGAACTGCGGGTCCTTTTCCGCGATTGAGCATTCGGCTCTGGATAAAACAAGCGTCCGCTGCTTTGCCCATTTCGCCACCGAGCGCGTCTATCTCGCGGACAAGATGACCCTTTGCAGTGCCTCCAATCGACGGATTACAGGGCATATTCGCTATCTGGTCAAGTGAAATTGTGAACATAACAGTCTTGCAGCCGAGGCGCGCTGAGGCAAGTGCAGCCTCTACTCCTGCGTGACCTGCGCCGACAACTGCTACGTCAAATTCTCCCATTTTGTATGACATATTTACTCCTTAATTGTTCCACGTGGAACATTATTTGCCGACACAAAAACGTGAAAAAACTTCGTTGACTACCGCTTCTGTGATTTTTTCTCCTGTAAGTTCGAGCAGGGACTGCTCTGCTTCGTCAAGAAGGACATTCAGAGCATCGTACATCTCGCTTGTTTCTATGACTTTTATTCCTTCGTCAATCGAACTTATTACACGTTCAATACACTGCTTCTGACGTTCATTTGCCGCTGTTGCTACGGAAATCGAATCGGGATTAATCTCGAAAAGCTCTTTGACTGCGCTCTCAAGCTGCTCGATACCTTCACTGTTTTTGGCAGAAATATATACTATATGTATAAATTTATCATTAAGAATATCCGTCTCTATGAGCTGTTCACGGTCGGTCTTATTGATAACTGCAATGCATTTCTTATTATTAAATTTTTCTATCAAAGCAAAATCGTCCGCCGACAGAGGACAGTTTCCGTCAAAAACAACTATCACAAGCTCGGCATTCCTTGCCGTTTTTTCAGCGATGTCTATGCCGATACCCTCAATTATATCCTGCGTATCATGTATTCCCGCCGTGTCGGAAAGACGAAGGACTATGTCTCCCAGACGGACGGTCTCCTCGACTACGTCACGGGTAGTGCCCGCAATATCGGTGACTATGCTCCGCTCGCAGCCGCTCAGACAATTGAAAAGCGTCGATTTTCCGACGTTTGGCCGTCCGACAATTGCCGTCGCGACTCCCTCCCGAAGGATACGTCCGCTGTCATAACTGCGAATGAGCGAGGAAAGCTCGCCGCGTATTTCCGTCAGCTCCGCTGTTATCGCCGTCGGCTCTATCTCGGGGATATCCTCGTCGGGATAATCCGTCCACGCCGCTATCCCGCTCAAAAGTTTCAGAAGCCTGTCCGAACACGCGTGCGCTTTCTTGAATGCCGCGCCCTCGCGTAGCTGCTCTGCCATGCGGAGCTCTGCCTCGCCGCGAGCCGAAATTACGTCCATTACGGCTTCTGCCTGAGTGAGGTCGAGCTTGCCGTTAAGGAAAGCACGCTTCGTGAACTCGCCTGCCTCCGCGCTGACAGCCCCGTTTTTCAGCACTGCACGCAAAATGCGCTTCGAGACATACAAGCCGCCGTGGCATGATATCTCACAAGTATCCTCGCCCGTGTAGCTGTGCGGGGCGCGGAATACCGTCAGCACGCAGTCGTCGATGCGCTCGCCGTTGTCATGAGCAATGCCGTAGGCGCAGGTGTAGCCCTGCATCGCGGCGACTTTTTTATCTCCGTACGGACGGAACACCTTCTCAGCAACAGCAAGCGCGTTTTCGCCCGAAATGCGTATGACCGCTATTCCTCCGACTGCATTCGGAGTCGATATTGCCGCAATTGTCGACATTTTATCACTTCCATTTTTCTGCCGCGCGAGGCGGTAATTGGTACATATAGGTAGGGGCGCACTATTGTGTGCGCCCGCTGTTTTTCAATAAATTAAAGCTCTATCTTGCCGTAGAGTCCGCCTTCCATGCTGTCCTCAGGCTTGGGCTTCTTGTAGTCCTTCTCGAACGATGTCGAGAGGTCTATTGCTCTTGGCTCGAACGGCTCGCGTCTCTCTCTGCGGCGTCCGTTGCCTCTGCCGCCTCCGCGTCTGTCGTCACGTCTGTCCCTGCGGCGTCCGCCGCCTTCTCCGCCGCCTCTTCTCGGGTTATTGGAGGAAATGATTATCTTTCTGTAGGGCTCCTCGCCGACCGAGCGTGAGGATACTCCCTCAATCTTTGAAATTGCCGAGTGGATAACTCGTCTCTCGTAGGGATTCATAGGCTCGAGGGGCTGACTTCTGCCTGTTCTGAGTACCGATTTTGCTACCTTGTTAGCGAGCTGCTCGAGAGTCTCCTTGCGCTTGCTTCTGTAGCCGAGGCAGTCTATCGTGATGCGGAAATAGTCCTTGTCGCCCTTATTTGCGATGATTGAGCAGAGGTACTGGATGGAATCAAGTGTCTCGCCGCGTCTGCCGATTATCGTACCGTTGTTGTCGCTCTCGATGTTGATAACTGCGCCTGTTTCGTTCTGATATACCGTGAATTCGGGGTTTATGCCCATTGCACGAAGAATGCTCGTGATGTAGTCCTTGGCTATCTTGACCTTGGGGGCATAGTCGGATTCATTCTCTATGAGTGTGAAGCTGTCGAGTGAGAAATCCTCTTCTTCCTCGGCAGGTGCCGACTCTGCTGCGGGAGCTTCTGCTGTTACCTCCGCTGTTGTTTCTGCGGGTGCTGCAACTACTTCAACTGCTGCGGCAGCGGGCTCTGCTGCGGGCTCAGCGACCTTCTCTACAGCCTCTGCTGCTTCGCTTGCCTCTGCCTTGGGGGGAAGCATAGCCTCGTAGGTAGCCTTTACCTTTGCGTCTTTTGCTCCGAGTCCGAGGAATCCGCCCTTCTTGCCTTCTTCAAGGATCTCGAATTTGATGTCGCTTATGCTCTTGCCGAATTTCTGAGCTGCAAGACTCTTTGCTTCCTCGACTGTTTTTGCTGTGAAAATCTCAGTCATTTCTTAAACCTCCTATTTTGAGCTTGTCGTACAAGCTTTATTATTCCTCGTCATTTGAATCGTCATACTCGTCGCCGTATTTCTCTGCCATACGTCTGCGGGCTTCCTTTATCTTTTCGCGATTCTGCTTGTTCATCTCGGAACGTGATATCTTGTCGCCGTTCTCGTCAACTCTGAGAGCTGCCTGCTGCTGTTCGAGATTTGCCTGCTGTTCCATCATACGCTGCATGAAGGTCTTCTTGTTCGGGTGCTTTTCTGCGTATTCCTTTGCCTTCTGCTTCTCTTTCTCGTTTATCGCCACTATCCTGTCCTTGGTGAAGTAGAGGTTGAGGGCGAGTGTGATAAAGAAGCTGAAAAGCGACGAGAATATCCAGTAGAAGCCTACGCCTGCGGGTACTTCAAACGCTATCCATATAGACCATATCGGCATGAGGAGCGTCATTGCCGTCATACAGCCGCCGCCTGCTGCCTGTGCCTGCGGATTTACTTTTTTCTGGTGTATCTGTGAGTATACCGAGAAGATGAGCTGGGCAAGTCCTGCGAGGAAGGGGATACAGAAGAGGATTATCGACTCTCTGTTCCATACCTCGGGGCGGAACTGCGGTGTTTTGCCGAGATTAGCACCGAATACGCTGAACGTATCCGAGAATTCCGATACCTTCTGGAAAAAGTTCTCGGCAAAATCAGTGAACTCGGAGGGGTGCTTATCAAGCGCCTCTGCTGTAAGGAGCTCACTTCTGAGGTTGCCTGTGGAGATTTCCTTGCCGCCGTTGACATCGCCGAACTTGACAGCGAGCTCGGAGGCTTTCTCTATTGCAGCTGTTCTTACTGATTTGGTGATGTGGAGGATGTGGGTTATCGGCTTGTATACAACGTCGATAACTCCGAAGAGCAGGAACATCTGCACAAACATCGGCAGACACGAGCCCATGGGGTTGATGCCCTCCTGCTGGTAGAGCTTCTGCTGCTCTTCCTGAAGGCGCTGGGGATTGCTGCCGTATGCTTTCTTTAATTTTTCAAGTTTGGGCTGGAAAAGCTGCATTCTTGCCGCATTCTTCTGGGTCTTGTAGTTGACGGGGAAGAGCAGCAGCTTTGTCACGAGCGTGAACAATATGATAGCTATTGCGTAATTCGGTACTATGCTGTAGATAAAGCTCATCAGATAGCCGAAAGGTATGCCTATAAGGTCATAAAGAAAATTCAATTTTTATCCTCTCCATTGTGCGAGTCAGTCTTGTCTTGCATTTCTGACGGAAAATCTCTCTCATAATCATACTTTTTCACTTTGAAGGTGAACTTCTCGGGGACGTAGTCTATGCCTCCCATTGACCATGGATTGCAGCGCAGTATCCTCCACGCAGCAAGAGCCGAGCCTCTTATCGCTCCGAATCGTTTTACCGATGTGAGAGCGTAGCAGCTGCACGTAGGGTAATACTTACACTTCGGAGAGGTCAGGGGAGAGATGAACTTCTGATAGAACCTTATCAGTGAAATGATGATATATTTCATTTTTTCTTTTTTGCTATCTTTTCTATCTCGCTGACTCCGTACTTTTTCATATATGCGCAGTACTCGTCCGATTTTATCTCGCAGATGTGCGTACGCGCTACGATAACGATGTCTATCCCGACGGGCATATCTATCTCGCACTCGCGGTATGCAAGGCGGATAAGGCGCTTTGCCCTGTTCCTGTGGACGGCATTGCCTATCTTCTTGCCTGCGGTGATGCCGAGGCGGTTGAAGGGACGTCCGTTCGGGCGGACATATATCACGGAATATTTTGAGGGGATATAACTCCCCTTTTTGTACAGATTCAGAAAGTCTTTGTTATCTTTTAGAGTTTCCGTATAAAGCATATTCTTACCAGTTTAGCCGTCAGCCGTCAGCCATTAACCTGAGCTAATGGCATCGGCTTCGCCGATATTTTCATCTGATCCGACATCAGCAGACCGCTGTACAGCTGATGTCTGCTAACAAAAAAGACCACAAAAATTAAAATTTTTGTGGTCAGCGTCGTCAGTGAGTTAATCTTGCTCTGCCCTTAGATCTTCTACGAGCTAAAACCTTTCTGCCGTTCTTTGTAGACATTCTCTTCATGAAGCCGTGCTCCTTCTTTCTGTGGAGCTTCTTAGGCTGATATGTTCTTTTCATATTCAGTGTCCTCCTCTCTTCACTATTGTTATACAAGAGCCGCTCTGCTGACCGACTCCTAATCGCATATGGACGCGCCTCAGTACGCGTTACACTATAAGATTATACTTCATTATTATCCGTATGTCAAGCAATTTCCGAAATTTTTTTTATTTTTCCGCATTTTTGATGATTTTGAACAATGTCACCTTATCCTTTTGCAAGCCTTTTCATCATTTTGGTGTATGCTCCGCTTTTGCCGTTATACGCGGAAAAACAGATGTATGTGAGCTCCGCGGGAACTGTCAGCGGGCTGTCAAAAACCTGTCAGTTTGTTGAAAGCCTATGTTGAAATGCTGTTTGAACGATGGTAGAAAACTGACTTTCAACAGCTCGATTTCCTTTATTCTGCGCTGTATTTTGTGCTTTTTAACATATTGGTCCCATTTCAACAAAGTTTTCAACAATCTGCTGAATTAGTGTTGGTATGTCTGTCCGATTTTCTATCTCTCGCACATATAAAATCGCTTGCAATTTCTATCCCCGTATGTTATAATATACTATATAATAATATAGGGGAGTATGGTCTTCCCGATTTTTTATTTTTCATACGGAGGTTGCATATGAACTCTTTCGAGGAAGTTTTTGAAAACGTTAAGCAATACTGCCGCGATAACGACAAGATCCCCGCTATCGCTATCAAAACTTGGATAGATCCGCTCAAGACCGTCAGCTTTGACGGTAAAGACGCCGTTTTCAGCGTTGATACGGAGTTTCAGAAAAATATCGTCATGACTACTTATGCTTCCGTGCTCGGTGATGCTTTCCTCAACGTGCTCGGTCTCAATGTCAATATCATCATTAATGTCGAGTCGGACGAGCCCGCTCTCAGCGGACAGATACCCACCGATGACGAGCTCGAGAAAAAGAATGCGGAGCTCGAGAAGTCTGTCAAGTTCGCAAACTATGACTATACATTCGATACCTTCATCGAGGGTCCGTCCAACAGTTTTGCGCTCGCCTGCAGCAAGTCTGTTGCCAAAAACTGCGGAGAAAGAGAGATATCAGGCTATAATCCGCTATTTATCTACGGTCCGTCGGGTATGGGCAAGACCCACCTCATCACCGCTATCGCAAACGAGGTCAGGAAAAATCACCCGAGCTTCAACATCGTCTACGTTACCAGCGAGACCTTCGGCAATGACCTCATCTCTGCCATTAAAAATAACCTCATCTCAGATTTCCAGGAGAAATATCGCAACGCAGATATGCTCCTCATCGACGATATCCAGTTCTTCGCGGGCAAGGAGCGTATGCAGGAGGAGTTCTTCCACACCTTCTACAAGCTGCATCAGGAAGGCAAGCAGATAGTTATTACTTCGGACAAGCCGCCGAAGGAGCTCATTACCCTCGAATCAAGGCTGCGTACACGCTTTGAGGGCGGTCTTATCGCCGATATATCCGCTCCCGACTATGAGACAAGGCTCGCTATCATCAACCGCAAGAGCGAGCTTCTCGATATGAAGATGCCCGCTGAAGTATCGGAATTTATGGCTAACCGCCTGAAATCCAATATACGTCAGCTCGAAGGCGCTGTTATCCGTCTGAAGGCTCTCAACCACTTCGCGGGAAGTCCCATAACCATTTCTATGGCTCAGAGCGTTATCCGCGATGTGCTCACAGATGAACAGCCTATACCGATAACTGTTGAAAAGATAATCTCCGAGGTATCCACAGTCTATGGAGTGTCTCCCGAGGACCTGCGCTCGAACAAGCGCTCTCAGCAGGTGTCTATCGCGCGTAAGGTCGCGATATACGTCGTGAGAGAGATAACACAGATGCCGCTCGCTTCTATCGGAACCGAGTTCGGCGGACGTGACCACTCGACTATCGTATACTCCGTAAACAGCGTAACAGAGGCGATACAGAAGGATCAGAACCTCAGCAACCTCGTCAACGATATTATCAAGAATATCCGCGACAAGAGCAAGACCTGATTTTTTCCCGCTGACTTTTTCCGACATTTTTTACAGGTTGGAAAAGTTGAAAAACACTGTTTCAACTTGTTATTCAACACATTGTTGAATACTTTGTGAAGATATTTCGCGGTCGGATATGAGGTTTCAACCTTGTCCACCATGCCGCTTCAACCGTCAACTGTGTGTTGAAGTGTAAAATCTTATCACTATCTGTAGAATCAACAGTTTTATTCACTTTTCTTCAACTTCAACTCCACTTAAATCAACTTTTTTCACTTAAAATATCGGGTCGGCAATTCTTTCCACGGATATGAAAAATCCCGCAACAGAGGGATGTGGACGAGAATATGCCTGTATTTGCGGATGTGAGGGCGATATCAACTTTTCCACGCCCCCTACTAATACTACTATGAATCTATATATATCTTATCATATCATTCCTGTGATATGATGGGTTCGTCTGATAATGAATACGGAGGTAATCTTTAAATGAGATTTATTTGTGAAAGAGATGCTCTCAGTGAGGCTATCAGCAATGTCTCGAGAGCTGTTCCTCAGAAGTCGACTATACAGGCTCTCGAGGGTATAAAGGTAAGAGTTGCTCAGAACAGCGTTGAGCTCACAGGCTATAACCTCGAAATGGGCATCAGAACATCTATCATCGCGAATACGACCGATGAGGGTGAGTTCGTTGTGAATGCAAGACTGTTCAGTGAGTTCGTAAGAAAAATGCCAGGCGATGAGGTGACTATAGAAATTGATGAGAATAATGTCATCAATCTTTCGTCGCTCGCTACGGAGTGCAGCTTCTCGGGCATCGCTGCGGACGAGTACCCCGACCTTCCCGTTGTAGATAATCAGAGGAGCTTCTCGGTAAAGGCTGTGACGCTCCGCTCTATGATAAATATGACAAGCTATGCGGCGTCTCTGAACGAAAGCAAGCCCATTCTCACGGGCGAGTTGTTCGATATCGAAGGGGGAAAATTCAACCTCGTGGCTATCGACGGCTTCCGCCTCGCGATAAGATGCGAGCTCACCGAGAGCAAGGAAGACCACCATTTCGTTGTCCCGAAAAAGGCTGTTACCGAGGTCTCGACCCTTATAAAGGACGATAACGACAAGAACTGCACTATTTGCGTGAATGACCGCCATATCATCTTTGAGGTAAACAATGTTTTCGTTATCTCGCGTCTGCTTGAGGGCGCTTTCCATAATTACAAGCTCAGTATACCCACGAGCCATAAGACAGAGGTCATCGTCAGCAAGAAGGAATTTATGACGAGCCTTGAGCGCTGCTCACTCATCATCGACGACAAGAATAAGTCGCCGATACGCTGCGAGGTCGACAACGGCGTTATAAAGATAAGCTGCCGCACGGGCATAGGCAGGGTAAATGATGCTATCTCCGCCGATATATCGGGCGAGCCCGTGACTATCGGCTTCAATAACAAGCTCATTCTCGAGGCGCTCCGCGCTGCCGAGGGCGACAAGGTAAGAGTGAGATTCAACGGCGCGATGAAGGTCATAGAGATACTCCCCCTCGAGGGAGAGAGTTACATCTTCCTCGTTATGCCTATCCAGCTCAGAAACTGAGCTTTTATCATAGGGACGTCGAGGACGCCGTCCCCTACAGAATCATAGGAACGCCGAGGGCGGCGTTCCCTACAGAGAGAGGATTTCATATGGAGGAAATCAAGATAAGTACCGAGTTCATCAAGCTCGATGCGCTGCTCAAGTTCGCTTCGCTCGTCGGTTCGGGCGGTGAGGCGAAAATGCTCATTCAGGACGGGAAAGTCCTCGTGAACGGCGAGGTCTGCACCATGAGAGGCAAGAAGATACGCAGCGGCGATACCGTGAAGCTCGACGGCGGCGGAGAGGTAAGGGTAGTTTGATAATCACCTGCGCCGAGATCGACGGCTTCAAGAACCTCGAGGGCGTTTTCTTCGAGCCCGACCCTAAATATAATATCATCGTCGGTCCGAACGCGCAGGGCAAGACCAATCTGCTCGAAGCGATGTGGATACTCTCGGGCTGCAAGAGCTTCCGTGGGTCGAAGGAAAAAGACTATATCTGCCTTTCGGGAAATCGTATGTCCGCGAAGATAAAGATACGCGACAGCGTCCGCGAGCAGAAGATAGAGTTCGAGATGACGCGCAGCCAGAGCTCGCCGAAGCTGATAACGCTCAACGGCGTCAAGCAGAAGGGCGCAAGAGCGCTGTTTGACGTGTTCAAGTGCATCGCATTCATCCCCGACGACGTCGACATCATCAAGGGCTCGCCCGAAAAAAGGCGCAGCTTCATTGATATGGCGGCTTCACAGCTCAACCCCGTGTCTGTTGTCCACATCAACAAGCACAACGCCGTCATGAACCAGCGGAATGCCCTCCTTAAAGGCATAATGCAGGGCTCGACAGACCGCGGTATCCTCGATATATGGGACAGGCAGGCTGCCCGCGAAGGCGCCGTCATTTCCTATATGCGAAACGAGTACGTCGCAAGGATAAACGCTATCTGCGGCGAGCTCTACCGCACAATTTCGGGCGGGGAGGAAGTCCTTGAGCTCGAATACAAGTCGAATGTGTACCGTCCCGAGGATATGGAGAGGGCGTGCGACGAGGCTGCCGTTGAGCAGTATTACCGCAAGCTCCGCGAGACCGAGGACTACGATATCCGCACGGGCTCGACGCATACGGGAGTCAACCGCGACGAGATAAACATCAAGATAAACGGCGTCAGTGCGAGAGATTACGGCTCGCAGGGACAGATAAAGAGCGCGGCTCTCGTGATGAAGCTCGCGCAGGCTGAGATATTCATGAAGCGCTCGAAGGAATCGCCCGTCATCTTCCTCGACGACGTAATGGGCGAGCTCGACGAGCAGCGTCAGCGCTTCATCTTCGATATGATAAAGGATATGCAGGTCTTCCTCACTACTCCCAACGAGGGGGCGCTGCTCCCCGAGATAAAGGGAAAGATAATGCGTATCAGCGGAGGAAGGCTCATTGATGAAAACGATATATCTTCACATCGGGAATAACTACTCCGTGGACGTGCGCGACATCGTCGGCATATTCGATATGGATAATACCACTGTTTCGGGCGTGACGAACAGGCTGCTCGACAAAGCAGAAAAGAAGAAAGAGGTCTTCTACGCGACGTATGAGCTCCCGAAGAGCTTCATTATCACCGCTAAGGGCGGCAGGAACAGAGTATATGTCTCGCAGCTTGCCGCAAGTACGCTGAAAAAAAGGCTCGCTGAAGGAGGCGGACTATGATGGATAATGTATCAATGAATGAAGATATGGACGCGAACAGCCCTGAAAAGAAAAAGAAGAAAAAAGAATTGCGCACCGCTTTGATCGTGGTTTTTGTTACCCTTTCTTGTATTTTTTTGCTTCTGTTTTTTATGTATAAGACCTTTGTGCCTATTTCATGGTCAAGATTCAATGACAAGAGAATTGAATACATCGAAGATAAGCTCAAGCTCGACCTCGATAATGTAGAGCCCATGTCTTATCGTCACATCACAGCTCAGGACCATATCGCGGATTTTGATTTCAAGGTCGATGATTATAAGTCCTTGATGGAAAATGACTTCCACGGAGGGGCTATCATCAGTCATTTTGAGGAAGATGACAAAAGCGCTGCGAAGTATGTGTGCTGGGTGGAGGATATGTCTGACGTCTACAGCAAGTGCTTCAATGTTACATTCACCAAGGTTGATGACGGCTATAAGGCTAAGCTGTATTGTTACAGAAATGTAGGGACTATGTCAAAATATTACACGGAGACGACCACTTCGCAATAACGCGTGTATGGAACCAAACGACAGGAAACTGAATCGCCTGAAATATTACGATTATTCGTCGAACGGGTTGTATTTCGTAACGATTTGTACGAAGAAAAGAGTGCAATACCTATCCAAAATTACATTCGGCGAAAATGACGTAGGGAACGCCGCCCTCGGCGTTCCGCACGTAATATTGACGGAATACGGAAAAATTGTAAATGACAATATCAGAAAAATAAATGAAATATACAGGTATGTTTCGGTGATAAAATATGTTGTAATGCCCGACCATATCCATATGATATTATTTGTTTCTGACCACGAAGATAATGTGGGCGGAACGCCGAGGGCGGCGTTCCCTACAAAATCGGTTTCGCAAATCATAAATGCATTGAAATCAATCTCAACAAAACAAATTGGCTTTTCGATATGGCAGAAATCATTCCACGACCACATAATCAGAAACAGGGAAGAATTGCGCCAGATATGGCAATATATCGACAATAATCCCATTAACTGGGCTAATGATATTTATAACCAAAATTCATGGAGGTAGATCATGAGTCAGCAGAATAATAATTACGACGAGAACGATATACAAATACTGGAAGGACTGGAAGCTGTCCGCAAGAGACCAGGTATGTACATCGGCTCGACAGGTCCGAGCGGTCTTCACCATCTTGTTTACGAGATAGTGGATAACTCCATTGACGAGGCGCTCGCGGGCTATTGTACCGAGATAACCGTCGAGATACTCCCCGACGATATCATCCGCGTTTCCGATAACGGACGAGGCATACCCGTAGGTATACACCCGAAAGAAGGTATCTCCGCGGCGACTGTCGTTTATACGATACTCCACGCGGGCGGTAAGTTCGGCGGCGGCGGTTATAAGGTGTCGGGCGGTCTTCACGGCGTCGGTGCTTCCGTCGTAAATGCGCTCTCGGAGTGGCTCGAGCTCACCGTCAAGGACGGTCAGCACGTTTACTTCCAGAGATTTGAGCGCGGTCATTACGACGAAGAGCTCAAAGTCATAGGCGATACCACCGAGACAGGTACCTCCGTTATGTTCAAGGCTGACAGCGAGATTTTCGAGACCACCGTCTACGAGTATGAGATACTGCTGAAAAGGCTCCGCGAGCAGGCTTTCCTCAACGCGGGCATAAAGATAGTCTTCACCGATAAGCGCGATGAAGAGAACATCATAGGCGAGACCCTCCACTATGAGGGCGGTATACGCCAGTTTGTAGAGCATATCCACGCTACCCGCGGATATGAGGCTCTCGGCGGCGATGTCATCTACGTTTCGGGTATGCAGGGCGATTCCTTCGCGGAGATAGCCATGCAGTACAACGACAGCTACAACGAGGTAGTGCTGTCGTTCGCAAACAATATCCACACCAAGGACGGCGGCTCGCATGAAACAGGCTTCAAGAACGCCCTTGTAAAGGTGATAAACGAGTACGGCAAGAAGTTCAACAAGTTCAAGGAGAAGGACAACTCCAAGAAGGGCAAGGACGCTCCCAAAAAGGAGATAGAGAGCCTCAGAAAAGAGGATGTGCTCGAAGGTCTGACAGCTATCGTGTCGGTGAAGCTGACGGAGTGCGAGTTTGAGGGTCAGACCAAGGGAAGGCTCGGAAATCCCGAGGTCAAGCCGTTCGTTGAGAAGCTCGTCACCGAGAAGCTGATGAACTTTCTCGAAGAAAACCCCGAGACTGCCAACATTATTTTTGAAAAGTGCCTCTCGGCATACAGAGCGAGGGAAGCCGCTAAGCGCGCACGTGAAGCCGAGCGCAAGAAAAATGCTTTCGGCAACGCTTCTATGCCCGAAAAGCTTGCGGACTGCTCGGAGCGCGATGCACGCTACACCGAGATATATATCGTCGAGGGAGATTCGGCGGGCGGCTCTGCAAAGCAGGGTCGTGACAGAAAGTATCAGGCGATACTCTCTCTCTGGGGCAAGATGCTCAACGTTGAAAAGGCGCGTATCGACCGAATCTACGGCAACGACAAGCTCGAACCCGTCGTTACCGCTCTCGGTACGGGTATCGGCGAAGACTTCGATATCACAAAGCTCCGCTACGGCAAGGTCATCATCATGGCCGATGCCGATGTCGACGGTATGCACATCAGGACGCTTCTGCTGACGTTCTTCTTCCGCTATATGCGTCCGCTCATCACAAACGGCAACGTTTATATAGCTCAGCCGCCTCTCTACCGCGTCGAGCGCAATAAGAAAGTCTGCTATGCCTTCTCGGACGAGGAGCGCGACAATTACATCGCAGAGCTCTCCGAGAACGGCAAGTTCAAGGTGGAGACTCAGCGCTATAAGGGTCTCGGTGAGATGGACCCCGAACAGCTCTGGGAGACCACTATGGACCCCGAGAACCGCACTATCGTTAAAATTGAAATGGAGGACGCGCTCCGTGCCGATGAGACCTTCTCGATACTCATGGGTGACAAGGTCGAGCCGCGCCGCCTCTTCATAGAGAAAAACGCGAAGTTCGCACAGAATCTTGATATATAAGGCAGCACCGCACAATGCCCGCACGACGGCTTGGCGGCTCTGCCTGAAGCTGCAAAAAAACGGAGATACAAAACATAATGGAAGATAAATATATTCTTGAAAAGGAATACAGCATATCTGCGGATATGTTCAGAGAGGCTTACCGTGCCTATCAGAAGAAATTCGTTTACCCGAAAAGTTACTTCTTTATGGCGATATTCCTCATTCTGTCGGCGGATTTCATCTATGCCGCCTTCAAGGACATGAGCAACTACTTCGCTTATATCCTCATCGTGATATGCCTCGCGCTCGCGTTCAGGGAGTGGTACAACCCACGCAGGATAAGACGTTCGCTCGTCGAGACCGTGCAGGAAATGGGCGACCTCGTCTACAAGATAGGCGTGGGTGACAGCTATGTGGACATCTCGACGGTGTCTGCTCCCGACGGCATCGAGGACGAAGACGGCGGGGAATCCGAGGATATGGCAGGGGAAGATGTTCCCGAGCCGACCCGAATCCCTGTCGACGGGAAGATGAGGCTGCTCGAATACAGCGAATTCTTCCTGCTTCTTTACGGCAAGCAGGTGTTCTACATCATACCGAAGGAGAATTTCAGCGAGTCCGAGCGCGATATCATCAGGAAGCTCGCGTCGTGAGCCGTTAGCCGTTAGCCATTAGCCGTTAGCTTATGGTATCGGCTTCGCCAATAATTTTTAAATATTCGTCCGCGTCAGCGGACACCGCGAGCTAAAGGCTAAAGGCTAATAGCTAATGGCTTAATCAAGTTTTTTTCAGAGCTTGCAGATACAGGCTCTAACACATACAGGAGGTAAAAATCTTGCTTTACAATGACAATTCCAAGGTTATACATTCCGAGATAGTCAACGAAATGGAAAACTCTATGCTCCAGTACGCTATGTCGGTCATAGTATCAAGAGCCTTGCCCGACGTAAGGGACGGTCTCAAGCCCGTTCACAGGCGTATCCTCTATACGCTGCATGAGAACGGTCTTACCCCCGACAAGGCGTACAGAAAGTGCGCCGATACCGTCGGTGCCGTGCTCGGACGCTATCACCCTCACGGTGATGCTGCCGTTTACGACGCTCTCGTCCGACTCGCGCAGGACTTCTCGATGAGATATCCGCTCGTTGACGGTCACGGAAACTTCGGTTCTATCGACGGCGACAAGGCTGCCGCCTACCGTTATACCGAGGCGAAAATGGCTAAGATTACACTCGATATGCTCACCGATATCAACAAGGAAACTGTCGATTTCGCGCCTAACTACGACGACCGCCTCAAAGAGCCAGTGGTGCTCCCCTCACGATTCCCGAACCTGCTCGTAAACGGTTCGACGGGTATCGCTGTCGGTATGGCGACGAATATTCCTCCGCACAACCTCGGCGAGGTCATAGACGCGCTTCAGCTCCTCATCGACGACCCCGACTGCTCCATGGACCAGCTCATGGAGAATATCAAGGGACCCGACTTCCCCACGGGCGGCATCATCATGGGCAAGGCGGGTATCCGCGCCGCTTACGGTACGGGACGAGGCAAGATAATACTCCGCAGCCGCACCCATTTCGAGGAGATAGGCGGAAGAAACTGCATCATCGTCGACGAGATACCCTATATGGTCAACAAGACCCTCATTCTCAAGAATATCAACCAGCTCTGCAAGGACAAGCGGCTTGAAGGTATTTACTACCTCCGCGACGAGTCCGACAAGGACGGTATGCGTATCGTTATCGAGCTCAAAAAGGACGCTATCCCGAATATCGTGCTCAATAAGCTCTTCGCTATGACGAAATTGCAGGATACCGTCGGCATAATCATGCTCGCTCTCGTCAACGGCGAGCCAAAGATACTCACGCTCAAGCAGATGCTCCAGCACTATCTTGACTTCCAGGTCGATGTTATCCAGCGCAGGACACGCTTCGACCTCCGCAAAGCCCTCGAAAGAGCACATATCTTACAGGGATTCGTGCTCGCTGCCGACCACATCGACGAGATAATCCAGATAATCCGCAGCAGCAGCAATATCCCCGAGGCTAAAGCCCGCCTCATCGAGCGATTCAAGGATATTGATATGTCGGAGCTCCTCGGACGCATAGATGTTTTCAAGGGTATGGACATCTTCAAGGTGCTCGATACCGCCGAATTCGACCTCAGCGGCACCCACCTCGCAAGCGCGAAGGGGCTCTCCGAGGAACAGGCTGAGGCTATCGTGCAGATGAGGCTCGGTGCATTGACAGGTCTCGAGCGGCAGAAGATAACCGACGAGCTGTTCGGGCTCCTGACAAAGATAGAGGAATTCGAGGAGATACTCGCGGACGTCAACCGCGTTTACCAGATAATCATGGAAGACCTCAACGTCATCCGCAAGAAGTTCAGCGACCCGCGCCGCACGGATATCGAGTCCGTATCGGGCGAGGTCGATATCGAGGACCTCATCCCCGAGGAGGACTGCGTCGTTACGCTCACAAACAACGGCTATATCAAGCGTATGCCCGTTACCGAGTATAAGACCCAGCGCCGCGGCGGACGCGGTATCACAGGCATGAAGCAGCGCGAGGAGGACTTCGTGGATACCATGTTCATATGCGGTACTCACGATAATATCCTTTTCATCTCAAACAAGGGCATTATGTATAAGCTCAAATGCTACGAAGTGCCCGACGGCTCGAAGGCTTCACGCGGCTTCAACCTCATAAATCTGCTGCCTCTCACCGAGAATGAGAAGATAGCGGCTATGATAAAGGCTACCGATTTCAGCGACGAAAAGTTCATCGTTATGGTCACAAAGAACGGCAAGATAAAGCGTACCAACCTCTCGATGTACAAGAACGTGCGCAAAAACGGTCTTATCGCTATCGGTCTCGACGAGGGCGACGAGATAGCGGGCGTCCGCATGACAGACGGAAATGCTCAGGTATTCGTTGCTACTCACAACGGTATGGCTATTCGCCTCGAAGAGGAGAAGATACGCGCTCTGTCGCGCTCCGCTCACGGCGTGAGAGCTATAAAGCTCCGCGAGGGCGACTACGTTGTCGGCATGGCAAGAGTGCGCGAAGGGGCTACTCTGCTCACTGTCACCGAAAACGGCTACGGCAAGCGCACGAGCCTCGAAAACTACCGCATACAGGGCAGGGGCGGCTACGGTCTGTCGAACTATAAGGTCGACGATGTACGCGGTCATGTCTGCAATATCAAGATAGTCGACGAAGAGGACGATATCATCCTCGTTTCAAGCGACGGCATCATCATCCGCATACTTGCAAGCGATATCCGCGTTATGGGGCGTATCGCCAAGGGCGTGCGCGTTATGAAGGTCAATGAGGGCGCTAACGTTGTGGCGTTCACGCGTGCCGAGCATGACGAATCCGAAGAGACCGAGAAGGTCGAGCAGCTCACCGAGGAGCAGGCTAAACTCGCTGAGGCTGAGGCTGCCGAAGAGGAGAAAAACGAGGTAATCATCGAGGCTGACCCCGACGACAATGACGACGATAATGAATAAAAACAGCGCGGCATCGTCTCTCAGATTCACGCAGAGCCCGCTCAGCGCGGCGGTCATCACCGTGCTGAGCCTGTTCTGTCAGTTTCTCAACTGGTTCGCGTTTGAAAAAATAGGCTACCCGTGGTGGACAGCTCTGATAACGCCGCTCCTGCTCTGTGCGATGTACCATTTCGTGCAGCTCGATGCGGGCGGAAAAAGCGGTTATTCGCGTATATTCGTATTCATATTCTCAGCGGCAGTTCCTCTGCTGCTGGGAATATTCCTTACTTTGGCGATGTTTTTCGGGGCTCCCGATATCAGCACGTTTGACCCCGAGGCTGAGTACAGGGGGAGCGTCCCCGAGCTGACAGCGCTCTATTCGGGCAGATTTATCGTAACATCGCTGTATCTGTGCGTGTTCGCGCTCATTGATATACCCGTTCTGCGTGCCTGTGACAGGAAAAGGAGGTGCGAATGAAGTACCTCATCATCACCGCCGCTGCGGTTGCCGTGATACTTGCGGCATACCTCGTCTTCGAGAACTTTTTCCTGCTCAGGATAAGGCGGGAAAGGCTCGGGCAAGGCGTGCGGATACTGCATATCTCAGACCTGCACAGACGGCGCTTCGGCAGGGATAACTGCCGTCTCATAGGGGCGGCAAGGTCCGAAAAACCCGATATCATCCTGATAACAGGGGATATCGTGTCGCGCAGGGAGAATGATTTTTCGGCTGCGGAAAAGCTGCTGCGGGAGCTTTGCTCCATTGCGGACGTGTACTTTATCTACGGCAATCACGAGCAGAGCCTTACTGCTCCCGACGGACAGGCGCGATTTGCGGATATGCTGGAGCGGACAGGTGTGAAGCTCCTCCGCGACCGCACAGTCACGGCTGAGATACGCGGCAGGAGATTCAATGTCTGCGGGCTTGAGCTCCCGTATACCACGTATAAGAAAAACGGCAGCTATTTCCGCCTCGACAGGCTGACTGTCGGGGATATCACCGCGGCACTCGGTAAATGTCCGCAGGGTGAGACCCTGCTGCTCGCGCATAACCCGATCTTCGGCAGGGAATACGCCGACTGGGGCGCGGATTACACCTTCGGCGGACATATACACGGCGGCTCGGTAAGGTTGTTCGGGATAGGTCTGCTTTCTCCCGAAAGAAGGTTTTTCCCGAGGTATTCCAAGGGTGTGTATAACATCGGCGGGAAAAAGCTGCTCGTGTCGGGCGGGCTCGGTAAGCTGAGAGCCTTTAATCCTCCCGAGATAGTGGTCTATGAGATCTGATTACCGAGGATGTAAATAAGACGCGGGCGGCAGACGCCGCTCTACAAGTCATTATCAAAGGTGATACTGATATTTTTGCATTAAAGGGACGCACATTAGGCTGCTCCACTTAGCGGAATTTGTGGGCTACCGAGCCGTAAAGTAACGGCTCATATTTGGTAACCTGCGATCCGCCAAAGGGGGCTCCCCTTGTGCGTCCCTTTTTGCTGTATGAACGGAAAAAATCGGAAGATATCCCGTGCGGGTTGCTATTTTTATTAATTTATGTTATAATAACAAGATAAGATAGAATAGACCATGATAGGAGCATTTTATGTCAACTGAAACGATACTGAGCTATAAGCAGCCCGCCGAGGACTTCAACAGCGCCCTTCCCGTAGGAAACGGACGCATCGGCGGCATGATATACGGCAGAGCCGAAAACGAGCTCATCGGGCTCAACGAGGACTCGATATGGTCGGGAGGGCTGCGTCATCGCGTCAACCCCGACGCGAGGGAGGGGCTCGCCGAGGTGCGCCGCCTTATCCTCGACGGGGAGATACCCGCCGCAGAAAGGCTCGCCTTCGAGAAGATGCAGGGCGTGACGCCGAATATGCGCCATTATATGCCGCTCGGTGACCTCAGTATCCACTCCCGCATCAGCGGCAAGCCAAAGGACTACTCCCGCACCCTCGACCTCTCCACCGCCGTCTCGCAAGTAAGCTTCAATGCGGACGGTATAGGCTATACGCGCAGTGTTTTCGTGTCTGCACCCGACGAGGTAATGGTCATAGATATCCACTCCGATACGCCAAAGAGCGTGTCCCTCGAAGTCTCTATCGACGGGCGCGACGACTACTACGACGACAACCGCCCCTGCGGCGAGAATATGATACTCTATACGGGCGGCACAGGCAGCCGCGACGGTATATTCTTCGCTGCCTGCCTCGGAGCTAAGGCTGAGGGAGGCGAGATACGCACCGTCGGCGGAAAGATAGTCGTAAGGGACGCAGATTCCGTGATGATAGTGCTCTCCGCACGCACGAGCTTCTACACCGAGGACTATATCGAGTCCGCCGAGGTAGACGCCGAAATGGCGCTGCAATGCGACTTTGACGAGCTCTACTTCCGCCACGTCTGTGACTATAAGGCTCTCTTCAACAGGACGGAGCTCAACCTCAACGACAACAGCGGCGAGAACCTCGAGAACTTCGCGACTGACGAGCGCATTTCCCGCCTGAAAGGCGACGAGCTCGACAGCACCGACTGCGAGCGCCTTATCCACGACAATAAGCTGATTGAACTGTACTTCAACTACGGCAGATACCTTATGATATCAGCGAGCCGCCCCTCGACCCAGCCCATGAATCTGCAAGGCATATGGAACCGCGATATGTGGCCTGCGTGGGGCAGCAAGTTCACGATAAACGTAAACACCGAAATGAACTACTGGTGCGCCGAGAGCTGCAACCTCTCCGAGTGCCACCTGCCGCTGTTCGACCTGCTTGAGCGCGTCTACAGGAACGGCAGGGACGTCGCAAAGGAGATGTACGGTATCGAGCACGGCTTCGTCTGCCACCATAATACCGATATATGGGGCGACTGCGCTCCCGCTGACCTGTGGATGCCCGCGACGATATGGCCTATGGGCGGCGCGTGGCTCGCCCTCCACATCTTCGAGCACTACGAATATACCCTCGACAGGGACTTTCTTGCCGAGAAATACCATATACTCAAAGGCGCAGCCGAGTTCATGGCGGACTTCCTCATCGAGGACGGCGAAGGCAGGCTCGTTACCTGTCCGTCGGTATCGCCCGAGAATACCTACCTCACCTCCTCGGGAACGCGCGGCTGCCTCTGTGCGGGACCGTCTATGGACTCGGAGATAATCACCGTGCTCTTCACCGACGTGATAAAGGCAGCGGAGATACTCGGCAGGGACAAGGACTTCGCAGACAGGCTCGCGGAGCTGCTGAAAAAGCTGCCGCAGCCCGAGGTCGGCAAGTACGGACAGATAAAGGAATGGGCTGAGGACTACGACGAGGTGGAGATAGGTCATCGCCATATCTCGCAGCTTTTCGCGCTCTATCCCGCAGACCTCATCACGCCCGTAAAGACCCCAAAGCTCGCGGACGCCGCAAGAGCCACGCTTGTACGCCGACTGATACACGGCGGCGGACATACAGGCTGGAGCTGCGCGTGGATAGCGAATATGTGGGCAAGGCTGTACGACGGGCGTATGGTCTACGAGAACCTGAAAAGGCTGCTCTGCCATTCCACCAATCCGAATATGCTCGACACTCACCCGCCGTTCCAGATAGACGGAAACTTCGGCGGAGTTGCCGCTATCGCGGAATCGCTCCTGCAAAGCGTGTCGGGAGAGCTGATACTGCTCCCCGCTCTGCCTGATGAGTGGCACGAGGGAAGCATACGCGGACTGCGCGGAAAGGGCGGCTTCGGTGTTGATATCGCGTGGAGGGACTGCAAGCTCGCGTCCGCGGAGATAAC
Organism: Ruminococcus sp. YRD2003; assembly: GCA_900109435.1. Lineage (GTDB taxonomy): Bacteria > Bacillota > Clostridia > Oscillospirales > Ruminococcaceae > Ruminococcus > Ruminococcus flavefaciens_G. The sequence goes on along the minus strand of FNZT01000012.1, from coordinate 4,968 downwards.
GTCCGACAAGGGCGGCGAGTGCAGGCTGCGCGCAAACTGCGTTGTCAGCATAACCTGCGGCGGAGACAGCGTTGCCTCGCGGATAGAGAACGGCGTCGTCATATTCGATACCGAGGCGGGGAAGAAATACAGCGTTAAGGCATAACGGAGGACAAAACCAATGGATATTCGTAAGCTGACCGCGCTCGCGGCGGCGGTCGTGATGACCGCTTCGTGCGTGGTATCATGCAAGAAAAAGAACAAGGACGAATCGAGCGAAGCAGAGTCTGTTACAGAGGCAGTGAGCGTCACAGAGGAAGAGACCGTCGGAACTTACCCCGACTACCCGATAACCTACCCGGAGATAGAAAAAAAGCCTACGGGCGACCTCTATGAGGCGGAGGATGCCAAGCTCGGAAAGGGTCTGAAGGTAGTGAGCGCTCCAAAGGAGGAGACTACCGACAAAGACGGCAAAAAGGTGAAATCCGAGGCTGACACACAGCCTGCGACCAAATTCGACCCGACCGTCAAGCCCGATACCGTCATCTCAAAATACAGCGGTGAGGGCTATGTAAGCGGCTTCAAGAACGACGGCAGTGCGGCGGTAACATTCACGGTCGAAGCTCCGACAAATCAGCATTACGACCTCTCGTTCAGTATCGCCGCTGACCTCTTCGTCAACTGCGATGTGCTCGTGAACGGCGTTGAGACAGCTGCATTCAAGACCATGAGCGACAGCGAGTTCACGCTGATAACACTTTACGGCGTGTTCCTCACTAAGGGCAAGTCGGAGATAGAGCTCCGCCCGCACGGCGATATCAAGCTCGACTACCTGAGAATGAGCGATAATACCTCACTGAGCGCTATAAAGTACGACGCAGAGAAAGACCTCTCCAACAAAGAGGCGGGCAGGTCTGCGAAGGAGCTCATGGACTTCATGACAAAGTATTACGGCAAGTACGTGATGACGGGACAGTATGCGTCGAGCCCCAAGAATGACGAGCTCGAGCTCATATACCGAACGACGGGCAAGTATCCTGCGATACGATTCTCGGCGCTCCACACCAACAACAAGAACTTCGACAGCGCTTTCAGAGATATAGACGCCTGCGCCAACTGGTACAGAAAGGGCGGTATCGTCGGGCTGATGTGGTACTGGGAGGCTCCCTCCAAGACAAAGCAGTCGGTGTATGCTAAGGATACCGATTTCAGGCTCTCCGACGCCATGACCGACATCGACATCGCCGAAATGACGCAGGAGGAGATACGCGGCCTCTACGGAGAAGGCAAGATATCCGAGCAGTGCTACGGGCTCATTCTCGACATTGACAATATGGCGGGTCAGCTCACCTCGCTCAAAAACAAGGGCGTGCCCGTGCTGTGGAGACCTCTCCACGAGGGTTACGGCGACTGGTTCTGGTGGGGCGCGAGCGGTGTTGACGCGTACAAGTGGCTGTGGGAGCTGATGTACCGCCGCTATACCAACTACTTCGAGCTCGATAACCTCATCTGGATATGGAACGGTCAGAGCGAGAGCACTCTCGTAAACAAGTCCACGTTCGATATCGCTTCGCTCGATATATACCTCGACAGCGGCAAGGACTACGGCAGCCGCTATGAGCAGTTCCTCGCGCTGCAAAATATCGTCGGCAAGGAAAAGCTGATCGCGCTGAGCGAGTGCAGCACCGTTCCCGACATCGACGCTTCCTTCCGCGACAATGCGGTGTGGTCGTTCTTCGGGCTGTGGTACGGCAAGTATATGACCGACGAAAACGGCGAGTATTCCGAGAAATTTACGAGCAGAGACGCCCTCATACGCGCCTATAACTCCGAGGGAGCACTGACTCTCGACGAGTATATCAAGCTGCGCGGCGGCGAGAAGCTCATTCCCGATTACGGCAGCGAGAAGCCGACAACAACTACGGAAGCAACGACTTCGACCGACGCAGTCTCCGCAGACACCTCGGAAAGCACCGAAACTACGGCTGTTTCCACGGACTGACCCAAGGAGGTTCGATATGGACAACATGATAAAGCCGCGTATCGCCCTCACGCGGGAGCAGGTCGAGCTGAAGCAGAAAATGCTCGATGAGGTCGGAAAAGCCGACTACAGGGCGGTCAGCTTCCGTCTGACAGGCACGCTCACCTCCAATGCCTTCCCCGAATTCGAGGACATTTTCATGCTCATGGAGGAGGACTTCCGCGCGCTGACGACCGTGAAGAAAAGCTTCAAGGAGCTGCGCACTGCCGCTGCGGATGCCGCCGAGAAGAAGTACGAGAGCTCGGGCGGCGCGACGATAGAGCGTATCTATGAGATACTCGCGAAAAGTGCCAAGCTTTCGCCATTCGGCAGGGATAAGCTCATGAAGCGCGAGTGCGAGCTTGCGGTACATTTCACACTGACAAGAAGCCTCGGCAAGGAGCTCTTCGACGCGGCAAAACGCACCAAAAAGAAGATAATCATAGTCGCTGACACGATATATCCGCGCAATGTGGTCGTCCGTATCCTGAGCAATTGCGGCTACGAGCAGGCGGACGAGCTCGTCGTGCCGTCGGAGCTGAAAGGCAGCGTCACCGACCATAAGGCTGTATACGACGCAATTCTCGCAAAGGCGGGAGTTGCTCCGTCGAAGCTCCTGCACATCGGAGGCGACGTCGAGGCTGATGTCGAGACGCCGATAATGAACGGCTCGAAGGCTATGCTGCTTTCCGGGACTGTCCCGCTGATGGTCAAGTCGGGACGTCTGCGCGGCTGGGTGCAGGACAAGCACGTCTACGACTATGACGAGCCCGAATATCTCGCGCTGCACGGTGCTTTCGGCATTTATGCCGCATACCTCTTTGACGTCCCGCTGAGCAAGTCGCCGCAGAGCGACTTCTGCGCGAGCGAGTATATGCTCGGATTCATGGTCGGCGGAACGGCACGCGCGGCAGATATCCGCCCGAAGGACAAGACTCAGGCGAAGCTCCTTGCGCTGCTGTCGGAGAGCTCGGAAGCCGCGCGCGGCATGGAGGATATGGACAGGCTGTTCCACTTCCACTTCGACGGACACCTTGAAAAATACGGTTATAAGGACTGCGATATGCCACTGCGCTTCTTCGCGGAGCACAGCGCGGTCGGCGACAGGGCAATGCTCCAGAGCCGACTCGACCCGACGGATTTCGCGGAGTGGACGGAGGGTACGAAAGAGCCCAAGCTCGCTCCCGTACACGCGCGCAAGCTTAAACGCAGTGCCACAGCCAGGCTCGCGGACAAGCTTTTCCCGCCAGGGACAAAGGTGCGTAATATCGCCGACGGTATGCTCGTCAAGATGAAGGGCGGAGGGAAATAAAGCTTCATATTCCCGCAAACTTCGCAGTTTCTCACGCACAAACGACCATTCTCCGCCGCCGTGACAGCTTTCATTCGTCTGTGATAAAACATTCCCGAAAACGACATTATTCTTTGTTGCTCAGTGGACTGCTCCTGTGATATGATAGAAACATAGAGAAAATCATCAATCAGGAGGTTAAAACTATGAACAACAAAATAAAGGTACTTATCGGGGACGATTCCGCAGGAACAGGCGTTAGTCTGGCGAATAAGCTCCGTGAAAAGGGAATGTATGCGTATACCCGCAGAAAGGACTGCGATGTTATCGTCGATTCCATACGCAATGACCCGCCCGACGCCGCTGTTCTCGATATCACGGCAGAAAACGGCGACGCCGTCACCATAATGAAAAGGGTGAAGGAGCTCGGCGTGAAGCTTCCCGCATTCGTTATCACCTCAGCCTTTGACAACGAGTTCATAGAGAGGCAGGTAATGGAGAACGGAGCCGCTAAGTTCCTGCTCAAGCCCTACGATGCGGACGACCTCATTTCTGCGATAACCTCTGCCCTCGGTGACAGAGCAAATAGCCTCAGCGACGATATGGAGGTCGTCATCACAGATATCATCCATCAGCTCGGCGTGCCCGCACATATCAAGGGCTATCACTACCTGCGCACTGCTATACTCTACTCCATAGCGGACAAGGAGCTCCTCGACAGCGTCACGAAGCTCCTGTACCCGACTGTAGCGGGGATATACGACACGACCTCATCACGTGTCGAGCGCGCTATCCGTCACGCTATCGAGATAGCGTGGGACAGAGGCAATGTTGATACTCTCAACTCATTCTTCGGCTATACAGTCGATACGAGCAAGGGCAAGCCAACAAATTCGGAATTCATCGCGCTCATCACTGATAAGCTCAGACTGCGCTATAAATCGGCTCTCAGGAGGGCACAGGTACAGGCGTGAGCGCGGTATATTAAGGAGGAATAACAATGTCATTCAGGAAAGTCGAACTTTCAGCGCTCAAAATCGACCCGTTCACAAAAATAGGCAGGGAGTGGATGCTCCTTACGGGCGGCACTATGGACAGTTTCAACACCATGACCGCTTCATGGGGACAACTCGGCGTGCTGTGGAACAGAAACGTCCTCACCTGCTACATACGACCCAACAGGTATACCTACGGCTTCATCGAGGACGGCGAGACCTTCACTGCCTCATTCTACGGCGAGCAGTACCGCAAGGCGCTCTCTTTCTGCGGCTCGCACTCGGGCAGAGACTGCGACAAGGTCAGTGAGACAGGTCTCACGCCCGCTGACTTCGGCGGAAGCGTCGCATTCGAGGAGGCTGACCTCGTGCTCGTATGCCGCAAGCTCTACAGCTATGACCTCACAGAGAGCGGCTTCCTCACTGACGACGGCATCCCTGCGCAGTTCTTCGCCTCAGACCCGTATCACCGCGCATATATCTCCGAGATAGTCGGTGTTTACGTAAAGGAATGACCGACATCCTGAGAGGAGCCCCATGACATAAGGGCTGTACGCATACAGAAGCAATACGGAGTATTTATTGAGGGAAACCCTTTTGAAAAAGGGTTCCGCTAACAGCGGCGGTCCCCTCTGTCGCTTCGCGACATCTCCCCGCACTGCGGGGAGTCACCCTCAAACTCC
>FNZT01000027.1:4626-15228 GCA_900109435.1 Ruminococcus sp. YRD2003 | reverse complement strand
CGAGAGGACCGGGATGGACGCACCTCTGGTGCACCAGTTGTCACGCCAGTGGCACAGCTGGGCAGCTATGTGCGGAACGGATAAACGCTGAAGGCATCTAAGCGTGAAGCCGACCTCAAGATAAGATATCCCATCGTAAGAGTAAGACCCCTCAAAGACTATGAGGTTGATAGGTGCAAGGTGTAAGCGTGGTGACGCGTTCAGCCAGCGCATACTAATCGGTCGAGGGCTTTTCCTTTTGATTCATGTGAGGTTCTCCCTCAGCATTGAGCTTTGTTCAGTTTTTAAGAGTTGGTGCATATTGCGATGAGGTCACACCCGTTCCCATTCCGAACACGGAAGTTAAGCTCATCCGCGTCGATGATACTCGGCTGGTGACGGCCCGGGAAAGTAGATCTGTGCCAGCACAAAGGTTAAACGGAAGTCAAAGACTTCCGTTTAATTGTATAAGGGCCAATAGCTCAGTTGGTTAGAGCATCCGGCTCATAACCGGACGGTCCGGGGTTCGAGTCCCTGTTGGCCCACCATGATGGCATAACAAAAATGATGACATGCCCAAAAAAGCCCGATTATTCGGGCTTTTTTGCTATCCAAATCTCTGGAAGTTTCTCTAAAAAATGGGGGATGACATTGAGGTGTTTTAAGGCTTTTTAGGGAGTTGAACCCCCACAAGGCGGTTTATGAGCTCCTCAAAAGTCGAAATACAGGCAAATATCGATTTTCTCGGCAAAAAATAGTACACAAAGTTTCGGACTCGGTTTTAGTGGTTTTCACGAAATGTGAAAACACTGGAATCGAGTCCTTTTTTGTTTCCCCGAAAACCAAGTGATAGAAAACCTATCAGCGATTTGTGAGCCGTTTCTGACGGCATTGGTGGCAGGTCGGGAAACTACACCACCGAGATCAGCTAAAGCCGCTTTGAACGATTTGTGCGGTGTGTGAAGCGGTCGTACAGTATAATTCTCCTGCGCGGAATATAAGTTACGATTACAGAACAATTATGACGCGAAAAAGCCAGCGGAGGCTCTCCGCCAGATACATAGAAAGCATATCACGCCTTCTGTCTATGGAATAATTATGTAACAGGAGGAAATCAGATGAACAAATTCTACATGAACGGTAGAGAAACTTGAGGAATATAGTTCTGAAGTAGGTTATGCTATTGTATTAGCTACACCTGATGACGAAGGAAAATCTAAAAATGAGGAGTCATTAAAAGCTCGAGTAAGACAAAATGTTGTACTTGAACTAGGAATGTTTCTTGCTAAACTCGGAAGAGAAAAAGTTGCAATTTTACTGAAGGAGTCTATAGATTTTGAGAAGCCCTCTGATATTCAGGGACTAATATATATTCCTTTTAGTAATAAAGTTGATGAAGTATCAATCAGCCTTATTAGAGAGTTATCAAGACAAGGGTATAACATTGATGCCTCTAAAATATGACTAGACTATATTGATTTTGAAAAGGAAGGATTACGAAAAATTTCTTTCTAAACATTGGCTGTTCCAATTATAAAAAGGAATAATCAGTTAGTAAAAACGTTTAAGTCCTGTTATCTTTTTGAATTTGGGCAAAGCATTCCATGTTTAAAAATGAAATAATACCAAATCGTATTGTAATATTATGATGTTTTTATATAGGAGATTGACAAGCTTTTGAAGCGATGCAAGGATCGAAAAGTCTATGATCTTTTGCACACAGTAACTTTCTGAGTTCACCAGTGTTAACTCGTAGCTTTTTTTGAGTCTTGTATTTTTTTAGCCAGTTATATATCGATCCTCTGGATATGCTGTATTCATTTGCGAGTGCAGTAATACTCTCGCCTGATAAACAACGTTCAACAATAATCTCCTTCAGTTCATCAGATGGTCTTTTCATTACTTCATCTCCCATGTCAATTATTCTGCAAATACTTGCAGTATGGATGTTATATGGGATATTTGGAAAAGTGTCAATCATGGCTCTATGATTATGATGAATGTTCAATATGTAAATACATATTGGTGACTAAAGCCTTAAATTAGCCGTTTAAGCAATGTCAATATTTTTATTCAGCTGACACAGGCGCGGTTCAGTTCTTCTGGACCGCGTTTTCTATTTTTGAGGTTAAAATGTTGAACTTGCAGCGATGCTGGATAAAGTTCCATTTTATGAAAAATTTGGCTTTTCCGCTAATGAAGCGAAGCGGCTTCGTCTTATGTATCATGTTAAATAACATTAAAGCCCGCCTTGTTTGGCGGGCTTTTTGTAAGCGTTTCTTTTAATCTTATGTTTTCGTTTTTCCCATAATTGCCGAAATAAGCCAGAAAACGAGGAAAACTACGATATCCGCGGAGACAATGGTCGAGCCGACAGGCGTCGATGCAACGAGTGAAATGAGCATTCCTGCGGCGGCGCACACGACTGATATCACCGCTGAGCAGATGATAACGCTGCGGAAGCTTTTGAACAGCCTCATCGCCGAGAGAGCGGGGAATATGATGAGCGCTGAGATGAGCAGTGAACCAACGAGATTCATTGCGAGCACGATTATCAGCGCCGTTATAATGGCGATGAGGAGGTTATAGCCGTCGGAGTTGATACCCGTCGCCTTTGAGAAGCTCTCATCAAAGGTGACGCTGAAAATCTTATTGTAGAACAGGACGAAGATTACCAACACAACGGCTGACATTCCGATACAAAGCCAGACATCGAATGGTGTTAGGGAGAGAATAAGTGTCGAGCCGAAGAGAGTTCCGCAGACGTCGCCTGAGATATTGGATGAAGTCGGGAAGAGATTCATCAGCATATATCCGACCGCGAGCGTACCTACGGATATCATCGCGATAGCCGCATCGCCTTTTATCTTGGTGTTCTGCCCTGTTCTCAGCAGCAGGACAGCCGCGATGACTGTTACGGGCAGGACGATGAACATATTGTTCGTGAGACCTACTACCGACGCGACCGCCATAGCACCGAAAGCTACGTGCGATAGACCGTCGCCGATGAAGGAAAAGCGTTTCAAAACGAGGGTCACGCCGAGCAGCGAAGAGCAGAGAGATATCAGCAGTCCTACTATCAGTGCATACCAGACTATCGAAAAAGAGAGCGAGTGTTGGAGCTTTTCAATTATTTCAGCCATTTGACTCAGCCTCCGTTTCGATGAATGAGCGACCTATCCTGCTTTTGAGGTAGTCATCTTTTGTGCCGAAAAACAGCTGCTTTCTGCCGATGTGGAGTATGTGGGAGGCATATTTCATAGCCGCGCCGATGTCGTGGGAAACCATTATTATAGTTATCCCCGACTTGTTGAGGGAGGCTATCAGCTCGTACAGGTCATTCTGTGCGTGCGGGTCGAGGCCTGTCACAGGCTCGTCGAGCAGGAGCATTTTCTCAGTCGCGCACAGCGCGCGAGCGAGGAGGACTCTCTGCTGCTGACCTCCCGAAAGGTCACGGTAGCAGCGTTTTTCGAGGTCGCATATACCGAGCCTGTGCATATTCTTGTGCGCGAGAGCCTTTTCGTGCGAGTTGTAAAACGGGCGCAGCCCCGTCTTTGAGAGGCAGCCCGACAGCACAATCTCGCGTACCGAAGCGGGAAAGTCCTTCTGCACGGGCGTCTGCTGCGGGAGGTAGCCTATTTCCCTTGAGGAGAAGCCGTTCACCCACTTTATTTCTCCGCGCACGTGCGGCTTGAGCCCGAGCAGAGCCTTTATCAGCGTACTTTTTCCCGAGCCGTTCTCGCCGAGGATGCAGAGGTAATCTCCGCTTTCCACGGTAAAATTGAGGTCCTCGGTGACTATCCCGTCCTCATATCCGAGGGCGGCGTCCCTGCAAATTATCTGTTCCATCAGTTCAAAGCCTCTTTAAGCGTATTGAGATTATCGGTCATTAATTCGATATAGCTTGGTGCAGGCTTGCCGTCGGCAGCTTTAACCGACTGCATCGAGTTGAGGGTGAGCACTTTCTGCGACTTCGACTTTGTGCTTGCAATGACAGCGTCCGCGATAGAGCAGTCCGAGCCGTCTATCGTGAACACGTACTCTGCCCCGAGCTCGTCGCACTTGCCTGCGAGGAATGTGACTGTCTCGAAGCTCGCCTCGCTCTCTGACGAGCAGCCTTTGAATGCGGCATAGTAGTCAAGCCCGTAGTCGTCGACGAGGTAGCGGAAGGGGAAGCGGTCGCCGAAAATGAGCGTCCTGTTCTCAGCGGAATCGGTCAGCTCTTTATAGTCGTCGTCGAGGGCTGCAAGCTCGTCAATGTATGCCGAAGCATTGTTTTTGAAAATCTCAGCGTGCTCGCTGTCGGCATCTGAGAGGATTGACGCGATAGCAACCGTACAATCCTCAGCGTTGCGGAGCGAGAGCCATATATGCTCGTCAAATTCGGGCTCGTTCCCGCTGTCTTCCTCTTCTTCCTCGGTAGACTGCATACCCTCTTTGAGCTCCTCCTCGCGGAGTCTGCTGCCGAGCACGTCCATGAGGTCGATGACCTTCATATCCTTGTTGCGTGCGTTTTTGAGTGCGCTGTCGACCCACTTGTCGGATTCGCCACCCACATAAATGAAGACATCGCAGTCGGAAACAGTCATCATATCGTCGGCAGTGGGCTGATAATTGTGGAGGTCAGCGCCGTTGTCCATGAGGTATGTGAGGTCGGTATCGGGGGCACCCGAAACTATCTGACTTGTCCAGTCGTAGAGCGGATAGACGGTACATACGATGCTGAGCCTGCTGTCGTCGCGAGACTGAGCAGAGCAGCCTGTAGATATTGAAACTGCGAGTGCGAGAGCAGCCGCAGCGGAAATAATTCTTCTTAACATAACGAAGCTCCTTATAATGGTATCAGCTTATGAAAATGATAATCATTTTCAATTTTAAATTATACCATATTATAAGGAGCTTGTCAAGAGCATTCCGCGAAAAGATACGAGACCATTCTATGGTCGGCAGGAGGCAGTCCTCCTGTATCTCTTACACAGAGCCAAGAGGGTTTTCCTCAATATATTTATCCAGCACGTCCGCAGCCGTACAGACGAATCGTATGCATGGTCTGACCTTGTAATATTGCTCGGTGCGCTTGTCGGGGACAGGGGACTTGTCCACGCTCAGCCCCTTGAGCAGGTCACGGCAGATGATAGACTCATGCTGCCTGCGGAACTCCTCCGCGAGGTACTGAATACGCTTGTAGTGCTCGGCTTTTTCCTTGTCGTCGCTCTCGGAGCTGTATCCGTAGAGTATGCCCGCGACCATAAACATAGCCGAGCAGGCGCCGCAGACCTCGCGCATACGCCCCATGCCGCCGCCGAATGAGGACGACAGTTTCAGCGCGAGCTCCTCATCGAGCCCCGTGACGTCGCAGAATGCAGTAAATACAGCCTGAGCGCAGTTTCGCCCCTCCGCGAAGAGCTTGCAGGCTTTTTCAGCGTGATGGTTCATATTTCTTCCTCCCGTTCGTTTTCGTCGTTATTCACAGTCTTGCACGCACAGGCGCAATACACTTTTGCGGCGCCCGCTTCGAGCAGTACCGCCGCGAGCTCGGCAAGAGTGCTGCCTGTGGTGCATAGGTCGTCTATGAGAATTATCGTTTTGGATAGTATAGCGTTGGGAACAGCCACCGTGAACGCGCCGCGCATATTTACTTCGCGCTCGCTTTTGCGGAGTTCTTTCTGCGGCAGCGTCTCCACGCTCTTGACCACAGACTTTGCATCCACAGGTATGCCGAGCCGTCTGCCGACCTCCTCCGCGATGAGCTGCGACTGATTTGCGCCGCGTCTGCGCAGGTCGGACTTGAACATCGGCACGGGTATGAGCAGGTCAGCCTTGTCGAAGCCTTTTTCGAGGATACGCTCTGCTACAGCCGAGCCGAACGCAAACGGCGCATTTCCCATAACACCGCGCTTCATTAGCATTATCGCCTCTTTCATGTTCGGGCGATACTCATAGGCGGCAACAGTTCCCGCACAGCCTTTGACGGAAAAATCTTCCTCACAGCGGACAAGTATCTCGGTACATTTTTCGCAGAAGGAGTCGTTCGCGCCGATGACCTCTCCGCAGACAGGACAGCGCGACGGATATATCAGAGCGGCTAATTCCCGCAATTTTTCGCGTTCCATCAGAAGTACATATAGAGCTGGCACTTTATCATGCCGTTGTAGAGCTTGCGGCGCTTCTTTGCGTCTGAGCCGAAGAACTGCTCGAACTGCTCATGCGGCGAGATGATGTAGCTCTGACGGCTGCCGCCCTTGCCGAGCACACGCCCCATGCGCCTGTAGATGTCCTCAGCCTCACGGAGCTCGAGCAGACGCTCGCCGTAGGGCGGGTTACAGATGACGATAGAGTCCTCGGGCTGCACAAACTTGTCAATATCAGCCTGCTCGACCTTTATACGCGACTTTATGCCTGCCTTGTGGGCGTTATCGAGTGTGAGGGCGACAGCGGCGTCGTCGATATCAAAGCCGAAAGCGCGGAACTCTGCCGAGCGGTCAACGCCTTCGATAGCGCGCTTGCGCTCTTCCTGCCACACGGAGGCAGGGATAGAGCCCCATTTTTCGGCGGCAAATCGGCGGTTGATACCCACGGGTATCTTCAGAGCCTTCATAGCGGCTTCGATGAGGAGGGTACCGCTTCCGCAGAACGGGTCGCAGACGATACTGTCGGGACGCACTCTCGCGAGGTCGATGATACCCGCGGCGAGCGTCTCTTTAATGGGCGCGGCGTTGGAATTGCGCCTGTATCCGCGCTTATGGAGCCCGACTCCGCTCGTATCGAGGTAGAGAGTCACCACGTTTTTGAGGATACTGAACTTTATCTGCACGGTCGCGCCCGACTCGCTGAACCACTCCACGCCGTACTTGCTTTTCAGACGTTCAACGGCAGCCTTCTTGACGATAGACTGGCAGTCGGGAACGCTGTGGAGTGCCGAATCGAGGGAGTAGCCCTTAACGGGGAAGGCGTCGTCGATACCGATAAAGCGTTCGAGCTCCACGGAGCGTACGCCCTGAAACAGTTCCTCGAAGCTCTCGGCGCGGAACTCGATGAGCTCAATGAGCACGCGTTCGGCAGTTGAGAGGCAGAGGTTGGCGCGCGCGAGGATATTCTCGTCGCCCGTGAAGGTTATCTTGCCGTCGGTGACGGTGAGGTCGGTGCCTCCTATTTTTGTTATCTCGTATTTGAGTACGCTCTCCAGACCGAAGTGGCAGGGACAGCAAAGTCTAAGCTTGTCGCTCATAATTCCTCCTGTTCTTTTGTAGGGGCGCTTTCCGAGCGCCCGCAAATAATTCCGATATTCTTGGGAGTACAATGTGCCCATACTCTTCATTTAGCAACAGCCATAAAGAAGTCTGAGCTTCTCTATGGCTGTTGAGCAGTTATTTTACCATTCGGATACTCCGCCCGCATTCGGGTCGGCAGGAACATCACCGCCGCCGCCCGCATTCGGGTCTACCCAGCCGCCGCCGCCGGCGTTCGGGTCAGCGGGAACATCACCGCCGCCGCCGCCCGCATTCGGGTCAGCGGGAACATCACCGCCGCCGCCTGCATTCGGGTCAGCGGGAGCATTACCGCCGCCGCCCGCATTCGGGTCAACAGTGCTCGGGTCGGGAGCTACATAGTGAGCGCCGTCGCACGGAGGCGCATTGCTTGATTTCCAGTATCCCGTTATGCCCTTGGGACAGTTCGCACCTGCGATACAGCCCGTAGACGTACACATCGGAGCGTCGATAACTGTAGGACAGCGCTCGAAGTCGACGGGAGTATCCATGAACATCGTATCAGCATATTCGCCGATGATACGCTTCCAGACCTCAGAGGAGTGGAGCGAAGTCGGCAGCTGGAGGGAGTCGTTGTACTCGCGGTAGCCTATGGTGACGCCGCTTACGAAGTCACGCGTAAGTCCGACGAATGTGAGGTTCTGCCAGTTCTCCGAGGTACCGGTCTTACCGACGAGCACCTTATAGTTGAGGCGGGCGCCTGTACCTGTACCCTGGTCGATAACGTTCTTGAGGAGGCGGTTCATAACGTAAGCCGTCTCAGCGGAAACAGCCTGACGGGCGTTGCCGTCGTTGGAGTAGATGACCTTATGGCTGCCGTCCTCTATTTTGGAGATGATGTGAGCCTCATTGTAAACGCCGAGGTTTCCGTAGGGGATATATGCATTCACGAGGTTTTCAAGTGTGATACCCCATGTAAGAGCTCCGATAGACAGAGGCGAGTAGGACTCGTCGTCCGGGTCGAGCATCATACCCATATTCTCAGTCGCGAACTTGAATACTGCCTTTGGAGTAAGCTCCTGACAGAGCTGAGCGGGAACGGTATTGAACGACTTCTGGAGGAAGTAATAGATGTTGTACTGCTGGTTTGAGATACTTACCGCACTCGACTCTGAGTAGTTGGAAGGCCAAGGCTTACCGTTGACCTCCATGATAGGCTTATCGGTGCGGACGCTTCCCCAGTGGATAAGGTCGGTTTCAAGGGCGAGACCGTAGGTGGTTATCGGCTTTACAGTCGAACCTATCTGACGCGGCTCGGTCACGGCGTAGCTCGTTGAGAGTGAGCCCACCTTCGGACCGACGTTACCTACCTGACACATTACCGAGCCGTCGTATCTGAGAGCGACGAAAGCAACGTGCGGTATCTCCTCCTCGACCTCACCGTCGTTATCGAGGTCGACCCATCTTGCAACAAAGCCTCTGTCCATGAGGTTGTTGATGTCGAGCATCTTTTCCTCGACGTACTTCTGCATCTTGCGGTCGGTGGTGGAGTAGATGCGGTAGCCGCCCTTATTGATGCGTTCGATAGCCTCTTGCTGTGTTTCGAGGTTGAACTGTTTCTGAACGATATCAGCCGCCTCGTACATCATGGCGTCGACTTCCCACGTATAGGTCTTCTGCTCTGTTTCGAGCTCTTCGAGGTCGACTTCGGGGTGGAGCTCCTTGTACTCGGGAGACCATGTGTAGATTATCTTTGTATTGAGGTATTCCTGATACTCATCATAGGTGATGACGCCGTTCTTATACATCTGCCAGAGAACATAGCGCTGACGTATCTTGTTGTTAGCCTCACCGTCGACGATGATGTTGCCCTCCTCGTCGTAGGTCTCTACCTTAGGACCGTAGTATTCTGGGCTCTTGGGTATCGACGCGAGGACAGCCGCCTCGGGAATAGTGAGGTCCTGAACGTCCTTTCCGAAGTATCGGGTCGATGCGAGCTGAATGCCGTTTACAGGACCGCCGAATGCGATATAGTTGAGGTATTCCTCGAGTATCTCGTCCTTGGAGTAGGTCTTTTCGAGCTGCATCGCGGAGAATATCTCTCGTATCTTACGCTGCATGGAGTGCTCGTCGTCTCCCGTGAGAGCCTTGATGAGCTGCTGCGTGATAGTCGAACCGCCCTGCTCGGTATCGTAGAAATGCAGGAACATATTCAGGAATGCGGAGAATGTACGCTTGTAGTCGACACCGTCGTGCGAGTAGAAACGCTCGTCCTCGGTGCAGGTGAAGGCATTGCGGACATCCTGCGGTATCTTGTCGATAGTGATTGGGATACGCTGAACATCGGTCTTGATATGGTTGAGGACTATCAGCTTTTCCTCGCCTGTTTCCTCGTCGATATCGGTGCCGTAGAAGTAGGTGTCGCTTCCCGATTCGAGGGTCGCGAAGGTAACGCTCGTAGATTCCTCCATAAAGTCGAGGACGTATATCGTGAGCGCCGTAGCGACGATAGTGCCCGTGATTATCATTACGAGCAGCAGCGACAGCATCGTGGTAACGATAGCCGCGCCTATCTTCTTCAGCACAACGAGAAATTTATTCTTTTTCTTCTTCTTTTTCTTGGGAGCCGTATCCTGCATCGGAGCAGTATCGGGTCTGCGGACGGGTCTGCCCTGCGGGTAAGCGGGAGAGCCCTCTCTTGCAGGAGCGCCCTGCGGTCTCGGACGTCTTTCCCTCATATCCGATGGGGCGGGACGCCTGCGAGCTCCGCTGCGTTTTGGTGTTCTATCAGTCATTTTGTCAGGTCACCGCAAAAGCGGTAAAACTCCTTTCTGTAAAATGGTAAGTTGCATATTTATACATTGTATATTATACCACGTTTGAAAGCATTTGTTAATAGCTCGGCGAGATTTTTTTAAAGATTTGTATAATTTAGCAAAAAAGGCGAATAATAGACTTAATACTTTCAGCAAAGGAGAGATATTATGCTAAGGACTATCGACAAGCGGATATACTTGATGCTCATGACAGCACTGACGATATCGGGCTTCATAGTGATATGTACGCTCGGTCAGTCGATACACCGTCAGAAGCTCGCGAGCCGCATTTCTGTGACAGCGCCCGAGCCGACAGTCGTATGCGAGGTGCGGGAGTACAACGGACGGATAGGTCTTTTCAAGGACGGCAGCTCCGCTCCATACCGTGTCATTGATTACGACGTCGCGCTCATGCCTGATTTTGACCGCGAGCAGCTCCGTGAGGGCGTAGTAATGGAGACAGAGGAGGAGCTGCGCCGCTTCATGGAGGACATCGCGACCTGATGTAGGGGCGGCGGGGAGCCCCCGCTGGCGGTTCACGCGGTCGCTCGTAAACTTGCTAACCTGTACAGACCATGGGTTTATCGCCGCGTGTCTTA
>FNZT01000027.1:0-4461 GCA_900109435.1 Ruminococcus sp. YRD2003 | reverse complement strand
TCACGCGGTCGCTCGTAAACTTGCTAACCTGTACAGACCATGGGTTTATCGCCGCGTGTCTTACCTAC
This sequence comes from Ruminococcus sp. YRD2003, assembly GCA_900109435.1. Lineage (GTDB taxonomy): Bacteria > Bacillota > Clostridia > Oscillospirales > Ruminococcaceae > Ruminococcus > Ruminococcus flavefaciens_G. The sequence goes on along the minus strand of FNZT01000027.1, from coordinate 4,393 downwards.
CGCCCCACGGCTGCAACCTGTAGGGGCAGCGTCCCGCCGACCGCCGATAATCGAACCGCACAAATCAACACCATGCGCCCGCATTTTCACGCATAAACTCATGGCAACGCACTGTAGGGGACGGCGTCCTCGACGTCCCATGCTTTTTATTTCTTCTTTTTCTTTTTCCTGACGGAGAATCCGAAGTCTCCGAGCTTGCGTCCGAGGGCGAAATATTCGCCGTGCGCATAGGCAGCGAGCCCGCACTGCTGCAGGTTGAGCTTGCCCTTGCTGTCGATATAGCGTTCATCGGCGTCAATACCGACTATCTCCGCGAGGAACATGGTATGCGAGCCGAGGAGTTTGCTCTCGGTGACGCGGCATTCGAGGCAGACGGGGGATTCTTCGATAATGGGCGCACTGACTTCATGTGCAGGCAGAACGTGCAGTCCGCAGGCATCGAATTTGTCGATATCTCTGCCGCTCCTGACACCGCAGAAGTCGGTCGCCCTGACCATAGCGGAGGTCGTGAGGTTGATGACGAACTCGCCCGAATCGCGGATGATGTCGTGGGAATAGCGCTCGGGACGGACGGAGATATAGGTCATGGGCGGACGGGTGCAGACGATGCCTGTCCAGCCGATAGTGAGGACATTGGGCTTGTCGGGAGTGCCGCAGGTGACGAGCGCGGCGGGTACGGGCGCGAGCAGAGCGCTGCCCTTCCAGAATTGCTTAGGCATAGCGGGTATCCTTTCATTTGATGATGATGATATTATAGCATTTCCCGCGGGATTTTTCAAGCTGTCCCGTCAAGAAAAACAGGCATAGCGGGCTGTTGCCTGCATATGCCTGTATTGCTTATTTTTTTGGTATCTTTATAATGGTAGTGAATCCCTCGCCCTCTACGGAAGAGAACTTGACTGTTCCGCCGAGAGCCTCAGTCCGCTCGCGAATACCGCGCAGACCGTTGTTCTCGCTTATGGAGTGACAGCCGTGTCCGTTGTCGAAGATATAGAGCTCGAGCATATCGGGGCGGAACTTCACGATAACGTCTATCCTGTCCGCGCCCGAATAGCGCATAGCATTGGTTATTGTTTCACGGGTGTTGTCGTAGACAGCCTTTATGCAGAATGCGAAGCTCTCGTCCTCCTCGCCCTGGGTACACACGTCGATATCCACTCCGCGCACAGCCGACGTCACCGTATTTATCGCCCTTGTGACCGATGTCATGAATTCGTCGGAGCGCAGATTGTTTATTGAGCATCTCAGCTGAGTGACACCGCTTCTTGACAGCCCGTCTATCTCACGGACATAACCGACGGTTTCGGCGGGTATATCCCTGCCCGCGAGCTCGGAGTCGATGATTCGCGAGAGCGAGCTTATCATCGTGAAGGTATGACCCGCAGAATCGTGTATCTCCTGAGCAATGCGGTTGCGTTCCTGTTCGAGCGAGAGTTTTTTCTCGGTATTGAGGAGCTCGTAATACTCGGAGACATTATTGACGATGATGATGCTTGCAATACGTTCGCCCTTTTTGTTGGTACAGAAATTCTGCCTGATATTGTAATAAGCACCGTCGAACGACAGCTCGCAGGAGGTCAAATTCTTGTTGAGCTCGGTTCCCGTTTTCGCCTTTACAGCGGAGATTACCTCGTCGAGCGAAGCTCCCGTGGCAGTGGAGATGAGGGTTTCCGCGTATTTGTTCTTGTATGTCATGATGTCGTCGGCGTCGAAGACGATAACAGCGCTGTCAATGCTGTCTATAGTGTCGTTGATAGCGATACGGTTGACATTCAGCAGACCGTATCGGCTGATGGCTATGAGCACCATTACGACTGAAAATGCGAAGAACAGCGGAGTAAGCTCTATCTCCGTCCTGATTATCTTCACAACGGACAGCGTGTTGATACACAGCGGGACAGCTATCGCCACGGCAATAAGCACAGACTGGCTCGTCATGCGGCGGCTGCTCTGCGAGTGCTTGATAAACATCAGGCAGATGCCTGCGAATATCAGCACATAGTAAACTATCTGCGAGAGGTAGTAGATACGTCCGCAGACGATGTTCCTGTACTCGAAAACGCTGTAGTAGTTATGGTGCAGGGGGTTGGTTATGACGCATAGGAAGAAAATGACCGAAATAGCGGGCAGCACACGGCATGGCTTGCGCAGGTAATTACGGTAGTCGGAATACTCAGCCGCGAACATCAGCCACGACGGCGCGAACATACTTATCCCGACGTTTCCAACGACGAAGCTTATCCAGAACTGCTCGGTGTTTGCCGAGAACAGTTTCAGAAGCTGAGATATCAGCCAGATTATTACCGAAGTCTGACAAATGACGAAGAGCTTGGTAACGCGGTTGTTGTTGCCGCGCACGAGCACCCAGACCATGGTCGCGATAAGACCCGCCAGACCGATAAGAGACAGCAGGGTAGGTATCAAGTCCATATCGTATCACACTCCATAAAACTATATCTGCCTCCATTATACCACACTTGCGTACATACTGCAATACTATCAAAAAAACAGCCGCAGAGAGGCATTAGCCGCTCTGTGGCTGTATAGTCTGTACAGGCTTTATTGGGTAAGCTCGGGCAGAGTCTTTATGACGCCCGCGTCGAGCTTCTTGATAGTGAGTGCATCTGCCGCCGTAACGCCGTCACCTGGATTGCAGCAGTCGGCGTTGAGCTTAGCCTCGTCATTGAGGGCATACTTGTCCTGATTTGCGATAGACTGGAGGATTGCAGTTCCGTCAGCGATAGTGACCTTGCCGTCGAGGTTAGCGTCGCCGAGGAGTGAAGGCTTGGGGTCATCGGGGGCGTCGGCATGGTTCTCGTCGAAGATGTAAGTGGCATTCTTGAGGTAAGCGTCGTCCTCGGGCTTCTGCACCTTATCCCATGTCTCCTTGCTGCCGTAGAAGGTTATCGTTGAAGCGCAGGTCGTATCCATGAACGCCATACTGTCGATGCTTTTGAGCTTGCCCGAGAGCTTGAGCTCGGTGAGCTGCGGGGTATCGTAGAAAGCCATGCAGTCGATAGACTCGACGCCCTTGAGCTCGACAGACTTCAGAGCTCCGCAGAGCGCGAAAACGTTGTCGTTGAGCTTTGTCACGCCCGAAGGAACAACGACGGATGTGAGCTTGGGATTTCTCTGGAAAGCGCTCGGAGAAATGTACTTGACGTCGGAGGGGATGACGATATCTCCCTCTGCACCCTCGGCATCGAGCAGCATACCGCTGACTATGACCAGCGAATTGCTGTCGCGGTGCGCCTCGAGCCACGGAGTTTCGCTGAACGCCTTTGCTCCCATATCGAACACTTTGTCGGGTAGCTCGACGGTCTCAAGCTTGGGGCACTGCTCGAAAGCGCGCAAACCTATCTTCTCGATACTGTCGGAGATAGTAACGGATTTAAGCTTCTTATTTCCCGAGAATGCATATTTGCCTATCTCTTTTACGGAATCGGGTATAGTGATTTCGGTTATTTCAGTCGGCTGGAATGCGTTCATCTGAATGACCGTAACGGGTACACCGTCGACCGAGGCAGGTATCTCCACCGAAGTCGCCGACATATCGCAGCCTGATATTTCGGCGTGGTCCGAATATTTAAGGATAGTCAGACCGTCCTGTTTCACCTCGGAATAGTCATCGGCATAAGCCGTGGCAGGAGACGGTGCGAACGTTCCGCTCACAGGAGCGGCAGCTCCCGATGTCAATGCAGCGGCAGCGATAAATGCAGCGGTCTTCAAAGCAATACTTTTAGTTCTCATAGCAATGATACCTCCCTTATCAAATTATCATTTCTTGATGTTTGTAGGTTTCAGCGTTGGACCGTTCGTTTCCTTTTCGGTGGTCTTGACACGTTTCTGGGTCGTATTTTCGGCAGACTTGTTTTTGTTGTTTTCAAATGACTTATGATTTCTTATCCCGTAGTTCATCAGGAACGGCTGAGCATTCTCCGAGAGTGCGCTCTTGCCGAGCTTTACGAGCTCCTCCCACGACGTGATCTCTTTTTCGAGCGACTGCATAGGCTCGCTGTTGAATATCTGTTTCAACATCATTGTTTCTTCGATATTCGCGTCGCTTTCGGGATACTGACTGAAGAACTCAGCTTTGTTCAGCTCTTTTGACTCCATAGCGGAGAACACAGTTTTTGTAACGATCTCGGCAAGATTCAAAATCATATGATCGCGCAGTGTCTCAAACATCTTCTGAGTTTTCGGGGGCTTGTCGGTGATGATATTGTTTATCCTGCACTGAATGGAATAGAACGGAGAATTCTTTGTTATTTCAGCATCGGACACAACCTCCTGCTTCTTGGGCTCCGTCTTCTTGGGTTCCTCGTTGATGATGTTGATAGAGTTGGGGGTCTTCTCGGGCTCCTTCTTCTTCTTGGGCTCTGTCTTCTTGGGC
>FNZT01000032.1 GCA_900109435.1 Ruminococcus sp. YRD2003 | reverse complement strand
CATAATGATATACAACAAGTGGGGAAATATGAAGTACAAGTATCGGAATAGAGCATTCTGGTGCAGAGGGTATTATGTTGACACAGTAGGTAAAAATACAAAGGCAATAACAGAGTACATACAGCGGCAGCTTGAAGAAGACAGAATGGCGGGTCAGCTGACATTGGACGATACAAACCCGTTTAACGGGTAAGCAGTAATAAAACGCAGGAAAACGTAGCCGCATGCGTCCGTGTTGCTACGCCTTTTCAGGCGTGGCTTGTACCATGAGCCCCTATGGGGCGTTTAAGGAAAAACCCCCGGCTCTGCCGGGGGATGTTTATTTATCCGATAATTCCCATTTTCTTCAGCCGAGAGCGTATTGAGCCGACGGTCCTTCTATGGAGCTGTGCTATCTCGGCTATAGCTTTGCCTTGTGCAAACTCCTCTGCAAGCTCGTGTTCCTCCCTATCCGACCACGCACGCGGAGACACAGAACGCTTGGTGCTCACAAGCTCCCGTAGGCTATCAAGCTGCAATTGAAGCGGGCTCACTTCACCTTCGGGAGCTGTTTCCTCTTCGGGGTGAGAGCTGATATGCTCTTTTATTAGTGTGCAGAAAGCTTCTCCATACTGCTCCGCTTTGCGTTTGCCCACTCCCGATACGGTCAGAAACTGCTCGCGGGTCGTTGGACGTATCCTGCACATATCCCTGAGAGCTGCATCCGAGAACACGATATACGCGGGGACATTCGCTTCTGAGGCGAGTCTGTTCCGCAGTTTTTTCAGTTCCATGAAAAGCGGGTTATCTGAGTAGAAACTGTCATCTGCGCGCCTCTTGCCGCTCGGAGTCTTCTCCTTTGGCAGATTCATCTTCACGGGGATTCGTTCCTTGACTATCTTTGCGGACAGGGGAGTGAGTTCTACGACAGGATACTCTCCTTCGGTGAACGCGAGGTATCCGCCCGATATGAGGTGGTCGAGCTCTGCGCGTATCTTCTTCGCGGAGACATCGTTCATTATCCCGTATGTCGAGAGCTTGTTGAAACCGAATGACATAAGGCGTTCGTTCTCGCTTCCCCTGAGGATATCAATGACCATGGTTTTGCCGAAATACTGCCCTTTCTGTTTTATGCGAAACACGCATGATACTATTTTTTGTGCGTCTATGGTGATATCGACTTCCTCGAATCCGTTTACGCAGTTCGAGCAGTTCCCGCAGTATGAGGGAGCTTTTTCGCCGAAGTAGCCGAGCATGAACTCCCTGAGACAACCCGAAGTGGTCGAATAAAATGTCATTTCCTTCAGGCGTTCTTTATCCCGCTCGAGCATCGTGTCTTTTTCCTCATCGGAGAGGGCGGTATTATCTTCGCGGCTTCGTTCTATCATAAAGGTGTTCGTGCGCACGTCGGATGCACCGTAAAGGAGTATGCACTGTGCAGGGCTGCCGTCGCGTCCCGCACGTCCCGCTTCCTGATAATAGCTTTCGATGTTCTTCGGCATATTGTAGTGTATCACAAACGCTACATCGGATTTGTCGATACCCATTCCGAACGCGTTGGTAGCTACCATTATACGCTTGCGGTCGTAGATGAAATCATCCTGATTCATACGCCTTTCGCTGTCGGGCAGTCCTGCGTGATACCTTGTTGCGGAGAAGCCGTCGGCATTGAGTTTCTCACATACCTCTTCCACATTCCGCCGCGAAAGGCAGTAAACGATACCGCACTTGTCACCCATGCTGTTGAGCAGCCTGCGGAGCTCGGTGTACTTGTTTTGCGGCTTTATTACGGAAAAGTAAAGATTGGGACGGTCGAAGCCCGTAACGAGCGAGAATGGGTCGCGCAGTCCGAGCAGACGGACGATATCATCCCTTACAGTGTCGGTGGCAGTCGCCGTGAAAGCACTGACTATCGGGCGTCTGGGAAGGGCAGCTATGAACTCCGATATATGCAGGTAGCTCGGACGAAAGTCCTGCCCCCACTGAGACACGCAGTGTGCCTCGTCTATCGTGACCATTGCCACATCCAGTGATGAGGCGAGTCGTTCCATCTCCTGAGTGCCAAGACGCTCAGGTGCTATGTATATCAAACTGTATTCCCCGCGGCAGGCACGGTGCATCGTATCTGCGTACTCCTCCTGTGTAAGGGAGCTGTTGATACAGGCGGCGCTTACTCCTGCGGTGACGAGCGCGCTGACCTGGTCCTTCATCAGCGAGATCAGCGGCGATATTACGATAGTTACACCTTTGAGCATGAGGGCGGGGACCTGATAGCACAGCGACTTTCCCGCTCCTGTCGGCATTATCCCGAGCACGTCGCAGCCGCCGAGGATATGGTCGATGAGGTCGGACTGTCCCTCACGGAAACTGTCATGGCCGAAGTATTCCTTCAAAACCGCGAGCTTATCCATTTGTACCGACCTCCTTTTTAATGAAGCTGCTGTTTACTGTGATTATCCCTGCGGCAACAAGTATAAGTGCGGCAGCAGTGCGGAGAACTCCCGCAGGCGGGCGCTCCGAGAGCAGAAGTGCGGAGAGTATCACGCCGAAAACGGGATTCATGAAACCGAATACCGACACGGAAGATACGGGATTGTACTTGAGGAGCAGGCTCCACAGCGAGAATGCTGCTGCCGATATGAACGCGAGATAGAGGAGCATGGCGGCTCCCATAGCACCGGCTGCACCGACTCTGCCGCCGGAAAGCAAGCCGACCGTTATCATGAAAGCTCCGCCGACGATGAACTGCCAGCTGCTGAGCATGACAGGGTCGGCAGAGTGCGAGAAGCGCTTCGTTATCGAAGCTGAAAATGCATATGACAGTGCAGAGAGGAACACCATGCCCTCGCCTGTGAAGCTGATGCTGAGGTCGCTGCTGCCCGTGAAGTTTATAAGTATCACACCCGCAAAGCCCACAGTGCAGCCGACGAGCTTGCGAGCGGTCAGCTTTTCCGTGCGGAATATCAGCGCCGAGACGATTATCGACATGAACACGTTTGAAGCCGTGATGACCGAGCCCTTCATTCCCGTTGTGTGCGAGAGACCGATGTAAAAGAAGGTATACTGCAATATTGTCTGGAACAGTGAGAGCAGGCAAACGCGCGGGATATCCTCCTTGCGAGGAATGAGCGGACGGCGCGCGGCGATGCTTCCGACTGCCGCTGCCATTATCCCTGCGAGCAGGAATCGCATCCCTGCGAACAGTATCTGTGAGGAAGTGCCGGCTGAGTCTATGTCAAACAGTCGGTAACCTATTTTTATGCAGGGGAATGCGCTTCCCCACAGCAGGCAGCATATGAGCGTGAAGCTCACGACGACTGTCCTGCGTGTAAATAATCTGCTTTTATCCATTTTATCTCCCTAAAAAAGCCTGTTGGAACAGGCTTTGAAAACATATTGAGCAAATAAAGTATACCATACTATGTCAAAAAAGGCAAGTCGCCGCGCGAGACTTGACAAGAACGCTGAAAAATGTTAAAATAGTCATCGAGCAGACTACGCGGCAGCGGAAACGTTTTAGTTTATGAGGAAAGTCCGGGCATCACAGAGCAGGGTAGCTGATAACGTCAGCCGAGGGCGACCTTAGGGCAAGTGCAACAGAGATATACCGCCGCTTTAATACTTGACTCTGCTGCAAGATGTCCAATAGATTTCGAGATAAAATACTGTTTTTCAAGGCGGACGACGCAGGCGTGCTTTCGCACGGCAAGAAGGAGAACGCAGAAAAACGGAATTTTAGCCGAAAGATGTGGATAGCTTGCAGCAGGGTCAAGTATAGTGGTAAGGGTGGAAAGGCGAGGCAAGAGCTCACCAGTGTGCAGGAGACTGCACAGCTATGTAAACCCTACCCGATGCAACGTCTATTGGTACTGCGTATCTTAACGTCGGCTCGGCGGATACGCAGTAATGACGGCTTGAGCTTATCGGCGACGATGAGCGTAGATAAATTGCCGCGCACGACAGAACCCGGCTTATCGGTCTGGTCAAAAAGGAGAGCTTCGGCTCTCTTTTTTTATGCTCAGAATTCGATGCCCTTGCGGGCGGGGATACCTCTGTCGTACGGGTGCTTGTGCGGGAGCATCTCTGTGATGTAGTCGGCTGTGCTGCAAAGTGTCTGCGGAGCGTCACGTCCCGTCAGCACGAGCTCGCAGCCCGCAGCAAGTGCATCGGCGATGAGCTTTTCGGCAAGAACGGTATCGAGCAGCTCCATATTGTACGCGCCGATGAATTCGTCAAGGATGAGCATATCTGTCTTCCCGTCGTGTATCAGTTTTCCTGCCCGACGAAGCAGGGTGTTGTGCTCTTCTGTGAGCGCGGCGAGCTCTTCTGCGTTCATAGCTGAAGTGAATTTGTTGCAGCTTTCGGCACACGCGACCGCTATGCCGAGCTTTTTCAGCTGTTCTATCTCAGAAGATGTACCGCTTTTCAGGAACTGGATAAAAGTAACACTTTTATCCGCCCCTGCGGCTCTTACCGCGAGCCCGACTGCCGCTGTAGTTTTACCTTTTCCGTTTCCCGTGTAAATATGTAACATAATGCACGCCCTCCAATCGCAATATTCGGTTAAATTATAGCATTTTTCGCGGAAAAAAGCAATATTTGAAGAATTAATCGGAAGAGTGTACATTGCTGTTGTTGGTAAATTGTTGAGATTTGACAAAGTTGTGATTTTTGATGATTTGCTCTTTACTTTTAGTTGATAATATGTTATCATATACTAAAGGTGTATCGTAATGTCGGGAATTTTTTATATATTTTATTAAAAACTTTCGCTTTACTTTTGCAATGTATTGTGTTACAATGTAAAGTAGAGAATTTTTCCCATATTTATGTGCCCCTGCGGCAGATTGGAGTTAGAACAATGATTGATAAAATCAAATCAGATAGCATGGATCTTCTCTTTAACGCTATCCTCACTCTTGAATCGGTTGACGACTGCTACAAATTCTTCGACGACCTCTGCACAAGCATCGAACTGAAATCCTTCGCGCAGAGACTTCACGTTGCCAAGCTCCTCGACGAGCATCGCGTCTATAACAGCATCGTTACCGAGACAGGCGCGAGCACCGCTACGATAAGCAGAGTGAACCGCTCGCTCAAGGACGGGAACGATGGATATAACATCGTCTTTGACAGGCTCAAGAAGAACGGTCTGCTGAAATGATCACCAAGGACTGAACCGTGTTTTCGCACGGTCATTTCTGCCTAACCTCTCTTAGGCAAAATATCTTTTTGAAAGGAAGTATCACATGAAACGATCGGATTTACTCAAGAAGAGCGCGGCTGTGATCACCACCGCGGCTACTCTTCTCGGAAGCGGCGTGTTTACGGCAAGTCCCGCGCAGGCTGCTGTTGTTGATCCTGATAATCCGAACAACTACCACAATTTTCAGGAGGCTCTCCAGCTTGCTCTCTGCTTCTACGACGCAAACAAGTGCGGCGACAAGGTCGGCGAGGACGGCTACTACTCATGGCGTGACGACTGCCATGTAAAGGACGGCGTGATACCGCTCCAGCCCATGAATCCCATGCCTACCGTAAACAAGGGCAAGACCGATGAGGAGCTTGGTGACGGTCAGGGCATCGGACCCGGAGACGAGGGCAAAAAAGACCCGAATCTCGGTGATGACGATCCCGACCTCTACGTCGGAGTGAATATGTCCGAGGAATTCATCGCCAAGAATAAGAAGTGGCTCGACCCCGACGGCAACGGCACGCTTGACCTCACAGGCGGCTGGCACGACGCGGGCGACCACGTTAAGTTCGGTCTCCCCGGAAGCTATTCGGCTTCCACACTCGGCTGGGGATATTATGAATTCCGCGACGATTATAAGAATATGGGGCTTGCCGAGCACGTTGAGGATGAGCTGAGATGGATCAACGATTACTTCATGAAGGCTACTTTCCTCGATGATGACGGAAAGGTCGTTGCATACTGCTATCAGGTCGGTGAGGGAAACAACGATCATAACTACTGGTGTGCGCCTGAGCTTCAGGTCGATGATACCGTTGTTGCTTCGTCTTCGTGTGCGGTAAAGCGTCCCGCATATTTTGCTACCACGGAAATGCCTGCTTCCGACCAGTGCGCCGGCGCGGCTGCATCACTCGCTATCAACTACCTCAACTTCAAGGATACAGACTCCGATTATGCAGAAAAGAGTCTCAAGTACGCAAAGGCTCTCTACGACTTCGCAAGAGAGACTCACACCGAGATATGGAAGCCCGGCGAGGTGCCGACTGCTACCAGCCTCGGTTACGACGGCGGCTTCTATACATCGAGCTATGACTATGACGAGCTCTCATGGGCTGCTGTATGGCTCTACTATTGTACAGAGGATTACGATTATATCGACCACATCGTCGCAGTCGACGAGGAGACCACTAATGACAAGGGGGCTCATCCCTATGTCGGCTACATGAAGCGTATCATGACCGACACAGGAAACTGCTGGCAGAATATCTGGGTACACTGCTGGGATACAGTCTGGGGCGGCGTTTTCGCTAAGCTCGCTCCCGTTACCAATACTGCACGTGACTGGTACATCTTCCACTGGAACCTCGAATTCTGGTCGGGCTACAGCAAGTCTGCTGCCGAGCAGATAGAGAAGGGCGAAGTTACCTCTGCACTCGACGAGAAGAAGGACGCTGCCGCAGCGGGTACTACCACTGCCGCAAGCGGAGCTTCAAGCACGGTCAAGCTCATGAGAAAGCCCTATGTTGCTACAACTACTCACAAGTATTTCGGCATGGACGACCTCATCTGGAACCAGCCGATGACTTACAAGGAGATCGCTGACCTCCCCGAGAACGAGCAGGTCAACAACTTCATAGCCAAGTCGCCTAACGGCTGGGCAGTCGTTGCAGGTTACGGCTCCGCTCGTTACAACACCGCGGCAGGACTTCAGGCTATGGTTTACGCCAAGGAGACAGGTGACGACACCTTCGCTCGCTGGGCTATGGACCAGATGGAGTACATCCTCGGCGACAACCCGATGGGCTACTCCTATATCGTAGGTTATGAGAACAGCTATGCTACTCATCCTCATCACCGTTCGTCACACTGCTCGGGCAAGCAGAGCATGGAAGACCCGATAAGTCAGGTACACACTCTCTGGGGTGCTCTTGTCGGCGGTCCTGACCTCAAGGACATCCACGTTGACGAAACTACAGACTACATCTACAACGAAGTTACAGACGACTATAACGCTGCACTCTGCGGCGACCTTGCAGGTCTTTACCACTTCTTCGGAGCAAAGGGCAAGGAGTTCGAGAAGGACAACCACCTCATCCCCGACTTTGATATGTCCAAGAACGCAAAGGCGGGCTTCGATCAGGTCGACGCAGACGGTAATCCGCTCCCTGTCGGCATCTACGCAGCAGGCGGCAAGAATCAGGAGCAGGAGGGAAGCGTTCAGCTCAAGGTCGTTATCTACAACAGAACTGTTGACCCGCCGCGCTTTGAGAGCGATATCAAGGCGAGATACTACTTCAACGTCAAGGAGCTCGTTGATGCGGGCTATGACCCGTCCGAGTACATCTTCTATCGTATCGACTACGACCAGGAGAAGGGCTACTCAGACAACAAGAACGAAGTAAAGTTCACTCCTCCTCAGAAGTATGATGACAATGGCACATACTACGTTGAGATGCAGTGGAAGAATTGTGACTTCTACGGAAGCCGTGTGTTCCAGTTTGCTCTCGGCTATAATCAGGACAAGGAGACCTTCAAGGACGTTAAGTGGGATTCCAAGAACGATTACAGCTATGAGGATCTCGTATCCTTCGCTGATGAGAACGAAGCAGCCGCTATTACCGACAAGATAACTATCTATGCCGATGATGTGCTTATCTGGGGCACAGAGCCCGACGGAACTACTCCCGAGGACAATCCGATGCCTATAGCATCAACTACCAAGAGCACCACTAACGGTGATACCCTCTGGGGCGACGCTAACCTCGACAAGAAGGTTACCGTTGCTGATGCAGTTGCTATCCTTCAGAGCATAGCCAACAAGGACAAGTACGCTCTCAAGCCGCAGGGCTCGAAGAATGCGGATGTTTACGATAACGGTGACGGCGTGACAGGTAACGATGCGCTGACTATCCAGCAGCTCGATGCTAAGCAGATAAAGCAGTCTGACCTTCCCGTTTCTTACAAGAAAAAGTAAGATGAGATCTTTTTAAGTGAATGAAAATACCGTTATCAGCCTGAACTGATAACGGTATTTTTTTACTCTCCGAATTCTGCGATATATGGTATATTTCGGAAGTACTCGCCGTAGTCGAGACCGTAGCCTATAACGAAGAGGTCGGGTATCGTGAAGAGCGACATATCCGCCTCGAATGGCACTATCCTGCGGCTCGGCTTGTCAAGGAGCGTAACTACTCTCAGCGACAGCGGTCCTCTTGATTTCAGGAGCTTTACAACGTCCGAAAGTGTTCTTCCCGTGTCGATGATATCCTCGACGATTACCACATGGCAGTTGGAGATATCGCGTTCAAGGTCCATTGTGATGCGGACTACGCCCGAGGACTGCGTGCCCTCGTAGTAGCTCTTTGCCGCCATAAAGCCTATCTCACAGGGGACGGACACTGCTCTTGCGAGGTCTGCAAGAAATACGAACGAGCCTTTGAGTATGCTCACGAGGAGTATGGGGCTGCCGTCGAAAATACCGTCTATGTATCTGCCTGCCTCGGCGATGGCGGCGCGTATCTCCTCCTCGGAGACGATAACGCGCTTTATTTTGCTTTCAAATTCTTCTTTGGTCTTAAATTCCATTTCAGACTTCCGCTTCCTCGTATAATAGATTTTAGGGTGGTTTAAAGAGCACCCCAATGAACCTCTGCCACGCTCGGTTGAGTAAAGCAGCATTGAAATCGGAATGAGCGTAGCGAATGGAGATTTCAATGCTGCGGCGGAGTTCCGCCGGGTTTAATCAAACAATCAACAGGCATTCACATACCCATGATATAATAGCTGTAATCAGCAGGAACAAGTTCTGATCTTCCTTAGTCGAACCTCAAGGTTGCTTCCTTAGAGAGTCTGTTCCCCAGAGCTGTGAGTTAGCTGCTTACACGTAGGCTGTTTATCCGGGATGCACTCCATCCGGTTTTACAGGCAG
>FNZT01000025.1 GCA_900109435.1 Ruminococcus sp. YRD2003 | reverse complement strand
GATCCGTACTGCCTGTAAAACCGGATGGAGTGCATCCCGGATAAACAGCCTACGTGTAAGCAGCTAACTCACAGCTCTGGGGAACAGACTCTCTAAGGAAGCAACCTTGAGGTTCGACTAAGGAAGATCAGAACTTGTTCCTGCTGATTACAGCTATTATATCATGGGTATGTGAATGCCTGTTGATTGTTTGATTAAACCCGGCGGAACTCCGCCGCAGCATTGAAATCTCCATTCGCTACGCTCATTCCGATTTCAATGCTGCTTTACTCAACCGAGCGTGGCAGAGGTTCATTGGGGTGCTCTTTAAACCACCCTAAAATCTATTATACGAGGAAGATCATCATGAAAAAAACAATCGCTTTCATTATTGGACTCAGCTGCATCACTGCTGCTTTTACTTCTTGCGGTGACAGCTCTTCGGAGAGCTCATCTGAAGCAACAACAGCTCCCACAACCACATCTCTCGAAGTTAACACGACCGAATCCGCTTCAACAGAGGCAGCTACTGAGGCTGAGGAAGAAGAGGACGAGGAGAACTACAATACAGGAGACGCTTCTCTCGACAACATCCGCAATCAGGACAATATCGGCGACAACGAGCTTCTCGTGCTCAGCTTCGGCACGAGCTTCAACGACAGTCGCCGCCTCACTATCGGAGCTATCGAAAACTCGCTCGAGGAAGCTTTCCCCGACTACTCAGTCCGCCGCGGATTCACAGCAAACATCATCATCGACCACGTTGAGCGCCGCGACGGCATACACATCGACGACATAGACGAATCCCTCAAGAGAGCCGTTGACAATGGCGTAAAGAACCTCGTAGTTCAGCCGACTCATCTCATGAACGGTATCGAATACGACGAGCTCAGCACCAAGATAGCAAGCTATTCCGATGCCTTCGACAAAGTAGTTATCGGCGAGCCTCTCCTCACGAGCGACGACGACTTCAAGCGTGTTGAGAACGCTATCGTTGACTGGACAAAGGACTATGACGACGGCAAGACAGCTATCTGCTTTATGGGACACGGCACAGAAGCAGAGTCCAACGGAGTTTATGCAAAGATGCAGGAGCTGCTCACAGCTGACGGTCACACTAATTACTTTGTAGGCACAGTTGAGGCTACTCCTTCGTTAGATGACGTTATCGAAAAGGTAAAGGCAGGCGGATACGAAAAGGTAGTTCTCGAGCCTCTCATGGTAGTTGCAGGCGACCACGCCAACAACGATATGGCTGGCGACGAAGAGGACTCATGGAAGTCAGCATTCGAGGCTGAGGGCTTTGAAGTAGAGTGCCTGCTCAGAGGTCTCGGCGAGAACGAAGAGATAAGAAAGATATACGTAGAGCACGCACAGAAGGCAATAGATTCCATCAAGTAAACAGAATATCAGCGGGCGCACGATGTTCGCCCCTACAAAACGGCTATTTTATCCATGTAGGGGCGAACAGTGTTCGCCCGCAAGTTTTATACAGGAGAAAATATGAAGAAGACTATCATAACAATATCGCTCCTCACAGCACTTGCACTCGTTTCCTGCGGAACAGAGAGCACATCATCCGAGCAGCCTGCAACACAGTCAACCACCACTGCTTCAACTACAGAAGCATCGAGCGAACCGACCACAGAATCTGCTTCCGAAGTCACCACCGAGCACGCCACAGCTCCTCAGAACGAGGTCGGCTATGAAGGCATGACTGCGGTAAGTGCGGACGCACTGAACATAGGTAACTACTACATTTCGGTTGATTCGAGTTCATCAATGTTCAAGATAGCTGACTGCATACTCCATGTCGGCGAGGATGGCATGACCGCCGATATAATCATCGACAGCAAGTCCTACGACGCTTTGTTTATGGGAACTGAGGACGAAGCAAAGAATGCGTCGGAGACGATAGGATATACCGTCAATGATGGCGGACAATCAGTATTCACGGTGCCTGTTGAATCCCTCGACAAAGAGGTGCAGTGTGCAGCACTCAGCGCAAAGAAGCAGGAATGGTACGGACGCACACTCGTATTCCGTGCAGATTCACTCCCCGATACAGCTTTCAAGGAACAGAGGTACGCGACCGTTTCCTCACTCAGTCTTGAAGACGGCGAATATACTATCGAAGTTGAGCTTGACGGAGGCTCGGGCAGAGCGACGGTCGAATCACCCGCTAAACTAAGCATCAAGGGCGGAAAAGCCACTGCCGAGATAAAGTGGAGCAGTGATAAATACGACAAAATGGTCGTTCAGGAGCTCGAATACACACCGACGCTCATCGACGGACATTCGGTATTCGAGATACCTGTTATCGGCTTTGACTATAAAATTCCTGTCAGTGCGAATACCACAGCAATGAGCACACCGCACATGATAGAATACACGCTGTACTTTGCCTCATCTTCGATAAAGAAATGCGAATAAAACAGCTGAAATTCATTGCCGCCGCAGTCGGGCTGCTGTTTATCACAGGCTGCGGAAGAGATAATAAAGCCGCCGACCTTGATATAGTCGGCAGTATGGAGCTGAAATACGCTGAGCAGTTCAGCGTTGACTACTGCGAGAATGGCTGCTCCATAGTAAGCATCGCGGACGACAGGTTTCTGATCGTACCTGAGAACGCAAGCGTGCCGGATGACGCTACCGGTATGACCGTGATAAAGCAGCCTGTTGAGAACATCTATGTTGCGGCAAGCTCAGCCATGGATCTTTTTGACGGTATTGGCAAACTTGACGAAGTTGCGATGACCTCAACGGCCGCTAACTGCTGGAGCATACCCAA
Source organism: Ruminococcus sp. YRD2003 (assembly GCA_900109435.1). Classification (GTDB taxonomy): domain Bacteria; phylum Bacillota; class Clostridia; order Oscillospirales; family Ruminococcaceae; genus Ruminococcus; species Ruminococcus flavefaciens_G. Next base: position 14,119 of record FNZT01000025.1, on the reverse strand, counting down.
TATACGCGAAGCTGTTGACTCAGGAGAGATCGAATTCATCGGCAAATACAGCTCCCCCGACTATGAATACCTTCTTTCGGAGAACTGTGGACTTGCCGTCGAATCGACGATGATATACCATACACCCGAGGTCAAGGAGCAGCTTGAGGCACTTGGGATACCCGTAATAGTCGAGCGTTCGAGCTATGAGACACACCCGCTCGGACGCATGGAGTGGATAAAGCTGTACGGCCTGCTGACTGGTGACGCCGAAGCTTCAGAGAGAATGTTCGATGAGAAGACGAAGGCGTTCGAGGAACTCTCAGTTCCCGAGATCCCCGATAACGAGCGAAAAACAGTTGCTTTTTTCTATGTAACGTCCAATGGTTATGTCAATATCCGCAAGCCGGCTGATTATGTCGCGAAGATGATAGAGCTTGCGGGCGGACGCTACATTTTCACAGCCGATGACCTCAACATCGACGATAACGCGCTCTCGACAATGAATATACAGACTGAGACCTTCTATGATATCGCGCGCGACGCCGATATCCTGATATACAACAGCACCATTGACGGCGAGCTCGACAGCATTGAGCAGCTTATCGGCAAATGCGGAGTTATCGCCGACTTCAAGGCTGTGAGATCGGGTGATGTCTGGTGTACGGGACAGAATATGTTCCAGCAGACTACCGGTGCCGCAGATATGATATGCGATCTTAACGCTATTTTCACAGATACAGCCGATACGTCTGAACTGGCTTTTCTCCACAAGCTTGAATGAGGTGAGATATGAGTAAAAAGAGAGCACTTCGCTGGAGCATTTGTTTCTCAGCACTGATAATACTTGCGGCTGTTTTTTTTATTCTTGAGCTTATGATCGGAACTGCCGACCTCAATTTTACTGATGTTCTTGACGCATTGACAAGCAGCTCCGAGAGCACCGCACACACTATAGTACGAAATATCCGCCTGCCGCGGGCTATCTCAGCAGCGCTGCTTGGAGGAGCTCTTTCAGTATCGGGATTTCTCCTGCAAAGCTTCTTCAGGAACCCCATAGCCGGTCCCTACGTTCTGGGCATTTCTTCCGGAGCAAAGCTTGCCGTTGCGATCGCCATGATGCTGACGATGAAGTACGGTGTGCTGCTCGGTTCAGCCGAAATGGTCGGGACTGCATTTGTCGGCTCACTGCTCTCAATGGGGGCGATACTGCTCCTTTCGGGGAAGGTGAAGAATATGGCACAGCTCATCATCGCAGGAGTGATGATAGGCTATATATGCTCTGCAGTCACCGAGCTTGTCGTGACCTTTGCCGACGACGCTAATATCGTGAACCTTCACAATTGGTCGCAAGGCAGCTTCTCAGGCATAAGTATGGAGAATGTCAAGGTCATCGCCGCTGTGGTGCTGACGGCTCTTGCGGCTGCTTTCATGCTGTCAAAGCCCATGAGCGCCTATCAGCTCGGCGAGAGTTACGCAAAGAATATGGGCGTGAATATCAGACTTTTCAGACTGGCGCTCATATTGCTATCGAGCATACTTTCAGCCTGCGTTACGGCTTTTGCTGGGCCTGTTTCATTCGTGGGGATAGCCGTGCCTCACCTTGTCAAAACATCCTTCGGCACCGCAAAGCCTATCGTAGTGATACCGTCTTCATTCATCGGAGGAGCAGTGTTTTGTCTGGCCTGTGACCTTGTCGCAAGAATGCTTTTGGCTCCGGTGGAGATAAGTATCAGTACCATAACAGCTGTATTCGGAGCGCCTGTGGTCATTGCCGCGATGCTGAGCAGAAGAGAGCAGAAGGGAAGTGTCTGAATGACTGGTGCGATTCTCAGAACAGAGGAACTTTCTGTAGGATACAGCAGAAAAGTGGTCGTGAGCGGACTTGGATTTGAAGTCAGCAGAGGCGAGGTGCTCACCATTATCGGACCTAACGGCGCCGGAAAATCCACTATACTGAAAACTATCGCTGCTCAACTGCCGCCTCTTTCCGGTGCTGTTTCTCTGGGGGGCTTTGATATAGCGGCAATGAGAGGTCAGGACATAGCCAAGTCTCTTTCGGTCTGCCTGACTGAGCGTATCACAGCAGAAAAAATGACCTGTGAGGACGTAGTTTCGACAGGCCGTTATCCATATACAGGCAGACTCGGTCTGCTTTCGTCCGACGACAGAAGGATAGTCAGGGAGGCTATGGAGCTTACCGGCACTGTCAGCCTTGCCGATACTGATATCCGCTGTATCAGCGACGGGCAGCGGCAGACGGTCATGCTTGCCCGTGCGATTGCACAGCAGCCGGAGGTACTCATTCTCGACGAACCTACATCTTATCTCGATATCAACAACAAGCTGCGTCTGCTCAGCCTGCTGAGAGAGCTCGCCAAAATCAGGAATATCGCCGTTGTACAGACTCTGCACGAGCTCGACCTTGCACAGCGTTTCTCTGACGTGATACTCTGCGTAAAGGACGGTAAAGCTGACAGGTTTGGTGCTCCCGAAGATATCTTCAGCGGAGACTATATAAGTCGGCTATATGGCATAACCAGCGGTACATTTGAGCCGCTCATTGGAACTGCCGAGGCTCTTGGAGCTCAGGGAGAGCCACAGGTCTTCGTCATCGGAGGCGGAGGCTCAGGAATACCAGTTTACAGACGTCTCCAGCGTCAGGGCATACCGTTCGCGGCGGGTGTATTGCACGAAAACGACATCGAGTATCCGATAGCCAAAGCCCTTGCAGCTGTGCTCGTTTCCGAGAAAGCATTTGAGCCGATAAGCGAAAAGAATATTGCACTTGCGCTTGAGATCATTAAAAAATGCAGCGAAGTCATTTGCTGTATCGAAGAGTTTGGGACTATGAATAAGGAAAATAAGATCCTGTTAGATGAATACAAAACTGCCACATAAGCATTATTAAGTGACGTTTTTTTCTTATGATTGAAAAGCGTGAAGCTGAGATAGCGGAGCTGACGCAGAAGATAGAGGATTGCAGGAAGTTCGACGAACTCAGCAAGAAGCGCCGTGACGAGCTGATGTCCACAGCAGAGCTGCTCGACGAGGTGCTGCTCGAGCCGTACATCTCGGATGCGAATTTGCGCCTGCTCGTCCGCAAGATAAACGTCCACGAAAACGAGGACGGCAGCCTCGATGTAACACTTGAATTCAACGGTGATTTCAAGGATACGAGCTCGGTGTGCTTTGAGATCAATGAATAGGTATGAAAATAGCCGTAGGGATAACCCTACGGCTTAATTTTTGGTGCACCTGACAGGAATCGAACCTGCACTCCTTTCAGAAATAGAACCTAAATCTGACGTGTCTGCCAATTTCACCACACCCGCATATTATATTTTGACTGTCGAATTGAACTGCCGACAGTGGACAGTTTTATAAATCCAATGACGTAGCGTGAACGAAAGATACGGCAACGCCATTGGAACAAACGTTCTCTTATTTAACTAAACCCATTATAGCACGTATTTCCGCGGTTGTCAAGTAGTTTTTGAAAAAAAACTGGAATTCCGCGGCGGACTATGTCTTCTAAGGCAAGCCACAAATTTGTGTTGACAATGTATAACAAATGTGATACAATATACATAAACCAACAACGAAAGGACAGGTGAGCTTTATGGCTAAAACTGATACTATCCACATTCGTGTAAACGAAGAAACCAAGAATAACGCCGAGCAGACACTTGCTATGCTTGGACTTACAATTTCAGATGCAGTTAATATGCTTCTCTGTCAGGTCAATCTTACAGGAAGTCTCCCGTTTCAGGTACAGCTTCCTTCACCTCAGAACGTGATAGTCAACAGCAGGGCTGACATCGAAAGAAAGCTCAATGAAGCAGAGCAGGATATAGCTGACGGAAACGTATCTGCCGCTGATGAAGCATTTGCAAGACTGGAGAGCAAATATGCACTATAAGATACTGGTCACTAAGTCCTTTGAGTCGGACCTTGACAGCGTTCTGTTGTACATCGCGGGAACGCTGAAAAACAGAGGTGCAGCAGGCAGCCTGCTTAAAAAGGTCAAAGATAACATAGCTATGCTGGATTCAGCACCGCTTGCATTTCCTGTATATCCTCATATTTCTAAGGTCAGCTATCGTTTTATTCCGGTCGGAAACTACCTGATCTTTTATCATGTTGACGAGGTACAGGAAATCGTGTACATCGACCGTTTCCTCTATTCAGCACGTAATATTGAAACGATATTATGACGCAAATTCATAATGAATGAGAAAGAAGCTCCCTAATTGCTTGGGGAGCTTCTGTCATTTCCCTAAATCATAAATTAGTTTCATGAATTAGAGCTTTTTACAGTTTCGATGCTTTTTGTAGCCTAAGCTACAACTCTTGGAAATGCCGTAGTTTAGGCTACGTTTCGGGGAATTATTGAATATTGATTCTCTCGCGTATCCGTGGTATTATATAATCACGGAAGGGGAAAGCCCCTCAGAAAAATGTTATTAAATCGTAATGATAAAGGAGAAATCAATCATGAAAACAGGTAAGTTCACAGTAATCGCTATCGCTTCTATCCTCGGTGCTATCGCACTGACAGGCTGCGGACGTGCAGTTGAGACATCAAAGGACGCAGGTAAGGTACAGCCCGCAGCACAGACTGTTCAGACCACGGAGGCTGTTCAGACTGACAATGCCGCTGTGACAACAGAGACGGCTGTGACCGCTCCCGCAAAGTCGGCAGAGCAGAACGCAAACGCTGCTGCGCTCAGCAACAACGATGTCATTTCCTACAACGCTGATACAAATACTGCTTCATATACACAGCAGCCCGCAGCTCAGGCTCCCGTTCAGCAGGCTGCTCCCGCATACAAGGCTGCTTCCTCCGCAGAGCAGGCGGCTGCCGACAATGCGATCGCTTACGCGGGCGGTAACGGCAGGATAGTAAGCTCGGAGACTGTCCAGACAAGCGACGGCTCGGCTGCTTATCGCTTCAGTATCATTCCCGTCGACAACGCGAATGCTGCTGCTTGGTACTACATCGCAGGCGAGAACTTCGCTATGACTGAGGGCGAGTGGATCAGCAAAAAGGACAGCCTTGACAAGGAAGAATGGGAGCATTACTATGATTCCGCCGAGCACAGATTCGCATCTGCAAGCCAGCAGGCTGGTCAGAATGCGATCGCTGCTTCTGGTATTGCTGATGGCATGATAGTAAGCTGCGACTTCGTGAACTACGACTACGACAAGCTCCAGTACGCTTTCAAGGTTGGCGTACGCTCCATGAGCGATGCGAACGCTCCTGTCCAGTACTTCATGGCTGGCACGGACTACGCTGAAAAGTGCTGATAACGAATCTCCTTAAATATATATACGCAAAGAAGCTCCCCGAATTCGGGGAGCTTTCGCGCTATCCAACGAGCATTTTTCTCATCATACACATGTCAAACACATCGAGCCTGCCGTCTTCGCACAGGTCGCCTGTCTGCCAGTCAGCGAGTTCCGAATCAGGAGCCGCAAGCAGCCACCTCTGCAACAGCACAAGGTCGGACACATTGAAGCTGCCGTCAGAGTTCACATCTCCTGCGACGGAAGTCTCGCCGCGGAGCGTATCGTTTATCACCTTCAGCAGCGACTTTTCGCCATTTGCATCCTGCGTGAGCTCCCATATCATAATGCCGCCGTAGTTTTTTGCAAGCTCCGCTTTTTTCGCCATTGTGACAGCTCCGTTGTAGGCGATACCGTCGCAGACATCGGTGCTGTAATACTCATCGCCCTTGCTGACAGCATCGGCGAAGGACATATATGAGTTCCAGTCAAGCTCACCGTCAGCGGTGTAGCCTCTGCCGTAGAAAGGCACTCCGAGAACGAGCTTGTCCTTTGGAATCTGCTTCCTTTCGGAGAAGTAGTTGAGGCACTCGACCGAGTATTCATACGAGGCGTGAGACTGTTTGTCCAAATCGTTGTCATAAGCCATAATGTTCACGAAATCGAACAGCGCAAACGTGTCGGGAGTGACCTTCTGCGCGACCCATTGAGCCGTTGCGGTGGACATCTCCATATCACGTTCATCGCAGAGAGCGCGGAGCTCCGTACACCAGTCCCCATAGTAGTCCCATATCTGATGATTTGAGCCCAGCTCGATATCGAGGTCGATGCCGTCGAAGTCGTAGGTTTCGCAGTAGTCCATAATGTTAGCGTTGAAATCGGCACGCTCCTCGGGAGTGCCAATGTGTTGGAGGTAGCCGTCACAGCCTCCTCCGCCTCCGAGAGCGGCGAATACCTCGACATCGTGGCGGTGCGCCTCAGAGACAATGCTTTTCAGCTTCTCATCGGGTATGTAGCAGAACAGCCTGCCGTTTTCGTCGGGATTGCAGAATGCGATGTTGATATGCGTGAGCTCGTTGAGGTCGAGCTCGCTGAATGGCTGATAGTTCCAGTCGGGCAGATAGCCGACTATCCTGTGCGGAGCTTCTCTCTCCGCTGCCGATGAATAAGTTGGTACGGCAAGAACCGCCACGGCAGCAATGGCAATTATCCTGTGTGCTTTCATGCGATTTTCCTCCTTGCGGTTTCTTTATTTCTATTATAAGGCAGGGGTGATACAATTGTCAATACACGGATATATTTGGCAGCTGATTCGGTGAATAATATAGTTTCTGTTTTCCTGTATGTATAATATATGCAGAGTCTTACTATATGTAAATGTTCGACAAATTTACTTGACATATATTGCTGACAATGGTATAATATTTATAATGTATTTGCTACATCAGGGAAATTTTTTATCCTTAATATATTGATTTTTTTATTGCGGGGAGGATAATCATGGCAGTTTATAAATGTAAAATGTGCGGCGGTACGCTTGAGATCGCCGAGGGAATGACCGTTTCTGAGTGCGAATACTGCGGAACTAAACAGACTTTGCCAAAAGCTCAGGACGATGCAACAGCAAATCTTTTCAATCGAGCAAACAATCTGCGATACAAATCTGAATTTGATAAAGCACAGGCTCTGTATGAGAAGCTTGTGACGAATTATCCAGATGATTCAGAAAGCTACTGGGGTCTTGTTCTTTGTAAATATGGTATTGAATACGTGGAAGATCCTGCTACGCTTAAAAAGATTCCAACCTGTCACAGAACTCAGCTCGAACCCGTACAGACCGATCCTGACTATCTCGCTGCACTTGAACACGCTGACTTTATGCAGCGTGCGGTCTATGAACAAGAAGCAGCTGAGATTGACCGCATACAGAAGGATATCCTTGCTATTGCACAGAACGAAGCTCCTTTCGATGTTTTCATCTGCTACAAGGAGACCGATGCTGACGGAAAACGTACGCAAGATTCAGTTATTGCCAACGATATTTACTATCAGCTCACACAGGAAGGCTTCAAGGTCTTTTATGCAGCTATAACGCTGGAGGATAAACTTGGACAGGCTTATGAACCGTATATTTATGCGGCTCTTCACTCCGCAAAGGTAATGCTCGTACTCGGAACTAAACCCGAATATTTCGATGCTGTATGGGTGCAGAATGAGTGGAGCAGGTATCTAAAGATAGTTCGTGAGGACAGGAGCAAACTGATCATCCCGTGTTACAGGGATATGGATGCATATGAGCTTCCTGAGGAATTCGCTCATTTGCAGGCTCAGGATATGTCAAAGATAGGTTTTATCAATGATGTTATCCGAGGTATCAAGAAGGTCCTGACGGTTGACAAGTCTGAAAAAGAAAAAAATACTTCTTCGTTTCAAGGGGCGATTCAGGGTCAATCGCATTTAGAAGTTGCTCCTCTCTTAAAAAGAGTGGAACTCTTCTTGGAAGATGGTGAATTTGACCGTGCTGACGATTTTTGTGAGCAGGTATTAAATATTGAACCAACCAACGCAGATGCCTATCTTTTCAAGTTGATGATAGAGTTTAAATGCGCATCCAAAGATTCATTATCAAATCTAAATCAGCCGATACATGATAGTAAAAATTATGCTAAAGTCTTACGTTTTGGTAATGATGAACAAAAGAACACCGTACAGAATGCTGACTCTGCTATTCAAGACCGATTAAAAAAGGCTGAAGAAACAGCAAGACGAAAAAAAGAAGAAGAAACAGCAAAACAAGAAAAAGAAGCGGCGGCTATTTTGAACGACGAAAATATTGATGAATACATTGACGTAGTTTGTCCATATTGTGGCGGCGAATTATCATTTATGAAATGGCAAATATATGAGAAAACTCTATCATGTCCAATGTGCTACAGAGAATTCATTTGTAATAAGGAGATATAAAAACAATGGCAGTTTATAAATGTAAAATGTGCGGCGGTACACTTGAGATCGCCGAGGGAATGACCGTTTGCGAGTGCGATTACTGTGGTACCAAGCAGACGCTCCCTAAAACCGACAACGAACAGAACCTTAATATGTTCAACCGCGCTAACCACTTCCGCCAGCAGTGCGAATTCGACAAGGCGGCAGAAATATACGAGAAAATGGCGAACCGCTCTGAGGACGACGCCGAGCTTTACTGGTCGATAGTGCTGTGCAGATACGGTATCGAATACGTCGATGACCCGCTCACGAAAAAGAAGATACCCACCTGCCACCGTACACAGTTCCGCTCGATCCTCGATGACCCTGACTATCAGACAGCTCTTGAACATGCGGATATGCTCCAGCGAGGCGTCTATGAGAGCGAAGCCGCTTACATCGACAAGGTGCAGAAGGGGATACTTGAAATATCCAACAAGGAACAGCCATTCGACGTTTTCATCTGTTACAAGGAGACCGACGAAAACGGCAGACGTACTCCCGATTCCGTACTCGCACAGGAATTGTATTACGGGCTCACGCAGGAGGGCTTTAAGGTCTTTTTCTCGCGTATCACACTCGAATCCAAGCTCGGAACTGAGTATGAGCCATACATATTCGCGGCACTGAACAGCTCTAAGGTCATGGTAGTAGTGGGCACAAAGCCGGAGTATTTCAATGCTGTATGGGTCCGTAACGAGTGGTCACGCTATCTCATGCTCATGCAGGAGGACCGCAGCCGCACCATTATCCCTGCGTATAAGGATATGGACCCCTATGACCTGCCGGACGCCCTTTCAATGTTTCAGGCACAGGATATGTCAAAGCTGGGCTTTATGCAGGACCTGATACGCGGCATTCGCAAGCTTGCGGCTGCTGAAGCTCCTGTAAAAGAAGTCCAAAAGGTCGAGGTCGCTGTTCCTGCAAATGCAAACGTTGAGAACCTCATAAAGCGCGGCAAGCTCGCGTTAGAGGATAAGGAATGGGAAAAGGCAGACGATTTCTTCGAGCAGGTGCTCAATGAAAACGTCGAGGAACCTCGTGCATACGTTGGCAAGCTAATGGCTCAGCTCAACATCTGCACGGAGGAGGATTTCTGTTCCCTCGAAGTTGATTTCAGTGAATACGATAACTACAAAAAAGCTTACAGATTTGCTGATGATAATTACAGGGAGAAAATATCATCGTATCTTAACACTGCTCTCTCTAACAAAAACAGAGCTTTGTACGAACAAGGTCTCGGGCTTTTAGGCAATGCTAAGAGCTTTGACGATTTTTTGAATTGCCGTGCAGTATTTGAAAGCCTTGATCCCATTGACGGAAAGGATGCATCCATCCAAGAGTGTAATGAAAAGATGTATGGCATTATAATTGACAGACTGGAAAATGCATATAGTGATATAGATGTTAAATGGGCTAAATCGGCAAGCGATAATCTTTCAGGCTACTATGACCTTTCAGATTTTGAGATAAAATACAACTCCAAACTTGAAGAGATAACTAAAAATGAAGGACTTTATCAGCAGGCTGCATCATTACTTAAAAATGGTAATACAGAAGAATTTGGAAAAGCAATCGATATACTTGAAAGCATTATTTCGTACAGGGATAGTTCTGAGATCGTTAGGATCAATAAACAACGCTACATAAAAAAAGTGCGCACAGAAGAGTATGAGAAAAAACTGGATACCATAAATGAAGAACGTAAGAGTCTGTATGAGGAGAACAGTTCATTAGGATTGTTTGCAGGAAAGCGTAAAAAGGAAATTGAATCAAGATTGCGTGAGCTTTATAATATGGAAGAAGAACTGAACAGCGAATACTCAGATGTCGCTCATGCGTAAAAAGGAGTGCATTATTATGAGCAAGCATACAATAAAATGCCCTACCTGCGGCAGAATGACTGAGCTTTCAGACGGGCTTTTCAAGTCGATGCCCGATACATATACCTGTCCCATGTGCAGCACCGTCATCGACGTTGCTAAGGCTGCCGCGATGAGTGCGGAAAGCAAAAAGGGAGTTATCTCCGTCATCAAGTATGAGGGCGACAATAATACATTCATCTGGAAACACCCTCTTGAGGACTTCAACATCGGCTCGCAGCTCATCGTCCACGAGTCGCAGGAGGCGGTTTTCTTCCGCAACGGTCAGATGCTTGACCGGTTTTCAGCCGGAAATCATACTCTTATCACTGAAAATATACCTATAATCAGAAAGCTGATCGCGCATGAGATAAATGCTGATACGCCTTTCCACTGTGAGGTCTATTTCATAAATAAGACTGTTCAGATGGGTGTGAAATGGGGAACTCCCGACAAGGTGCGCTTCATCGACCCGCTAACGGGCGTTCCGCTTGAAATAGGCGCTTGCGGCGAGATGAACCTTGCTGTCAGCGATCCGGAAAAGCTGCTTCTGAAAGTCGTGGGAACTATGTCCGGCATATCATGGAATGCCGACAGCAGCGGATTTACAAAGTCGCTGCAGCTTGCGTTCCGTCCGCTTATTTCCAACGCTGTCAAGACTAATCTCCCTGCTGTTATCAGGCAGAACGATATCGACCTCCTCGAGATAGATGAGAGACTTGATCTTGTATCGGCATCTCTCAGGGATAAGATACTTCCCGGTTTTGAGGAGTATGGTCTGACGATACCGCAATTCTACGTTACAAGCATTCTTCTTCCCGAGGACGACCCTAATTTCAAACGTATCCGTGAGCTGCATACCGTAACATTGCAGCAGAGAATGCTTCAGGCTCAGGCAAGCGTGAAAATAGCCGAAGCCCAGAATGAGACTCTCTACCGCACCGAGCAGGAAAAGAGCAAGGCAGCGATCGAGGCTGCACGCCGCGAAGCTGAATTGCAGCGTCAGCTCACTGAGACTGAAATAGCCAAACGCGAAGCTGAGCGTCGTATCATTGAGGCTCAGGCGGAAGCTACTTCACAGCGTGTACAGGGTCTTACCGAGGCGGAGATAATGCGCGCCAAGGGCTACGATCAGAAAGACGTATTGCAGGCAGAAGTTCAGAAGGCATATGCCGAGGGACTCGGTAATATGACTATAAACGGCGGAGCAGGCGGTGTTATGGGCGATATGCTCGGCATGGGCATAGGTCTTGCAGCGGCTAAGAATATAGCTCCGCAGTTTGGCAATATGTTCGGAGGCACGGAGACAGCGCCATTTTCCGGAAGTGTTCCTGCTGTTCAGCCGGCAGCAGACCAGTGGCAGTGCAGCTGCGGCAATGCGGCTACGGGAATGTTCTGCAATAACTGCGGAAGTCCCAAACCCGCTCCGCCCGCAACGTGGGACTGTCCATGCGGCAACAGGGGCGTTATCGGCAACTTCTGTAATATCTGTGGAGCGAAGCGCCCCGAAGCTCCTTCGGCGTGGGACTGCTCATGCGGAAATAAAGGTATAGTAGGCAACTTCTGCAATAACTGCGGTGCGAAGAAGCCGTGATTTCAGGCTTGAAATGATTTGTTAAGCCTTGACAAACACACAATATCATGTTATAATGCTGGCAGTGAGTAATATGAACGCAAGCAAGTGAGATTACAAGGAAGACGTATGGAACATCTATTAGTAAGCCACTGGCATAAGAATACGAGATACGAAATACAGAGCATAAACGACACTGAGTACATCGTTCCCTGCGAATACGGCGCGGTGTATGATCCGATAAAGAGCGAAAATGAAATGATGACTGACGCTCTTAATCTCGGCAAGTACCTGACTGAAAACGACCTCGGACAGAACGAAATGGTGCTGGACTTCGTTCACAAATACGGTCTGCTTGGTATCATGCCCGACATTGCAGGCTCAGATATAGGTAAAAATGAGCGTGTCATCGTACACGATAATATCTTCACCGAGAGCGGTATAGTTGATGTGAACGAATTTGCAAAGACTTTCTTTCCTCTCGATAACATCGACATAATGTCTAAATCCAACCAAAAAGGCAAACTGAGACTGTACTACCGCAGTCCGATATACTCGACAATGTTCCTGCGAAAGTACAGATACTGCGAACCTCTTGAATGGGTAAAGAAATACTTTAAGTACCTATACAGCTTCATGATATGTAAGGAATCAAAGTTGACAGAGTTCATACCTCCTCGCTTGACCTACAAGATAGACGATAGAAATGGTCTGAACTTGCTGTGCGAGTACGATTCGCTCAAGGCAATGATCGACCTCGCCTTCGCAAAAGCAGTAACCGATGATAAGAAGCCGCTCCGCACCTGCAAGCACTGCGGAAAGCTGTTCTATGCAGCCGACATACGCAGCGAGTTCTGCTCTGCGAGATGCAGAAACCAATATAACGTATATAAATCAAGAGCAAAGCATTAACGCTTTGCTCTTTTTGTTTCAAAAAATTTTTGAGGAGACCTTGACAAATAAAAATAGTGTGCTATAATATAATCGGGAACAAGTAATAGTATATATGATATATAATATTACAAATTAATTTGAATCAGAGCAGAGTTAAATTAGTAACGCTGCTCATTCTTCTCTAAATTGTGTAATATGATATGTGATATAACATATTACAAGTGGATGATACAAAGAGGTGACCTGAAATGAACAAATAAAAACCAAAAAGTAACTTGAAAATTGAATATGGGATCAGGAGTTACGTTGTTTCCGATGGTGGGGCGGTGAGCCGTACCAGCCCAGAGATGCGCGATGACCTCGAAAGAGCGAGCGATAACATCTCTGGTTTCACATAGCGCAGATGTGAAGTAAGCGATGAAAGTCGGGAACGGATACTTACACTCAGCCACAGTCCGAGCGTGATAAAACCGTCGCAGGCAATGGGAGTGTGCCGGGGCAGCCGAGCATTTAGGTTGTCTATGAGTCCGATGTGCAGTCGGGCGACTCCTGATTCGTCAGGCATAGTGCGGCGGATACTGCTGTTCAAAACAGTGTGTCTGCTATGCTGGGACGTACTATGTCCTGATGCGTTCGTGATCTGCAGCCTTAAATAATAGTCAAAAACATACCAAAATGCAATAAGGATACTGCTCCCACATTTTTATTCCGAAACGCTTATTTTTACCCTAAAAACATTCAAAACTGTCATAGTAACAGTTTTGAGTTGAAATGTCTGCAAATCTCTATTCTATGGGCAGTGCAGCTGTTTTTATAGATTGTTGAGAAAAGGTCAGTTCTCATAAAAATCAATTTGTGTTTCGGAAAACGTTTCAGAGCGGTCAAAAACTTATGCAAAAACAGGTCGATTTGCAAAAAGGATACTGCTCCCACATTTTTCACTTGTGTAGAGCAGAAATCCGCCTGACACAGCACACACAAATAGTTCGTGCGAGCAGTTGCCCGTAACGAAAAAAGCTGTCGGCTGTGTTCCGATAAAAAAGAAGGAGATGATTTTATAGGAAACGAATTAACGATCTACAACAGCGAGTACATAATGACAACTCCGCTGGAAAAACAGGAGTACATCATCTACAAAATGCTGTACCCGGGACTGTATATCCTTGCAGGCGCACCGAAGATAGGCAAGTCGTGGTTAGCATTGGACTTATGTTTGTCTGTCGCTAACGGCGAGCAGTTCCTCAAACATGATACAAATATTGGTCAGGTATTGTATCTGAGTCTCGAGGACAACCTCCTGCGCTTGCAGAACAGGATATACGATCTCACAGATGAACCTTGTGAGAACTTGAACTTCGCAATAGAAGCGCAGTCAATAGGCAACGGTCTTGAGGAAGAACTTGAAAAGAGTAAGCAGGAGCTTCCGAATCTGAAAGTGATTGTTATTGATACACTTCAGAAAGTAAGGTGCAACACAGATGTCAACTATGGCTCAGACTACAAAGAGCTCTCTGTACTGAAAGCGCTTGCGGACAAG
>FNZT01000003.1:610773-653611 GCA_900109435.1 Ruminococcus sp. YRD2003 | reverse complement strand
TATCCCGAAATCAGTAAAGAGCACCGGCAACCAGTTTGATGGCTGTTTGCAGGGAAGCTCGATCGAAAAGGTGGTATTCGAGGAGGGTATCGAGAACATTCCCGAAAATATATGTTTCAATGCAAGCAATGTCAAAGAGGTCATTCTGCCGGAGAAGGAAGATATTATCGACGGATACAGAATTGGCGACAGAGCCTTCAGAAATACAGCGATCACCAGCATCGACCTGCCCAAGAGCCTCACACAGATCGGAGCTTCTGCATTCCGGGATTGTGCATACCTAACAAGCATCGACATCCCGGACAATGTCACAAGCGTGGGGGACAGCTCATTTGCCGGCTGTAAACGCCTGTCAAATATCAGATTTGGCACCGGTGTTAAAAGTCTTGGTGCAAATCTGCTTGACGGTGCAGTAAGCATGAAGGAGTTTACTCTTCCAGCAACTGTGACTTCTACCGGCAACCAGTTTGACGGCTGTTTGCAGGGAAGCTCGGTAGCAACTCTCAATATTGATGGTGGCGCTAAAAAAGTGCCTGATAATCTTGCGTATAACTGTAAGAGCCTTAAAACTGTCAATTTCCCTGATTCTGTATCTGAGATCGGTGCAAGATCATTCAAGAACTGCAATGAGCTGAGCACTATAAACTCAAACAGGAAACAGTTTTCATTCTCGTCATCCTCGTTCGATAACTGTACATCGCTTGAGGATCCGAGATTCACTATCATGGACAGAATGAATACATATCTTGCAGTAAATTCTGAGCAGTCGAGCAAAAACGGTGTTTCAAACTATACACTTAAATACAGCATAAACGCTGATGCCGCTTCTGTTTCCAATATCAAGATCAATCTCGGCATTCCCGAGGGCATGACCCTTCTGCTTGATTCTATTACATCAAAGGGCGTGAATGTCACGGAATCTGACATTCAGAGCGGAATTATTCCTGTTGATTCTATTTCAGGCGAGATACGTTTCTCTGCAAGAGTAACAGATATCGGCAAATATACAGTATCCGCCAATATTTCTTTTAAGAACAAGAACGAGGAATGGAATCAGCTCATCGGCAAGACAAGTGTTGAATGCCCGGATATAACTATTTCTGTTCCCGAAACAGTTAACTCGCTCAGTGCAGACGTATTCGGATTTGCTCCCGGCGGCGAGGACGTTGAGCTCTATGTCAATGATATACTTGTAGATACTGTCAAGTCGAGCGGCTATACAAGCAAATACAGCGCAAATATAAAGCTTCCCAAGGGCGAGAGCGGCACAGAGTACAAGCTCTATGCAATATGCGGCGACCTCAAGAGCGATACAGTCACAACGACCTATTCAGTTGACAAGCCTGCTGTAACAAAGGTGATATTCGGTTTCAACAATCACACAGATTCCACAATGGATATCACCGATGTTCTTACAAAGGGAATATCTCCAGTTCTGAGCTATAATCCGGCTTATCCCTTATCATTTGAGATAACAGCTACAAACAATCAGAATATTGACAGAATGTTTGTAACAAGCACCAAGGGCGAAAACATCAAGTACCTTGAGGCATTTTACAATGAAAAATCTGGAACATGGAAGGCTAAGGGATTCTTTGATCCTGCAAATCATTCATATGTTCCCGGTATGTACAACATAAGCATTATCGAGAAGGAGAATATCGTTGTCGGCGAGAACTACGATCCCGAAAAGGATCAGACGTTTGAGGATATCCCGCAGGAATACCGCGACAACAGCTCTGTTGAAGTTATCAAGCAGGACGGCGATTCATACCTTGCTGAAGTAACTGTTTCCAACGGAATACAGTCTGATTCATTCCCGATCTATTCAGACAGCAACAGTGACGGCCTTTTCATCGACGGTGTATTTGTCAAGACTGAGGAGATAGCAAAGGATCCTGTCAAGTACGGATTCACTCCTACACCTGTTCACACATCTGATGATGGTGTTAAAGCTGATTACTATGTTTATACTCCTGACAGCAAGGACATCGTAGCTACCATGATGCTCGGATACAGTGACGAGCTCAAGGAAGCAAAGGATCTCTGGACAGGCAAGGCTGTTCTCAAGATGATAGAATCTGATTTCGTTGATCCTGATGATCCGAAGGTATCTCTGATCAATGCGTTCATCCTTGAGGACACCAAGACTGTTATGAAGTCGGTGCTCGGTGAAAGCTATTCATCAATTTCAAAGGGACTTTCTGTTGGCAAGGATTTCTTCAGATACTACGGAGAAATGGCTATGGCAGACGGAAATGAGGATTATGAAGCTGCTGCCACTGCTCTCTTTGTGCTCAAATGTGTAAACACATTCGCAACAAGCGCACTTCTTGCATCTGTAGGAATATATCCTCCGCTCTCAACTATCATAAGCTGGGAGATAGGAAGATGCCTCGACAGAGCTGACGAATATCTGGTTGACTGTATGCAGAACGGCAGACAATTCTCGCTTGTCGGCTGCATCCGGTATATCCTTGATCCGAGCGGAATCGTATATGAAGGCGTTCTCGGAAACCCTGTTGATGGCGCGACTGTTACGGTCTACTACAAGGATGAGGCTACAGGAAAGCAAATCAAATGGAATGCTGAGGACTATGAACAGATGAATCCTCTGCTTACTGACAGCGAGGGCAAGTATCTCTGGGACGTTCCCGAGGGTGAATGGAAGGTAGTCTGCGAAATGGAAGGCTATGATACTGCTGAAACAGAGTGGATGACTATCCCGCCTGTAAGAACAGAGGTCAATATCGCTCTCGTAAGTCATGAAGCACCCGTTGTAGAGAGCGTAACAAGGAACGGCAACGAGATAACTATGAAGCTCACAAAGTTTGCAGACATCAAAACTGTAACTAACAAGAGCGTTTCTATTGAAGGCTTCAGCGGAGCATTTACGGTTTCTCCGCAGCTCATAGACGCTGATGACAAATATGCGGATACATTCATTCTTTCGGGCGAGTTCGGTGACAGCATCGGCGATGTGTCTATAACCTCCGATGTTGTAAGTTATGCTGGTGTCGCTGCAAAGAAGAGCGCAGCAACGCCTGTTGAGACTAGCATAACAGCCGGCGATGTCAACGATGATAACACGGTTAACCTCAAAGATGTTGTCTTAATAAACAGATTTATTGCAGGTGGTTGGAACGTTACAATCAACACGGCTGCCGCTGACGTCGACAAGGACGGTGAAGTCACTCTCAAGGATACCGTTCTTATCCGCCGAAGCATTGCAGGCGGTTGGGAAAGCGCTGCCTGACCGGAAAGGAATAGCTGTTTATGAAAAAAATACTTTCGATAATTATGGCTGCCGTGATGCCGTTGGCAATTATGCAGACTGTTCCTTATGAGGTTTGCGCTGAGAGCAGTTATCCGCAGATAAATGTCGGAATTGTTTCTGCATATGAGGGCATGAGCGTTGATGTTCCAGTCAGCATCTCAGGTAATCTCGGGCTCGTCGCTCTTAGTCTTACTGTCGAATATGATACTTCGGCATTGAGACTTACAGGTTCTGATGACAGTGAGCTTTTCTACAAGGCTGCTTTCACGTCGAGCGGCAGCAATAATACCAAGCCTTACAGACTTATGTGGGATAACGGTGTTGCTCAAAGGAACTATACTAATAATGGCGAGCTTGCAGTACTTCATTTTGAAGTGCTCGAAGGCGCTGAGACAGGTCTTTCCGAGATAAGTATCAGTGTTGAGAACGATAGCACTTTTGATATGAATATGGATACAGTTGAGTTCGATGTTGTAAATGGCGGGGTGGATATCGTCGATTCTGCAGCTATTGCAACGACAGCTACAACTGTCTCGAAAATACCCGATAAGAAGAGTGCTGCTCAGTTGAAGGCGATGACTGTTGATGCAAAAGCTGGTGCGTCTGTAGACATTCCGATAAAAATGAGCAGAAACAGCGGAGTCATAGCTCTTTGTTTTACGGTAAGCTATGATAAAGAAGCTATGAAACTGGTAAGTGTCGATGACGGAGAGATTTTTCCTGGTGCGGATTTTGTTACTTCTGGCAAGACCGATTTGTTGCCTTACAGGATCATGTGGGATAATAGTCTTGCTGATACAAATTATACAGCGAACGGTATTGCTGCAGTGCTGCATTTTGAAGTCCTTGAGACTGCGGAAAACGGTCTTTCAGAAGTAACGATCGCAGTTGATCCCGCGAATACTTTCGATGTATTTATGGATCCTGTTGCATTTGAAACTGAAAATGGCGGAGTATTGGTATCTAACGATCAGGTGTCAACAACTGTTACAACAACTTCGACTCAAACAACAACTACGACCACATTAACGACTAAAACCAGTAATACGTCAACTCAGACAACTGCCGCTTCCACTACGGATGAACCTGTTACTACTACCACTGCCGAACAGCCCGATGCTGATCTCGGGGATGTGAACTCCGACGGAAAGGTCGATGCAAAGGATGCTTCAATGGTGCTCATGGCGTACGCAAGAATGTCCACTGGCAGTGAGGACGGTTTGACCGAAAAGCAGCGCAAGGATGCCAACGTCAACTGCGATGACAAGGTCGATGCAAAAGATGCTTCCTCAATACTTGCTTACTATGCACTTGTTTCGACCGCTTCTGGCGATATCCCAACAATGAAAGAGTTTATGACTCCAAAGCAAACATAAAATAAACATATGGCAGATGAGATGCCCCCCTTACGGAGGCATCTTGTTGCACCAAGGATTTATATCGTGCTATATCAACTTTTTTAACATAAATAATAAATGAACAATATCATCAAACATCGCTTTATACACAACCCAAGGTCCAAAACAGATTGAAACCGCTTAGAAGACTGTCCTAAGCGGTTTTTCATTTGAGATAGTGCACGGTTCCTAAAGCGCGACCTTAGATTATAAAGACAATAAAAATCCCGATGCACTAAGCATCGGGATTTGTTGTCCTATTCAGTTCGATTTTTGCTTTTCTGCGTTAAGAATACCTTTCTTCAGAAAGGTTTCCCCCGATATATGTCCCGTAATGCTTCCGTATAGGTACAGCCATTATGCCTCGGCTTTATTCTTTTTTGTAGCTGTAATTGTCAAGACGCGTCTCGAATTCGTTTATCGGGAGCGGTCTGTCAAAGTAGAATCCCTGTATGATATTGCAAGAGGTGGTTTTCAGGAGCTCTTCCTGTTCCTTTGTCTCGACGCCTTCGGCTACGCATTCGAGTCCGATATCACTTGCCATGCCTACTACGTATCTGAGCATGATTTCCTTCTTTCTGTCAATGCTGCTTTCCTCGGGAAGAAGGCTCCTGTCTATTTTCATAACGTCCCACGGAAGGTCCTTGATGAGTGTCAGCGAGGAATAGCCTACGCCGAAGTCGTCCACCGAAGTGGATATGCTTGTCTCCTGCAAGCCGCTGAGTACGCGGCGGAGGTCCTTGAACTCAACATCGGTTGTGGTCTCGGTGAGCTCTATCTCGATGTAGTCGTGCGGAATGTCGTTCCTGTCGATTATTTCGACGATGTGCTGAAGCAAGTCCATATCCGAGAGGTGCCGCCTTGAAAGATTGACCGAGACTTTGACGGCGTTCTTGCCCTCATCAAGCCAGCGGCGTATGTCGCGGCAGACGTGGTCGAGCATATAGAAATCAAGCTTGCAGATGTCCATGCCGCGTTCGAGGACCGGGATGAACTCGGCAGGGGAGATGAGCCTACCTTCGTGTTTCCACCTGCAAAGCGCTTCTGCTCCTACGATACGGTACGTATCTGTTGAGACCTTGGGCTGGTAGTATACGAGGAATTCCTCGTTCTCAAGCGCGCTCGGGAACAGTGAGCCTATCATGAGCTGCTGTTTGTGGCGCTCGAGCATCTCTGCGTTGAAATATGCGTAATCGTGCTTTGTACGGGCTTTTGCGGCTGCTATGGCTATGCTTATCCTGTCCATTACTGCGTCGGGGGAATTAACAGGTAGCTTACTGTCGATGACGTATACTCCCGAGTATGCACTGATGAGGATACGCTCTCCGGTAACTTCGTCATAGGGTATAGCTGTGCCCGCGAGAGCCTCCATAACCGCGTCGGTGCGTTCCTGCTTACAGAGGATAGCAAAGTTATCTCCGCCGATACGCGCTACTACGCCGTCCTCCCCCGAAACACGTGCAATATGCGTGACAAAGCTGTTCATGACCGCCGAACCTGTTTTTCTTCCAAGCTGAAGGTTTACCGCCGAAAAGTGCTTGAGGTTGATATACATTGCTGTATACTGCGTTATTTTGTGCTGTTCGATCAGCTCGGCAATTTTCTTGAAGTAGAATTTCAGGTTGTAGACACGCATATCGGGGTCGTAGAAGGTGAGGTTGTAGTTCGATATCATGAGGCGGCTTCTGCCGTTGAATACGAAAAGCATTTTCAGCAGGACGTCTATGCGTTCCATTTCCTCCTCTGTCCACGGCTCTTCGTCGATCAGACCGAATACATGATAGACTATCTTTGTGTCGACCCTTGTATCCTTTTCCATAATGAACTCGTTGGATTTGTCTGTATCGCCTGCGTTGTACAGCGTATACGGCTGGCATTGGGGCGCTTCAAACCGACGCGGAGTTTCGTAATAATCAGCACGTATCATGCTTATCCTGAGAAATACACAGGGCTCGGTGAGTGCAAAGCGTGATTCCGGCGTGAGAGTATTCGGTATAGATTCCATATTCATTATGAAGTTCTGGATGATTCTTCTGAAAGAGTTTTCGCGCATTGATATATCCCCTCCTTGCGCCGTGATAAACTTACAAAATAATTATCAATTCTTCATAATGATTATAGCACATCTGCAATAAATTATAAAGTGTTTCAAAAAAAGATTGTACAAATAGACAAATTGTCACGCCTTAAATTGGTGAAAAGTCCGGTTTTATTACTTTGGCAATGTGATATCGTGAAATGTTTCGTCGGCTGCGCCGAGACATAAATGTACGGGGCGGTCGGCAGGCTTTGCTTCGCTCGCCTGCCTGCTTCTCAGGGGGACGCTGTCCCCCTCGGTTTCACCCCCTGCCGGGGTGAGTACCTCACCCCGGACCCCCGCGATTTCCGCTTCGCGGTTTTTTGATCTTTTTTTCGGCTTGACATATTTCTCCTTTTTTCCTCATATTATTGACCAGCACTTAATGGAGGCGATAATATGCAGCTTAACGATCTCAGCGCTCAGTCTGAGCGATACAAATCCGAGCTTATGAAGCTCTACGGAAAGCGCAGTTCAGACTGCGCTTCGGATAACAATGAGGAAGTGTCCGAAGTGCCGCAGAAGGAGCTTTATGAGGCTGAAACCAACGAGGCTCCGCCCGAGGACGAGGAGATTTTCGGTGTTGATGAGGACGCTCCCGACGATACTTCCTATGCCGATTACGCAGAGAACGAAAACAAGGACTCTCCCGACGACGAAACGGAGTTCAACAACCGCTATCCCGAGCCCGACCTCTCTGTTCTCGGTGACAACTCTTTCTCCGCTGATAGCGCCTACGATACTCCGCCGCAGTATGTCTCTGAGGAGAGCCTCGGGGTCGGAAAAGGGTATATTCTTGTCAACGTGAGGGCGGGGGACGAATCTTCGCCAATTGAGGGAGCGACGGTCATGGTCACGGCGATTGTCGACGGCAGCCGTCTCATTCTCGCCGAGGGGCTCACCAACAGCAGCGGCACAACGGAGAAATTTGCCGTACCTGCGCCAGATGTCGTGCATTCGCAGGCTCCCGATGCGATAAAGCGTCCGTACAATCTCTTTGACGTCAGT
The DNA here is from genome assembly GCA_900109435.1 of Ruminococcus sp. YRD2003. GTDB lineage: Bacteria > Bacillota > Clostridia > Oscillospirales > Ruminococcaceae > Ruminococcus > Ruminococcus flavefaciens_G. The sequence goes on along the minus strand of FNZT01000003.1, from coordinate 645,852 downwards.
GTTACCGCGAGCGGCTTTTTCAACGCGAGGAGCGTCGATGTTCCTGTATTTGACGGTATCACGTCCGTGCAGAATTTCAGTATGATTCCCGTTCCGCTGATGATGAGAGGCTCCGACGAGACAGTTACTTATTTCAATCAGGAGCCCGATTTCGACGGCGGCTCGGAGAGCTGAGGAGGCATATATGCTTACAGGAACACCCTATATCCCCGAGACGATAACCGTCCACCTCGGAGCGCCCGATTCTCCCGCGCCGAATGTTACGCTCGACTTTCCGTCGTATATCAAGAATGTCGCTTCGAGCGAGATCTTCCCCACGTGGCCAGAGAGCGCTCTGCGTGCCAATATCTACGCGATTATCAGCTTTGCTCTGAACCGCGTCTATACCGAGTGGTACAGGTCGCGCGGGTACGACTTCGACATCACAGCGACTACCCAGTTCGACCAGAAATTTATCAACGGGCGTGAATACTTTCAGAATATCAGCTACCTCGTCGATGAGCTGTACAACGACTATGTCCGCAGACAGGGCAGCGTCGAGCCGCTGTTTACCGCTTTCTGCAACGGCACCACTTCGACCTGTGACGGGCTTTCTCAGTGGGGGACCGTTTACCTCGCTAATCAGGGCTACACGCCGTATGAGATACTACAGTACTACTACGGAAAGGACATTGATATCGTGAAGAACGCTCCCGTCAGGACGGCTCAGCCCTCATACCCAGGGATACCGCTTGAATTCGGCTCTGCGGGCAACGACGTGAAGTCGCTCCAGATCTATCTCAACCGCATTTCCCGAAATTATCCCGCTATCCCGAAGATACCCGCCGCCGACGGCATTTTCGATGCCGCCACCGAACAGGCTGTCCGCACTTTTCAGCAGGTGTTCGGGCTTGAGGTAACGGGCGTGGTCGAGCAGTCTACCTGGTACCGCATTACAAGCATCTATACCGCTGTCAAGCGCATTGCAGAGCTTGACTCCGAAGGTGTACGCCTTGAGGAGATCACTCCCTCATTCACTGAGGACCTCAGCATAGGTATGCAGAGCGACGAGGTGCGTATGCTCCAGTACTATCTCGCTGTGATCGGCGCGTACTACGCGGCTGTTCAGCCTGTGGAGATAACAGGCTATTTCGGCGAGATGACCGAGAAGTCGGTGAAGTCTTTTCAGCGTGTCTTCGGTCTGCCGCAGACGGGTATGGTCGACCGTGCTACCCGCAACGACCTCTACCGCGCGTACAAGGGCATTGCTGAGTCGGTTAAGCCTGATTATACTGCGGTAGCACTCTATCCCGGAACTGTTCTGCGTGAGGGTGATTCAAGCAGCTACGTGCGTATTATTCAGGAGTACCTGACCTTTATCCATGATACCTACCCGAATATCCCCGCAGTGAACAATACGGGCTATTTCGGTCCCGTAACAAGGCAGTCCGTGACAGAATTCCAGCGGCAGTTCGGGATAAATCCCACGGGCATTGTCGGCGCCGTGACATGGGACTCCATCGCGGGAGTGTACTCCGACCTCAAATACGGCTTCGACAAGCGTCCCTATCAGGAGCCCGGCTATATCATTACAGGAGGCTGACAAATGGCATATACGAATATACAGCGAAAACAGCACATTATTGAGCTTCAGACCTATCTTCACGCGATAGCTCTGGTGAATGACAAGATTCCGCTTATTATCCCCGACGGTGTCTACGACAGCGAGACCGCCATTGCCGTGCGCGCTTTTCAGAGGGAGTATGGTCTGCCTGATACGGGAACGACCGACGGTAAGACATGGAATAAGATCGTCAGCGTGTACCGCGAGAACCTTCGCGGAAATCCCGTGCCCTATGCTGCCTTCCCGTCAGCTAAGTATGTTGCTGCGAAGGGCGACAGCGGTCAGCTCGTCTATATCCTGCAAGCCATGCTTCAGACTATCGGCAAGCGCTATGACAATGCTCCCACTGTTGATGTATGCGGTATCTACAACGACGCCACCGCTGATGCGGTTACGCGGTTTCAGCGCTGGTGCGGCATTCCGCTCAGCGGAAAGGTTGACAGCGGTACGTGGAATATGCTCGTCCACTGCTGCGAGCATATGAACATGGTCTGATAAAAAGGGCGTGATATTCGCTTATCACGCCCTTGATGCTATTCTATAGTTACCTTTTTCATTACCTGTGCCTCGAGGGGCTTGTCTCTGTAGTCGGTCGCTGTCTCGGCGATAGCGTCAACGACTTCCATGCCCTCTATGACCTTGCCGAATGCTGCATACTGTCCGTCGAGGTAGGGGGCGTCCTCATGCATGATGAAGAACTGCGAGCCTGCGGAGTCGGGGTCCTGTGCGCGAGCCATCGAGAGCACGCCTCTTGTGTGCTTGAGGTCGTTCTTTATCCCGTTTGCCGAGAACTCGCCTTTGATGTGCCAGCCCGGACCGCCTGTGCCTGTTCCGTTGGGACAGCCGCCCTGTATCATGAAGCCTGGGATAACTCTGTGGAATGTTAGTCCGTCGTAGAAGCCCTGCTTTACGAGTTTTTCAAAGTTTTCGCACGAGATAGGCGCGATATCGGGATAAAGCTCGAGCTTTATCTTGCTTCCGTTTTCCATTTCGATGATAACCATTGTTCTTTCCTCCGTTATCTGGTTGTGTTTTTATTTCCGACGTAATGTCGGCTTAGCAGCCGTTTTTATACAGCGGCTCTATCCAAGTCTTATGAGCTCCAGCTTGTTCAGTGTGAAACGGCTGCTGTCTGCTCCGCCGACCATGAATACTATTTCACATTCGGCGCTTTCGGGCGATGTGAACTCATCTTCAAGGGTCAGTGTCTCGTTTTCGGTCTTGCCCTCGTAGTAGACCTTGCCTGTTTCTTTATTCCTTACGAAGAATGGGATATCGGTGATATTCTCGGTCGTGAGAGAGAGCCTCAGACTGTATCTGCCGTCCTTTTTCAGCTCGATGCCCGAAGCGGCTGTCTGTATCGAGCCTCTGCCGCTTCCGCCTGTTACGGTCGTTACGTGGTAGGACTTGTCCCATTCGTTGAAGTAATCCGACATCATCGCCGTGTCAGAGGTCACGGTTGAAAACTTGGCGTCTGCTGCTACGTTGATGCCTTGCTGGTCGGATGTGCGTCCGAGTGCCTGAGCTATCTTGTCAGCGAGCACATATGCGCTCTTTTGCTGAGTTGTAAGGTTCGGGTGCCAGTCAGAGCCGAGACCGTCGTTCATATCCTGCGTTGCCGACTGATAGCACATTATCCTGTCATAGCCCGATCCCGTGCGGAAATTCTCGACTGCTGCCTCTATGCAGGGATAGAGCTCCGTGCAGCCCATGGTCCCGAGCGTGCAGATGATGTATGACTCGGGGTGAGCCTCGTGCAGCTTGACGAGAAACTCGGTATAGCCCTCGGTAAATTCTGCCGAGCGGGTGTCAAAGTCCTTGGAAACGTAGGTATCGTCGTTCGTGCCGAGATTTATCACGATGACGTCGTACTTGTGCTCGGAGTGTTCCCACGGCTTATTGTAGTCGCTGGGTCTGCCGATGATGTCGTAATAATCGGGGATAAGACTGTCGGTGTTTTTCGCTCCCGAGGAAGAATATCCCGAGATTATGCCGTATCCGCTGTAGCTGACACTGCTGTAGTCTGCGTCGAGCTTCTTTGCGGTGAGATAGGCATAGGATTTCATAAAGTTCTCGGTCGAGGTCTTGAAGCTCTCGTACTGATCCTTGCCCTCGACGCCGTAGGCGCAGGTGATCGAGTCGCCGATGAACTCGATGGATATATCCTTTTCAAACTCGGGCACTACGGGTACGGGGATATCGGTGTCGACCTTTATATTGCTGACGCCGACTGCTCCGTTTGTTGCCTCCGAGAGATGTATTATCCTTACATGAGCGGCTCGGGGCTCGTCGCCCTCGAAGAGTTTGACCGTCTTTTGCTTGACGTCGAGGAGCTCGTCGAGGATAATTTCTCCGTCGACCTCTATCGCATAGCGAGGCTTCTGCTCCGCTCCGTTGGAAATACCGTAGTCACCGTTGATAGTGACCTCTGCCGACCTGCCGTTGACGATGAAATCAACAGCCGAGCCACTCAGTACGAGCCATGCGGTCTCTTTTTCCGTGTCGTAGTAATTGCGTCCCGTATACTTGACGTTTTCCTCGGATACCGCTACCGTCTGCTCCGTGAAGACGCCCGTATGGTCGAACATCTTGCGCATTGCTATGAGGTCGAAAGTATCTACGACGTTGTCGCCGTCAACGTCGATTGCCGAGCCCGCCTTGCCGACAATGTGGTCGCCGAGCCCGCGCAGGTCAGCCGCAGTGTACTTTACAGCTGCCGAAGCCGTGGTCAATGCGAGTGCTGCCGCTGACAGTGCTGCTGCGACAGCTATTATGCACTTTTTCATCGCAATTGTTTCCTCCTTGATGATTTTTCCCGAAGCAGGAGCTTTCCGCACGCCTAAATGCGGATATCCGAGCGCTCCTGCAACAGGTAACACAAATCTATTCTACATTATACTACGAAGCGGACTGTTTTGCAAGCGATTACACCGAATTTTCACAAAAAATGCTGTAAGGATACGCTCCTTACAGCATTTCTTTTTAGGCAACACCGCACAAAGTCCGCCTGAAGGCTTTGTACTGGATATGCTTGCATATTTTCCGCCATCTTGCACGGAAATTCCTTGACATACGTCAGTATGCCTGCGGAATTTCTATACAATCTGACGAAAAATCTGTCGGCGCATCTCCAGCACAAGCTTTGTGCGGTATTGCCTTTATTCTGTTGTTGTGAGTGAGCTGAATGCGTTGTCAACTACCTTCTTGTCGGGTGAGCTTGTGATGAGGCTCACTACGGGTACGATAATGAGCGATACTATCATTGCAAATGCTCCTGCGTTGATGGGCGAGAGCAGGTTGAGCGGGCAGTTGAGGTCGGCTACAGCCTTTGTCAGTCCGTCAAATGCGGAGATATTCAGGCGGAAGAGCACCATGTGTACTACGCTGATGCCGACGCCTGTGATGAAGCTTGCCCAGCAGGCTGCCTTCGTTGCCTTCTTCATGAAAAGACCAAAGAGGAAGGGTCCGAGGAATGCCCCTGAGAGGGCTCCCCATGAGTAGGACATAAGAGTCGAAATCGAAGCGTTCTTGTTGCAGGCGATAATTACCGATATTACAAGGAATACCGCGATGAGTACCCTCATCGTGAGTACCTGCTTCTTGTCGTCAAAGTTCTTCACGCGGGGCTTGATGAGGTCGTTCGTGAGCGTGGAGCTCGATGTGAGGACGAGAGATGAAAGTGTCGAGAGCGACGCCGAAAGGACGAGCACTACTATGAGTCCGATGAGGATATTGGGCATTGCCTGCTTGAGAAGCTCGGGTATCATCTGGTCGTATATGGGAGCTCCGTTCGCGTCGAATGCGGGACCTGTTGTGTCGGTGTTGTACAGACGTACAAAGCCGCCTGTGAAGTAGCAGCCGCCCGCTACCACGATAGCAAAGAACGTGGAGATTATCGCGCCCTTTCTTATCGCCTCCTCGCCTTTGATAGCGTAGAACTTCTGCACCATCTGGGGAAGACCCCATGTTCCGAGCGATGTGAGGATAACTACTCCGAGGAGGTTTATCGGGTCGGGACCAAAGAGCGAGCCGAGTGTGCCTGCGGGAGTCTTGGCGTCGGATATGAGGTTGAGTGCGTCAGAGGCTTCGCTGAGACCGTTCTTCTTTGCCATTGTGAGTCCGACTACGGTTGCGATTCCGATAAGCATGATTATGCCCTGGAAGAAGTCGTTCAGCGCTGTTGCCTTGTAGCCTCCGAGCATTACATATGCTGCGGAGAGAAGCGCCATGAGCGCGATTATTACGATGTGTCCGTTCTCGCCGAGGTCGAATATCATTCCGAACAGCTTGGAGAGTCCGTTATATACCGAAGCTGTATAAGGAATGAGGAATATGAACACGATGAGCGCCGAAACAGTCTTGAGTGATGATGAATCAAAGCGCTTCTCGAAAAAGTCGGGCATTGTCCTTGCGTTCAGGTGATTGGACATCAGTCGCGCTCTGCGCCCGATCAGGAAGAAGGGAATGAGGCTTCCGATTATGGCGTTGCCGATGCCGACCCACGCTGCGGAGAGTCCGTACATCCAGCCGAACTGTCCCGCGTAGCCGATGAATACGACTGCCGAGAAGTATGTTGTGCCGTAGGAGAAGGCTGTCAGCCATGAGCCGACACTTCTTCCGCCGAGGATGAAGTCCTCGCTTGATTTTGTCTTTCTTGATGTGTAGATCCCGATACCGACCATTATTGCGACGTATATCGCAAGAATTATAAAGGTTGCGGTCTTTGGAGCCATAATGTCACGACCTTTCATTTGTTTTACCGTATAAACTTGTAAAGCTTTAAACGGATAAAGTCACTAAAACCTATTATATTATAAATATGTGCGTTTGTCAATCACTTTTGGATTATTTTAATATTTTGTTGTGAATAGACAAATATATAAAATATATCTTTTCGCTGACTCCGCCCCTTGACAAGAACTCCGTTTTAATGTATAATATTACAGGTATCGAGGTGTGGCTCAGTTTGGTAGAGTACTACGTTCGGGACGTAGGGGCCGCAGGTTCAAATCCTGTCACCTCGACCAATGAAAAACCGCTATATTCCGTTAAAACGCGAAATATAGCGGTTTTTTCATTATCTTAGTTCGGAGCAAAACTTCCTTTTTTGCACTAAAAATGCCATAAAAGCCATTGATTTTCAACGAAAATCACACGGTGTCACACGGAGTCACACGAAAACAACAACGAAAAATAGCCAAAAAATCGAAAGGCGATACCAAACCATATTTTTCTATCACACAACAGACCTCAGATCTGTAAAAATTGAGTTTATATAACTCTTGAAAAACACTTGATTATCGGTTATAATAATTACATAGAAAAAGCTGAGAAGAGGTGCGTTTATGCTGAAAATAGTTTTCGGAGATGTTGAAAATTCTATATATCACCCTCCAACGTATTTTGATAATACCTATGAGGACGAGTGGATCACTGATCCTCGCAGTGTAGAAATGATAAAAGACATAGATAAATCCGATGTTATTGGTTCAAGAGTAATAGACAGCCCTGTACTTGGCTCAATTTCAGTCAAGGAGCTGTCTGGAGGAGTTAAAACCCTGCTCCTTATGCTTTTCGATGATTCAGGCAAGATATTCAACGCCTCTGCCTGCGGTGATAACTGTGCTAAGTGGATATATGAGATAAGTAAGCATAAGGATCTGACTATTGCTCTCCATCACATCATGGACTTTAGCTCCTGCGAAGAGTTTAGTGCGTATATTATCAATACCGATAAACAGGTAGGCAGCTACAAGGAATACCTTGACGAAGCGTTCAGAATCGAGGAAAGATAAGTATGAAAGGAAAACATCATATAATCGTTCAGAACAGCAGAGTCAAGTTTGAGTTCGATTTGAAGCGAAATCTAACTATTGTCAGAGGCGACAGCGCTACTGGCAAGACCACCCTTGTATCCCTTATTGATACATATGACAGACTTGGTGCAGACTCAGGTATCGAGATATCCTGTGATAAAAGATGTCTTACCATTAACAACTCTAACTGGGAATCCGTTCTGAACAGCGTCAGTGACTGTATCATTTTCATCGACGAAGAGAACACTATCGTCAAATCCGATGACTTTGCAAGAAAGATACAAGATACAGACAATTACTATGTTATCATAACAAGAGAGAACCTTCCTAATCTTCCATACTCTGTCGAGGAGATATACGGGATCCATACTTCCGGAAAGTACGCCGATATGCGCAGGACGTATAACTCATTCTATCAGCTTTATACTGTCAATGAGCGAAGTGATGCTGAGAAGGTAGAAACTGTTATTGTTGAGGATTCAAACTCAGGATATGATTTCTTCAAAGCCGTTGTATCTGACGATATAAACTGCATTAGTGCAGGTGGAAAAACTAAGATAAAGCGTACCGTTATGGATAACGAAGGAAAACATCTGCTTGTTATCGCTGACGGAGCGGCTTTCGGTTCTGAAATGGGAGAGCTGTTTCTTTATATGCAGAAACATCCAGAGATCAGCTTGTATCTGCCCGAATCCTTTGAGTGGCTGATATTGAAGTCGGGGCTTATAGACGGCAACAGGATAGCTGATATTTTAGAGCATACAGAGGATTTTATTGAGAGCTCTGAGTATTTCAGCTGGGAACGTTTTTATACCAAGCTTCTTATCTCTGAGACTGAAGGTTCGTATTTGCAGTATTCCAAACAGAAGCTGAACGATGTCTACCTGAATCCAAATGAAAAAGAAGCGATACTCAAGGTAGCTGAAGTGATAAAAAAATATGTAGGATAACCACTGTATCTTTGTATAGGAAAATGGAGCTGGTCATTACCAGCTCCATATTTCTTTCAATAGGGTATCGTTTTTATTTGCAATATGGCAAAAACCGAAAAACAACTTATGTGATACACTTTTTCGCTAAGGTCGACGCAAAGGATGCTTCCTCGATACTCACGTACTATGCGCTTGTATCAACAGCTTCCGGCGATGTTCCCACAATGAAGGAGTTTATGGCTCCGAAGAAAGCATAATACCTGATATGAAGACCCGTCACTGACAGTGTTGACACAGGAGATGAATTTTTGTATGGCTATGTTAGAACTGGATAGGAGAGCTCACCTTGGTTTGGTAAGAAATGACAATACATAATCAGAACTTTTAACACAGTTGTGTGTATCTGTGACGGTTGGATAATAATGCATAAGCGGGATGATTCGGTAATATTACGTCGATTCAGCCCGCTTTAGTATGTGTCAATATTGTCTGAGAGGGTGGAAATACTACGCTTTTGAGGGGATAATATACAAATATTAGCGTGATATGTCCGCTTTTAGACCGAATTTCAGAATCTATTGATAATTGATTTGATTAGGTACCGAAGAACTGGTAACACTCAAGTACAATGCAGGAGTATTCAGAAAAGGGAACAAGTTCCACTACTATCTCTTCTACTGTTCAGGTTTTACCAGTTAGCTCATGGGAGATGAAAAACAAGGCGTTGTCAGGTTACTTACTTTACACGAACTGTATTAGGAAGTGGAAGTGCTAAAGAATCAGATAATAGTTCCGTTTTGCTTGCTTTTTTGTCAACAACGTGATATAATAAATTATACGTATCTCGTAAGTTTGACGACTTAAATGAGTGGTATGGATGGTATTAGTAGCACGCAGGAGGTGAGAGCTATGAAATATACCCTTATGCATAAGAACATTTCGGTTGCAGATGTTGAGATAGACGAAGATCTCGGAGTTATAACGAATATTGATATTATATCTGCGAGGGATCATCTGCCGGTAGGAGTTGTTCATCAGCTCCGCCACGACGAGACTGTGGACAGATATGCACTGAATCAATGGTGGGCAGGACGTTCTATTCCTGCGAGCCGTATGGGCGTAAACGAAGCTCTTGAAGTTCTTGGCGTATCTTCCACCAAACAGCTCATCACGAAATGTCTTGGACTCAGTCTTTCCGATCACTATTGGCTACGTCCCTATAACAGTAACATCACATGGGAAGCAGTCAACTTCTTTGACAATGACTTCTCTGACGATATAGGCGATGTGTTGTTTGGAGTAAATAATAAAAATGTCGGTTTTGATTTCGTATCACCTGATAATACCTCTGACGGTAACTTGCAGAAGCGTTGGAAAATCATTGACGGCAAGCGCTGTCTGCTGAAATCGGGTTCCGCTCCGTACAGTCAGCAGCCGTTTAATGAAGTGATTGCTACCATGATAATGGATAGGCTCGGTATAGATCATGTGCCTTATTCAGTTACATGGATAGAGGATAAGCCTTGCAGCGTGTGCGAAGACTTCGTTACTAAAGATACGGAGCTTGTCAGCGCATGGAGAGTGCTACAACTCAGACCGAAGGCTAACCATGAGAACGAGTACCTGCATTATGTCAGCCTGTGCAAAGAGCTTGGAGTTGATATAGTACCTGCACTTGATCGTATGATCGTTCTGGACTATATTATTGCTAACGAGGACAGGCATTTTAATAATTTCGGACTTCTTCGCAATGCTAATACGCTTGAATGGAGTGGCGCTGCTCCGATATTCGACAGCGGAACTTCCCTATGGTATAACAAGACCGCTTCGAGGTTTGTTGCCAACGACATTATCTGCAAGCCGTTCAAGAAGACTCACGGTGAGCAGCTCCGACTTGTTTCGTCGTTCGACTGGCTCGATATTTCAAAGCTCAACGGTATTGAAGACGAGATACTGAATGTGCTGTGCGAGGATAAGGCTGTACGATATGTTGAAGCCAAACGTGCTAAAGCTATTGCCGCAGAGGTGCGTAAACGTATAGATGCACTTGAAGTTGTTTCTGCAAGTCATACTTCATACGATGTTTCGTCAAGTGATGGCGACGTCGAAGATAATGCTTCAGCGAGATATATCTGATAGAAAGACATGGAATGTTTTACTAATTATGCGAAAAGAAAGATTAGGAAATCCCGGGCAAATGCCCGGGATTTCTTTCCATGTGGGTTAAGTTAGCTAATCATGACCTATATCGTTTGTGGTATCAAGCCTTGGCGCGAAGACGGTAAGGACATTTCGGAGAGATTTCAGATGCTGTTCAGAGATTGTAACTTGAAGAAAGCATGACATGAATAATAGAATATATAGGATAATTCCCTTGAAATGGTGCGTTATTACCAGATTTTTGGGTGTTTGTTGACTGCTCTTTCAGTATAACACTTCAATTTCAAGTAATATATTCTTTTCTTGTTATGGTCTATTATATACTGATTGTTTTGGGCATCATTCATTCAAGAATTTGGTAGCTCAAAATAATAAACAAAATTCTCAAAAAAATTGATTGACAAACTCGCAAAAACGTATTATCATATTACCATATGTGTATTCACATTTAATATTTTTTAAAGGGGTAAAAGGAATGAAAATCAAAAAAACATTAGCGGCGTTGTCTGCAATAGCAATGCTTGCAAGCAATCCATCGATTTCTTCAGGTGTCGTATATGCAGAAGAAATCACTGAAAATCCCGAGATCGTCTATGGTGATGCTAACTGCGACGGCAAGACTACGGTGGCCGATGCAACGTCAATTCTCCAGTCTATCGCAAACAAGGATAAGTATAAGCTCTCTCCGCAGGGAAAAATCAATGGCGATATAATTGATCCAGGTCAGGGAATTACAGGTATCGACGCTCTCGCCATTAAAATGGCAGATGCAAAGATACTCAGCTTCGCTGATTTCCCCATGACTTCAGAGCAACTTGAAAAACTTCTTCACGGCTCTGAGGATTCGGAACATGAACTCGTTCCTGTTTCCAAGGAGCAGGCGGAAGTAATGAAGGATAACGTCCTTCTTGTTGTTGATAAGGACAGCAATGAGTTGTTTGTTTACGGAGACATGAATGGTGATAAGAAGCTCGATGCATCTGATGCAGCTGCACTGAAAAAGCGTATTGCTGACAAATCCGCATACAGCATAATAGCGGATCTGGACGGCGATAACGATGTTGACTCCGATGATGCCGAAATGCTGAACGGCTTCCTTAACGATTCAACCGCTTTGTTCCCTGTGTATGCTCAATACGATTCGGATGCAGACGGATTGAATGACTACGTTGAGAGCGTCGTCCTTAAAACAGACAGACTTGATGCTGATACTGACAAGGACAATCTCACCGATTTTGAAGAAACATTTGTAACCGGAACAAATCCTACTGTTTCTGATTCAGCAGTAAAGGGCACCCTTGATTGTGACGCTGATATTGACGAAGACAAACTGACAAACAAGGAAGAGATCAGCCTTGGATGCAACCCAACCAATAAGGATTCCGATTCAGACGGTTTAGATGACGGATATGAGGTAAACGAATTAAAAACAAACCCTACCGATAAAGACACAGACCACGATGAATTATCGGACTTTGAAGAAGTAAAACTTGAGCTTGATCCTCTGAAGGAAAAGTCAAATGGCGTGGATATGGACAGCGAGAGAATCATCAGTCAGGTCATTCCGGCTGACTCTCCCATTTTCAGTGATGTCAATACCGAAGGAAATGCCTATGAGCTGTCGGTCACGATCAATGCTTCCGGATATGCTAATAACAACTTTTCTGTTGTTGAAAGCGGAAACGCGTACGTTTTGCAGAATGGTTCCGCACTGGGCTTCACTCCGCAGTTTTATTACAATGAAGATTTCAAGGTTGAAAGCATTACGCTCAATTTTGCAATCAAAGAAGCATATAGAGACAATATTCTCCCCTATATGAACTACCGCTTGTACGGCAATACCGAAACTACTTATGAGCTTCCTGAAGAACTGGAAGGAATAAAGCGCCTCAATGTATTTAGGTATTTTAAGAATATCAACATTGCATTGCCGATAAACACAGAATATGATGTTGATACTAATACAGTATCAGTTACGATCGATACATTCGAGACAGACGAAGATAGAAACTCTCTGGGATTAGGTTCATATTCACTTGTTGACCTTGAACTGTGGGGCAAGATGATGAATGAGCAGGCTGTTGAAAAGACAGCAAGCTCAGACGAAGATTCAGAGTCCGCGGAAACGATAAAGTCAACTGATACTGTCTCAATAAATGACGACAATCAGGTTCTCAAGAAAACCTATACCATTGACACTGAAAAAGCCCAGAACATGGATTGGAGTCTTATCAATTCGAATCTCCAGACCTATACAGAACGAATGAATGCTTCTTCGGGTACAGGATATTCGAGCATTGCAAGTACGATCACAAGATGGAACGGTCATAGCTATGCATATTTTGAAGATAGAGATGCATTCTTTGAGAAAAAATCAATTATAGAAGAGTGCCAGAAAAAGGGTGGCTATATTTTTACGATCGATTCCCAAAATGAGTATAATCAGTTTGTAAAGACTATTGATGGCAAGAAAATAGTAATGGCACCGGGATTGTTCCATTTTGGTAAAGCGTCAATACTAAATGATCTGCCTTTTATAATGGGATCATATTATTTACCCAATGGTGACGAAATTGTTTTCCAGAAGAATGAAGAAAATACTTTTGGCAGTTTTTATTTTGACGGGTCACAGATACCTAATTATGTTCATTTCAGAATAAGAACAACAGCTCCAGTTGGTGAAAGTATTCCTTGCGGTTATATCTGTGAATGGAGTTCCGATGGTAAGATAACAGATCCAACTTGTCTCCGAATAGGTGGCAGACCCTATGCTTTCCTTGATGCACCTCTTACAGTTAACGGAACTACTGATTCTGATCACGACGGCATTTCGGACTGGAACGAGATTGATCATGATACGATAGCTAAGCTCACAGGAAGTGACGAAAATACAAGCGTTTCATGGAATATAGTGAAAAAATATGCAAACGATAACAAGCTTAACGGAAAACAGGGAATGGCAACTTCCAAAACAGAGCTTGTATGCACAGGTGATGCAGAATTAATTCCGACCAAGACAAATCCTGCTGATGATGATGGTGATAATGACGGTATTCTTGATAACGTTGACCCCGAGCCTGATAGCAATTACAAAACAAAATATGTGTACGACGATAAACCCAAATATGTGATAACCGATACCTTTGAAGACATTAAAACAAACGATAAATGTGAAAAGTTAGCAAAAGAAGCAGATGCAACATGGAAGAGTGATAGGTCTTTATTTGATTATTTCGAAAGCAATTATAATCGGGCGAATTATACATGCTTTGGTGGTAGAATAGCAGGTCTCAAAAATGCATCGTTATTTCTCGATCATTTCCTTGATAACAATGGTGAGGATCTGAACTATGATGCAACTCAAATAGTTAAAAAAACAGATTTGGGACAAATAGCCTATTGTGAAAATGTAAACGAGATTATAAAACTCTGTGAAGATACTGTTGATGAAAAATGTGAGCTGAATTTAAAAACCCCGTCATACGTTATATTAGAAGGTGCTAAGTTTTCAACAAATTCTGATTCGAACATTCTAGTGGATGTTTTTAAAAACAAGGATGATAGGAAAAAAATTACAGTAGATTGGCAGTATTCTGTCGGTGATGTGGATGCCGCGATTTCTGTGAATTGTAAGAAAAACGGCGATACATACGAAGCAACAGTGAAGTATTATTTTTTGGATTATTATGACTGGGTGCCAAATTCTAAAGCTAAAGGCGGATTAGTCACTGACGGAGAAATGTATAATCTTCATGCAGCTGGATTTGCAAAAGAATATTTGTCAATCGGATTGTATGAAAATAAGATCGAATGGAAAAAAGGGGAAAAGCTGTTATACAAAGGAGACGATTTGATAGTTGGCAAGATAAAATCGGCTAAAAAGTGATGACTGTCTCTGCGACAAAATGAAAAGTACAAAGCTGTGATAAAAACGGAGCGGCACAAAAATGTGTCGCTCCGTTTTTTACATAAGTTGAATATAAATTAGACTTGGGGCCTGTCGGCGACATGTAGGGAAAATGAACAGCGGGGCATCACCCCGCTGCTTTTTGTGAGTATGTAGATAACCTATCACATCTTCCTTTTGACCTTCCCTTCAAAAGCAATAATCATTTAAACATATTTGCAGCAAAAAGTCACGGATAATGCGTTATACAGGATTAACAAAGATTAATGTGCTGATTTGTATGTGTAACTGAAACTTGGATGAAGGCAAAGCCGTGATATTGACTTGTACATGTCAGAATGATAAAATAGATTATATAAAGCGTTTTGGGGAGTTTTGATATAAATGGAATAATCTTGTTTCATCAGCACTCTCTGACTTCGTTATGTGCGGCGCTGAGATGTCACTTAGCGCTAAAACAGCTGCTTTATGATAACCAATAAGAATATAGCAAAGGAAAAGAAAAATGAATACTGAATGGGTATGTGAAAGTGAATCTCCGGTTTGTGCCGGTCTGACTGCAGCGGTAGGCAAAGACGAAAATGCCTATTATCTCTATTTGATGGCACCGCCTGAACAGGGAGCGAATGTGCTTCGGATACTTTGGCTTTGCAATCGCCGTCCGGCTCCGGAAACAATGACTGCTGAAGGAACCGGCTCGCTCCTTATGCCGCGTGAAAATGTAAAGCATGATCCCGCGGGTATTGAACTTGACGATGGCTCTCTGAAGATCGGATGGTACGCGACCGGCGATAGTCCGATAGTATGCGATAGTCAGGGAGTTCTCGGAGCTATCCCGCCGTTTGCGGGACTTCATGATTTCCCCGGATTCTCAAGGTATGTGAACGGAATGCACCGGTATGGATGGCAGATGCGTCCGGAAGATGAAGAATCTGTCAAGTATTATCTTAAATCAGCTAATGATCAGTGGAGACTTACGCTTAATGAAGACGGCTGGAACGTTGTGGATAATGCTTTCAAGCAGGTATATCAGGTCTTTGCCGGTCAGCCCGAACACTATCTGTGCCTTGATCAGAATACATTTCCGCATAAACGCCTCTGGATGGGGAAAAAGAATGATATATGCTATGATTTTTCTGTCGGTATGTCTCAGGCAGAACTGCCCGGAGCGCAGATTTTGTTCGGCAGAGATTATCAGCAGTATGCCCGAATGGAACTGGGTTTTGCATGTCTCGAGCAATTCGAAAAACTTGCTCAATTTATGCCTCCTGTCTTCGATATGCTTATGAGAATGCCATGGGAAGAACGCGATTTCCTCGGACATGGTCATACAATTGATTTTGACAGGATAGGGGGATTTGCTTCACTGCTTCTGGTTGATCCGTCTCAGGTGCCCGGGCTTGCAAGTCCTGTAATGCCATCATTCCTTGGCACAGCGCCCCGTTTCCACTGGATCATCCCCATCACAGAAGCAGAAACAGCTTTTGTTCGTGAAAACAGTATAGAAATGCTCCTGAAGCGCAGCTGGATGGCGGAACTGATGCACGTGTTTGACGGCAGTCCTAAATTCCTGGTGAAATAAAAAGTGACTGCAATATATTCAGTAGCAATAATGAAAGGGGGCTCACTATGAGCCTCCTGTTTTATGGCAGTTTTCATTATAAAAAGATGCTGAAATAACGTTGACAAAAGTATGTCCTTCTGATAATATCAGGATAGATATGCAGCGTGATAAAGCACTTGATTGGCGACATAGCATTCTAATTTAAAGGAGAATAGTTATGCAGCAGTATACACTTTCAAACGGTGTGCAGATCCCGGTGATCGGATTCGGCACATGGCAGACACCTGACGATGAGACGGGAATTCGCGCGGTAAAGACCGCATTGCAGCTCGGCTACCGCCACATTGATACGGCGCAAGGGTATAAAAACGAGGGAGCAGTTGGCAAGGCGATTCTGGAAAGCGGAGTCTCCCGCGAGGAGATATTCATTACGTCGAAGCTCGATAATCCCAATCACGGCTACGACAACACAATGGAATCCTTTGAGCGTTCGCTTCAGATGTTGGGCACTGATTATCTGGATCTTTTCCTGATACACTGGCCGAATCCCTTGCAGTATCGGCAGGTATTAAATCAGAAAAACGGTTGAAGCATATTCTGCTTCAACCGTTTTCTTTATTCGGTCAGTGTTTAATGCGACATTGAAACTCAGGTTTGCTCAAATGTTACAGTATGAAAATAGTCCATAATCACATTTGTTCCATTGGCATCACTATAATTTCCGGTTGCCGCTGGATAGAGTATCAGATCATTACCATCCTTCTTTACATATGCATAAAAGTTCCAGGATTGCTGTAATTCTCCGTCTGTTGCAATTTGATTTTGTCTATCTTCCTTGGATGAATAATAGAGATAGGCTTTTCCTGTTCCGTCAGAATTGAACTTGAACTTGATACCATGGTTTTTTAAGTTGTCTTTTGTTGCTTTTTCTTCACTGCTTAACTGTAGATCGCCTTCAACGTATCGGTTGGTCAATTTCAGATACTGAGCAGATATCGTGTTGTCAAAATTGATCTCACCTGAAAACTTCATTTCACCGGCTTTGTAGTTTTTAGTAGTTCCGTCAACAGGGCAATTGGATTCGTTGAGTTCTTCGACCCAATCATCCAGATCACAACGGTGACAATGTTTCCTTTTCCAGCCCGCTACTCTATCATACTAAAGCGAGCATCATGGTGCAGATGATCGACATCATTTTTCTGATCGATTTCTTGAACGGTTTCTTCATAAATACTCCTCCTATACTTATGTCAGATAGTTCTGCTATTTGGGGTGCTGCAGCTTAGAGAAAAATCAAACTCGAGTACGAGTAAATTATATCACTTGCTGCGTAAAATTGAAACATGATGTTTGTCACGAAAACTGTTACAAATGTCATCGTTTTACATCCAAACTTGTATTTATCAGGCGATATAAATCAGCTGTGTTGCATGCATGGATGGAATTGATATGATCATATCCTAAATCTACTGAGGTTTATTATGCATTGACCAGGCGTGCAAAAGAATAACGTCATAAATCCCGATATTATTTGGAACGGCTTTTATGAGAATGTTGAGTGCGGAAAAACGAAATTTGTATTGGGCTATTTATCAAAAGTACCATATAATCGCGGGCGGAAGATACACGGAATCAACAAAAATGAGCAAATACGTTGCCGGATTTCGTTTGCGTCATTGACAAAAGAAATAAAGAATGTTAAAATTAATACATATTTTTTAAAATTTGGAGGGTGTCAGATGAAAATCAGAAAAATCATAGCGGCTTTGTCTACATTGGCAATGCTTGCAAGTAATCAATCTGTTGCGGTGAGTGTCTCGTATGCTGCAGAAGCTATTGCGGAATCCAAAATTGTTTACGGCGATGCAAATGAAGACGGAAAGGTGACTATCAGTGATTCCGTTGCTATTCTTCAGTTTATTGCAAATAAAGACAAATACCATTTGACTGCAAATGGATTAAAAAACGCAGACTGTGTCGACCAGGACGGAATAACTGGTATGGATGCTTTAGCGATTAAGCTTATCGATGCAAAGATGATATCTGCTGAAGATCTGCCGATAACGGCGCAGAAAATTCATAACTGTCTTGAAAATGCAACTGTCGGGGATAGTGACGTTCCTGTATTTGATGGTATATACACGTTCGGAGTATACAATTCTGAAACCAATACTATCGACATTCAATGGTTTGTCAATGATAATGTCAACTCGGTTGAAATACTGGTATCTGATGACAACGAGAATTACATTACCTCAGCCAAAGTCGAAAATGCATCAAGCTACAGTTACGAAGTCAAAGAACCATTTGATACAAAGTTCTTCAAGGCAACATATATCGATAATAACGGAAAGAAAGTCGAGTCTTTCCCGTTCTTTGTAACCGCTAAGGACGATACCTATGTTACTGATTTCTTTGACTCTGATGAAGACGGTGTTGCTGATATGGTCGAGTCGGTTTACGGAAGCAAAATCGACAGTGCAGATTCGGATGAAGACGGACTCAGCGACTACGAAGAAATATACATCACACAGACAGACCCGACCGTTCGTGATTCGTTTAAGAAGGGCATTTCCGATGCTGATGCTGACTGTGATGAGGACGGCATAAGCAATCTGTCTGAGATAAAATATGGAATTGACCCGCTCAGAGAGGATACGGATGGCGATCGTCTCTCTGATCTTGTAGAGATTAATGAGCTCAAGACAGATCCGCTCATCAGAGATACCGATGAAGACGGATTGACCGACTATGCAGAATGCAAGATGGGGCTTGATCCTCTGAAGCCGAAAACAGGGGATGTTCCCGATGCAGAAGCGGTTATTCAGCAGGAGATAGACACGGATTCATTTGTGCTTGAGGCTGTCAACGCCGATGCCGACAATAAGGCTTATAAGCTTTCAGTAGACATCAAAACAGCAGGCTTCGCGGAAGAAGTCGTATCAGCTTCCAAGAGCAGATATACAGCCGTTATAGATGAAGAGGCTGTAATCGGTGATATTGTGGATATTGCTGTTGCCGACGGTACAGAGCCCGAGTCGATGAGTATCAGCTTTACTGTTGATGATGAGTACAGGAACAATACTATCGGAACATATAAGGGACTTGAAGGCATAAAGCGTTTAACTGTATTCCAGTACAACGAAGATATACATATGCTCATTCCTATGGATACAGAGTATTCGGAGTCGGACGGCGTAGTATCCGCTGAAATCGACGGGACGGGTACGTACTGCATTCTGGACTCTGAGCAATGGTTCGATTCGCTCGGAATAAAGCCCGAGCAAGCCGTAACAGAAAGCGCTGAATCGGCTGATACCGAGAGCATTGTGATGTCTTCTGTGGCGGATGCGGTTATAGGAGATGAGGTCTCATTAAAAAGGAACGAGCCGTTTGACCTGTATTTTACTTTACAGAGATCGGGAAAAAACGGAGAAGAGAATTTCCTGTACCAAAAGGAAATGATCCATGATATTGCAAGCTATCTTTTCAAATACTATGATGATGCTGTGATACACGTCATTCCGTATGATGTTGAGAATAAGCTTCCTAAATTAAAAGCAGACTCGGATACTTGTGATTTCACAAATATAATTGAACTTGATGAAGCTCTTGATAAAATCGAGTACAGTACAGAATTAGGGCCTGCTAACAGATTCGTTTCATACATGCTTGCTGAAAAAGAGATCCAAAATACTAAACCATTTACCACTGAAAATATGATGAGTGATTATAGATGGATTGTTATTAATCTTATGAACTCGGAGACAATGTATGATACTTTAACTTATGGTAATTGGTGTGACGCTGTTTTTGTCAGAGAGGATATTATGAGGGGAGGAGCATTCTTTGGAGAGGTGTATTATCAAACTCCCCCTGACTCAAGACTAAGTTTTGAGATTGATAGCTGGGGTATAAGAAATCCCGGAAACAATGGCGGTATATACCACGTTGATGGACTTGATACAGGGTTTGATACTGAGACTAATTATGATGAGGTGCTTGATTTCATTGTTAGGTGCGTCAGAACGTATAATAACTATAAAGCGCCAAGTGACGCAGGCAATATCAATGTAATGCTCAGAGACAAACTCAGTCCTGATTCTGGTATGGATACGGATAGGGATGGAATTAGCGACTGGGATGAGCTTGACAAGAACTACGTAAATGTCAATCCCGATGGCACATTTAGCTTTATGACATATAATGATGTGTTCGAGAGGGCGAATATCAGCGTTGGAAAAAATGATGAAATGGTACCTATAAACTGGCAAGACACTCCTTATGGTCCTCAGCTTGAAGATTACTATAACAACAGTAAGCTGGCTATATGGATTTCAAATCCTCAGTTAAAGGATACAGATTTCGATCGTATCCTTGATGTGGATGATAATGCTCCGTTTGATCACATTGATACTCATTTCCAGGTTGTAAACGACTATTCAAAAGTTACATATAGGCAGCTTTTGTCAAATGAATATGAAGATGTATATGAAAAAGCAAAAGAAGAAGCACCTAAAGACAGAATCAACCCAGGACTGGTAGATACATCAGCACAGTGTACATTTGCAGTTCTTTTATTGATGGATGCATTGGCTTGTACAGATGGTATTAGTCGAGCCGTTGGATTCGATCAAGGTGGTATCACATTAAGTTTAGATAAGAAGAATATCTCAAGGTATTTGGATGCAAGAGGAAGCGTCCCTAATGCTGTAAAGGCGCTTACTCATTATTTATGCGCTAATGGTGAAGATTTTGAATTTGAAAAATATCCTTATGCGATTGCGATGACAAATAGGGGGCGAAATAAGTATTATGATAACATGAATGCATATTTTGATATGGTTGAGAAGAATACCATGATAGGCAATACGTATAATTTTTCAACTGTCAAGGACATTAATAAACCAGAAGATAAGGAGGATAAGTGGGGGAGACCAGAATGGAAGTGTGAATTCCATGGGGAGAGTGCATATAATATTAATGCTTTTGCAGATTGGTGGCTGTCTTTTGGCGGCTGCCAGACAGCATTATCCTCAACGGTCTATTGTCATAGGAATGATAATGGTGAAATCGTATACACATCAAAAATAAGATACTATGCGCTCGATGTCTATGATTTTGAAAATGATACATTAGAAAAAGCACTTCATAGATTGAATAATACTGGTTGGGGTAGAACATTTATAAGCTATGGATGTTATGAAACCGAGATCGAATGGGTCAAAGGTTCGAGGTATCCAAAATTACCTCACGAAAATGAGGAGAATTGTAAAACAGTTGAATTTGAGGGAATAAATGATCCTAATTTTGAAAAAAATAAAGAAGCGGCTGAACTTTTCTATCTGTTGGTTTGATAGGTTATACGAATCGAATGTATGAAGAAATCCCGGGCACTGCCCGGGATTTTTGCGTTATGAATAATTGGTATGAGCGAATTTATCTGTCGGAGAGCGACTGCGTGAAGCTCAGGCTTGATATCAAAAGAGGGGTGAATTTGATATTATTGTAGAATATGCATAATCAGATCGCGTAATATTTGTATATCATTAACATAAGCTCTTGCTTTTTTGACACCTGATCTTTCGCGTAGAATAGGGAGTTTCGCACGATGTATATACGAATTGTATATTTTGTGCAATAGTTGACAAAATGAGATTTTTGTGATACTATGATACGAAACGTTGGGTATACGTTTATATGAAATGCCACGCCTTGGATTGCTTCCCTTAGCTGGAAATGCGGGTTGCCGAACCATAATCTTATGGTTCATACACGGTAACTGCGAATCCGCCAAAGGTGGCTCCCATTATGCGGCAAATATTAATTGGAAGGAATGAAATGATTGAAACTTTCAGGACGCAGTTTGAAAAAACAGAAAAAAGCATTGTCTGTATTTCTCGGCTCGGTACTGGTGCTCAACACAGCAGCTATGATAGGTATCAAGGCAAGCAGTGTTTCACCTGTAGAAGCAAGTGCGCTCAGGAACGGTATCATTGAGAAGGCTGTTGCATACCTCGGCACAGAAAAGAATGCCGACAGCAGCTACGGCGACGATCGCCTTGTCAACGATACTACGGAAACGCTTATCGCTCTCAGAGCCGCTCAGAAGGAAACAGACCCGAACAGCGAGACATGGCTTACGGACAATATATCCTTTGACAACACAGATATGGTCGCAAGGCTTTCGGCGGCTTCTGCCAAGTCCGAATACCTCAGCAGGCTCGAGTGCAAGCAGAATGCAGATGGCGGCTTTGGTCTCTATCCCGAATATGCGAGCGATGTGCTTGATTCCGTACTCGTGCTCGAGGCAGTGAATGATACTGCCTACACAGGAGGCGACATCTCGGGACTTGCTATCTGCGAATTTCTTGTGAATTCAGCAAATGAGAACGGAAGCTATTCCTACACTGAGGCAAGCGACAGTGACGAAGTACTCACCGCTATGGTAGTATACAATGTCGGCAGATTCCTCACTAAGAATAATTATGAACTGACAGTTCTCGATGCTCCGCTGACATACCTTAAAAACAACGTAAGCGATAGCTACGCGGATGAAGACATAAAGAAAACACTTTACAAGCACCTTGCAATGCAGGCGATGAATGAGGAAACCGACCCTATGGAGCTCGTCAGCAATATCGGCAAAGCCGAAAAGACTGACGGCAGCTTTGCAGAGGATATTGAAACGACATCGGTTGCGATAAGGCTCCTGCAGTCCCTTGAGCTTGAAAACAGACTTGTTGTAACTGATTTTGAATCCGAACTCAGCGATACTGAGGGTACCAGCAACAGCTCGAATTCCATCTCCGTCAGCTCTGTAATAGAGTACACCAGCAACTATGACACTGAGCTCGATGTTAAGATAACAGCATTCAGCGGTGAAACTCCCTTCTATGAGAACACTGTAAAGGCTTCGTGTCCCGCGGACGGAACGAGCGTGAATGTTGCTTCGGGCGAGTTTGTACTTGCAGAGCCAGACGGTTCTGATGTGTATGTGCTCGCAGAGCTCTTCGACAACGGCAAGCTCGTAAAGAGTCAGAAGTTACCGATAGGTATCACAGCCGTTGAAGCCAAGCACTCCACAGAGATAACAGACCTCTCCGTAGAGCTCGACACCAATACGGCTGTATCGGGTGCAGAGATCGAGGTCGGAGTATCGTATGACCTCCTCTACGCGACCAATGTTGACTACGATATCACGATGAAGACTGTTGTCACAAAGAGCGGCAAGGAGATAGCATCAAAGACTGAGGAAGCCGTTCTCACTCCGGACAGCAGCGACCTTAAGGGGACTCCGCTCTCATTCACTCCCGACACGACAGCGGCAGGCGTTTATGATATCACCGTAGTATGCATCGACGGTGATAAGGAAATCTGCCGCAGAAGTACGGAGTTCAGAGTCGTTGAGGCTCCCGTTATCGAGGAAAAGACCTCGGAAGAAGAAAAGACTCAGTTCGAGGTAACATGGTTCGGCCCCATACTCAGCGACTACTACGTTTACGCAGGAAACGAGACTGAGATAAACGCAGGCGCAGAGGTCAACTACTTCTCCAACGGCGAGTTCAGCGGAAAGATCGAAATGAATGTTTTCAAAAAGGACGAGCTCGTTGATGAGACTGAGTTTGATATCACACTTGAAAAGGGCGAAGTTACATACTTCGAAGGTAAGGCTGAATACCCGGTCTTCAAGAGCGGCGACAAGCTCTCATTCACTGTAAAGAACGTTGGCGAGTATACCGTAAATGCAAAGCTCTACGACGCTGAAGGCACTCTCATTTCCGAGGGCAAGCGAGTTCTGAAGGTCGTTGACAGACCTGTTCAGGACCTTATCCTCAACAGTTCCGTCAGCACTGAAAAGAAAGACATGGTCGACCTCTCATGGAACGACATCAGCAACGACGCCGAGAGCTACAGCTATCAGCTCTACAGAAAGACCAACAGCGAGAAATGGGAGCCCCGTTCGATATGGAACGAGGAGGAGCATATCAACGTTCTCAACGTTTATCCTGCTTCCCCGTATCTTGCTGAATGGATGACCACTACTATCAGCAATACCGAAACTCCCGCAGGCAAGGGAATATTCGATATTGATTCCGTTCATATCCCCACATTCAATTCAGACCCCAAGAGCTATCTCCTTGACAGCGAGGGCAACTGGAAGTACGATGTTATCTTCTTCGGCTCGTCAGACTGCAACAGCGGCTATGACCTTAACGAGGAATCGCTTGCAGTCACCAAGGAATTCGTTGCAAGCGGCAGAGGCGTCCTCTTCGGACACGATACCATCTGCGGCGGTTCTGGAAATATGCTCGAGCACCGCAAGTTCAACAAGTTCGCAGAGGAGGCGGGACTCCTCGTTGCTACACCTCAGCCCGAGGTATGGTACAGAACAACATCTGTATCGGTAGTAAAGCTCGGTACTCTTACAAACTATCCTTGGACTATCAGAGGCGACCTCACTGTTCCGAACACGCATTCGACAGGTCAGTACCTCAACGGCGCTGATGAGTGGATAACTCTCAACGCTACAAAGCGTCCTCACCCCGAGACAGGCGGACTTGACAACTTCTACCTCTCAACATACAAAAACGTCGGTATGATACAGACAGGCGACAGCAACGGTCAGGCTTCCGACGACGAGAGAAAGATACTTGCAAACACGCTCTTCTATCTGTATCAGATCTCACAGCAGACAACAGCAAAGGACGCTTCGTTCTATGATGTTGACGCTCCCGATGTTCCCGAGGTGCTCTCGACATCGAACGAGAACGGCAAGGCTGTTCTGAATGTACAGACAAAGGACAATCCTACAGATTACGAATACTACATCAGCGCTAACCCCATCAACAGCACTTCCGACAGAGTTCTCTCAAACGTGAGAAAGCACACTGCATTCGCTGACCTCGCAGGCTTCGTTGTCAAAGTGGACAGCAGTGCCGAGCCCAAGCCCGAGCTCATCGAGCGCGGCGAGAACGGCGAGGATATCCTCGATATCGTTCCTGCCGACTCCAAGGGCAAGGCTGTGCTTGAGGCGGTTCCTACCGATCTCTCGCAGAAGCAGTACATCCACGTATTTGCGGTAGACAACGCAGGCAACATCAGCGATGAAGTGATACTTCCCTTCGCGGAGGACAAGTTCATCACCGACATCGACACAGACAAGAAGCTCTACGCTTACGGCGAGAAGGTCGCTATCGATGCAGAGACGATATCCGCACCATTCGGCAGAACTGCCGACATGGCAATCGAGATATACGACGAATTCGACCACAAGACAGCAGAGCTCGTCTCCGCAAAGGATCAGGTGCTCAATGCTGACGTAAAGCTACTCAGCAATGCCGAGTGGATGATACCTCAGGAGACTGAGGGACGCTACAAGGCGGTCATCAACTGGCTCAGCAACAATGAGGTCATTGCTTCGGCAGAATCCGAATTCAAGATCGCGAATGAGCAGAGCGTAAGCAACCTCATCATCAGTGACAAGAGGTCGTATTCACTTACCGACCCGATAAATCTTTCAAATACCGTATCCAACAACAGCAAGGCAATGACAGAGAACGACCTTGTCCTCAGCGTTGTCGTTACCGATAAGGACGGCAATACAGCCGCTTCGTTCAGGCACGACCTCAGCGCCGTCGAGCCTGCAGGCACATTTGACATCTCAGACGCACTCAAGCCCGGCGATCTCCTTGACGGCGACTACAAGGCAACAGCAACAGTTACACAGGGCGAGCTCGAGCTCTCGTCCGACTCCGTTGAATTCACAGTCGAGAGCGATGTTACATCCTTCACTGGCAAGCTTGATCTCAGCGACTCGAACGACAAGGGAACTGCTGATTTCTCCGTTAAGAACACAAGCAGTTCCGACGCTGAAAATGCAGTTGTATCAATAAAGGTATACAAGGACGGCTCGTCCGAACCCGTATACACCTATTCCGATACAGTTTCTATCACAGCAGGTGATACATTTACAGGAAAGACAAGTTTTGCTCTCGCAGATCCGAGCAGCGGCAAATATTCGGGCGTTCTCAGCATCGAGTACAAGGACGATAACTCCGACCTCGACTATGACGGCTTCGAGAACACATACGAGACCACAACTACCGTCACAACGACTGCTGCATCAACGACTGCAACGACTACAACTGTTGCGGCAACAGAAAATCCCAAGACAGGCGACAGCGGTATCCCGATATATATGTGGTTCATAAGCACACTCAGTCTGCTTGGTCTTGTTACAGTAAAATTGTTAGGAGGCAAAGAGAATGAATAAGCTAAAGATAACAGCATTTGCGACAGCAGTTTCACTTATCTGCTCTATCGCGGTTTCTTCTTCAAGTCCTTTGCCTGTACTGAAAAAGAGCCTCGGCAGCAGAAACAGCAAGTACAGCAATGTTTCGGCTGAGATAATCTCCGCAGAGGAGACAGAGCCGCTCTATGACCGCCTTGAAAATGCTTTCAGCGATAATGACACTGTAAAGCTCGACAGGGTATGCGATGAGATAATCGCAGAGATGAACGCTACGAAGCAGGCAGTCGAGGCTTACTCGGCTGATATCAGCGAATGGGCTGACGACGAGATTATCGAGCGTCAGCAGAAATACGAGAACGAGGTCAATGTCAGATACGCTCAGACATCCAAGGCGATAGAAGAACTCAGAAACGGCATTGATACCGAGAAGAACCTCGCTATCCTCAGCGAGAACGTGGAATCGCGTCCCGAGCATAAGCACTCCGATGCTATCCCCACTACCGAAGGCTCCGCTGACAGCTTCGAGACTGTCGAGCTCGACGGGGAACTCGAAGAAGCTCCGATATATTCCGCTCCGCCTACGGACAACGACCTCAAGCTCGAGGGAGAGTCCGAGACTGCAGAGCTGTTCAAGTATGTCGCTGATTCACTCGGCGATGCAAACAGCATATACCTATTTGTCAAGAACAACTTCAAGAACGAAGCGTATTCGGGCTCGAAGAAGGGTGCTGCCGCAACTCTTGCGCAGAACGGCGGTAATGACATGGATCAGGCCGCTCTGCTAATCGCTCTGTTCAGAGCAAAGAATATCCCCGCAAGATATGTTAGGGGCAATGTATATATCACAGCCGAGCAGGCAAAGGATATCACTGGCACCGATAACATGACAGCGGTAGGACGTATCCTTGCGACAGGTCACAGGAACGTCAGGGCTGTTACAAATAACGGTAATATCACAGGCTTCAAGATGGAGCGCACATGGGTCGAGGCATATATACCTTATACCGATTACCGCGGAGCAGGCAACCAGTCGGGCGACGCAGTATGGGTACAGCTTGACCCGAGCTTCAAGAAGCTCGAGGCTAAGATCGAGTCTATAAAGGGTGAATACTCTGAGGATGATCTCGCTCTCCTCGAGATGATAAACAAGAACAACCAGCTCGATGGCAAGGCTCAGGTCGCTGCACGCGAGAATATCGAGTGTCACTACCGCAAGGTGGTCGAGACAAGAGACACCTACATACCCGCTTCTCTTCCCTACACTGTTCTGAGCGTTGACGAGCGTTACAGCTTCATCAAGGACAGCGATAAGGATATGGTTTCCGTCTATATCGACGGCGAGAGCCTGATGAGCCTCCCTGTTTCCGAGCTCTACGGCAAATCCGTGACTGTATCGTATGAGCCTGTATCGGATTCCGATGCAAATGTGCTCTCACACTATGACAGACTTGTTGATGTGCCTGCTTACCTCGTAAACGTTGCTCCCGTAGTAACAGTAGGAAGCAAGAAATACGAGCTTGAGGATGATGAGCTTTCGTGGCTCTTTGAGACTCAGCTCGGAACAGATCACCAGCTGAACACTGTTATCAGGAATTGCGGCGGTACAACGGTGCTCGATGACAACATAATTGCAGGTTCCATGTATGCCATTAACCTCGATCTCCAGTCAATAACTCCCGACGAGACAAAGGCGGCATACCTCAGAATGCAGGATGCTCAGGAAAATTACGAGCCCAAGAACATGGTAAGCCATGACGAACTCGGAGCATTCCTCGATTATGCAGGCAAATACTACTTCTCGATGTGCGATGTTCAGGAAGACCTGTATGCTTCAATAAACAATATCGACGTAACCAAGCGCCTCAGTCTTGGAATCACAGGCTACAAATTCAGCAAGAGTCAGACCTTCGGCATAACAAGGAATCTTGATTTCGGTTCTTTCTTTATTGATGTTGCATACGACAACAGAGCTGCTATAAGCCTTGACGGCGATGCTCAGGCAGAAAAGAACTTCATGCTCGCATGCGGTATGCTCGGCTCATACTATGAGGGATACATCTGGCAGGAGCTCGTTGACAAGGGCAACACCTCAATATCTACCATATCCGTTATGAACGAAGCCGCAAAGAAGGGCGTGAAATTCAGATATCTCACTCCCGCAAATGCGGAGAAGGAGCTTGAAGCTTCAAATATCACGAGTGCTGTCAAGGACGAGATACGCGATTTCATCAATCAGGGACTTTATGTTGAGCTCGTGCCTGAAACGATCAGACTCGGAACATGGGAAGGTACAGCGTATATTGCCATAGATATGAAGGACGCATCAGCTTCGTATATGATATCTGGCGGCAATGCGGGCGGTTCGTCGATGGAATTCGAGAACCTCTTTGAGCTCAATAACAGCCTGTTCCTTACGAACTGGGAGCTCGGAGCAATCAACTTGCTTTCGAGCGGCAAGGACCTTTGCAGCGGTGTTGCTGCTTTGGACCTGAAGGACCTCGCAAAGGGACTTTATGGAATCGTAGGCGCTACAAGCATGCTCAGTGACGCGCTGACGATGAGATATTCAAACTATGATTATATTTTCGCTTTTGCAGAAGCAGAGGACGAAGATGCTGTAATGTTTGAGTATAAGAAGTTTACATTGGTAAATATGATAGATACTCTCGCCAACGTTGCTTGTACTGTATTAGACCGTTTCGGCGATGCAGGCGGACTTATCTCGGCTAAGCTGGGTATGATCTATAATGTTGCCAAAAAGACAGTTGAACTTGTATATGATAAGGACAGACACTTTGAGTTCAGTGATATCTATTCAACTGTATGGGATTATCTCGGAGTATTGCTTGCAAAGCTTTAAACAAAGGCTTTCGGGCAATGCAGCTTAATATGCGGAAGGCAGCGGTATCGTTTGATGCCGCTGCTTTTTTCCGCGTTCCATACCGTATCTAATTTGTAACACATACACAGTTTAAAAAGCTCTGTATTCCCTATTCTTCGGGGAGTACAGAGCTTTTTGTTTTTGTGATAGCTTTGAAGATGATTAATTTGACTTATGAAAGTATGAACGAGGATCATGTGCCTGTTTTTATGAGTATTATGCGCTTTTTGCAGAATTGTATTGACTAAAATCCTAAAGTCTGCGGCGAACCCGATCATATATATACTTTGATCCAAGTTATTTGGTCACTCTTTATGCTTGTTTATTTTGATGCTCCATATGACATTCCCGTTTTCCAGATACCTTGTGATCATATTGGAATACGCTTCGGGAAGTAATTCAGCATCAAGGCTTCTTCCTTTGCTGTCGGGTATCTCCGCGATACGGTGTGCATCGGCTTGCTCCGCATCCAAGAGGGATATATCGTCACCTGATACGATGTAAAATCTGCCCGAATGGTAATGACCGTATACGAAAATGTCTTCCTCAGTCGGTCCGTAGATGATCGTTTCTTCTTTGATAGTTCCTACTTTACCCATCCACGGGAAACCGAGCTGTGTTTCTGTGTCTGCAAGCGCATTGCAGAGTTCCTGCACAGTTTTGTTCATATTGGGAACAGCTCTGAACGGAGAGAATGATGAATTGAACGGATCGTTGCCGCTGCCGATCGCCAGGAACACAATGCCTTCAACCAGCAGAAACACTCCAATGGCGATATTGGTGCCAGAAACCGAAGTCATGATCGAATAAACAATGGCTGCGATCCCTCCGATCACCATAGGAACTGCGGTGATACGAAAAATCAAGGATATTATCCACTGAAAGCGCAGTGTGACCGCACGGCTTGCCGAAGCCGAATACATTACGATCGCTTCGATCAGAAGCAGTGTTGCTATACATATCCCTCGTTCAATACCCTTCGCTTTCCATATCGCAAGCACACCTGAACAGTTCAGCACTATACCTGACGCTATCAGCAAAATGTCAGAACAGCGCTTCACTCCTTTCGCCTTGCATCTGTTTATGACAGCTCCCATACGGAAAAAGCCGACACAGAATAAAAATGCCGAAATGCCAAAAATGGTCCAGAATAGAATATTCATCTTTTTCGGCAGCATGATTATCAGTCCATAGGAAGCCAAAAGGCACAGGAGGTCTATTGTTAGTTCTGCACGATCTCCCGATCGTTTCTTTAATGCTCTGATCTTTTCTGCGACAATGCCCATACTTGTTGCTCCTTTTGTCGGAATCGGTAATTTTTAATATTATACCATAGGTATGCCATAAGTTCAAGATAAAAGAAGGAAAAGCTGTGCGGAACGGAATGTAAAGGCAACACCGCACAAAGCCCGCCTGAAGGCTTTGTACTGGATATGCTTGCATATTTTCCGTCATCTTGCACAGAAATTCCTTGACATACGTGAGTATGCCTGCGGAATTTCTAAACAATCTGACGAAAAATCTTTCAGCGCATCTCCAGCACAAGCTTTGTGCGGTATTGCCTAAAATAGCCGTTACGCCTTGCAAACGATGCGAAGATATGTTATAATAGACCCAACCGCTGTTTGATGTGTGAAGATGCAGCGTAAAATACAAGGAGAATACTGCGATGAAAAACAGAAAATGCCCCTCCTGCGGCGGCGAAATGGAACTGTCTTTTTCTGATAAATGTCTGGTGTGTCCTTTCTGCGGCACCCATATTGATGCTGAGATAACAGATGACGGCAACGGCGCTCTGCTGGATACAAAGATGTTCGATATCCTTTGGGACATCAAGGCACTGAAACAATATGAAAATGTCGTGACCTGCCTTGACTCGTTCTGCTATTGCCTGAACAGTCTGAAAAACGCTGACAGCGTGGCAAAGTATATCCGCACCGCCCTTATCAATGAAGAAGATGTGGCAAGTGAGGGTATCAACCAGCACAGGCTCGACAAGATAATGCCGAAAATTGCCGAGCTTCTTGATACGGACGAGCATATCATCGTGTACGGCGATGACGGTCTGTTTGCAAGAGGAAAATGCTTTTTCGTCGTGACGGACAGACGCAGTATCTTCATTGACGGCAAAAAGAAATGCTCGTTGCTTCACAGCGATGTGACAGCCCTCCGACTTGCTCCCAACGGCGGTTATCCTCGCTGGAAGGTGAACAATCAGGACGCACAGTATATCTCGGGTATCGGTGCGAAATACCGCCTGCAAGGTGCTGTTGCAGCGCTCATCTGCCTTTACGCAGGACAGCACAGCTCTGAGAAGATCAAACTGATGTAAAAATACAGAGGTCAGAACAATGTGTCCTGACCTCTTTTTATTTAGAACTTGTCTTCATAAGATTTGTGCGTGGATTTTTGGCAAGATTTTGATGAGGTCAAGGCAAAGATCCGCAGGAATGCTGTCGCATTTCAAAGATCTTTAACGAAGACATCAGCGAAAGATTGTCAAAAAGATGCGTGCAAAGGCTTGTGAAGACAAGTTCTTAGTGACGCCATGTGGAATCCTTGTCTGAAACATGGTCACAGATGACCGCAAGCGCGATGACAATATCCTGCACGTCCTCGTCCTTGATGCTGATGCGGTAGCAGTCCGACCAGTGCGCCTTGTCCTGATCGACGTGAGCGACTTTCCTGCCGCCGATCTTTATGTCGTAGTCAATGCCCATCAGGTCGCCCATGATACGCAGTTCAGCGCCGTTTACCGTTCCGCTGACTTCGGGGTTCACGATGCGGAATTTCTTTTTCAGCTCGGCGATCGTCTCGCCGTTTTTGACAAGGACATATTCGTCCATTATCTTCGCTATCTTCCGCTTCAGCTTCAGCACTTCTCTTCCGTCCTGCTGAATGGTGAAGCTGTGGCTTGTGATATCGCCTTCAACATGGAACACCACGTTTTTCTCCTGATCGAACACGTCAAATCTCGGTTTGAGGGAGAAAAGCTTTTGCTCCATATAAAGCGAGATCGGCTCGCCCGTTGCGGTATTGGCAGGCATCGCTTCGTCAGTTATTGTGATATATTCACCGCTTTCCAGCTTTTTGATGACCTCCAGAAGCTCGTCTACGGCTCTGTCTGCAAAGGAGTTTTCCTCGTCCTTGCTGCCCATTATCAGCTCGGCTTCCATTTGCGCCGCCGTCACTGTGCTGTCCGTACCGTCCGTGCCTATCTTGCCCATGATTATCTTGTCCTTATGCACCCGAACGAAAATGTCATAGTACGGTGTGGCGTTCTTGTACATGACCGACTGCGTACCGAAAATATCGCCCATTATCGGTGTGCCAAAGCTGACCTTTATCGCCGACAGCTTTTCAAACAGATCTTCATTCGTGAATCCCTTCACGTTCTTTACGCTGCCGAAGCCCATATTTCCGCCGCCTGAAAAATCAAAAAATCCCATAATATCTCCTTTCTCAGTCGCTGTATCTTGTACTGTCCGCCTTATCGGAAACATGGTCGCAGATGACTGCAAGCGTCACAGCGACTTCTTCTAATGTACTGTCAAATATCATCATCTCATAGCTGTCGCGGAAACTGGCGTTTTCCTGTTCGATACGGCAGAGTTTGTGACCTCCCACCAGAATGTCAAAGTTGTAGGACTCATAAGCGACTCGTATCTCAAGGCTCTTGTCATAGACATTCCCTGACAGACTGCGGAAAAGTCCCTTTTTGATATGTGCGATCTCCTGACCGTCCTTTTCTATGGTGTATTCTGCAAACAGCTTTGCGATCTTCTTATGAAGCACAAGCACTTCATTCTCGCCCTGACGCACCGAAAAGCGGTGTCTTGTCACATCGCCCTCTATGGTGTAGACCGCATTCTTGCCGTCACGGTACGCATGATACTGCGGCTTCACAGCGCTAAGCGACTGTTTCAGATACATCATGTACGGTTTGTTTTTCTTTGGCTTTTCCATTTGCTATGCTCCTTATTCCGGGATCACACCTATTATACCATAGCAAAAATGAAAAAACAAGGCAAAATAATCACCGTTCACCCTCTGCTGCGTTATTTATGCGAAAAAAGTTGACTTCCTCTGCTTAAAATGATATAATTAAAGGCAACACCGCACAAAGCCCGCCTGAAGGCTTTGTACGGTGTTGCATTAACATATTAACATTAGTATCTCATCGGGGAAAATTAATGAAAAAAAACTGTTTTAACCTTGTTTTCTTCTATACAGCTGTGCTCTTCGTTTTCGGAGCTCTTTTCCTGACGGGCACGTTCTGCGACGAGTCTATAGCTGCTTTCCTTTTTACGCCTGACAATACGGGGATGAAAGTCCTTACATCACTGGGAGTATACCCGTTTTTTGCGGTTTTGGTGCTTCTGTTCGGCGCTCTCTTTGAAAGGGTGTTCAGCTCACGGCTTGGCAGATCTGCTAAGTCTGCTCTTTGCTTCGTTTGTGTGCTGCTGTCGCTGCTGACAGGGGCTATCGGAGCTGACGTATTCCTCGGGAACGACTGCTTCGGCTCTGTTTTTCCCGCTCTGAACGGGAATATAGCAGCCATCTCGGCTGTGTGCATCGTCGGTGTTTATCCGCTGTTTTTCCTCGGGTTTAAGCTTGCAGGAGGTGTTGATGACAGGCTTCTTGCCAAAAGGATCATCGGGCTTATTGTGATCATGCTTTCCGCTCTTGTTACTATGCTGACGCTGAAAAATGTCTTTCACCGTCCGAGATACCGCACTGTAGTGCTCGGATATGAGGGCATCGGGTTTGTTCCGTGGTATACGCCTTTCAGGGGAGCTTCCGACTACATAAAGACCCTCGGTATCGACAAGGGGGAATTCCGTTCTTTCCCGAGCGGACACAGTATCATAAGCGTTTCCCTTATTTATATTGTACAGTCGCTGACGTGGTTCTTCCCGAAGCTCAGGAGCAGATCTGTTTGGCTTAGTGCCTGCGCCCTGATGTTCGGTGTTGTGATAATGCTTACGCGTATGGTGCTCGGTGCTCACTTCCTCAGTGATGTATCGGCTGCTGCGTTGATAGGTACGATGTTCTCGCTCGTCCATACACTGATACAGTCGCGGATCACGGCTGGCGAAGAGCACGCGGCAGAAATTCCCGATCCGAAAGTGCCTGTGACGACTGCTTGAACAACATGATCATGAGGTGACATAATGAACTATCGTAAAATAGACAAGGATAAATATTACCGCGCGGGAGTTTACCGCCATTTCACTCAGGACTGCAAGTGCTCTGTCTCTATGACCTTTCGTATCGACGTTACCGAGCTTGTTGAGTGGTCGCGCCGCAATGGTACGAAGTTCTACATCAATTTTCTGTATGTGCTCTCAAAGGTGCTCAACTCGCGCGAGGATTACCGTATGGGCTATCTTTGGCAGACTGACGAGCTCATCTGCTACGACGAGATAAACCCGACTCAGTATATCTTTCACGACGATACCGAGACCTGTACGCCCGTGTATTCCCGCTATTCGCCCGACTACTCCGCTTTCTATGCGGGGGCTCTTGCCGATATCGAGAGTGCAAAGCAGTCCCGCGAGTATCGCCTTGATGCTGCGGCACACCCGAACTGGTTCGATGCGTCCTTCATTTCGTGGCTATCATATGACTCGCTCAATATTGAGCTCCCCGACGGTTATCTCTATTTCCTGCCGATAATCAACTGGGGAAAATACCGCGAGGAGAACGGGAGGCTGCTCATGCCTGTGACCGTGAGACTCAATCACGCAGTCGCTGACGGCTTCCTTGTAGCTCTCGTATTCCGCCTTCTCGAAAAGGAAATGGCTGAACTGTGCCGATAAAAACTCCCGCTTTTATGCGCTTTACCCATACAGAAACATTACGGAGTATTTATTGAGGGAAACCCTTTTGAAAAAGGGTTCTCCCTCAAACTCCCTTCCTAAAACTTTCAATTTAAATTTTGCCCCTATGGGGTACTCT